>OZ253438.1:0-1422118 GCA_965261025.1 Chlamydiales bacterium | reverse complement strand
GCTAAAATGGTTCTATCTAGTCCAAAGGTAGGCTCTATTACATGGGGAATGAATTTTTCTTTTTTCTCTAAATCTTGGTAATAAAAGGCAGCCTTAGCGTGTTCTATGTGCTGCTTCAAATCAAAATCCCCTCGGTATGCAAGACCATAAAGTTCCTGGTTTCCAAAAGGAAAGTCGTAGGTAATATCAAGGGTTTTCTTTGAATAATGAGAAAGGTTTTCTACCTCATGTTCTTTTTCATGAACATGCTCTTTTTTCAGCCCTATCAAATCACACCAAGCATACATTTGTTCAAGCCAATAAGAAAACTCTGATTGCCAGGCCTTTTCTTCAAAGAAATACTCAATTTCCATCTGCTCAAATTCAATGGTACGAAAAATAAAATTACCCGGAGTAATTTCATTACGAAAAGCCTTCCCTATCTGGGCAAGCCCGAAGGGAAGTTTTACTCTCATAGAATCTAAGATATTTTTGAACTCTAAAAAAAGGGCCTGTGCTGTTTCAGGACGAAGATAACAAATATCTTCTCCAGAAGAAGAGGTTTTATTCATCTGCGTTGGAAACATTAAGTTAAAATATCTAGCCTCCGTCCAATCTTTTTTTCCACATTTAGGGCAGAAAATTTTCTCTTGTACAATAGAGGAAATCTCTTCTAAAGGCTTTCCCTCAACGGATAGAGAAAACTGCTTTTCTATTAAATGATCTGCGCGAAACCGAGACTTACACTCCTTGCAATCGATAAGGGAGTCATTAAAGTTAGTTAGATGTTCAGAAGCCACCCACGTTTTGGGATGAAGTAAGATGGGGCCATCTATAGGAAAAATATTTTCTCTTTTCTGAATGAAAAAGTCCCACCAAAGGTCTTTAATATTTTTTTTTAAAAAAGAGCCGTAAGGACCGTAAGAGTAGGTGTTGGCAAATCCCCCATAAACTTCTGATCCTGGGAAGATAAATCCTCTCCTTTTACACAAAGAAATAATAGGTTTTAAAGAACTAAGGAGATAAGACAAACGAAAACCCCTTCGGCGTTGACACGGATATACCGCTTGGGACATCTTAGGGCAAACAGGATTTTTATGGAAGAGAGGCCCTTTTTTTCAATCTGTCTTATTCTTTCAGATTTTGTCTATATGGCTCATTGGAGTTTAGAAAGTATCTTCCAGCAAACTTTCTCTTCCTATGAAGTTTTTATCCTAGAAAAAGAGCCTTCTGAAACGATTCACAAAATAGCGGAAAAAAGGAAAAACAAGGTTACCTTTCTCTCCTATCCTCGAGAAGCTCATCTGGCAGATTTATTAAATGGTGCCATCGACAAAGTACAAGGAGAGTACATCCATATTCTGCAACCTGGGGACTTTTATCTTTCTAAGAGAGGGCTCGAATATGTCAAAGGAGAAATAGAAAAAAAACCTCACTGTGATCTCATTTATGGCTCTTTTCTTTTGCGAGATGAAAAAAGACCCCCCACGGTTATTTCCTATCCTATGAGCTCAGAGTTTTTACAAAAAGGAAAAGTTCCTACCCGGCTACAGTGTTGTTGGTTTTCGAAAAAAATCTTTTCTAAAGTCGGACAGTTTAATCCTAGATTCGAGAAAAGGCCTGGTCTTGATTTTTTATGCCGTGTTTTTCTAAATAAAGACTGTCGTTTTTCCGCTTTTCGAAGGGTGGTAGTAGATTATGAACCCATAAAAGCCTCTTCCTTCCAGGTAATGGGATATGCCTTTGAGACGTTTCGGTTAATCTTTCACTATTTTGGTCTGACTAAGGCCATTTCCTGGTGGTTCACCCAAGAACACTCCGGATTTTTTCAGTGGGGAAAAAATAAAATCCGTAGAATTTTTTTTAGACCCTAAAGAATGGAAAGGCCTGAAGTTCAAGATACGAAATAAGAGAAATTAGCTTTTCTTTTCAAAAAAAATTTGTAATCACTCTTTTATTCTATTTTCCTATAAAATCGTCCCTTCATGAATATACAATCTATCTATAAGCACTTTTTTCAATCTGAGAAGGGAAGCGCTGGGCCTATTCCCCCTGCTTTGTTGGATTATATCCCTTATCTAGCAACTTTTGCTTTTCCTGCTCTTACCCCCACTATTTTTCTCAGCCCTGCCATTAGCGCCTGGGTTATGGGTCGAGAAATAAAAGAAAAATTTTTAGGAAGAATCAAACAAGTAGATACCTCTCAAATTGTAAAACGAAGTGTTCTGCTATTTATTCCTTTTTGGAGCAAAGGAGTTATGCTAATAAACTTAGCGGTAGATATATACCTTCTTTCTCAGAAAAAAAGCTCTGTAGATTTGCCCTCTTCTGTAAGGCAAAAGTCTAAGGACCTAGGTTCTAAAAAGAACAAAGAAATCATCTCATTAAAGCCAGAGGGATTAAACGCACAGGACTCAAATACTTCCCCTGCCTCCCCTTCTAAAAATGCCAAGGTAACCCCTGAGGATCTTATCCAGGCATGGATGGAAGTAATCGATCCAAAAGAACTATCTAAAAGGCCAGAAGATAGGAAAACGATTTTTTTGCTCTTTTTGAAAACATGGCCAGAGCTTGCCGAAATTACTTACTTATCAGGAACTCAATTACAAAAAATCCCAAAAGACTGGCTAAATAAGTTAGATCCTCTATTACGTGTGCAGCTTTTGGCTCGCTTAACTGACTTACAAAGGCCTAAAGAAAACGATCCAAATATCACCACTACTCCCAGAGTAGATAGAGATAAGAATACAGTAACGATAGATAGCTACAGTCTTTTGGATCATCTTATTTTTAGCCCGGAAGGGTCTCCAGAGGCTATAGAACGCAAAAAAAAGAATTTCTTTCAACTCTTGGAAGAACAACCAAGGGTCGTTTCTGAAAAGGCCCCCTTAATCGCTGAAAAAATCCCTCAAGAGTGGTTAGAAGAGCTTCTTTGCACGAATCCCTTCGCTTTTTTTAGCGTTATTATAACCCCTCTGATAAGTGATCTTACATCGGTTTATCCTTTCTCTTCTGATGAGCTTAAAAAGTTTCAAAAGACCTACAAAGCCTTTCTAAAGAAATACCAATGGAGATCCTATTCTCTCAATTTCGTACAACCAAGACGTAAAAACCCGACAACAACACAGCTTCTAATACCTAAAAAGGGAGCAAGGGTCAAAAAACCGCAAAGCCAAGAAAACTCCATCCAGAATAAACAAGTGGTCACCAAGGAGGTTCTAATACAATTTTTACAAAGTATAGGTAAAAGTGCTTCAGAGCTCCCCAATGAAGGACAAGGCCCAGAAGAGTATTTCTTAGCAGTAAAGAAAGAAACTAAGTGTGATAATAAGAGCCCTTACTAAAGATAAGCCTTTTATATCCTTGGTTTTTTAGATGGATATAGACCCTCTTTTCAAAAACCTCTCCTCTTGGAAACTTTTTTGTACACTCCCCGACTTCGGAATAGATCGGCTTTTGAAAATCTTCTGTCTTTACTAGAAACATCTGATCAGAAAAGCCTTCCTTTGAGACCCAAAATCCTCTTTTTTTTTGCAAAGACTCCTTCTTTGCTTCCCTTTTCCTTTCATTCCACAAAGGATTTGCTACTTTATAGGTTTTGTCCTTTTCCAAAAGAAAAAGGGCCTTTTCTATCCAGGAAAGGGGTTTTTTTAGATAAGCATCTGGGGTAAAATATAAAAGGTAGGGGGTTTTACAAAAATAAATCGCAGTAAGAGGAGCTAAAGAGTTATAGAAAATCCACTCGTTGTCTACTTGGTACTCTTCTCTTGTATCATTAGCTAGGAACTCCTCTTTTGTTAAGGAGAAAAAAGAAAGAACCTCTTTTTCTTTTTTTTGAGAAGATACAATTTTAGTAAGGATTTGTTTCTTTTCCAACTCTTCGGCTTTTTTCCAAACCTCTTCTTGATTTAATACATTGTTAATTACAAGAAGTCTTTCAGAAAAAGCAAACTGATGCTTTTCTATATTTTCCTGTAAACTCTTCCCTTGCAATACGTATCTCCAGTCTTTCTCCCAGCAAGAAGTAGCAATCGTTACCTCTTTTTTTCTTTTTTTAGAGAAAAACTCAAACATCAAAGCCAACCCTTTTAGAAAACTGCCCCTATAAGATACCCTATCGAAATACTAAAGATCTAGACCAGGAGAAATGATGAAACCTTTTTCCGAACAGACCCCTATGATGCAACAGTGGTCTAACTGCAAAAAACAAGCAAAAGAAGCCCTTTTATTCTTTCGTTTGGGAGATTTTTTTGAGGCTTTTTATGAGGATGCTGAAATTTTAGCAAATACTTTGCAGCTTACCCTAACACAAAGGCAGGGGATCCCTATGTGTGGAGTCCCGGTTCACGCCCATGAAAATTATCTGGATAAACTTTTACAAAAAGGCTTTAAGGTAGCCATCGCTGATCAGGTACAAAGCCTTTGTCAAGGAAAGGGTCTTATGACTCGCAAGATTACTCGAATAGTCAGTCCTGCTACTTTGTTTTCTTCCTCTCTTTTAGAAGAGAAAAGAAATAATTTTTTTGTCTCTCTTTATGAAAAAGACTCTGTATTTGGATTGATTCTTCTGGATTTAAGCACTTCAGAGTTTCGGTTTTTACAGCTTGAGGAAAAAAACAAACTCTTAGATGAACTTTTTCGTCTTTCCCCTGCTGAGCTTTTAGTGTCTCATTCATTTCAAAAAAAATATTCTTTTTTTCTAGAGGAGCTCTCCTATAGCTTTCCCTTTCTTTTGACAGTAAAAGAAGATACCTATTTCGATAGCTCTTTTACGAAAGAACTTTCTTTGGATCTTTCTTTTCTACAGAAATTTCCCTCTGCCTTTTTAGCCGCTGTGGCTCTTTTTTATTATTTGGAAAAAGAGATGCGGCTCTCTCTTTCTTCAATAAAAAAGGGAGAAAAAGAAGAGCTCTCTTCTTACATGTCCATAGATAGAACTAGCTTAGAAAATTTAGATATCTTGCCTAGGGAAAAAAAAGACTTTTCTCTCCTCGGTCTTCTCGATAAAACCAAAACTCCTATGGGAGGAAGGCTTTTGGCCACCTGGGTAAAAAGACCCCTTTTTAACCTAAAAGCAATCGAAAAAAGACAACAAAGCATAGAGGAGTTATTGAACACCCCTTCCCTTCTCCTAAAACTACAAAAAGAGCTAAAAAACATTCGTGATCTTCCTAGAATTTTAGCAAAAATAGAAAATCATTATGCTTCTGCTAAGGATCTCGTCTGTTTAAAAAGTTCCCTGCAAAAGATTCCCTGCCTTGAAGAGGCTTTAGAAAAGAGGCACTCCTCTCTACTAAAGGAACATAAGAAAAATCTTCTTCCTCTTCCAGAACTTGTTGCTCTTTTGGATAGAGCCCTTTTAGAAAATCCCGCACACCGTCTTTCTGAAGGAGAGGTTTTTAAGGAAGGATACTCAAAAGAACTGGATGAACTCAGAAAAATCGGAAGAAAAAGCAAAGAATGGATCGCAAACTATCAGCAAACCCTCCGCCAAGAGTTTGGCATTAAAACGCTAAAAGTGGGTTATACAAAAGCTTTTGGGTATTATATCGAAGTAAGCCAAGGACAAATAGATAAAGTTCCTAGCAGTTTTATCAGAAGGCAGACTCTTACTTCTGCAGAAAGATATGTGACGGAAGAGCTTAAATCCTTTGAGTACCAGGTACTGTCTGCAGAAGGAAAAATCCGCGGCCTAGAAACGCTTTTATTTGAGGAGCTGAAGAAAAAAGTTCTCTGTTTTTTAACATCTATAACTTCTACCGCCCTCTCTGTTTCTCATATAGATGCTCTGAGTTCTTTAGCCCAGGTGGCTTTGGAGTATGGATACACAAAACCAGAGGTGAATCTCTCCTATGATCTACAGATTTTACAAGGAAGGCACCCCATTTTGGAAAGAGCCCTTTTCCATAAAGATTTCATAGCCAATGACACGATTTTCTCCTGTTCGGATTCCTCGATGTATATCATCACAGGGCCTAATATGGCCGGAAAATCTACCTATATCCGTCAAGTAGCCCTCTTGGTAATTTTAGCTCAAATGGGCTCTTTTATCCCGGCCAAGTCAGCAAAAATAGGACTAGTGGATCAAGTATTTTCTAGGGTAGGCGCTTTTGATGATATTGCCAAAGGAGAGTCTACTTTTATGGTAGAAATGAAGCAAACAGCTCATATTTTGCAAGAAGCTACCTCTTCATCCTTAATCATCTTAGATGAAATCGGAAGGGGAACTAGCACTTATGATGGGATCTCTATTGCTTGGGCTGTAGCAGAATTTTTGCTTACAGAAGAGAAAAAAAAGGCAAAAACCTTATTTGCAACTCACTACTGGGAACTCACCGAATTAGAAAAACTTTTTCTGGGGGTAAAAAATTATCAAGTTGCCGTGAAAGAAACTGCTAAAGGTATAGTTTTTTTACATAAAATCCTCCCAGGTGGTACAGATAAAAGCTATGGAATTCATGTCGCAAAACTTGCAGGCCTTCCTGAAAAAATGCTAGAAATTGCAGCAAAAAGACTCAAAATGTTCGAGAAAAGAAAGAAAAAAGAGCCTCCTATTCAAGGGACTTTATTTCCTTTAGTAGAAAAAGAGATCTGTATTTTATGTGAAAAAATCAAGAAACTCCAAGTAGATCAAATGAGTCCTTTATCTGCTTTGCAGACTCTTTACGAAATACAAAAGGGGTAAAAACCTACTATGGATCTTTCTTCTTTCCCTAAAAAGGCAGGCGTTTATCTTATGAAAGACGCTTCAGGAAAGGTCCTTTACGTAGGAAAAGCCAAGAATCTAAGAGCCCGTCTTCATCAGTACTTTGCGAAAAAGGGCGATGAAAGAGAGATGATCCCTTTTCTACTAAAGCAGGTTCGCTCCATTGATACCCTTTTAGTCTTAAGCGAAAAAGAAGCCCTTATTTTAGAAAGCAATCTCATTAAAAAACATGCTCCCAAGTACAACATCTTATTAAAAGATGATAAAAGTTTCATCCATCTTGCCTTAACCCATCATACTTATCCTATGTTAAAGCTTTTACGTTCTAAGAAAAGGCCCAAAAAGATGAAATATTTATTCGGCCCCTATACCAGCGCAAAAGCTGCAAGAAACGTTTTCGACCTTATTCTACGAGTATTTCCTCTAAGGCAGTGCTCTGATGCAGAATTTGTCAGAAGAAAAAGACCTTGCCTTCTTTATGAGATAAAAAAATGCGTAGCTCCCTGTGTAGAAAAGTGTAGTAAAGACGATTATCACTTCTTAGTGGAAGGGACGAAAAATTTTTTGTTGGGAAAAGACCAAAAAGTCTTATCAGATCTTTACCAAAAAATGGAAGAAGCTTCGGAAAATCTTGAATATGAAAAGGCAAAAAAAATCCTAGAAACCATTGAGCAGGTAGAGCAGATTTTGGATAAACAGCATGTGGATCTTCCTGATCTTTGCAACCGAGACGTTCTTGGTTTCAAAAGGCAAGCTGATCGAGTTATGATTTCTTTACTCCTTTTCAGAAAAGGAAAGCTGCTTTCTTCCAAAGCTTTTTTCTTTTCCTCTATTCTCTCTGAAGAGGAAGAAATAGTAAAAACCTTTCTCTTACAACACTATCATAAAAAGAGAGAAGTACAAGAAGTTCTCCTTCCCTTCTCCTTTTCTGATAGAAAGATTGTGGAAGAAATTCTCCAGGAAAATTCCCAAGAAAAGATCCGTCTTGTCGTTGCCAAAACCCAAGACAAAAAAAAGCTTTTAGAAATGGCCCATGAAAACGCTTCTTCTCTCTTTGAAAAAACACAAAAAGAAGAAGACTTTCAAGAAGCTCTTTTACTGAAACTTCAAGAAGAGCTTCGCTTAAGCCGCTTTCCCAGAAGAATTGAATGTTTAGATACGTCCCATATCTCATCACAAAACCCCGTAGCCTCTTTGGTCTGCTTCATAAATGGGAAAAAAGAAAACAGTAAACAGCGCTATTTTTTAATAAAAAAGAAAACTTCGGAAGATTATGCCTCTATGAAAGAGGCTTTGCATCGCCATTTTTCCCGCTTAAAAAAAGAAAAGATTTTCTGTGACCTTCTCGTGGTAGACGGAGGAAAAGGACAGCTTAATCTAGCCCTTGAAGTATTTAGAGAGCTAAACATTGCCAGTGTTGAAGTAATAGCCTTAGCTAAAGAAAATTCGTTGCATACCAAGGGTCTTACCCAAGAAAAAATTTTTCTACCCTATCAGAAAGAACCTCTATATCTTGCTAAAAATTCTCCCGTCCTTTTTTTTCTGCAAAAGATACGAGACGAAGCCCATAGAGTAGCTATTTCTTATCACAGAAAAAGACACAAAAAAGACTTCTTTAGCTCTTCTTTAGATCAAATAAAAGGGATAGGACCTAAAAAGAAAGAAGCCCTTCTAACCCACTTTAAGGGAATTTCCAAAATTAAAGCCGCCTCCCAAGAAGATCTCGAAAAACTGCCTTTTTTGCAGAAGAAAGAGGCTAGAAAAATCTACCAATTTTTTAGAAGTGAAGGTCTCTCTACCTAAGGAAAAGGCTTCTTAGCTTTGGAAGCCCTGACTCATACCCCTGTTCGTCTGATTTAATTCGGACCTGGATGAAACTCTTCTTCTATAACTAACATCTCAGAATCCTCTTCTATCTCCTCTTTTTTAGCAGAAATAAGCGCCTCTTTTTCTGGAAGAATCAGATTTTTGAAGATAACATGCACGGAAGCTACATGTAGACCTGTTAAATGACTCACTTCTTCTACAATCTTTGACTGAATCTCTTCTGCTTTTTCTGGAAGAGAAAGTCCATATCTTACATTAATTTCAACCCGGATATTCACTGAGTGTTTCTTATGATCTTGCTCTACATGGATTCCCTTGATTCTCTCTACATCTCTACCTAAAAGGTTATCGAAGAGAGTATTTTCAGGAAGACAAATACCCTCTATTTTAGCAAGACATTGCAGAGCAATTCCTTGAAATACTTTGGTTTCTATATCTCTTACATAAGCCGTTTCTGGGAGATGGATCTCTTTTGCATCCATATCTTTTAACTTGTCATACATAAATCCCCCCTTTTCGTGGCATTATAGAAAACCCAAAAGAAAAAAAGAAGCTAGTTTTCCTTGAAACTTTCCCCTTTTCTCTTATAAATTGAGGTAAAAAGAGGCAGTGGTGAAGCTTTTTGAGCATCCTTATATCTACTTTACTTTATTGGCTTTCTTAATGTCCCTGGGAGCTATTTTAGCTAGAAAATATCAGAGGAATCTTCTCTTTTGGATTCTTGCCTCTTTGGTTTTTTGGTCCACAGGGATCTTTATTCTTTTTTTGCTAGGACCTAAAAAAAAGAAAAAATCTCTTAAAAAAGAGGCTCCTTCTAAAAACCTTCCTCCCTATTCTTGGTATTATTTAGATGAACAAGCAGCAAAAAGGGGTCCCTTTTCTTCCGAAGGGTTGAAAGGACTCTGGAACGAGGGAGTTCTAGATAATCAATCGTACCTTTGGAATGAAACACTAGAGGAATGGAAGAAAGCGGGAGAATTCCCCTTCCTCCAAGAAAATCTGATAGAAAACGAAAACCCTACCAGCTAGCTTTAATAATTCCGGGAATCATTCCCTTAGAAGCAAGCTCTCGAAAACATAAACGGGAAAGCTGGAATTTACGAAGATAACCACGACATCTCCCGGTCATCTGACATCGATTTCTCAAACGAGCCGGAGAAGAATTCCTAGGGAACCGGTTAAGCTTATCCACTGCAGCTAACTTTTCCTCTTCAGAGCTAGAAGGGCTTAAAATAATTTTTTTAAGTTCTTGCCTTCTGTCCCACTTAACATCTACCAGCTTCTTTCTTCTTTTCTGTTTTGCTATCTGTGACTTTGTGGCCATACACTGCTACCTTTTCTTTCCCGGACCTTTTTGCCTTTGTTTACGGTTAGGATCTTTTTTATTAATCACGTAGACCCTTCCCTTCCTACGAACTATCTTATCCCCTTTTAAGGGATCTGCCTTGACGGATGCTTTTACTTTCATATCTTCTCCAAAAGAGCCTCCCTTATACCGAAACAAAAACATTGTTTTCAAGGGGTTTTTTAGGATTACTTTTAATTGTGGGAGTTAAGAAAGGATTAGACTCAATCTATTTTTTTAATTCAAAAAAATTTATATCATTTTCAGGAAAAATACCCATAACACTAGGTCTTAGAAAAACCTACAGACCCGCAATTTCTAAGTCTCTCTGCTGGGAGATATAATTGATTTTAGAGACAGAGTTCCGAGAACCCTCATATTTTTTCAAAATGCCTCGAAGACCTTCTGAGTAGTGCCCTTGATTTATTTGTTCTACATACTCTCCAAACTTTTCTTCTATTGCTTGTACAGCCTCTGGAAAAGTCTTTCTTTGATGTGTTAGCCAAATAGCAGAGAAAGAAAGGAGCTCGATTTCGCTTTTTTTCTCCACAAAGCCCTTAGCTTTTGTAAGCATCCTTGAATCAACCCCAGAGAGCCCCTGATAAAGCATTTTTTTAGCTTCAATGGGTAGCGTTAAATCCCTTTTAAGACCCAGCAAATAGTGAAGGATTCTTGCAATTTCATCGCCTCCTCTTTCCTCGTGTTCTTTCTTGGCATATTTCATTAAAACCGTAAATTTTCCGTGTCCAAGAGCAAGCTCTTTTAGCTCTTCTCTCCCTAAAGGGACTGCTTTTCTATAGATATTGAGTTCAATCCAAACAATTAAAACCCTGTCCCCACAAGTCTCAAGTCCCCCCGATATCAAATGAATCGCATCAGTCCTAAATAGCTCATCTTCCTCCATTAGATTAAGAACAGAGCTTACCTCATGGATTATCCTATTTTGGGTAGGCCGCTCTCTATAATCAGGAATATTTCTAAGTCGAGAAAAATAGATTGCAAGATTTTCTTTAGAGTTTTTATTCAAAGAAAGAAGATTAGTAAAAGAAAAGGTAAAGCCTGAAACTACTCCTTGAATCTCTTCCTTCCAGCATCTAAGAACTGGTTCCCAATCTTCAATTTCATGAGACAATGAATCATGAATACTAAAGGAGATATTAGGACCCTGCCCCGGATGCTGCAATCTCCAGTTATCAAGAAGCGCCTGAAAACTTGCAATATACTCAGGGGAAAGAGAGTTTCCTTCCAAATTAACCTGACAATCTCTTGGCAAAGAAAGAATAGAGTCGGGAATCTCAGTAATTTGATTCCCGAAAAGATATAAAGCCTTCAGGTTTGGGCAAGAAAGACCCTGGATCACAGAAAGTCGATTCCGGGAAAGATCTAAAGCCTTCAGGTTTGGGCAAGAAAGACCCTGGATCACAGAAAGTCGATTCCCGGAAAGATCTAAAACCTCCAGGTTTGGAAAAGAAAAACTCCGGATCTCAGAAATTAGGTTTTCAGGAATCTCCAGCCTTTCTAAAGAATCGGAAAAATTAGGAATCTGTGTTATTCCAATTCCTCTAAGAAATACCCTTTTTAGAAAAGGAAAAAGAGAGCGAATCCGAGTATTCTCAAAGGACCCTTCTCTTGAAGGAGAACAGAAAAGATTCTCAATCTGAGGAACTTGACTACTCCTTAGATCCAGCTCTTCCAATAAAGGAGGAAGGGAAAAATTCTCAATCTGATTGATTTGACTATCCCTCAGAACTAGACTTTTCAGAGAGGGACAAGAAAACCTCCCAACCCAATCAATATTAACACGATAAAGATCCAAAACTTTTAGGAAAGGGGAAGAAAAACTCTCAATCCGGTCGATTTGACATTCCCGAGTCCGAAAATTCTTTATGAAAAGAAAGGTCAGACGCCCAAAACTCTTTGTGGTTTCATCAATGCCATTAATCCAAAGAACTCCCTTTTCCAACAGAGTTTTTATTACTTCCAATATGAGGGAATAGATCGCTATAGGAAAGGCAAGCAGAGACCAAACATAAACCATATATTCTACAATATTTGACAAAAGCAAAAGTGAATATGAATAAGGCGATACAGAACTTAAAGGAACGACATTTACCAAAGAATACCCAAGCCCAAGATGACCTGTGACTACAAAGTGCATGTAGTAAATGGCCAAAAGAAGAAAAGCACTTGCTGCTGTAGAAGCAACCAAAAATATCTTTTCCTCAAAAGAAGCACGTGGAAAGTAGTCCTTCAGATCTAACAACGGTCGAAAAGGCAGCGGTAGGTAAGAACCCACAAAGCTCCTAGTAACTGAGGACAATTCAGTACGTTCCATATTTTCTCGAAAATAAGACTTGAGCTGCCAAATTTTAACCTAAAAATAGGTTTGTTTGCTATTGAAAAAAAATTATTTTACAGAAGTCTCTGATAGTTTCTGGAAGTATAGATTTTTTTTGACTTAAGGGTTTTTCCAAAGAATGGTTAGTTCATTATCAAAAACCCTTGAGAGATTATCCTTGCTTCAGTAACCTCGGAGGGAATAAAAAAGGACTTTTATGAAGAGGACTTACCAGCCTACCAAGAAAAAAAGAAAAAAAAGCCACGGTTTTAGAAAAAGAATGAAGACAGCAGATGGGAGAAAAATCCTGAAAAAACGGAGAAAGAAGGGAAGAAAATCCCTAGCCGTGTGACTCCCTCCCCTCTAAAAAAGAAAAAAGAGTTTTTACAAGTAAAGAAAAAGGCAAGGAAGTATACCGGGGCTTTTCTATTCGCGGATATTGCAGAGGAGGAGAAGGGCTGCTTCTTTGGCATTGCGGCTTCGAAAAAATATGGAAATGCCTGCATAAGGAATCGATTCAAAAGACAGGTCAAAGAGGCTTTTAGGGACTTGGGCGTCTCCGGGGATTTTTCTTTGATTGTTTACCCTAAGATGAAAGCACAAAAAGAGAAAACACCCTCTTTGAAAAAAGATCTACTAGAAGTGATAGCCTCTTTCTTAAAAGACCATGGAAAAACCCTTTGATTTTTCTTCTTTGAATCCAGAACAAAAAAAGGCAGTCCTTTCTACAGAAGGTAGAGTGCTTATCTTAGCTGGAGCAGGCAGCGGTAAAACCAGAGTGATTATTTACCGAACGGCTTATCTTTTAGCAAAAGGAGTCTGTCCTAAGTCTATTTTGGGACTTACCTTCACAAATAAGGCCGCCAGTGAAATGAAACAGCGCCTTAGCAAAATGGTGGGAAGGGAAACTGCTTCCAAAGTGACTTTTTGTACCTTTCATAGCTTTTGTATGAATCTTTTAAGAAAGGAAATTTCCCCTTTAGGGTATACTTCTTCTTTTACCTTGTATGACGAAAGGGATATACACCGGTTAGCTAAGGAGCTAGGAAAAGAAATTTTACAAACTAAAGAGATCCCCTCCATTACGAGCTCTTTGGAAAGGATTGCGCAGGTAGAAAATGAACATTGTAACCAAGAAATAGATGGATTTACTAAAAAACTACAAAGCGCTTTGAAAACTACTTTAAAGGCCTATAATGCGGTAAATTTTGATAGCTTACTTACTCTAACCGTAGAGCTTTTTACCCGATACCCCGAAGTCTTAAAAAAATACCAGGAAAAATATCTGTACATCATGATTGATGAGTACCAAGATACGAACCGAGTTCAGTCAAAACTGGCAGAACTTTTAGCGAAAAAATACCATCACCTCTGCGTAGTAGGAGATGATGATCAATCTATCTACGGGTGGAGGGGTGCTTTAGTAGAAAATATTTTGGCTTTTCAAGCAGACATCCTAATTAGACTCGAACAAAATTATCGATGCTATCCGAGCATTTTACAAGCTGCTAATCAGGTAATTGCTTGTAACAAAAAAAGACACACCAAAACACTGTTTAGCAAAAGCAAAAAGGATCTTCCTATAGAGCTATTTCATGCTCCTTCGGAACAAGAGGAAGCCCAAGCTGTCGTGGACCGAATTATAGAGCTTCATCAAAGAGAAAATATAGCCTTTAAAGACATGGCCATTTTGTATCGATCGAATCTGCTATCCAGAAATTTTGAGTTCGCTTTGATGAACGCCCTTTACAAGGAAAAAGAGAGCTGGATTCGGGGAATTCCCTATAGGGTTTACGGGGGAATAGAGTTTTCTGAAAGAAGTGAAATTAAGGATCTTCTTGCTTACTTAAAGCTTATAGCAAACCGAAAAGATCAAGAATCTCTTTTGCGCATCCTAAATGTACCTAGAAGAGGTATTTCTTCTAAAACAGTAGATCTTTTGACCTCTTTTCAAAGGAGAGAAAAAAAAGATCTCTGGGAGATTTTAAAAAATGTGGAATCTTTCCAAAATTCTTTTGAGACTAAAATCTCTTCTAAAGGGTTAGAGGGGATAAAAAGCTTTGTTCAACTGATCCAGGAAGCAGAAAAGGTTTTTCTGAATCATTCCTTGTCAAAGAGTTTTTCCTGGCTAGTTCAGAAAATCGGATATCACGCCCAGCTACAAGAAGAGGTACAAAATGAAAAAGCGCTCCAATACAAATGGGAAAATGTCTTACAACTGGGGTATACACTAGAAAAGTATGAGGAAGAGCAAGAAGGAGCTTCTTTACCCCACTTTATAGCAAATACCATGCTAGCCAGAAGCTTCCCTTCTGAAAAATTCGGGAAAGAAAAAGAGCAGATAAATTTATCCACCTTCCACAGCGCTAAAGGGCTTGAGTTTGAAGCTTGCTTTATCGTTGCTTTGGAAGATCACATTCTTCCCCACGAAAAAAGCCTTTTAGAAACAGGTATAGAAGAAGAAAGACGTCTTTTTTATGTAGCCCTAACAAGAGCTAAAAAGTTTTTAACGCTCAGCATGTCTCGAAAAAGAAAAAAAATGGGAAAAGAAATCCCCACTAACCCTTCTCGCTTCTTGTTTGATATCTCTAAATCTCTTCTGAAAATGACTTCTTTTAAAAAAGAGTCCTCTTAACAGATGAATGAGCCCACCTTGATCTGGAGACACAAAAAAGAGAATAGGAAGAAATGCTCTTTAAAAGGTCTGGAAGAGAGAAAAGATTTTTGCTTTGTGACCTATCCAAATCCCTTCCTCTTTTCTCTAAAGAACTATCTGATTTTAGACGTACAGGCGCCTTGTTTATCGGAAGAAGACAAAGACTCTTCGCTTCTTCTTTTAGATGGAACCTGGAGATATGTTTCCCTTATGAAAAAAAAGCTTCCTCTTTCGATAAAGAGAAGAAGCCTTCCCTCCCATTTTGTAACTGCTTATCCAAGAAGACAACAAGACTGCCCCAATCCCAACCAAGGCCTTGCCTCTATAGAAGCTCTCTTTTTAGCTTTTCAGATTTTAGGAAAAAACCCAGAAGGGCTCCTAGACCACTATCTCTGGAAAGAACTCTTTTTACAGAGAAATAACCTTAAAGGTTAACCAGCTTTTCCTTTTCTGCTCTTTGTAATTCATAACAAAAGCATTCATAGCAGGAAGGAAAATATTTCTCTTCTGCACCTAACTCAATAGAAGGACCTTCTTTTACGGCCACTCCGTTTACATGTTTTAGGTTCATAATCGACTTTTTGTTGCAAAAGTGGCAGGTAGCTTTTACTTCTTCAATGGAGTCTGCAAGCTCCATAAGCCTTTTTGCTCCTTCAAAGAGGTAACTTTTAAAGTCTGTCCTGAGACCGTAACAAATAACGGGAATATTTTTCTCTGTAGCAATAGCCCTGAGCTCTTCTATGGTTTTAGCGCTTAAAAACTGCGCTTCATCTACTAAAATGCATCGGACACTCTCCAAAGGGATCTCTTGCAAAGAAGTATTTTCATCCAATAAAAAATCGGCCTGTGCAAAAAGCCCCGCTCTAGATTGGATTTTCGTTTCTCCAAAACGACTCTCCATTCTAGGCTTCACTAAAAAAACTTTTTTTCCCTGTTGTCTATAGTTATGAGCCACAGCTAAAAGATTTAAGGTTTTTGCACTTCCCACAGTTCCATGCCGAAAATAAAGCTTAGCCATAAATCAACTCCTTTTTCTCGGCTATCAAACCAAGATCTTTTTTTTTACGCAACTTACCTTTTTTTCTCCTTGGCGCTGAAGTGATTATACAGAAAAGAAAGAATAGCCCCTAAAATAGCACCATCGATAAATCCCCATATTCCCCCTATAATTCCTCCTATAAATCCCGGATGATACCCAAGATAAAAAGAAGCCATCACATCCACAAAATAATCGCCCCAGTCAAAAGCAGCCGTCCAACCCATGAACAAGCAGCTCACACCCCAAGTAATTCCCACAGCAAGAGAAAAAGCTTTTATATTTAAACCCTTCATAAAAACCCCTTTTTATTTCAAAATAACCTAAAGTTAATTTAATTATAAAGAAATAATTATAATATATTAAAAATATTTATCTGAGGTAAAAAATGGTTTAATAAAAATGCCACTATTTCTTAAAATTCTCCTGTCTTTCTAATTTTATCTAGAAAAAGGGGTCTTTCATGTTAAACCAAACCGTTGTTGCTCTACAGAGTAGATTTTCTCCTTACTTACCTGAGCGGTTAAAGGTAAATCAGGATGACTATTTTGCCGTAAAGATCGTGAAGATAGCGGCTCAAATACTTTACTGCCTGGTTCCCTACTTCTGTAAAAGTCTGAGTAGTTGGTTTTTTTCTGTTCCTAAAAGCAATTCCCCCGATTCAATTACTTCCCCACCGAGTTCCCCAGTAGTTACCCCCTCAGTGCCTTCTTCTATTTTACAAGAGCAATCTGTTGAATTACAACAGCTTATAGAAAATCTAAATAGAAAATTTGTCCAAAACCCTATCCCTGTTTCTGAATGGCAAAACTCTTTTTCTGAAAGTTCTGATAAACTAAAGAAACAAATTACTGCAGATATTTTTGATAGGACCTATCCCCTCTTTCTCAATAACCACTTGGTTTGGAGAATAGATCAGATTCCTTTCTTTTCCCTTCCAAATATTTTTGGTTATGTTTGCTCATTTTTTATCCCAGCAGAGAAAAGTTTTCCTTTCTACTTACTCCACCAGGGAGGACTTAGTTTTCTTGTAGAGTCTATCCAAAAAGCTTTAAAAAGTGATAATAATGATGGTGATTTTGCTATTACTATCCCCCAAGAGGCTCCTCCCAATATGGGGAGATTCCCTAAACTAAAAGACCCAAAGCTAGAGTCTTTAGCCTTGTTTTTCCTTCGGCTTGATCAAACGAACCTCCTTTCTTACTTAAAAATAATAACAAACAAGCTCACCGATCAGGCCTTGATACCATTCTTCAACAGTCCTGCAGGTTTGATATTATTTAAGCAAGCGTTAAAGAGCTTAAAAGAACCTACTTGCACAGTTTGTAAGGACTGTTATCAAGGAACTCCAGAGTTCTGTTCAAGTCCCCTAAAGGATTTAGCAAGTCTTTCCGAGAAGGACTGTATCGAGTTGATGCAACTTCTCCGTATACATGGGGCTTTTTTACCTAAAGAAACTCCTAACTCTACTCTAGGAGCAGTCTTTTCCCACTTTGCAAAAGATAACCCTGCTTATCCTTACTTCCCTACTAAAAGGATAAGCATTGATTGGACAGAAGAGAAAAAAACCGCTGAGCTTCTCGGATACCTTCAGATCAGAGATTCAAAACATGAATCCAATCCGCCTTATTTAATTGGATTTAAGGTAGATATAGACTTTATCACTGAAACGACTTCTACTCATTTTTTTTCTCTTGATAAGCAGACAGCCTAAGAAAAATCCCCAAGAGTATGAAAGTACCCATACTCCAAAAAGGAAGGGGAAGCCTTAGGAAGGTATAGGAAGGTTCATAGCAAGAGGCGGTTCCGCAAAGGGCCTGTCCCCAAGGGTTCCAGTAAGGGTAGAGAAAGTGGATCCCTGCTAGGACAAATCCCAGAAAAACTTGGGGATATACGTATAAGGCTATATTTCTTTCTTCTCGGTAGGCGGCTACTGCCAAAATGAATACTAGGGGAAAAAGACAAATCCTTTGATACCAGCAAAGCTGACAGGGAGGGATTTTTGCTATTTCCGAATAGTAAAGACTTGCCAAGGTAGCTATTAAAGAGACTACCCAAGCCAGGTAAAGAGAGAGACGAAACACTTTTTGCTTCATACCTTCTCCTTCCAAAGTTTCTCTAGTTTTTCTAAAACGATCTGTTTGGAATAGGTGGGAATTCTTTCTCCATTGATATAGAGAGAAGGCGTTGTTACATCGCCTTTCATGGTCTTTTTGGCCAGTTCAAAATTTTGCTCAATCTGGGAAAAATAGTAGTCTAAACTAAGGCAGTTTTGAAACTGAGAAAAGGAAAGCCCTGAAAAAGAAGCCCCTATCTGCAAGTATTTTTCTTTATAAGCCTTATTAAGAGGAAGGGAAGAGGCTTTTTTCAGAAAGGGAAAAAATCCTTCTGGATATAAAAAGTAGATACATAACGCTGCATTGGCTAGATCTTTGGAACCTTTTAGAAAAGCAAGAGGAATTACGAAAAGTTCTGCTTTTCCCCTTTCTATGTATTCTTCATGAATAAAAGGAAAAACTTCCTCCATAAAAGTTCTACAGTTCTCGCAACGAAAATCCTCAAATAAGACCATCTGTAAAGGAGCCCCTTTTTTTCCAAATTGAGGCTGCCCTTTTGACTCTATGAATATAGCCTTTTGGTTCTGGTAATGAACCCAAAGCAAATAAAAGCTAAGACAAACAAAAACAAAAAGAGCTGTAAAAACAACCAATTTTTGTATTGCCTTTAATTTTTCTCTCATAACCTTTCTAGATATTTTAGAAAAATTAATTGTTCAAGAGAAAAACAGCTCTTTATAAAACTCAATGGTTAATTCAAACAAAATAAAAAGGAAAACAAAGTAAAAAAGGGTTTTTCCCCACGGAGTTATGGGGGGAAAAGGCTCCCTTTTTACATAACGCGCCTTATAAATCATCCAAGCAGGCAAAAATCCAAGAAGAAGGGCGCATCCTATTCCTCCTGCATATCCTAAAGCTTTGAGAAAAAGAGAAGGATAAATTCCCTGAATTACAAGAGAAGGTCCATAGGTTAAGAAAAAAAGAAGCCCTTTTTTTCCTTTCCTAGAAAAATTTAATCCATCTGATAAAAAGTCAAAAAGCCCTAAAGTAACCCCCAAAAAGGAGGTAGTAACAGCAAAAAAAGAAAAAGCAATTCCTATCCAGTAAAGAGCCGGGTTTTGTAAAATGGCTCTAAAAGGATAGATAGCCGTCTTCCCTAGATTTTTCGCCTGAAAAAGACCATACTGCCCCTCTAAAGGAACGCTTCCTAAAATTAGGATTTGCCAAATTATGTAAACGACAAAAACAAAAGAAGTTCCGAGTAAAATAGCCTTTTGCAGTTTTTTTTTATCTCTTTGTAGATACGTGGTTAAACTAGGAATAATCCCCTGATAGCTGAAAGAGGTAAAAATAACGGGAAGCGCTAAAAAGCAAGCTCCCCAATTTTGGGGTTTCAAGCGAGTTATTTCCACTTCGCCCCCTCCTAAAACCAAAAAAGAAACGTAAGAGAGCAAAAGCCCTACCATCAAAAGTAGATTCATTCTATCTACCCAAAAAGCTCCCTGAAAAATAAAAAAGCCAAAAAAAAGGACAAAAATAAGACTATTTAAAAGAGCAGGGAAAGGAAAAAATAATCCCACTAAAGAACTTCCCACAGAGATATAGGCAATAGATAGGCTATAAAATAGGAAAAGATACAGTATCCAGGCTAGAATTTTCCCCTTTAGTCCCAAATAGTGATCTGCCAAGGAAATAAGGTTCACCTCTTTTTTCATGCGAAGACACCCCTCTAGTAAAAAAAGACCGGTTATACTCATACAAAGCCAACACAAAAAATAGACGAGTAACGAAGGAAAAAACCCTCCTTCTGCAGTAACTACAGGAAGCGCTAACATACCAGCCCCTATAGAAGTCCCCGCTACTAAAAAAGCCCCTCCTAAAACAGATGGTTTTCCCAAGAAAACATCCTCCTCTGAATAAATATAACGACCCCTCTACCTAAGAATTTATGAGACTTTCAGACTCATCCCCTACAGGGCTATAAACACACGAAAATGTGCCAGAGCCAATTTTTCTAGGCAAGAATGAATTGATCTCATCTATTGAGGTGAAAGTTTTCTTTTAAATTGCGAGCTTTTAGGGAAAATCGGGAATTGAAACCTACTATTTTATCCTTGAGAGGGCATAAAACTCCTAACATAAAAGGCCTAAGCAAACGCAAATTATCTGTTTCAGCAATTACCTATAAAGCAGCGAAAGCTGCCAGGAAAATAGTTTCTTAACCAACTAGGTGTATAGGTAAAAAAACAGAAAAACTAGAAATCTTGACGGCAAAATGAGATTCTTTATATGGTAGGCTCCATAATAATCCTTTAGTTTTGCCTTGCAGCCTAAAATCTATACGCTAAAACATCACCCCATTCTTTGCTCTAATATAGACCCTCATGCCTACTACGTAATAAAAAAGTTACGACAGCAGGGATTCTCTGCTTATCTTGTGGGGGGAAGTGTGAGAGATCTTTTGATGGATCAAACCCCTAAAGATTTTGATATCTCCACTTCCGCAAAACCTGAAGAGATAAAAAGGCTCTTTCGCAATAGCCTTCTCATAGGGAAAAGATTTCGACTGGTCCACATTCGTTTTGGAAGAAAAATTTTAGAAGTTTCCACATTTCGCTCAGGCGACATAGAAAAATCGGACCTGATTGTAAGAGACAATGATTTTGGAACCGAAGAGCAGGATGTTTTGCGAAGAGACTTTACGATCAATGGTCTTTTTTACGACCCAGAAAAAGAGGTGGTGATTGACTATGTCGGGGGATATGAAGATTTACAAAAAAAGATCTTAAGGACCATAGGACAGGCGGAAATTCGTTTTCAACAAGATCCTGTAAGAATGATTCGCTTAATCAAATTTCATGCAAGGTTTGATTTAACTATCGAATCTTCTGCCTTAAAAGCTTTAGAAAATCACAAACAAGAAATTGTAAAAAGCTCCCAAGCAAGAATCTTAGAAGAGCTATTTCGCATGTTAGAATCAGGTTTTTCAGCCCCTTTTTTCCACTATTTGTACAAAATGGATCTTTTACAGCTTCTTCTACCAAAGCTTTCCTACTATTTTGCCGAACAAAAGGGAGAAAATAGTATTCTTTCTCTACTTAAGGAAGTAGACCAAAAAAAGGAAGATCTCTTCTTAAAAAGACCCATTTTAGTAACGTGCTTGATCTACCCTTTATTTGAGGAATACATCTTTACAGAAAAAGAAAAAAGAGAACTTCACTTAGGACAAATTAGTAGCAGCGCGAAGATATGGATCGACTCGGTTTTTTCTCCCTTTTTTCATCTCTCTCGAAAAATGAAAAGCAGCATGATCTCTATCATGACTTCTCAATTTCGCTTTTCTCAAGAAAGGCGAAAAAGAATCCGTATCCCTAGGGATGATGACTTCCCCTTAGCTCTTTCCTTTTTTAAACTCCGCTCTTGTTTAAATCCAAAACTTATCAAAACTTACGAGGATTGGAACAAGGAGCTACAAAAAAAAGTTCTTTCTAACTCTTATGTATCACCCCATAGACATTTCCGTAGAAAAAGTAGACGTTGAAGAAGTCTCTTTCTTTTATACAGGCCCTTGTCTAGAAGAAGGACCTCTTCCTGCCCTTTTCTATTTTTCCTCCACAGGAAAAGCAAGCCTTTCTTTGGATCCCTATAATCAGATAGCCCAGTTTTTACAAAAGAAAAGAATTCGCCTTTTTTCTTGGAATCTTCCTTTCCATGAAGAACCTTTTGCACCGGAAAAAGCTCTTGCTGCCTTTATCGAGGCTTTGCAAAGCAAAGAAGATTTTTTTTCTTCCTTCTTCGATACTTCCCAAAAAATCCTTTCCTATCTTTTTGCTAAAAATCTAATCACCCCTTCCCTTTGCGTAACTTCAGGACTTTCTAGAGGATCTTTTTTCGCTCTCCATCTTGCCTCCCTTTTTTCTTTTCCTTTTTCTATTCATTTTGCTCCCCTGCTTGATCTAGGTGCTATCGAAGAAATTTCTACTCATAAAGAGGCTTTTTTACTGAAACGCTACACCCTTACCCATCTCTTGAAAAACCTCTGTACAAAAGAACTTCTTTTTTTCATTGGCAATCACGATACGAGGGTAAAAACAAATCTTTGTTTTTCCTTTTTTCAAAATCTGGTAGCTGCTGCTACTGAAAAAAATATACTCTCCCCAAAAATAGAGCTTTTCTCCTATCCTTCAGTGGGTCGTCTGGGGCATGGAACCCCTCCTGAAATCTTCAGCAAAGGAGCTGATTGGATATGTCAAAAGCTGAAACTATAGACCTTTTTATCTCCGCTTGCGAACCTAGCGCAGACACCTTAGGTGCTTCTCTTTTACAAGAAATACAAAAAAGAAAGCTCCCTATAAAAGTGGAAGGAATCCTCGGACCTAAGATGAGAGCCTTTTCCTGCAAAGAAATCTTCCCTATGGAAAAGTTTCAAGTAATGGGCTTTAAAGAAGTATGCTTTTGCCTGCCAAAATTGCTGCAACTCTTTTTTCAACTTAGGAAGTATCTGGTACAAAATACACCAAAAAGAGTCCTTTTCATAGATTATCCCGAGTTTCACCTGAAATTAGAGAGCTCTCTTAAAAAGAAATCCTTTCCAGGAAAAATCTTCCACTTTGTCTCCCCAAGCGTATGGGCCTGGAGGAAAAAAAGGGCTGATATCTTAGCAAAATCCGTAGACCATCTCTTTACCTTATTCCCTTTTGAAAAGCAGTATTACTCTCATACCTGCTTAAAGGTTGACTATGTCGGACATCCCTTGGCTTTTCAATTGAGAAAAACGCCCCTTTTCAAAAAAAATATTTTCTTTTCCTCTCCTAAAATTTTGGTTATTTTCCCTGGAAGTAGGAAAAAGGAGCTAGAAAAAAACCTTCCCATCCAGTTAGCGGTAGCCAGAAAATTGCAGAGAATCTATCCCCACGTAGAAATAGCTATTTCCTGCGCAAATCCCGTGCTACAAGAAAAAATTAGGAAAAAGGTCCCCTCTTTTACAGGCACCTTATTCCCTGCCAAAGAAAACTATCTCTGGATGCGAAAAGCTTATCTGGCTTTTGCTACTTCTGGAACGATTTCTTTAGAGTTGGCTCTTCATGAGACCCCCTCTATTATCAGCTACGCTATAGGTAAAATAGATCTTTTCCTAGCCCAAAAAATTTTACGGATCCGCCTTCCCTTCTACACCTTAGCAAATATTCTCCTTCAAAGGGAGGTTTTTCCTGAGCTCTTAGGTCCTAACTTCACGGAAAAAAATCTTTTTGCTAAAGCCTGTTCTCTTTTTGTTGAAGAGGAGAAAAGGAATCAACAAAAAAAAGATTGCGGAGAGATAAAAAAATATTTAAAAACAGAAAACCCTTCCCAAACGGTGATAAAACTTTTATTTGCAGAAAGTGCCTTTGGAAAGAAACTTGCTTTCCCCTAGAAGGCTATGATAACCTTGTGCTTTCCTAGAACCCCCCTTAAGGGTTAGGTATTGGTGTGCGTATGGACGATTCCTTAAAAATTTTTTTAGACAGACTAAAAGGGGATAAGAAAGAAAAAATCGAGGGCCTTTTTTCTGTTTCTCTTTTAGAAAAAACAGAACCAGATTGTACTGTTTCTGATCAGGTACAAGTAGAGCTAGAAGCGTATTTAACTTCTGAGCTTTTAGTGATTCACTTAAATGCTAAAGGAAAAGTATGGCTTCCCTGTGTTGTCTGCAATCAAATAACTGATAAAGAGATCGAAGCAAAAGGGTTCTACCAAACGTACCCCATAAAGGATATAAAGGATCGTATTTTTGATGTCCTTCCTATTCTAAAGGAAGCTCTTCTAATAGAAATCCCCCCTTTTTTGGAATGCAATCAAGGCGATTGTCCTGAGAGAAAGCACATAAAATCTTTTTTAAAAAAAGCCTCCTCAGAAAAAACAGGAGAGCACTTCCCTTTTTCTGATTTAGATAACCAATTAGGAGATAAATATGGCAGTACCTAGAAACCGAACTTCCAACGCGAGAAAAAACTCCCGTAGGGCTCATATGGCAAAAAAGCCTGTCCAACTTCTTTCTTGCACAAACTGCGGAAAGGCAAAAAAGCCTCATCATATATGCCCTTCCTGCGGCTTTTACAAAAACCGAGCAGTCATATCTAGTGAAGGCTAAGCCCTTTTTCATTGGCGTTGATTTGATGGGAGGGGAAGCTCCTGCTGAAAAAATCTTGGAGGCCTTTTCCCGTAAGGCAAAAAAAGAGCCACTATCTCTTTGCTTTTTTGGTCTAGCAAAACAAAAGAAGGTTTTCGAAAATCTCTTTGAAAGCTCTTCTAATGGTAAAGATTTTTTTCAGTTTGTGACTTGTAAAGAAGTGATTCGTATGGAAGACCTTCCTTTGGAAGCTATTCGAAAAAAAAAAGAAGCCTCCATATGTGTTGCTCTACGGTTTTTAAAACAGGGGAAAATAGGAGCTTTAATCTCGGCTACTAATACAGGAGCTTTGATAGCAAAAGCAAAACACGAGCTCTCTCTTTTTCCTGGAATTTTTCGTCCTGCTCTAGTCACTTTTCTTCCTACGAAAAAAAAACCCTTGGCAGTACTGGATGTAGGAGCCAATATTTCTGTAAATGGAAAAACCCTAGAGCAGTTTGCTAAAATGGGGACACTTTTACAAAAAGCTTTTGGAGTCCTCAAGCCTAAAGTAGCTTTTTTAAACATTGGAAAAGAGCCTTTTAAAGGTCTTTTGGAGCTAAAGAAAGCCTTTGCAACTTTAAAAGAAGAAACCTTTTTTTCCTTCTTAGGAAATAGAGAGGGAGATACCGTTTTCAAAGGCGATATTGATGTCTTAGTAACAGACGGTTTTACAGGAAATATATTTTTAAAAACAGCAGAAGGAGTGGCCCGTTTTTTACTAGATTCTATGCAAAAAACCTTCCCCTCTGATCTGGCAAAATCTTTGCAAGAAAAACTTTGCTATTCCCCCTATCCAGGAGCTTTTTTATTGGGTTGTTCTAAGGTAGTTTTTAAGTGCCACGGCAACTGTCCTGCTGAAAATTTCGTAAAAGCAGCAGAAACCCTTCACCTTTCTCAAGGAAAAGGGATTTTTAAGAAACTAGAAGAGTTTTTCTTAAAAAGCCCTCCTCTTTTCTGTAGAAAAACATCTAAAGATAACCTAGGATAGAAAGAGGGAAGTTAAGAGAGGCTTATGCGAGAAATTCTTTTAAATGTAGAGTCAAAAGAAATTCGGTATGTTTTCCTAAAACAAGGTCAAGTTCACGACCTCGTTGTGGAAAGAAAAAAATCGAGAAAGATTACGGGAAATATTTATAAAGGCAGGGTTACCAATATACTTCATAACATTCAATCTGCTTTTATTGACATCCGAGAAGAGGAAAACGGCTTTATTCACATCAGCGATATTTTGGAGAATACTAAAAAGTTTGAAGAGCTTTTTGACATGGATTTTGACATGGAGGAAGAGAAGACCTCTTCCAATAAAAAATCTCCCGTACAAGATATTTCTCAAGTGTTAAAAATTGACCAGCCTGTCTTAGTACAAGTAGTAAAAGAGCCCATTGGAACAAAGGGGGCTCGCCTTACTTCGAATATTTCTATAGCAGGAAGATACCTAGTGCTCCTCCCTAATAATCCCCACAGGGGCGTGTCTCGAAAAATTGAAAATAGAGCTTTAAGAGATCAGCTCAAACAGCTAATCCGTGCTTTTGAGATGCCTCAAAATATGGGCCTGATCTGTAGAACTGCCAGTGCTAATGCTTCCACTGAGGTTTTAATAGAAGAGGCCCAAGATCTATTAAAAACCTGGGAATCCATAGTAGAGAGCTTTCACAAAACTACAGGGGCTGCCCTGCTTTATGAAGAAACAGATCTTATCAAAAGAGCTATTGTAATAGCCGCTGATAAAAAGATAGACCGTCTTCTCATAGATGATTACGCTACCTATCAAACTTGTAAAAGACTCTATCGAAAATATGAGACAGAACACCCTCTGAAAATGGAGTTTTACCGAGACAAAATGCCTATGTTTGAAAGGTTCAACATAGAAAGAGAATTAGATAAGGCTTTGAAACGAAAAGTATGGCTAAACTCCGGAGGATATCTCTTTTTTGATAAAACAGAAGCAATGCATACCATTGACGTAAATTCCGGGAGAAGCTCACAGAGTAAAACCCTTGATGTAGAAGAGAGTTTGGTACGTATTAACCTAGAGGCAGCCCAAGAGATCGCAAGACAGATAAAAATCCGCAACTTAGGAGGTCTTATCATCTGCGATTTTATCGATATGCGCCATCGAAAAAACCAAAGAAGAGTCTTAGAAAAACTAAAAGAGTGCATGAGAGAAGATAATGCTAAATGTACCATTTTAGGGATGAGTGAATTTGGTCTTGTGGAGATGACCCGTCAAAGAAATCGGGAATCTTTACTTCAGACTCTTTTAACTCCTTGTCCTTATTGCAATGGAAGTGGCTCTATTAAAAATCATGAAAGCATTGTTGTCGAAATTGAGCGTTCTTTAAAAAAACTGATTCACTACAACAACCAATATGCGCTCCGTTTAAAAATCCATCCAGAACTTGAAACATACTTGAATCTGGTAGATAGGCCCTTTTTAGAAAAAATGGCCTCAAAAGCCAATGCCTACTTGGAAGTAGAAATAGATGACACACTCCACATAAATGAGTATCAATTTTTTTCCACTCTAAATGATGAAAAACTATCTTGTTAACGAGGCGGAAAAAGCCCTCTTTACTTCTTTAGATTCTTTGGAACACCAAAAAAAACTCTCTTCTAAGAATAGCTCCATCTTAAGAAATTTCTATTTTGAGTATAAAAAAGCAACCTCTTCTCACTTAAAAGAAGAGGAGAGATTGGCTATTTTTTCTACTTTTTTCTCCTTAATGCAGGAGCAGATAAAATCCTCTACTGCTTTCGAACCTTATCACCAAAAAATCCGAGAACCTTTTGATTATTACCAGTTTGGTCTAGATTTTACGAGACCTTTAATCAACTTCCAAAAATCTTGGGTTTTAGGAAAAGAAAATCTGGTAAAAGCCAATGCATTTTTAGAAAAACAGGAAAGTGTAGTTTTTCTAGCAAACCACCAGACAGAATTAGACCCTCAGATCATTGACCTTCTCTTACAAAAAGAGTTTCCTAAAATAGCTTCGGATACCATTTATGTAGCAGGAGAAAGAGTCGTTACAGACCCTGCTGCTATCCCTTTTAGCTTAGGAAGGGACCTTCTTTGCATTTACTCTAAAAAGTATATAGACTGCGTTCCCCACTTGAAGGAGAAGAAGCTATATCATAATCAACTGACTATGCGTCTTACTAGCTCTCTTTTTACAGAAGGAGGAAAATCAATCTATGTAGCCCCCTCTGGAGGAAGAGATCGCCGGGATAAAAAAGGAGAAGTTTTTCCAGACCCTTTTGATCCCCAAAGCATTGAAATGTTTTATCTCATGAGTAAAAAAGCTAAAAGGAGGGTTCATTTTTTTCCCCTAGCGCTTTACACCCACCCTGTTTTACCTCCTCCTGACACAATCCAAAAGGAAATCGGTGAGATAAGGCACGCCAATTTTTCTTTTTGCCGCCTTTGTTTTGCAGAAGAGATCTCTATGGAAGCCTTTACAGGGGTAAACAAACAACAGGCAAGAAAAAATCGAGCATTATTTATTACAGATGTGGTAAAACAAGAATACGAAAAACTACTGTAGAAGGGTCTATTCTTTTAAAATGAAGTTCTTCCTTTCTCTTGTCTCCCTGTTTACTTCTCTTTTTGCTGGAGCTTATCAAGAAGTAGAGGATACATTTTCTCTTTCTCCTCTTAGTCTTTACTTAAAAGAGAGAAAAACCGCTAAGATAATTTTAGAAAATGGACTGCAAGTCTATCTCATTTCAGATCCAAAAGCGGTTCAATCCTCTCTTGCACTTACTGTAGAAGTAGGCTCTTTTTCTGATCCTGAAGAAGCTCTTGGTATTGCCCATTTTATGGAGCACATGATCTTTCAAGGAACCAAAAGTCACCCCGAGAATAATTCCTTAACGCGCTTTATTTCCGATCATGGGGGTGATTTTAATGCCTATACGGAGGGGAATCACACCGCCTATTTCTTCTCAATACAGAACGCGCTTTTCGAAGAGACTCTATCTCGGTTAGCAGAGCACTTTAGAGAACCCCTTTTTACAAAAGAAGCCTTAGGAAAAGAGGTCCATGCTGTCCATGAGGAATTTTTAAGAGCACAAGAATCGGATGAGTTCCGTTTTTTTCAAGTGATTAAAGAAACTAGTCCAAAAAATCATCCCTTTTCCCACTTTAGCTGCGGTACATTAGATTCTTTGAAAGGGGTCGATTCTACTTATATGCACACTTTTTTCAAGGACCATTATAGCCCTAAATGGATGCACCTTACAGTTTATTCTCCCCTTCCTCTTTCCGATTTAAAGGAAAAGGTCTCTTCTTCCTTTTCCACGATACGCTCCCCTCTTTTGAGAAAAAAAGAATTTTCTAAATCCTGCTCTGAAAAAAAATATACCAACACAATTACCTACATAGAACCCTTAAAAAACCTGAAATGGCTCCGTCTGGAATGGGAAGTACCCGAGTCTTTTTTGGAAGATCCCACAAAACCTTTTACCCTGATTGCTCATACCTTCAATTACATCCACGAAAAAAGTCTTGCAGAGGATTTGAAACGGGAAGCTTTAGCAGAAGGGTGCTACGCTAGAATCTCTAAGAAAACCAGTTCTAGAGCCATTTTTAGCATTCATGTAGATCTTACAGAAAAGGGGGTAAAGAACCACTTTCTTGTAGTAGAAAAAATCTTTCAGGTACTAAAAACCTTCCAGAAAAGACCCCTTCCCTTTTACCTCTGGGAGGAAAAAGAACATTTAGCAAAACTTAGCTACCAATATCAAGAGAGAAAAGCAAAAGCTATTGTAGCAGTTTTAGAACATGCCTCTTCTATATTGGAAGGCCCTTTTTCTTCCTATCCAGAAGACGTAATTTTTTCCCAAAAACCTTCTGAAAAGAAGCTATCCGAGGCTTTGGCATTTTTATCCCCCGATAATTTCCGAATCTACCTGATGGCCTCGTCTCTGCCCTGTCTTTTAGATCAAAAAGAAGTTTGGTCTAAAGCATCTTTTGCCGTAAAAAAAATTCCCTCGGCCCAGCTAGAGAGTTGGAAAAAAGGAAAAGAACATCCGAGAGTAGAAGTGCCTGGTAGAAACCTTTTTGCTCCTACTGACTTTACCTTGCTTCCTACCGAGTCTGTAGATCCTTCTCTACTTTTTGAAAATGAATACGGCAGGCTCTATCATAAGGGAGATACTCTTTATAAAAGTCCCAAGATAGCTTTTTCCTTTCGTGTTCTCTCTGCTGCTATTACTCCTTCTGCAAAATCTGAAGTGCTTCTCGATTTTTTCCTCAGCGCTCTTATAAAAAGATTAGAAATTCCCTTAGATGCTGCACGAAAAGCAGGACTAAACGTTAGCTTTGAAGCAAAGAATCTCCAGCTCTATATTTCTCTTTCTGGTTTTTCAGAAAAAGCGCCCCTTTTAACAGAAAAAATTTTCCGAGAATGCAAAAATACTTCTCTTACGCAAGAAGAGTTTTTAGTAAACCGAGAAACTCTTTTCGATCTTTATGTTAACGAGGAAAAAGAGACAGCTTTAGACCAGGGGTTTCATTTTTTAGACAATTCTTTTTCCCGAGATAGTTTTTCTCCTGAGGAAAAAAGAGCGGTTTTACAAAAACTTTCTTATGAGGAGGTCAGCGCTTTTCAAGACATTCTCTTTAAAAAGGCGTATATTGAGGCATTTCTCTTGGGAAATATCTCTCAAAAGCAAGCAGAAAGCCTTTGGTTAGATGTTCACCACATTATAAAAAATGAAGCTTTTCCCCTCAAATATCACACGCCTTTGACCACGGTATCCTTAAAAGAAGGCCCCTGTTTTTTAGAAAAACCGGTAGCTCTTCCCGGAAACGCTACTTTACTTGTAATAGAAGCGGAAAAAAACTCCGCAGAACAGCAAGCTGCTTTTGCGGTTTTAGGAACTATTTTGCAAGAGAGTTTTTTTCATGCGCTACGAACAGAGCAAAAAACAGCCTATACGGTTTCTGCTGTCAAGAAAAACTGGGGACAAAATCTCTACCAGGTCCTAGCAGTGCAATCAGGGTCTCATGAACCTTTAGATCTTTTATTCCGCTTTGAGCTTTTTCTAGAAAATTTTTTAGGAAATTTTTTGATTCAAGTTCCTGAAGAGAGATTTTTAAATAACAAAAAAGCGGCTCTACACAAGCTAGAAAATCCCCATAAAAACCTTCATGAAGAAGGCGCTCTTTATGCCAAGCTAGCCTTTTCCTATGAGGGAGATTTTCTGTTGCTGGGGAAAATAAAAGAAGCTCTTGAAAAGCTTACCTATTCAGATTTTCAAGCTTTTTGCCAAGCTCTTTTAGGAAAGAATAACACAAAAAGGTTTGCTCTTTTGGTGAAGGGAAAGTCTCCCTTTACTTATAAGCCTTTGATCTTTAAAGACTTTGACAGAATTACCCAAATAGAAAAGCACTGTTTTGAAGCAAAAAAAGATTAAATTTCCTTCATATTGTGAAAAACTGTGTCGACATCGTCAATGTTTTCAAGCCATTCGATTAATTTGCTATTTTTTTCATAATCTTCCTGGGAGCATTCTATAAAAAGCTTGGGAAGCATCATAATTTCTGAAGAAAGGACGACTATCCCCTTTTTTTCAAAACCTTCTTTTATGGAAACAAGATCTAAATAACTCGTAATCACAAAAAAAGTTTCCTCCTCTTTTTCTAGGTCTTCTACACAGAGTTCTAAAGCTATTTCAAAAACTTCTTCTTCTCTTTCTTTAGCAAGGCGGAGAATCCCCTTTTTTTCAAAATTGTAAGAAACCGCTCCTACTTCGGCTAAACTCCCTCCACACTTATTTATTGCAACGCGCAATTCGGAGATAGTTCTATTTTTATTATCAGTAAGCGCTTCTGCTAAAATCCCTACCCCTGCATGTCCGTATAATTCATAAGTTTGCTCGGAAAAATCCTCTGTACTAGAAGAGGTAGCTTTTTCTATATTCCTCTTAATATTTTCTTGGGGAAGATTTACTTCTTTTGCTTTTTCTAAAGCGGTCCTCAGCTTTATATTAGTTTTAGGATCGGCTCCTCCTTGCTTTACTGCAGAAATAAGTTCTTTTGTGACACGAGAAAAGATTTTTCCCTTTTTTTTATCTGCTCTTTCTTTTCTATGCTTAATGTTTGCCCATTTACTGTGTCCTGCCAAAGAGTCTCCTTTAAAGATATTTTTCCATCAAAATTTTCGTGTAATATTTTCCTTCCTTTTTAATGAAACAAGGCTGTCTACCTACCTCGGAAAATCCTACTCTATCGTAGAGCCTTCTAGCAGGATTTTCTTCATATACTTCCAAATGCAGAAATACGAGGTGAAACACCTCTTTTGCCTGATACAGAAGCTCTTGAATTAAAGCAGTACCAATTCCTTTTCCTCGCATAGAAGAAGTTACGATGATAGCAAAAAGGCTGTGATGAGAGAGTTTTTCAAAAGACTGCAAATATAAATTAGCAGAGCCTATGGGTTTCCCTTCTACTTCCGCCATAAAAACTGATTTTTGAGGGATATAGCTGAGCCAGAGACGAACCGCATCTTCTACTTCCCTTGAATTGCACATGGGAAACCAATCAAGTACACCAGGCTCCATGAGCCAATCCGTTAGATACTGTTTATCTTCTTCTTTAGCCAATCGTATGTTTAAGCTTGAGACCATTTAAAGAACCTTCTCCCAAAAGAGCCTAGCTCGAAAAGAGTCCTTTTCTTTTACATAGTTTTTCTGGGTGAATACAAGACGAAACTCTTGTTTTTGTAAGATAGAAATCAAAGGAGAACCTTCGTATAGTTCTATTTGTAGCCTTTCTAAACGAAAATATTTTCTGGCTAAATTGACTAGATTTTTTACCATAGAAAAACCGATTCCCTTCTTCCTATGTTCAGGACCTACCAAGAGATAAAAAAGAGCCTGATGGGCTGTCTTTCTATAAGGCATTAAGAAAAGAGTCCCTATTGCGTAGACCTGTTTTTCTCCTTCTGCTGTTAAACTGGCTTTAAAACGGGAAAAGCCCATCCAATTTTTTACTACCTCTTCTACTTCCTTTTCTTTGGACATAGGAAACCAAAAAAGCTCTCCTGGTTTTAAAAGCCATTTCTTTAAAAAAACCCCGTCTTTTTCTTCCGAAAATCGAATATCAAAATCCATTACCCAAACCGTTTCAAGTAGGCTGTAACGAAAAGATCTATATCTCCATCCATCACAGCTTCTATATTTCCTGTTTTTTGTTCTGTCCTCTCATCCTTTACTAAAGTATAGGGGTGAAACACATAGCTTCGAATTTGAGATCCCCACGCTATTTGTTTTTTTTCTCCAGAGAGTTTTTGAAACTCTTTGTCTCTTTCCTCTATTTTTTTTTCATAAAGCTTTCCCTTTAGAAGACGAAAGGCTATTTCCTTATTTTGGAGTTGACTTCTCTCCTTTTGACAAGAAACAACGATCTTCGTAGGAAGGTGGGTAAGGCGCACTGCCGAGTCTGTTTTATTTACATGCTGTCCCCCCGCTCCTGAAGCTCGGTAGGTATCGATTTTCAGCTCTTCTGGGTTGATCTCTATTTGAATATCTTCCACGATAGGGGATACATCCACTGAGGCAAAACTAGTATGTCTTCTAGCTCCACTATCAAAGGGAGAAATACGAACTAATCTATGTACTCCCTTTTCTGATTTGCAGTACCCATAAGCAAAGTCCCCTTCTATCTGATAGGTAATACTCTTAATCCCAGCAGTATCTCCTTCTATTCTATCTATAACCTGAACTTTCCATCTTTTTTTTTCTGCCCAACGAAGATACATACGAGAAAGCATAGCTACCCAATCGCAACTCTCTGTTCCTCCTGCTCCCGCATTGATACTGAAAAAACACCCTTTTTCATCTACTTCGGATGAAAGCATTTTTTTCAGTTCCAATCCTTGCAGTTTTTGCTCTAGTTGATCTAGCTCTTTTACAATCTCTTGAATAAGCTCTATTTCTTGTTCTGCCTCTATTTCTGGCAGAATCTCTCTTACATCAGCCATTCTTTTTGTAATTTCCTCAAAAGGCTCGATCCACCCTAATAGCTGATTTTTCTTTTGAAGAATCTTCTTGGCCTTTTCAGGCTCTTCCCAAAAGGCTTTTTCCTCAATTTCTCGGTTTAACGAGTCTATTTCCTCTTTTTTGGAAGAAAGGTCAAAGAAACCCCTGCATTTCACAAAGTCTTTTTTCTAAGGCTCGCATTTTTTCCCGAATTTCTTGCATAAAACTTCTCTTTTATTTTCTCCAAGAGAATAACCTACCTCATTTTTTAAAAGCTATCCCTATAAACTTAAAAGGTATCCCTAAAACAGTCTCAAAAAATCCCCTACGAGCTAACTATTTTTTTATTTGCTTTATTTTTCAAAAAACCCTAGGATTCTCGCAGATTTTTAAACTTTTATCCTATAGGAGTATTTATGAGCGTTTCACCAACAACAACAATAAGCAGTCCAAACCCAACAGCCTCTTCTTGTGGAGTCGTTGGAAAACTAGCTTCTTTACCTTGCACTCTTTTCAAGGTAGCTTCTAAGAATTTGACAGGACTTCATGAAGGCCTCTCCAGAAAATTTCCTAAAACAGCTTCAGTCGTTACCTTTGTAGGGCTTGCGGCAACTTTAGTAGCACTCCTCTGGACTGCTCAAAAGATAGCAAACGCTGCATTAAACCATTTTTCAGGGGCATCCTCTAAGAAATCTGCTTTTCCTGGAGACCCTGTCTCTACTGGTGGAAAACCTTCTGGAAAACCTGGTAGGCCATCTCAAGCAGACCCTAGAGGAGGGGGGAACGGAGACGAAAGCGAGTAAACCTCTTCCTTTCATCTGTACTACAAAGGGAAAGTCTCGAAAAAAAGGCTTTCCCTTTTTTCTAGTCCCGCTTTCGTTTCTCTACAAGAACTTTCCCTTGCTTTTCGAAGACAAAACAAGCCTCTTCCTCTCCCACTGAAAAGTCATAAGTTCCTTTCAAGGTTACTTTTTCTGCTACAAAAAGGGCTCCCGGTTTTAGACGTACTGTCAAGGAGCTTTTACAAAAGGGGGATCCTTTCCAAAAGGGCTTGCTCTGAGAAAGATCCACCCCTTCGTTCTCAATACACACTTGGTTAAATACACACTTACTTCTCCGCTTTCGGTAGTGAAGAACACCTTCTTCTACCTTTCCTAAAGGCTCATCAGCACGGAGAAGGCAAGCTCCTTTTAACTCTACTTCTTTAAAAAGAAGATCTGCCAAATTACAGGAAAAATAAGAAGAAATCTCCATTTTTCCTCTTATGATTTTTTCAGCAATCGTTGTATATAGGGGACCTAAATGGGGACCATATTCTAAAAAAAAAGCAGGTCCCTTTTGCAGTACTTCTTCAAAATCCCTTAAAGGAGGCAGCTGCATTTGGCAAAAGTTCTGCAAAAGTTCGTGGTGGTTTTGGTAAAAATCGTAAAAACATTTTTCAGGGGTTTCTGAAAAATTTCCCTTCTCATAAACCTTTTTTGTCGTAGAAATGGTTTTGTTTCTTTTGTTGTAGGTAACGTAGGTTTTGTTCATCTTGGGAGGGGATCTCCTACCATCTACTCTTTCTATAATTTCATCGGAAATATTCTGCATTGTAGTTTCAAGTCTTCCTACTTTTTTTCTCCCCTCTAGGGTTGTATGTTCTTTCAAGTTCAATAAAAGCCCTGGAAAAGGGTTTCGTCTTGTTGCCTCCTCGACTTGTTGTAAGTCAGCAAACAAAAGATTGGTATTGGCTAAAAATGCATTTTCCTGTTGCAGAGAAAACCGTTGCCACTGGCAATACTCAATATTGGTAATAAAATACTCAAAGGCCCCTGCTGTTTTTTTTCTCTCTACTAAAATATCAAGTCCTTCCGCTACCTTTTTTTCTTTAAGACAACTTGCAAAACCAAAATGCATATCAAAATGATATCCTAAGCCTAAAAAGGCTAAGATTCCATAGTCTAATCCTGCTATAGGATTATTAATTTGGCGAATGATTGCCTTTTTCTTATTTTGCTTTTTTAACCAGGTAAAAACCCCTTTTTGCCACATGAGTTTCCACAAAGCTCCGTGTCCCGAGGGCTTTAACAAAAGAGCACCTGATTCTTTCTGCATCCAGGTTCCTTTCTCATCTACGGCAGGAACCAAGGGTTGTTTCAACCAAAAAAGGCTCTCTTTCGGTCTGCCAAACCAGTTATTTTCTTCTAAAATAGCCTCGATGTGCTCTGTATTTTTCTTCTCTTCAGAAGTCATCAAGACAAGGGGAGTTATGATTTGTTTTTTATACTTTTGAAAATATAAAAACTCTCTTGCCTTCAAATCTAAAATGAGGTGCTCCAAAAGAGTTTTCCCAGAAAAAAAAAGTTTTGCTGCGGGAAGCTCTTCTTTGGTTTTTTCATCTTGTAGATGCAGTCTATCTGCTGCCCCTCCTAGAGGGTAAATTTCTGCCATAAAAGGGAGAGATTCTATACCCCATGTAACATATTGGCTCACTGTTTCATTCAAAAAGGAAATATCAAAATAGGGAGGAGGAAAAAACTCACAAGAGGAAAATTTTTCTTTTTTTTCCTTTTGTAACAGCTCTAAAACCATTTTTTGATATCCCAAAATCCCTCCTATTGGAGAGTAAAAATCTTCTATCTCTTCCAAGGCGGAAAAAAAGGAAGGGTCAAACCAGGGTCTGGCTCCTAATAAGGTCTTTTGCTCCAAAAGAACTAACAGCAAAAAAAGATATCTATGACTTTTAGAAAAGGAAACAAACTCCTCTTCATATACGAAACCCTCCTGAAAAAAAAGAACTACCTCCTCCTCTCTTTGTAAAAAAAGGATTTTTTCTTCTGTTTTTTCCAACTTGCTAAGCTTTTGAATAAGACGAGAAATCTTCTCTTCTTTTTTTTCTAACTGCAGAGGAAACACGGTCATTTTTGTCCAAATTTTTACTTTGAAACTGATCGAAAGGGTGCCATGAAAAGACGCTTTGTAGCAAGAAAATGATGAAAAAACTAAAAAGCAGCGCTTTTTTTTTGACTAGAAAACCCTCTAGGGGATAAAAAGTTCCTTATGTAAAAGCAAACCTAATTTCACCCTTATTTTGGAAAGGAGAAGGAGATGACAACCAAACAAAAGAATAGTAAGTTTATGCGCCCTATGAATTTGTCTGAGGCTTTAGCTTCAGTGGTAGGCAAAGGTCCTATGCCGAGAACCACAGTAACCAAGAAGCTTTGGGAGTATATCAAAAAAAATAAATTGCAAGATCCGAAAAATAAAAGGAATATCATCCCTGATGGAACTCTGTCTGGAGTCCTTGGCAAAAAGCCTGTCAATATGTTTGAAATGACCAAACTGGTAAATAAACATTTAAGCTAGTCTTTCCTCCCCCTTTTTCAAAAAAAGAATAAAGGGGGATTTTTTTTTCCTTTTTTTTTATACTTTTGTCCCATGGAAAAAAAAGCTTTTCCCCTGAAGAAAAGGTATAGGGTTTTTCTTGCCTATGATGGCACTTCCTATAGTGGTTGGCAAAAGCAGGGCAAACTCAAAACCATCCAAGGGACTTTAGAAGAGTCTTTTAGTAAAATTCTTCGAGAAGAAATCTTTATCATAGGAGCTTCTAGAACGGATGCAGGGGTTCATGCTTTTTGCCAAGTAGCTCATTTTGATACAACTTCTTTGCTTCCTATAAAAACCCTTTTTTATTCTATAAACTGTCTCCTTCCTAAAGAAATTAAGGTTCTTTCCCTAGAACAAGTCCCCCCCTCTTTTCATGCTAGATATGGCGCTAAAAAAAAAACCTATCATTATTATTTAGAAATGGCTCCTTTTGCCTCTCCTTTTTCTCATGCTTATTCTATTCCTATATACCATCATTTTGATCTTTCCCTCCTAGAAAAAGGGTGTTCTTTTTTCGTGGGAAAACAAGACTTTAGCTCTTTTACTAACCAGGCTCAAAAAGGAGCTGCTAAAAAAAATCCGATTCGAACTATTTATAAAATTCAGATCTGTTCTTATGAAAAAGGGATTTACCTACTCTTTGAAGGAGATGGATTCTTATACAAAATGATCCGCAATATTATGGGAACCCTTCTTTTAGTAGGTAAAGGAAAATATCCTCCTGAAAAGATCCCGGAGCTATTATCCCTGAAGGATCGAAAAAAAGCCCCTGCCACAGCTGCCGCAAAGGCTCTTTTTTTAGTGAAGGTCAACTATGAGACACCCCAAACTTCATATCAGAAGGAATCTGATGTAGATAGGCAAAATGATAAAAATCCCCTTTTGTTTCTGTAACGAACCTGCCTTTCAAAGGACAAATTAATACAGCTATGCAAGGCACCTGTAAAAGCGCTTTTAACCCCCTTATGCTATCTTCAAATCCAATGATATTTTTTCCTTTAGCATAGAGCTTAATTGCTTTTTGATAACACTCAGGATGAGGTTTCGGATTTTCATAGCTCTCCCTAGTAATCCAATGAGGAATCTGCTGTAGAAGAGGAATTTTTGTTTTGATTTTCTCTACATGAGCCCTTACAGAGTTAGTAACCACGCAACATTCTTTTTTTTCTTTTTTTAAAGACTCAATAAGAGAGAAAACCCCAGGAAGTAAAGAAAGCTCTTTTTTCAAAATTATATCCTCATATTCCCTTTTTTTCTCCTCATATAAAACGCTCCAGTTAGGCTCTTTTTCATATAAGGCCGGGAAAAGAGCATAGATCTCTCTTTTTAACCCTTCTGCACTCGTATGGGCTATCTCGCAAAACTGTGAAAAAGTCCAGGGAAGAGTGAAACCTCTTTTAGCGCAAAGGTTTATATAGGCTTGATAATGAATCGGTTCAGTGTCTACTAATAGACCATCAAAATCCAATAAAAAAAGATCAAAATTTCCAATCCAATTCATTTTTATATCCTTCTATTTTTAAGGCATTTGCAAATAAGAAGTTCTTTCTGTTACCATCATAGGACAACTCTTTTTTGAATAGAAGGAAGTATGTAATGAAAGGTCGTCTTGCTCTATGGACAGAGTGCACTGTCGTATTCTTATCACTTTTTTTCATTTACAGCTCTCCTGGAATCCAAAGAAAGCTCTCTTCAAAGACCTACTGGAAGGAAGAGGTAGGAAAGCTACAGAGTGAAATTGCTTTGGAAAAGTGGAAAGTTCTCTCCCTAGAAGTAGAGCTAGGGAAAATAAGACTAGAAGAAAGGGTTTATACGGATAAACTTTCTGATTCGGCTCTTCTTCCTTTTTCGAAAGAAACGCTGTTACAAACGTATAAAAAAAAAATAGGAACCCTTGAGAAAAATCTTACTATGCAAAAGCAGCTTCTTGCAAAAAGTCATAGAAAGCTAGAACAGGCAGAAAAACAGCTGCGAAAAAACCCCCAGTAAAAAAGCCCCCTTTTACAAGGGGGCCTAATAGGCAGCTTGGAACTGTAACCCAGAAAAAAGAGGCTGGGCATAGATGCGCCTGCCTCTTAACCCAGCTTAGGTAAACTCCGGAGGTAAAGGGATGGAGGCTAACCTTCTAAAATCATTAATTACAGACTGGTGCGTTCTTGGATTTTCTTGTAAATACTCATCCAAAAACTGCTCAGCCCACTCTCTTAAGTCTCCAAAAGTAGCTTCTTCCTGAGAAGCAAAACTTTTTAACTTAGCGCTAAGCTCTTTCAAAAGAAGCACCCCATCTTGTAGAGGCTCTATTTGATAGGTATAAGCAGACTGGATATATTTCTGTAGAGTTTCTAGTCCGTTTTTATGTTTTGCATTTTCTTTAGCAAGGCGAAGGTTTTGTTCTTCCTTGTCTTTTTTAGAAAGCTCATATTTGTTTGCTGCACTTCTATATTCTCCAGAGAGATTACTTGCTTCTCCGTTACAAAGCTCATCCACACAGTGGTTTCTCGCATCGATAGGAGTTCCATCTGGGTTTTTTAGTCCATATTTTTTGATAAGCCAGTTCCAAGAGTCTTCCCTTCCAGAAACAGAGGCATTACTAAAATCCAATACTACTTGTTCTGCTCTACAAGCCCAATAATCTCTATTTTTTTTATCATAGGCAATTTCTTTGTTATTTTGTTTTGCTTGTAGGTTATTCTTTTCTACAAGAGCCTTGTTTTTTTCGATTTTAGACTCCCACTGATCAATACTCTTCTGTAGCTTTTGTATCTGAGTCACCTCTTCTTGGATAATAGATTCTGCTTCTTGCACAAGCCCTTCCATCATTTGGGCATTTTGGTTCAACTTTTCTGAGTTTAAGCTCAAATGCACTTCAGGATCTAAAAGATGACTCTGAGGCACCTCTCCTATGGGATAGCTAACCTCATCCATGGAAATTTCTAGTTCCGCTGCCTCTTGAGAAACAGCTTGTGTATTTTCTAAAGTAGCTCCTTGAGCCTCCTTTTTTTCCTCAGGAATTTCTCCTTGAGGAGCATTCCTCTCTATTTCAGACATACCTTCCTCCCCTATTCATAGATTTTTTATGGGTTTATTCCTCGCCCCTAGGCTTAGTTTAAAAATAATTTGATTTTTAATTCAATAATAAAATTAATATTAATGTTTAATTAACGATTATTTTGCTTTTTGAATAAAAATACCCTAAAAACCCCACCCCCATTTAGGGACTATTTCCAGAAACCCTTTAGATAAGGAAAAGCCCCGATAAGAATTATTTCCTTGGGAATTGGTAATAATTTCATTCTCGTGATATCTTCAAAGTTTTCTCCAAGGAGCCAAAGTATGGTACAGCAGCTTTCTACCAATGATATAAAGCCAGGCATGAAGCTAGAAATAGAAGGATCTGCCTTTGTAGTCATAAGCAATGAATTTGTAAAACCCGGAAAAGGCCAGGCTTTTAATCGTATCCGGGTAAAAAATCTCATTACGGCTCGCGTAGTAGAAAAGACCTATAAATCAGGAGAAAAACTTCCCCTGGCAGATGTGGAAGAAAAAAATATGCGCTATCTGTACTTAGATGGGCAGAGTTATGTCTTTATGGACGAGGAAACTTTTGATCAGGTATTTATTCCTTCCGAAATTATAGAGAAAAACAAGCCCTGGCTAAAGGAAGACCTACTGTATGAGATCATCTTCTATGCGGGGAATGCCATAGATCTCATTCCTCCTACCTTTATGGAGCTAAAAATCATAGAGACAGCTCCAGGCATAAGAGGAGATACTGCTTCGGGAAGGGTTTTGAAGCCTGCTATTTTAGAAACAGGAGCTAAGATCCAGGTTCCCATCTTTATCCAAGAAGGAGAGACCATTAAAGTAGATACGAGAACAGGAGACTATGTGTGTAGGGTATGAAGCTCTTCCTTCTACAGGACCGCTCTTTTATGTTAAGACGCTCCAGGGACTTTTTTCACGAAAGGGGGCTTTGGGAAGTGGATTCCCCTTCTCTTCTTTCTCTCCCCTCTTTAGAGGCGTGCATTGATCTAATAGAGACAAAGACTGGAAAGTATCTACACAGCTCTCCTGAGTATCATTTGAAAAAGCTTCTCTCTCAAGGTTCTTCGGATCTTTACTTTTTGGGACATGTATTTCGAGAAGAGGAAGAGGGAAGAAACCACAGCTGTGAATTCACCATGGTAGAGTGGTATAGAAAAAGATTTTCTTTGGAGCAGATGCAAGAAGAGACCTATGAATATCTCTCTCTTTTTCTCCCGGAAAAACCTTTAGAGAAGATCTCCTATGAAAAAGCGTTTATCACGTACTTAGGAATAGATCCTTTTACGGCTCCTTTACAAAAGTTGCAAGATCTATGCGAGAAAAAAGGCCTCGTTTTTTCAGGAGAAGGAAGAGACTTTTATCTTCAACTCCTTCTTACTCATTGTATCGAACCAAAATTACCCCGAGATGTTTTTATAATTTTAGAGGATTTCCCCCCTTCTCAGGCTGCTTTAGCAAAGGTAATGGAAAAAGATAAAAAAGAAGTAGCTCTTCGCTTTGAAGTGTATTATAACGGGCTAGAACTTGCCAATGGGTACGAAGAGCTCACAGATGCTTCTGTGCAAAGAGCCCGTTTTTTCCAAGAAAACAAAAAAAGAGCCTCCCTGAAAAAAGCCCTTTACCCTATAGATGAGGCCTTTTTAGATTCTCTAAAAAAGCTTCCTCCTTGCTCAGGAGTCTCTGTGGGATTTGACCGGGCTCTTATGCTCCGAAATGAACTGTCTTCTATCCAGGAGGTCTTGTTTTAGCTGTAAAACTCTTTAGTCTTGCTCTTCCCATTTCTGTACTACAGGGACTCTTCTTCCTTTACCAAAAGCTCTTTTACTTACTCGAATTCCCAAAGGGGCTTGCCTTCTTTTATATTCTGCCCTGGCTATTTTTTGCGCTATTTCTTGTACTAAAGAAAGTTCTTGATTCTGCTTTTGTGCTATTTCTTCTACAGAAAGAAGGTTCTCTACATAATCTTCTATAATAGGATCTAATATCTCATAAGGGGGAAGAGTATCCTCATCTTTTTGGTTTTCTCGAAGCTCGGCAGAAGGGGCTTTTTCTATTAAAGAACGAGGTATGATCCCTTTTTTCTCCAACCAATTGGCCAGCTGATATACCTTCGTCTTAGTAAGATCTTGGATAACGCCAAGCCCTCCACACATATCCCCGTATAAGGTAGAGTAGCCCATAGCCATTTCACTTTTATTCGAAGCGCTTAATAAAAGAGCCCCCCACTTATTGGAAAAAGCCATTAAAAGAATCCCTCTAATTCTAGCTTGCAAATTTTCCTCTGTAACATCAAAGGGGGTATGGCAAAAATAAGGGCTTAATACACTTAAGAAATGAGAAAACAAGGAGTCTATAGAAAGTTCTTCTAACTGGATAGACAATTTTCTAGCTAATTTTTTTACTTCTTCTATGCTCTGAAGTGAAGTAAATCGTGAAGGAAGAAAAAAAGCTTCCACATTTTCTTTTCCTAAAGCCTCTTTAGCAACTGAGGCTACTAAAGCAGAATCAATCCCTCCAGAGAGACCTATTAAAGCCTTAGAAAACCCTTGTTTATAGAAATAATCCTTCACTCCCAAAACCAAAGCGGAAAAAAGAGCTTCCAAGGGATCCCAAGAAACAGAAATGGCTTTATTCTTTTGAGAAATGTCACAGGAAATAAGATCTTCTTCAAAACCTTTTGCTATTTTGAGGATCTCTTTTTTTTCATTCATAAAAAGGCTATAGCCATCGAAGACGAGATCATCACTTGCCCCTACCTGATTACACCACAAAAAGGGAACCTGAAATTTTTCTACACAAAAGGCAAAAAGAGCTTTTCTTGTTTTCATTTTATCGTAGTGATAAGGAGAAGAAGATATATTCACTACATAGTCGGGTTTTTTTTTAGCAAGCTCTTCTATGGGATTTCTTTGATATTTAGAAAAAACTATCTCCTCTGCCCCTGCCCAGATATCTTCACAAACTAAAACACCTATTCTCTTGCCCTTATAAAGAAAAACTTCTTCTTGCTTGCCGGGCTCAAAATATCTTCTTTCCTCAAAAACGTCGTAAGTCGGAAGGAGGGTTTTATCCTTGTATCCCAAAAGTTTCCCTTCTACAAAGACGACAGCTGTATTATAGAGTTTTTTTTCTTCTAAGCCGCCCGTCTGCCTTACAGCACCTAAAATAACCATACACCCGCTGGTAAAGGGAGCTATTTCTTTTAAGCTCTTCTCTACTTTTTCAAATAATTTTTTTTGGAATAAAAGATCTTCCGGAGGATAACCACAAAGAGCCATTTCAGGAAAAACCACCACCTCTGCCCCTTTTTCCTTGGCTTTTTGCAAAAAATGGAGCACTTTTTTCTGATTTGCTTCCAAATCGGCAACTGTGGGGTTACACTGACATAAAAAAAACTTCATAATTCCTTCATTTCTTAAAAAAAAACTGCCTTTTTATAGTTTTTCCTCTATAATAGCGCCCTCTTAAAGATAGCAGTTAAAGGAGTTTTTCTTTTGGGCCCTGTTTATACGACCCTTCGGGTTTTTCAATCCCCTTCTGGGATTTTCTTAAGTAATACCGCAGGAGACGTTTCCATTGCTTCTCACTTGAATCAAGAAAATTCTTGTCTTTCTGCCTTTTTTTGGGACAGGATTAACTCTCTAACCCAACTGATACTTTCTTTTCATCCAAGCTCTCCCCTGGTACACAGGGTACATGTTGTCTCACAAAGCCTGCAAGCCTTATTCTACATGACTTCCCAGGTAAACCTCTTTTTTTACTCTCCCGTAAAAACATTTCTTGAAAAAGAAAAAACAAATCCAGAGTTCTTGATAGATTTGTATAAAGACCTACTGAAAGGAGTACAATCTGAGCTTTCTGAGGATCAGCAAAAGATACAATCGATTCTTGGGCGCCCCTTTTCTGAACAAGACAAAGAACAAGCCACAACGTTTCTTAAAAGTTTCTTTTCTTCTACCCAGCTTAGTATAGAAATGGTACAGAATCATCTTAGAGAAATGAACCACAGCAACGATAGCGCTCTTCCTCCTCAAGCTTCCCTTTCCCCCTTCGAGAATCCGCACTCACAGGAAACCCTAAGCAATGTGGAAAAAAAATGGCTGTGTTATCGCAGTATGGAAGAGCTTACAAAATCTTTCCAGGGTTTTATAGATCTTTTCCCCAAGGCAATACATTTTTTTCATTCCAAAGCATTTCAGTCCCTTATTAAGGTGTCTTACTTACTTTCTTTGGCGTATTTTGGTTTCTTGGGTCTTTTTTCTAACAAAGCTCTTTCCTTGCTCCCCTTCGTTTTTCTTGGAGAAACAGCCCTATTTTTAGCTCAAAAAAAGCTTCTCCCTGAATCCGTTGTTTCTCTTTTTGAAACTCTATTTTATCTGTCCCTTGTTCTAGGATCTTCCTTTTCTCCTTCAGGAATTTTTCTATCTTGCCTATCGATCTTAAGTTTCTATGTAAAAACAAGCCGCTCCGTTTCTTCAGATGAAGCTTCTTTTCCCCGTCAACTGATAGATCTTTCTTGTGAGGTCCTCTCGGCGCTAGAAGGTCTTTACTAGAAAAGAGAATAATTCCTATTCCGCTAATTCGCAATGGGAGCGCTCCTTACCATTTTATAGGAAGTCCTGTGTAAAAATCCCCTCGCTTATTAACTCTATAGATGTTAGTATGAGCTTCTTAGTTTTTGAAGGAATCTGTACGTTTTTATGAAAGAACAAAGGGAGCATTGGGGATCGAAAGTAGGTTTTCTCATGGCCACGGCAGGTTCTGCTATCGGTCTTGGAAGCTTATGGAGGTTTCCTTACATCATAGGGCAAAATGGGGGCGGTGCCTTTGTCATTTTGTATCTCCTTTTCACCTTACTCATTGGAATCCCTGTTTTTATAGCAGAGCTGGTAATAGGTAGATCTGCTCAGAAAGGAGCCGTGCTTTCCTATGAAAGCCTTTCTAAACCTTCGAGTAATTGGAAAATGGCAGGATGGCTGAATATAGTAACAAACTTTTTGATTCTCTCTTACTATAGCGTAGTAGCGGGTTGGGCTGTTAACTATACCTTCATGTCTTTAAGTCAATTTACGCTAGGGAAAACGCCAGAGCAAATCAGTCAGGTTTTCGAGACCCTTTTTGCTTCTTCTGAAATGAGTCTTTTCTGGCATTTCATCTTTATGCTTATGACGGTAGGGGTGGTTTTTGGAGGAGTAAAAAAAGGAATTGAACATTGGAGCAAAATTTTGACTCCCGCTTTGCTCGTAATTCTTCTAGCTTTATTTTCTTTTGCTATTACTCTTCCTGGTTTTTCAAAAGCGGTTCACTTTACTCTTTATCCTTCTTTTGAAAGACTTTCCAGTGGCGCTGTTTTAGACGCCTTGGGAATGTCTTTTTGGACTTTGAGTATTGGTCTTGGAATCCTTGTGACCTACGGTAGTTACATGAAACCTAGCACAGACATCCCTAAAACGGGTTTTGTGGTAGCCATTACTTCTACTTTAGTTTCCCTTTTTGCTGCTTTAATGATTTTTCCGATTGTTTTTTCTTTTGGGTTAAAGGCCTCTTCTGGACCTGGCCTTGTATTTCAAACTCTTCCGATTTTATTCTCCCAACTCCCTGCTTCTGTTCTCTTATCAACTGTTTTCTTTATTTTGTTCGTCTTTGCTGCTTTAACCTCTTCTATCTCTATTTTAGAAGTGATCGTCTCTAATCTCATGGAGCTTTTCCATTGGAAGCGAAAAAAGGCGGTTTTTCTTTCTGGTTTGGGTGCTTTCTTCTTTGGAATTCCTTCTGCTTTATCGGGATCTGGGGCTATTTTTCCTCAGTGGAAAAGCATTTACGGGAAAAATTTTTTTGACACTTTAAACTACATTACAGGTAGCTGGATGATGCCTATTTCTGGGCTTTTGGTAGCCATTTTTGTAGGGTGGTTTATGGATAAGAAGATTGCTAAAGAAGAGTACTTGAAAGGAACTACCCTAAGGAAAGGACTTCGTTTATGGTTCTTTCTAATCCGATGGGTAGCTCCTGTGGGAGTGCTAATCATTATTTTACAAGAGGCTAAAGTGATTGATATCAACGGGTGGTTTAGTTAATTATGACACAAAAAACATTAAAAATTCATAGTGAAAATATCTTACCTATTATTAAGAAGTGGCTCTATTCTGAGAGGGACATTTTTGTCAGGGAACTTGTCTCTAATGCTACAGACGCTCTTTCTAAATTAAAACTGTTAAATAAGCAAGAATCTCTCCATTTGGAAGAGTCCTCTTTGCGGATTGATCTTACCCTGGATAAAGAGAGAAAAGCGATTCTTTTCTCTGATACAGGTATTGGGATGACGCAAGAAGAGGTGGAAAAGTACATTGCTCAAATTGCCTTTTCTGGAGCACAAGAATTTGCCGAGAAGTACCAAAGAAAAGAGGAGATGATAGGCCATTTTGGACTAGGATTTTATTCTTCGTATATGGTCTCTTCTCATGTAGAAATAGAGACTCTTTCTTACCAAAAAGACGCCCACCCGGTCTTTTGGTCTTGCGATGGAAGCTCTTCTTATCTTATAGAAAAGGGTTCTAAAAAAGAAAGAGGGACACAAATTGCTCTTTTCCTTCAAAAGGAAGCAGAAGATCTTTTAGATGAGGGAAAACTCTCTTCCCTTTTACAAACTTACTGTTCTTTTTTACCTTTTCCTATTTATCTAAACGGAAAAAAAATCAACCATGAGCCTCCTTTATGGCTAAAAAACTCTTCGGAGTGTTCGAAAAAAGAGTATCTCGATTTCTATCACAAGCTCTACCCGCTGGAACCTGATCCTATCTTTTGGATCCATCTTCAGACTGACTATCCTTTTCATCTCAAAGGGATTTTGTACTTTCCGAAAATGACGAAACAGCTTGAATTTTCTAAAGGAAAAGTCCAGCTATATTGTAATCGAGTTTTTGTCTCTCAGTCTTTGAAAGATCTTCTCCCTGATTTTTTGACGGTTTTACAAGGAGCTCTAGATAGCCCTGACATTCCTTTAAATGTTTCCCGATCTTATCTACAGGCAGACCAGAAAGTAAAACAACTCAGTTCTCACATTGGGAAAAAAGTAGCAGATAGACTAAAACACTTATATCAGAGTGAACCTAAAACTTTTGAGCAATTTTGGCCTGATATAGAGCCTGTAATAAAGTATGGAGCTCTACAAGATGACAAGTTTTATGAAAAAATCAAGGAAGTATTTCTTTGGAAAGACTTAATGGGGAAATACTCTACTTTAGAAGAATATAAAGCTCTTTATCAAGAGAAATCCCAAGGAAAAATTTACTACACCCAAGATGCCAAGCTTCCTCCTTCTCTGGCGAAGGTGTTTGAGGAAAAAGGGTTACCTGTCTTTGTAGTAAACCCTTTCTTTGATATTCCCCTTATCAACCTAATCGAGGAAAAAGAAAAAGTAGCTTTTCAAAGGGTAGACTCTTCTTTAGAAGATATTTTTCTAGATCCTTCTAAGGAGAAATCTCTTTTGGAAGCAGACGGAAGATCTCAAGCAAGTCATCTTGCTGATTTTGTAAAGTCTACTCTAGGTATTTCTGATCTACAAGTAGAGGCAAAGAGTTTAGCAAGCACTACTCTTCCTGCCTTGTTCTCTTTTGATGAGAAAGAAAGAAGGATGAATGATTATTTCAAAATGAGCCAAGGACAAGATTTTGCTCTTCCTTTGAAAAAGACTTTTGTGATCAATACCAATCACAAACTAGTACAGCAAGCAGCCCAGATGCGCTTAACGACGCCTTCTCTTTCTAAGAAGATCTTTCAGCAAATCTATCAACTTTGCTCTCTCTCTCAAAAAGAGCTAGCAACAGAACAAATAGCAGGACTTGTACAGAATAACCTCGAGCTTTTGGAAGAGCTTTTAGTAAAGAAGTCTTAACGGGTTTCTACCGCTTCGGTATCTGGTTCAGTTTTTAAGAAAAACTTTTCTAGAAAGCGGCTTAAGATTGTTTGCTCTAGTCTCCCTTTTAAGTGAGCAGGACCTGGAAATCTTAGACTAAGATTAATCTGCAAAGGCTCTACCATCTGAATTACCACTCTAGGCTCTACAGAGGGAAAGTCTACACTTTTATGGCGAGCTACTTCAGAAACTCTTTTTCTAGCCATCTCTAAATAAGGAGTACACTCTTCTTTAGCAATGCTTAAAAGAAGTTCTTTTGCCTTTTTCCAATCTTCATTAAAACGTAAGGGGATATTCAAGGTATGAAACAAAAAATGATCTACAAAAGACTCATTTGCAACAAAATGGCTCATAACAAAGCTATTTGGAAAAATAACCACCCTTCCTGTATGGTGATGTCCCTTTCCATGGGGATCATTTTCTAAAAGGGTAGTAGAAAAAAGGTTCATATCAATTACCTCCCCCCTTGTCCCATTAATTTCTATCCGATCCCCTAAGTTATAAAGATTTCCCCGTAAGCGAAAAACCGAGCCGTTAACACACATACAAAGCTCTTTGACAGAAAAAACCAAAGCAAAGGCTATAGCAAATAAAGAAACCGCAAAATTATGAACCTGCTCTCCCCATATATACAGGAGGCCTAAAACTAAAATCCCAAAGAAAAAACTTCGAACATACCCTATGAGTCTAAGCCTTTGCTCTGCGCTCCAAGGCCTATCAATGGTGCGGATCGTCTTAGTCAAAAAGACCCTAGAAAAGACCAAAACGGCTAAAAACAACAGGGTCGCAACCCCATGGTTTATAACGTAACTTTCTGAGAACCAGCCGGAAGACATAACTACTGCTTATTTTCCTTTAAGATACTGCATTTTGCTTTTCCATCCAAGAAGTCTCAGAAAATTCTATATAACTCATTAATCCATAATGCGTTAAATTAAATTATTCTAGAAAAGTTTTGTTTTAAAAAATAAACTTTAATTTTATTAGTAAATGTGTTAGAATATTTATATATATTTAAAACTTAGTAAGTAAAATGACTGTACAAAGATATAACAATACAAAAACTAGCTCTTTATCTCTTAATCTAGAAGCGCAAGAAGCAAAGAATTTTCTTGTAAAAGATTATGGTCAGGCAGACATAACAGCAGGAAAGCTAGGAGAAACAAGCTATTTACAGCTAGTTTCTAAGCAAGGTTTTCACACAATAACTAATTTACAAGGTCCTCTCTTAAAAGCGTGGGAGGCTATTTTTAACTTAGGAAAAGTACAAAAAGCAGAAAAAAGCCTTCCCTTATCCTTTCCTCCTCATTCTTATTCTCTTACCCCTAAACCTGAAGATCTTTTTTCTGAAAATCAAGCTTTAAGAAAAACTTTAGCAAATTATGAAAACAGACTACAAAACCTTGAGAAAAAATTAGAAGATGTTCAAGAAATTGAAAACAAGCTAGCAAAGCTTCAAGCAGAAAAACAAACTCTTAACAACACCAAAGCGCTCCAAGAAAAGCTTACACAAGCTAACCAAGAGAAAACGCAACTACAAAACCAGGTAACTTCTCTTCAAAGTTCGCTAGCCCAAAAAGAACAAGCACTCTCAGGACTAAAAAGCCGTATTTCTTCCCTGGAAGAGCAGCTAGCAAAACTTCAAGCAGAAAAAGAAACTCTTAACAACACTACCAAAGCGCTCCAAGAAAAGCTTACACAAGCTAACCAAGAGAAAACGCAGCTACAAAGCCAGGTAACTTCTCTTCAAAGTTCGCTAGCCCAAAAAGAAGAAGAGCTCTCAGGACTAAAAAGCCGTATTTCTTCCCTAGAAGAGCAGCTAGCAAAACTTCAAGCAGAAAAAGAAACTCTTAACAACACTACCAAAGCGCTCCAAGAAAAGCTTACACAAGCTAACCAAGAGAAAACGCAGCTACAAAACCAAATAACTTCTCTTCAAAGTTCGCTAGCCCAAAAAGAACAAGAACTCTCAGGACTAAAAAGTCATACTTCTTCCCTAGAAGAGCAGCTAGCAAAACTTCAAGCAGAAAAAGAAACCCTTAACAACACTACCAAAGCGCTCCAAGAAAAGCTTACACAAGCTAACCAAGAGAAAACGCAGCTACAAAACCAAATAACTTCTCTTCAAAGTTCGCTAGCCCAAAAAGAACAAGAACTCTCAGGACTAAAAAGTCATACTTCTTCCCTAGAAGAGCAGCTTAAAGAGCTACAAGAGGAAAAAAATCGCTTAGAAGCTAGACTTGCTACAGTAACCCAAGATCTTGAAAAGGCCAAAGAAGACGGTAGGGCTAAAGATGGTACCATTTTAACTCTTCAAAGTCAGTTACAAGCCCTGAATAGCGAAATAGCTATTTTGAAAGCTAGCGCCTCAAGTGCTTCTTCTGCTCAGAAACAAAAAGAAGATGAAAACTTCCTCTCAGGAATTACCTTCACTTCAAGACAAACTACTACACCTCAGCAGGAGTCTTCTCAAGACCTAAGCCAATTGATCGAAACAAATAAAAAGCAGTCAGAAGAAATCTCCGAATTAATACAGGCACTGGAAAGCAGTAGAAAAGATTTAGAGCAAGCTATCGAAGAGAAGACTTCTCAATTGAGTACAATAGAGAGTCAACAAAAAGAACTAGAGAAAACCAAACAAGCCATGAAAGAAATGAAAAACCGACTAACTCTTCAAGGCCCTTCAGAGACAGTCTCTACTTCTAATGAGGAAAATCAGATAGAAGCTCTTTTAGAGCAACAAAGAAAAGAAAATAGCGACCTTAAACAACAGCTTTCTACTTTAGATTCTCATCTTGAAACTAGATCTTCTACTATTGAAACATTAGAAAAAGAAAAGGAAAGTCTCTTAAAAGAGTTAGAGCAGCTTCAAAACCGAAAAATCTCTTTTGAAAAAGATCAAGAAATCGCAAACAATAGACTTTTAAGCAGAATCTCAGAACTTCAAAGTTCCCTTGCAGAGAGAACGGAGAGCCTTAACAAAGCCCAAGAAGAGCTTGGAACTCTTTCTCTAGGACAAAGAGAAGAAAGGTCTCAATTAGAAGAAGAAATAAGAAAAACTCAACAGGCCTTGATGAAATATATCACCAGCATCCAAAAACCAGATGAAAGCCTCCTAGTAGCCTCTTATTCACCTAAGATGGCTCTGTTTCTGGAACAAGCTAACAGATTGAGCCTAACAGAAGAGACCCTTGCACGCTCTCTGCAAAACAGAAAACAAAGCGATACATCACTCACAAACGAAGAGCTCATAAACGGATTTAAGGCGCTTGCTTTTGAGGATCAAAAAAACCTGTTGCAAAACCTGGCTCTATTAAGTCCTCCCCCTAGTCCTGGGAGACACTCTTAAGCGGTAACAGATTCCTTGGCTTCTTCAGAGGCGGCAGAAGTTACCTCTGTGATGGCCCCTTTTAACATTTCAATCTTGGCTCCATCCACCATCTTTAAAACAACTGTATCCTCTTTTACTTGAGAAATAACCCCTACGATTCCCATCGCAGTGACTTTATCTCCCTTTTTCATAAGGGACCTCATCTGAAGTGCTTTCTTTCTTCTTTTCTGCTCAGGACGATACAAAATGAAATAAAAGAAAAAAATAGCAAAACCCACCCACACTAAAAGGGAAGTAAGATTACTTTGAGAAGTTTGCCCACTTTCGGCAAACAAGGAAGAAGAGCCCAAGAGGGCGAGTAAAGAAAATACCTTTTTCATAAAAAGACCTCGTTTCCCATAGAGGATGCCTCTTTTAAACAAAAAAAGCAAGAAGAGATCCTCTCAAAGAGGGTACATTAAATTATTTAAAAAAACAAAATTTTCACTTAAATTAAAAACTTTTGTTTCCTTAAAATAAAAATTTTTAATAATAAAAAATTAGAACTTTATTTTATTTAAAAAAAGGAAAAAATTATGAGAATTCCCCCTACTCCCCCAAATGCCTTAAATCCCTATCAGAACTCTGATCCCAAAGAAAAAGCTTTAAATCTGATACAACAGCTGCTCCAAATTCTTTCGAGCATGATAAAAGCCGCTAAAGAGGGAAATGCCGATCAAATCCATAATGATAGAACTACCTTTCAAAAAATTGTAAAAGAGCTTAAAAATCTCATGGAAACCAATAAAGGGGCCTTTAGTAAAAGTGAAATGAGTCTTTTAGAAGGACCCGATGGGATTTTATTTATGGAGGGAAATATCACAAACGCCTATGACAATGCTTTTTCCAAGGTAGGAGATTATGCCTCTGAGCTCTTCGGCGTAGCAACCGCTTTAAAAGATGAAATACAAAGCCAAACTTAAAACGAAATAGCTCATCTTTTTTCCAAAAGAATCACATTTTCCAAATGTGCTGTGTGGGGAAATTGATCAAAAGGAACAAGGGTTTTTACCTGGTATCCTCTCTGGATAAGCTCCTTTACATCCTCTAGCTGCGTATCAGGATTACAAGAGATATACACTATCTTACCAGCTTTTAAAGAGGCCAACTTAGATAAAGCCTCCTTTCTTAGCCCTGCTCTTGGAGGATCTACCAAAATGGCATCAGGCTTTTCAGGAATCCCTTCTAAAGCCTTTAGTACATCACCTTCGATTATCTCTACATTTTCAATCTGATTATGCCTTAGGTTTTCTAAAGCATCTTGAACAGAAGAGGGGTTTTGCTCTACAGCATATACCTTTTTAGCAAAAAAAGAGGCTACCATAGCCAGAGAACCACTTCCCGAATAAAGATCATACACAATTTCTTTCCCTTGTAAGTCCAACAGAGCAAAAGCTTTTTCATAAAGTTTTTGCGCCTGCAAGGTATTAGGCTGACAAAAAGAAGTCGGGCTTACTTTCATGATAATCTCTTTTTGTAAAAGAAAAAATTTTTCAAATAGATATCCTTTCCCATACAGAGTTTGAGAGAGGTCCTCAGTAGTAAAGCCTTTTTTCTGCTTTTTTTGCAGCCACACAAGGGAAAGATCCTCTCTTTCAGAAAATCTTTCTTTCATCCTCTTGGCAAAAGCAAAAACTTCCTCTTTTACAAAAGGCTCTTCCGAATACAGAGTCGTAAGTAGAATCAGCTTTTCTTGGGTATTTCTCCCTTCCCTTAAGGTGAGATTCATCAAGTGTCCTTCCCCTTTTAAAGGCTGAAACGCCAAAAGGGAAGAGGCATCCCACCAAGATTTTGTTTCTCTAACTATTTCAGAAAACCAAGGAGGGGCTAGAAAGCATTTTTCGACATTAAAAACATATTGATTAGCGCCTGCAATCATAAGTCCTAAAAACTTCGTTTTTGCTCTATTTTGAGAGAAGGAAAACTCCATTTTATTGCGGTATCCCCAAAGATCTTCAGAAGGGATCACGGAAAAAGCTTCGGCTCCTTGTTCAATCATTTCTTGAAAATTTCTTTCAATCCACTGCCTTTTTTGATTCAGCTGCTGAGGATACGCATATTCTTGCCAAACACATCCTCCACAGAGTTTAGTATGAAAGCATCGAGGGGCTACCCTATCTTTAGAACTGTGAAGTATTTCTAAGAGCCTTCCCTTTCTCTTATTTTTTCTTTTTCTGGAAAGTCTTGCTAAAACCGTATCCCCTTTTAGAGCGTGGGGAATCTCCACTCTGGTATTTTCCGAGTAGGCAACGCCCCAACCCTTGGGAGAAAATTTTTCAATAAATAACTCTTCTTCCATGAAAGATATGGTAGAGGGAGGAGAAAAAAAAGAAAAGCTTTTACGTGCCTCTTATCTTTTGTCTTACTCTATGAAGAAAGCCTGATTTTTTATTTTTTGTCTTGGTAAACTTCCCGCTTTTTTCAAGATGTAAAGACTCTTTGCGGTACTGTTTCCCAATTTTTTCTAGTTTCAAGGTACCCGTTCTTACCCTTTGAGAGGCTGCCTTATTCCCCTTTGATACTTTCTGCAAGTCGTTAGATAGATCTTGTAAATGTTGATGTAGTTTTTCTAGTGTCTCTTTAAAAGCCATAACAAAACGCTCCTTCTTTCCTCTTCTTTTTTTTTCATAGTAATTTTTTGAAAAAATTCGCAATCTTTTTATAAAAAAAAAAGGCTTTTTTTCTGCTACAATGAAAAAAAAGGAGTTTTTTATGTCTTTTCCCCTTGCTTTTGTAAATGGTAAATTTATTCCCTTGTCTAAAGCCCAACTTTCTATTTCGGATCTGAGTATTGCAAGAGGCTATGCTCTTTCTGCTACAATTCGCACCTATGAAAAGCAGCCCTTTCATTGGGAAAAACATGTAGAAAGATTAAAAAACGGCTGTCACAAATTAGGTCTTAATATTTCCTATAGCAAGGAAGATTTTTATACAATCATGAGAAAAATGATTCCTAAACAAAGCCAAGAGGAATGGACTTTTAAGATCTTTATCACAGGAGGCATCTCTTCTAATTTACAAATAAATGAAAAACCAGGATTGGTAATCTTCTGTACTCCTTACCTTCCCTATCCCTCTTCTTTCTATGAAGAGGGAGTGGAGCTAGCCACCTTTTCCTACGAAAGGTTTCTTCCTGAAATAAAAACTTCGAGCTACCTTCCTGCCATACAAACACAACAAAAAAACCCAGCCATTTTTGAAGTGTTATATCTTTCTACCAAGCAAGAGATTTTGGAATCTGCGACCTCTAACTTTTTTTGTGTAAAAAAAGGCAAGCTTCTTACTCCTTCTGAAAATATATATCCTGGGGTCACAAGGGAGGTCCTTCTCTCCTTGTTTTCCTTTGAACAACGACCTATTTTTTATAAAGAGCTACCAGAGATGGAAGAGGTTTTCTTAGCAGCTACTAACAAGGAAGTTATTCCTATTAAAAAAATTGACTCATTTTCTTTTCCCAAAAGAAAAACAGTCCAATACATTCAGAAAGCCCTTACCCAGTATATCCAGAAAAAACAGTGGATTCAGAAAGAAAGAATTAAGGAAAATGACTCTGTATGTTCATGAGGCTTTTATTTTTTCTCTCTCTTTTTTCTCTCTTATACGGAACTAGCTCAGGTAATCCTGCTTTAACTTCTCTTTACCGCAGAGGGTTTATATGGGAAGAAAATAAACCTATTTCTCTAAGAGCAGAGTATCTAGCGGATTATATCTATAATAGCTCTTTTCAAGAGGAGTTTCTACTCGATCAAACAGAGCAGTCAAAAATAACACTCTCCACTTATGCAACTACAATTACTGCAAACTTTTTCCACAAGGTGGATATCTATTCTTTGTTAGGTTCTTCTAAAATTCAATTTGATCAGGAGCTCTTCTCTTCTAGAAGATTTTCCTGGGGCGTAGGAGGAAGAATTCTTCTATACGAAAAACCTCCCCTTTTTTTAGGCATAGCCGGCACGTTTTTTGCAACGAAACAAAATCCTACTTACTTTATCTTAGAAAAAACCACCCCAGCTCTCATCCTTTCTTCTTTTTCTTTACACTACACAGAAATACAGGGATCTTTAAGCCTTGCCTATCAAGTAAGCATCTTTGTTCCCTATTTGGGGCTAAGTTATTTAGAAGCCCGAATTGACCCAGACCCTTCTTCAGGGATGATGGATATTCCCTCTCAAGACGTAATTTTGGAGTTTAGCTCTCCTTCTACCGTAAATCACAAAAAATGGGGTCTTATCTTAGGATCTACGCTACTTTCTTCTCAGACTATGACCATTGATGTAGAAGCTCGTTTTCTCAATCAAAATGGAGTTACCGTATCTGGAGAGCTCCGCTTTTAAAACTCCCATTCCAAAGAAGCACTTGCTAAATGCTCTCGGATTTGTGTTCCCGCTTTTGCTTCATATTTTATGAAGAACCCTGGTTCTTTTTTTTGAGCAGACCTTCCCCATTTCCCCTCTATGTGCAGATAGCTTCTGCTCGGATTCATTCCTTTTACTAAAAAGGTATAATCGCTAATGGCAAAATTTACCTTTGTATCTTTTCCTCCCCACCTTTGTTCTCTCACCATTCCTAGAAAAATCTCTGTACAAATAGGTTTTTTATTATAAAAAAAGCCTATTCCTCCTTCTATGAAGGTCATCTGCGCTTGTTTATTCCCTACCTGTAGATTTAAGCTGTTTGCTCCTCTTTCTTTGTATCGTCGTTGGCAGCTATATTGATAGCCCAAAGAGGCATAAGAAAGAATCCCCGATATTTGTTTTTGTCCAATAATTTCCCACCTATTTTGCCCTCCAAACTGCCATCCATCAAAAGAACCTTTTGCTTTTCTATCTATCATGCCAAAAGAGCTTTCTAGATGAATATTCCTTCTTGTTTTGTAACGGTTATGCGCTGCAAAACCCGTTAAGTTTGCTCTTAGAAAATCCCACCTTCTGTAAGCATGAATTCCTGCATATCCACTTTCTGCTTTTCCCCTTTCTGAAAAAGCATCCATCCTTACACGAGCCCTAGAGCCTCCTGCAAAAACTCCTACTTTTGCTCTTTCTTCCTGAAAGACATCCAGTCCTACTAAAATGCCTCCTTTTTCTGTCCTAAATCCATTATTTCCATCTAAAGTGGTTTTCTTATTTAGATTCCTCTGATCAGAAAAGGCATAAAAACCTTGTTGCCAAAAACCTACTTTTACCCCCCTTTTGCAAAAGAGTTCCCTTTCACATCGGACATTTTTTACCGAGGATAAAAGATAAAACCCCAGCTCTTGCTGGGCTAGGTATAACGCATGAAATCGAGAAGGTTGCATTTCATCCAGCTGCCTTCTCAAAATAGTAGAGTTTGATGCTTGTAAAACAGTACGCACTTCCGTCACATCAGCATCGGAGAGGGGAAGTAAGTCTAAAGCTATGGCTACTTGCCCTGGATTCCCCCCTTGAACCACACCCTGAAGATCATCTCTTTGCAAAATTAAATCTATCTGCCCTGCTATAGAAGTATCAAAGGAAAAGCTAAAAGAGCCAAAATTTTCTATAATCAAATCAAAATCCCCGACTATAGAAGGAGACTCTACGATTGTGTACCTAGCAAAAGAAGGATACATATTCGCTAATGGTAGAACAGTAACGCTGACATTGTCTCCAATAGTAACACTTGTAGTTGCTACAATCTTATCTGATTCTGTCTCATTGATCTCTATTTCAAGATTCGAGTTATCCAAAAAAGTAAAGGTATCGGCCGTTAAAGTATCTATAGAATTCCCAGGACTAATCGTCCCTGCATTGGAAACCGAATTCAATGTACCATTTCCTCCTAAAGTAGCAGAAGAGGCGACAGAAGTAGCCGAAGTACTGGTTCCGTTATAGAGTAAAGTTCCCGCGCTTACTGCAAGAGTGGCCGTGGTAATATTGGAGCTTATCGTCAAGGTTCCAGAACCTGTCTTAGCAACTCCCCCTGCCCCTGAAATAGTACCTGTTAAGGTAGCAGTTCCTGAAGAAACATTCAAAGACCCCTCATTTCCACCGCCTACTGAAATAGGATTGGGTAAGCTCACTCCTGAAACTAAGGTTAATGTAGTTGCATCTGCCATAGAAAGAGACCCAGAAGAAGCTCCCAAAGCGCTATTGCTACCCGCAGAGATGGTACCAGCAGAGAGAGTCGTCCCCCCTGAGTAATCATTGCTTCCTGTTAAAGAAAGAACTCCTGCTCCCGTCTTTACTAAACTTCCTGTACTAGTAATAATTCCTGTTAAAGTTGCTGTACCACTTGCCACCGCTACTGTATCTGTTCCTGTTAGTGTGATTCCGTTTGCAAGACTTACTCCTGAACTCATAGCAAGAGTTGTTCCACTTGCCATAGAAAGAGATCCAGAAGAAGCACCTAAAGCGCTACTACTACCTGCCGAAATAGTCCCACTTGTTAAAGTAGTTCCTCCTGTATAATCGTTACTTCCCGATAAGGTCAGGGTTCCTGTTCCTATTTTCTCTACAACTCCTGCACCTGTAACCCCCCCTGCAAATTCCGTGGAAGTATCATCATCTCCTATGGAAAGAGTGGTAGAACTGGCTAGAGAAACGGTTGCTAAACTCGAAGAGGCTGCAAGACTTCCTATAGTACTTGTTCCTGTCCCTAACTGTTTTTCTAGCGTTGCGGAAGCTTCTACTGTAATAGCAGAGCTTACAAGATTGCTACCGGAGGCTAAAGCCAAAGAACCCGCCGCAATACTGGTTGTACCAGAGTATGTATTAGAAACCCCAGAGAAGATAAGCGTACCTCCTCCCGTTTTAGATAGGGCTCCTGTTCCAGCCAAAACCCCAGAAAGAGTCGAACTACCCGAACTAATACTAAGCGTATTACTACCGGAAAAATTAACCTCGTTGGCTATAGTAAGAGAAGGAGTGAAACTTAAAGTAGTAGAATCAGACATAGCAAAGGCACCTGTGCCTAAAGCCTCATTATCTCCTGCCGTAATAGCCCCTGCAGAAAGAGTAATTCCCCCACTAAAGCCGCTACTTACACCAGAAAGCGTAAGAGTCCCACTCCCTGCTTTGGTAAAAGTACCAGAACCAGAAAAAGTTCCCGAAAAGGTAGTTGTAGTGTTATTGCTGCCTGCTGTAAGACTTGTGGAAGCACCTAAACTTACGCTTCCCTCTCCTGCAAGACTTCCTATGCTACTTGAGCCACTTCCCTTGGTAAGAGTGCCTCCTGAGCCAACTGTAAAAGCGGAGCTAGTAAAATCCACACTACTTCCTAAAGTGAGAGTTCCTTCTACTGTAGTAGTTCCTGTGTGGGCTCCTGTTGCATTAAACGTAATTGCTCCACTGGCTATTCTTATATTTCCACTACCTGAAGTAGGTCCCGCATAAGTACTAAATGCGGTTACAAAAGTAAGGGTCGATCCTGAGTCAATTAAAACACCTCCGGTTCCTTGCAGTGATTGGAGTTGGTGCTCACCTGCTCCTGTTACGTTAAAAGGAACCCCAGAAGCTGTCAAATTTAGCGTTGCCGAAGGTAAATCTCCTGTTAGATTAAATTGCCCTTGAGATACGAAAACAATAGCGCTAGAACTAGATCCATCTCCATCATAGATCAAAGTTCCGCTTCCTGTCTTGAAAAAAGTCCCAGAGACAAACTGACCATTCATAGTTGCCGTGGTCGCTAATCCATCAACAAGCACATTTCTAGTTCCGCTGGTTCCTACAAGGTTATTACTCAAAGTAACCCCATTTCCTATATTCAGAGTTAATCCTCCTACAAAAGAAATGGTCCCTGTTCCTAAACCGCCACTTGCAGAAACACCAATATTTCCATTAGAAAAAGTAATCCCCCCAGAAAAATCATTTGAGGCATTAGTAAAAGTAACACTTCTTACTCCTAATTTGGTAAAAGTACCTGTTCCACTAACCACTCCAGAAAGGACATAATCTACTGAGGCACCTGAGTCAAAAGAATTTGTTCCTGTAAGGTTAATGTCATTGGCAATAGTCAAAGCATCTTCTATAAAAAAAGTCGTCCCATCACTCATGCTCAGCGTACCTGTACCTAAAGCATCTGCATCCGTACCTACTGAAATGGTTCCTGCAGTTAAATTAGTTCCTCCGGTATACGTGCTATTTCCGCTTAAAGCCAGCGTTGCCGAACCCGTTTTCTCTAATATCCCCCCTGATCCTGAAATAACCCCCGATAAAGTCCCTGTTCCTGCAGTCACAGATACAGTAGCTGTAGCAGAAGGTAATATAGCTACATCATTTGATAAACTAATGGCTGAATCTAAGGCAAGAGTTGCTCCATCTGTTATATTGATGCTTCCGCTTCCCAAGGCCTCATTAATTTCTGCTGTAATGGTTCCTGCAGTTAAGTTAGTTCCTCCTGTGTAAGTACCCGCATTCGTAGAAACCGTTAGATTAGCGCTTCCCGCCTTTTGCAAAATTCCGGCTTCTCCCGCTAAAAAATCCGTGGTGATCTCTAAATCTGAAGATATATTCAGCTCGAAAATCCCCCCCGAATTCACCGTAATGCTAGAGGGAACTTTACTTAATAAACTAGTACTAATCGTTCCTCCAGAATTTACCGTCAGACTACTGCTATTAGAAATATCCCCCGTTACAGAAAGCACTCCCGCTGAAACCGTAGTAGTTCCTGCATAAGTATTTGTTCCTACTAAAGTAGTAGTCCCTGCCCCATTATGTAATAAATTAAGACCCGCTCCCGCTCCTGGCTCATACGTTCCCACATCTGGTAAAGTAGTGCTGCTAGAGTCTCCGATAGTCCCATTAAATGTGCTCGTTGTAGAAACAGCTGGAGCAAACGTTAAAGAAGTACCTCCAAAACTTACATTAGATACACCAAAAAAGTCTGTTGAAGCAGCAGCCCCCGGTTCAGCTGAGCTACTACCGGAACCCGCCGCTCCTGCTGTAACCGAATTAGAGCTAGTGGTGATCCCTCCCTGAAATGTTATCGAACCTGCTCTACTAAAAACCGCACCACCGAGTCCTGCCCCCCCTCCTCCTCCGGGAGTAGAAGTAGAGGTTTCTCCTGTACCACCGCCTATTCCAGGACTTCCTGTGGTAGTCCCTCCTCCTCCACTGCCTGCACCAAATCCTCCATCTCCCCCTTCTCTTTCTAAGCCACTAACGCCGCAGCCCCCTCCTCCTCCTCCTCCAAATCCCCCATTTCCTCCATTTAGAGCAGCCGCTCTAAATGCACCACCACCGCCTCCTCCAAATCCTGCAGCACCACCACAGCCGCCACCACCACCGCCATATCCTCCTGCTCCTCCTACAGAGGCTCCAGTAATCGTTAAACTTCCTGCTCCTCCTCCTCCGACCCCTCCTGCTCCTCCTACAGATTCTGCATCAGCGCCGGCTCCTCCCCCTCCTCCATAAATTCCTCCGGCTCCTCCTGTGTTCCCAGAACCATTTGCACAAACAGGAGATCCACTTCCTGATCCGCCCCCCCCTCCTGATCCTCCGTCAGAGGTACAACCACTACCACCGGAAGCAGTGCCCCCAGTTCCTCCAGTAGAGCCTCCCCCTCCGCCTGCTCCACCTATACGTAACCCATCAATGGAGCTCGCAGCTTGACCGGTTCCTCCATTTCCTCCTCCGGTTCCTCCATTTCCTCCTTGAGAGAAAACGCCTCCTCCTCCTCCTCCTGCTCCCTGATTAGTCGCATCTGCTACACCACCGTTTCCTCCTCTGCCTCCGTATCCGCCGCCGCCGCCACCGCCGCCAGGTCTTGCTCCATTTCCAGCACCTCCTGCTCCTCCTATACTCCCTATACCTCCTCCCCCTCCTCCTCCAGTGAGATTATTGGAAACTCCTCTACTACCTCCAGTTCCTTGGAACATTCCACCGCCGCCCCCTACTCCGGCTCCATCGCTAGTCCCCCCTTGTCCTCCCACAGCAGAGCAACTACTAAAAGTAATATCGCTCAAAGTAACGGCTCCCTCATCATTAAAAACAGCACCTCCTGCTCCTATCGCTCCTCCCCCTGCTCCAAATCCTCCTGTTCCTCCCTGGGATAACAAATTACTTAGGGTTAAATTACTTAACGTTACTGTACCTTGCCTTACAAAAAATCCCGGAAAAGAACTTCCTCCACTCAAAGTGATCTGCGTACCACTACCTGAACTATTGTCTCCATTTACTGTGATCGTGTTTGCCTGAGCAAGTCCTAAAGCAGGAAGAATAGCAGCCAAAGTAATCGTTTCATTTCCCGAAGTGAGAGCAAAAGTAATGTCAAAAGAATCGGCAGAAGAGGTAGTTACCGTATTGATATAATTAAGACACCCTCTTAAATCACCAGAAAGAGTACCCACTGTGAAACTTCCCTCCGTACCGACATTGGCATCCCCGGCTACATTCACCGTAAGATCTACAGCAAAAACAGAAAAAGAGAAAAAAAGAAATAAGCAAGTTCTACAAAAAGGCCTCATTAAAAATTATGTATAATAAAAAAAATTTCTTTAGGCAAGCTCTGTGAAAATCTCCTCTTCAAAAAAAGATTTTCCTATCTTTAGACAAAATTTGAAACGATAAAAAAATTTAGAAAAATTTATATGAATAAAAAAAGCCCAACAGAAAACTCTGTTGGGCGAAAAAAAATCTGGCAGCAACCTACTCTTCCATACTCTTGTGCATAGTACCATCGGCGTAAAAGGACTTAACTTCTGAGTTCGGGATGGGATCAGGTGTTTCCCCTTTCCTATAACCACCAGAAAAAATCGTAAAAAGAGCTATAAACTACTGCAAAAAGTCGATGCTTGAAAAACTTATGTTGTTTCTTAAAAAAAGAAAAGTCAAGCCGATCGACCGATTAGTATCGGTTAGCTAAACAGGTTGCCCTGCTTACACACCCGACCTATCAACCCTGTCGTCTTCAGGGGGTCTGATTGGGATATTTCATCTTGAAGGAGGCTTGGCGTTTAGATGCTTTCAACGCTTATCCTTTCCGAACGTAGCTACCCGGCTATGCACTTGGTAGTACAACCGGCACACCATTGGTTCGTCCTCTTCGGTCCTCTCGTACTAGAAGAAGCTCTTCTCAAATATCCTGCGCCCACGACAGATAGGAGCCAAACTGTCTCACGACGTTTTGAACCCAACTCGCGTACCGCTTTAATTGGCGAACAGCCAAACCCTTGGGACCCTCTACAGCCCCAGGATGCGATGAGTCGACATCGAGGTGCCAAACCGCCACGTCGATATGAACTCTTGGTGGCGATAAGCCTGTTATCCCCGGAGTACCTTTTATCCGTTGAGCGACGGCGATTCCACTTTCAACCGCCGGGTCACTAAACCCTACTTTCGTACCTGCTTGACTTGTGGGTCTCGCAGTCAACTTGCCTTATACTTTTACGCTCTACTTGTGATTGCCAACCACAATGAGGCAAGCTTTGGACTCCTCCGTTACTCTTTAGGAGGATACCGCCCCAGTAAAACTGCCCGTCTGACACTGTCCATCCTCCTGATTCAAGGAGTAATGTTAGATTCTTAATAAACTAAGACCGGTATTTCAAGGATGGCTCCCAGAACGCTAGCGCGCCCTGTTCACAGCCTCCCGGTTATCCTACACATAGTTCATCAAAAGCCCATATCAGAGTACAGTAAAGGTTCACGGGGTCTTTCCGTCTTGTCGCGGGTAAACAGCATCTTCACTGCTACTACAATTTCACCGAGTCTCTCGTTGAGACAGCGCCCAGATCGTTAGGCCATTCGTGCAGGTCGGAACTTACCCGACAAGGAATTTCGCTACCTTAGGCATTGTGTTACAAGAATGTAAAATTCTTGCCCTTTATAAAGGCTACATATCGCTATGTAGATCGGACCATATCATATCTGCCTTAAGACAGATTCTGGCGTATGGCCTCTGAGGATTTTTTTGACTACTCCATCTAGAACTAGCCTTTATGATAAGACTAATCTAAATGTAATCAAAAATCTTTCCTGCTGATTATCTGCGTTCATAAATTGTTACCTTCTCGGTATTATGACATACTCAGACGTCCCAGCATATAGCCAGATTTTACAACGGCCTCTAAATGCGACTAATTTTAGATTGTTAACCGTTATAGTTACGGCCGCCATTCACCAGGGCTTAAGTTCAATGCTTCGCTAAAAGCTGACATCTCCCTTTGACCTTTTGGCATTGGGCAGGCTTCACACCATATACCTCGTCTTAACGACTTTGCATGGTGCTGTGTTTTTGTTAAACAGTCGCCTGGGCCATTTCTCTGCGGCCTACCTCAGCTCAGAAGGAAACTTCTTCACCAAAATAGGCTCCTCTTCTCCCGAAGTTACGAGGATAATTTGCCGAGTTCCTTAACGAGAGTTCTCTCGCGCGCCTTAGAATATTCTTCCCGCCCACCTGTGTCGGTTTTGGTACGGTCGCTTTAGATCGCTTAGAGACTATTTCTTGGAAGCATCGCGCCACGCCATCGGTTCACATCAAGTGCTCCCCTTGTTTGTTACCTGGCTTTCCTTGAGAGGATTTTCCTTCTCAACCACCTCATAACAAAACGGACATATCCAACAGTCCGCACGCTTAACTTACTCCGTCATCCCATCGCATAACCTAATAGCGGCACAGGAATATTTAACCTGTTTCCCATCGACTACGCCTTTCGGCCTCGTCTTAGGGGCCGGCTAACCCAGGGAAGACGAGCTTTACCCTGGAAACCTTAGGCTTTCGGCGAGGAGGATTTTCACCTCCTTTATCGTTTACTTATGCCATGCATCTTCACTAGTAAGCGCTCCAGCGCTCCTTTCAGTACGCCTTCAACGCCCTTACTACGCTCTCCTACCGCGTATACAAAGTATACGCCCGTGATTTCGGTTCTATGTTTAGCCCCAAATATTTTCGGCGCAAAGTCTCTTGATTGGTGAGCTGTTACGCACTCTTTAAATGATGGCTGCCTCAAAGCCAACATCCCAATTGTCTGAGAAACTTCACCTCCTTACTCACTGAACATAGAATTAAGGACCTTAATCGACGATCTGGGCTGTTCCCCTCTCGACAATGAAGCTTATCCCCCACTGTCTATCTCCTAGATCTTCTTTCTAGTATTCGGAGTTTGGTTCCCTTTGGTAGGCCGGTAAGCCCCCTCAAAGATCCAGTGCTCTACCCCTAGAAAAATCCATCTAAGGCTAACCCTAAAGTTATTTCGGAGAGAACAAGATATCACCAAGTTTGATTGGCCTTTCACCCCTATCCACAGTTCATCCAAATCTATTTCAACAGATACTGGTTCGGTCCTCCACTGGGTTTTACCCCAGCTTCAACCTGACCATGGATAGATCACTTGGTTTCGTGCCCATGTCATACGACTCAACGCGCTATTCACACTCGCTTTCGCTACGGCTCCAGAGCGTCTACTCCTTAACCTTGCCGTATAACATGACTCGCTGGCTCATCATGCAAAAGGCACGCCATCAGCCATTCTCTTAAAAAGAGTATAGGCCTCTGACCGTTTGTAAGCTGCTGGTTTCAGGTTCTATTTCACTCCCCTTCTCGGGGTTCTTTTCACCTTTCCCTCACGGTACTGGTTCACTATCGGTTATTGACTAGTATTTAGCCTTGGAGAGTGGTCTCCCCAGATTCAGACCAGGTTTCACGTGTCTGGCCTTACTCAGGATACAGATCTCTTTCTTTCTCTTTTCGTATACGGGACTATCACCCTGTATCGTTCTTCTTTCCAAAAGATTCTACTAAAATCCAGAAAGATTCTATCTGTCCTACAACCCCAAAGAACAAGTTCTCTGGTTTGGGCTATTCCCCTTTCGCTCGCCGCTACTTAGAGAATCTCTTTGATTTCTTTTCCTCTGCTTACTGAGATGTCTCACTTCAGCAGGTCTCGCTTCTAGACCCTATGAATTCAGATCTAGATAACAAGGGATCTCCTTGCTGGGTTCCCCCATTCGGATACTTCCGGATCACAGCTTCTTTCCAGCTCCCCGAAACTTTTCGCAGGTAAACGCGTCCTTCATCGCCTGTCAATACCAAGGCATCCACCAACAGCCCTTAATATCTTGACTCAAAAATTTATACACAACATAAGCCTTCAAACATCGGCTTTTTGTAGTAGTAATTTTATATGCTCTTTTTACTATGAAGATATTTCTATCCAGATAATGAGAAAAGAGGCCATAAATTGCAAAAACTTGTTCCAACCAATAAGAAAAGCAAAATTGCTCTCTTTGTCCTTAAAAAGGAGGTGATCCAGCCCCACCTTCCGATAGGGCTACCTTGTTACGACTTCATCCCAGTCATCAGCCTCACCTTAGGCACCTCTTCCCTTGCGGTTAAGTCAGTGATTTAGGGTAAAACCAACTCCCATGATGTGACGGGCGGTGTGTACAAGACCCGGGAACGTATTCACGGCGCTATTGCTGACACGCCATTACTAGCAATTCCAACTTCATGAAGTCGAGTTGCAGACTTCAATCCGAACTGAGATCGGCTTTCTAGGATTTGCTCCACCTCACGGCTTCGCCGCCTTCTGTACCGACCATTGTAGCACGTGTGTAGCCCCAGACATAAAGGCCATGCGGACTTGACGTCATCCTCACCTTCCTCCCAGTTAACCTGGGCAGTCTTGCTAGAGTCCCCGACCGGATCGCTGGTAACTAGCAATAAGGGTTGCGCTCGTTGCGGGACTTAACCCAACACCTCACGGCACGAGCTGACGACAGCCATGCAGCACCTATATAAGAGCCCTTACGGGACTCTCCCTTTCAGGAGACCTTCTCTTACATTTCGAGCCTGGGTAAGGTTCTTCGCGTTGCATCGAATTAAACCACATGCTCCACTGCTTGTGCGGGTCCCCGTCAATTCTTTTGAGTTTCACCCTTGCGAGCGTACTCCTCAGGCGGTATACTTATCGCGTTAGCTTCGATACAGTCAGGGTTGAATCCAACTACATCTAGTATACATCGTTTACAGCGTGGACTACCAGGGTATCTAATCCTGTTTGCTCCCCACGCTTTCGCGCCTCAGCGTCAGGTATAAGCTAGAAAACCGCCTTCGCCACCGGTGTTCTTCCGCATATCTACGCATTTCACCGCTACATGCGGAATTCCGTTTTCTCCGCCTACCCTCTAGTTTGCCAGTTTCAAATGCAGCTCCGAGGTTGAGCCCCGGAATTTCACATCTGACTTGACAAGCCACCTACGCGCCCTTTACGCCCAATAAATCCGATTAATGCTTGCACCCTCCGTATTACCGCAGCTGCTGGCACGGAGTTAGCCGGTGCTTCTTTACCTAGTACCCTCAAATTAGCGTAGTATTAATACGCCTCTCTTGTTCCCAGGCGAAAGAACTTTACAACCCGAAGGCCTTCTTCATTCACACGGCGTCGCTTCGTCAGGCTTTCGCCCATTGCGAAAGATTCTCGACTGCAGCCTCCCGTAGGAGTCTGGGCAGTGTCTCAGTCCCAGTGTTGGCGGTCAATCTCTCAATCCGCCTAGACGTCTTAGCCTTGGTGCGCCATTACCACACCAACAAGCTGATATCCCATGAACCCTTCCTCTATCGATAGACTCCTTTCAAAGTCCCCACCTTTCATGATTACAAGATGCCTTGTATCACAACATTCGGTATTAGCGACCGTTTCCAGTCGTTATCCCCAAATAGAGGGTAGATTATTCATGTATTACTAACCCTTCCGCCACTAAACAAATCCGAAAACTTGTTTCGTACGACTTGCATGCCTCATCCACGCCGTCAGCATTCAATCTGAACCAGGATCAAATTCTCAACAGAAAATTTGAAAAATTTTTGAATTTATGGAACCTGCTATAAAACAGGTATCTCACACAAAGCTTTTACTTTTATGGCACTCTTTTCTCACTATCAAGATATTTCCCCCTTTTCAGGGTTAGGCACTCTTAGGTTACCTTCTTCACTTTTAACTCTTCTTTGCTAAAGTGATGTCGTTCAATATATCTAAAGCCCCAATTTTACAACAACACAATTTCCATAAAACTCTCTGAAAAGATTTTTTCTCCTCGCAAAACAAGAAGGATTTTCTTTTTTTTCCTTAAAAAGAGCACTTCTTTTCCCTTCCAGAAACAGAGGAAAAGTCTCCATTAGTAAAATTTTTATTGCGCTTATTAAAGAGAAAAATTTATTGTCTACAAATGTATGCGTTTAACATCTAAATGCGCTCCTTTATCTGAAAAATAAGGTGGCAAAAGAATGAGAGAACTTCAAAAAAAATCTCTTACTAAAGAAAAATGGAGAAATATATGCAAATAAAACGGTCTTTTAAAAAGGCTCTTACCACAACAGGTCTAGCTTTGCTTTTGTCCAATACAGCCTACGCTATACCTAAGGGGCCTTGTGATCCCAAACCTTCTAAAGATGTATGCTGTGAAGATCCTAAGCCAGGACCTTTCGCTTTCTCTTTTCCAAAGGATATGAGCCTCTCTTGTCCTATGGATTTTTATTTCAGAGGTGATTTCTTGGCTATGCAACCGCAAGAAGATGGCCTGGATTATGCTATCACTGACAGCACTCCGGGAAGTGCCCCTATTAATACAGGAAATGTTCATGGATATTCTACTTCTCACCGCTCCTGGAGCTGGGATTTTGGATTCCGCTTAGGTATCGGTTGTTATATGAATCATGACGCCTGGAATACCGAGATGAACTGGTTCTGGTTTAAGTTAAGTGAGGAAAATTCGGTTCATACAGAAACTGGTTCTGGGTTAATCCCTCTTTGGAAAATTACCCAGTCTGGGGTACCCGCGGCTAACCATGATAGAGCCTCTTCTAGATGGCATTTTTCTATGAATGTCTTCGACATATTGATGGGGAAACCCTATCATGTAAGTCGTCATATGATATTGAATCCTCATTTTGGTCTTAGAGCTGCTTGGATTGACCAAGATTATATCGCTAGATACAGCGGAAGCTTTGGAGGAGACCTTGATACAAAAACCACAGCAAAGAATGATTTCTGGGGAGTGGGTTTGAGAAGTGGTATTCGGTCTGAATGGCTCATGGGCGCTAATTTTCGCTTACTGGCCAACCTTTCTTTTTCTAGCCTTTTCGGAAAATTTGACATCACACAACATGCCCCAGGAACTAACGGGTATGATTACATAGATGATTTTTACCGAAATGTTATGAACATGGAAATGCAAGCAGGAGTTGCTTGGGGAATCTTTTTTAATAATAACCGTCATTACTTCTCCATGCAGGCAATGTATGAATTTCATCACTGGTTTGACCAAAACTGGATGAGAATCACCCAAGGAGGAAGTCCCACTTTCATCTCGGATGTGGTCTCTAGAGGAGACTTGAGTTTGAACGGAGTATCTATCCGACTTCAGTTTGACTTCTAAGTCTGTTTGACATAAGTTCAAGAAAAATCGAGAGAGAGCCTAAGCGCTCTCTCTTTTTTTATTCTATAAATCTTCAGAAACTTGTTTTAAAGTGGTACTAGCCAAACAAGACCTTTTCTATTGAGAGAATCTCCTTACAGCCACATCTGTAAAGCCAAGTAAAGAACCATCCCGGCTAAATATCCGCTCAGGGCTTTCAAACTAATCCTTTTAAAATACCACATGAAGTCTACCTTCTCCATTCCCATTAGAGCCACACCTGCAGCGGAGCCAATAATTAAAATACTCCCTCCGGTACCAGCGCAATAGGCCACCATCTGCCAAAAAGCAGAGTTTACGGGAAAGCTATGCAAATCATACATCCCCATAGTAGCAGCTACTAAAGGAACATTATCTACTACAGAAGAAACAATTCCTATAGAAGTTGCTATTAAAGCAAGGTTTTCAATATGCCTTCCTAAAAAAATGGCTAAGCCCTCTAAAAGACCTGCTGTTTCCAATGCGTTAATACTGAGTAAAATTCCCAGAAAGAACAATACACCTGAGGTATCAATTTTTGTAAGAACATGCGGAATCCTTAAATGAGACCTATCTTCATGAGAATGATGCAACATGTCTGTGACAAGCCACAAAACCCCTACTCCCACTAACATTCCCATAAATGGAGGAAGCCCTATACTTGCCTTGAAAATAGGAACCCCTATTAACGCCGCTAATCCCAAAAAAAAGACAAAACGAGCTCCCGGTTCTACTTCCGCTTTTACTTCTTCCTGTAACAAGCTCGGATAGTTCCCCCGCATTTTAAATCCTAGAAAAAATAGAGATATCACCAAAGAAAACAAACTGGGGAAAAATAAAGAGCGAACCAAGGGAATAGTAGTTACTTGCCCCCCTATCCAAAGCATCGTAGTAGTTACATCCCCTATAGGAGTCCAGGCGCCTCCTGCATTAGCAGCTATCACTACTACAGAACCTAAAAGAATTCTATCCTCTTGTGAATCCACTAACTTTCGAAGAAGAGAAATCATCACAATCGTGGTCGTTAGATTATCCAGGAGCGAAGAGAGAAAAAAACTAATTATTGCAATTAGCCAAAGCATTTTCTTTTTAGAACGAGTATTGATATTATCTGTAATAATTTTAAATCCTCTATGAGAATCAATCAGTTCCACCAAAGTCATTGCACCCAGTAAAAAGAAGATAATTTGGCTTACATTCGAAACATGATCTGCTAAGCTCCCTATGCTATCTGCTATTTTTTCCCCTGAGTACACAAAAAGTAAACCCCAGCTAATAGCTGCCATCAAAAGAGCTGCTGCCGTCTTATTCACCTTGATTCGGTATTCAAAAATAATTGCTGCATAGCCTACTAAAAAAACCCCTATCATAGCCATATGCATTAGCGTAAGTCCCTGCATTTCTTTCCTCTTCCTTATCTTCTTTGGAAAAGAGTGTATCGAATGCCTCCCGATTTATACAACTATTGAACACAATCTCCTCAGCCTTTACTCGAAACTTTGGTCCTACTTATCCAAATTTTAAGAAAATAGCCTTATAGTCCTAGCTCTGCCAATACCAAAAATCTTTTAAGTCTCAAAAGCTAGGGATTAGTTGCAGCCAAATCCGGATATTAGAAGGAGGGAACTCTTTTAAAAAAAATTGAATGTTTTTAAGAGTATCTCTCGTTTTTTTGAGGTTTCTAAGGGGTTTTTTATTTTGCTTGGGCTATCGACCCAATTAGGGAAATTCGAAGAAACCGCCCCCTCTTCCCCTGAGGAAACTGCTTCAAAGTACCAAGCTTGTTATAGAAAGCTGTGTCTCTGGTTTTATCAGGGTAATTTTCCCTTATTCTATTTAAGGCCTGCGAATAAGCTCAAAACATTTACTAGATCCTGAAACTGCAAATTCCTCCTTGAAAGAAGCATATTTCAATTAGAATATCAGCATAAGTCTTCTTGCAAAATATCGTGCATCCGAAGAATCCCCATTACTTCCTTCTCTTTTACAACAGGCAAAACCATGATGGGCTTTTTAGGATTTTCCATCTTCTTTAAGGCAAAAAAAGCTAGTTCTTCGGGATCCACAGAAATAGGACTTGGATTCATCAGCTCTTTACATTTTTTATAGACCAAAGAAGGTCCTTCTTTCTGTAATGCTCTGCGTAAATCCCCATCTGTAAAAATTCCTTGCAAAGACTTTTTTTTATCTATTATTAGAAGACATCCACACTTTTTCTCGGAAAATTCTGAAAGGGAATCTTGCAAACTATCTTCTAAAAAAGCTAGAGGTGCTTCTACCATAAGATCCTTAACTTTTTTGGAAACCCTTTTTCCTATTGTTCCTCCAGGATGATTTAAGGAATAATGCTTTAGCTGAAATCTTTTTTTCTGCATTAAGGCAATAGCTAAAACATCCCCAAAAATAAGCTGTAAAGAGGCAGAAGTAGTGGGCACAAGATCATAAGAGCAAAGTTCACTAAAACAGGGCAATAAAACACTACAGTCACTGTTTTTCTCTAATTCAGATCCTTCTTCACACACCCAAGAAACCACTAGCGCTTTTTTAAAACGAATATGAGGAATTAAGTCCAAAAGCTCCTTTGTTTTCCCGCTTTTACTCAAAAATATGAAAAGATCCCCTTCTTCTATCATCCCCAGATCCCCGTGAAATGCATCCAAAGGAGAAAGAAAAAAAGCTTTCGAACCTGTAGAGAGAAAAGTAGCCGCTATCTTTTTAGCAATAAAACCACTTTTGCCTACCCCAGAAAAAATAAATTTACCCTTACAGGAAAAAAAAAGCGAAAGAACCTTTTCCGCTTGTGCCGCATCTAAATGCGCAAAAAAATGGAGGAGTAATTCCTTTTGTTTTTGAAAGAGTCCTTTCATAGCACCATCTTTCAAATTAATCCTCTAAAAAACTCTCTTGTTCTAACTCTTTTTGCAGCTCTTTTAAAAAAGAACATCCATACATCCCGTCAATTACTCTATGGTCAAAAGTAAGACTTACATGTAGAATAGAGCGAACCGAAAAAGAGTCGCCCTCTCCTACCTTGACTACCTTTCGAATTGCCCCCATCCCCAAAATAGCTACTTCCGGATGATGAATAATCGGAATTCCTATCAAAGTCCCACTCATTCCAAAATTGGTTAAGGTAATGGTCCCTTTTTGCATTTGATCTAAAGAAATTTTTCCTGTTTTAGCTAAAGAAGCTAGCGCATAAATCTTCTGTGCAATCTCCACTAAAGAAAGGGCATCACATCCTTCTACTACAGGAACTATCACCCCCCCCTCTATAGAGACAGCAATTCCCAAATTCACCGATTTTTTTAATAAGATAGTATCTTTTTCTAAAGAAGCATTTAAATGAGGATACTTTTTTAACGCCTTGCACAGAGCTCTAGCAAAAAATGTAGTAACAGAAAGCTTTGCTTTATATTTTTGAAAGAAATCCTGCTTTTCTTTTTCTATCTTCTTTAATAAGAGAGTAACATCAATCTCGGTGATTAAGGAAGCGTGAGGCGCCTGGTAAAAAGAGCGCACCATGTTCTCTGCAATAGCCTTTCGAAGAGGACTCATTTTCAAAGATTCACCTTCTTCTTGCAGCTTTTCTCCTTTTTGATTCAAGTAAGCTTCCAAGTCTCTCTTAGTTAATCTTCCCCCTTTCTTGGGGATTCTTCCCAGATCTGCCAAAGAAAGCCCGTTTTCTCTTGCCATATGTAAAACAGCAGGGGAATAGAAAGAGGAGTCTTGGTTTTTCTCATATTCCTTTGCTTGTTCTATCTTTTTCTCTTCCACAAAACCTTGCTTTTTCTCCACAGAAAGAATAGCTAAAGCCTCTCCTACTTTTATTGTCTCTTGCTTCTCAGCCAAAATCTTTTTTAGCTTTCCTTTACAAGGGGAGGGGATCTCACTGTTTACTTTATCTGTTGCTACTTCTAAAAGAGGCTCATCTAACTCTACCCACTGCCCTTCTTTTTTCAACCAAGTAACCACAGTTGCCTCAACAATACTTTCCCCTAGCTTGGGTAAAAAAACTGTTATTTCTTCCATATCTCTCTCTTAAATATCTGAATCCATCCAAGTAGCTTTATGATAAGTGTCTTCGTCCATCTCATTCTCTTTTTTAGCAACATAAACGGTAGCCACAGCATCCCCTAAAATATTTACCACACAAGAGAGCATCTCTCTTAAACGATCAACCCCAGCTACTAAAGCAATACCCTCTAAAGGAAGTCCTACTACCCCTAAAACCAAGGAAAGCATAACAAGCCCTGTCCCTGGAATTCCGGCCGCTCCCACTGCAGAGATAAGACAAACAAAAATTAAAATCAAAATTTGCAAAAAAGAAAGCTCTATTCCATAGGCCTGGGAAATAAACACCGCTGAAACAACCTGCCCTATAGCTCCTCCATTCATATTGATAGTCGATCCGAGGGAAAGAACAAAACCTGAGATATCCGGAGAAACCCCCAAATGTTTTTGTACACACTCCATAGAAACAGGTAAAGTAGCAGAGCTACTACTAGTTGTAAAAGCAAGCAAGATGGCATCCTTCATCCCTTTGAAAAAAGGAACAACCCTCACCTTAGAAAGCACTCTCAAGCTAAAAGTAAATACTACAAATATCTGGAAAAAACAGCCAATGTAGTTACAGAGCAAAAAAGTGAGAAGAGGAAAAATAATCTTTAATCCTACTGATCCCACTGTAGAAGCTATCAAGGCAAAGATTCCATAAGGAGCTAAACACATGACAAAGTGTGTCAGGGTATGCATCGTCTCTGAAACCGCTTCTAAAACTTTTAAAAAAGGCCCCGCCTTAGGTCCTGCAAAGATAATAGCCACTCCCAAGAAAAGGGAAAAAATAATGATCTGTAAAATATTCCCTTCTGAAAAAGCTGCGAAAGGATTTGAGGGGATTAAAGAAAGAAAAAACTCTCCTAGAGTGGGCCTTACTAAAGAAGTAGCTCCTGCATAAGAGGGAGAAAGATGCAAACCACTGCCAGGCGCCAATATTTTGGCTAAAAAAAGCCCTACTAAAATAGCAATCAAAGTTGTCACAAAGTAAAAAAATAGAGTGCGAAAACCCACCCTCCCTAATTTCTTAGGGTCCTTCATATGGCAAATTCCCACTACTACAGAGGAAAAAATAATTAGAGCAACTAGCATGGTGAGGAGATTGATAAAGGCCTTCCCAAATACCTGAAATATTTGGGCCTTGGGACCTAAAATAAATCCTACGATGATTCCTAAAACGAGTCCTATAAGAATTTTTACCCAACTTTTCATAGTGACTCCCTCCCTTTAATCCCGCAATTATTCGTACGAGAAACAATTTTTTCAATAAACAACTGCCACTTGTCTTCTCCTGAGATTAGTTTCATATCCAATTTTGTAATAACTAAGGGAAGGGGTAACTTCTTTTTCAAAAAAAGTTTCACGCTATCTTTTTCTGTACAAATTAAAGCTTCGATTTTTTGAGCAATACATTTTTTGGCAAAAAGAAATAGTGCATCTTCAGAAAAACTCTCATGATCTGCTAGAAAAAAGCTTTGCTTTACTTGCAATTTCAGCTCCTTTATTGCTTGAATCAATCTTTTAGGCTGGGAAATGGCACAAAAAAGAGCCACCTTAGCTCCCTCTGTGAAAAAAAATTCTTCTCCTCTAGGAAACAACAGCAATTTTTCTATCTTATAAGAAGGGATAATGCCCTTTTCTCCTTTTTGATTTTCTCCTACCACAAGGTCCATCTTTTTCCTCCTATAAGGAAAATCTCTTAATCTACCCAGAGGAAGGAAAAACCTATGCTCCCAATACTTCTGAGTAAACCAAAAAGCCTTTGGCTGCATAAGGATCTGAAAAGTCGGTTTTAATTTCCTATATTGTAATCCATCTTCCAGAAGTAAAATATCTCCCCTTTTTTCAGCCAATTTTGCCGCTTTCAGTCGATCTTTACCTACATAACAGGTAAGCAGGGGAAGCCTTTTACACATTAGGTAAGCTTCATCTCCCATTTCTTTTGCAGAATACAAAGGCCCGTTTCCTTCACAAACAAGATGAACTCCTCTATTTTCTAATAAAGACCTATATCCCCTGGTAAGTAAAACCACTTTTAATCCCCTTTTTAAAAGCTCTTCTGCCAAAAATAGCAAAAAAGGCGTTTTCCCCGTTCCTCCACACAAAAAATTCCCGACACAAACCACCGGCTTTTCTACTGAAAAGGAACGAAAAATTCCCCTGTCATAAAAGAAATTACGAAATAAACTAACAAGTTTCCAAATCCAATGAATAGGCAGCAAAAACCAAAAAAAGGAAAGGCGAAGTAGAAAAGGAAGCCTTTCAAATAAGAGAAAACTTTTATTTCGCCATTGAGAAAATCTCATGAACCCTTTCTTGTGGATAAAATAGCTTCTTTTCTAAGGCTTCTATCACAATATGAATAGCCGCCATATGTACTTCTTGGATTCTATCCGAGGTCTCAAAACCCTCTACAATCCACGACAGATCACACATTCCCTTCAGCTTTCCTCCCGTTCTGCCCAAAAAAGCTACCGTCTTTACTTTCTTTTTCTGAGCCATTTTTACTGCTTCTATAAGGTTTAAAGAGTTTCCACTAGTGCTTAGAAGAACTAATACATCCTCCTCTTTTCCGAAGGCCTCTACTCCTCTGGCAAAAACCTGGTCATAGCCAAAATCATTAGCTACACAACTTAGGTGAGAAGGATCGGCTAAAGCCAAAGCGGGAAGCGCTTTTCTCTTTTTTCGAAACTGTCCAGTCAGCTCTTCTGCAAAATGCATAGCATCGCAAAGACTTCCTCCATTTCCCGCAATAAGAATTTTCCCCTCTTTTCTGTAGGTTATTTCCAAAAGTTCTGTAAGGGTTTGTAAAAATTGCAAAGAATCTTTTTCTTGTAAAAAAGAGATCGCAGAAATAGCCTCTTGTACGGAAGAAAGAATTTGTTTTTTCATAAAAAACTCCCAGCTAGCTTAAATTCAGAGTATACTGGGACCATGAATTAAGGACACTTGTGGAAAGTCTTTGGAAAGATAAAAAAATAGCTCTTTTCGGTGCTACAGGAGTAGTAGGCAGGGAACTTTTAAAACTTCTTTTAGAAAAAAACATCTCTCCTTCCCAACTTTTTCTGTTTGCTTCTAAGGAAAAAACTCTTTTCCTAGAGGGATCTTCGTTTACTGTTTCTCCTATCTCTGCCCTACCAAAGGTAGATCTTGCTTTTCTCTGTGCAGGCTCTGAAGTCTCAGAAAAACTTTGGAACGCCTTTCCCTCCTCTACTTACCTTGTCGATTTAAGTTCCAGACATCGTATGGATCCAGGCACTCCTCTAGTCATTCCTGAAATTAACCCAGAAGAGCTAAAAGAAGAGACAAAAAAAGTCTCTTCTCCCAATTGCATAGTAAGTCTTCTTTTGCTTCCTCTCTTCCCTTTACATCAAAAATACCTCTTGCAAAAAGTAATCCTCTCTACTTACCAAGCAGCAAGTGGGGCTGGCGCTTCTTTAGTAGAAAAACTCCTAAGCCAAACCAAAGAATTTTTGCAAGGCAAGCCCAACCCTTACGCGTTTAACGTGTATCCCCATGAATCAAGGATAGAAGAAAGTGGTTATGCAGAAGAAGAGATAAAGATTACGAAAGAGACGAGAAAAATCTTAAAGCTCCCTGATCTTTCCATTTCTGCTACAGCTATCCGAGTTCCTGTAATAAGATCCCACAGCCTTTCTGTTCATGTAGAATTTCAAAAAGAGGTTAAGCTTTCCGAGGTAAAAAAGCTTTTACAAAATAGGAAAGGGCTTATCTTTTTTGAAGACAAAGAGAAAAACCATTTTGCAACTCCTTTCCTTGCAAACTATAAAAAAGAGGTTTTTTGTGGAAGAATCAGAAACCCCTCTCCTTCTTCTCTAGAGATGTGGATTGTAGGAGACCAGTTACTAAAAGGAGCCGCTTTTAATGCTTTACAAATAGCAGAAGAGCTGTTGACTAAGGAGGCTTATGTTTTGGAAGAAAAAAACGGTTAGGGACTTTTTACCCTTTCCAGTAAAAGCTGCCCATGCAGAGTATTCGATGATTTTTTCGGCTCATGATGATCCCGCTTGTGAAACACTTTTGGACTTAGCTCTACAAGCAGCAACAAAAGCAAAAAATCTTGACCTTTCTGATATTTCCTCCCGCTTAAAAACTCCTCCTTTGTACCCTAATATTTGGCCAGGAGAGCACTACAAGTTACTAGCTGCTTTTGTAGATCTTTTACAACCTGAATATGCCGTGGAGATAGGAACCTATACAGGGCTTTCTTCTCTTTGCATGAAAAAGTTTCTTCCCAAAAAATCAAAACTGATTACCTATGATATCACCCCCTGGCATGACTTCAAGGAAACGGTCTTTATAAAACAAGACTTCTCTGATCAAAGACTTATTCAGTTCATCGATAATCTTGCTGATCCTTTCCTTTTTAAAAAGCATCGTTTTTATTTAGAAAATGCTTCTTTCATCTTCATAGACGCAACGCATGATGGTTATCTCGAAAAAACTCTTTTCGATCTTTTTGAGACGCTTTCTTTCAAAAAAAACCCTGTGATTCTTCTGGATGATATTCGTGTTTGGAGCATGCTAAAAATGTGGCGTGAAATAAAAAAACCAAAATTAGACATTACCTCTCTAGGACACTGGTCTGGCACCGGATTAGTCCAGTGGTGATCTTCTTCCCTCTCTGTACACGACAAAAATCACATAGAACCTGCCTGGTAGTTAAGACTCAAATAGGGCAATACAGTGAGCTCCTCCAAAAATGACTCTATTCGAATCAAATCAAGTCCTAAATAGATATATTCTTCGCCTGTAACTCTCTCATTTTATAGAGAGGAAGGAATTTAAGAGTGCCAATCATAGATCTTTATAAAGAAACCCTCCTCCCCCGCTCCTAGCAAGTCAGGAAGCATATAAATATACTTCTTTAATTTTTGCTTTATAAAAAAATATTCATTCCATACGATCACGAACTTCTTTTTGGGGTTTTTATGCACTGGCTTCTCTTATTTGTTTTTACTTTGCGGGCTTTTGCTAGTCCTTTCGATGAAGTGACTCCTTCTTCTCCAGAAGAAATTGCTTCTTTGAATACTGATCTCTTGATTGATGGTTTTGTTTCGGTGGCTTCTGGACAACTTTCACTAACTCAATTCGATTTGCATGTCAAAGGTGCGCAAGATCTCACCTTGCAGAGAACCTATATACCCCCTCAGATTCTTGGCCGTTATCACGACAAAGATGAGCGAGATCAGCTTGCACTTGGAAAAGCTCTGTATCAGCTTCATGCAAAGGGATGGGTTGTAACCCCCCATCTTTGGGCTGGTTACAATCGTAATTCCCCTTATTTTCAGATGAGAGATCCTAACGGCACTGTTTTAGAATTCCAGATCATAAGAAATCGAGGATATCTAAAGACATTCGGTTATGGATGCAGCAATCTTAGAGAAGAGGAACCTTCAGCGGAAGCAGACATTCGCAACGTTGAGTGTTTAATAGAAGGCCCACGAATTATAGTGATTTGGCCTAATGGAACCAAACGAATTTATCAAGCGCAGTTCGCTAACCTGTATCGTTTAGAATCAGAACTTTTACCTAATGGAAAAGCTATTCGTTATTCTTATAACAACCAAGACTTGGCACGGATTTCTTCCACGGATGCAAGTGGAAAATATACTTATGCTACAATCGATAGAGTAGGTAATCAACATTACAGGGGATCTGATGGGAGAGAAGCGAGGTTTATTTATGAGACTCGTGAAATTAAGGGGAAGTCCCAAAAAGGTAACCATAAAGAAACAGCTACCTTTCGATTCCCCGTTTTGACAAGCACCTCGAACCCAAGCTATTCAAATAGGGCCAATTACAATAATAGAACTCTACTTACTTCCTATGATACAAAAAACTATCCAATTTCCTGTACATACTGGCAGCAGAAAGGATCCCCCTGTCGCGTACAGACTTTTTCGACTCCATCTGGATCTACTTCTTTTACCTATGATCCACCTATTGCTGGTCATAAAAAGGGCAGTACAACTGTTACGCACCCAAATCATTCTCAGACTATTTATCGATTTAGTCCTCAGTTCCTTCTGTCTGCCATAGAAAATTGGTATAAGGGGAGGCTTTATAATCAAAAGCTCTTTTCTTACGACAGTAAACAACATATCTCCAAAATAGAGATTAAAAATGGCCAGGGCCATGCACTTTTAACGAAAACCTATGAATGCGATCGAGCTGGTAATCCTATCTCAGAAAAATGGGAAGGAGACTTTGGTCTTTTTTTCATCGAGCGTGCGTTTTCAAAAAATCGTGTAACGAAGGAAATATATAGCGATGGCTTAGGATTTGAATACACTTATTTGGGTGATACCTATCTTCTCACGTCTAAGATTACTCTGTCTGAGGGAAAACAACTGCGTAAAACCGAGTATTTGTATGACGATGCTTGCAATCTCATTGAAGAAAGAGAAGTAGGTCAAATAATTATAACCTATGTTCTCTACCAAGAAGGTCCACATCTTCATAGACCTGAGTGGAAAATAGAAAAGGACTGGAAAGGGTATTTAATTCATAAAACACATTTTGTTTATGACCGCTTTGGTCATGTAACTAAAGAGATTCATTATGGAAGTGACGATACTCTAGCCTATCAAACGACCAGGCTTTATGATAGTCATGGCAATCTTCTAGAGGAAACTAATCCCCTGGGTCAAATAGCCTCTTATTCCTATGATGGCAGAGGAAGACAGATCAAAGAACTCCCTTTTGCACAAAATAAAATCATCCAGCGCTCCTTCGACGGCAAAGGAAGGCTCATTACTCTTCAAGAAGGCGCTCATATAACTCGTTTTGATTTTAACTCTTCTGATGAATTAATCCAAAAGACTGACTACTTGGGATTAGAAACACATTATCAGTACCATCCTGTGCACGGCAAACCCGTCTGGATAGAAGAAGATCCTATCCTTTTGGAATTTACCTATGATGATTTTGGAAGAGAAATTACGAGAAAAGATGCTTATGGAGCTACAACCACTACTCAACCCAATAGCTATGGGGATCCTCTTAGTATTGTACGTCCAGATGGAGGAAAGGAGGTTTTTTGTTATGCCCCGAATCGCACACTGCTGTCTGTGATAAATCCAGACGGTCTCAAAACATCTTACGTCTACGATTCTCTGAAACGAAGGCTCTCTAAAACAGTGGGGACGCGCAAAACAAGCTATATTTACGGTGCCTACAATCTCCTGGAGGAAAAAGATCCCCTAGGAGCTTCTACCCATTACGAGTATAACTTATCCGGCCAAAAGATCAAAGAAACGAGAGGAGATCGAGTCACCCAATTTTCCTATGACCCTCTTGGCTTTTTATCGAAAATGGAAAAAAAGGCTCGCTTTACCACCTATCAAAATGATGTTTTAGGCAGAGTCTTGAAAAAATCAATCGATGGACGACTTAGTACCTCCTATAGTTATGATCCAGCAGGTAATATCGCTTCCATTACCAAACAAGACACCGTAAGTTTTTTTTACGATCCTTACAATCGTCTGGTAGAGAAAGTGGACGCCGAGGGAGCAAAAACAACCATCTCCTATGAAGAAGGGAATCGATCCCTTGAAAAAACGACCCAAGATCCCAAAGGCGCAAGGCGTATTGAGATCTACAACGCACATGGTTTGCTTCTCAAAAAAGAAGTACCTGGCTGCCTTTTAGAGGAATTCTCATATGATAGAGCACTTCGTTTAGTTTCCCAAGATCATCTTACCTTTACCTACACCCTGGAGGGCTTTAAATCTTCTCTTACCGAATCGGGGCAAAGAACGACCTCTTGGGCTTATACTCCAGGTGGTAAAATACAAACTAAAACAAAACCAGATGGAACAGTGGTGCATTATGAATATACAACAAACGGGGACCTTACTCGATTAGGATCGAGGGAATTTCAATATGATGCGCTAGGGCGTATAATCCGTGGAACAGGCTTTTTTCGAGAATACGATCTTTTTGACAACGTCATTAAGGAAGAGCTGGTAACAGGACTTATAGTTAGAACCTCTTATGATGATTTTGATCGACCCATCCAAAGGATTTTGCCTGATCGAAGCTCCATTCTCTATGAGTATGAGGGACCATTGTTAGTCAAGATCAAAAGAATTAGTCCTAATGGCAATCTTCTTTATACGCATACCTATGATCAATTTGATCTAAATGGCCATGTACTTTCTGAAACAGGATTCTTTGGCTGTTGCTATCGTTATGATCGATTGGGGCGACGCATTGCTCAGGCTAGCCCCTTCTTTAGCGAAGAACTCGCCTATGATAAGGCCGGCAACTTAATCAGAAAGGGGGCTCATCTTTATGCCTATGATGGAGCTGGTCAGTTAATCTCTTCATCGGGTCAATTTAGCTTTGCCTATGACAAGCATTATAACCGACAACCCCAAAACGGCGATTGGTTTGGAACAGATGAGTTGAACCAAGTCAAAGGCCTTATTTTTAACGAAAATGGCTGCCTTATTCAAAAGAGCTTTTTATTCGATGAATTTGATCAACTAATTCAAGTAAATGGAGAAAAGATCATTTATGATGCGCTAGGGAGAAGGATACAAAAAGGAAATATTTCTTATCTTTACTTTGGAGACGAAGAAGTAGGGGCTTTTGAAAAAGGAGAGCCTAAAGAATTAAAAATCTCAGGTTCTTTAGCCCCAGTGGTATTGGAGATTGATAACCAACCCTATTATCCTGTAGCAGATGTCCAAGGAACGATCCGGGTATTAGTCAATCCAAGGACATCTAAAGTCTTTCTAGAAAATACCTGTGATCCATTTGGTGTAGGGATCAATTCAGAGATCCCGTACGCTTACGCAGGAAAAAGATATGATGTTGACACAGGACTAATCTATTTTGGAAAGCGGTATTATATCCCTATATTAGGACGTTGGTTAACTCCTGATCCAATTGGACCTTTAAACCATTCAAATTTGTATCAGTACCTCTTCAATAATCCTTGTTTATACCAGGATGATAATGGAGAATTTGCCTTTGCAATTCCTCTTTTATTTTGGGGTGCAGAGCTAGCTCTACCTACTATATCTGCTTGTATTACTGCGATTGCATATACTGCTGCTGCTGGAGCCGTCGCTTATGGTGGATATAAACTCGTGGAAACATTTAATGACCGAGGATATTCTTCTACAGGAGACTGTTATTCAGGGGATTTGATGCCTGACTTAGATAACTGGTCTTCCTCGAATATGAAAAAGGACAGCGGAATAAACCTTCCAGCAAATCCTGATGATTTATTAAAGAAACCTGACTGGAAGGAAACTACCCACCCTGATGCAGGTAAAAAAGGACATAGAACATTTGAGAATGAAAAAACTGGGGAAAAGGTCCGCCATGATAAAGCTAAACCTGGAGCTGCAGGACATAGAGGAGAATCACATTGGCACCGTTTCAATCCGAACTCCAAAAATAGGCTTGATGAGTACTTAGATACAAATAACGCGCCTGTTCCTAGAAATAGTCCAGAATCTCATTTATATCCAAAGAAGTAAAAGGAGTGAAAATGAATATTTCTAAATATACTGATTATTTTCACGATGGCTACGTGAATAACATACAACATATAAAAAACAATCTGCTTATTTCTTTGGAAAGTTCTGTAATTGGAGATATAAGCCAAATTCGAGATAAAGAGTATATTTCAGATTCTCATACATTTAAAGGGATATTAAATCTTTATAACGTAGAAAAAATTGTTTTAGATGGTAAACGGTACGAAAGTGTTCTTCGTATGGAATATGATGATGGAGATATTTTAGATTTTGAAATTAAAAGACATATAGTTTTTTTGCTAATTGAATGGAGGAATTTCCCTCCAAAAAATCGAAAAACAGATGTTAGTAAAATTGAAATAGAAGCAGAAAAAATTGAATGGATTCCAGATTTTCCTATATCGGGGAATAATTGAGCAGTTTCGAATCAATTTCATTTAGAGGAAATAAAATTATATGCAGAATGAGATTGATATTAGAACCTATCTCAGTAAATATTTAATTTGGCAGACTCTCTCCTTTTTTCAATTGGAGGTGTCTACGTCTAAGAATTTTGAAGGTCTTTCAGAAGCTCAATATCAAACTATTCTTTCTTTAATGAATTGAAAGACTCCCTTGCAAAGAGGGACTCCTAGAACTGACTCACGTCAAGTCTGGAATAGTATTTTTTATGTCTTGATTTATGGATCTCGTTGGAAAGACATCCCCAACTCTCTTTTATTTGCTCACCGAGCCACAGCTCATAGGTGGTTTGTCTATTGGCAAAAAGAGGAAGTCTACGATCGGGTCCTGAGCGGCCTTTTAAAAAAGGCTTCTCAGGAAGAAAAAATAGATCTATCAAATTTATTAGTAGATGGGTTTTTTTTCCCCTAGTCCTGGTGGGGGACAAGATGTGGACTATGGGTATAAAGGAAAAGAGGTAACTCTTTAACTGTAAAATAAGTGGTGTCTGTTAACTAAAATGCTGGCTAGGACAAGAATTTCTTTTTTAAGATACTCTCATTCCCCGATTACCTGTGAGACTTAAACACTCCTTCTTCTAAAATTGAGAAAAGAAGGCCTCCTTACCACACCTTTTTGAGGATCCTGTTTTTCTTGCTTTAGAAATTTGGAAAGTTTGGAAACTGTAGGATATTCAAATAGTTTAGTAATAGAAATTTCTTGTCCCATTTTAAGCCGAATGAGAGCTTGAACCTTCACAATAGAGAGAGAATCACCCCCGACGTCAAAAAAATTGTCGTTCAGAACTATGTAAGATTTGTGTAAAACCTCTTTCCAAATTTGAATCAATAAATTCTCAATAGCGTCTTGTTTTTTAGAAGAGGCAAAATAAGTTCCCTTTTTTGCTTTTCTTTTCAAAGCATTTTTGTCAATTTTTCCATTAGCATTTAATGGAAATTTCTTAATTCTAATCAGCATCTGAGGGATCATATAAGAAGGTAGTTTCCTGTGTAAAAATCCTCTAATTGCATCTTCATTCAAAAGTTTTTTTGACGAATAAAAGGCTACTAAATACCTAGATTTCTCTTGGATAATGGTAATAGCAACTTGAACTATTCCTGGAAATTCTAGAAGAGCCTCCCGTATCTCACCAATCTCTATTCGATACCCTTTAATTTTGACCTGATCATCTTTTCTTCCAAGAAATTCAATTTCTGAGTTTTCATTAAGTAGTCCATAGTCACCGGTTCTATAAACTCTTTCAATAACATTTTCCATAGATATCCTAAAAAAACACTTCTTTGTTGTTTTAGAATCACCTACATATCCAGGAGAAACACCCATCCCAGAAATAAAAATTTCCCCTTTTTGCCTCAAAGCCACGGGTTCTAATTGAGAATCTAGTATGTAAACAGCTGTATTTTGAATAGGCTTCCCAATAGGGATCCTATCAATTACTGGATTTCCGATGTCATAAATACGAGCCACAGTTGTACAAATAGAACATTCGGTTGGTCCGTATTCATTGAATAAGGATACTGAGGGGTTCCTAACTTTATGCTTTCTTGCCAAAGATTTTGTTAAAACCTCTCCCGCTAGGATAACTCTTTCCAAAGGAAGGCTTTTTTTTGAATATTCTAGAAGTGATTCATATAACGAAGGGACACATAGCAAGGTATTTATTTTAGGGTGATGAACTGCTCTAGATAAACTATCTAGATTGAGAAGACTTGAGTCTTCTAAAATAAAAAGTATTCCCCCTGAAAGAAGACTCTGAAAAATAATCATTAAACTCATGTCAAACCCGATAGATCCATATAACACAGAATTTAACTTTCCAGGATAGTATAAAAATCTGCCCAATATGGCGTTGACAAGACCTCCATGTCTTATCATGACTCCTTTAGGAATTCCGGTGGAACCAGAGGTATATATTATATAGGCCAAATCGTCGGATTTTACCTTCCTTCTTCTATCTGATCCAGATAGTATATTTTTATTAGTAGGGGTAACAACTAGCTGATCAAAAAAGATTATGTCTAAATTGAAATCAATAGAAGGAGCTGAGCAGGAAGACGTAATTATAATTTCACAGGAGGAGTTTTCTATCATGTACTCCAGCCTTTCTTTCGGAAGAGTCATATCAAGGGGTAGATAAATATTTTTTGATTTCAGAATCCCCAATAGAGAAGTTACTAGATTAGCTCCCCCTGGCAAGGCAACCCCTATAACTTTTCGATAAATATTTTTCTTTTCAAAATAGGATGATATTAGATTAGATTTCTCCCAGAGCTCCTTGTAAGAAATACTGTAGTCTTTATACAAAATAGCACATTCATCTGGAATTTTATTGACACATCTTTCAAGTACCTGAATGACACTATCTTCCATATCATTCACAAGTTTATTCTAGCCTCTTTTTAAAAAAGTAAACTTATTATAAAAATAAAGAGATAAAACAAAAACTAAAAAAGAAAAAGTTGTTATTAATATATAATTCATTTCTTTTTTTAAATAAAAAATATCAATAATGGAAGCTAATAAAAATGCTATAGTATCCGTAGATTCTAGAAGACCAAAAATCTTACCTTGTTCATGTGCCTGACGTTCTTTTGCTAAAATAGAAAATAAACTAGGAGCTAAAAACACTGTGCCAAGATTATATAAAAAATAACAAGAAAGTAAGACCACTTTAGTTTCTGACAAGAAAGGATAGGTAACAAAAATAGGAATAACAGACCCAATACAAACCGCAAAACCCCATTTAACAACCCTCTCATCCTCTTTATTTTTAGTTCCCCATAGAACTAAAAGCCCAACTAAATACCCTAAAACCATGGCTGTTGTTAAATTAGAAAATTTTTTTGAACGCAAATCTACGTCTAACATATGAATGCTGCATTGGGAAATCTCCCACAAAAGAAATATAACTAGAGCAAGCAATGTTTTTTTTTGAATAAGCTCTTCTTTAATGAGCTTAATCTCTATCCAAATAAGTTTCAGCTCCTTCATGAAAAGTCGAAATGAAGAGCCTTGAAGAGCTCTATCTGTGGGTTTGCCCTCTTTATCTCTCAAATCCACAAAAAAGATGGTGCATAAGAAAATCAAGATAAGAAAAAGAGCTATGATAGGAAAAGGTAGTTGTTGAATTGGAAGTGTTTTTCCTAAGACAATTAGTACCAGATAGCCAGAAGCCATGGCTCCTGTACACAATCCCATAGCAAGCCTCTTATCTTTTCTTTCAGCATCAGCCACTCCAGCTAAAGAAAGCGGTAATGTATTCCCGATTAATCCCTTGGATAAAAATATAACTACAAGAACCCAAATTGAGGCAGTTACTTTGAAAAAAAAGATTACTAGCACAAGGCTTAATAGAGAGAAAGAGAGGGATACAACAAGACTAGTTTTTCTACAGTAAAAGTCAGAAAACCCAGCTTGAAGAGGTGCCGCAATGATTTGTGTTAACAAAAAAGCAACATAGAGAATTAACTGTAAATTATGACTTTCCAGAGAAAAAACTTGGAATATGTAGTTATTACAAACTTCATCTCCAAGTAAAAAACCTAGTAATAAGGGAAGATAGAGCCTAGGGAGTGGCAGCAAATAACGCTTCATCAAACTACTCCTTAATTCCTTTTCTGAAATGACAAAAGGTCTTCTCTAGTTTTAATTGTCTTTTCTAATTATACTTCTGGTATAACTGGGAAGTATATATTTTTGTATAATAACTTTTTTATGTCTAAGTGGTATCCAGAGCATTATTCAGTTAATTCTCAAGCTCAATCACAAAGAGCTTACCATTATTTAGAGAGAATAAACTTCAAAGGCAATGAGGTAATTTTAGATATAGGTTTTGGAGATGGGTTAATCAGTCAAATTCTTTCGGAAAAAGTTCCCCGGGGAAAAGTTATTGCCATTGACAGCTCCTTAGAAATGACTTCTTTTGCTTCCCAAAAGTTTTCCAATATTCCCAACCTAGAATTCTATCACCAAAATGCTGAGAATATGACTTACCAAGGAATATTTGATTTTGTAGTTAGTTTTAATGCTTTACACTGGATACAAGATCATGAAGGGTTGGTAAAGAAAATACGTCTTGCATTGAAACCTAGAGGCAGGATTGTTCTAATAATGGCCTCCGGTACAGAGAATCAACTAATCCATGAAGTTTTGAAAAGAGAAAAATGGCGTAAATATTTTATAAGGCTGAATGCTGCTTTAGAAAATATGCGAAGACAAAACTATAGAGAACTTCTTAATAAAGAAGGTTTTCAGAATATAGAAGTCTCTACTCAGGAATTTTCATACCAAATGAAAACTAAAAATGAAATCCTAGAGCAAATAATGACTTGGCTACCCTTCACTACTTCCTTACCCGTCTTGGATTGCAAAATTGTTGCATCAGAGATTGCAGATTTATTTGACAAAAATCGAAATAAAAGTGGAGAGATTGATTTTAAGATCTCAATGTTAGCTGTACTAGCAAGGCTTTCTAGTTTATGAAACAGTTTGTTTTGCAAAGGTTTTTGCTATTTTTTTATTAAAAAGTCTTTTATTGAATTGGCCATGCCTGAAAATAATACTTCTTTAGCAGTTGTGGGATTTTCGGGAAAATTTCCCGGAGCCAAAAATGTGAACGATTTTTGGCAGAACCTCATAAATGGAACAGAATCTATAACTGTTTCTCAAAATTCTGAAGCGGGATGGATATCCTCCTTTGGAGTGCTTGGTGACGTAGAATATTTTGATGCCCAATTTTTTGAAATATCCTCATATGAAGCAGCAAGAATAGATCCGCAACATAGATTTTTTCTAGAAGCTTGTTGGCAATGTCTAGAACTAGCCGGTTATAACCCTGATTTATACTCTGGAAGAATTGGCGTTTATGGAACTTCCGGAGCTAATTCCTATCTAATCAATAATTTACTGCCAAACATAAAAAATGAGAAAGAAAAGCTGGGGTATATTCTGGACTTAGGAAATAGACCAGATTTCTTGACTACACGTGTTTCTTACAAGCTGAACTTGACAGGACCCAGTATTTCTGTATATACAGCTTGCTCATCCTCCCTAGTTTCAGTATGTCTGGCATGTACCGATCTACTTTCTTACCAAACTGATATGGCAATTGCTGGCGGTTTTTCGATTATGTTGCCACAAAACAGAGGCTATCGCTGTATAGAAGGAATGCTTTATTCACCTACAGGGCGTTGTAGACCTTTTGATATCAGAGCTGATGGTACAGTTCCTGGTAATGGCGGAGGTGTCGTACTAATAAAAAGATTAGAAGATGCTATTGAAGATAGAGATACGGTTTATGCAGTAATTAAAGGATTTGCAACCAATAATGATGGCAAGAATAAGGTAAACTACATGGCTCCAGGAGCCCGGGGCCAAGCAGAAGTTATTAAAGCTTCGTTAGACTTTGCAAGATTCCCGGTAGAAACAATTGACTATATCGAAGCTCACGGAACCGGCACTAATTTAGGAGATCCCATAGAAATAGATACACTAAACAAGATTTTCTCTGGTAAGGGCTCCGCTATCATAGGATCCCTAAAAGCTAATATTGGGCATCTTTTAGAATCTTCCGGAATAGCAGGGTTAATAAAAGTTATTCTGATGTTATATTACAAAAAGATCCCTCCACAAATTAATTTTGAAAAGCCTAATCCAAAACTTCGAATTGAAAAAACTCCCTTTAGCATAAAAACTTCTCTACAAGCATGGAAAAAACAAAACCACCCAAGAAGAGCTATTATTAGTTCTTTTGGAATAGGAGGGACTAACTCACATCTCTCCCTAGAAGAGTTTTCCGCTCCAAGTTCAAAAATTCAGCCTTCTTCAAAAAAACCTCAACTAATCTTACTGTCGGCTAAAACAACTGCTTCAATGAAGAAAATAAAGAAAAATCTATCAGATTTCATTGCAAATAACCCAAAGGTTTCTATTAGGGACCTAGCATTTACTTTACAGATTGGAAGAAAGAACCTTGAACTATGTGAAATGTATCAAGTTTTATCCGCTAAAGAACTAAAAAGTAAATTACTTGCCACGAAAAAAACCACTTTAAAATCCATTACTGATAAAAAATTGCGGTACTTTTGTGAAAGGTGGCTAAAAGGAGAGTCTGTAGATTGGACAAGCCTGCATAAAAATCAAAGTAAAAATAGAATTCCTCTCCCAACATATCCTTTTGAAAGAAAAAAGGCGTGGATTGATGCTTCTGCTCAAGATCTCCCCAGAACAAACTTACACCTGCCAAAATATGATGATATCAAACACAAACTACTAACAATTGCAAGAGACCTCTTCGGGAACCAGAATATTGAAGAAACAGATCAGCTTAATGATATAAGCTTGGACTCTCTGAGTATTGTCCACTACATAAGCGCCATTCAGACCCAATTCCATCTGGAAATATCTCTAGAAAAGTATGTGGAATATCCAACTATTAAAGATCTGGCTATGTTCATCTATGAGCAAGATAGGTTCAAAAAAGAGTCAAATAACGGGATGGTCCTTATAAAAGAAGGCACTGGTAAAACGGCACTGGTACAAATACATCCCATTGAAGGGCAGATTATATGTTATCAAGAATTAGCTAAACATATTCAATTTGATGGGCCTATCTATGGCATATATAGCAACTCTAACGATAACCAGGGTAATCAAACTAATATAAATGAGCTCGCTACAAGGTACATTAATCTAATAAAAGAGAAGGGAATAACACAGCTAGTTCTCTTAGGATATTCCTTTGGAGCTTTTGTAGCCTATCAAATGGCTTCGGATTTACTTTCTTCCTCCATTAAAATAAAAAAAGTTATCTTGATTGAAGGAAAAAATCCGCAAGGAAAGATACTACCTATCTCCCACCAAAATACGAACTTAAAAAACTTGATCCAACTACTAACTGGGAAAAATGTAGCTAACACTTCTTGCGCTGAAGTATTGTTCAAAAAATTGTTAAAAATCCTTGGTTATGAAAATCTTACTACAAGCCAACAAGAAAGCGTTATTCAACTAATAATTTATCATTTGGAAGCATTAAGAACCTATAAACCAAAACCGATCAAAATTGATGCTATTTGTATTTTCTCAAAAAACGACTCTGACTATCATAAGGAAAAAAAATTTTGGAAAGCTCTAATAGGTGGCAATCTGATTTTCAAAACAATAAACACTACTCACACAGAAATTTTAAAAAAGCCACATGTGAAGAATTTAGCGAAAATCATTAATGATCATCTTTAACTTCCCTAATACTTCACACTCCCTACTTGGATCATATTCCATTTTTAGTTAGCATGTTTCCAGAAATAGAGGATTTGGAGATGTGGCGTAAGCTAGTCTTTCTATTGCTTATTTTTGTATCTTCTTATGCGGATTCACAGACAAGCGTTGCGAATTTAGTGCAACAAATTCCCAAGTCTGATCAAAGAGACCTGGAAAGGTTTTTCCAGTTTCTTATCACAAGGGAACTAATAGGATATACCCTTTTTGGTGAAAAGCCTATTTCATCTGTTACTTACCTCTCTTTAAAAATGGCCGCAGGGTTTAATACAACAAAATCCCTCATTCTTGAAAAGGGATGGCAGGCTTGGCTGCGCAATAAAAAACTCTTTCCCGAAAACTATTTCTTTCTGAAAAGAAAAAATAGCGATAAGACCTCCACTCTTTATTTGATAAACAAGAAAAAGGCTCTTGAAATAATTTCTAAAAATCTGTCCGAGTTCTCGTCTTTTGAATCCCCTAATCCTGAAGAGATTTTAACTAAAATCTGTCAGGACGAAAGCAACAAAAACCCGTTTAAATCCTCGTCTCTCCTAGGAGTTTTTTATGGCTATGGAGAAAATAATTCACAGAATTTCGAACGTAAAACAAATCTCATACAAGCCTTGATCAATAAAATGGCTCCTCCCTTTTCTTTTGAAAAGATAGCTCCTAAATTACTACCCGCAACAAAAGCTTTACTTTTACCTCTACTTAAAAGACGACGGTTTAGCGCGCCCGGTTCAAGTTCTATGAAGGACAACATAGAGACTCTCAATCAACTGGTTATTCATAGAAAATTCTTTCGATTAGAAAATGAGTTTTTTCTAAAACAAATTGCCTCTCCAAGTTTTGTCTTTTGGGATGAGGAAGAAGAAAGACTCTTGAAAGACTCTTACAAAAAAACCCGTTTGCGTATAAAAGAAATCTACCAAACGGGATCTTTTTTAGAAAAAACTCTTCAACAGTGGATTATGCCAGAATGAAAAAATGGACTTTTCTTCTTTTTTTTTCTATTTGCTCCTGCTCGCAAAGGAATGAGTCAAAAGATCTTATTTCATTTCATAGAGGTTACACGTTTTGGGAAAACATAACAACGAAACAGGCTGAATTTCCCTACGATGTGGAAGAGGTAATCAAAGGAATCAGGGCTGCTTCACTAAAAAAAGATTTGCCTGTAAAAGAAGAAACATTAGCGAACCTTCTAGACCAATCCGAACAGGCACAGGCGGCAAAAAACTTAACTGATGCAGAGGCTATGCTTAAGGAGGTTTCTAATGACTCTATTGAAGTAGTTCCTAATAAGCTATACTATAAGGTTCTTCATCTGGGAGGGGGAACTTCTCCTCTTACATCAAATGGCGTAGCTGATTTTACCTATCGAGTTTCTATTCTCGAAAAGGGAACCTTACATGAAATACTTTCAACACATGATACCCCCATTCAAGTGAGCCTGGAAGATACAATCCCTGGATTTTCTATGGGAATCATAGGAATGACAATCGGTGAGAAAAGAGTGATTTATATGCACCCAGATCTCACCGCGGGAAGCTATCCGGAATTCCTTAATAAGCTCCTGGTAATTGAAGTAAGTCGTCAATAACAATAATAGGGACATTCTTCCTCTAAACAGCAATCCCCCTCTACCCACCATGTATAAAATCCACATGCCTCGCATCTTAAAATTGTTACCCCCGTTTCTCGACCTAAAGCAAGATAGTAGCCAAACTCGTCATATGCAATGGAAGGCAGCTGAAGAGTACATTTACCTTTTTTGAAAAAAATCCCTTCTTCTGTAAAAGACAAATTATCCAAAGATAGATAGATTCTCTCTTCTGCAAAGACACATGTTGAAAAAGCCAAAAGCAACGCTAAAATTCCTAACTTCATACTCTTCCTCCTGTTTAACAAATTAAAAGGGGTTCACTTTATTTCTGAGATTTTTTTTTTTGCAATAAAAAATATGAAAAGAACTAAAGACCTACTGTAAAGCCTAGAAAGACCTTATCCAAAAAATCCTTCCATGGCTGTTTTGCCTTTTTTATCTAAGAGAATGACTTTTTGTTGGGTAGTGGGATGGAAAAAGATCATCTGATAATGGTGTAGTACAATTTGGGAGGCTTCTGTTTTACTTCCGTATTTTCTATCTCCTACGATGGGATGTCCTATGTGGGATAGCTGGACTCTAATTTGATGATACCTTCCCGTTTTAAGCTCTATCTCTAAAAGAGTTTTTTCTTTTTCTTTTTTTAAAAGACTATAGGCCAAAACGGACTCTTTTCCGCGCTTATCCACAAAAGCCTTATGCTCCTTTTTTATAAGATAGTGCTTTAACTTGCCCTTTTCCTGGGGAAAAGTCCCTTCTACCCAAGCTAGATATCTTTTTTCTATCTTTCTTTCTCTTTGCTGGGCCTGAAGTCTCGATAAAGCTTTACGGGTTAACGCAAATAGCACAATACCGCTTACTTCCTTATCTAATCTATGGATAGGGTGTAAAAAAATATTGCCTGATTTCTTTTTTTTCTCTTGGATCTTTCTCTTTCCTCTCTCTTCTAAGCTATCTTGAGAAAAGAGGGTTTTTTGAGTAACTAAATGAGGTGGTTTTACAAGAGCTAAAAGGTGATTATCTTCAAAGAGAATTTCCATCCTTTTGCCTTCTCACTTCATATAAAAAAAGTGTAGTAGCTTGAGCTACATTTAAAGAATCCGCTTCTCCAAACATGGGAATTTTCACTAAAAGATCGGCTCTTTCAAACCACTTTTCACAAAGCCCATATTGCTCGCTACCTACTACAATAGCTATAGGGCCTTGTAGATTCTGGCTAGTAAATATATGCTCTGCCTTAGGAGTTGCAGCACACACTTTTAGCTTATTTTCTGCCAAAAAAGCTAGCGTTTCTGTAAGGGATGCCTGCACTAGGGGAGTGGTAAAAAGAGTTCCCGTACTAGCCCTTACTACGTTTGGATTGTACACGTCGGTACGGGGATCACAGACGATGAGGAGATCGACTCCTGCTGCATCTGCACTTCGAAGAATTGTACCTAAATTCCCGGGTTTTTCTACGCTTTCTGCAACAACTACTAGGGGTTCTTTAGAAAGTTTTATAGAATCTAAAGAGGGAAGGAAAAAAGAGGCTATGGCTAAAAGCCCGTCTGGTCTATCTCTATAGGAGAGTTTTTCAAAAGCCTTTTTTGCACACTGGAAACAAGCAATTTCTCCTTGCATTTGCTCTACTATTTTTTTTTCTCCTTCTTTTAAAAAAAACTCTGGGCAGAAAAAAAGAGCTTGCAAGGGCACTTTCTTTTTCAAAGCTCTGGTAATTTCTCTATATCCTTCTATAAGAAAAGATTTTTTTCTCTCTCTTTCTCTTCGGTCTCTTAACTTTACAGCTGCTTTTATCCAAGGGTTTTGAATACTTTCTATCTTTTTCATAAAAAACTCCCTAAGGCATAACTTCCTAAAGGCAATAGGCTAAAGGAGGAGGATAACACAATTTCTTCTGCTTGGAGAGTAGGAAAAGAAAAAGCAGTTCTAAGGGCTTGTTTTAACACTAAAGGGGTAAAGTTAGAAGAGTGACATGTAAGTAAAACAAACACAGGTTTAGGTACTAACAGTTTTTGTAAGTCTTGTAAAAGGGGCATTAGATCTCTTTCTATTTTAAACACCTCTTTTTTTACTCCTCTTCCAAAAGAAGGAGGATCTAAAACAATTGCCTCGTATTTCGAACCTCTTTTTTGCTCCCTTCTTACAAACTTCCCCACGTCTTCTAAAATCCATCGTATTTGCTTTTTTTCTAGTTGGTTAAGTAGAGCATTTTGTTTAGCCCATTCTATGGAAGGTTTAGAAGCATCTACGTGGCACACTTCAGCGCCTTGTTTAGCTAGAGCCATAGTTATAGCACCTGTATAGGCAAAAAGGTGTAGAACTCTTTTTCCCTGTAAAGAAAAGGAAGGAATTTTTTCAAAAAAAAAGCTATGCTCGGGAAAAATTCCCATATGTCCAAAATCCGTAGGAAAAGCCCACAGTTTTATCCTTTGTAGTTCTATTTCCCATTTTTTAGGAACTTTTTTAAAAAAACGCCAACCTTCTCCTTCCTCTCTAGAAAAGGTCCCAGATAACTCTTCCCATTCCTTGCAGGCTTTATTCTTAGGCCAAATGGCTTGAGTGCAAGGTCTACTAAGAAAATAGTTTCCCCATTTCTCTAATCTTGTTCCTTCTCCACTATCTACGTAGGTGTACTTCATATAAACTGTGGTATTTTCCCATATTTTACGTATTGCCAAAGAAAGGAAAGAACCCAATTTTTCGTTGCATGGATAATTTCTTGTCTTCCTTTGGGAATAAAAATTTTTTCCGAAAAAACTTCTTCCTTTTTTCCTAAGGCTACGTACACGGTTCCCATTGGTTTTTCTCGAGAGCCTCCTGAGGGTCCTGCAACCCCTGAAACGGCTATCCCATATTCTGCTTCAGAAAGGGCAAAAACTCCTTGTAGCATCTCTTCTACGGTCTTTTTACTCACAGCCCCTTCTTGTTTCAAAGTCTGCTTTTTTACTCCCAATACCTTTTGTTTTAAAAAGTTGGAATAGGTAACAAAAGAGCCTACAAAGTATTTGGAGGAGCCCGAAAACCTAGTTAAGCAAGAAGCTATGTATCCTCCCGTGCAAGACTCCGCTAAAGCAAGTCTCTTTTTTTTCTCCAGGAAAAGCTCCTGAATAGCCTCTTCTAGGAAAGGAGTTTTTTTAGAAAAAAGATTTTCTGTGAACTGCTTTTCAAAGGTTTTTAGTAAAGACTTCACCTCTTTCTTATCAGGCCCTTTCACTGTGACATGTGCTTTTTTTAGGTCAGGGTAAATGCCTATTTCTAACTCAGGTTCTTTTTCTTTCATTTTCCGGAGAAATGGATCCATATCCTGCTCTTTTAAAAGACAAAAGTGGTAGGAGAAAAGCCGTTTTTTCTCTGAAATAGGTCTTTTTTTCTTTAGAAAAGGAAGTACCTGGGAGAGGAACATCTCTTTCATTTCGTAAGGAACTCCAGGAAGAAAAAAGAAAAACCTTTTTCTTTGCTCAAAAAAAAAGCCAGGAGCGCACCCCTGTTTATTTTCTAAAATTGTGGCTTTTTCAGGAACTTTTGCTTGTTCTTCTAAAAAGGAATGGTCCCCGAATTTTTTACAGAGTCTCTTATGAAGAGAAGGGACAAAAACCTGCTTTGTTTTAAAGTACTTACAAAGACTTTTTTTGGTAACATCATCTAGAGTAGCTCCCAGACCTCCTGTTACTATGGTGCAGCCTATCTTTTTATCTATTTGCCTTAGCGCTTCAAGGATCTCTTGTTGTTTGTCGGGTATTACTCTATGCCTTACTACGTTATAGCCTCCCTGAGAGAGCTCTTTACTTAAATAACTCGCGTTGGTGTTCACCACGTTTCCCTGTAAAATCTCTTCCCCAATGGCCAAAATCTCAATGTACATAGATTCCCTTTTTCTCTAATTGAAAGTGGGGAAAAATTGCCTCCAGTCCCTTTTCGCTTCTACGAAAATCTCCCCCTTTACCCATAGAAAAAGAAGCTTTTTTGGTAAGGGCTCGAACTTGCTTTCGAAGTTCTAAGAAGAAAGCTCCATTTTTTTCTTCTTGAGGATTCACTTTTTTTATCTCCTTCAAAAGAGGATCAAAGTAGATGTAAGGGAAAGAAAACTGCATCCCCCAAAAGATTTTTTCCTTACCTAAAACCTTGGAACGAAACGTTTGATCTAAAGAGGAGTAATGAAAAAAAAAGGGAGTTAAAAAAACAGCAGGCTTTCTTGTTTGGATTAATGTTTTTCCAGAAGGGGCTCGCACGAAAAAAAAAGCCTCCTTATCCAAGGTAGCAGCAACGGGTAAAAGAGAGGTCCAAGAAGAAAAGTCTTCTCTGTGTTCTTTTAAAGACGTTAAAGCTTTTTTATATCCCTCTTGCAAAGCTTCTTTAGAAACTTCAAAAGGTTCAGAAACGGGATTTTTTACAGAGAAAAGAAAAGCTTTTGCTATCAAAGGTACAATGAATTCCCAATCTTGTTCTGAAAATAAAACAGAAATCTCGCTCCACCTAGAAGCACTAAAAATAGGATTAGGCAAAGGATGAAAGGTAAGCATTACAAAGCTTTTTGTTTTTTCATTTTCTTCTGAAAAGAGGCGAAAAATAAAAAGGCCACCCCTATGCAAATAAAGCTGTCTGCTAGATTAAAGACCGGAAAGGTATATCCCCATAAGTTGAAATGAAACATATCGATTACATGTCCATAAAGGAAAAAATCCATTACATTTCCACTTGCCCCGACTAAAATCAAAAAAAAGGCTCTTTTTTTGAAAAGGGGCTGGGAAGAAAAAAACCAGTAAAGGAAAAGTAGACAAACAAAAAGAGCTCGGAGCCAAAAAAGCTGCTTCGAGTACTCAGCAAAAAGCCCCCAAGCAGCTCCTAGGTTTTGAACCTGGTTCAAAGAAAAACTGACTCCTCCCACGTCCTGAAAAATCCCAATTCCCCCATAAGGGTAGGAAACGTGACTCCAGTTCATTAAAGGAATATGACGAAACGTGAAAAATTTAATAGCTTGATCAAAGGAAAGAAGAAAAAAAAATAAAAGAAATACCCTCCTTCCCTTATTCCTCATTCAAATTCCCCTCTTTCTAGCTTTTGTTGTGCTTCTACAGTCATAGTAGCATAGGGAATTGCTTCCAGCCTAGCCTTAGGAATTTCTTTACCCGTTAGCTCACAAGTTCCATACGTTCCTTCTTCTATCCTAGTCAAAGCTTTTTCAATCTGCTTCAAAACGGAGTATCCTTTGTTGGCCACTTCTAAAATGATAGTTTTGCCAAAGTCATCTGTTCCCTCGTCTGCCTGGTGTTGTGAATATCCCTTCGATTCATCCGCATCTTTTACATCCTCTTGAGTTCCTTTAATGGAGTGCAAAATATGAGCTCTAGACTCTAATAAAATTTTTTTAAACTTCTCTATTTCTTGCTTGGTAAGTGCCATACTAACTTCCTTGTTTTATATTTTCTTCTAAGACAATGCCCTGTATTGCATCCATGAGCTCATCTACTTCTTTAAACCGTTTATACACACAAGCAAACCGAATATAGGCAATTACATCGGTTTTCTGTAGCTCTTTCATAGCTAGATCCCCTAGCTCTACCGTGGAGATTTCCCTAAGCTGTCTATCCATTAGGTCCTTCATAATATGGTAGGCAATTTCCCCCACCCTATCGTGACTAATTTTCGTATGCCTGCAGGCTGCTTCTAACCCTTTTATAAGCTTATTCTGTTCAAAATCCTCATAGGTTCCATCTCTTTTTTTTACCTGCAAACAAAGATCTACCGTTTCAAAAGTAGTAAAACGCTTCAAACATTGAAGGCACTCTCTTCTTCTTCGTATTGCATTGACTTCCCCTGCGTTTCTAGAGTCGGTTACTTTATTTTCTCGATATCCGCAAAATGGACATTTCATTAAACACCTCTTTTGCACAAACCTGTCCAAAACTAGCTTATTTATTCTTTTACTGATTTTTTGTGAATCGATTTTTTAGGGGCTATTTGAACTTAAATCTTAAGGAAAATTCCGTAACGAGGGTATTCCCTTGCTTCTTTCTGAGTGGCGCCTTTCCAAAAATCCTACAGCTAAATATGTTAGATTTTTTTCCATATAGTGGCTCTACCTCTACCAATTGGCCTTAAGAATTCTTTTATTTTAAGTTGAGCCAGATCATATCTGAGCATTCTCTCTGACACCTTCGGCGATATATTATTGAAAATTTCACGAAAAGATAGACTTTTTTTGTTTTTAAAAAGAGCGAGAATCGTCTTTTCTCTCAATGTAAGCTCCCTCTTCTTTTTTTCTTTCTTTATCTCAAGCAAGGCCTGAGAAAAAGGATAAAAAGTAACCCTAATGTTCGTTCCCAATTCTTCCCATTTAGGGTCTGGATATCCCCCTTTTTCACAGGATTCGATAATTCTCTTATAGCCACTTCCCCATTCTTCCATAAGCTGCAATTCATGAAATACTCTTACTATAGCTTTATTCCTAATGCGACTTACTCCCGATTTCAAATCCTCAAAAGTAAATCCAAAAGGAAACATCCCAGGATTTTGAATTTCTAATCGATCATCAAAAATTGCAATTTGAATATGGGACCCACTTAAAGAATAGTCTGCATGAGCAAGTGCATTGATGAGAGCTTCTCTGATTGCTATTGGAGAATACTCAGGAATATTTTTACGGCGGATTTCTTTGATTTCAGCCATTTGCCTGGTATTTCTTGCAATAAACTTGGGTACTTCTTCAACTGCATCAACAAGTGTGCCTTCCACTTCGTATTGATCTAGTATATCTGTTTTTGTATTGCCTAGAAAACGCGCACAGCTAACTCGGGACTCAGGGAACATAATTTTTCGTAGTTGTTTTTTTCCAAAAAGAATTAGCCCTCCAATCGATGGAACTAATTTCTGGCCCAGCGGAACAAGCACCCCCATGGAACGCAATTTCTGCTCGTTGATCTTTTTATCTACCAATTCAAAAGATTTAATAATCTGAGCCCTATTTAAATCATGCTTATCCGTATCGTTAACCGGTTGTTGGTCAAATGAAGCAGTAAGAACAGATCTTTGAAGCTCTCGCAATAATTCAGTGCCCGCAGGTCGACTAGTTGTACCTAATCGAATATAAACTCCATTTGGAAAACCCTCTTTTTTTAAGTAAAAAGGAGCCCTCCAGTGAGCTACCTTGATTACTAGAAGGTCCTTTCCTTTTACAGTAGAAATTTCAATATCAGGAAGAATTTGTGGACGAATGTTATCTGCAATAGAATTTGCAATTTTCTCCTCTGTTTGAAAAATATCTTTTACCCCTAATAGTTCTCCATTGGGAGATATACCAATGACTAATGTCCCACCAGCTGTATTCGCAAAGGCAATAACGGTTTTTAGTATAGGCCCCAGAGAAGATATGTCTCTTTTGAACTCTAATGTTTTAGATTCTGGTCTCTTTAGAAGTTCTTCAACTTTCATAAAATAAGACTCTCTTTCTATCAATCCTGCAAAATCCTGCAAAATCCTGCAACTCAAAAATTGCAGGATGGGAGAATGTTCAAATAACTTTTTTCTATTTAGATAGATAGAGAAAATTACGGAGGGAGTGGGATTCGAACCCACGATACAGGATTAGTGTATACACGCTTTCCAAGCGTGCTCCTTCGGCCGCTCGGACACCCCTCCGGAAAACTAAGGAGAGTGTAGAAGAAATCTCACTAACTGACAAGATACAAAAAAGGCTTGCTAAAAAGAGAAAAAAAAGAACAAACTACCAACTCTTATGAAAAAGATTGTACTTTTCTTATTTTCTGTCTGTTTTGTTTTTGCAGAACCGAACAAGCACTACCTTCTCTCTCCAGAGCCTATCGATGTAGTTATTCCTTGCCATCCTAAGGATGCGGGAATTTTGAGCTCCTGTATTCGGGGAATCCGTGCTAATGGCAATCACATAAGAAATATCTTTGTTATCTCTAAAGAGAAAATGACAGAAGAGGCTATTTGGATAAACGAGACTTCCTTTCCTTTTCAAAAGCAAGATCTCATAGAAGAATTTTCTAACCTGAAACAGGAAGGGAAACGCTTTTCTTTAAGCCGGATGGGATGGATGTACCAACAGCTTTTAAAGCTCTATGCGGCTTTTACCATCCCCGGGATTTCCTCCAACGTTTTGGTTTTGGACGCTGATACGGTTTTTTTACAACGAACTTCCTTTATTACAGATTCAGGAGAGCCTTTATTTGCTTGGGGAAAGGAGTATTATCCCCCTTATTTCAAACACGCCAAAAGGCTGCTTCCCTCTTTTGAAAGGGCTTTTTCCAGCCGTTCTGGAATTTGTCATCATATGCTATTTCAAAGACCTATTTTAGAAGATCTCATGCAACAGATAGAGCGAGAACATAACTGTGAGACTTGGCGTGCCTTTTGCCGTTCTGCTGATCCTTCCCTATTAGAAGGGGCTCCTTTTTCAGAGTATGAGATCTATTTCCACTTCGTATTTTCCTCCACTACCCAGGCTCATTTGAGAGAGCTTAAGTGGAAAAATGTCTCTTCTTTGAAGAAACAGAAAAAATATCGTAAAAAAGAGTTTGACTTCCTCACCTGCCACAACTATTCCTAATCTTGCCAAATATGAGCAGGTCTAGGTAAGATCGACTCGGTATGAGGCTTTTTTTTCTTCTTATTTCTCTTTTTTTTAGTTGCTCTTCCTCTCATAAAAAGGAAAGAAAGGAAATTTTAGTAAGCATTCCTCCTTACCAATTTTTGGTAGGACAAATTGTAAAAGAAATTTTTTCTGTTCACTCTATAGTCCCTTCTAGAGCCAATAGCCATTTTTACGAACCCTCTCCCGATTCTTTTCGCTCTTTAGAATCCGTGGTGGTTTGGTTTCAAATAGGGGAGCCTTTTGAAAAGAGGCTTTCTTCTTCTTTAAAGGAACGTTTCCCTAGAATCATTCTAGAAGATCTTCGAAAAGGCCTTCCTTTATTATCCTATGCTCAGGACACGGAAAATCCATCTCCTAATACGGAAGATCTTCACATATGGATGAGTCCAAAACTTTTTGCGGAACAAGCAAAAAAAATTACGCAAACTCTTTCCTTCTTATTTCCGGAAAAAGCTTCCTTTTTCGAAAAAAATTTAGCAGCTCTGTTACTAAAATTAGAAAAGTTGGATCAAAAAATTCGGGAGAGAACGTCTTTTATTTCTCGAAGAGTGCTTTTAGCTTCCCATCCTGCTCTTGGCTATTTTTGTCACGACTATCATTTTTTACAGCTTTCCTTGGAATGGGAAGGAAAGGAGCTTTCTTTAAAACAAATAATTACCCTTTTATCCAAATTAAAACAAGAAAAGCCCGCTTTGGTAGTGACTATGCCGCAACACCCCAGTAAGGGAGCTCTTTACATTGCTCAAAAGCTGGAAATTCCTATAGAGGAAATCAATCCTTATAGTGAAAACTATCTAGAAATGATGGAAGATTTTAGTAAAACTTTGAGCAAACTATGAGTGCCTTTTCCTTCCATCAAGTTTTTTATTCTTATGAAAATAACCCTCCTGCCCTAGAAGAGGTTAACCTAAAGGTAGAAAAAGGCTCTTTCATAGGAGTTATAGGTCCCAACGGAGGAGGAAAAACTACTTTTCTCCGTTTAATAGCCCAACTTTTATCTCCTTCTTCAGGAGATTTTTTTTTACCCCCCTCTTTAAAAGTAGGCTATGTTCCTCAAAATCTGCGTTTGGATAAGGATTTTCCTATTACTACTTTTGATTTTATTTTAACGGGAGCCACTTTTCTCTCAAAATGGTTTGGTAGATATCCTCTCTTTATAAAGAAAAGAGCAAAAGAGCTCTTACGTATCCTGCAATTAGGAGATTACGAAAACCACCTTTTAGGCTCTTTATCTGGGGGAGTATTTCAAAAGGCTCTTTTGGCAAGAGCTCTACTTGCTGATCCTGACATCCTCTTACTCGATGAACCTACTGCCAATGTTGACTTTTCTGCAAAAAAAGAAATCTTCCAACTCTTAGAAAGCCTCAAGGGGAAAAAGACCATCTTAGTTATCACTCATGACTGGAAAACAGCAATAGATTACCTAGAGACTTTTTTGTGTATAAATAAAAAAGTTACCTCCCTTTCTAAAGAAAGTTTATGCAAACATTTTACTTTAGGGCTGTATCACCCTTTAGGAGATAAGGGAAAATGAGTGTATTTCTTGTAACCTTTTTAGCCTCTGTTTTAGCCTCTCTAGCAAGTGGAGTTTTAGGCTCTTATGTTGTGATTAAAAGAATGGCTTTTTTAAGTGGAAGTATAGCTCACTCTGTTTTGGGTGGGATGGGGCTTTTTTTGTATCTTTCCAGAACTTTTTCTTTTTCCTTTTTAGAGCCTATTTATGGGGCTTTTTTAGCGGCTATTTTATCGGCTCTTTTGATGGGATGGATACACTTGAAATACAAGCAAAGAAAAGACGCCATTATAGCCTCTATCTGGTCTACTGGTATGGCCATAGGGGTAATTTTTATCTCGCTCACTCCTGGATACAATGTAGAGTTGAGCCACTTTTTATTTGGCAACATTTTATGGATCTCTTCTAAAGACTTATGGCAACTTTTTTTTTTAGATGTTTTTCTTCTCTTCTCGATAAGCCTTTTCTATAGTCCTTTTCTCCTTCTTTCTCTCGATGAAGAAGAAGCAAAACTACAAAAAATTCCTGTAAAAAGCCTTTCTCTTTTTTTGCTAACTTTAGTGGCTTTATCCATCGTAATCTTAATTCAGATTATAGGGATTATTTTAGTGATGGCTCTTTTAACACTCCCTCCCATGACGGCTTCTTTTTTTACCAAAAAACTTCCTACTATGATGGGACTTTCCTCTCTTTTTTCTATGGCTTTTTCTTTTTTGGGCCTAGTTTTTTCTTTCTATCTCGATCTTCCCGTGGGAGCAACCATTGCTCTTGTCTGCTCTTTTTTTTATCTTACTGTCCTATTAGGTAAAAAAAAGTTTATAGAAAGAAAAAGAGAGCCTTATTGACTTTAGCAAAGACTTTTCGCTATCATGGAGGGCCTCTAATGGGAGGCAGGCAATGTACGCAATCATCAAATCGGGCAGCAAGCAGCACCGCGTAGTTAAAAACGATATCATAGATATTGATCTCATGGAAAAGACAGAAGGCACTATCTCTTTCAAAGAAGTTCTTTTCTTGCATAGCGATAAAGGAACGCAAATAGGCCAGCCTTACCTTTCCCACGTGAAGGTAGAAGGAAAAATCTTACAACAGACAAAAGGACCCAAGGAGATCACCTACAAGTACAAAAAAAGAAAAAACTATCGAAGAAAAGTGGGACATAGACAAAAGTATTTGCGTGTTCAAATTACAGAAATCCAAGAAGGTTAGATAAATGGCACATAAGAAAGGACAGGGCTCGACGAAAAACGGAAGAGATTCTCACTCTAAAAGGCATGGAATCAAGGCCTCAGAAGGAGAGTTTGTCACGGTGGGAAGTATTATTGTAAGACAAACTGGCACCAAATGGCATCCTGCTCAAAATGTAGGATTGGGTAGGGATTTTTCTATCTTTGCAAAAATTGATGGAAAGGTTCACTTTGAAAAGAAAAAAAAGACTTTGGTATCAGTTCTCCCCTCTGAAAAAGCGTGATCTTTTGAGGCGAAAGGTATGTTTGTCGATCAGATCAAACTAAAGCTTTTCGCAGGAAAGGGAGGAAATGGTACCGTTGCCTGGCGGAGGGAAAAATACATTCCCAAAGGAGGCCCATCTGGAGGAAATGGAGGCAAAGGAGCTTCTATTCTGCTAAAGGCCTCTTCTCAGGTCTATTCTTTAGAAGAGTTTCGAAATACCCGGGTGATTCAAGCAGAAAAAGGATCTCAAGGGGGACCTTCCCTTCAGCAGGGGAAATCTGGCCGGGATTTGTGTCTTCTTCTTCCTATAGGCTCAGTCGTCAGGGAAGCCTATTCCAAGACGTTGCTTTTTGATTTTACGCAAGAAGGGCAAGAATACCTTCTTTGCCAGGGAGGAAAAGGGGGCAAAGGGAATGCTTTCTTCAAAAATGCCCAAAGAAGGTCTCCTGATTTTTGCACGGAAGGAACTGATGGGGAATCTCTTGAGATAGAAATTGAGCTTAAGCTTATTGCAGACGTGGGGTTTGTGGGGATGCCTAATGCGGGAAAATCTACCCTTTTGTCAAAGTTGACCCACATTCCGGTAAAGATTGCTCCTTATCCCTTCACTACCTTAACTCCCAACTTAGGCTTTTATCAAAAGGGATATCAAAAGGTTTTATTAGCAGATATTCCGGGAATTATTGAAGGAGCTCATGAAAATAGAGGTTTGGGACTTTCTTTCTTAAAGCATATAGAAAGAACTTCTGCCTTGGTGTTTGTCTTGGACATCTCAGCAAGAGAAGGAAGATCCCCTTTAGAGGACTTTGAGAAATTAAAGAAGGAAATCTCTCATTATAATCCAGAGGTGCTAAAAAAACCCCTTTTGGTAGCATTAAACAAAATCGATCTTCCGGAATCCAAGTCTTGGGAAAAACTCTTTTTCGAGAAATACCCAACTCTTTCCCTTTATCCTATCTCCGCAGAAAAGGAAGAGGGCCTGGAAACTCTTTCAGAAAAAATTCTTTTTTTAGGAACACAAAAAAAAGAAGAGAAAAAAGGAGATTTTTCTCTTCTTCTTGAATCTCTAGTTTGACTTTTTTACTCTTATTGAACAAAAAATCCGGCAGAAAGAATCTTAGAAAGGTCTCTTTGTTGGGAGATTCTATTTTCAAATTCTTTTATTTGTTGTTTTAACTTTTCGTTTTCTTCTTCTAGTTTTTCTTTTTCTTCTATTACCTTTTCTGATTGTTCTTGGATAGCTTGAAGAGCAGGTGAGACAGCTATGAGACCAAACCTCACAGTTAGTAGTTCTATGATTTTGTTTATATTTCCTACAAGCTCTTGGGAATGACCCTGTACGTCTTGAATTACACGATTGGTTGCACTTTGTTTTTGATAAGAGTTCATAACTAGATAAAAAGCCCCAACTAAGGCGGCATATTTTAAAGCGATGGCAGCTATAGCAACAAGCTGGAGAGTAGTGTATCCTAATACAGCTACCTTTGCTATATTTTTATAAGAAACTCCTTCTCTTACTTCAGGTAAAAGCGTATATCCCGCTCGGCATGCCCCACTTGTAAGACCCCAAGAAGCTCTCTCCAAATAGCTTGGAGCCACTTGATTTGCTATTTCTAATTGGTTAGACATAAAATTTCCTTGTTTATAATTTTCTATAACAAGAAATATTATAATAAAAATTTAATTAAAAATAAACTATTTTATTAAATATAAATATATAATAATTATTTTAATATTATATTAATATATAAAAATTATTTGAAAAATATCTTAGGCTTTTCATAAAGAGTCAAAAATCCTCCCACAGCTACAAAAATAACCCCAAGCAATGTACTGTAGGTGAATAACTTACCCCATAAAATCCAGTCGAAAAAGCCTCCAAAAACTAGGCTAAGATACAAAAAGCCCGCTGCCTTGGAGGGAGGGAGGGAGGTATAGGTCTTTGTAATAAAAAACTGATAGATTATTGACATAAGGCCAGTAGCTAAGACGTAGAGCCTTTCTCCCTTCTCCGGGAAAAGCTCCCCTCCTATCACGAAGGGGAAAAAAGAGAGAAAAGCAGAAAGGAGAAAGAAATAAAACAATATCGAAAGAGGTTTTTCTGTTTTGGTTAATTGCCTTACCCCTACAAGGGCAATAGCGGAAAAAAGGCCTGTCCCCAACCCTATAAGGGTAGCTAAGCCCCATCCTTTTGAAGTGGGCTGCAAAAGGAGAACTACCCCCAGAAATCCTATACAAATCGAAAGAATCCTTTTTGTAGCAATTCTTTTTTTTAGCCAAAGCCAAATAACTAAAGGTACAAAAAGAGGTGCGGTGTTAGCTAAGAGGATACTGTTTAACAAAGAAAGGTGCTTTAGGCTATAGAAATAGCAATATACAGCAAAAAGTGCTGATAAACTTCTTATCCAGTAAAGGTACTTTTTCCTTCCTCCTAATTCGTTTTTCTTCCTATAAAGCCAAGGAGAGATAAAAAAAAGAGCTATCATACTGCGATAAAATACGATAACTTGATTCGGAGTGTCTTTGGTAAGTTTTACAAAGATTGCCATGAGGGAATAAGCCAAGGCCATAAAGATACCATAAACTACTCCCCGAATAGGGGTTTCTTCCTCCATTTTTCTATCCTTTTTTCTTAAAAAGACTTTTTCTGAAAAAAAAGTCAACTCCCCCCTCTTTGAAAAAAGGGAAAACGAAGTTATTTACTGGTTTTCTGCTTTTTTTCCTCATTACTTTAATCCGATTCATTGAAAAGAACTTCCTATTTACCAGGTAAAAAAGAATTGACTGAAAAAGGAAAAAAGAAATACAACCTCTGCAAAAAAAAATTCGGAGCATTATGAAGTTTTTTCTTTTTTTATTCTTTTTAGGGTTCTCTACGGGGTTTTCTATTAACGTAGAAACTTACGGCACTCTAGACTCTTCTTCTTCTCGAATCACGTTTATTACCAATACTAGCGCCGTTCCTGGCCATCCTAGTACAGAGCTTTTAGAAACCTCCTTTAAAAGTTGGTATCAGCAGCCTGGCTTTGAGAGTATGCCAAAGATTATTGTTTTTGATGAGCCACCTAAAAAGTTCTACTCATTAGAAATGAGAAAGGGAGTTTTCTTAAAAACGGCTTACGAGGGGTATAAGAAAGGGTGCAGAAAACTTATAGAAGAGAGCCCCTATTTTAAGAATACTTTGCTGGTTTTTTTGAAAGAGCATGGCCACTTAACAGGGGCTTTAAGGGAGGCTCTTTCTTTTGTAAAGACTCCTTTTATCTTTGTCCATCAACATGATTTTGTTTTGGAAAAACCTTTGGACCTAGAAGGAGTTATGAGCTCTATGGAAAGAAACCCCTTTATCCAATACGTTCACTTTACTCGCGCAAAAAATATACCTTATGGAACAGCGCAAGTAGCAGCCATTCCTTATGAAGGTCCTTCTCATATTCCTCTTTGTATCTCTTATAACTGGTCTGACCATGAACACCTAACCTCTAAAAAGTACTACGAGACTTTTGTCTTCCCTCGAGTGGGAAATAGACCCATTGCTATGGAATGGGAGCTAGCACACCCCATCCGAAATGCTTGTGTAAAAGACCCTAATAAATACAAAGAGTTTGGGGTCTTCTTGTACGGATCTTATGGAGAGGGGCCTTTTGTGACTCATTTAGATGGAAAAAATTGGGGGAAAGATTCATGAAATGGTACCGTTTTGTTCTTATTTTAGGGTTTTTTTTCCCCTCTCTCTTTGCGCACAATAATACCTCCTTGATAAGACAGAAGAATATCTGGAAAGAAAAAAAGGGAAAAGCTCACTTCTGCACTGTAGGATGTTATCCCGGTAAAGATCCTTATACCTACATGTCTCGTCTTTTTGACTCTGCTGAAAAACACGGAATCTCCCTTACCCACATAGGAAAGGAAGCTACTTCTTGGGGAGGAAATGTTACCAAACCGATTTGGTTTTATGAATTTATCAAGACTCTTCCTGACGAAGATATTGTTGTCTGCGTGGATGCCTGTGATGTCTTTTTTTGTGCAGGACAGAAAAAGATTGTTGAGAAATTCTTGGAAAAGAAAGCTCCTATTGTCTTCTCCACAGAAAGAAATTGCTATCCCCAAACCCATTTAAAACCCTACTTTCAAAAGGCCCGTACTTCTTTTAAGTATTTGAATGCAGGAGGATTCATAGGGTATGCAGGCGCTTTAAAGGCTATGTTAGAAGAAGTTATCTCCGAAATTCTTCCTGGCATGCACAGTGATCAAGCTCTATATCAAACTTATTATGTAAACCACTCAGACCTGATTTATCTGGATACCTCCTGCGAGATATTTTGCAGTCTATTTGATGTAGATCTCAAGGAATTAAAAGTAAAAAAAGGGGAAGTTCGCCTAAAAGAAACGAATACTTATCCGAGTATCTTCCATGGAAATGGAGGAAAAGGCAAGCCTGTTTTCTATAAATTATATGACAAATTAAATTCTTGAGGTTTTTCATGAAGCGCTGTTTTTTTTCTTTCTTTCTTTTTTTCTGCTCTTTGTCCTGGGCCGGCCCTAACGATTGGATGGACGAGGCAATCGAAAAAGATTTCTCCCCCTTTTCTTCTGGGATTACTCTGGAGATGATAGAGAAAGCCTCTCCCCAATGGCACCGTTATGTTCGCTTTAAGATCATTGATAATAAAGTCTATGGACCCTCAGGAAAAACTCATAACCTTTTGTCAGTTCTTTGCCGAAAATACACGATACCCGATGTGGAGTTTCTTTATTTGGTGGAAGATGGTTTTGTTCGAGGCCCCAGAGGAGAAAGAAATCCCCCTACTGTAGATGGACCCGTATTAGCCAGCACGAAACACGAAGATTTTACCCATGTCATCTATTTTGCAGATTGGAACTTTGACCCTACTCGGACAGATCCGGAGCACTGCTCCGAAGCCTATGACTGGACTTACAACTCTATCTTAGTGGAGCAGACCAGTAAAGAGCTTCCTTGGGAAAGCAAAATTCCTACTGCTATATGGCGGGGAGGCCTTCAAGGCTACCAGTATGACTACTCTCCAAGGGGATTTTTTGAAACCCCTAGAGGAAAGTTATGTTATTTATCTAGCGTATATCCTCATCACCTTAATGCAGGGACTAATTGGCTTGAAACTTCTGTGCAAAGGATTATTCGTAACACAGGATTTGATCCTCATAAGCCCTTTTTATCTGTCAGGGAACACTTAAGATTTAAGTATCAAGTGAATGTAGACGGGCATACTGCCACATACCCAGGTCTTCAGTGGAGGCTTTTGTCTAATTGTACTGTTTTAAAGCAGAAATCTAAAAATAAAATGTGGTACTTTTATCCTCTAAAGCCCTGGGTTCACTATGTCCCTATAGAGGAGGATCTAAGTGATCTCATAGAAAAAATCGAATGGTGCAAACAAAATGATGCAGAAGCAAAAAAAATTGCTATGCAGGGAAGGAAGCTTGCTCAGGAGAGTCTTTTGCCTGAACACTGCTGCCTTTATTGTTACAAAGTCTTAAAAAAATATGCCTCTTTACAAAAATTTACCCCTACTCTTCCTCCAGGAGAGATCCGGGTCAAGACAGAAAAGAGAGAGTCTAAACTACAAAAAAAACTAGAAAGACTTAAGAAAAACCCTAAAAAGATTCAAAAATGACTGTTTAATTTTATTTTAACTTGAAAACTATTTCTAAAATAAGTTAGTTGTTTAATTATAAAAAGATGTTTTTTTAATTAAAAAAACTGACTTAATTCAATAAAAGGAATGGTTTTCGTGAAACAAAAAAAAGGTCTTCTGGATTTTTTTCAATGGGTTTGCCGTTTTAATTTTGGAACCTTTGAGAGAGAAGAGTTTAAGAAATTTCTAAGAATGGGCCTCATTTTTGCTCTGATCATAGGGGCTTACTGGACTCTTCGCCCTTTGAAGGACTCTATTTTTATACATCTCGTGGGTAAATACCAACTCCCCTTTGCTAAAACTATTTCCGTTATAGCTCTTCTACCTCTGGTTATGTTTTACACTAAACTCATAGAAAAAACTTCCAGAGAGAAGATGCTTATTATCTTACCTTGTTTTTATGGCATTGCCATTTTACTGATGAGTCTTTTAATGTTTTTCCTCCAAGCTTCTTCTGAACAGCTTGCTAGAGGATCTTTTTTAGGATCTTTGAGTACGCAAGCGATTGGCTATTTTTGGTATCTCTTTGTGGAAAGCTTTGGTTCTTTGATGGTAGCTTTATTTTGGGCTTTTGCAGCGGATACTACAGAACCCTCCCATGCAAAAAGAGGATTTCCCTTGGTGGTAGCTATTGGACAAATAGGAGGCATTCTTTTCCCTTATGGAATAGGGGGGCTCCCTCACAGATTGAAACTACTTACCGACTCTCTTTCTATATTTCTCCTGGGCCTTTTCATTCTTTGTATTATCCCTATGATCCGCTACTTTTTAAAAAAAACTCCTAAAGATCTTCTTCAGGCCTTCCATGGAGGGAATGAAAAAACAGTAGAAAAAAAACAAGAACCCGGTTTTTTGGAAGGATTAAAACTTCTTGTAAAGAATCGATATCTTTTGTGTATTTTTGCTTCCAATTTTATTTATGAAGTGGCAGTTACTATATTCGATTTTAATTTTAAACTAGCTGCTGGATCGGTCTATTCAGGAGTTGCCTTGAGCAATTACCTAAGCATTTACGGGTCTATTGTAAATGTCATATCTTTGTCGTGTCTGCTTTTAGGGATTAGTAATATTACCCGTTTTCTAGGTATAAAAACGGCTTTATCCTTAATGCCTATTATTGTAGGTTTTGCGCTTTTTGGTTTTGTGACCTTGGATTCTCTTTCTTTCCTTTTTGGTTTGATGGTTGGGTCTAAGGCAATCAACTATGCTTTAAACGGCCCTGCCTTAAAGCAGCTCTACATCCCGACTACTCCAGACGTAAAATTTAAAGCACAAGCCTGGATAGAAACTTTTGGATCCCGATCTTCCAAGCAGGCAGGCTCTATCTTCAATATGTCTTTAAGTCCTCTACAAAACACTTTTGGTATGCTTGTAGGTAGATCTTATTATTTAACCTTAAGTCTTATTTTATGTGCCCCTCTTTTGGTTCTATGGTTCATTGTGGCTCTTTTCTTAGGAAACTCTTTTAAGAAAGCAGTTCGAGATAATAAGACTATCTGTTAAAAAAAACGCTTTTTTGACTTTTTATTCATTCCTTTGCTATACAAGAGAAATGAAATCTGTCTCCCGAATAAAATCTTTGTTTACTGTCTATTTTATTGCAGCTGTTGACAATTGTGGTTATGCCATGGTCTTTGTTCTTTTTCCCTCTTTATTGCTTAATCCAGATTATGGATTTTTACGACAAGATCCTAGTTTGACAACAAAACTTCTTGCTATAGGCACTCTCTATGCGGCCTTTCCCATAGCGCAATTGATAGGCGCACCCATCATGGGGGAGTTAGCAGACCGCTATGGGAGAAAAAAGATTTTTTTTGTTTCTATTATCTTAGTAATCGGAGCCTACTTCCTCACAGGGCTTGTTTTGATGGTTAAAAGCATTTTCCTGCTTTTCGTTGCTCGATTTCTGACGGGTCTGTTTTCAGGCAATCAAGGGCTTTGTAACGCCTCTATTGCTGATTTGAGCCCTAATGAAAAACAAAGAGCTAGAAATTACGGCATTTTGACTGTGGTATGGGGAGTCAGCTTTCCTATTGCTCTAATACTAGGAGGATTTCTCTCTGACCCTTCTCTTTCTAAGTGGTTCAATCCTTCCTTACCTTTTTACGTGGCGGGGATTCTTACTACGTTAAGTCTTGTTAGTTTAGCAGTCTTTTTTTCAGAAACCTACCAAAGGGCAGAGGGGAAAACAAAAATTGATCTTTCCAAGGGAATACATAACATTATTGAAGCCCTTCGTATGCGGGATACGAGACGCTTCTTTTTCCTGCTTTTGCTATGGACTCTTGGTTGGGGGTACTCTATTACCTGGTATGGAGCCTATGTAATAAAACATTTTGGGATTTCTCAAAAAACCAGCACTTTAGGACTAATGATTCAAGGAACTGGATGGGCTTTAGGAGGCTCTTTAGTCAATCCTATTTTATTAAGGCTTATGAATACTTGGTCCATTGCAAAGCTCTCCTACTTGTTAACCGCCCTATTACTTACGGCTGCGGCTTTCATGCCTAATTTTTCCTCTTTTATTTTTACCTATGCCATCTCAGCCATTGTGGGAGCTGTTTCTTTAAGCTCCACGTTTAATTTAATCTCCATTTCCTCTGCTGCTAATGTACAAGGAAAAGCCATGGGTATAGCGCAATCCATGTTCTCCTTAGGGCTTTTCTTAGTTCCTATTTTAGGAGCCCTTACAGGAGCTATCAGTATCTATACATTTTATCCTATTTCCGCTTTATTTCTTTTTCTGGGTCTGTACATACTTCAAACGACTAAAAAAGCTTTTTAAAATCTTAAAAATGATGTCCTATGTTTAGTTCTCCACCATATTGTTGGTATTTTTTAGCAAACTGACCATTTACTCCTAAACGAATCGATAATAATTTATCTAATAAACACGCGTCTAGATATGTCTCAAAACCGAGATAATCTCTGTTGGGATTAAATCCAGTTACCCTAAAAGAGGGCTCTACGGAAGTAAATCTAGCCGTAAAGGTTTTTCCAAGAGTTCTTACTTCTTTAGCACAAAATACTTTACAGTTCGGAGAAATAGTAGCCTTTTTTGTTTCAAAACAGCCGGAGAGCTCTAAACCCACCTCAAATCTCCAAAGATTTAATCTCCTTTTGCGAACCGATAAACTTATACTTTCTGCCTCCTCTTCTTGGTATGAATTTTCCCAAAACCAGGCAGAATTGATACTAGCAAAAGGGTTCACTGCAAAAGCTCTGTGTTTTCTTCCCAAGATGCCAAAGTCTATATATCCAGAAAATCCATGACCGTTATTAGAATGATTTGCTTGACGGTGAATAGTAGCAAACTGAATACGTCTCCTTGCCTGAAAATGACTCAACTCACCCATAAAATTCCACCGAATAAAGCCAGGAGAAAAAGACCCTGTCCCATAAATAAATAAATATCCGGTCAAAGTTTGTCCTTTACCTCTATCTTCTTTCCAAGCGATATTCGTATTAGAAAAAGCAGAGCCAAGTCCTAAGATGATCTCCTCCGAAATAGTTCCATTTCCTCCAAGAATTACCCCTTCTGTATCTGTGGTGAAAGGAACGTGTTCAGAGACTTTCTTCTGTTTAGAGCCCACATAAAATAAATTTTCCCAAAGAAATCTTTTACCTGAACAAAAATGTCCACATGCCCGTTGGTTTACTAATTCTTCTATTCGACGAAAAATATTTTGGGATAAAGCTACAGAAATTTCCTCTTGGGCCAGAGAAAAACCACTAAACTGTACTGGCTGCAATTGATCCAAAGCAGAAGACAGTTCTGCACTGCTTGGCAGAGAATATAACTGATTAATAACTCGCTGCAAGTCACTATTTATTTCACTAGAAGGAATTTCATCTAGATAATTGGCCAATACTACTGCATCTTCTCCTTCTGCTACGGAGGAAAAATCCTCAGGAGAAAAAGCTAAAGCCATAGATGTAGGTGAATATAAAACCGATAAACCCAAAAGGGGCATATTATTGAGTTCTTCACTAAATTTACCAATAATTCCCCCATCTGATTGTAAAATGGGAACAGAAGTATCTGCGTTATAATCTGCATCTGCTAAGGATATGACTAAAGAAGTATCATCACCTATGGATGTTTCTCCTGTAACTGCAAGAAGAGTGGGACTATCAGGTGCTGCTACTACATTCAAAGAGCTTCCGGTTTCCATAGAAAGATCTCCTTGTATATCCAAAGTAGTGGAGTTCCCTGCTGCTATGATTCCGTTATTGTTTACGTTACCTACTATTCTACCGTTTCCTTCTAAAACTGCGGAAGAGGCTATTTGAACTGGACCTGTAACTTGCCCATTCACAGTCATTGTCCCTGCTTCTACAGAAAACAAATTCTGCGTAAGATTTCCTGAAAAAATACTTTTTCCGGAACCTGTTTTAACTAACGTCCCTGTTCCTGTAACAATCCCTCCATAAGATCCTGAAAAATTCTGGTTAAAACGTAGCACGGCATTATTCACAGTATTACCGAAAAGACTTGTCGTATTACCTTCCAAAACCCCTTGTGAAACAGAAGCTCCACCCAAATAAGTATTAGATCCAGTCAGAACCAAGCTGCCATTTCCAAGCTTTGTCAAAGATCCATTACCACTGATAACACCGCTACAGGTTAAAGTTGTCGAAGTGTCCACTTCAAATATCCCCTCAGAAGATAACGAAACATTATGTGGTAAGGTAAAAGTTCCAGTCGTGTTCAAAGATCCCCCTGCAAAATCAATTTCTCCTATGCTATTTCCTAGAGCGCTCCCACTGAATACCTGTAAAATTCCAGCATTTAGGGATGTCCCCCCGGTGTAGCTGCTGCTGCCTCCTAAAATAAGTCTTCCTGCTCCTTGTTTCGTAACAGAGCCTGTCCCGGAAATATCCCCTGAAAACGTTCCGGTAGTTCCCTGATCAAATATTAAAGAGCTATTGTTGGTAATATTTCCCGCTATGGTACCTGTATTCCCTTGTAGGGCTCCCCCTGAAATGGTAGTTCCTCCGCTATAGCTATTACTTCCTGAAAGGATTAATGTCCCTGCTCCTTGCTTGGTAACGGAACCCGTTCCGGAAATATCCCCTGAAAACGTCCCATTGCTTCCCTGATCAAATATTAAAGAGCTATTGTTGGTAATATTTCCTGCTATGGTACCTGTATTCCCTTGCAGGGCTCCCCCTGAAATGGTAGTTCCTCCGCTATAACTATTACTTCCTGAAAAAGTTAAGGTTCCCACTCCTTGCTTGGTGACAGAGCCTGTCCCGGAGATATTTCCTGAAAAGGTTCCGGTAGTTCCCTGATCAAATATTAAAGAGCTATTGTTAGTGATATTTCCCACTATACTGTTTGCATTTCCTTGCAAAGCCCCCGCTGAAATCGTAGTTCCCGCGCTATAGCTATTACTTCCTGAAAGGATTAATGTCCCTGCTCCTTGCTTGGTAACGGAACCCGTTCCGGAAATATCTCCCGAGAAAGTCCCACTGCTTCCCTGATCAAATACCACCGATCCTGCATTGGCTATATCTCCTAAGATACTATTTGTATCTCCTTGCAAAACTCCTGCTGAAACAACATTTCCTCCCGTATAGCTGTTAGAGCCTGTCAAGATGAGATTGCCACTTCCCAGTTTTGTTAACAGTCCACTACCACTAATAGCTCCACTACAGGTTAAACTCGTAGAGGTATTTACCTCAAAAGTGCCATTTCCTGATAAGGCAATACTTCTTCCAGTAGAAAGGGTAGCTGTAGTATGTAAAGTCCCTCCTCCAAAAGTAACTCCTCCTCCTATATCCCCCAGTAAATTATCATTTGCAATACGCAACACTCCCGCATTGATATTGGTTCCTCCACTATAAGTATTTGTGCCTGATAAAATGAGAACGCCTGTTCCCTGCTTTGTAACGGAACCTGTCCCGGAAATATCCCCCGAAAAGGTTCCGGTAGTTCCTTGATCAAATATTAAAGAGCTATTATTGGTAATATTTCCTACTAAGCTTGCTGTATTTCCCTGGAGAGCTCCTGCTGAAATCGTAGTTCCCGCGCTATAGCTATTACTTCCTGAAAGGATTAATGTCCCTGCTCCTTGTTTGGTAACAGAGCCTGTCCCGGAAATATCCCCCAAAAAAGTCCCAGTACTACTTTGTGTAAAAACCAAAGAAGCATTATCGGTTATATCTCCTGTCAAGCTCGTTGTATCTCCTTGCAAAGTCCCTGCTGAAATTGTGGTTCCCGCGCTGTAGCTATTACTTCCTGAAAGGATTAGTGTCCCCGCCCCTTGTTTCGTAACAGAGCCTATCCCTGAAATATCTCCCGAAAAGGTTCCGAGAGATTCTTGATTGAATACAATAGATCCTGCATTAGCTATATTCCCCGAAATACTACCTGCATCTCCCTGTAAAATTCCTGCAGAAACAATATTTCCCCCGGTATAACTGTTAGAGCCTGTCAAGATAAGATTCCCGCTTCCCAGTTTTGTTAACGACCCACTACCACCAATATCTCCACTACAGGTTAGACTTGTAGAAGCATCTACTTCAAAAGCCCCATTTCCTGATAAAGCAATATTTCTCGCAGTAGAAAATGTGTCTGTAGTATTTAAATTTCCGCCTCCAAAAGTAACTCCCCCCTCTCCACTCCCAAGTAAACTATCGTTTGCAATACGTAATGTTCCTGCATTGATATTGGTTCCTCCACTATAAGTATTTGTGCCTGATAAAATGAGAACGCCTGTTCCTCGCTTAGTAACCGAACCCGTCCCGGAAATATCCCCCAAAAAAGTCCCAGTACTAATTTGATTAAAAACCAAAGAGCTATTATTGGTTATATCTCCTGTCAAGCTTGTTGTATTTCCTTGTAAAGCCCCTACCGAAATCGTAGTTCCCCCGCTATAGCTATTACTTCCTGAAAGGATTAGTGTCCCTGCTCCTTGTTTGGTAACGGAGCCCGTTCCGGAAATATCTCCTGAAAAGGTTCCGAGAGATTCCTGATCAAATACTAAGGAACTACTATTAGTAATATTCCCGGTTAAGCTTGTTGTATCTCCTTGGAGGGCTCCCGCTGAAATCGTAGTTCCCCCGCTATAGCTATTACTTCCTGAAAGGATCAGTGTCCCTGCTCCTTGTTTCGTAATGGAGCCTGTTCCGGAAATATCCCCCGAAAATGCTCCAGTAGTTCCTTGATTAAAGATTACCGATCCTGTATTTGCAATATTTCCTAAAATGCTACCTGTGTCTCCTTGTAAAACCCCTGCTGAAACAACATTTCCCCCTGTATAGCTGTTAGAGCCTGTCAAGATAAGATTCCCACTTCCCAACTTTGTTAACAGTCCACTACCACTAATAGCTCCACTACAGGTTAGACTCGTAGAAGTATCTACCTCAAAAGTGCCATTTCCTGATAAGGCAATACTTCTTCCAGTAGAAAGGGTAGCTGTAGTATTTAAATTTCCGCCTCCAAAAGTAATTCCTCCTCCTATATCCCCTAGTAAACTATCGTTTGCAATACATAATGTTCCTGCATTGATATTGGTTCCTCCGCTATAGCTATTTGTGCCTGATAAAATGAGAACGCCTGTTCCCTGCTTAGTAAGAGAACCTGTCCCGGAAATATCCCCCGAGAACGTTCCAGTACTTCCTTGATCAAACACTAAGGAACCACTAGTAGTAATATTCCCGGTTAAGCTTGTTGTATCTCCTTGTAAAGCTCCTTCCGAAATGGTAAATCCCCCACTGTAGCTATTGCTTCCTGAAAAAATTAACATTCCCGTTCCTTGTTTTCTTACAGAACCTGTCCCCGAAATATCTCCTGAAAAGGTTCCGAGAGATTCCTGATCAAACACTAAGGAACCACTATTAGTAATATTTCCGGTTAAGCTTGTTGTATCTCCTTGTAAAGCTCCCGCTGAAATCGTAGTTCCCCCGCTATAGCTATTACTTCCTGAAAGGATCAGTGTCCCTGCTCCTTGTTTGGTAACAGAGCCCGCTCCGGAAATATCCCCTGAAAACGTTCCAGTGCTTCCCTGATCAAATACCACTGATCCTGCATTGGCTATATCTCCTAAGATATTAGTTGTATCTCCCTGTAAAACCCCTGCTGAAACAACATTTCCCCCTGTATAGCTGTTAGAGCCTGTCAAGATGAGATTGCCACTTCCCAACTTTGTTAACAGCCCACTACCACTAATAGCTCCACTACAGGTTAGACTCGTAGAGGTGTCTACCTCAAAAGTGCCATTTCCTGATAGGGCAATACTTCTTCCAGTAGAAAGGGTAGCTGTAGTATGTAAAGTCCCTCCTCCAAAAGTAACTCCTCCTCCTACACTCCCAAGTAAATTATCATTTGCAATACGTAATGTTCCTGCATTGATATTGGTTCCTCCACTATAAGTATTTGTGCCTGATAAAGTGAGAATTCCTGTTCCATCTTTAGTGAATCCTGCCACAGCAGATTCGGAAATATTCCCAGACCATGTAGTCGTAAATGAAGGAGATATATTTAAAACTCCTCCCCCAGATCCCAATGTCAAAGCTCTAGAAGAGCTCATATCAGAAGAAAGATTTAGTACTGCTCCTGAACTTATCGATACCGCATTGGTAGAAACACCTAACGCATTATCACTAATTATAGATAAAGTCCCCCCTGATACAGAAATATTCCCTGTAAAGGTATTATTTCCTGTTAAGTTAAGTGTACCCGTGTTTGATTTGGAAAAACTTCCTCCTGATGATTGATTACTTGCAATATCACTGCCTATTGTTACGGTATCGGTAACAGCAAAAACAATCTCTGCCCCTGATTGAATAAATAAGTCATCTCCACTTGCAGTCCCATCTGCTCCACCATCACTTCCTGTTCCTGCCGTAGTAGAATTGGAAGAAAACAACGTCCCACTTCCTGAAAAGGTAACTAAGCCACTACCCTCAATAAAAATAGCACCTCCTAGTCCTGCACCAGCTCCTCCCCCTCTATTCGAACTATTTCCTCCATTGCCTCCTCCAAAGCCTGCAGTTCCTCCCAAACCTGTTGAACCTCCACTTCCACCCCCTCCTCCTCCAAATCCTCCATTTCCTCCACTGGTAACTCCAAATCCAATACCTCCCCCTCCTCCGCCTCCTCCAAATGTACTATTTCCTCCAGAACCTCCTGTTGCACTACCAATACCCGCAGCCACAAGAGCTCCACCGCCTCCGCCCCCTCCACTTCCATATCCTCCATTTCCTCCACTACCCGCTGTAACAGAAGCGCTTATACTTGTAAGAGCTCCGCCCCCTCCTCCACCTCCTCCATACTTACCTCCTCCTCCTCCAGTACCAGAGGTTGTCGAGCCTGTTGATAATAACGTTGTTCCGGCTCCTCCCCCTCCTCCCCCAGGAGTTGAGCCAGAACCTCCAGAGCCGCTAGCCCCTACAATGTTTGATGCACCGCCACCACCCCCTCCTCCACTCGTACCTAAAGCACCATCCTGTCCTGCTGTTGTTCCTCCTTGACCACCAGAGGAAGATTCAAAACCATCTCCCCCGTTTCCTCCAGGAATTATATCCCCAGTTTCTCCTGGATTTTCTCCTGAACCGCCACCCCCTCCTCCTCCAACGTCCGTAATCAATGCTAAAGAAAGACAATCTCCCCCTCTATTGCTTTTTCCTCCTCCTCCTGATCCCCCACTTTGGGCATTTCCTCCACTACCCTCTAGTCCACCACCACCCCCTCCTCCAATGTTGCTTACTAAAGATTGTGTTACATCTCCTCCTGGGGCATTTCTCATTCCTCCTCCTCCTCCTCCTCCACTAAAACGAATTCCTGTATTTGCTGTTCCACCATCTCCTCCGACTGCACTGCAACTTCCAAAAGCAACCGATGAAATAGAAACATCGGCTCCACTTTCTACGAAAATAGCTCCCCCCGCTCCCAAAGCTCCTCCTCCACCACTTCTCCCAGGCCCTCCATTTCCTCCCTTGGCCCTCATGTTTTGTAAACTTAAATTGCTAATTGCTACAACCACATCTGCTTCTATAAAAAATCCCTGATGGGTACTATCCCCATCAATAATGATAGATCCCGAAGAAGGTCCTGCTATAGTTATTATCTTAGTTGTAATAGTGGGAAGAGAGCTTTGAAGCGTAATGGTTCCAGAAAGATCCACTTGAAATAACACCTGATGAGACCCACCAGAAGCACTATTGGCAGAATCTATGGCATTTCTGAGAGAACCTGCTCCAGAATCATTCGTATTAGTTACGGTAAAATCTGTTGCATGAACAGGAAAGGAAAAAACATAAAATAGCCCTAAAAAAACACAACCAAATCTTAAATAGCTTTTGGATTGTAAAGGCATTGTTTTTGAGATTTCCCAAATTACAAAAAACTCTCATTATATATATTTTTAATAATACAGCTTTTCCTTCTAATAAAATAAATACAGTTTAATAGACAATCTCTTTATTAAAAAATAAACTAATATTTAGATGGATCTCTGGCTTTGTCAGAATAATCCGTATGAATAAAGCATTATCCCTGGATCAATCGGATTTTACCTAAAAGATGAGGACCTACCTCTATTTGCAAAGACGAATGCAAATTCTTCCGTTACTGTTTCCCTTCGGCTCTCTCAAAGAAAGAAGGCTACTTTTTAGCTGAAAGGATTCAGAAGGAGCTTAGGGAAAAATTTGGCATGACACATAATCCTGAAAACGATTTCTACTACACGAAATTACCAAAAGACCCTCCGCTAGCATTTAATCTACTGTATCGAAAACAGAACCCCAGCAGCAATAATCGTATTTCTTACTGCTTTGTTCCCATTCCAAAGATGGCATGCATTTCTTCGGGAACTCCGTTAAGGGAACAGCTCTTTTCTGCTTTACGTATGGCCTGCTTTTGAAGAATCTCTAACTCCAATTGCGACAGACTCTCTAACAAAGAGCGCGTCCCATGACTCCATAAACTTTCCCACCAAGCTAAGCCGGATTGATGCCAAAAGGTTTTAAACTCCTCTTTGAACTCGAGATTACAAAAACCAGATTGCAGTAAAATGCTATTCAAAGCATCAGGGCTGTGTAAAGCCGTTGTAGCCAAACTCTTATTAAACCCCAGCTTCTTAACTTCTTCAATCACCCACGCATTCAACTTAGGTCTTTTACCCCAAACTGAAACAACAAGACGGCCATTTGGCTTAAGCACTCTCCTAAATTCTTTGAGCGCCTCATCAAGAAAAGGAAAGAAAAAAAGAGCAAAACCACAAAAGACGAAATCAAAAGTATTATCCTGAAAATTCAATTGTTCCGCATCCATTTCTCTGACATGTGCCCAATCTACTCCGTTTTTCTTTAAGAGCTGTTGCGTCATATTAACCATATTGGGACTAATATCAATGCCCACTACTGAACCTTGGGCTCCCACCTGATTCGCTAAAGGTAGCAATACAGCCCCCTTTCCCGTTGCTACATCAAGCGCAGTAACCCCTGGCGGAATTTGAGAAAAATCCACCAAACTTCTCCCGAAGTACGGAAAAAAGGCCGCTCCTTCTTTTCCATACTTAGGGGCCGCTGCATCAAATACACTCTTTACCCATTGTTTTTGATGATTCATTACTACCTACCTGATAACAATTGAAAATGGCTTTCTCACAGGATAAATCCTAGAATCTGCCTAACTTTTGATTTACAAGATTGCTCGAGGCGGGACTCGAACCCGCACGGGATTTCTCCCAAGGGATTTTAAGTCCCTTGTGTCTACCATTCCACCACTCGAGCAAAATAAACAGTGGGCAATGGCAACAATTTACTCTTTTCTAAAGGTAAAAAGCAAGGAAAGGTTCCTATCTCAAGAATTTGTGTAAAGGGAACTTGCGACAAAAATTCGTTTTGTAAACAAGCCCCTTTACTAAGACTCTTTATTCTTGATTTTCTGAAGAAAAATTTTTTTCTTCTTTTTCAGGACTTTCCTCCAAAGAATCAGGATTATAAATGGGCTCTGGTAATACCTCTGGCTCAGAAAGAGGTACCTGCTTCTCCTTTTCTACTTCCTGATGAGATACTTCTGGCAACGGAGAAACCTCTTCCTCTACCTTCTCAGGTAAAAGATTCGCCTCTACAATTTCTGCTTCTTTGCTCCTATTTAAAGTCTCTTTTATAAGAGTAGGAGGAGGAGGGAAAAGCCTGGAGAAAACAGCGGGTTGTGCGTTTTCTTTATTAGACTCTTCTACTCCATCTTCTCTGTTTCTCGGAATTTCCTGACTTGTTTTCTTTCTTCTCGACTTTTTTCTGTGATGCTTTTTATTTTCATTGGTTTGCTGTTTTGCCTCTGAAGTCCCACTTCCTTCTTTAGAACCTGTGATCTTGATGGAGCGCTCTAAATGGGCGCTCTTTAAAGCCACTTTGGTTTCTCTGGTTTCTACTACCTCGTAGTCTCCCACAGGCAATAAAAAAGCCCCTGGTCTTTCCAGAGAACGATAAAAAATGGAGCCTCCAAAAGAGACTATTTCAACTGCTTCTACGGAATATTCCTCCGCTTGAGCAACCTTAGTTGCTCGAATTATCAAACGGTAGCCTTCTCTTGGCGTAATAACCGTTTCTATGATAGGTTCTCTTGTAAAATTCACACATATACCCTAGTTATTAGTTTTACTCTTTAGATGCCATGTGACATATCAGATCAATCAAACGATGCGCATAAGCCATTTCATTGTCGTACCATGCCACTAACTTATAAAAGCACGGGTTAAGAGATATCCCTGCTTTTTTATCAAAAATACAGGAGCTAGAACTGCCTATAAAATCAGAAGAGACTACTTCCTCTTCTGTATATTCTATGATTCCTTTCATTTCCTTTTCTGAGGCCTGTCTTATCACCTTACAAATCTCCTCATAAGAAGTTTTCTTTTTTAACCGAACTGTCAAATCCACCACAGAAACATCAAGACAAGGAACCCGAAAGGCCATACCGGTAATTTTGCCTTTCATTTCAGGAAGACACTCCACCACCGCCTTAGCAGCACCCGTAGAGGAAGGTATAATGTTATACCCAGCAGCCCTTCCTCCCCTCCAATCTTTCTCCGAAGGCCCGTCTACAGTAGGCTGACTTGCCGTAAGCGAGTGAACTGTAGTCATAAGCCCTTCTTCAATGCCAAAATGATCCCATAAAACCTTAACGAGAGGAGCTAAGCAATTTGTGGTACAGGAAGCATTGCATAGGATCTGCTCTTTTTGAGCATCATACTCTCTATGATTTACTCCCACTACGTAAGTAGGAATCCCTTCGCCTTTTCCAGGAGCAGAAAGGAGCACTCTTTTTGCTCCCGCCTTGAGATGCTTTTCTAGCTCTTCTTTTTTTCGAAATTTCCCCGTAGACTCAACTACGTAATCTACCTGCAAAGACCTCCAAGGAAGCTTCTCTGGTTCTTTCTCCTGATAAACCGCTATTTTTTTCCCTCCTGCTATGAGAAAGTTTTCTTCATAGGAAACCTCTCCCTCAAATCTCCCGTGAACAGTATCATATTTAAGTAAATAAGCCAGATGATCTACCTCAGCTAAATCATTGACAGCAACCAGTTCTATCCCTTCGGTTTTACAAGCTATACGACAAACTAAACGCCCTATTCTTCCAAACCCATTAATAGCAAGTCTTACCGGCATAACCAGCCTCCCAAACTCTCCTCATCATAAAGAAATTTTAGATCAAAGTAAAGCCGAATGGTGAAAAACAAAGGAAGGCAAAAAAGACAGGAAAAAGCCTTCTCTTTTAGAAAAGAAAACCCTTATACAAACTCAATGAGACACGCAGGAGCAGCATCCCCAATACGCCCTTGCTTTTTAAGAACGCGAGTATACCCCCCTTTGCGATCCACAAACCTTTCCTTAACAGGACCAAAAAGCTTGGTAACCACCTTTCTGTCTAAGTTTCTGGTATCCCCCTTCTGAGATTTGAATCTTCTCCTCTCTTTAGAAGTCATTGGATTGTAGCGAATATGAAGCATAGAAATCGCTTTTCTCCTAGCATCCACCGTACCTCTTTTCGCTAAGGTCACCATCCTATCTGCGTATCTTCTAAGCTCTTTTGCCTTTACAGGAGTTGTCTCTATCCTTTCATACCAAATAAGAGACTTTAACATATTTGCTAACATGCATCTTCTATGAGAACCTGTCCTGCCCACCTTAAAGGTGTGTTTTATGTGTCTCATGCTTCACCAGTCCCTTTCTCTTCTAAGTATGAATTAATAATAGTTTTAATATTGTCCCGGTTGATTCCATACCTGCTTAAGTCCATTCCCAAACCTAAGCCCATCTCTTCTAACTTTTCTTTGATCTCTGTTAAAGACTTTTTCCCAAAATTACGGAAACGAAGCATCTCTGATTCTGGCATCACCACCAACTCTCCAATAGTGGAAATATCCGCTCCAGCTAAACAATTAGTAGAGCGAACCGAAAGCTCTATCTCATCAATTTTCAAAGCAAGCTTCTTTAAAATCTCATCCCGATCTTTATTTCCTTCTTCTTCCCCTTTATCAAAAGAAAGCTCTTGCGTCTGTAGCTTCTTGAAGACCTCCAGATGTAAAACCGCCACCTGAGAAGCAAAATCAAGCGCTTCCTTGGGCGTAATTCTTCCATCTGTGGCTACTTCTAGTATCAAACGATCATAGTCTGTGTTAGAACCTACTCTTGTATTTTCTACGTAATAATTTACAAGCCTCACAGGACTAAAAGAAGCATCTAAGATGATCTCATCAATCTGCCTTTCTAAATCAGGGATTTTTTCAGAAGGAACATATCCCCTGCCTATCCCTATCTTTAAAGTAATCTTTCTGTGGAAAGGCTTGGTTACTGTAAAAAGATGATGCTCTCTATTTATAACCTCAAAGTCAGAGCCTAATACTACATCTTCCAAAGTAACTCTATACTCCCCGCCTCCTTGCTCGATTTGATCTGCTGTAACCTCTAGATCCTTTACTAATATCCTTCTTTCTCTTGAGTATTTGTCCTCAGAAAGGGGGAGCTTTCGAAGAAGAGCTCCTTTCAAGTTGAGAACAATCGAGGTCATATCTTCCACAATCCCTTCAATTGCTGTATACTCATGAGGAACCCCCTCTATACGAAGAGAAATAATGGCAGGAGCCTCTAAAGAGGTTAACATAATTCTTCGCAAAGTATTCCCTATGGTATGACCAAAACCACGAGAAAAAGGAGCTATAATAAACCTGGCATAATTAGGTCTCTTTCCAGCATCATCAATCTCAATTCTCTCTGGCATTTCAAATTTGCCATATTTGACTGTCATAAAAACTTAAACTCCTATCTTTTAAACGCGTCTTCTTTTCCTAGGTCTGCATCCTCCATGAGGAACCGGCGTTTTATCCCGAATTATAGTAACCGCTAAACCCGCACTAATTATCCCTCGAACTGCAGATTCTCTCCCTGCTCCAGGACCCCGCAAATTAATCTCACACTCTTTCATACCCATACCCATAGCTAACTTCGCCGCATCCTGCGCAGCAACGGTTGCTGCATAAGCAGAAGACTTACGAGCTCCAGAAAATTTCATCTTCCCCGCAGAAGACCATGCAATCACATTCCCTACCAGATCAGTAATACTTACAACCGTATTGTTATAAGTGGCTGTCACATGAACCATTCCAGTCGGAATCGTGCGATGCACCCTCTTCTTTTTTACAAGCACCTTCTTGGTAGGCACTGACTGCGCTTTTTTCTGATTTTCCTTAGACAAACCCCACTCCTCAGATTTTCTTGTTAGCTACCGTTTTTTTCTTTCCCTTTCTCGTACGAGCATTAGACCGAGTCCTCTGCCCCCGAACAGGTAAAGAAGATCGATGTCTCTGTCCTACATGACAGTGAATATTTATGAACCTTTTGATATTTCCCTGTACTTCCCGGCGAAGATCCCCTTCCACCTTAATCTCATTTTGCAAGACATGGTTTATTCTCGCTATTTCCTCTTGAGAAAGTTTCCCCGCTGGCATATTCGGATCAAGACCTAATTTTTCAACCAAATCTCTTGCCACTTTATCCCCAATTCCATAAATGTAGGTAAGACTAATCACTAGCCTCTTCTTATCCGGTATATCTATTCCTATAACCCGTGGCATATTTTCCCCATTCCATGATAATTAAAAAGTTTTGCTGCAGCACAGGATACCATAACTGCCTTTATCCCACAATTTTAAAAGTATCTTATCGACGAGAGCGAGATCGAGCCTTAGTCATAAACCCATCATACTTTCTCATAATTAAGTGAGACTCTATCTGCTTCATCGTATCCAAAACAACCCCAACCAAAATTAAAAGAGAAGTCCCTCCAAAAAATTGCGTAATCATAGGATCTAATCGTAAAAATTTTCCTATAAGGGTCGGTAAAATCGCTATCAAAGCCAAAAAAATAGCTCCGGCTAAAGTAATTTTTCCCATAACAGACTCCAAAAATTCCTGAGTGGGCTTCCCTTGACGAACCCCAGGGATAAAAGCCCCACTTTTTTTCATGTCAGAGGCTATCTGATCAGGACGAAACTGCGTAGCTGTCCAAAAATAGGTAAAAAATAAAATTAACGAGACATACACTATCATATACACAAGACTACCTGGAGAAAGCCAGGAAATCCCACTTCCCGTCTTTGATAGAAACTGCCCTATCGTCGCAAGCACCATCAAGAAAGAAGAAGCAAAAATCACAGGGATAACTCCCGCATAATTCAATTTTAAGGGAATATAAGAACTCCCTCCCTGTACCTCATGCCTACCCACTACTCTTCTGGCATACTGCAAAGGAATTTTTCTTTGTCCTTGTATCACTAAAATAGTACCCACAATGATCACTACAAAAAGCGCTAATAAAATAAAAAGAGAGGTAAAACTCATCTGACCTGCAGTCTGAGAACCTAAATTAAGCTGCTGTAAAATCGAGCCAAAAGTAGAAGGAAAAGAGGATAAAATGCCGGTCACAATAATCAGACTCATTCCATTGCCAATCCCCTTTTCAGAAATCTGCTCTCCTATCCACATCAAAAGAAGCGTTCCCGTCGTCATAGTTATCATAGCGATTAAATAGAAAGGAATAGGCATCCCAAACCAATGCAACTCTGCTATGCTACTTAGAATAATCCCCGGAGTAGAAAAGTTCAGCTGAAGTACATGACGGGCTAAAAGCACCGACTGAAAAAGAGATAGAAAAAGAGTCGTAATCCTCGTCCATTTAGAAAGCTTCTTCTTTCCCTGGTCAACATTTTCTCGGATCTCTCTTTGCAGAGAAGGAATCACAGAAACCAAAAGCTGCATGATGATCGAAGCAGAAATGTAAGGCATCACTCCTAGGGCCAAAACAGTCATCTTCGCAAAAGCTCCCCCTGAAAAAATATCCATCAGCTGAAACAAATTTTGCGCTCCCCCTGTCACTTGCTTCAAGACAGAAGCAGTAAGTTCCCCATTAATCCCAGGAACCGGTACATAAGCTCCTATCCTACAAATCACCAAAAACCAAAAAGTAAACCGAATTTTTTTTCTAAGCTCCGGAATAGCCCAAATTTTTATAATAGAACGAATCATACTGACAAAAGTTTGTAAGAAATATTTGCTGCCTCTAATTTTTCCTTTGCTTTTTCCGTGAAGTGATGTGCCTCAATGGAAATCTTCTTGGTAAGTTCCCCTGAAGATAAAATACGAAGAGTTCCTTTAGCCTGCTTGGATAAAATCCCTTTTTCCCGAAGAGTTTGTAAGTTTGCTACCTCTCCTTCTTCATATATCTTATCTAAAGAAGCCAAGCTTAAAACTAGATCCTCCTCAAAAAATCTCCCCCTAGTGAAGCCCCGAATAGGGAGTCTCATGAAAAGACGCATGCGCCCCCCCTCATAAGTGTGCCTGCGTAAATAACCAGAACGAGATCCATCCCCTTTATGACCCCTACCTGAAGTCTTTCCTCTTCCAGAACCTACGCCTCTGCCTACTCTCTGTATCTTCTTTTTGGGACGATGTGTATTCCCTAGGCTATGTAAACGGATCATCTCTCTTCCCCTCTTCTTTCTTTCATCCTCTGTTTACGGTTCTTAAGACCCCTTAAGGCCTTTACCGTAGCGCGAACCTGGTTAATAGGATTACTACATCCCAAACTTTTAGCTACCACGTCTTTTATTCCCCCTAATTCTAAAACAGAGCGAACCTTTGACCCCGCTATAATCCCTGTTCCCTCTCTAGCAGGCTTCAATAATAGCCGAACTCCATCCCAGTCTACTAACACCTCATGAGGAATCGTGGTATTTTCTATTTCAAACGAAAACATCTCTTTTCTAGCCTGTTCAGAAGCCTTTTTGATCGCATCAGAAACCTCATTCGCCTTGGCAAAACCATAGCCAACTTTTCCTTGTCCATCTCCGACTAAAATAAGAGCAGAAAAACTAAACTTCCTTCCCCCTTTTACCACTTTTGAACAGCGATTGATATGTAGTACTTTCTCTTCCAATTGATCTTCTTCTTTACTCATATAAGCCTTACGTTAAAACTGAAGTCCCGCTTCCCTTGCAGAATCGGCAAGCTTTGCTATAATTCCATGGTATTTATATCTTCCTCGGTCAAAAATAACCGACTCTATCTTTTTTTCTTTCGCTCTTTTTGCTATTAAAGTCCCTAGATGCTCTGCAGCTTCTTTAGACCTTTTTACAAAAGAGGTCCCTTTCAAATCCTTAGACAAAGTCCCAAGCCCTAGTAAGGTCTTCCCTTTTTCATCATCGATAAGCTGTACATAAAGATGGGAATTCGACTTAAAAACACTCATTCTAGGTCTTAAAAGAGTTCCTTTCAAAGCCTTTCGAACTCGAAAAACTCTTTTTTCTCTTCTTCTCTTTTTTTGCGCTAAACTATTTTCCATAGCCTTTCCTATTTACCTTTTGCTTTTCCTGCTTTTTTACGTACATGCTCTTCTTGGTAACGAATCCCTTTACCTTTGTAGGGCTCCGGAGGTCTAACTCCTCTCACTACAGCAGCAAATTGCCCCACTTTCTGCTTATCTATGCCCGCTATGGTCACTAAATTCTTCTCTACCTGCACCCGAATATCAGAGGGGATATCCAACTTAGTAGGATGAGAATAACCTACTTGTAAATCTAATTTACTTCCTTCTAAAACAGCCTTGTATCCTACCCCAATCAAAAGAAGTTTTTTTTCAAAACCCTTGCTCACACCTAATACCAAATTTCTCAAAAGAGCATAATGAAGCCCATGATCTTTCTTTAAAACAAACTCCTTTGCCTCTACAAAAAAAACCTCGCCTTCTCTCTTAATAGAAAAACCGGAAGGAATAACATGTTTCAAAACTCCCTTCGGCCCCTTAATTTCAACCTTTTGTCCCTCTATTTTCATCTCTACCCCTTGAGGTAAAGTAATCGCTTGTTTTGCTAATCTAGACATACTACTACCTTCCCTCTTACCAAATACAGCAGAGGATCTCTCCTCCTACTCCCTGCTCTTTTGCGCTCTTACCTTCCAGAATCCCCTTCGGAGTAGAAACAACAGAAATACCCATCCCATTTTGCACCCTTGGAATCTCTTTTGATCCTGCATAGCGTCTCAAACCCGGTTTAGAAACCCTAGAAAGCCCTTGAATAACGGCGTTCCTCTTAGCGTTATACTTAAGAAAAAGACGCAACACTTTCTTCTCTGCATTTACTAAAAAGTTCTCCAAAAAACCCTCTTCTTTTAAAATCTCGGCTATCCTTTGCTTCATCTTACTCAAAGGTATATCTACATAACGGTGTCTGGATCTCTTTGCATTACGAATTCGTGTTAAAAAGTCAGCTATGGGATCGTTTACGGACATCTATTTTTTCTCCTTACTCTTAAATGGAAAACCCATCCGGATTAATAATTCTACACAATCTTCATCTGTCTTCGCAGAGGTTACAAAAGCAAAATTCATTCCTTGAGACCGACTCACCTCATCTAGATTAATCTCAGGAAAAATTTGCTGATCTTGTATCCCTACATTATAAGTTCCCCGTCCATCACATTTCCTAGAAAAACCCCGAAAATCAGGAATCCTAGGGCAAACGATATGGCAAAATTTTTCAAAAAAGTGATACATCCTCTCTCCTCTGAGAGTCACCTTTAGTCCTATGTCTTGCCCTTCTCTCAGCTTGAAGTTAGAAATCGCCTTCTTTGATTTGGTAACAATCGGCTTCTGCCCTGAAAGAAGCATTAGCTCTTTCGTGTGCTTTTCCAAAGCATTTTTGTCCTTTAAAGCCTCAGCAAGCCCCATAGAAATCACAATTTTCCTTAGAACAGGGATCTCATGAATATTTCTTTCCTTGTGAAGCTCTTTTAAGCTCGGACGAATCTCTTTTTTGTATCTTTGTTGTAACCTAGACATCTGTTTTCCTATTTACCCTTAAACCTTGCGATATTCTATTTCACTTCCTTGACTAGAATATACCAAAACTTTTTCCCCTTTCTTCCTAGCTACTTTCAATCGAACTGGCTTTTTCTCTTTTCCTACAACCTGTACATTGGAAATGTGTATAGGCATTTCCCTACTTTCAATCTGTGCTGCTGCCTGCTCTGAAGTTCGCTTCCTGTGTCTTTTTCGGATATTTACTCCCTGAACTAAAACGCGATCCCCTATTCGAAAAAGGACCTTACCTACCTTTCCTTTATCATTACCTGATATAACCATCACTTCATCTTCTTTTCGAATCCACTTGCTCATAAGTCCCCTTAAATAACCTCTGGAGCCAAAGAACTAATCTTTATAAAGCCCTCTTCTCTTACTTCCCTTGCTACAGGACCAAAAATACGAGTCCCCTTGGGATTGTTCTTATCGTCAATAATTACACAACTGTTATCGTAAAACTTCAATTGAGAACCATCTGCTCTTTTTATCACGCTTTTAGTCCTTACAATTACCGCTTTTACTACTTCCCCTTTTTTTGTAGAGGACCTAGGATCCGCTTCTTTTACAGAGCAAACAATAATATCACCTACTCTCGCATATCTTCTCTTTGACCCCCCCAATACCTTGAAGCACTTCACCCTCTTTGCCCCTGTATTATCGGCTACTTCTAACTCTGTTTCTTGCTGAATCATCTCCCTCTACCGCCCCTTACGATTTCACCAATTTTGTCACTCTCCAACGCTTCAGCTTAGAAAGAGGCCTTACCTGCATAAGCTCTACTACATCCCCTTCCTTCACAGCCTCTGATTCATTGTGGGCATAACATTTTTTCCTACGCTCTACTAATTTCCCATACTTTGGATGCCTCACCTTCTCAGAAAAAGAAACCACCAGAGTCTTCTTCATCTTATTCGATAAAACTACCCCCTGCAGTACCTTCCTCTCTACTCTTTCCGCTTTTTCCATCTACGTCCTCTTCTTTTCTGAGATAATGGTTAAAATTCTAGCCCGGTCCTTTTTTTTACTCACTAAAAGGTGAGGCTTTTCTAGTTTGCGACTGATACGAAGCTCATTTCTCAGCTCGTAAATCTCACGACTAATCTCTTGTACCATAGCCTGAAGCTCTTCTATAGCCTCATTCCTTAAATCTTTCGCCTTCAACATATCCTTTTAAGCCCTCTCTACCCTTTCCACAAAACGGGTCTTAACAGGAAGTTTTGCTGCAGCAAGTCTTAGTGCTTGTTGCGCCTCTTCCTTAGAAACCCCACTTACTTCAAATAAAACTCTCCCAGGTCTTACCACAGCTACCCAACGATCCACGCCTCCTTTTCCTTTTCCCATCCGAGTCTCCAAAGGCTTTTTAGAAACTGGTTTATCAGGAAAAATACGAATCAAAACCTTTCCTTTTCTAGAAAAAGTTCGAGTAATTGTAACCCTACATGCTTCGATTTGTTGACCTGTAATCCAACCACGCTCCAAAGCTTGCATTCCGTAGTCGCCCATATCCACAAAACAAGCGCCCTTACTCAAACCCTTATAACTTCCTTTTTGCTGCTTTCGATACTTCGTCTTAGAAGGCATTAAAGCCATAAATCACTTCTCCTTTAAAACTCTTCACTACGATTAATCCAGACCTTTACTCCAATAGATCCATAGGTCGTCTCTGCCCTAGATATCGCATAACCTATATCTGCTTTGATGGTATGTAGCGGAATTCTCCCTTCTTTATACCACTCCGTCCTTGCAATCTCAGCTCCCCCAATCCTTCCAGAAAGCTGCACCTTAATTCCCAAGGCGCCCGCATCCATACTTGTCTGAAGCGCTTTTTTCATGGCTCTTCTAAAAGGAATCCTTCTTTCTATCTGCTTGGCAATATTATCAGCTACAAGCTGCGGGTCTAGATCCGGCCTTTTAATCTCCTCCACTTCAATCCACACCTCTTTTCCAGTCAAGACTCTCAACTCTTTCTTCAAAACTTCAATTTCCGCTCCCTTTCTCCCAATCACAAGACCAGGCCTTGCTGTATGAATCACCACCTCTATCTTATCGCTCATCCGTTTTATAAAAAGACGCGCTGTACCCACACAGACAGACTTTTTCATCAAATACTGCCTAATCCTTCTATCCTCTTCCAAAAGCTTTCCGAATTCCTGGCTACTGGCAAACCAGTTCGACAACCACTTTTTTTTCCGCACTAAGCGAAATCCTATTGGAGATGTTTTCTGACCCATTCTTAACTACTCCGTTGCAACGATCACTGTAAAATGACTTGTTCTTTTTAAAATAGGGGCTCTCCCCCCTCTAGATTTGGACTTGGAACGTTTCATGGTAGGTCCTCCATCTATAAAAACCTGCGCTACTTTCAAATTTTCCCTAGAAACTTCCAAAACTCTTTCCGCATTCGAAGAAGCACTTTGCAAGGTTTTTAAAAGAAGTCGAGCCCCCTTTAAAGGAGAGTTTCTCAACTGTAAAAACGCTTCTTCTACCTTTTTTCCCCTTATCAACCCCGCAGCTAACCTTGCCTTACTAGGACTAATCCGGACAAATCTTGTCAACGCTCTCATCTGTCTCATATCTCTTTATTCCCCTTACGTTTTTGACTTCGAGTCTGCTGAAGACGCCGCTTTTTTCTCTGGATGCCCTTTAAAAGTACGAGTAGGAGCGAATTCCCCAAGGCGATGCCCTACCATGTTCTCTGAAACAAAGAGATCAAAAAATTTTTTTCCATTATGCACTTGAAAAGCAATCCCTACCATCTCAGGAGTAATCATAGACCTTCTCGACCAAGTCTTTATCGGCTTTTTCTGAGAGCTTTCTATCGCTTTTTCCACCTTTTTTCTAAGAGAGTGATCCACAAAAGGTCCTTTCTTCAATGAGCGCGCCATATTTTATTTATCCTTCTTTTTCTTACGAGGTTTGATAATCCACTCAGTAGATTTACGCTTCGATCTTGTTTTTCTTCCCTTCGTATATTCAGCCCAAGGTGTTTGAGGATGGTTCCCCTTCCCCTTTCCTTCTCCCCCTCCATGAGGATGGTCAACAGGATTCATAGCAACTCCGCGCACCGTAGGACGAAATCCTTTCCATCTAGTCCTCCCTGCTTTTGCATCCAAACGAAGAACATGCTCTGCATTCGATAGAGCTCCAAACGTAGCCCTACAATTTTCATTGACTAACCGAACCTCTCCAGAAGGCATTTTCACCGTGGCATATCCACCACTTCTTGCTAAAAGTTGTGCGGACATTCCTGCAGAACGAACCAACTTCCCTCCTCTACCAGGATGAAGCTCCACATTATGCACTACAGAACCAAGAGGCATCGATCTAAGACGCATACAACAACCCACTTTAAAAAGAGACTCCTCAGAAGTCATCACTTTTTCTCCGACTTTCAATCCTTGAGGAGCTAAAATATACCTTTTTTCCCCATCCGTATAATGTAAAAGCGCAATATGTACAGACCGATTTGGATCATATTCAATAGAGGCAACCTTAGCAGCCACATTTTCTTTATCTCTTTTAAAATCAACTAAACGATAAACCCTCTTATGCCCCCCTCCACGGTGACGACAAGTAATATGACCATGATGATTCCTCCCACTTCCCTTTTTCTTAGAAATAGAAAGGGCCTTTTCTCTCTTCTTTTTAGGGGTGATTTCTGTAAAGCTGGGAACAACCAACTTTCGAAGACTAGGTGTAATCGGTCTAAATTTCTTCGTCATGACGCTTATCCTTATATTTGATCATCCAGTTCCTGGCCCGCCTTCAAGGTAATAACCGCTTTTTTCTGATAAGCTGTCTTTCCCATCTGACCTCGCATCCTTCTTACCCTCGGTTTACGAAGGGTAGTATTCACTTTCACTACCTTAATATTTTTGGTTGCATAGATTTTTTCTACCGCTTCTGCTATCTCCCGCTTATTCGCCCTACGATCGACTACAAATACATATTTGGGAGTATCACATTTCCTTAAAGAAGCACTACTCTCTCTATTTTTTAAGGATTCTAAAATTTTCGCTTTCTCTGTAACCAATCGGTGTTTGATAACCTGATACGGATTCTTCACGCCACACACCCCTTCTTAAAGAATTTGTCTACTAACTCTTCAAAAGCCCCCTCTAAAATCACAATCTTGGAAGAGCGCGCTAAACTATACCCATTCAAGGTGGCAGAAGATAGATAAAAGACCTTAGGGATATTTCTCATCCCCAAAACAAAAGAGCCTTTAGATTCCTTACTACTCCCTAAAAAAAGAACGACCTTCTTTTGAAGGCCGATTTTTTTTAAAAATTCAGCAATCTGTTTTGTCTTTACAAAGTCGTCTTGCTTCTGTTGAAGCAAAACTACTCCATCTTCTTTAATCTGATCCGCAAAAAGAGCCGCCATACAAGCCCTACGCTCTTTCCTATTGATACGCACATGCTGGTCAAATTTTGGCCTAGGACCAAAAACCCTCCCTCCCCCTTTATACTGGGGAGAAGCGGTACTTCCTTGTCTTGCTCTTCCCAGTCCTTTTTGCTGATGAGGCTTTTTTCCTGTCCTGCATACCTCAGACCTTGTCTTCGTATTAGCAGACCACTGACGAGCATTATTTCGAATAGCCACCAGATAATCTTTTACCATCTGTGAATTTGCGGAAACACCCAAGAAAGAGTCCTCTAAAGAGACCTCCCCTACTTGCTCTCCTAATAAATTGTATTTTTTAAGCTGCTTTACCACTTGAAGTCCCCTTTTTCTTAGCCGGCGCTACAAAAACATACTTCCCCTTACTTCCCGGAACTGCTCCCTTCAATAAAAGAAGATTATTTTCCCCATCCACTTCAATCACTTCCAAATTCTGCACAGTGACTCGATCTCTTCCCATTTGCGAAGCTCTTTTGCCTCCCGGGAAACATCTACCGGGAGAAGACCTCATCCCCGTAGATCCAGCATGACGATGAAATCCAGAGCCATGCGCTGCAGGACCCCCCGCAAAACCGTGAAGCTTCATGACCCCCTGAAACCCCTTCCCTTTGCTTTCCTCAGTAATTACATCCACATAATCTGCCTTAGAAAAAAAGTTTACCCCAATCTCAGAACCCAAAGAATATTGATCTATTCCAGAAAAAGAGGAAGACTGAACTAGCTTACGACACGCCTTAACTTTTGCCTTAGCAAAAGCTTCCTTTTGAGGCTTATTGGCTTTTTTCCACTTAGGATCAAAAGAGCCCAGCACAAGCCCGTCTACCCCTTCCTTACTCTTGCGACAAATTTTTACTACCACGTTGGGCTCCATTAAAATCACCGTACAGGGAACCAACTTTCCTCTTTCATTAAAGACCTGCGTCATCCCTACTTTCTTACCAATCAACTTAAGCGCCATACTCTGCATCCCTTAACACAAATACCTCTGAGAATCTCTTCGGCAAAGCAAATTTAAAATTTTCTATTCCCTTCAAAAAAACCCGGGGAGATACTACCAAAAGTTTTGTTTTCACTCAAAGCGTTTCCTAAGTAAAGAGAAACAACCCCTCTGGACAGCAAAACATTCTCTTTTCCAAGAAAGAGTTTTGAACTTAAAGTCTCACTCCATTTACCTTTAAAGGTAATGCAAACAGAGTAAGTCAGATCAGGATTTAATACAAGAGTCTAAAACTCTTTCCTGGAGAAAACCGTTTAGCTAAAAAGTCGATTTAAGCCATAAAAAATTTACTTTCAAAATTAAATCTTGAAACTCCCTTCTTCCAAATTAACCAAGGAAAAAGCAAAAGAAACTAAAACAAAGCGCTCCTCTACAAAAAAAGCGTAGACTCAACCTCTTTTTGCTCTGGATAAGGATAGAAAAGATATTGAAATAAAAAAAAACCCAGAACCAAAAAGCCCAAAAGAAAGAGCTTTTTTGAATCTGGGCCCTAACAAAACAGGGGCTACGGATTCGTCCACGCCTCTTATGATAGAAGAAGTTGTCCGAGGCGGAACTGTATTTGGCGAAGCTTTCCATCTATAAACTGATCTACCTTTGGTGCGAAATGACTTCGGGCCTCCCAGTATGAAGAAGCCAAAACACCCACACGTCCAGCTGAGGTTAAATAAAAAATGGCCGTAGGAGAAGTATAATATCCATAAACCTTCATCACTTGAAAAACAGCTGCCGCTAAGAAAAGTACATTCCTAGCTATCTCCGACCACCTCTTATCATCTCCTGCACGAAAAGAGGAATAGGAAAGCTCTGCATACCTTACCATGCTGGCCATTTGAGCGGATCCTTCGTAAGCATTCCAAGAAGAAGAAAAAACCTGTATAACAGGTAAAGCCTCCGCAACCAAGTCAAAATGGTTCGGTGAAGAAGCAAAATCCTTAGGAACATATGTCCCCGTTATTTTGGCTGTTACTATAGAAGAGATTTTATAGGCAAAAGTAGAAACCCTAACCAAAGGTAGGGCGTTTGTTAGGTTTTCCCACTTTCTCCCTTTAAACTCAAAGACATTCTCCGCGCACTCAAAAATAGCTCTTGCACGATAAACATTTGACAAAACATACCAAGAAGTAACAGGAACAAGCAGCACTTCCCTTGCCAGTTTTTTAACCACGAAAGCAGTAACCCCTAGGGATAGCCCTCCTAATTCCCTCAGAATATCCTTTACACTCGCACAAAAGCGTCCCTTGGAATAAGACTCCAATCCGGCACCTGCCACGAATGTAGTCCCAAGAATCAAAGTAAAAGTAGTAGAAATCATACTCCCTCTCTTTTTAGATCAAAACAGGGAGATTTTAGGGAGATTTTTCTTTTAAAGCAAAAGAAATTAACGCTTTTTCAACTCAAGCTTTTTTTTGAATCCACAAAAATTTTCTATCTAACAGGAATTAAAATCTCTTCTTGATGTTTTAATATTTTCTTATAAGGACCTCTTTTAATAAAGGCCCCCTCTTTTAGCTTTAAGGAAGGAAGAAGCGCTCCGAAAGTACTTCCTGCAGGAAGCTCAAAAAAGCCCGGATTTTCTAAAGCCCCCGAAACAAAAACTGTTATACTCTTTCGAAACCCCACTTCAATTACTCTCGATTTTTGTACTATTTCTGCTTTACTAAAGGAAAGATCCGCACTCTTTAAAGGTTTGGCCTTCTGCAAAATTTTCTGCAGAAACGTCCCAGGATAAACGTAAAACCTGCCTGGATTTTTCACAGCCCCTTTTACTTCTATGCAAATCTTTTCAGGAGGAGAATAAGAATAAAAAAACGAGCTGCTCATCCAAGATAACAAGGAAAACGTGATTAAGCAGCCCGTTATAAAAAAAACAAAAAAAAGCTCTTTTTCAGAAAAAAGAACCTTCACAACTTACCTAATAAATAGGCATTTTACCTGGTTCAAGATGGGCAAGTTTTTCCGTTCTTGCTTTATAAGCTGCTAATCCAACAGCCAAAACAGAAGCCGCTACTGTAAGGCAGGAAGTAGCTTTCCTACTTAGAAGATCCCTTCCGCAACATTTGAGCATAGCAAAAACAGCTAAAGCAGCACAAATCACATTTTTTACCACCTTCAGAAACTCACAATAAACCTGATTAGGATGCCTAGAAACAGCAAGTTGGCTATTCTTGTTGCTCTCTAAAAAACTTACGTCCTGCCAAGATCTTACTGCACTTATCGAATGAAAACAGAAGCTTGAAACTGCGTTAGTTGCCTTCAAGGCGTTTGCTGCAGGAAAAGCAAAAAAACCAGAAAGAATAGAGGCAAAATCCCCCACTGTATCAAATACCTGCTCAAAAGAATAATGATGTTTTTCTGGTTGTATGGCAAAATCTCTAAGGAAAAAGCGGGGCAAATCCCCTGCAAACTTAAAAAGAATAGAGGTAGATAAAAATTTACCAAATTTTTCGGAATACACCTCTCCTGCTGTAAAAACTGGTAAAACACCCTTGAAAAGCTTCGCTATTTTCGCTATGGAAGAGGGACTTTTACAAAGATCTTCCATTGTACTCAGAGCCAAATAAGCTTCGTTTACAAAAGCCTGTTCCCAGCCAGCTGGTTTTGACACATAATCTAATAAAGGCATAAAGTCTCCTTTTTGAAAGAATAAAGAGACAGTTTAAAGCACTCTTTCTTTACAGGCAAGCAGTTAAAAATAAAATTCTTTTTTTACCCCTGCTAAGAAGGAAGCTATAGGCATTTCTTTTTTTCCCTCTAGCTGAATCGTTAAGATCTCTATAGATTTTTTTTGACAAGCTACTCGTAAGTTTTTTTTCGATTTTTCTAAAATTTGGGAAGGCACTCCCTCCTGTTGTGAGACCCTAGAAGCCAAGATCTTCACCTTTTTCTTCTCTCCCCCGAAGAAAGTCCAAACCCAGGCCCCAGGAGAAGAAGAGAAAGCGCGAATTTGATTATGAATTTTCTCCGCGGGAAAATTCCAAGAAATCTCCCTTTCTTGAGGAGCAATCTTCTTGGCATAACTAGAAAAGGCGCTATCTTGCTTTTTCGCAACACCCTTGCCTTTTTGTATTTTTAGAAGGGTTTTTACTAAAAGAGGGGCCCCTATATCTAGAAGTTTTTCTTGAAGACAAGAAAAGTTCATCTCTAAAGGAATTTTTATTTCTTCTTGAGCATACATATCCCCTGCATCTAACTCCTCTACCATATCCATGATGGTAATCCCTGTTTTTTTTTCTCCCTCTAAAAGGGCTCTCCTCATAGGATCTGCTCCCCGATACTTAGGAAGAAGAGAAGCATGTACATTGATACAGCCCTTTAGCGGGATTTTTAAGAGTTCCTTTCGAAGGATTTGCCCATAGCCTACCACTACAAAATAATCGGCTTTTAATTTTCTCAATTGGTCTAGAAAAATAGGATCAGAGGCCTTCTGAGGCTGAAAAACCGGAACAGAGGAAAAACTTTCTTGACAAAACGCTTTCACAGGGGGAAAGCGTTCTTTTAAAAACCGCCCCTTCGGTTTATCGGGCCTAGTTACTACAGCAATTACTTGGCAAGGAGAAGAGAGAAGATACCGCAGCGTACGAGAAGCAAAATAAGGAGTCCCAAAAAAAACCAGCTTCATAAAAAAAGCTACACCATTTCTTCTTCTAAAAGCTCCTCAAAATCAGGAGAAACCCCTTGCCTTGTCACGCCTTCTAAGCAGATTAAACCCCTCTTAGTAGATCTACAAAAATCTATCCAATGCTTTACCTCGGGAATCAGATCCACTTCCGACTCTATGTAAGAAATAGCCTCTTGTAAATGAAGCCCCTTTCTATAGGTAAAACGAAACGCCTTACTTAACTTCTGCCTTACCGAAAGAGAAAAGTTATGCCTTTTTAAACCCACCAGATTCAATCCACCCAACTTATAAGGAACCCCCGTTCCTAAGGTATAGGGAGGGATATCTTTGGAGATCCTACTAAAACCACCTACCATGGCATAAGAGCCCACCTTACAATGTTGATGAATAGGAGTCATTCCACCAATAATAGCATAATCTTCAATGGTAACGTGACCTGCTAACATGGCTCCATTGGACATAATCACTTTTTTACCCAAATGGCAGTTATGTGCTATATGACAATAAGCCATGATAAGACACCCATCCCCTACATGAACTTCAGAGCCTTCATGACAAGAAGAATTGATGGTAACAAACTCCCGGATTTCACAGTTTTTCCCTATGATTACGTAAGTTTTTTCCCCCCGAAATTTAAGATCTTGTGTCTTAGTTCCCACACTTGCCCCAGGCCAAATTGTAGTGTTTTCTCCTATCGTCGTATATCCATCAATATATGCATGCGATTTGATAGTTACTCCATCTTTGAGAACAACATGCTTTTTTACCACAGCAAACGCCTCTATGGTTACACCAATACCTATTTCTGCTCCCTCTTCTACAAATGCCTTTGGATCTATGTAAGACATGAAAAAACCGCTTTTTAAATTTTCTATAATTGACTCTTTTCTACTAAAGCAAAACTCATTTCTGCTTCTACTACTAATCTCTCTTCTACCAAAGCACTCGCTTTCATTTTCCCTCCCATCTTACTTACATGCAATGCTTCTGCATGAAGATGTAGAGTGTCACCAGGATGAACAGGCCTGCGAAACTTAGCTCTTGCTATGTTAAGAAGCACTGCTATCTTTGTTTTGTACCCTTTCTGGTGAACTAACACTCCCCCTGTTTGCGCTAAAGCCTCTATAATAAGAACTCCTGGCATAATAGGTGCTCCCGGGAAATGCCCCTGAAAAAACGCTTCATTCATCGTCACGTTTTTCTGCCCTATAATCCTCTCTTTTTCTAAATCAAGATGGATAATCTTATCTACTAATAAAAAAGGATAGCGATGGGGAAGAATATCAGACAATTCCCTAGGACCAAAAACCAAAGATTGCTTCTTTTCTTGTCCCATCTTTTAGGAAATTCCTCCTTGCAAATAACGCTCTAGAGCCCTAGCAAAAGCAACGTTGGAAAAGTGACCTGAACGGATAGCGATAATATGCGCTACAAAAGAGATTCCCAGCAAGGATAAATCCCCTAAAAGATCTAAAATTTTATGCCGAACCATTTCATTTTTGTAACGAAGTCCTTCAGGATTTAAAACAGCATCTTCCTTTATTACCACCCCATTTTTTAACCCAGCCCCTTGTAACAGCCCCTTTTCTAACATTTCCTGTAGCTCCTCATACAAAGAAAAAGTGCGAGAAGAAGCCACCTCTTTTTTATAACTTTCCTTGCTAATAGGCAAAGATAAGTACTGAGAACCTATAAAAGAAGACTGCGGGTAGTCCATGGTATAGCTAATTCGAAATGTTTCATCCGGCAAAGCAATCAAGTGAGTATCTCCTGAAGAAAAACTGACCATCTCCTTCAAAGAAAAAAGCTTTTTTTCTTCAGAGAAAAAAGAGACTTTCGCCTCCTCGATCAAATCCACAAAAACCTTTGAACTTCCGTCATCAATAGGAACTTCAGGAGCATCTAACTGGATGATCACATTATCTATTTCTAAGGAATATAAAGCAGAAAGGAGATGTTCCACTGTTTGCACAAAAAAACCCTCTTTTCCCAAAATGGTACACCTTGGAGTCTTCTGCACATAGGCAAGACGGGCCGGAATCAAAGGCGCCTTGGGTAAATCAAGCCTTTGAAAAACGATCCCTGTCCCCAAAGGAGCAGGCAAAAGCCTCATCTGTACTTTGATGCCAGTAAAAAGCCCTTCTCCTTCATGAAACACCTCTTTACTCAATGTGGAATAAAACGAAGGAGCTCTTCCTTTTCTCGTAGAAGTAGAAAGACACTTCTCTTGTACTTTTCTGTTATTCGGAAGAACCGTCAAAACAGGCCATTTCCCTCTTTTAAATCTCTAGAGAAGGTAAGCCAATTTCCTTTTTTTGAGCAAGCCCTATTTCTCAATCTAAAGACGAATTGACCCAGAAAAAAAACCCCTCCTAAAAGCAGGGGAAGCTCTCCCCAGAGAGTATACAAAGTAGAAAAAGAATACAGAGGAAAAGAAACAAAAAGACCCCCAAACGTCTCTTCTCTTTGAGAGTTTTCTTTTAAGAAAGAGGCAACCTCTCTTCCTAAAGGATCTACTGCTGCTGTAATTCCTGTATTGGTAGCTCTTAGGCAAGAAGCTCCATTTTCTATAGCTCTTAACATTCCATGCAAATAGTGTTGTAAAGCTAGAGTAGTTTTAGGAAACCACACATCATTGGAAAGATTTATAAAAAGCTTTGCCCCTTTTTTTCTTCCTTCTCGGATCAGATAAGGGAAGGTCTCTTCATAGCAAATAGAAATAGAAAAAGGATTTTTTTCAGAAAAAACCTTCGCTTCTTTCCCAACGGAAAAAGAGGTATGAATTCCAAATATCTTTGCCCAGCTTTTAAGCCAGTTATAGGGAATATACTCTCCTATGGGAACTAACACCCTTTTTTCATATCTGGCATAGCTTGCCTGACCTGGCCTGAAGTAAAAAGCCGCATTAAACCCTTTTTTCAGAGAAGGATCATAGGTCTCTAGCCCCGCTACCCACTGCTGCTGAAAAGCATTGGCTAGAACTTGTAAAATAAAAACATTACTTACAAAAATTTTTCCTTCCCTTTCTTCTGTATAGGCAAAAAGGTTTTCTGGGAAAGCCGTTTTCATTTCAAAGGGAAAAACTTCCCTCCAGAGAACCTCTATCTCCTCTAAAGGGTACACAGCACGAGATGCTCCAAAGGGAAGTGCTACTTCCGGAAGAACTACCAAATCAGCTTTTTGTTCTTGTTTTCCTACCTCTTTAAAAATCCTTCTCCATTGTTCATAAGGAGAAACAAAACTTTCCCAAGAAAAGTGAGGGGATTTTTCCTCAGGTCTTAAGGCAGTTTGTATCAAAAGAGCGGAAAAAGCTTTTTCTTTCTTTGCTTTTTGCTCATGAAAAGCTATATGAAAAAATCCAAATAGATAAGGGAATACAAGACAAATTCCCCAAAAAATACAGGTTCTTCTTTCTCTGTGAAAAAGAGCTTTTAATCCCCACAAGTTGGTAAAAATTACCCAAAAACTTAGCCCATATACCCCCCACAAAGCAGCCGCTTGCATCCCAATAGGGTGAAAAGCCAAAGAAATCCCTACCGGATTCCAGGAAAATCCACAAACTATAAAAAGACGCATTAGTTCTAAAAAAACCCAAAGAGAAGCGGTAGCTAGAAAAAAAAGAAGGGGCCTTTTTCCCTGTTCTGTAAAAAACCTTCTAATAAAAAAACTCAAAAAACCAAACTGCAATCCTATAGCAAAAGAGACGAAAAAATAGACGAAAAGAATATAAAAGCCTTGGTACTCAAAGGAGATCATCCAAGAAAGCTGTACAAGCTGTACAAGAAAAAACCAAAAAGTAGCTACCCAAAAAGCTTTTTTGGGAGAAAAAGAAAAAAGGGAACGCCAGAAAAGAGCATAGCCCAAAAAACTTGCCAAGAAACTACAAATATTGGAAAAAAGGGGCTGCCCTAAAGAAATCAGAAGGAGAGAGACAAGAAAAAAAAAAATTTCCAAAAGCTTCAATCATTCCCTGGTAAATCAGAACTTTCCCCGTTAGAGATCCCTGTTTTGTTCTTAAAAGCCTCCTTACCTAAAAGAAGAAATAGCCCTCCCAATATAGCAAGATTTTTTAAAAACATCACAATCTGCTCATCTCTTTCTGCCCCTTCAAAAAACCAAAATGGGTAAAAAAGTAACGTAGTAGGAATAAAAAAAATCACTAAGAAAAAAGCTCCCAGCTTCATTCGGATATTCAATAAAACAAGAAGAGCTCCTACGAACTCTAAAAAAATAGCTATTACTAATAAAAAAGGAGCCCAGGTAGCGGTTTCTTTAAAAAAAGCTCCCTCAGAAAAGTGGGTATGCCATCTTGAAAGAGCCTGAACCACCTCTGATTCTGTCCTATGCCAATCTATCCCTTTTTGAATTGCCGCTGTTAGAAAAATAAGACTCAAAAAAAAGCGTCCTAAAAAAACCCATACTCTCTTCATAATGTAACCATCCATCTACCCCCAGTTTACACAAGAACCCTTAAACTTCAATAACCTATAGAATAAGGAAAGGAAAAAGAGGATTTTTCAAAAATTCAGGTGATGCTAACAGCTGATCCGGATCTATAATCTCTAGCATTTTGAAAAAATATCTATAGGTAATTTATAGAAAACTATGGTAAGGTGCTGCTTTTGCATGTTTTATCTTGGGGTTTTTATGAAACGGTGGCTTTTTCTATTTACTGCCTTTTTTTGTAGTTCATCCTTTGCCCTACCCCTTCAAGATCGGAAAATGGATCCAGCAGCTCTTTCTGAACTTAGCCTGGCCTTGGATATCCCCCCAGAAGCTGATGTTATCCTCGAAACACAAAAACGCTGGCTACGCAAATCGAATCAAGAGCGATGGGAAATTGCCGAGCTTTCCCTAGATCAAAAAGCTTTTGTAATAGACTGGGCTACCAGGCAAGGATTATACACTCCTTGGAAACCTGTTTCTAAGGTCTACGACAAAGCTCTGATTCTTGGAGCCACTACTTCTCGGATGCAAGTGCGGCTTGACTATCTAAAACAACTTTGGAACGAAGGGGTACGCTTTAAGGAAATCGTATGGCTAACAGGTGATAGACCCTTGGATGAGCGTGTAGATACATTGACAGATCGCTGCAGCAAGGAATCAGAAGCGGCTTTCATCCTCTGGAAGGATACGCAAATCCCCGAAGAAATGCGTTCTTTACCCGTTGTTTTTGTTGTGGCGCCCATGAAAATAAAAGACTCTTCCTTAAAACGCCCTAATACGGAAGATACTCTTAATGCCTGGCTTGAACTTTCCTGTAAGCCTTGTAAGGCACTTTTTATCTCAGATCAACCTTTCTGCGCTTACCAATTTACTATCATAAAAGCTACTCTGCCCGAAGAGTTCCTCTTTGATCTTGCAGGCCAAGGGATAGACCCAAACTGCTATCCTAACACAGCTGCCATTACGCTCGATTCCATTGCCCGATGGATCTACCAAGAGGATCTGATTTGCCAAGACAAAGACGGGGTTAATTGAATTGTAACGCCTTAAAGGCTCCTTTTCCCTTGGGGCTAACTGTACGCTTTTGAATCAATCCAGCAAATATGCAAGGGAAGCTCCGTCCCTCGATCGAACTGGGCTGCTGCTTTTATTCCTAACCCAACAATTTCGCCAGGATTATTCAGCTCATCATAAACGGCTTTCATAGCTCCTAAGGCGTAGTATTCCCCTGAACCGATTGCAGAAAATTTTGAATATTGCCTCACTAATCTTGAATATTCCACTTCGAAGATACCGTAGGGATTCACAATCAATAACTCAAAAGCAGAGTCTTCAAAAGGAGAGAAATCAGATCTGTCAGAGCTAAGATAATAAATACGCTTCAAATCACTATGCATTTTACGAAAAATCTCAAAAATCTGCTCCGCTGTCTTCCATGGAAAAACCCTCTTTTGTCTGGCAAAATAGTGCTTTAAAATCAACTCCCAAGAGGGATGCCCTGCCATCCCAATGTAGTTTGAGCCCACCCGAATAAATTTTCCTTCCCCATAAACATGTTGTCCACTCAGTTCTTTTCTAGACCCAAATAGCGTCAATGAATCAGAGGCAATACACAACCGTTTGCCTTTCTTTACGGCAGCTATCGTTGTCATTTTTCCTCTACTACGTGAAATGTCGCAGGAAGAGAGGAAGAGTCATCAAACTCAACAACTATATCCAAAGCTTTTTTGGCAATCTCCTCTGCTGAATCTAACTGATCATATAGAACATGCAACGCTCCCAAGGCATAAGCAGCCCCTCTCCCGATTGCTGCAAAATGGATAAATTGCTGTACAGATCTCAACTTATAAGTTTTGAAAATACCATAAGGATTAACAATTAACGATTCAAATCGGGAAGACTCAAATTCATCTTCTTCTTTTTCATAAGGAACCAAAAAATATTCTTTTTTCAGAACATAATGCATTTTAAGAAGCTCCCCAAAAATCTCTTCTTTAGTTGTTAGGGAAAAATTTTTGTTTTTTTTCTGAGAAAAGTAGCTCCTGAGAGCGGAATGCCAAGAGCTACAACCTGCTGTCGCTATATAAGAAGAACCACACCGAATGATTTTATCATGATTAACCACATGATCTGCCGTTTGTTTTCTAGATCCTCCCGATATTGTCAGAGAATCTGCTATAATACAAATTCGCTTATTTTTTTTGACACCTAGAACTACCCCAACTTCCATAAGGCCTAATTTTTCCTATGCCGTTCATTATTCTTTTCGTCCGCCCGCCTATTCTGATCGTTCTTTCTATCTCCCCCTCTTTGATGCTTTTCTTCGTTACTTTGGTTTTGGTTTTTCTTCTGTTCTGACCCTCTTTTATTTCCCTCATTTAGTTGGCTTAAGTCCTTCCTTTTAGAACTAGGACCCATTCTTTTTCCCCTTCTTCCTCCTCTATACCCTCTTCTAGCTAGGTAAAGGTTTTTCTCCTTGCAGATACCCGTTTCCTTTTTTTCTGAAACATAGACATCAGAAAAGAAATTCCCTTCTTTAGTCAGACTTTCCTCACTTGCAAAGATACAGAGCACTAAACAAACAAAAACAAAAAATAACCTCTTCATGAATACGCCTACCCTATGGGTTTACTGCTTTAAAAAAACCACTTTAATGCTATATAAAAGATTTAGTCAACTAGCTAAAATACCTAGATTCTTTGCCCTAAATAACCAAGCACATTTGCACCTAGCCTGCTTTTTGTTTGATTAAATATAACCCTGAAATATTTAAGTAAAAAATTATTAATTGAAATAGTATATTTTTGTTAGTTTTTATATAATTACTTTTATTTAAAAAAACTATGAATTCTTTTCAAAAAAAACATCTTTTCTCTCTTCTACAACTCTGGGAAAGCACAAGCACCCCTCTGGATCTTGTTGTAAGAAGATATTTTTTGAAACATAAATTTTTAGGAGCTAGAGATAGAAGAGTTATATCCGAAGCAGTCTACTACTTAGTTCGTTTTAATCTACTTTTAACAACTTTTTCTTCTTCCTGGGAAGGAAAGTGGGAAGCTTTACAAAGAGATCCTAAAAAAAAGGCTTCTTATTCTTCTCTTCCTGTTAACCTTCAAGTGAGTTTTCCGCTCTTTTTATGGAAAAAAATTCAGGAAGAATATGGAAAAGAAAAGGCAAGAGAGCTTTGTGAAATCCTTAATCAAAAAGCTCATCCAATAATTCGGGTTAATGCTTTAAAAACTACGAGAGAAGCCCTCTTCAAAAAGTGGGAAAATACCTACCCTCTTTGGAAGGGCAATTTTTCTCCCTTTTCTCTGTTTTTTGAGAAAAATCTACCTTTTACTTCTTGGCCTGAGTTTAAAAAGGGACTCTTTGAAATCCAGGATGAATCAAGCCAAAGGGCATGTTTTTGTATCTCTCCAAAGCAGGGAGAATCTGTTCTTGATTTCTGCGCCGGATCAGGAGGGAAATCTTTAGCTTTGGCTCCTTTCATGAAAAGCCCCCATCTTCTGCTGTATGATGTCAGAAAAGAAAGTCTACAACAGGCAAAAATGCGCCTAAAAAGAGCAGGAGTTTCTTCTTTTGCACTCTTTTTTAGTGAAAAACAACTTTGCCCTTGGAAAGAAAAAGTGGATATTGTACTGGTGGATGCTCCTTGCTCTGGAACAGGTTCTCTCAGAAGAAATCCAGCAAGAAAATATACCATAACGGAAAGCCTCTTCTTATCCCTTATAGAAAAGCAAAGAAAAATTTTTGAAAAAGCTCTCCTTTATGTAAAACCAGGTGGGAAAATCTTCTATATGACCTGTTCTATATTGCAGGAAGAAAATGAAGCCCAAGTCTCTTTTTTCCGTGCGAAATTCCCTTTAAAAGAGATTAGGCCCTCAGAAAAATACCTTCCTCAAGAAAAAGGAGGAGATGGTTTTTTCTTAGCCTCTTTTGAAAAGCTTTAGAAAAAAAAACCTCTTTGCTATCCTCAGGTTCCTATGCAGGGAGCAGCTGTGCGTTTTCTTTTTATTTCTTTTTTCTTCCTACATTCGTTACTGGCAGATTCCTTCCCTGGATCTTCCTCTTTCCCTTTAGAGGAAAAAGAGCCTTCTTTACTTATACAAAATGCGATTTTAGCCAAAGTTCACGACACTCCCATTACTGTCATGGATGTGGTAAAAAAGTTAGACGTACAATTTTACCGGATGTATCCCGACTTGAAAGAAAAAACTATGGCCCGCTACCAATTCTACAAAGGTAGCTGGAAATATATTTTACAAGATTTGATTCATACAGAGTTAATTCTTTTAGATGCTACTAAGAAAGAAGTAAAGATCTCAGAAGGAGAAATTCGAGAGGAATTTGAAAATCGATTTGGCCCCAATTCCCTTCTCACTTTAGAAAAGCTAAATCTTACCTTTGAACAGGCTTGGGAGATGCTTCGCAAAGAATTAATCGTGCAAAAAATGCTTGGTTTTTTTGTCCATTACCGTGCTCAGCAGAGAGTGACTCCTGAGACGATTTGGTCTGCTTACCAAGCTCACCTGCAGAAAAATCCTCCTACTAAAGAGTTTTCTTACCGAGTCATCTCTGTAAAAGCTTCTTCTAAGGAAGAAGCAAAAGAGTTAGCCGAAAAAGCTGCTTGTTCCCTCGTAGATTATACTTCTGATTTGGATAGTTCTAAAGTCTACTTAGATGAAATCAAGAGATTTTATACTAAAGCAAATATCCAAATATCCCCTTTATATAGTAAAACAAGGGAAGATCTCTCGGCTCCTTTTTTGAAGGCTTTAGAGCCTCTCCAAGAAAAAATGTTTTCTTCGCCTATAGAATTTTCTCAAAATGATTCTTCTTTTTATCGAATCTTTTATCTTCAACAAATAAAAGAGAAACAAGGCGCTGGTTACAGAGAATTATCTGCCCCTCTTCGGGAGGAAGTTTTTCAAAAAAAAGCAGAAGAAGCTAGCTCAACCTATTTAGAAAAATTAAAAAGAATTTACAAACACGATATACGTTCCTATCCTTCCAAAGATTTTGAGCCTTTTGTTTTGCAATGAAGGCTAAAAAAAGCCTCTCTCAATTTTTCTTACAAGATCCTTCTGTTATAGAAAGAATTGTCTCGTTTCTTTCTTTCAAAAAAGCCTCTCTTTTTCTAGAAATAGGCCCTGGAACAGGCGCACTTACAAAAGAAGTATACAAAGGCCCTTTTTCCCAGTTTTGGGTAGTAGAAAAAGATGAAGCGCTCTGTAAATCCCTCCAAAAAAAATATCCTCTTCTCTCCATTTTTTCCGGCGATATTCTCCATTTTGACTTTTCTTTTCTTCCCAAAACATCCACCCAATTACTAGGAAACCTCCCCTATCACTTAAGCCAAGAGATTTTATATTATGTGTTGGGAAATAGCGCCTACTTTACCCAAGCTCTTTTCGTACTTCAAAAAGAATTAGTAGAAAAACTGATAAAGCGAAAAACCCTTTTAGGAGCTTTTCTTTCTTTCTGCGCTGATGTGCAACCTCTTTTTGTGATTTCTAAAAATGCTTTTTCTCCTCGACCAAAGGTAGATTCCCTGGCTTTTAAGCTCTCTTTTTTCTCTCATCTGCCTATAGAAAAAAACTCCTTTTTTCTCTTTCTTCAAAAACTTTATCAGAGTAAGAGAAAACTCCTTTCCTCTTCTTTAAAAAACCATTTTCCTAAAGAATTTTCTTCTCTTTCAAAGCAAAATCCCCTTCTGCAAAAAAGAGTAGAACACTGTTCTACTGAAGAGCTTACTTCTTTATTTCTTACTTTTTTTAAAAAAGATGGGTGAGATAACCCCAAAAGGTATAACCCACTTTTTTCTTAGAAAAAAGTGGTTCCTCGCAGAGTTTTTTCCCCCTATCTTCTACTGATAAGGTAGCTACTTTTGTTCCTTGTTGAATGGGTAGCTTAAGATTTTCCCAAGACAGATAGATCTTTAAATTAGGTTTTTCAGAAGGATAATAAGAAATTTTCACCTCTTCCTTCAAAAAAGCCTCTAAAACAGTAGAGGCTCCCTCTATTTGTCTAGTAAAAGTGCTTCCCAAGGAAAAGAGCTTTTTTTCCCGTTTTTCCTCGGAAAAAGCCGTTTCAAAAAGAGCTATAGCCTCTTCATATCTAATCTCCCTAGTAGGACATCCAACTAAGACAGCAATCAAGGTTCTTCCCTTTTTTGTCGCTGCAGCAATCAAATTTTTCTGGGCTCTAGAAGTATATCCCGTTTTTAATCCTATGGCGTAAGGATAGTAATATTTTGTCCCAGGCTTTACAAGACGGTTGGTTTGAGAAAATGTTTGGGCCTTCCTTCTATTGGTAGCCGGAAGGGTAAAAGAACCCATCTTGGCCATCTCCAAAACATGGGGGTTTTTCGTAGCTGCTTGAGCTATTATAGCAAGATCATAAACTGTGCTTACATGCTCCGGATGATGCAAACCATGAGGATTCTTTAAATGAGTAGCCTTGCATCCTAAAGAAAAAGCATAAGCATTTAACTCCTCCATAAACTGAGGGATAGAGCCCGAAACCACTTCTGCCAAAACATTCGAAGTATCATTAAAAGAAGAAATGAAAGTTCCATAGAGCAAAGCCCAAAGAGGAAGCTCCTCTCCTCTTAGTATCCCCATATTTATTCCTCCATACTCCAAAATGTGAGGAGGATAGGCATAAAAATCTTTTTCTCTTTGCTCATCTGACATAATTGCTAAAGCCTCTTTAGAAGCAGCAGAGAAAGAGAAAAAATCCACTTCCTTCTTATCTAAAACGTAAGTGGCTGTAATTAATTTAGTAAGACTTGCTGGAAAAATGGGATCATAGGCTTTTTTCTGAAAAAGAATGGCACCCGTATCTGCATTGATGACAATAGCTGACTCAGCAGATACCTTCTTCTCAAAAGAGAAAAGGGAACAAAGAGAAAATAAAAAAAGAGGAAAAAGTACCCTTTTCATATCCGCAAAGGGTGCCCCTTTTTCTGTTAAAATACAAGACCCCCTTGTCAGCTTGAATATCTCCTTGATAAAGGATAGAAATAAACTTTTATAAAAAGTAAATAAAATCCTTCTTATTATTATAAAACAAAAAGAAACTTGACATTCTTGTTTTTTTTTAGTTACCATCTAGCTAGGGGCCGCAAAGAGGAGAGAATATGCTAAATCCCTTACAGCTGGAAGAGGTGTATCAATCATTTACAAAAAACCTTCAAGACTGGGCCCATGATGGGGTTATCTGCGTAGATCTTGCCTTACTACAAGAAATGCATATCTTAGAAAATATTCATGAGGAAGAAGATGCAACCAACGAGCTTACCCAGTACTTCCATGTTATAGAGAGCTTAGAAAAAGTAACTCTTTTTAATGAACAATTTGCCATCTGGATTGTGCCTAAAATGGAAGGAGAAGATCCTATTACCTATGTTCTGATTGCTTTAAACCACAACGAGGCTCCCCAGCTTGAGATCGTTTTTAGTACCTCTGGGGTATATAACACACCAAAATATGTATTGAAGGTTCTACAGAACTTCCTAGTAGATATGCTAGAAACAGAGGCAACCTTGACCTCTTATAAGAAAAATCCTAACTAGAGTTTTTTCATCAGCTTCAAAACATTTCCTTTCTCATACGAATATTGTATTTCATCTACCATCTCTTTTAGGAAAAAGATCCCAAACCCCCCTTCTTTTTCACAAGAACCAGAAAAGCTTTGTTCTAAGGGGTTAAAAGGAATTCCGTAGTCTTTTACTATGACAGTTACCACATTTTTTTCCTCCTCTAAAAAAATTTCTATCTTGCCTTTTTTTTCAGAAGGATAAGCGTACTTTATGATATTGGTAACAGCCTCTTCCAAAGCAAGTTCTATTTCACGAACCCATGTATCAGAAGGAGGAGAAAGTTGTTTTACCACCCACCGTAAGATCTGGTATAACTCACCTAAATCGGCAAAAAAAGAAGCTTGTTTCACAATTTATCCTCAAGGCTAGCTAAATGCCCTACTACTTGGTCTACAATTTTTTGGGATAATTTATGAAATAAAGGTGTTAAGGCTGCCTCAGTAGCACTTTCTATAGGCTCTAGCTGTCCTAGGGAAAAATCCAGTACTGTTTCCCTTTTTCCTCTCCTATTTATAAAACTTAAATCAGAAAAAGAGTCCCCTTCTACGTAATCAAAATCTACTTCAGAAGAGAAAACCACAGGACCCCATACTACCTTATCAGAGGTGCTTTCTATCAATTGTACAGAGGCGGTGGCAAAAAGCCTGCCTTCAATGGGACGAATCGCTCTTTTTAAAGAGCCATCTATTTTCTCTCTTTCTCTTTGATATCCGATTTGTTTTTGAGAAAAATCTATTATAGAGACCTTTAAACAAAAATTCCCCTCTTCTTCTCTATAGGATAAAAAAGGATTTTGATAAATCTTATGAACCAGTTGCGCGGTCAAAAGCCCCTTCTGATCTCCCTCTACAAAAGGAACCCTGACGGAAACCGGTCTAGACTGTAGGCAGTGATACTGACAAGAGAAAAAGAAGAAAAAACTAAGAAGAGCGCTTCTGTAGCTTTTGCCAAGAAATTTCTGCTTTTTTTGCAACACAGGTTTGAGGAAACTTAGAAAGGATTCTTTCATAGTAAATAACTGCAGCCTTTGGCTTTTTGGTTCTTTCATAAAAATTCCCTACATCATATAGGTCCTGCGCAAAATTTTCCTCTACCTTATGCAAAGAAAGGCTTACCTCTTCTACCCTTTTTTCTCCAGGAAAAGCTTCTAAAAATCGGGCAAGATTAATTTTAGCAAGATCCAGCCAATCAGGATCTAAAATCTCAAACTTAGCTCTTTCTACATAGATTTGCGCAATTTCTATAAAACTTTCTAAGGCAAGCTCATGGGAAGAAAATCGGGTAATTAACGTCTGTAAAGACTCTATACTTTGGGTATACTCCCTCTTCTTTCTTTGAATTTGCGCCTTGCCATAAAGCGCTCTAGCCCCCAAATCCTCATAAGGATAGGTATGGATAATCTCTTCATAAATCTGCAGGGCTTCGTCTTCTGCAGAGAGCCATCTTGGGCTTTTTTCCCATCTTGTCAAATGCCTCTTAGCCCCTTTCCGAAACCCCTCCGCGATAAGAAACTTGTAATTTAAGGTCTCTTCAAAAAAACCAGGATTTAAATTCTCTCTCAGATACTTAGAAAAATAGCGATCTGCTAAATCAAAATCTTGTAAAGAAAAAAAAGCAACCCCCAGATAATAGTGGGCCTCGGCAGATAAAGTAGCCTCTGGATAATCTTCCAGAAGGATCTTTCCTTCCTCGATTACCTTCTGCCACTGCTGATCGTGGAAAAAAGAGAGCATCACATTATAGCTCTCTTGTAAATGCCTCAGCCTTTCAAAGGCTGAAAGAGAGACGAAGGAGAGAAAAAAAACCCAGATACAAAAAAGTCTTCTCATGGCTCCTATGATCCCCTTATTGGAGGGAAAATGTCAAGTTCTCTTCAAAAACACAAAATTAAGGTTAGTTCTCCAAAGCCGTGAGCTCGTATCTCAGAAGATGAGGAAGGGTCTGCAAGGCGTACAAAAACTCCTGACTTAAATCGACTCCCCAAGCAGGTTGAATATGGAGAAAAGCTACTACTTTTTTTTCTGCCTCAAATTCTAGTTTTAAGGGAGTCTTCCCCGCGTACTTTCGAAAAAGTTCCTTCATGTTTAAGACGTCAGAAAACCGAATGGAGGAAAGATTCAGAAAAAGGCGCAATAACTTATCCTCTTTTTTTTCTTTTCGTTCCACTTTATTTCTTCCTCCCTTTTGAAAAAAAGAAAGCCTTTTTAGCTCTTCTTCTAACTTTTGTTTTTCCCCCTCTTGTAAACTTTGTAAGAAGCGGCAAGAAAGACGCCTCTTCTGCTCTTTTTCTTCTAAAGAAAAAAGTCCAACTAGGATTTGATTCTCTTGCAAAAGGGGAAGTGAATTTTCATAAACCTCACTAAAAACAGGTACTTCATATTTTTCTAATCCATCACTAATCGTTAAAACAGCAAATTTCTTCTGACTCTTTGTGCTAATTTTAAATTGTACTTCTTCTAAAATAAAGGCTATTTTCACCCATTGATTCTTTCTTTTTTCTAAATCTTTTAAGGAAAGGCATCCTAATTCTTCTATTTTCTCTTTATATAAACTCAAAGGATGAGAAGTAAGGTAAAAACCAATAAGTTCCCTTTCTTGGTGTAAAATGTCTATAGAAGAAGTTTTTTCTCTTACTTCAGGAGGAGTCATTTTTTCCTCTTTTTTTTCTTCTAAAAGAGAAAACAGATGCAAAACTCCTTCCTCTTCTTCTCTTCTTTGCTGGATTCCTCTCTCATAATTTTCTTCTAGAAAAACTCGAATCTCATCCCGGTTCCAACTCATAAAATCAAAGGATCCAGCTCTAATTAAAACCTCTATGGATTTTTTGCCTATCTTAGAAGAGTCCACCCTTTTTATAAAATCTTCTAAAGAAGAAAAAGCTCCCCTTTTTTTTCTCTCCTCTAAAATAGCCTCTACTACAGATAACCCTACTCCCTTGATCCCTGCCATCGCAAAACGAATCCCTTTCTCCGTCGCTACAAAATCTTTACCTGACTCATTTACATCAGGCGGCAAAATAGCGATCCCTAGGCTTTTTGCTTCTCCGATAAATTTAGCTATTTTAGAAAGATCGTCTACATCACAGGTCATTAAGGCAGCCATCCATTCGCTGGGATAGTTTGCTTTTAAGTAGGCCGTTATATAGGTGAGATAAGCATATGCTGCCGCGTGAGACTTGTTAAAGCCATAGGAGGCAAATTTCTCAATCTTTTCAAAAATCAACTCGGCGGTTTTCTCCTCAATCCCTTTCCCTAAACACCCCGCTATAAATTTCTTTCTTTGGCGGATCATCTCTTCTCTGTCTTTTTTTCCCATTGCTTTTCTTAACACATCCCCTTCTCCTAGGGAATATCCTGCCAATTTGTTAGCTATTTGCATTACTTGCTCTTGATAGACCATAACCCCATAGGTCTCTTCTAAGATCTCTTTCATCCAAGGATGATCTATTTGAATTTCTTCTTTTTTGTGTTTTCGATTGATAAAAGAAGGAATCATATCCATAGGTCCGGGGCGATATAAAGCCCCTACCGCGATAATTTCTTCGAAAGAATCAATTCTTAGATGAGTTAAAAGATCTTGCATTCCAGCCGACTCTACCTGGAAGACTCCGAGGGTTTTTCCTTCTGTCAAAAGAGCAAAAGCGTTAGGATCTTCCAAGGATAGATTGGAAATATCGATTTTTTCCTGCCTTTTCTTCTCTATTTGATCGACGCACTTTTGTATACAACTCAATGTCTTTAACCCAAGAAAATCAATTTTTAGCATCCCTACTGCTTCTACCGGTTTCATGGAATACTGAGTAACAATCATATCCGCATCTTTCGCAATACAAACAGGGATATGTTCCACAATGGGTTTTTCAGAGATAATCAATCCAGCAGCATGCGTACTGGTATTTCGGATGGATCCTTCTGTTTTTTTTGCCATGTCAATAACTTTGTGAGCTTCTTCATCTGTCTCATAAAGATTTTTGAGCTCTGGATCTACTTCCAATGCTTTTTCTAAGGTGATATGTAAGTCATCCGGAACCAGCTTGGCTATTTGGTTTACCTTGGATAAAGCAACATTGAGCACTCTACCTACATCTTTAATCGCCATTTTTGCTTTCATTTTTCCAAAAGTAATGATCTGAGCCACTTTTTCCTTCCCATACTTTCTTATGGTATACTCAATCACTTCAAGACGTCTTTCCATACAAATATCTACGTCAATGTCAGGATAAGAAATCCTTTCTGGATTAATAAAACGCTCAAAAAACAGATGAAATCGCAAAGGTTCTATATCTGTAATCCCCAAAAGATAGGCAACAATGGATCCTGCAGCCGATCCTCTCCCTGGTCCTACAGGAATGTGGTGACTTTTCGCCCAAAAGATAAAATCATATACGATGAGGATATAGTCGCACATTCCCTTAGAAGCAATAATAGAAAACTCCAACTCAAGCCTTTCTTCTACTACTGTTAAGGGATCTTTTTCAGGATATTTTTCTGCTACCTTTTCTAAGCGCTCTTTTGTATACCTTTCGGAAATTCCCTCTTTACAAAGCTGATATAAATATTGAGCTGTCTCTTCTTCCTTTTCCTCTTTGGTGTACTCCCTTTTTTGTAAAGAAGGTGGCAAAAAAACCGGATAGTGCTTTGTCTGAAAATCGAGTTCTAACTCACATCTTTGTGCTATTTTTTGGGTGTTTTCTAAAGCCTCAGGAAGGTCGGGGAAAATAGCCCTCATTTCTTCCGGGCTTTTAAAGTAAAATTCTTTAGAAGCAAGTACCTTCCTTTTAGGATTGGGAGACCTGCTTTTGATATTTCCCTTAGAATCCCTTTCCCAGATTTCTACCGTTTCCCCAGAAGAGACATTCAATAAAATCTCATGAGCTTTCCAATCCTGCTTTTCTAGATAATGAATCTCATTACTAGCTGCCAGGGGAAGCTTTTTTTTCTTTGCATAAGCTGTGAGGGTAGCTTCCACCTTTTTTAAATCAGCTCTGTATTCTTGTGCTTTTTGCAAAAGCCAGCTTTCTTGCGAAAATTCTTCCGTATCAAAAGAGCTCCTTTGAAGAAGAAGATAAAGCCTATCTTGAAACACCTCCTCATACCAAGCCATCTCTTTTTCAAAAAGATCTTCCTTATTTCTCCGAATGTAGTAAGAAAAAGGAGAAAGCATTGATCCTGTAAGACACAAAAGCCCTTCTTGATATTTTTGTAAAAGCTCCTTATCTACCCTAGGATAGTAGTAAAACCCTTCTAAATAGCCCAAGGAAGAAAGCTTACAAAGATTATGGTACCCTATTTCATTCATGGCTAAAAAAAGAAGAGGAAAAGCCACTGGAATCCCTGGTTCTTTCTTTTTTTTATGTCTTCCCTCAGAGGCAACCCATAACTCACAGCCTAAGATAGGCCTGATCTTCTCTTTTTTTGCTGTCTTGAAAAACTCCACAGCTCCAAATAAGTTGCCTTTATCTGTAAGAGCCAACGAAGAGATATCAAACTGTTTTGCTTTCTTTATCAATTTTTCGATGGAGGCGGTAGAGTCTAAAATCGAATACTGGGAGTGAACATGTAAAGGAACGTAGCAAGCCATTTGAGCCAAGGATGAGACAAGCAAAGCAAAAAATCAACCGATTTTTCCCCTTCCGAGGAAGGAGCCAAACGGATTTTACTGATTTCTAGGATGCGTTTTTACCGACCAAAGAGGGACTAAAAGTAAAGTAGCACAAACAGCACAAAAGGCTAGAACCATGTAATACCCTTCCCAACCCAACCGCGTGGTAAGATATCCTAAAGGATACCCTGCTGCTGCCGCTCCTAGATAACCAAAAGTCCCCGCAAATCCTGTAGCTGTTGCCGCTGCTTTTTTATGGGAAAGTTCCGCGCAAGCAACTCCAATTAACATCTGAGGCCCAAAGATAAAAAATCCGGCTGAAAACACGAAAAAATAATCCAAAGCCCAGTGAAATCCTGTTGCAAACCAGACCGCTAAAATAGAAGCTAAAGAACCCAAAATAAATAAGACGTTGATGGGGTTCCTCTTACTTCGAAAAATTCTATCCGAAGACCACCCCGCAGCAAGCCCCCCACAAAATCCGCCTATTTCGAAGAAAGTGATACATTTTCCCGCCTCAAACTGCGTATATCCTTTTGCTTCAACAAAGAAAAGAAGGCTCCAATCATTTAATGCCGTGCGAATCACATAAACAAAAAAGTAAGAAAAAGCCAAAATCCAAATATAGCGATTGGAAAGAACGTAATCCCACAATATCCTCTTCACAGAAAGCTGAGACCTTTCTTTGCTTTCTTTATCTTCCTTGTTGAGATAATCGTCTCGAAATTTTTCAATAATAGGGAGTCCTAAGGATTGAGGAGTATCCCTAAGACGATTCATCAAAAAAAAGCCGGCTCCGATACAAAGCGTTCCGGGAACATACATAGCATAGCGCCACCCATACTTTTGAGTACACCAAGTGGCTAAAAGAATAATTAAAGCCCCTCCCAGATTATGAGAGGTATTCCAAAGACCCCACCAAGTACCTCTTTCTGAATGAGAATACCAGTGAGTCAAAAGCTTAGCACAACCAGGCCAACCCCATCCTTGAAACCAACCATTTAACCCCCAAAATAGAGCAAACCAGTAAAGAGAAGAGGAAAATCCGAATAAAATATTAAACATACCTGTCAAAATCAAACCTATTGACATAAAGTAACGCGGATTTGATTTATCCCCTAAAATTCCACTAATAAATTTACTAACCCCATAGGTTAAAGAAAGAATACTTGCAATGATTCCCAGTTGAGCTTTTGAAAAACCCAGATCAAGACTCATAGAAGCAATAGCAAAAGTAAAACTCTTCCTAGTAAAATAGTACAGGGCGTAGCCGATGTACATCCCATAAAAAATCCGAAATCTCCAATAGCGGTAGGATTTTTTTACTACTTCAGGATCTTGTATTTCCTTACGAAAAGGAGCAGGCTTTAAAAAATTCGGCCAAAACAATTTCCTCACAAAAACTTCCCCAATTACTTCTTAAAAAGGCTCTTGTTCTTAAGTTGACAGATCCCACTCACTCCTTTCCATTATCCCGCATTTTTGGAAAAAAAGAGAGATTCTCTAGAGTTTTTTCTTCCCTTTGCTTACAAGAAAAAGAAAGGGAGCCTAACCTCAAAACATAGTTCTTTTATACAAAAAAAGAGTCGTTTATGTCTAACATCTCAGGAACAGGAGGAAATAAACCGAAAGATCCTTATGAAAACTACCGGGTAGAAAAAATAGAGGCAGAACGATTTGATCCTAAAAGATCTTCCGCTCCTTCTTCCAAAAAACAAAGAGAGAAAACTTTTTTTCAAAACGCTTTTTTTCTCTTTTTTACCAAAATGTTTCGCTCTCTTTTTCCTCCCAAAAAACCTTCCGTAGATCTTCTTATGGAAAGTAAAATAGAAAACCTACAAAAGCTCCTTGCCTGTTTTCAGAAAATGAAAAGGGAAGAAACCTATGAAGATTCCTCTCTTTTACAAAATTTTTCTTTTCTTTGGCGTCAATTTTTAGAAGACGTTCCTTACTTTAAAAAATTTCCTATTCTTTATGAAAAGCTAACCTCTTTTATTGAACAGGTTCACCTCTTTCCTAAGGAAGAAGAGCACCCTTTAGGTTATTATCTTTCTGAATACACAGGAGAAAAATGGCTTCCTTTTCCCTTTATCGCCCTTTTACAAAAGCTTCACCAGGAATATGTAAAAAACCCAGAAGGAAGCCACTTGGAAAACTGGTCTTCCCAAGTACGAGATTTTCTTTCTTTCTTTTCCACTTTAAAACAACAAGAAACCCCTTAGAAAGAAAAATCTCCTTCCCTTTCCTCTTCTGTTCTGCCAAAATAAACCCGTCACTGCTTTTTTGAAAAAAGACTATGAAAGAATCGATTCCTAAAGGACTATTTGATATCCTCCCTTATGGCTATCCCTTGAAATGGCAAAGCATGAATTACTGGCTTTATTTGGAAGAGGTGATTCGCTCTGTTGCTTATGGTTATGGATTTCAAGAGATTAGAACCCCTGTCTTTGAAAAGGCAGAAGTGTTCTTCAAAGGAGTAGGAGCTACCTCTGATATTGTCAGTAAGGAGATGTACCTTTTTGAAGATCGCAAAAAAAGGCTTCTTGCTTTAAGACCTGAAGGAACTTCTTCTGTATTGAGGGCCTTTGTAGAAAAAAATTTAGCCCCGCTGAAAAAGATTCACAAACTATTTTATATAGCACCTATGTTTCGCTACGAAAGACCTCAAGCAGGTCGGTATAGACAACACCACCAGTTTGGAGTAGAAGTTTTGGGAACTTTTGAAGTAGAGCAAGATGCAGAAATTATCGATATGATGGTACAGTTTTACACTAGACTCCAGCTACGAGATATCCAAGTGAACCTGAATTCAGTGGGAGACCTTCCTTCTAAACAGGCCTATAAACAGGCTCTGCAAGATTTTCTAAGACCTCATCTTACTAGTCTTTCTGCTCAAAGTAAAATCCGTTTTGAAAAAAATCCTTTGCGGATTTTGGATTCTAAAGAAGAAGAAGATAAACACCTTCTGAAAAAGGCACCCTCCTTTCTGGACTTTTTAAATTACCCTTCTAAAAGCCGTTTTAACACGCTTCTTTCTCTGTTAGATGCCCTGGGAATTGCCTATACGGTGAACCCGAAAATTGTGCGGGGGCTAGACTACTATAACCATACAGTTTTTGAAGTTACCTCTAAAGAATTGGGCGCTCAGAATGCTTTAGGAGGAGGAGGAAGATATGATGGATTTACCGCTTCTTTTGGGGGGGAATCTTTACCAGGAATTGGTTTTGGAACCGGGCTAGAAAGGGTTTTACAGGCCCTACTGGTTCAAGAAGATCTCCTTCCCAAACAAAAGCCTCCCTGCTCGCTATTTTTTGTCCCCCTCGGAGAAAAGGCAAAGGGGCAGGCTCTCTGTTTAGCTGCTCAGCTTCGCAGGAAAAAAATCTCTTGTTCTTTGGACTTTAGCTTTCAAAAGTTAAAACAAGCCCTCTCCTACGCTAGTTCTCAAAAGATCCCTTATGTAGCTATTTTGGGAGAAAAAGAACTTTCTCAAAAGACAGTTCAACTAAAGGACATGCTGCAAAATCAAGAAAAAGAGCTTTCCCAGCTTGATTTCTTAACCTTTTTTTCTAGGGACTCATCATGAGGGAATATAAGAGAACACACACTTGTGGAGATCTTCGAAAAGAGCATATCCAAAAAAGAGTTGTCTTATCTGGCTGGGTCCATAAAAGAAGAGATCATGGTGGACTCATTTTTGTAGATTTAAGAGATCGCTATGGAGTGACCCAAGTACTTTTTGATCCCAAGATAGCAAAAAAAGCGCATGAAGAAGCAGAAAAACTCCGTTCTGAATGGGTTATCTCTGTACATGGAATAGTAAAGTCTCGTGGAAAGGGGTTAGAAAACAAGGAACTAAAAACAGGAGAGATTGAAGTAGAGGTAGAAACCCTTTATGTCCTTTCTTGTTCTGAAACACCTCCTTTTTCCCTAACCGAAAAAGATCCTTTAGCAAGTGAAGAGCTCCGTTTAAAGTACCGGTTTCTAGATCTTAGGAGAAAGAAGTTACAGCAAACCCTACAAATAAGACATCAAGCCCTTCTTTGTGTAAGAAATTTCCTAAGTGATCGGCAGTTTTTAGAAATTTCTACTCCTATCTTAGCAAAAACTACTCCAGAAGGAGCAAGGGATTATTTGGTTCCTTCTCGTATTTATCCGGGAACTTTTTACGCTTTACCTCAATCTCCTCAGCTTTTTAAACAGCTTTTAATGATTGCAGGGATGGATCGGTATTTCCAAATAGCCTCGTGCTTTCGTGATGAAGACTTAAGAGCAGATAGACAACCTGAATTTTCTCAGATCGACATAGAAATGAGTTTTACCCCTTTAGAGGATCTCTTTTTTCTCGTAGAAAACCTAATACAAAAAATATTTCTCACTTGCCTTGGAATAAAAATAGAGGTTCCCTTCTCGCGCCTTGGCTACCATGAAGTGATAGAAAAATATGGCACTGATAAACCAGATCTTCGCTTTGGCATGCCCCTTGTAAGACTAGATGAGGTGGTAAAACAGTCGCAGTTTTCCCTTTTGAAAGAAATCTTAGAAAATCAGGGAAGCATAAAAGCCCTTCTTGTTTCAAAGGCAGGAGATCTTTCTCGAAAACAAATAGAAGAATTCGCCCGTTTTGTAGCTCCTCTTGGCCTAAAAGGACTTGCTTGGATGAAGAAAACTGCAGAAGGTTGGCAGTCTAATATAACAAAATTCTTTGATGAAAAAGGACTACAGCAAATAGAGAGAAAAATGCAGGCAAAGCAGGGTGATTTAGTTTTAATAGGGGGAGGACAAGAGCCCATTTTACATCTTGCTTTAGATCAGCTTAGAAGAAAAATTGCTAAAGAACAAGGACTAGTAGATCCTAATACCTATGCCTTTACCTGGGTCACTGATTTTCCTTTATTCAAAGAGGAAGAAGGAATGTTACAAACAGAACACCACCCCTTTACTTCTCCTCACGAAGAAGATAAAGACCTTCTTTTTCAAAACCCTTTAAAAGTGCGGTCCCACGCCTATGATTTGGTTCTGAATGGATATGAAATTGCTTCAGGTTCCCAAAGAATTCACGACAGCACTGTTCAAAAGAAAATCTTCTCCCTTTTAGGGCTCTGTGAAGAGGAGATAAGGAAAAAGTTTGGCTTTTTTTTAGATGCTTTAAAGTTTGGAACCCCTCCTCATTTGGGAATTGCCTTGGGAGTAGAAAGATTGATTATGATCCTTTCTGCTACGGAAAATATTCGCGATGTAGTGGCTTTTCCTAAAACGCAAAAAGCAAGTGATCTAATGCTGCAAGCTCCTTCTCAAGCAGATCAGGGTCTTCTTAAAGAACTCCATTTGTTACAAGATAAATGAAGATTATCCTTTTTAGACCCTTAATACCCCAAAATACAGGAAATATCATAAGAACTTGCGCTGCTCTGGGGGCGAAGCTTATTTTAGTCCATCCTCTCGGATTTTCTCTCTGCGAAAGAAGACTTAGAAGAGCGCAATTAGATTACCGAGATAAGATAAAAATAGAAGAAATCGAAGATCTTTCTTGTTATTTAGAAAAGGCAACTTTTCCTTTCTATTTTTTTTCTTCTAAAGCTTGCCAAAACTTCTTCTCCGTTTCCTATCCAAAAGATAGTGCTTTAATTTTTGGTAACGAAGAAACAGGCCTTCTCCCAGATTTTCATTTAAGATGGCCTTCCCAATTTGTAAAAATTCCGATGAAAGAAAATATCCGCTGTCTAAACCTAGCCAACAGCGTAGCAATTGGCGCCTATGAAATGGCCAGACAGCTTTTTGGTTCCTTTCAGCTAAAATAAAAAAAGCAAAAGAACAAAGAAAAAACTTAAAACAAAGGCAGAAACCACGGGCAAAGAAATGGCTACTGTCCCCTTCATGACGACTACGTCTCCTGGCAAAGAGCCAAACCAAGAACTAATCCAGGGGATCTGATAATGATAATGAAGAAAAACACTACCCAAAATAGTAAGAAGAACTCCCCAAAAGAAAACTCTCCGCAAAAACTTCATGCGGTTTTTCCTTTTTGGATAAACTCTACGATAGCTTCTCTATCCTTTAGTCCTACCACTCTCCCCACTTCTTTTCCTTGTTTAAATAAAACCAATGTGGGAATGGAAGTTATCTTAAATTGCGATGCCACTTTTTGGTTAGCATCTATATCTAGCTTTGCTATTTTCGCTTCCTGTTTCATCTCCTCAGAAAGCTCCTCTAAAATAGGGGCCATCATCCTACAAGGACCACACCAGTCTGCATAAAAATCGACTAAGGTAGTTCCTTCTTGAATAGAAGAAGAAAAAGTTTCCTCGGTTAGTTGAAGCATATCTTTCCTCATATAAGCTTTTTTACTAAAAACCTCCCCAGTCTATATCCTTCTCTCTTTTTTTCCTAGGGAGGGGGTGTTTTTTTATCTCCTTTTCCCCATTTCTCCAGTTTTCTTAAAGACTTCTCTAGTTGAAGCATACAAGACTCTATCTGTTGCTTTTTCTCCTCTTTTTCAGAAAAATTCCATACCAAGGGAGTCCCGAATACACAAAAAACTTTTCCCAAAAATTTGGGGAGTTTTTGTCCCCTTTTCCAAACCTCATAAGTTCCTTTTACGTATACAGGGACAATGGTTGCCTGCGTGCGAAAGGCTAAAAGCCCTACTCCAGACTGTAGCTCCTGTAAATTTCCTTTCCAAGAACGGGCTCCTTCTGGAAATAAAAGAACTTTTTCCCCTTGCCTAAGAAGATCTATAACAAGCTGAAAAACTTTTGCATTAGAGCTGCGGTCCTTTATAGGGTGGGCATTCAAAAGACGAATTAACTTCCCTAGAAAAAAACCCCGAAATAAAGACTGCTTTGCTAAAAAATGAATTTCTTCAGGAGAGGAAATCGCAACCAAAGGAGGGTCTAAGAAAGAAAGGTGGTTACAGGCTAAAATAGCAGCGCCAGAAGGAAAGCGTTCTTTACCGTAAACTTTATAGCGATAGAAGATTTTGAAGTAGATTTTAGCAAGAAGAAGAATAAACGCGTAAAAAAATTTTTTCTTCTTTAAAGGCTTTTTTTTTTGCTTTACTTCTTGGATTACCTGTTCTACTACATCCTTTAAGGAGAGATCTGTAGTATCTATCCAAAGAGCATCTTTTGCTTTTTTTAAAGGAGAATGGACTCTATTTGAGTCTGCCTTATCTCTTCTTTCCATCTCCCGAAAAATAGTCTCTTTCTCAAAAACCTCCTCAGGAAATTTCTCTATAAGCTCTTCTAGTCTTCTCTGAGCCCGAACTGATAGACTCGCAGATAAAAAAAACTTTACCTCTGCTTTGGGAAAAACCACGGTTCCCATATCTCTTCCCTCGAAGACTATACTTTTTCTCTTCCCAAATTCTCTTTGAATTTGAACCATCTTTTCTCGGACAGAAACATACGTAGCTATTTTAGAAGAGGCTACTGTAACCTCTGGTAGACGAATTAACTCTGTACAATCTTCTTCTTCTAAAAAATATTTCTTTTTGCCTCCCTGTTCTCTAATATCTAAAGAAAATTCTTTTAAAGCCCTAGCTACTTTTTCCTCTTTTTCGATAGGGATCTTCTGTTTTAAAATGGAATAAGCAGCCAAACGATACATGGCCCCTGTATCAAAGAAGTCAAATCCTAATTTTTTTGCTACTTCTCTTGCTACAGAAGATTTTCCCGTTCCAGAGGGTCCATCAATAGTAATGATCACAGCTTCTCATCTCCAATACAAAAAGAAGAATAAAACAAAGAGGTTAAAAATTAAAGAATCCAAAAGATCTAAAACCCCACCTATGCCGGGAATAGAATTACTATCTTTTTTCTTAGCGTCCCTTTTAAAAAGAGACTCGAAAAGGTCCCCCATCTGACCAAAAACTCCCATGAGAGCCCCTAAGAAAAGAGACTCAAAAAGAGTCATTTTTTCTGAAAACCCATAAAAAGAAAAACTTACTAAAAGAGAAAAAAGCCATCCTACAAAAGCTCCCTCTCTTGTTTTATGAGGACTAATCTTAGGGGCTAGCTTGTATTTCCCTAGTAATTTTCCGCCAAAATACCCCCCTATATCTGCTGCTTTAGTCACGGCAATCAAATACAATATCCAAAATCTTCCTTCATAGAAAGGGCTATACAAGATAAAAAAAGAAAGGGCTATAGGCACCACTATATAAAGAAAAGGAAAGCAAGAGGTGGCTATTTCTACAATGGCTTGCTCCATTTTTTTCGCATGATAAAAAAATAGGAAAACAAGATGTAAAAAGAAAAGAAAAAAAGGAAAAGCTAAAAAAGTAACACTTTGGGAAGCCAAAAAGAAAAAAAGGATTTCCCCGAAAGAAACCCCTACCATAACAGGGGAAAATAGACAAACCCCCTTTCCCCTTACTAAATTCCCATACTCTGCTACAGCTAAAGCTCCTATGCAGGAAGCAAAAAAGGGAAACAAAAACATGAAATAAGAATTTTTAGAGAAAAAAAGGAGAAAGGAAAAAAGAAAAAATGTGATAAAAGCTGTTAAAACGCGGAAGAAAAACTCCTTAGAAAACAAAAATTTCATGAAGCGCCTAATCTTCTCTGTCTGGTTTGATAGTCTAAAAGAGCTTCTTCAAAATCTTTTTTAGAAAAATCAGGCCAAAGCTTTTCGGTTACATAAAATTCGGAATAGGAACTCTGCCAAAGTAAAAAATTACTCAATCTCTTCTCTCCGCTTGTCCTTATAAATAAGTCGGGGTCTTGGACGCTTGCTGTGTCTAAATATTTAGAAAATCTTTTTTCTGTAATTTCCTCCCTACGAATCAACTTTTGATCATAATCTTGTAAAATTTTTTTTACAGAACGTAGGATTTCATCTCTTCCTCCATAATTCAAGGCCAAAATGAGCTTTAGTTTTTCTCCTCTTATCGTATCTCTTTTAGTTTGTAAAAGACTTTCCTGTAAAGAAGGAGAAAGCCTCGAAAGCTCCCCTATGGTATCTATGCGAACCCCGGCTAAAACCAGTTTTTTCCTGTATTCGATGAGGGATTTTTCGATAAGCTGAAAAACCACTTTTTTCTCCTCCTCACAACGATTCCAGTTTTCCGTAGAAAAGGCATACACAGTAAGGACCTTTACTCCCATTTGGCTTGCCGCTTCTGTGATTTTGATCAGGGTCTCTAGCCCTTTCTCATATCCTCTTGAGATAGGCTTATTTCGAATCAAGGCCCACCTCCTGTTCCCATCCATAGCAATAGCCACATGCTTGGGAAGGCTAACTGGCTTTTGAAAGAAGGAAAAAGAGGAAGGGGAAAAGCTCTCTTTTCCGTTAGAAAGAGTCATCTATCTCACCAAATTACCCTGACCTTAGAACTTTGAAGATCGTAGCAAAAATCCAAAATAAAGGCATAGTGAATACTCCCTAAGCTAAAGGAGAAAACTTCTCCTAAAATAGCAGTTATAACCACGGTCAGGGACTTAAGTTTTAAGAACAGCCAAATTCCATACGTGGCAAGAGGGTTTTTAGGATTTGCGTACCCAAGCTAGCTATTTCTGAATGCCACAAATTTCTTAAAGTCTTACCCCATTTGGACAGCAGATTCATTATAAGGAAAAAAAACTTAAAAACAAGGAACAACGAAGAGCTTTTATGACCTAAACTTAGAGAAAAAGTCTGCTTTAGCTTGAATCTACCTCTAGATACAATCTAGGCAAGAGCGCGTTTTTTTAACTCATCTTAAGACTCTTTGTCAAAAAGAGGGAAATTTGTTACCCTCAGAAACTCTTAAGGTACCACTATCAAAGGGACTTGACTTATGAAACAAAGAAAAAAAGGACCCCTTCTCCTGATTCTGGGTGTGCTTTTTCTAGCTCTGTATCACATCCTACCCACTCTTTTTTACTACCAAAAATCTGTAAAAAAACCTCTTGAAGCTTCCTATATTACAAAAATCACTTCAACCTTAGAGAAAAGAGGGGAAAAGACAGAGAGAGAACTACTGGATTGGACCGGCTCTTTTTGTGACCTCATAAAAGTTTCTCCTACCTCCATAAAACTGGAAGACTCTTTTGTGAAAATTTCTTTCCCGGAAAGGGACTCTGCTAAGAAATTTAAAGAATATTTTCCCTTGGCTGCCTCAACTAGAGAACCTTCTAAAAAACTCCTTTTAGCAAAAACCCAAGATTCCTCTGGCAAGGAAGTAAAACTACAGAGAGCCTCACTTACGAAACTCTCTTCTGATAAGTGGCGCTCCTGTCTTTCTTTTTTTCCAAAAAAAGACGCCTCCTGCAAGCCTTCAAAAGCTTATCAAGAGCTTATATTGGACAGAGCTGCCCACCTGGCTTTGGCTATTTCAGGCAATCTCAAAAAACCTGCTGCTTTTTCTGAAAAGACCTTAGAGGATCTAGCCTATCTTTTAGTTCAGGTTCCTGAAGTATTCGGAGAAGACTCTGCTATCACAAAAAGATTTTTCCGCTCTTTTTCTTCTCTTCATTCTTTGGAGTCTATTCCTTCTTTTTTACAAGCCCTTACAGAAAGAAAAGATTTTTTGAAAAAAGAAAAAATTGCTTTGGGAGAGAAAACCTCTTCTCAAAAGGACTCTTTTTCTCTGTTGGAAGAAAAAGAGCTTCTTTTAATAAAGGCTTCTTCTTTGGTAAAAAAACACAAAGCTCTCCTGGAAAAGACCCCGTTTATTTTTTCTCAAAAAGAAAAGATCAAAGAATGGAAGCAAAAAAATTCTGAAGAGAGAAGCGTTCTCTTTTTTCCCCATGAAAATCCTTTTATAGAAGCTTTGCACCTAGATTGGGATAAAGAGGCTTTTTTTATTACCTTGAGAAAAGACTTTTGTCAGTTCAGGGAAAAAAATCCCTCCTTACAGGATCTATGTGAACAGTTTTTGATTGATGAAATAGCAAGGATTTCCTCTTTTTGTGAGGAGACTCTGCAGAGAAAAGAAGAGGGATTTGAAGTTTCTTTAGATTTTCCCTCCCATCCTTCGAGCTTCTTAGCTTTTGATCTTACCAAGCTAGCCTCTTTAGAGCTTTCCCAAATCAAAGTTTACCTAGAAAAGACCTGGCATCCTTCTCACCCGGACTTACAAAGGGAAAACTTTCCTATTGTAACCCAAGCTGAGTATGAGACTCTATCTGAAATAGACAAAGATTTTTGCCTTCTCCTCTCTTTTCAAGAAGAGGATCCTATTTTAAAAAGTCGCTCCCTTTATCTCTTTGCCAAAGGAGTTGGAAAAATGGCAGAGAAGTATGAGTCTGAAAAAACCAGTGAAGCAGCCCAAGAATTTTTTCAGGATATCTCTTCCCTTCTGGACTATTTAAGTGAATTAGGATTTCACGGCTATCCGGGCCGCTTTTGGGGAAAAAGCGCTTCTTCAAAAGACTTCGTTTTTGAAAAAGAGAATTTTTATCAAAACTTTTTGCAAGCCACCCAAGAATCCTTTCTGGTTTTAGGTAGTGGAAAACAGGCCTTTTTACCCCTTTCTAATCTAGAGGAAAGGATTCGCATAGAAAACCAAATAGAAACTCAAGAACAAGAGGATCTAATTAAAGCAAAAGAAGCTTATCACAATGCACAGGCAAGTTTAGATCCTAAAATTCGCTTCAGCGCGGTAAAACCTTTGAAATCCGTTTGGTGGAATAATCTTGTTTTACATATCAAAAAATATTTTCGAGGATCTGAGGAAAAAGTGCTGCGATGGGGTCTGGATCTTTCCGGAGGAAAGACGGTTACTTTATCACTTGTCGATTCAGAACATAAGCCCGTCACAGAAGAAAAAGACCTCCTTCAAGGAAGAAATGAACTGTATCAAAGAGTAAACAAGCTGGGGGTCTCTGAGGTAAATATTCGTAGAGAGGGAAATCATCTTGTACTGGATTTTCCCGGATCTCAAACGATTCCTGCTTCAGATCTTTTACGAGCTTCCTCAATGGATTTTCATGTAGTACAAGAAAAGTTTTCCTCTCATAACAGCTCTTTGGCTTCTTATGTAAACCAATTCCTACAGCAAGTTTGGAATGAGGCTTTTGTCTCTCATAAAAAAGACCCAGAATCTCTGCAAAAGATTGCTTATAAGCACCTTTATGGTTCTATTCTTTCTGACAAACCCCATCCAAGAACTAAGGCAGCAAAGGTTTTGTATGAAAATGGGCTCCGATTGGCTCATCCCTCGAAAATGGTTTCGAATAAGAATTTTGATACTTCTCTTTGTAAAATAGCTATTTTCAGAGGAGAAAGTCCAAAAGATTGGCAAGGACAACTTCACCCTTTGCTTCTTGTGTTCCATAATCATGCCCTACAAGGGAAGGACTTAAAAAACATAAGAGCTTCTTATGACCCTTCCAGAGGAAATTTTTTAAGCTTTGAGATAATTTCTGGCTCTAAAAGACAACAAAGCCCTCAAGAGAATTTCTATGCTTGGACTCTTCCCTTTTCTAAAGAGAGTCTCTATCAATCGGAAAATGATTTTCTAAAGGGAAAGGGCTGGAGAATGGCTGTCATTTTGAATGATACCGTTCTGTGTGCTCCTACTCTGAATCAGCCTTTAAAGGAAAGTGCTATGATTAGCGGCTCTTTTACTCCAAGAGAAATAAGTCAATTGGTCGCAGATTTAAAGGCAGGCTCTCTCACGTATTCCCCAAAAATACTTTCTGAAAAAACCATTAGTCCAGAACTAGGGGCTAAAGAGAGAAAAATGGGCCTCTGGGCTACTTTCTTAGCTCTTGTTTTTGTTATAACAGCCATGACAAGTTACTACCGCTTTTCTGGATGGGTAGCTTCTTTTGCTGTGATTTTTAATCTACTCATCATGTGGGCTATTTTTCAGCACTTGCAGGTTACTCTCACCCTAGCAAGCCTTGCAGGGATGGTTTTGACTGTGGGAATGGCTGTAGACGCGAACGTATTGGTCTTTGAAAGAATGAAAGAGGAAATGTTTCTGGGAAAAACAGTTCTTCAGGCCATTCATGCCGGATACAAAAAGGCTTTTTCTGCTATTTTAGACTCAAATCTCACTACCATTTTAGCTGCTTTCATTCTTTTAAACTTTGACTCAGGTCCTATTAAGGGCTTTGCTCTTACTTTAGTAGTTGGAATCGTCTCTTCTATGTTCACAGCTCTTTTTGCCACTCGGTTTTTCTTTACCCACTGGGCTGAAAAAAAAGAAAGACCCACCTTAAAGATGGCAAATTGGATTCAATCCTCTAAAGTAAACTTTCTAAAAAAAGCCCCTATAGCTCTTACTCTCTCTCTTGCCATAGTAGGAATGGGAATTTTTGTATTAGGAAAAAAAAGAAGTACCCTTTTTGGCATGGACTTTACGGGAGGTTATTCTTTACAACTTGAGCTAAATCCCTCTTCTGGTTTTTCTCCTAGAAAGTCTGTAGAAAAAGCTTTTCATGAAGCAGGGCTTTCTACCAAGGAGGTACAGGTAAGAGAGCTTACTCCCTCTCATCACTTAAAAGTTCATTTGAGCACAAATATGGAAGAAGAAAATAGGCCCTTTTTTCAGATGCCTGTTGAAAAGGATACACCAGATTCTTTCACGAAAAACCCCCGTATCGACTGGGTAATCAAAACATTGAACAAGCAAAATATTGCCCTTTCTGAAAAAGGGCTTTCCTCTTTAACCAAGAGCTGGTCTTCTATGAGCGGACAGATGTCTAGTTCCATGAAAAACCAGGCTTTTTTAGGCCTTTTGCTTGCTTTTGTCTCTATGATGCTATACATCGCATTTCGTTTTGAGTTTTCTTTTGCTTTAGCAGCTCTTTTATGTACTTTGCACGATGCATTAGTGACCCTTGCTCTTGTTTTTCTTCTCACCTTTTTAGGGCTTCCTCTTTCTTTTGATCTGCATACAGTGGCTGCTTTAATGACAATCATTGGCTATTCCATCAACGATACCATTATCATTTTTGATAGGATTAGAGAAGACCTTTTGTTGCGTAAAAACAGCTCCTTTAAAGAAATTGTAAATCGAGCTATCAATGCTACTTTAAATAGAACTATACTTACTTCAGTAACTACTTTCTTGGTGTTGTTTGCTCTTCTCTGTTTTGCAGGGCCTTCTTTATTTGGCTTTTCCTTAGTCATGGCTTTGGGAGTTGTACTGGGAACTCTATCTTCTTTATTTATAGCTCCTCTACTACTTCAAATATTTGAACAAAAAAGAAGAAAAACTTTCTAATTAAAGAAATAATTTTAATTTATTTTTTTAACTGCTTTTCTTGCATAAACCCTTTTATTGTGCTATGGTCTGCTTACAGGAAGCGGCTCCTTTACCGAAAAGATGCATCATCATGCTAAGAATGAAAAAGCCCCTTTGGGTTTATCCGAAGACAGATCCCAAGTGGAAAGAAATGATTATCCAAGAATTCAATATTCATCCGGTAGCAGCGCAGATTCTCATTTCTAGAGGTTTTGTACAGCTAGAAGAAGTACATCAGTTTTTATACGGACAGCTTCCTTCTCTTTATAGTCCTACTCTTTTTCTAGACATGCCTAAAGCAATAGAGCGCATTTTACAGGCCATCTCGAATAAAGAATCCATTTTAGTCTATGGAGATAATGATGTGGATGGGATGAGTGGCTCTGCTCTTCTAACGGAATTTTTACAGTTTTTGCAAGCAAAGGTTTTTGCTTATCTCTCTAACAGAGTAGATATTAAGACCACTATGCTCGATGATGCTCTGCATTTTGCAAAGAAGAACCAGTGCAAGCTTTTGATTACAGTAGACTGTGGTATTACAGCCTATAAGGAAATTGAAAAAGCTTCTTTTCACAACATTGATGTCATTGTGACAGACCATCATGAACCTGTTTCAAAAATTCCTAATTGCGTGGCTACTTTAAATCCCAAACTTTTAGAAAGTAACTATCCTAATCGAGAACTGACAGGAGTGGGGGTTGCTTTCAAGCTGGTGCATGGGATCGTAAACCATCTCATAGCAGAGGGTAAGCTTTCCTCTAACTCTCTTGACTTGAAAGACTTTTTAGATCTAGTTGCCCTAGGTACCGTGGCAGATATGGGCGCTTTGATAGGGGAAAATAGAATTTTAGTCCGCTATGGATTAAAAACGTTACAGACTACAAAAAGAATAGGGCTAAGAAAACTTATCGCCTCTTGCGATGTGGATCTTTCCAGCATAACCACCAGTGAAATTGCTTCAAAACTGGCTCCTCGATTAAACAGTTTAGGAAGAATCGCAGATCCCAATAAAGGAGTCTCTCTTCTGCTTTGTAAAGAAGAGCAAGAAGCTGGGAAACTTTGTGCAGAACTAGATGCCTATAATTTACAAAGACAAAAGATTGAAAAAAAAGTCTCAGAGGATATTGAGGTTTTTTTTCAGAGAAAGCCCAGTCTTTTAAAAGAAAAAGCCCTTCTTTTGTACTCGGATAAATGGCATCCCGGAATCATTCCCATTTTAGCCTCTAGGATAGCCAAACAGTATAACCGTCCTACAATCATCATTGCCTTTGAAAAGGGGATAGGAAAAGGCTCCGCTAGAACTATTTCTGAGTATCCCCTACTGCCTGTTTTAAAAAAAAATGCCTCTCTTTTGCTTAATTTTGGAGGACATGACTTTGCAGCAGGCCTAACGTTAAAAAAAGAAAACCTCTCTCTTTTCAAAAAAAAGTTTTTGGCAGAGGTAAATCGCTCCCTAAAAGAGCAAGATCTTCTTGCCAAATTTTATTTAGATGCTGAAGTAGACTTTTCGGAACTCACTTTCGAATTTATGGACTCTTTAAGCCTTTTAGAACCCTTTGGTAATGAAAATCCCCCTCCTATCCTCTATACTAAAGCAGTACAAAGCTGGCCTCCTAAAGTGATTGGAAAATCGCATTTGAAGATGTTTTTGGAACAAAAAGGGAGAAACCTGGAAGCAATAGGTTTTAATCTAGCCTCTAAAAAACCTCTTTTAAAAAAGAAAAATACCCCTTTAAAAATCGCTTTTACCCCTTATGTAAATGCCTTTATGAACAAGCAAAGCATCCAAGTCCAGATAAAAGATTTTCAGTTGCTTTCTTCTTAAAAAAGGGGTTTATAAAAGCAAAAAAAAACCCTGAACTCTTTCAGGGTTTTCAAAATAACCAAGTATCATCTATTACAGCTTAGCCGATGATAGATTCTTCGTTTGCTCTTTTTGCAAGATAAGACTGTTTATACTCTTGAATATCAGACTCGTGAATTACCCAAGCAGCCCCTTTTCTTCTTGCTTTCAATTGACCCACTCTTGTTGCATAGTAGATCTTTTGAGCAGGAACATCTAACATTTTTGCAGTCTGATTGATCGAATAAAATCCTTCTTTATTATCAAAAAGAAGCTCCCCTTCAAATAAAGACTTCGAACGGTTGTATTTGTTTTTTCTATAATCTTCTAAATCTTCTAACTGAATAGTCCATCTTGTATCGTCTTTGCTAGCTTTTAATTTCTTTTGCTTTATAGCAACATAAATAGCTTGCCTAGTCACATTATTTAACCTAGCAGCCTCTGTAATAGAAACAGCCTTTTTAGAGACCATTTGAGGAGATTCCTCTTTAATTACAAAAACTTGTTCTGTTCTTTCTTCTTGCATGGCTTTTCCCTCTTTTATTTTCTAACCTATATAAAAACAGTATAAATTAAACTAAAAATAACAATTAAACAAAAGAGATATTTTTTATAAAAAAAATAATTTAGTTAAAATATATTATAGCAAATTTTTTAATTTAAATAAAAATATTTTTTACTTCTTTATCAATAGAATTTCAACATGCTTATAATAAGCATGTTATAAAATATTTCTTTTCCTTGGGTTCTATTCGAAAAAGGGGTATATTCGCACTGGTAGGCGCCTAAGGCGGGGTTTTTCGTGATTCGTTTTTTCTTCTTTTTTTTCTTTCTCTTCTCCTTTTTATCTGCTTCTTTTCCTCTCACGGAAGGAAGGGAGGTAAAAAAAAACTTTAAAAAAATGTTAAAGGCCCATATTGAGCACAAGGTCTTTTCCAAGGAACTAGCAAAAAGGAGCCTAAAAAATTTCTTAGAAGAACTGGACCCTGCTAGGACCTATTTTTTACATCACGAGATCGCCTCCTGGATAGAGCCTTCTGAGGCTGTTTTGGAAAAGGTAGTCCAGGACTTTGAAAAGGGAGATTTTTCTGCTTTTCAGAAAATTCATGAGACCTTTGAAAAGGCGGTAAAGAGAAGAAACTCGTGGGAAATCACTTCTGAAAAGATGCCTGATGATCCTGATTCTTTAGAAAAAGACCTTCCTTGGTGCTCTTCTGAAAAACTGCTCTTAGAAAGACTTCACCAAATTAGAGCGCTCCAAATAAAAGTAGCCCAAAAACTTCCTTCTGAATCGGAACAAAAATTTTTACAAAGAATTGAAAAGCAGAGATCTTTAAAAGAAAAAAAAATCCTATCTTCAGAAAATAAGGCGGGATGGATTCTCACCCATACTCTAAAGGCCTTAACTTCTTCTTTAGATTCAAATTCCCTTTATTTCACTCCTGCAGAAACACGGCAATTTCTGATAGACTTACAACAAAAAATTTCAGGAATTGGAGCGGTTTTTCGAGATAACCTAAATGGATTTTCTGTAATGCGTGTATTAGAAAATAGTCCTGCTTGCTCAAGCGGCTTAAAAGTAGCAGATCTAATTTTGGCTGTAGATAAGCAGCCCGTAGTAGGCTTGGACACTCTAGATGTTGCAGAAAAAATCCGGGGAAAAAAGGGTACTTCTGTCTTGCTAACGGTTCTTAGAGGAAAAGACAATGCTTCAGAAACTCTCGATATTTTGATCACCCGAGAAGAAATCGTATTACAAGAAGCTAGACTGGAAACCAAGGTGGAGCCTTTTGCCGAAGGCATCATTGCTACTTTGAGACTTTCTTCTTTTTATAAAGATCAGCACGGCTCTTCCTCTGTAGATATTCAGAAAAAGCTGCAAGAGCTGAAAAAAAACCACCTTTTAAAGGGCGTGATTCTAGATTTACGTAGTAATGCAGGAGGGCTTTTAGATGAAGCCGTTTCCTTGGCGGGTCTTTTTTTAGACAAAGGCATTATTGCCTCCATCAAAAATTCTTCAGGGAAGATTCAACATTTAAGAAACTTTGCTTCTCCAAAAATCTGGGATGGCCCTTTGATTGTTTTAACAAACCGCGCCTCTGCTTCCGCCTCAGAAATTGTAGCTCAAAGTCTTCAAGATTATAAAAGAGCCCTAGTAATTGGTGATAGCTGTACTTACGGGAAAGGAACTTTTCAAGGTTTCACCTTAAACGCTACAAAAGACTTTTCTATTAGCCCAAAAGGAGAGTTTAAGATAACTCAAGGAAAATATTACACTGCCTCGGGGAAAAGCCCCCAATTGGTAGGAGTAAAATCTGATATTGAAGTCCCTTCTCTTCTCTCTTTTTTAGATATAGGAGAAAGATTTTATCCCTACCCTATAGAAAATGATTCTATTTCTCCTCATTTCTATGATGACTTATCCGATCTTTCTTTTTTTCTTCCTAAGACGTCCCTGCTTGGCTTTTACACAAAAATTTCCCAGAAAGCCACTCTACTTTCAGAAAAAATCTTTTCTGCTTTGAAAGCAAATGCCCTTAGCCGAGTGAAAGAAAATCTCTTATACCAAAAAGCTTTAGAGGACTTAAGAAAAAAAAACTTTGATACCGAATGGGTCAAGGCGTTTGAAATCTGTGATATTCAGCTGCTCGAGAGTAAAAATGTGCTCAAAGACTGGATTTTTCTCTTTTCAAACCAAAGCGAAAAATTGCAGCAAAAAGGGTGAGCTTAGTAAAATAGGCTCCAAAGTCAGAAGAGAAGAACCGATATATGAAGCCTCGTGTGCGCATAGCTCCTTCCCCAACGGGAGATCCCCATGTGGGAACCTTATATATTGCTTTATTTAACTTCATTTTTGCCAGGCACTTTCAAGGAAAATTTATTTTACGCATTGAAGATACAGACCAGACAAGATCTCGCATCCAATATGAAAAAAGCATTTATGAAGCCCTTTCTTGGGGAAAAGTTTCCTGGGATGAAGGACCTGATGTGGGAGGAAATTTTGGTCCTTACAGACAATCTGAAAGAACCGGAATTTATCAAAAATATGCTTTTGAACTTGTGGAAAAGGGGCATGCTTATAAATGTTTTGCAACCGAGCAAGAGCTCTTAGAAATGCGGGAGATTGCCAAGAAAACAGGAAAAAGAATGGGCTATGATAGAAGATACAGAAATCTTTCTAGAGAGGAAATTCAAGAAAGAGAAAAACGAAAAGAGCCTTTTGTAGTTCGTCTTAAAGTTCCTCTTCAAGGGGAATGTGCGTATTTTGATGAAGTAAAGGGAAGAATTACCTGCCCTTGGGCTGATATTGATGACCAAATTCTTTTAAAGTCTGATGGATTTCCTACCTATCATTTGGCTAATGTAGTAGATGATCATCTCATGAAGATCACCCACGTGATTCGAGGAGATGAATGGATGAGCTCTACTCCCAAACATATTTTACTCTACCAATTTTTTGGTTGGGATCTTCCTAAATTTTACCATATGCCTCTTCTCTTGGGAACTGACGGGAAAAAACTTTCTAAAAGGAAAAATCCTACGTCCATTTTCTACTTTAAAAAAAGTGGCTATCTGCCAGAGGCTCTAATAAATTTTTTAACTCTTATGGGATACAGTATGCCTGAGGAAAAGGAATTTTATTCTCTTCAGGAAATTATTGACTCTTTTGATCCGAAAAGAATTGGTACTTCAGGGGCTTTTTTTGATCTTCAAAAATTGGACTGGATTAACCAAAAATATATTGGAGACTCTCTTTCTGAAGAAGCGCTTTGGGATCGGCTAAAAAAATGGTCTTTTGAAGATTCTTTTATGCGAAAGTTAATGCCTTTGGTTCACACTCGGATGAAAACTTTTAGTGATTTTATGGCTCTCTGTGATTTCTTTTTCCTTAAAGAGCTTCCTTACTCTACTCAGCTTTTGTGTCCGAAAAACCTCACCCCCGAAGCTGCGGCTATCTTACTCCAAGCTACGATCTTTTTCTTGGACGAAAAAGAGGATTGGTCAGGAGCTTGCTTAGAAAAGGCTTCTCATGAAATCGCGGAAATTTTTCAGTTAAACTATAAGAAAGTGATCATTCCTATTCTATTTGCCTCAATCATGGGAAAAAAACAAGGGCCCCCTCTTTTTAAGTCGGTAGATCTTTTAGGAAAGGAAAGAGTAAGAGCTCGTTTTTTACAGGCAATCCAGTTTTTAGGAGGGCTATCTAACAAAAAGCTTGATCGTCTCAAAAAAAGCTGGGAACAAAAAAATTGTCAGGAGCTTCTTCAAGGTTGAGAGTTTTCGCAAGAATCTTCTTCCGCCTCCTCCAAACTCTGAGAGATAATGTAATTTCGGTGCATTCCTGGAGATACAGCGCAGCTAGAAAGGAGAAGGATTAAGAAAAAAAGGGGAAGGAGCTTCATTTTTACCTCTGTAAGTACTGGTTTTTAACGCATTATGAGTCATACTTTTTTTACCTCCTACATCCAAAAAAGAGAGCTTCTCTGTAAAGAAGGCTCTGAAAAAGAGATCTTCCACATAGAGCTGGAAAGACCCCCTGCTAATTGGTCCTTTCGAGTAGGAGATAGTCTGGGGATCTGCCCCCAAAATGACTCTGTTGTCATACACGAAATTTTAAAGCTCCTGCAGCTTACAGGCAACGAATTTATTCGAGATCCCAAAAAGGGTGACGATCTTTCTCTCTTTGATTTTTTGCAAAACAGGGTTAATTTAACCAAAGTAACCCCTTCCTTTTGTAAAGCCTGTCTGGAGAAAATGTATCCTAAAAAAAAAGCGCTCTTAGAGAAAAAAGAAGCAGAAAAATTCTTCCTACCTACTTACCTACAGGATTATGAAATATACGATTTTCTACTAGAACACCTTGAAAGCCCCCCTAATATAGAAGAAATTCTCCCCTTTTTTTTAAAACAACTCCCCCGTTTTTACTCTATTGCCTCTTGTCCAGATACACATCCTGAAAGGATTGACCTAATTGTACGGCACCTTTGTTATCAAAAGGGAACCTCTTTACGGCAAGGGGTAGCAAGTCACTTTTTATGTAAAACAGCCAAAATAAGAGAAACACGCTTTTCCGTTTTTGTTCTCTCTTCAAAAAACTTTACCCTTCCCTCTCCTTCTAAAGATATAATTATGATTGGCCCAGGAACGGGCATAGCTCCTTTTCGAGCTTTTTTACAGCAGAGAATTTTCCAAAAAGCCTCTGGAAGAAATTGGCTTTTTTTTGGAGAGCAAAAAAGAGCTCACCACTTCTATTACGAAACGTTCTTCTCAGAATGCGAGAAAAGACAGCTCTTAAATCTCTCGACAGCTTTTTCTCGAGATCAACCCGAAAAATTCTATGTACAACATCAGCTTTTGAAACAGGAAAAGGAACTTTTCTCTTGGATAGAAAAAGGAGCCTATTTCTACGTCTGCGGCGATGCAAAAAAAATGGCTAGGGAGGTAGAAAAAACCCTTTTACAGATCTTCCAACGACAAACAAGGACAAACGAGGAACAAGCAAAAGACTATTTAAGAAAGCTGAAAGAAGAAAAGAGATACCTTTTAGATGTCTATTAAGCTGTTTTAAAAAAAAGAAAAAATCGGCTAACCTGGTTTTCATGGAAGATGATCCTAAACTTTTGTTAGAGAAGGTGTACCAACAGCATCACCAAAGTAAAGGACGGTACGGCTATCTCTTCTGCCACGGAAAAAGGGGACCTTATTTACAGAAATGGATTGGAAAGTCCCAGAAAGTACTTGATTTGGGTTGTAGGGATGGACAGCTAACGCAGTTTTTTTCGAAGGAAAACGACGTTTTAGGAGTGGATATTGATAGAGAAGCTCTACGAAGAGCTGAAGAAGCTCTTTCTATCAAAACAAAATGGCTTGATCTAAATAGAGAGTGGCCTTTTGAGCAAGACTCTTTTGATGTAATCGTCGCCTGTGAGATCTTAGAACATCTTTATTATCCCCACCTTTTCTTACAAAGAGTTCATAAGACCCTTATTAAAGGAGGGCTTTTTATCGGCTCTGTCCCTAATTCCTTTCGAATGAGAAACCGTTTCAAGTTTTTGTTTGGTAAAGAATTTGAAACAGACAAAACCCATGTCAGTATGTTTTCTTACTTTAGTTTAAAAAGCCTTTTACAAGAATTTTTTCCCAGCATAGAAATCGTCCCTCTACAAGGAAAGATCCTTCCTTGGATTCCTGTAAAGGACTCCTCTTCCTTGTTATTAAAAAGGCTTTTTGGAAGAGATCTTCTCTGGTGCGCTAAAAAACCTTAAAGATTCCCCTTCTCTTTCGCTCTTAGCCCTTGTAAAAAACCTCTTTCCTAAAAAAGAAAAAGCTGTCATGAGATAAAAAAATGACAGAAAAATTTCAGCCCTATATTGCCTCTAATAAGTCCCTTGCTGAGTTTTCTTTGAAAGCCCTAGTTTTAGGGCTTTTTTTAGGGGTTTTATTTGCTATAGCAAACGCTTATTTAGCCCTCAAGGTGGGAACTACCGTTTCTGCTTCTATCCCAGCTGCTATTTTATCTATGGGGTTTTTTCGGCTTTTATCTCCTAAAAGCACTGTTTTAGAAACAAATATTTCTCAAACAATTGCCACAGTAGGAGAAGCTCTAGCTGGAGGAGTCACTTTCACGATCCCAGCTCTGCTTTTTTTGCAACAAAGGCCTTCTATCTATCAGATCTTTCTTCTCTCTTCCTTAGGAGGGATTTTAGGGATTTTATTCATGATCCCGATGAGAAGACACCTCATTGTCGAAGAGCACAATACGCTTCCTTTTCCAGAAGGATCAGCCTGTGCGAAGATCCTTGAGTCTGGAGAAAAAAGTAAAGCTTCTGCCAGTTTATCTCTTTGGGGTCTGCTTTTAGGATTTCTATACAAGGTAGGCTCCAATATCTTATTTCTATGGAATGAATTTTATACAATTCATCTTCCTTTTTTATATGGAACAGTTTTTTCCCTAGATGCAACCCCTTCTCTTTTAGGAGTAGGATATCTCGTAGGCATTCGAATCTGTTCCTTAATGCTTTCAGGAGGGATTGTGGCTTGGTGGATCCTGATTCCTCTTATTCGTATCTTCGGAGAGGGAAATGTTCTTGTTTACCCCTCTTCGGTTCCTATTTCTCAAATGGGAGTAGACCCTATCTGGTCTAATTATATTCGCTACATAGGGGCTGGTTGCGTAGGAATTGGGGGGCTTTTAGGGCTTGCTAAGATCTTTCCTCTTCTTTTTAAAAGCATCCATTCGGGAATCTCTACCCTTTTTAGTGGATTGAAAACAAAAAAACATTCTCCAAGAACCGATAAAGACATCTCCCTTTTATGGCTTTTTTTAGGCTCTACTTCCATTATCCTTATATTATGGCTCTATCCTGGATTCCCAATGAACTTTTTTACCATCATTCTTCTGGTAATTCTAGGCTTTTTCTTTGTTGCTGTAACTTCTATCACAGTAGGCATTGTAGGATCTACTTCCAATCCTGTTTCTGGGATGCTGATTACTACTGTTTTAATTACCTGTCTTTGCTTTGTTGCTTTGGGATGGACAGAAAAAATCTATTTAATCTCTGCTATTACTATGAGCTGTGTTGCCAGTGTTACCATTTCCATGGCTGGAACTACCTCTCAGGACTTAAAAACAGGCTTTTTATTGGGAGCCACTCCTAAATCCCAACAAATTGCTGAAATCTTAGGGGTTTTTCTTCCCTCTTTTGCCTTGGGAGCCACCTTATATCTTCTCAATGAAGTATATCAAATAGGCTCTTCCAATATGCCTGCTCCACAAGCTGCCCTTATCTCTATGATTGCAGAGGGGGTAATCTCTGGAAAACTTCCCTACGGTTTAGTGGGTATTGGAAGTATTTTAGGGCTTGCTTTATTTCTTTTAAAAGTTCCCATTATTCCTTTTGCTTTAGGGCTTTATTTGCCTCTTTCTTTAACTAGTGCTACAATGTTCGGCGGAATTTTGGCGTGGATTATCCCTTTTTTCACGAAGTCTTCTCCTTCCAAGGAAAAGGGGACTCTATTTGCCTCTGGTTTAATTGGAGGAGATGCATGTACTGGCGTCCTTATTGCAAGTCTTGCCGTTTCAAAGATCATACCAGTCCAAAAACTCCCTTTCTTCCCTCGTTTCTTTACTCTTATTGCTTTCTTCTTTTTGGCTTTTTCTCTTCTCTATTTTACCTTAAAAAGACACAAAAAAACCGAGTAAAACGCTTCTTTTCCCTGATTGAAATTCTCTCTGCTTTTTTCTTGCTAAGCATCATAACTGTCTTTTTTTTTACCTTTTTTACACAAAGTACAAAAATGCATAAACAGCTAGAAAAGACAAAGCGAGCCCTTTTATATAGGCAACATTTTCAGGTAAAAATGAATCAACTTTTTTCCTCTCTTAAGGAAGAGGGCCCTTTTTTCCCTGCTAAAAAGCCGTTCAATAAAAATAGCCCTCTGTTTTTTCATTTCCAGGGACAACTCGATCCAGATCCTAATTTTAGTGGGGATCTTTACGGAAAAATTTTAGTGGAAGAAAAGGCTTTACTTCTCCATATCCTCTCAAAAGATCAAAAGAGGGTACGTAAAGAAGTACTTTTACAAAACGTAGAAACCCTACAGGTCCTTTTTCTACAAAAAAAGGACGATTTTTTCTTGTGGGAGGTCCCCTTTACAAAGACAGACCCTTGCCTTCCTCTTGCTATAAAGATGATCTGTAGCCCTAAAAAAGGCTCAGAGGTAACCTTTGTCTTCTTCCCGAAACAGAAAAATTTAACCATAAACTACACTTAATATGAGTATTTTAGGATTTGTTTTTCTCCTTCTCCTTCTTCTTTCTTTAGAAAGAGCTTCTCGCTTTTACGAAATATCAAATGCTTCTTTAGTAAAAAAAACAGGAGCAGGCTATCTAGAAGCGCATAACGTTGCTTTAGAAAAGCAAGTCAAGGCTCATTTTGCCAAATCCCCGGGAACTCAAGTCCTTCCTACTCCTAAAAAAAGGAGCTCTGAAAGAAAGGGAAGCAATAAAAAAAAGAAAAAGAGCTCTCCTTTTTGTTCTTGTTCTAAAATGGACGTCTCTTTTTTTCTTACTAAAAAAAACCTCTCTTTAGACCCTTCCTTTCTTCTTTTTAAAAGACTTATAAGCAAAGTATATGCTCCTTTATTTGAAGAAGTAGAAGTAGATACCTTCTTAGAAGAGCTTCACCTATGTCTTTTAGAAAAAGGTACTTCTTCCTTTTCGTGGGAAAATTTACAAATGTCCTCTGAACAAACACAGCTAATTCTTTACAGAATGCTAAAAGGAACTAAATTTTATGAACCTTCTACAACAAATGGATTTCCTTCTATTTTGAAACTTATCAGCATAAAAAAAGAGGATTTACTCTGCCTTCCCTGCATAAGCTTTGAAATGTTAGAGGCTCTTTTTGGCTCTTTTTCTGCGAAAGCCCTATGGGATACAAAAGAGGAAGAGCAGGATCTATTATCTATTACCGAAGAAAAACTCAAAGCTATAGTAGGTAAAGATTCTCCCTATTTAGAAAAACTGCTGTTCTCCCACAAAAACAAAAGAGAAGAGCGCCATTTTTCAGGGAAAAGTAAAAAAACAGAAGTACAAGTTACCTGGAAAAAGGCTTGACTATCCTTTCTAAAAATCGCAAGGAAATTGCAAATGAAAAAGGGTTCCTTTATTTTCCTCTGAGTCGACGTAAATGGTGCCTCCATGCTTTTCTACCACATTTTTTACAATGGAAAGCCCCAACCCAAGTCCCCCTAATTTTCTAGATCTTGCCTTATCCACGGTATAAAATCTTTCAAAAATGTAGGCAATATCTTCTTTGGGAATCCCGATTCCTTGATCTTTAATGGAAAGAGAAAGTTTTCCCTGTTCTTTTTTTGCCTGTAAAAAAATATGGGCTGGTTTTTTAGAATACTTTATCCCATTTTCTAAAAGATTCATCAAGGCAAGCTCCAAAAGAGCGGCGTCCCCTTTTATAGAAATATCTTTAGAAAGGTTCAGATGAAATTCTACTTTCTTGTACAACGAAGTTAAAAGAGCTTTGCAATTTTTTATTAGAATTTTCAAATCACATTCTACAAAATGAGAGGAGGAAGCATTTTCCACATCGTTTAAGGTTAAAAGACTTTTCAAAATTACGTTTAATCTTTCTGAAGTAGTGACAATCTTCTTTATTATCCCCTGCCTCATCTCTTCTGAAAGCTCAGGATGCTCCTGAAGGGTTTCTGCAAAACCTCTTATTACAGTAATAGGCGTCCTTAACTCATGAGAGGCATTGGCAATAAAATCCTTTCCCATTTGAAGCACCCGAAAATCTGATGTCCTATCTTGTAAAACTAAAATAACCCCCTCTTTTTTAGGGATAGCAAGTAAATTAATATAGATCTTGGAGCCTTTTTTTAAGGTGATCAGCTTGCTAGAGGCCTTTTTTTCTTCTTGGCAAGAAAAGTAGAGTTTTTTGCACTCTTCTAATAAAGCCGTATTGCCCTTGTTTTCTGTTTCTTCTAACCTTTGAAATAAAAAGAGTTCTCTACTTTGTTCGAAAAGCTGCAAGGTAATCTGATTTGCATACGTGATAATTCCCTCTTTATTGAAAGAAATAATTCCTTCATTTAACGATTCCAAGATGGACTGGTTCTCTTGATGTTGAATAAAAAGAGCCTGAACCTGTCTTTGTATTTTTTCTGATAAAGAATTAAAGGTTTCGGCTAAAGGCTCAAAATCTCTCTCCTCAGAAGGAGATAAAAAAATTTGGGATAAAAACTCAATCTTTCCCTCTCTGTAGGGTCTCGTAGCCAAAAGCATCTTTTCTATAGGTCTTGTAATTTTTCGTATAATAAGCCAGGTAAATCCCCCGTATAAAAAAATAAGCCCCATTAAAATAGGAAAAAGGAACCAGATAAGCCAGTTCATAACAGAATCCCATTCCCTTAAAGAGTAGAGGAGCTCTATATGAAAAAGAGAGCCCCCTTTTTCATAACTTCGGGTGAAAGAAGCTACCCTATTTTTTCCCTCTAAAGCATAAATAGTAAAAAAATCTTCCAGAGGGAGGGAAGGGGTTTCAGGAATCCGCATTTTTTCTCCTGCCAAAAACTGCTCTTTAATTACTCTTCCCTTCTCCCATAAACGAAAAGAAGTAAAAGAAGGCTCTTCATAGGACAGTTTTTTTAAAAAAGAGCATAAAAAATACTGATACCCGATTGGTATCAAGGTGAAAAAAAGGAAAGAAATTACGGCAAGTAAAATACAATGAAATTTTACAAGGGTGCGCCGAATTTTTAACATCTACTCTATTATAAACCCCTTTTCCTCTGGATATAAATTGATAAAGCCTTGTTTTGTTACTTCAATGGTATCCTCCAAGCGAACTCCCGCTTCTTTTTCCTTATAAAGGCCCGGCTCTATAGTAATAAACATACCTTCTTGCAAAAGAAAGTCTTTTTCCTCGCAGGAACTGGCTATTTTAGGAAATTCATGTACTTCAAGACCTACTCCGTGGCCTAGGCTGTGTAAGAACCGCTTTTCCTGTCCTTCTTTTTTAAAAATCTCTCTGACATAAAGATCCAAATCTCCTATTCTTACCCCTGACCTTATCTTCTGCAATACCTTCTTTTTTGCTTTTTTTACGAGATTATACAGCTTTTGCATAGCGGGAGAAGGCTTTTTATAACAATGAGTCCTAGTAAGATCGGAAGCATATCCTTCTTTTATTACTCCTAGATCAAACAGAACCATCTCTCCCTTTTTTAATCTTTTCGTAGAAGATCTCCAATGGGGAATAGCACTATTTTCTCCAAAGGCAATAATGGGATCAAAAGCCATTTTCTCCGCTTTTTTCTCTCGGCAAAACTTCTCAAACTCCCAAGAAAGCTCCTCTTCTGAAATTCCCTCTTTCACTTTTTTTACAAGATGAAGATATCCCTCATAATTTAAAGCAGCTGAGGCCTTCATCTTTTCCCTTTCCGAGGGACTTTTTATCATTCTTGCTGTGGAAAAAAACGAGGAAGGGCTCCACTTTCCCCTTAAGTGTTTTTGCAGTTTTTCAAAAGCCTCTAAGGTTAAACTTTCTTTACTAAAACCTATCCTCCTCTTTTTACCTAAAAAAGCTCTTATTTTTTCCCAACTAAGAATCTCTACCTTTATCTTGCTCTCTTTTTTTGCCCTTTCAAGATATCTCGTATCTACAAAAAATCGGGACTCTTTTTTTGCTAAAAATAGCGCCCCTTTAGAAACCTGCATCCCCGTGAAATACTGGATAGAAATAAGATCTTCTGTATAGAGAAAATCAAGAGATTCTTTTTTTAAAACTTCCCTAAAAGATTTCATGCTCTCATAAACTGGTTGAGTTGTCCCTCTGTTAGCACCCTTTGAAAAAGGGTCTTATCTATTTTTTCTTTTTCTGCCAAGTTATACAAAGCTTTTGCTTCTTCAAACTGAAAAACGCCCTTTCTTAAAAACCCCTTTTTTCTTCCTTTGCTTTGAGAAGAAAAAAGATAGAGCAACTCTTTAATAAAAAAATAGACCTGATTCGTAGGTAAAAAGGAGGGAATCTTGTCTATGGCAATGCTTCTTTCTGAGATTTTTCTAACCTCCACTCCCTTTTCTCTCCATTTTTCGGCAAAAAAATCTACCTCCTCTATTTCTTCTTTAGTAAGTTCTATTAAAACAGGTTCTAAGAGAGCTTGAGAAAAGTTTTGAGGATTTTCCAGCCATTTTCCAAAAAGAGCTTCATGTAAAAGAGAAACATTTACCAAAAGAAGTTTCTTTTCTTCTTGTTGAATCCCCAATAAAAATTTACCCTCCATATGAAAGAAAAAAACGGAGGAAAATAAAGAAGGCTCTTCTTCTTTGCCTTGAGGAAGGTCATCTTCTTGAAAAAAAAACCCTTCTTCCATGAAATTTTCTCTTTGTTCTAGAGAAAAAGAGTTAGGCGTCGAGGGATAGGTATCAAAAAAAGCTTCCCACAAAAATTTTCGTAGAAAAGAAAAGTTCTGAATCCTTACCTCTTTCTTTTGGGGATGTACATTTACATCTATTTGATCTTTAGGTATTTGTAAAAAAAGGGAAAAACAAGGAAAATCCCTTTCTGCGATGTTTGTTCCATACATCTCTTTCACTATGCTACAGATTTGCGGAGAAACAACCCACCTTCGATTGATAAAAAGATACTGACTGAGCCTGTTTCTCTTTACTACTTCAGAAGAAGATAAAAAACCAAATACCGAAAACCCCGCTTTTTCCCAGAAAAGCCACCGCCCCCCATTGCAAATTTCCTCTTTATGTAACATCTGCAGCCTTTCTTGTAGCTTCTGCTTATCTGAAAAAGCAAGAACAACCGGGGCAAAAAGCTTTCTTTCTTCTTCCACGAAAAGGGTAAACTCTATCTCATAGTGAGATAAAGCCAAAGCAGTCACATAACGAAGGATTTCTGTTAAAGAGGCCGCACTACTTTTTTGAAAGGCTTTTCTCGCAGGAACATTGTAAAAAAGAGAGAGAATCCGAATAGCAGTCCCTTGATTTTTCCCCTCTTCTTTTTCTTCTAAAACCTCTCCTGCTTGAAAACAAAAAAAAGCTCCCTCTTGTCCTTGAGAACTTCTTATTTCCATTTTTGAAATAGAGGCAATAGAAGCCAGCGCCTCCCCTCGAAAGCCCATCGTATTCAGAGTAAATAAATCCTGCGTTCTACGAATTTTGGAAGTAGCATGTCTTTTTATAGAGAGTTTTATCTCCTCTCTACTCATTCCCTCTCCATCATCTTCTACGAAGATCTCCTCAAAGCCTCCTCCTTTTATAAAAAGGGTAATCTTACCTGCTTTAGCATCTATGGCATTTTCTATCAGTTCTTTCACTACAGAAGCTGGCGATTCTATAACCTCTCCTGCTGCAATTTGATCGATTACTTCTTCAGATAAATAGGCTATCTTGGACATAAAACAAAAACCCCTTAAGGGTCCATTTTGAAAAAAAGCACTCTTTTAGAAAAAGACTTTTCTCCAGTTCTCTTCAAACCCGATACATCTTTTTGCTGCAAAAAACAGAATATCTAGTAGAATGAGGCTCTTTATATGAAAACTTTCGCTTTTTTTCTGATACTTCCTTTTCTTTGCTTTGCCTCCTATACGGGAAATCCAGCAAGTCCTGCTCTTTTGTCCAAGGGAATTTTTGGTATGCCAAACCCGTTAATTTCTTTGAATACAGGATATCTTTTTGACTTTGTTGAGATGAGAAAACTAGACTCTTCCAGGAAACCTTCTGAGGTGAACTTAAAAAAAGTAACTGATTATCAAATAGAGGCCCACTTAGGATATGCCTGCCTTACCCTTTTAAAGAGAATGGAGCTATATGCCTTTTTGGGTCTTACTCAAGAGACTATGCAGTGGGAACCGCTTACCCCTTCCTATTCTAAGCTGGAAACAAAATATCACTTCACTTATGCAATAGGATCCAAATTTATCCTCTTGGATTTTGGATCTGCTGTTTTAGGTCTGGATGTTCAATATTTCACTCTTCCTTCTTCCAAAAAAATCCAACAAAGATTACAAAACCTCTACCAACCTCTTGCTCTGAATGAACAGTATCTAAAGTGGAAGGAGTGGCATATTGCCCTCGGTTTTTCTACCAAGCTAGGTCCTTTTTCCCCTTATGTTGGGACAAAATATTCTCATGGGGTTTTGAAAGTAAAAACGACAGGATCTCTCCCTTCTCTTCGATTTACTACGCCTTGTAATTGGGGGCTTTTTACAGGACTTTCTTTAAATCTAACAAGCAGCCTATATGTAAGTGGAGAGGCTAGGTTTTTTGATGAAGAAGCCTTCTCGGCAAAGATTACAAATTCTTTTTGATTATGTGCCATTATCCAGAAGCACTCTTTATCATTAAAACCCTCACCCAAAAAGGGTATCTTGCCTACTATGCTGGAGGTTGGGTGCGTGATTTTCTACTACAAGAGAGTTCGGAAGATATTGATATAGCTACTAACGCCCCTCCTGAAGCAATCCAAGCCCTTTTTGAAAAGACACTTCCTATAGGTCTTGCTTTTGGTATTATACTGGTTTTTGTAAAAGACAAAAAATTTGAGGTAGCAACTTTTCGTTCTGATTTAGAATATAAAGATGGGAGAAGACCCAGTAAGGTTGTCTTTACCACAGCAGAAAAAGATGCCTCCCGAAGAGATTTTACCATAAATGGGATGTTCTATGACCCTCTACAGAAAAGGGTGATCGACTTTGTAGGAGGAAAAAAAGATTTAGCAAAAAAAATCGTTCGAGCCATAGGAAATCCCGAAGAAAGATTTAGAGAAGACAGGCTTCGAATGATCCGCGCAGTAAGACTTGCTTGTCGTTTCCATTTTACTATAGAAAAGAAGACACAGTGCGCTATATATCTCCACGCCAAAGAACTTTTTCCGAGTGTTGCCATAGAAAGAGTTTGGCAAGAACTGATAAAAATGAGCCTCTATCCTGGGTTTCGTGTGGGGCTTATTCTCCTATACCACTTCGGCCTTCTCTCTACTATTTTTCCAGAACTTCGTTTTTTCCCTAAAGAAAGCATAGAAAAAAAACTAGCTCCCCTTGAGCAGTTTCCCCCAAAAACCCCTACCATTGCTTATATCTTAGAGCTTTTTCAAGAAGCTTCTTTGGAAAAAAAACTAGCTCTTTGCGATTTTTTAAAGCTTTCTCAAAAGGATAAAAATTGGGTAATCTACCAAGCGAAAGCAGAGAGACTGTTTCGAAAATACTCTGCTGTTTCTGATTATGAATGGGCCCACCTGCATGCCCATCCTTTCTTTGAAGATACCCTATTAGTTCATGTAGCAAGATTGACTGAAAAAGAAGGAACGCTTTTCCTAAAAAAGCAAAGAGAAAAAAATTCCTTTCTCCAAGAGGAGATAAAAAGAATTCAAGAAAAAAAGCCTCTTTTCTCTTCTGCTTTTCTGAAAGAAAAAGGAATACAAGAGGGAAAATACTTTGGGCTTCTCTTACAAGAAGGAGAAAAAATGGTAATCAATCAAAAAATGCAGGACCCAGAGCAGGTTTTCTCCCTTTTGAAAAAAACCCTTCGGCTTAATGAAAATAAAGAGCCATAGCTGCCGTATCGTCTTTTTTTTCCTTTTGATAACTCTGTAGCTCTTGCTGAAGATTTTTCATAAGCTCCTCAAGGGGTTTTTCTTTCTGAGAAAAAAGATAGGCCTTTAACCGATTCAAAGTATAAAACTCCCCTTTTTCGTTTTCTGCTTCAAAAAGTCCATCTGTAAAGAAAAACAAAATATCTTTTTTCTGTACTTTTTCTATTTTTACCTCAAAAATCTCTTTTTGTACTCCCAAGGCGAGCCCTTCCGTTTTCAACTCCTCTATCTTTGCCTTCCGAATAAGATAAGCAGGAGGATGCCCTAAACAAGCATAAGAGAGAATTCCTGTCTTTTCCTCATAAATTCCCATCCAGCAAGTAGCAAATACAGAATCTTTTTCTGTATCTTGCAAAAAAAGTTCGTTCACCAAAGGCAGGAGTTCTTTTAAATCTTTTTTTCCCTTAGCAGCTCCTCGAACATAGCTTCGAAGCGTTAAAGCATAAAGGCCTGCTTCCATTCCTTTCCCTGAAATATCGGCAATATAAAAAAGAAAGATACCTTTTTCTATTTCGAAAAAATCATAAAAATCCCCTCCCATATGAAAAGAAGGAGAAAAAAAGGTAGCAATTTTCATAGAAGAAACTTCCTTTAAATTTTGAGGAAGCAGTCCTTTTTGAATTTGATGCGCTAAAAAAAGTTCTCTTTGCAAAAGATTTCTTTGAAGAGCTTCCTTTTGTGCCTGCTTTTGATGAGAAATCATAGCTTCCATCATCTTGTTAAAATACTCCCCTAATAGATTAATCTCAAAACCCCACCTGTCTTTTGTAAAACGCGCAGATAAATCCCCTGCTTCTACCCTCTGCATAGAAACAAATAGCTTCTTTAAAGGCTTAGTAAATAAAAAAAGAAAAAGATAGGTGATCCCTCCTCCTAAGAAAAACAAAAGGAGAAATAATTGAATAAAGTTTTTTATATATCGGTTAATCTGGATCTGCTTGATTTCTTCTCGACTAGAACTTGCCATAAGTTGAAACCCGGTGTTCTTTATAGGAGAAATAACTGCTAAAGAAGAGGCTTTTTGCCTAAAGAAGAAAGATGAATTCTTACCAGGAAAAACTTCTAAGTAAATTCCAGGAAAAGCGGTTCCTTTTTCCTGAAACAGTTTCCCTTGTAAAGAGGAGGAGGTAGAAAAAAAGACCTCTTGATTAGGACCTAAAAGGCTTAACTCAACTTTAAAGGGAAGAGACTTGAGGTGTAACTTATGCACTAACCAAGAAAAAGAAAAAAAGGCTCCTATGTAGCGCTGTTCTGTGATTTTTTTTAAGAAGTAAGCCCCCCTTTGTTTTTTAGATGGAACAAAAAGGGTCTCCTCTAGTCTTTCGGGAAACAAGGGAAACAGCTTTCCTATCCCCTCCTTTAAAGAACCATGCGTTATCCTCCACTGTCCTCCCCTTTTTTCTACTAAGAAAAGAAAGGGAATAGAAAAGAGTTTTGCCCTTTCTTCTAAAAAAGAATCTGGAGAAAGAGAGGGTATTTCTTCCGAAAAAAGCGTGAAAAGATTTTTTTCCTTTTCTAAAATCTCTTCTAAAAAATAGGCTCTGTCTCTAGAAAAAAGAAAAAGAGAAGAAAACGTATCGTTAAGCGCTTCCTCGTACTCTTCTCTATATAAGAAGAAGGTGTGGACTACCAGGGGAATAATTAAGAATAAAAAACAGAGAAAAAAGATGCGAAAGGAAAGAGAGCGTTTCAATTTCCATTTGTAAGAGGCTTTTTTCATATTTGTCATTTTTTTCGTATGCTAGCAAAATTGATTACAAGTACACAACACCCAATTGTAAAACAAATCGTACTCTTAAGAAAGGATCCTAGAAGAAGGAGAAAAGAAAATAAGGCGCTACTTTTTGGGGAAAAAATGATCCAAGAGTGGCCTGTAAATAAAGAACTCTGCCTCCTAATTACAGAAAAAACTTCTTCTTTTTTTTCCCCTTGTGTAGAACACATAAAGGTCTCTACTGCAGTTTTAAAAAAAATGGCTGGATATGAAGAAAAAGCCCTGGCTGTGGTACCCTGTCCCAAGCCCCAAGATGTATCCAAAGCCTTTTTTGTTTTAGCTTTAGATAGGATACAAGATCCTGCCAATATGGGCGGCCTTTTTCGAAGTGCTTTAGGTCTTTTTGTAGAAGGGATTATTCTTTTGGAAGGCTCCTGTGACCCTTTTCATGAAAAGTCGATACGAGCTAGTAAAGGCTCTGTTTTTTCTCTTCCTTTCCAAAAATTTTCTCCTGAGGAATTTCTCTTTTGGATCCAAAATACAAAGAAAGATCTTTTTGTGGCAGATCTTGAAGGGACTTCTTTAGAAAAAATCCGGGTAAAAAACTCTTCTGTCCTCCTTTTAGGAAATGAGGGAAAAGGTCCCGCTTCCCTTTTTACAAAGGAGGGAAAGAAAATCACTATCCCTATGAGCAAAAAACTAGAATCGTATAATGTAACTGTAGCAGCTTCCCTTATTCTATATCAGTTAAAGGCTTCCTCTTTAAAAAGGGATCCATTCCTAAAAGGAGTAAAAAGAAAACCTTAAGCTCCTTGCACAGATATTGTGTATAAGGATAAAGTGCTCATTTATTAGCTTATGAAAAACGAAAATGCCTACTTTCTAGAAGAAGAGTTTCATAAAAGGAAAAAACTTTCCCCAAAGAAGATTTCTCCCAAAACCCCTTCTTATCAAAAAAAAAGCGGCCTTTGCAAAAGGGGACGAGTTATCTCTATTACTAAAGAAAATGTTTGGGTACAACAGGAAAATAAAACTTTTTTTTGCACGGTAAAGGGTTCTTTAAAACAAACAAAAAAAACTACAAAAAACCTTATTTGTGTAGGAGATTGGGTAGTTTTTGAACCCATAGAAAAAGAGATAGGGCAGATTATATCGATTGAAAAACGCTTTTCTTTTTTGACACGAAAAGATCCTTTACAAAAAAAACAGCACTTCATTGCGGTAAACGTAGATCAAGTTTTTATCACATGTTCCGTAGCTCTCCCCCCTTTAAAACCTTTTTTGGTAGATCGATATATCATTGCCTGCCAAAAAGGAAATATGTCTCCCCTAATTTTGATTAATAAAATCGACCTTTTAGATAAAGAAAGAGCTCCTTTTTATAAAGAGTTTATAAGAATCTATACATCTTTATCTATTCCTGTTATTTCGGTAAGTTGTAAAACGAAAAAAGGTCTGAATTCTTTAAAGAGATTTATGAGAAAAAAAACTTCTGTCTTTTCAGGACAATCTGGAGTAGGAAAATCTTCTTTAATCAATTTCACCTTAGGTCTTTGTCTTCCTGTTGGGAAAATGACTGTCAAACATTATAGAGGAAAACATACTACCTCTCAGGCACATCTTCTACCCATGAAAGGAGGAGGCTTTTGCATAGATACCCCTGGAATTAAAAGTTTAGGCATTTACCAACTTGAAAAAGAGGAAATAAAAGAATATTTTAAGGAAATAAAAGCTTTCTCTAAAAATTGTAGATTCCAAAACTGCCTACATTTCAAAGAGCCCTCCTGTGGAGTAAAAAAAGCGGTAGAAGAGGGAAAAATATCTCCCCTTCGCTTTGATTCTTATCAAAGTCTTTTAGCAGAAAGCCTTAATAACAAAGAGTATTAACATGTCGCTTATTGAAAAAATCAGAGCCTTAGAGATTTTGGATTCTAGAGGAACGCCTACAGTGCGGGTCTTTGTAGAAACAAAAGACAGAATTATTGGTTCCTCTTCTGTCCCATCAGGAGCCTCTACTGGAGAAAATGAGGCTTTGGAACTAAGGGATAAAGACCCCAAAAGATATTTTGGAAAAGGGGTTTTACATGTCATAAAAAATATAGAAGGGCCTATTTTTTCTGCTCTACGGGGTGTTTCTGTTCTAGAACAACAAAAAATTGATGCTATTTTGTGCTCTTTAGATGGAACGAAAAATAAATCCTTTCTAGGAGCAAACGCCTTACTAGGTGTCTCAATGGCAGTAGCTGTCGCTGCCTCTAAAACGAAAAAGCTTCCTCTGTTTAGGTCTTTAAGAGAAAAATCTCAATATATTCTTCCTTGTCCCATGATGAACATAATCAATGGAGGGGTACATGCAGCTAATCTCTTAAGTTTTCAGGAGTTTATGATCCGTCCTAAACAAGCGGCTTCTTTCAAAGAAGCCCTAAGAATGGGCTCAGAAAGTTTTCATAGCCTAAAAAGGCTTTTGCAAGAAAAAAATCTCTCCACAGCAGTCGGAGATGAGGGAGGTTTTGCTCCTGCTTTCTCTTCTGCAGAAGAAGCTCTTGACTTTCTTTGCTCAGCTATAGAAAAAACCGGGTTTTCCTTAGGAAAGCAAATCTCTCTTTCCCTAGATGTTGCTGCTTCTGAGTTTTTCAAAGCTCCTTATTATGTAGAAAAAAATACAACCACTAAAAAATCCTATAAAGAAATGATCCTCTACCTAGAAAAGCTTTGCAACCAATATCCTATAGATTCTATAGAAGATGGCTTAGACCAAAATGACTGGGAGGGATGGGCTCTTTTAACAAAAAAACTGGGGAAAAAAATACAACTTGTCGGAGATGATCTTTTTGTCACCAACCCTTTTTTTCTGAAAAAAGGGATAGAGGCAAAGTGCGCTAATGCTATCTTGATCAAGCTCAATCAAATCGGGACAGTTTCAGAAACGCTGGCAACTATAGACCTTGCTCAAAAAAAAGGCTATTCCGTCATTATTTCCCATAGATCTGGAGAAACAGAAGATACCTTCATTGCCGATTTGGCCGTTGCAGTAAATGCCGGACAAATTAAAACAGGGTCGCTATCGAGATCGGAAAGAACTGCAAAATATAACCGCCTACTAGAAATTGAAGCCTATCTTGATAAACAATCTTCCTACCAGGATGGAAATCCCTTTTCTAGATAAAAAAGAGCCATTCTTCTATTTCTTGAAAATATGGAAGATTTAGTAGCTATTTTCGGTCAAGCAAGTAAAGGACCCTTAGGAAAACCTTGCTTTTTTGCTTCCTTTGAACAGGTCTATTTTACCCTGGGGGAGCCCCCCGAAGATTCCTTTGGAATCCCTTTTCTCCTACAAATCTTATCTTTGCAAAAAATGGCCTGTTTTTTTCGAGTCAAAGAAGAAGGAGTCATAGAAAAATCCTATTTACAGGGTTTTTCCTTCTTGGAGAAAAAAAAAGACAGGATCCTAGCTTGTTTTCTTCCCAAAGTAGGAGAAAAGAAAATACTGAAAAAAGCGGGAGACCTCTCGAAGAATCTCTTCCTTTTAGAAGAGGACTTTTTCGATTATCTTAGCTCATAAAAGCTTTCTTGAAGAAGTATTGCCTTACCCTTGGGAAAAATAGGAAACAAGTCCCTCGTTATCCGGCCTCATCCCCTTACCTCCCTCTCTCCAATTTGCAGGGCACACTTCCCCATATTTCTCATGAAAAACCAGCGCATCTAGCATACGAAGAGCCTCTTCAACTGAACGGCCCAAAGGAAGATCATTGATCAAAACGTGGCGCACTTTCCCTTCGGGATCAATTAAAAAAAGTCCTCGAAAAGCCACTCCCTCTTCCTCGTTTAAAACTCCATAGTCTTGAGCGATTTTTTTGTGAATATCAGAAACTAAGGGATAGGTGACCCCTTGTATTCCTCCTTTGTGCTTGGGAACTTGGAGCCAGGCATAATGGGAAAAAACACTATCAATAGAGCAACCAATTACCTCTGCTCCTCTTTTGTGAAATTCCTCCAACTTATCCTGAAAAGCATGAAGCTCTGTAGGACAGACAAAGGTAAAGTCTAAGGGATAAAAAAAGAAGACTATGTATTTCCCTGAATAGTCTTCTAAAGAAACCTCTTCAATGGTTTTTCCTTGTAGAATTGCTTTTTCTTGAAACCCGGGTGCTTTCTTACCAATTAAAGACATCTCTACCTCCTTCCAAGGATATGGAGCCAGAGTTTACCGAAAAAATGAAAATAAATACAAGGAATGTAAAAAAAAATCGCATTAGCTCCGAGGAGAGGGGAAAAATAGCCAAATGCTAGGAAATACCCAAGCAAGATCTTTCGTTTTCAAGAGTGCTTTTTTGTCCATGCCCTGGATAAATCGTAGTAGAAAGAGGAAGAGTAAAAATTTTTCCTAAAGAATTTTTCATTTTTTCTAAGGAAGAGAAGGGGAAAGAAACATTCCCCATTCCTCCTTGAAACAACGTATCCCCTGTAAAAAGAATTTTTTCAGAAGGAACATAAAAACAAACTGATCCCATTGAATGGCCTGGGGTAAACAAAACCTGAAAAGAAATTTCTCCACAAGAAAGAGGTCTTTTTTCTTCATAAAAAAAATCGGCCTTTTGAGGAGAGATACAACCGGGAAAAGGCAAAAGATCGCTGCCTGGCTTTTCTAAATTAAACGCATCTTCCTTATGAACATAAACTTTACAAGAAAATTTCTCTTTAAAAGAAGAGACATCAAAAATGTGATCCCAGTGAGAATGGGTTAAAAAAAGGTTTTCTACTACCCAGCCACCTTCTTGCACTTTTTTCTCTACTAAAGAAAAAGAACCTTGTGAAGCATCAATCACACAGGCTTTCTTAGCTTTTTCACAAACTACTAAATAGGTATTAGTTGCAATAGGACCTGTCGAAAAGGGAAAAATCTTCATCGCACCGGAAAGGATTCGAACCTCTAACCGCCCGGTCCGTAGCCGGGTACTCTATCCAATTGAGCTACCGGTGCTGGTATGGTTGAAATCATCCAATAAAAAAACCTTTCCTTTCAAGCGATTTTTCTTTTTTTACCAAGGGAAAAGAGCCTTTTAAAAAAAAACCCCGGCAAGATTTTTAAAAGATCTCTTTCGCTAAGCCTTTTCTGAGAAAAAGGCTTCTTTTCAAAAAGAGCTTTTTGAAAAAAAGGCTTTACTTTTTCATACTCGTACCCGTGAACGAAATCTGTTCCTCGAAAAGGCCCTTGAAACTCTTTCTCTACTAAATCTTTCCAATTGCGCTCTTCTTTATGCCCCCAAGAATGAACTTTTTGCAACATTTCTTCCTGAGTCCTTACCCAGCTGTAGTGGTGTACTAAAGGCCTTTTAGGAACCCCTCTTTTCTTATTTCCTTTTATAGAAGAAAAAAGAGCATCCCTTTCCCCTTTCTGAAATAACCCTTTTTTAGTTATCCGCTTTTTTTGCGCCAAAACAGGAGATGTTTCCCAAGTTTTAGCCTGATATTCTTCCTCTCGAAAATACCAAAAATTCCATAACCTACACGCTGCGTATTGCCTATATTCTTGGCTATCAAGCCAAAGAGAAAAGGGGGTTCCTTCCACTATTTCATCGGCATCCAGAAAAAGAACATACTCTATATCCTGCTCAAGCTCACAAAACCCTACTAAGCGAGATATACTGTGCCAGAGATGATTTTTGTTGTGATCTGTTTCTTGTAACAAAAAAGGAAGGTAAGGATAGCTTATAATCTGGGCTGAATCTAGTTGTAAAAACGTTTCTTCTAAAAGATCTTTTCTCTCTGGGGTTCCATCAAAAAAGTGATCACATACGGGAACAATAATTTGAGAGGCAAATTTCTTAGCTTCTCTTACACAAAAAGGCAAAAACCGCGCTTCTATAGAACAAAAATTGATAATAACCGCTAAGGAATGCACCATAAAATCTCCGTTCGACAAAAAAAAATAAGCCCGCTAAAAAGAGAATGAAACAAAACAAAGCCTATTTTTATGCCTTATCCTATCTGCTTTTTACTCTTAAATCTACAAAATGACCTCTGCCACGAAGAGGGAGTTTATGCAAAAAATGGCCTTACTTTCAAACATAAACAAGAGATAATTCCCCCCATTTTACGATCTATCGAATTTTGTAAGGAAAGAAACATCCCCATTATAGCCTCCTATCTTACCGTACTTACCGACCTAAACAAAAAAGTGATGGGAATGGAAAATACTCTGCAACTTCGCCCTTTTTTAGAAACAGAAGGATTTCGAGAAAATACCTGGGGACATGACTTACTAGAGGAAATTCCCGCAGTAGATTATAAGGTTCGCCACTGGAGCCTTTCTCCTTTTCATCAAACAGAATTAGACCGCTACCTCTTCGCCTTGGAATGTAAAGAACTAATTCTCACAGGGTTTTCTACTAACAGCTCTATAGAAACCTGCGCTAGGGAAGCGGTGGGAAGGGGTTTGAAACCTATTACACTGACTGACTGTGTAGCCAGCTACAGTGAATCTTTGCATGAAGCTTCGTTGACCAATCTGAACTCTTTTGGAAAAATTATGACAAGCCAAGAGTGGACAGCTCAAAAAGAGCCTGTATGAATATTGTCATCTTAGGAGCTGGAAGTACAGGAACCTATTTAGCTACTCTGCTTTCTAAGGAAGAACATAACGTCATCTTAATCGATAAAGATGGGAAAAAACTAGATCGACTTTCTAAGGAAGCGGATATTGCAACTAAAAAGATCTTAGGCTCTGAATGGAAAGTTTTAGATATCCTTACAGAAAGCAATCCCGATTTTTTCCTTGCTATGACAGAAAATGATGAAACGAATCTAACTGCTTGCCTACTGGCAAAAAATCTGGGGTATCCTCAAACCATCTGCCGTATATCTCAGACCGACTATTTAGAAAAAGGAAGACTGGATTTTGGAAGGCTTTTTTATGTAGATCATTTCATTGGAGCCGAGACTATTGCTGCCCAAGAGATCCTTAAAATGCTCATTTCAGCAGGAGATCTCCTTACAGAAGATTTTGCCCATGGCATCATTCAACTGCGTTCTTTAAAAATTCCTAACTCTTGGAATAAGTCTTCCCTCCCTATTCAAGATCTAAATTTTCCTGAAGAGTTCATTATAGGATTAATCCGAAGGGAAAAAGGAGATAAGAAAGAGGTTCTTTTCCCCCACGGTGAAGATCGAATTTTACCAGGGGATGTGGTGGCCGTTGTGGGAGAGGCCTCTTCGATGAATAAAATCCATGCCTTCTTTGGCATAGAGGAAAAATCTATTTCTTCTTGTACTATTGCAGGAGGGTCCTCTATTTCAGTCCACCTCGCAAGACTTTTGCAAAACCTAAATGTTTCTGTAAAAATTATTGAAAAAGAAGAAAATATCTGTCGCTTTTTAGCCGACCTATTTCCTAAAGCAACCATTATCAACCACGACTGCAAAGATTTACAGTTTCTAAAATCAGAAAAAATCTCCTCCATCCCCGCCTTTATTACAGCAACTCACCACGATGAGGAAAATCTTTTTATTGCCTCTGTGGCAAAGGAAGCGGGGTGTGAAAGAGTAATTTCTGTTATTTCAGACACCTCTTTAATTTCTGTTTTAGAAAAGTTAAAAATCTCCTTTGCGCCTTCTGCAAAGGTCCACATTGCCAACCGAATCCTCTCCATCATTCACTCCAAAACCATTCTTTCTCTCTCTTCTCTTTCAGATGAAGATACTAAAATAGTAGAGATGAAAGTCTCTCCCGACTCTCAACTGATAGGACTCCCCCTTTCTGATTTAAGCTCTTATCTCCCTAGAGATCTGATCATAGCCATCATTGAAAATAAAGGAAAAGTCATGATTGGAAAGGGAGATCGAATTTTATCTCCGAATGACATTGTAATTTTGATAACCAAAAAAGAGCATATTCACGATTTGCAACACCTTTTTTAGCTATGTTTTTTGCCAATATTTTTCGAATTTTAGGTAAGTATCTTTTTTACTTTGCCTTAGTGCTTTGCTTTCCTCTAGGAGTTGCTATCTACTACGAGTTTATGGTTCCCCCTGAAATGCATCCTCAACCTCACGGGACCATGGCCTTTTTGGGTTCCTTGCTTTTTTGTACCTTTCTGGCCCTTTTTTTTCATCTTTTGGGACGAAAAGCAGATAGACATTTATACAGAAGAGAAAGCCTTGCTCTAGTAGTCCTTATCTGGATTGTAAGTACTTTAGTAAGTGCCGCTCCCTTCTATCTAAGCGGTTCTTTACAAAAACCTTTAGATGCCTGCTTTGAAGCCGTAGCAGGGCTTACCACTACAGGATGCTCTTTACTTAGCGCAAAACAATTTGATCCTCAAGGAAATGAGATTCCTATCAAAATTGAAAGGGGGAAAGATCCTCATAAAACCTACTTTTACTATGGAACTATTGATCCTATCTACGATTTTCACTCTCAAAAAGTTCTAACAGGACTAAATGCCTTAGGAAGGGCCGTTCTTCTATGGCGCTCTTTCCTGCAATGGATAGGAGGTATGGGGATTGTGGTATTATTCTTGACCCTACTTCCTGCTCTTGGAGTAGGAGGAAAGCTTTTATATCAGATGGAGATTACAGGTCCTGTAAAAGAATCTGTGGCTCCCAGAATTAAAGAAGCGGCTTCCCTTTTGTGGAAACTCTATTTTGGCCTTTCTTTTGTAGAGCTGCTACTACTGATGTGGACCAACGATAAGCTCTCCCTTTTTGAAGCAGTAACTATCACCTTTTCTAATATTTCTACTGGGGGCTTTTCTATTTATGGAAGTAGCCTGGAATACTATAAAAGTTTAGCTACTCAGTGGATTGTCATTATCTTTATGATCCTTGGAAGCATTAACTTTTCTTTATATTTTCACATTCTAAAGTTCCGGTTTTATCGCATTTATGTCCCAGATCTTTTTCTTTTTTTAGCTTTTCTCCTTTTAGGCTCCTTAGCAGTAAGTCTTCCCCTTTTACAAATTTTTTCGATAAAAGAAGCCTTTCATTATGGCATTTTCCAAGCGATTTCTGCACAAACCTCTACTGGTTATGTAATCGATAACTACGATAAATGGCCCTTTATATCTCAGATGTTTCTGCTGCTCTTAATGTATGTAGGTGGAATGGCAGGATCTACTTCCGGAGGGATTAAAACCAACCGTTTTTATATCTTGTATAAAATCATCTCTCACCGGTTAGAGATTCTCTTTCGTCCTGAATCAGTTCGCAAATTGTACATAGGAGAAACTGAAGTAGATATGAAAACGGGCTCTTTAGTACTCATTTTTTTTTTCCTGGTCACCTTTTTTACTGTTTTTGGATCCACCTGCTACATTCTAGATGGAATTGACCCGGAAACCTCTTTAGGCCTTACCGCTTGTATGTTAAATAATACGGGAATTGCTTTTAGAGCAGCTTCTCCTTTCGGAAGCTTTAACTTTTTGTCTCCTTTTTCTAAACTACTTTCTCTTTTTTGGATGCTTCTTGGAAGGCTGGAGTACTTTTCCGTTTTGGTGATTTTTTTCCGTTCTTTCTGGAGAAGTTAAAATGATTTCTGGAGAAACCTCTCTCTTCTTTTTAGAATTGACTGTAGCCATAACGCCTCGAACCCAAATAGCCTCTATATCAGTAAGCCTTAGATCAAACATGATCTTTTCTTCTTCCGGAGTACTTTTCTTTAACATGTGATACACCGCTAAAAATCCTTTCTCATCCCGGAGAGAAATTACTATTTGAAATAAAAAAACGGCTTCTTCGTTGGAAAAGGCCTTTTTTGGGGGAGAAAAGGAAGTTAGATTAAAAAGTAAAAGCTGTAAGAGATAACGATAAACTGCCTGCTCTTTATCTAGGGAAATATCCTTTTCCATAAGATTTTCTAAAACTTGTTTGAGAAAATAGAAAAAGTCTTGGGGGGTTTTCTTCCTTTCCAACTCGAGGAAAAAAAGCCCTATTAATAAAGCGTTTTCTTTATGAACGTTTAGCGCTATCCATCCCAAAAAACGAGCTATTATTTGGTTATTCGTAAAGTCTAAATGCGCTAAAAGCGTTTGAAATACTTCGTTATTACAGAGTTGATCAAAAAGAGAGAGTTTAAGAAGCTCTTCTATCGTCTCACTAGACTGCTCACATAAAGAAAAATGCTTAAAAATACCCCGAATTCTCCCTCGGATCTGGTACGAGTCGTATAAAGGCAAAAAAGTTACAAGAACAGAAAATACTTCTCGTTCTGTAGAAGAAGGCTGTTTTAATTCGAAAAATTTCTCTAAAAAAGAATACCCTCCGGGAATAACCCTTGCTAGGTATTGAGGATATCCGTTTTGGATAATAGAAGGCCTTTGCTTCAAAAGATTTACCAAAATAGCAAATAATTCCAGGCTAGCTAAAGAGGCCGTAAAAAGAGTTAGGTACCAATTCCGTTCTATATCAGAGAGAGAATCGGGAAGTTTATCTGGATGTTTTTGAAGAATCTGCAATATTTTTTGTAAAAAAAAGGAGTCTTTTTTTTCTATTATCTTCTCGATTAAACACTTATAGGCCCCTTTTGTTTTATTTTCCCATATTACATAAGGAATAATCAGCTCAAATCCTTCCTTCCATAAATTTTCTATAGAAAGATGTAGAAGTTCCCATCTATCTTGAGAACTCAAAAAATTCTCCGTAATTCCTTGTAAGAAGATAAGAGAAAACCTCTCTAAATCAAACGTATAAAAGGCTTCTTTTCCCAGCTCTTTTGCTCTATCCTTTTCCAAATAAGATAGGTTTAACAAGCGGCATAGAATCTGTAAGCTCTCTATAGAACCTTTTCTTAACCTATCTTGAAAAAGGAGAAAAAAACTGCGATGAAAACAGACTCCTAACTCCTCTTTCCTTTTTGAAAATTTTTCATAAAAATAGCCGGCAAGATCGGCTCTTGCCTCTTGTACTGCCAAACAAAACCCTTCATAGAAAATATCTGCTACTTGAATCGGTAAAAAACCAGAAAAAAGCTCTTCATTTAAAAAATTGTCAAAAAAGGCCTTCTCCTCTTTTATCTCTCTTCGTAAAAGCCTTTTTAATCCTTGTACGTCTGAATTTTTCTTGATTTGCTGAACCTCACTTTTGAAAGTGAGGTTTAAAAAAGAAGTTGTCTGAGGGAAAAATTGCCTTAGCATACCTTTTTTTTCTAAAGAAAATTTTTCTGCTTCTTCAAAAAGAGAAAAAATCTCCTGAAAAACAGCAGGACTTCCCCAAGTATCTACGATCTGAAAAATATGCCATCGATCCTGTTTATCCACTTTTTTTAAAAGCCTTCTTTTTTCAAAGAGAGTTAAAGAACTCCAACTCCCTCCCTTTACATGCCAAAAAACACTCCAGATCTTCACAGTTTGAATAGAGCCCAAAATCTTTACCGAACTTACCTGTACTTGTCGGGTTTTTTTTGATAAATCTGGTAATAGGTCTTTCTGAAAAATATCCTGAAATATCTGGTAAGGATCCTGAAGGAATTTTACCTGAAAAATAGAGCAAAAAGCTTGCAATAGCTCTTTAGTAATAGGAAAGTTTTCTAGCGCTTCAAAAATAAACTCTTGCTTTTGCCAAGGAGAAAGAAAACAAGAAATCTTCCTTAAAATCTCCTCCCTCCTTTGAAGATCTTGCGTGAAAAGGGCCCGTTTTAAAAGAGTCAAAGAGATCTCAAGAGAATCTCTACGAAAAGTAGACTCCCAATCTGGAAAAAAAAAACCTATATCTTCCCAATTGAAAATAGGACACTCTACCACCCAAAAAAATTCCAAGACTCTTTCTTCCCTTTTCAGAGGCCCTATTCTCCAAAGCAGAAAAATCTCCTTTGCAAAAAGCATACGAGAAATAGTATTTTTCTCTTCCTGAGAACCTCTTTGTCCCTCAAGCGTGTAGGAAAAAGTTCCCAACATAAATCGTAAAATACGCCAGAAACCCTCTCGAGAAAGTTTCCTGTCTTTCAGCTTTGGCATTTCTAAAAAAACCAGATTCCTAGTTTGGGTTGGCAAAGAATCCCAGTTTTGAGCCAAAAAAAATATAAATCTTTCTAGAAAAGGGCCTGTTGTCTCTAAAAAAGAATCCAATAAAAGCCTTACTAGGTAGTAAATAAAGCTTGTATTTTTGTCTTCTGCTTTTAGAGCTTTTTCAAGAATAGAAAAACATCTACTGGGACAGTTGAAAAGCTTTTTATAAATCTTTTCTAAATAAGGAAAAGCTACGTGAGGCACTTTCTCAAGAATGAAAAAAGCCTGTTCCTTAGAAAGACTCTCCCAGGAAATGTCTCGTGCTACAAGCTCCACAAAGCCTTGTCCTGGTTTCAAAAGGGCTCTTCGGAATAAATTTTTCTTTATCGCCAAGTCATCCAAATCTGCATGTCTCAAAAAGAGTTTCATTTTTTGAATAAGCTGTCCAAAAATATCTTCTGATTCCTTTTTTAACTGAACTATTTCCCCCGAAAGATTATTGGGATATCTCCCTAAATTAGCTACATACCACAAAAGAAATTCTAATCCTTCATACTGCTTATTTTCACAAAGCTCTTCCGCCAGAGAAATAAAAACCAGCACGATTTCCGAAAAAGGCATCTTCCCTCTTACAGAAAATCGAGGTAACTTTTTATTTGTTTTACAAAGCTCAAAAAAAGCTCTCTTAGCCAAAGGGGGGAGTTTTTGAAATAAAAATAGAAAGACTCTTTTTTGCCTCATTAAAAAGGAATATCTGGCAAATTCCACTAGATCCCTTTCCCTAAATTTATAGAAAATGGGTTCGAAAAATTGTTTAAATTTTTTAAACCCATAAAGCTTACCTGTAGTTAGAGAAATACAAGCTAGCTCTCTTTGGGTAAAAACATTTTCTGCTTGAAAATAAGAAAAAAGAGAAGAAAAAACTTCCCATGAGATAGCCTTTTTTGTTCCCTGTTCTAACTCGGCTTGTAAAAATATCTTTCGCAGGAGAAAAGAAGGAAGATTTCTTTGAGCAAAAGCATATTTAATCATTGCTGCCAAGCATTCTAAATTCAGATCTGGGAGCTGAAATAAAAGATTGAAAAAGGGATCAGAGCTCTCCCTTTGCTCCAAATTTTGCTGAGCAAGGAAAGGAAATCTCTGCAAAAAAAGCTTGTAGCAGTTCAAGTGGCAGGGATTTTTCCAAATTGAATAAAGACGAAGAAAACTATATCCATCAGAGCTAAAAAAAAAGCAGTAGGTAATCCCTAGTTCTCTTATCCGAAAGAGCACCTCGGAAGGGAATTTATGTAAAGTTTCTTCGAGAGAAAGATCTACTGCAGTACTTGGAAAAACTACCCAACGACAGGAAGAAACAGAAAGGGACGCCATAGACTACAGAAAGTGTAAAAGAAAAAAAAATTTTCCAAAAGAAAAAGCCACCTTTTTGATAAAAAGGTGGCTTAGAAAAACCTACGATAAGGAGGGAATATCTGTTACATCATCCCAGGCATCATACCGCCCATACCTCCCATGCCACCCATACCGCCTCCCATGCCTGCTGGTGGCATAGAAGCTTCCTCTTTGGGCTTGGGTTTATCTACAACCATAGCATCAGCAGAAAGAAGCATACAAGAAATGGATACCGCATTGGTTATAGCACTTTTTGTAACCAACACAGGATCTAAGATCCCTTCTTTTACGAGATCTACGAAAGAATCCGAAGCCCCGTTATAGCCTTCTGAGCCTTGTTTTTCAAAAACCTTTTCTGCTATCAAGTTCCCTTGCTTGCCGCAATTATCCGCTAAACAAACGAGAGGAGCAAAGCAAGCCTTTTGCAAAATCTCTTTTCCCAAAGCCTCTTCTCCTTCCAACTTTACGCTTTCTAAAGCTTTTACCGCTCGAAGTAAAGCAACTCCCCCTCCTGGGACAACTCCCTCTTGGGCTGCTGCCTTAGTTGCATGAAGAGCATCTTCTACTCTTGCTTTTTTTTCTTTCAGCTCTTGCTCTGTAGCTGCTCCAATGTGGACTACAGCTACTCCCCCTGTTAAAGAAGCCAGCCTTTCTCTCAGCTTTTCTTCTTCAAACTCAGAAGTATTTTGAGCAAGCTCTGCTTTAATCTGAAGAACTCTCTCTTGAATTTTCTTCTTCGAACCTTTTCCTCCGATAATCACCGTTTTATCCTGAGTAATTTTTATCTCTTTCGCCTCACCTAAAAGGGAAGCATCAATATCTTCTAAAGACATTCCCTTTTCTTCCGAAAGAACCTCAGCCCCTGTTAGAACTGCTATATCTTCCAAAGTGGCTTTTTTTCGATCTCCGAAGTTGGGTGCTTTAATGGCACAAATGGGAAGTCCTCCCTTGATTTTATTAATCACCAAAGTAGTTAAAGCATCTGAATCAATATCTTCTGCAATGATTAAAAGCGGAGAGGAACTCATTTCCATCGTCTTTTCTAAAATAGGAATGATGTCTTTCGTAGAAGAAAGCTTTTTATCCGTAATAAAAACACGACAAGATTCAAAGTGAACGTGCATCTTTTCTGCATTTGTCACAAAGTAAGGAGAAACATATCCTTTGTCGAGTTGCATTCCTTCCACTACCTCTAAGACTGTCTCTATTCCTTTTGCTTCCGTAATACTAATAACACCTTCTTTTCCCACTTTCTCCATAGCTTCCGCTAAAATAGCTCCTATTTCCTTGTCGTTGTTTGCAGAAATAGCCGCTATTTGCTCAATTTCTTCTTTAGTATTTACTTCTTTAGCTAGTTTCGAAAGGGACTCTAAAAGAATTTGCAGAGCTTTTTCCATTCCTCTTTTAATTGCAATAGGATTGGCTCCTGCCACTACGTTCTTTACCCCCTCTTCAAAAAGCGCTTCGGTTAAAACCACGGCTGTTGTAGTACCGTCTCCTGCAATTTTTGCTGTCTTAGAAGCAGCCTCTTTTACTAAAAGGGCTCCTAGATTATGAAAAGGGTTTTTTAGCTGTACCTCTTCTGCTACAGTTACCCCATCTTTTGTTGAAACGGGATAGCCGTATTCCTTGGCTATAACTACGTTTTTTCCCTTAGGCCCTAACGTAACTTTTACTGCTTTTGCTAAAGCCTTTACTCCCTTGGACAGGGAATCTAATACTTCTTCTTCAAACTTTAATAGTTTCGTCATTATCTCTTCTCCTTAAAAAATGCTAGTTGATAATCGCTAAGATATCTTCCTCTGATAAAATCATGTACTCTTCTTCTAAAGAAGGCACTTCTGTTCCCGAATAGGAACTAAAAAGAACTTTATCCCCTTTCTTTACTCCCATCTTGATAAGATTTCCCTTTTTGTCCAAAGAGCCTGGCCCCACAGCTACCACTTCTCCCTCTTTTGGTTTCTCTTGCGCTGTTTCAGGAAGAAGAATTCCCTTTTTTGCCGTAGGTGCCTGAGATTTTTTTATCAAAACTCGGCTCGCTAAAGGTTTAATTTTTGTGTAATCCATAAGCATCTCTCCTTTAAAAGTGTCGTTAGAAAAGGGTAACTATAGGCTTTACCCCATTTTTAAGTCAAGATTTTAGCAAACTAAATCTTTAAGTGCTAAAATTTCTTTGTGAAATTTTTTCTTGTCCACTAAAGCTCTTTCACTCTTCTTTCCCAGGAGAAAAATACTAGGAAAGTCTTTTCTTGCCATCTCAAAAAAAGAGTCGCTATACTTTCCTAAAGACATCAAGACCTGGATTAACCTATGTGGTATAAAATTTTTTTTTGGATGATACTTCTTTCCTCTACTTTCTCTTTAGAGCCTTACCTTTTCAAAGAGGTTTGGGCTTATGTAATGCGCGGAGAGGAAAAATTTTTTGATCCTAAATTCCCCGTTACAGACGTCGGATATTTCTGTGCAAGACTAGATGATACAGGAAAGCTGGGAGAAGCCCCTAATTTTGCCTTTTTAAAGCAAAAAGTCCAAAAAGGCACCAAAATACACTGTGTTATAACAGCCGATTATAATCGCTCTTTAATGTACTGGTGCTTGAAAAAGGATCTAGAAACAAAAAATCACCTCGTGCAAGAAATCGTTGATTTAGCAAAAGAGTTTGATGGTATCCAAATAGATTTTGAATCTATCCGTCCCGAAGAAAGGGAAGCTTTTTCCCTTTTTTTAAAAGAGATAAAAGAAAAAATGCCTCCAAAAAAGATTTTCAGTGTAGCCCTTCCTGCTAGAATCAAATTAATGCAGGATGGATATGATTATGAAGCAGCGGGAAGATATGCAGATAAAGTCCTTGTCATGGGCTATGATGAACACTACGGAGGAGGTCCAGCAGGAACCATTGCTTCTTTACAATGGCATCAGAAAATCTATCAATTTGCCAAAGAAAAAATTCCAGAAGAAAAATTAATCATGGCTCTTCCTTTTTATGGAAGGGTTTGGCAAAAACAGGTCGTAGCTAGAGCGCTCAAATATTTTCAAACTCTCTATCTTTGGAAAGAAAAAAACTCCCCTTTGGTGCAGAGGGAAAAAGATGATACACCTTATTTTACTTATCAAGAAAACATAGATGCTATTATCTACTTTGAAGATCTTAAAAGCTTGCAAACTAAGTTAGCTTGGTATGAAAAGGCGGGACTTGTTTCTGTGGGTTTTTGGAGAATCAGTCAAGAACCTGCTTCCTTGTGGAAGCATATAGCTATTAGTAGAGCCAAGGAGAAAAAATGAGAAAAATCGTATTTGTTTCCCTCTTTTTTCTAATGACAGGGCATTTAAGGGCAGAAGTGTCCTATTGGCAGGGGGAAATGCCCCGCTGTTATGTACACAATTCTGAGATGCAGCGCCGATGGGCTTGGCATTTTTTGGCGCAGCATATAAAAAATATGGCCCCTGAAGCAAAAATCCTAGACATTGGTTGCGGAGATGGAAAAGTAACAGCAGATATATCTCAATTCGTGCCCCAAGGAGAAGTTATAGGCCTTGACCCTTCTGAGGCTATGCTTAGTTGGGCAAAAAGGCAATACCACCCTAGAGAATACCCAAACCTTTCCTTTGAAAAAGGAGAATTTTTACAAATAAAAACCGCGCATCACTTTGATTGGGTAGTCTCATTTTGCGCTTTTCATCATTGTTTTGATCCTAAAAAGGCCCTGGAAGAAATTTCCCAAGTTTTAAAACCTCAAGGCAAATTACTCATTTTAGTTCCTACTGTGCGTGAAAACAAAGCTTGGAATGAGTCTAGAGCCTGCATCCAATCAAAACCAAAATGGGCTTGTTATTGGAAAGACTATCCTCCTAGAAGATATTTCTCTGCTGAGCAATACGAAAAACTACTACGGGAGACAGGATTTTGCGCTATAAAAGTGGATAGCGTACAAACGATGGACCCTTTTTTAGATGAAAAAGAACTACTAGATTGGCTGGAGGGGACTTTCCCTCCCCTAATCCCTAAAGACCAGGTAAGACAGTTCTACCTTGAGTGGATGCAAGAGTATATCCGTTTAGATCCGAGCGCAAAAAAAGAAGAAGGAACTATCTATGCTAAGTTAGGTTTTCTGAGTCTAGAAGCCACTAAGCCTTAAGATAGACAAAAAGACCCTCTATATCAAGGACTTTAGAAATGTTTTTTTATGAAATTTTTCGTTATGTTAGATTGCGAGAAAGCTACCTAGTTACATGAATCCATCTTCCTATTTAGACGATGCTTTAGAAATTATTGCCTCTGTTAGGGGAAAACCCTTGAAATTAGAGGAGAGAAAACCGCTTGCTGTAGAGCTGGCTACCTATATCTTAAGAGAAGCCAATAAAAATCAAACCTATCGAGAAAAAAAACAACAAAGACAACTAGCAAAGCTTATAGAAGATCCACTGGGAAAAGCTTTTACAGTAGCCTTCACTGACGAGGGACTTCGCTCATCTTCTTATAAAAGAGTTGCCTCTCAGCTTATCTTTTTATTGGAAAAATTTGGCATTCCTGAATACTTTTCTCCTTTGAAAAAAATGCAGCTCTTTGCTTTTAAGCTGGGCGCAAAGCTATTTCCGTTTGTCTTTGTTCCCATGGTAATTTTCTCTTTGAGAAAACAAACTTCCCGGGTGATTTTACCTGGGGAGAAGAAGGCTTTAGAAGATCATATCAAAAAAAGGATCAAAGAAGGAGTCAGGTTAAACTTAAACCACTTAGGAGAAGCCATCCAAAGTGAGGAAGAAGCCGAAAGAAGGCTAGGGCTTTATCTAGAAGACTTACAGAACCCTTTAATTGATTACGTCTCCATCAAAATCTCTAATATATACAGCCAAATCAATCTTTTAGCACAGCAAGAGAGTATAGAAAATCTGGCTAAAAAACTTCGGCTTCTCTACCAAGCTGCTTTGGATAACAAAAAAGAAGGGGAAAGCAAATTTGTCAACTTAGATATGGAGGAATACAAAGATCTTCATCTCACTATAGCTGTTTTTAAAAAAGTATTGGAAGAGCCCGCTTTTTTTCCTCTTTGCGCAGGAGTAGTTTTACAAGCCTATCTTCCTGATTCTTTCAGGATACAAAAAGATCTTACCCTTTGGGCTAAAAACAGGGTAAAAAAGGGAGGTTCTCCTATCAAAATCCGGATTGTGAAAGGGGCAAATCTTGGCATGGAACAGGTCGAAGCCTCCTTAAAAAATTGGGAGCAAGCCCCTTTTACCACAAAAGTAGACGTAGACGCCAATTTTAAAAAAATGGTCTCCTTTGGGTGTATCCCAGAAAATGCCCGAGCAGCTCATTTAGGAATTGCCAGTCACAATTTATTTGATATTGCCTATGCCATCTTACTCAGAGTAGAAAATCAAGTAGAAGCCTATAGCTGTTTTGAAATGCTAGAAGGCATGGCAGAACCTCTAAGAAAGGCTGTACAAAATCTTACCGGCCAAATCCTTCTTTATTGCCCTGTTGCAAAAAAGGAAGATTTTCAACATGCCATTGCTTATTTAATTCGAAGATTAGATGAAAACACGGGGGCGGAAAATTTCTTACGTCATATGTTTCGCCTAAAACCAGGCAGCCCTGCCTGGGAAGAGCAGACAGAGCTTTTTCTACAAAGCTGCGATAAAATGGCCTCCATAGAAGAGGTACCTAGAAGAAAACAAAACCGAGTCAATCCCGTTTCTCCTAAGGAAAGACTTCATCCTTTTGAAAACGAATCTGATACCGATTTTTCTCTTCCTCAAAACCAAATTTGGGCAGAAAATCTCCGCACCCAATATGAAAAAACTAGCTTTCCTTCGATTCCTCTTTGTATTGGAGGAAAAGAGGTATTAGAAAATGAAAAAGGAGAGGGAAAAGACCCTTCTCGTCCTGAAAAACCTTTGTTTCGCTACATGCTGGGGGGACAAAAAGAGATAGAACTTGCCTTACATACAGCTAAAAAGGCAGAGAAGGGGTGGAGAGAAATCCCTTTTCAGAGAAGGGAAGAATATTTTTATAAAGCCTCTCAACTTCTGCGAGAAAAAAGAGGGGAATTTTTGGGAGTCATGATGGCAAACACGGCCAAAACCTTCTCTGAGTCAGATCCTGAAATCTCTGAAGCCATCGATAATCTCGATTTTTACAGAAACCAGTTGGAAAGATATGAGTCTATGAAAGATCTATCTTGGGAACCAAAGGGGACTTTTTTAGTTACCCCCCCTTGGAATTTTCCTTTAGCTATTCCCTTAGCAGGCATAACTGGAGCTCTACTTACAGGAAACTGCGTTCTTTTTAAACCCGCTCCCGAGGCTATCTTAGTAGGCTGGTATATAGCCAAACTTCTCTGGGAGGCCGGGATTCCAAAAGAAGTCTTACAGTTCCTCAATGTTGCTGATAATCCAGAAGGATCTTCTCTAGTGCAAAACCCTCTAATTGACGGAGTTGTTTTAACCGGTTCTACACAGACAGCACAGTTTTTTTTACAGCTTCGTCCTGAGCTATGCCTTATTGCTGAAACAGGAGGAAAAAATGCTTTAATCTTAAGTGATCTTTGCGATAGAGATCTTGCCATTAGGGATCTCTTAGTTTCTGCTTTTTCCCATGCAGGGCAAAAATGTAGTGCAACTTCCCTGGCAATTTTAGAGAAAAATCTCTATGACGATCACCATTTTCTGCGTCAGCTGAAAGAAGCAGCCTCTTCTTTAAAAGTAGGAAGCGCTTATAACTTTTCGACGAAAATTCCTCCCCTTATCACAGTTCCGGGCAAAAATCTCAAAAAAGCCTTGGAAACTCTTGAAGAAGGAGAAGAATGGCTTTTACAACCTTTTCCTCATCCTCACAATCCCCATATTTGGTCTCCAGGGATTAAAAAGGGAGTAAAACTAGGAAGCTTTACGCAAACTACAGAATTATTTGGCCCCGTTTTAGGATTAATCAGAGCAGAAAACCTAACGGAGGCTTTTATAATTGCCAATCATACTCAATATGGTCTTACTTCAGGTCTCTACTCTTTAGATGAAAGAGAACATCAAACATGGACAGAAAAAATAGAAGCGGGAAACTTATATATCAATAGGACTACTACAGGAGCCATCGTAAAAAGACAACCCTTTGGGGGATGTAAAAAAAGTAGCTTTGGAAGAAGTTTCAAAGCAGGAGGCCCTAACTACCTTCTTTCCTTTATGAAGGCCTTGCAAAAAGATCTTCCCAAAGAAAAAGCTCCTGTAAACGAACCAGTAAACCAGCTCACTTACCTCTTAGAAAAGTTAGAACTTTCTGCAGAAAAACTAGGAGAGTGGTATCTTTCGATTTCTAACTACTCGTTTTGGTGGCAAAAACTAAAGGGAAAAAAAGATCCCACCAAGATTGTGGGACAAGATAATTTTTTTTACTATGTCCCTGAAAAGGGCATGATTTTTCGTATTTATCCTCAAGATCCCCCTTTAGAAGTGTTAAAAATCTGTGCTGCTTTTTTAACTTGTAATCCTTTGTCTACTATTAGCTACGATCCCAAGGAAAAATTCCCTATAAACCTCTCTTTTCTACCCCCTCCTCTTTCTATAATTAAAGAAGAGGAAGAGGTTTTTCTAAAAAGGGTAGAGTTAGGAGAGGCGCGAAGAATTCGTCTTTGTAAAAAAGGATCTAAAGCTGTCTATGAAAAAGCCTCTAGACTAGGAATTGCTGTTCTGGACACACAACCCCTCATAAGTGGAAGAATAGAACTTTTACACTACCTAAGAGAAGTCTCTTTAAGTGTAGACTATCACCGCTATGGAAATCTTGGCCTTCGAGAACAAGAGCTAAGAAGGCCTATTCTTTAAAGGAACTAGCTAAAAATATCCTACCCATTATTGTTTCTTAAGATTGAGGCTTAAACGATACAGATTCTCTTCATCTTCATACGAAAGTAAATCTCCTCGAAGTCTCTCTAACTCCTGTAAATCATTATCCCTCTCTTCTTGTTGAGCAATTTCTCTTCTAAGCCTATCAGCATAATTCAGATTACCTTGACGTTTTTCCCTATCTTCCGATAAAACCCAAGAATCCAAAGGTTCGACCATATAGCCAACAAAGCGCAAGGCAAATACTTGATTTCCTCGAATACCCCTACTCTGTGGTATACGGCACTGCATCCAAATCTGCCAAGAGCCGTCTTGATTCACATGTTGTGAAAAGCAGACGTGTACTGTTTCTGTAGAATGGTTCCAAAAAGAACTATTTTCAGGCCCCGGAAGAAACTCATTAGGTTCAAGTTTTTTTTCTCTACCCATCCAATAAATTTTGACACCCTCTATTTCCTCAGAAAACTCAAGTTCCCAATCATTTTGGTTCAGATCGCCGATATGGTACTGATTACCGTAATTGCCACCATTAACCGGATACATAAAAAACTCCTCACTCTTTCTGTTAAAGAGCCAATGAGCATGAGAGAGTATAGAAAAAAATACAATCAAAAAAAATTTCGACTAAGAAACTTCCCTTTTTCTCTTTGTGGACAAGATCCTTGAAATCCCTTACAATACAAACCACATTATGGGCCTATTTACAAAAAGTTTTTCCTTTTTTAAAAAAAAAGATCCTTACTTAGGAACCGTCTCAGGAGTATACCTACCCAATATTTTACAAATGCTTGGAGTAATCTTATTTTTAAGATTGGGATGGATTACAGGTCATGTAGGCGTTACTTCTATGGTCTTAATCATTGCCATGAGCTCTGGTATTTTGCTAATAACAGGCCTTTCTATGACTTCTATCGTTACTAACCTAAAAATGGGAGGAGGAGGCTCTTACTACATCGTCTCCAGGAGCTTAGGAATAGAGATGGGAACGGCCTTAGGCGTTCTTCTGTGCTGTGCACAACTTACCTCAATTGCCCTTTGTATTTCGGGGTTTGTTTCTTCTTTGGAAGGAATGTTTCCTTACTTTTCTCCTGCTGTATTAGAAGTTTTTACCCTTTTGGTCTTATCTTTTTTGTCGTATGTCTCTACCAATCTAGCGATAAAAACCCAAATAGCGATCTTCATTGCTTTGACTATCTCTTTAGTCTCTGTTTTTATGGGAAAAGCAAGCAATATTCCTAATACACTACAAGCTCTTCCTACAGAAACCCTCACCTTTTGGGCTGCTTTTTCTATGTTTTTTCCTGCAACTACCGGAATTGAAACGGGTATGGCCTTATCTGGAGACCTGAAAAATCCGGGGAGATCTCTGCCTGTAGGAACCCTTTGTGCTATTTTGACAGCTTATTTGCTCTACACCGTTCTTGCCATCTTTTTAAACCACCATATTCCCCCAGAGCTTTTGCGCTCTCATCCTTTAATTATTCAATACCTAGCTACTAGCGCCCCTTTGGTGATCTTAGGCATCTGGGCAGCTACTTTGTCAAGCGCCCTAGGAGGAGTTATGGGAACTCCCAGAACCATTCAAGCCATAGCCAATGATGGCATGCTTCCCAAGTTTTTAAGCAAAGGATATGGAATTACCCAGCTTCCGAGAAATGCTACTGTAGTAGTTTTTCTCTTAAGCGCTTTTCTTACCGTCTTCACAGACATAAATCAGCTAATTCCTATTTTAACCATGATTTGTCTTACTACCTATGCATTGATCAACTTTCTCTCCTTCTTTGAATCCATTACCCAAAATCCGAGCTGGCGCCCTTCCTTCAAAACTCCTTGGAGCCTTTCTTTGATAGGCTGCATAGCTTGTCTAGTAAGTATGTTCATGGTGAATGCAGGAGCCACTTTTATCGTCTTAGCCCTTTTGATTTTTCTCTATTTTTGGGCTGGGAAAAGAAAAATCCAAACAAATTGGGATGATCTTCGCTACAGCCTTTTTTCTTCTCTAGCAAGATTTGCTACGAATAAACTCTCCTACTTAGATATCAATCCCAAAACCTGGAGACCCAGCATTTTAACCGTAGTAGATCCTTCTCTACGCCATAAAAATTTGATTTTTTTCTCCCATTCTTTAAATCAAGGCAAAGGATTTTTAACCTATGGAACTACCACTTTTTCTCAAGATGTAAAAGCAGTAAAAAAACGATTTTCTCAATTTTTTACCACTTATAAAATTCCCTCTTTCCAAAGAATTAATGTATCCCATGACCTCTACTATGGTATTGAAAGTCTCACCCGAAATTATGGCTTCGGCCCTTTACAACCTAATACCATTATCTTCTCTCATGAGAAAAAAGAAGACTCTTCTCTTTCCTATGTAACTCCCCTTCTTTCTGCTTTTTCCCAAGAAAAGAACGTATTGGTTTTAAAAACAAGTTATCCAGACACGCCCAGCTTTACTTACCCTCTCTTTAAAAAAGCTCCTCCTAAAAAGATCCACCTTTGGTGGGGAGGAAAGTATCCTGCCAACTTCGAACTCAGCCTTGCTTTAGCTTATCTTTTGCAATCTGGCAAGATTTGGGCTAAATCAGTAATTCAAATCAATTCCTTAGTAAAAGACGAAGAAGAAAAAAAGCAGGTCTCTGAACAATTAGAAAAATACAAAACCTTTTTAAGGCTCCCCAATCTTATCTTTGAAGTCCGTTTTTTATCAGAAAAAGATCCTAGTCAAAATATTGTGGAGTTTTCGAAAAGCTCTGATCTTACTTTTTTGGGACTAAAACCTCCTTATAAGGGAGAACAAAATCTGGAAGAATACTCTTCCTATTACACGGCCTTTTTACAAAAAACAGAAGAAATCCCCAACATTGCCTACGTGCTAGCTGGGGAAAAGATCGACTTTGAAAAAATTTTCGAGTAAAGAAAGCCTTGGTAAATCTTTCTTAAGAGGACTTCTTCCGTGAAATGAGTTCTTTGACTAATTCAAAAGAGACTCTTTTTGATAAATGTTGCATCAAAATAGCAGAAGAAATTGTTTCTGGCCTGGTTGGAAAATTTCTCCCCTCGCAATACTTTTGTATCATGTAACGCTCCAGTCTACGAACTAGGGATTCATCATTTTGGTTTGGATTAGGTGCTTCGTTTTCTTCCAGTCGTGAGAAGAGCGCTTGTTTGAATAATTCAGCCCTTCTATTAAAGTCTCCTAAAGAACTAACCCTATTTAGGGTATCGTTTAACTGCTCTTGCCACTTTGTTTTTTCAAGACCCGGAACCTCTCTTTGAAGTTCTGCAAATAAGGAATTTTGAAAATTCTTATCCAATAACGTTTCAATATTCAAGAGACTTCCCCTTGCTACCTTCTTAATTATTACCTCAAGAAAAAATTTTCCCTCTTTCGGCTCTTTTCCTAGATATGAATAACAAGCTTCTATGAAATCCTTCACCAGAAATTCTGAGAATAACTCCTCTTTTGATGGCTCTACTCCTTTCAAAGCAGAAACCATAAAAATCTCATTTAAGATCGACTCCATTTCAGGAAAACTTATTCTAACCGAATTTATAAGCCTTTCTATATCTGCTCGCACCTCTTCAGGGTTTAGCCCCATAAGACCAAAGTGTTTTGTCCACCCTTCTGACCACTCAAAATTATCCGTTAAAGACCAAAAAGTAATTACATCTATAGGGTATCCCTCTTTCAGTAACTCATTAAAAGCCCAGATCAATTTTATAAAAAAATCTTTAATTCCCTCTTCGTCTGTAGAAGCAATTCCACATTCTGTTATACCGAATTTTGCCTTAGAAAGAAGCCCTCCTTTTTGCGCGCTTTTATAAAGCTCTTTATAAATGCTTGCTATTGCAAATGGATCTGCAGCAAAAGGCATCTCTGTGTCTCCCTGACCAGGAAGAGGCGGCGCTGTGGGTTTTTCCCCCTTAAAAGAGGGAATAAGACTAATTGGAGGCCGCACATAGCCGTTTACATAAAAAGCATCTGTCTTAAGAGGCTCGTTCAAAGAAGCTCTAGCAAGAAAGGGAAAAAAAACATCCAATCTTCCCGTTTTTAAGTAAAGAGATACAAAAATATTAGTAAAAAGACTTAAAAAATACGCAACAAGCCCTGAAATAGAATCAAAAGTACGGTACGGTATAAAGCTTAGGGCCTGATGTACAATACTTACTTGAATCTCCTCATCTATCTTTTTAATCTTTTCATATATTCGGTTATGCGCCCAAAAAATATTTACAAGAACCTTAGCAGCTCTCAAAAAATCTCCCCTTTTAAAAGGAGGCCAATTTCCCATTATACGGCCCGAAAACACCCCGCAGATAGTAGGTTCGTTAAACGTGGTAAAACTTATTCTTTTTAGTAGCGCCTCTCCATTTTCTAGCTCCAATAGCTTATCTCTCAAAGAGCGAAAAATTGTCTCTATACTATTTACAAAAACTTGTGCATTTTCTCTTGTCTCAAAAGCTCCCGATTCAGAAAACCAAATTGGATCCACAAAATGGTGAAGTGTAAGAAGAATCTGCTTTTCCTCCTTACCCATTTCCCTTAAGTAAGAGACTATTTTATCAATTTCTGATAAATTCAGCGTCCCATCTCCCGAAATCAAGTAAGACCACTCTATAGAAGAACGAACCACTTCCGCTCCTAAACCTTTTGTTAACTGCAACAAATACGCAGGATCCCTGAACGGATCAACACCAAAGCCAGCAGTATCTTTCCGGTTAAAGTCCTTTTTTTGAAGAAGCTCCACTTTTGCCATATCCCAATCAGAGCGAAAAGCAAAAAGATTGCATAGCTCATCCCACGCGTTTTGATAGGAAGAAAGAGCTACTCCTACCTTCGTTTTTTCCCATTTCTCAGAATCGATAAACGATAAAGAATGTGCTTTCCGTTGATGGGTATAGTACCTACAGTCATAGATAGCTTTATCTAACCTAGTAGGAACATTGGTGGAAAAAACAAGCCACTGCCCGAAAGCAGAGGAAAAATTTCCTATCAAGGCCAGGGCCACAGAAGAAATAGTAAGAGCCAAAAGAGGTGTAACCAAAACAACTTTTACAAGGATTTGTGATCCATCCTGACATAGGTTAGGCTCTCGAAAAGCATCCAAGGGAGAAAGAGTTTTAAGAAAAAGCTCTCCTATATGATGAAAGGGCGTTTTTAGAACTTCTCCTACAAGAGAAAAAACTCTACCTGAACAATATACAGGTGTGTGCAAAACTTCTGCGTTCGGAATGACAGAAAAAACCCCCACAGGCTGAAAAGATAACCCTAAAAACCTTGGCTGGTCCACTGAAACATCCTTTAACACACCCTACCGCCACTAGATGAAAAGTGGGCGTTATATGCTTTCTTGCTAAAAAAGGCAAAGGGGAAAAAAGAAAAAATATTTGTCCTGGATGAATTTTTTTTTGCTTTTCTTGTCAATCAAAGGCCTTTAAAAAAACTAGAAGGATTTTGTACACTACGGCCCACTTATGCCCTTAAATCCTCAGCAGAAAAAAGCAGTAGAACATGAAGAAGGTCCCCTCTTGGTTCTAGCCGGGGCTGGATCGGGAAAAACACGCATCGTAACCTATAGAATTGCCCATCTTTTACAAAAAGGGATTTTGCCAGAGGATATCTTAGCTGTTACCTTTACCAATAAGGCGGCGGAAGAGATGAAAAAGAGGGTGTGGTCTCTTACAGGACAAAAAATTCTTACCTGTACCTTCCATAGTTTGGGAGCCCGTATCTTAAGAGAATCGATCTCTTTTTTGGGATACCTGCCCGATTTTACTATCTATGATGAAGAAGATAGTCTAAAGCTTTTGAAAACTTGTCTACAAACCCTTGAAGTAAAGGAAGAAAAAACCACTTTGAAGGCCCTAAAAAAGGCTATTTCTTCCTATAAAAATGATTTGCTCGGTCCAGAAGATACTTCTATTTCTCCTTTTTTTTCTAAAGCTTACGCTTTGTATCAAAGAAAACTCAAAGAGTGTAACGCCCTTGATTTCGATGATCTTTTATATCTTAGCGTAACACTGCTCAAAGCAGAAAAAGCCCTATTGCATCAATATCAACATCGCTGGCTTTTTGTCTTGATCGATGAATATCAAGATACCAACTATGCTCAGTATGTCTTGACCAAACTCTTGGTTTCTTCTCATAAAAATCTTTTTGCTGTGGGAGATCCTGATCAGTCTATCTATTCCTGGAGGGGTGCTAGATATCAAAATATTTTACACTTTTCTTCTGACTTTGAAGGCGCTTCTACCTTAGCCTTAGAACAAAACTATAGAAGCACCCACCATATTTTACAGGCTTCTAACCACCTTATCTCTCATAACTCAAACCGCTACGAAAAAAATCTATGGAGCAGTTTAGGAGAAGGAGAAAAAATCTCCCTTTTCTATGCTCCTAGCGAGAGAGAAGAAATGCTCTATCTTTGGGAAAAGATTACCTTCTTACAAAAAGAAAAAAAAGTACCTTTGGAAGAAATGGTAATATTTTACAGAACCAATGCCCAGTCCCGTCTCTTTGAAGATCTTTTCCTTTCTAAAAATATGGCTTATGAAATCATCGGAGGAATCTCTTTTTACCAAAGAAAAGAGATCAAAGATATCTTAGCTTTTATGAAGATGATCCTCTCTTCTTCTGATCTAATCTCCTTGGAAAGAACCCTTTTTCTAACACAGAAAGGCTTGGGAAAAACTAGTCTACAGAAAATAGCTGCTTTAGCAGAAAAGGCAAAAGAGCCCCTCTTCTCTTTTTGTGAAAAAAATTTCGCCCATCTTTCTCTAAGAGGAGCGCAACAACAAGCTTTAAAAGCTTATATTGATCTAATTCTGAGATTACGAGAAAAAACCAGCTCTTCTACTTCAATTCTTTCTATCCTAGAAACTCTTTTGCAAGAGACAAACTACCTTCTTTATCTCAAGCAAGATTTAGAAACATTTCAAGATCGGAAAGAGAACCTAGAAGCTCTTTTATCAAAAGCCGTAGAATGGCAAGAAGCTTCTGAAACGATTTCTTTACAAGCCTTTTTAGAAGACATCTCTTTACAAACCAAAGGAGTCGAAAAAACCTCTGGGATAAAGCTCATGACTTTTCATAATGGAAAAGGCCTGGAGTTTGAAGCCGTTTTTATCAGTGGTTTAGAGGAGGATCTCTTACCCCACATCAATGCGAAAGAGGAAGAAGAAAAGCTAGAAGAAGAAAGAAGACTTTTTTATGTAGGGATGACACGAGCCAAAAAATATCTTTTCCTCCTCTCCTGTATTCGTAGATACGTCTGGGGCTCCCCAAGAATTATGAAACCCTCCCGCTTTTTACAGGAAATTCCTCCGGAAAACCTACTAGAGCCAAGTCAAAAAAAGACCTCTCTCTTTGAAGAAAACCAAAACCCCTCTTCCTTTAAAGCGGGAGCTAAGGTAAGACACCCCGAATTTGGGGAAGGAGTAATTCAAAGGGTATACCATACTTCCTACGGAACTACCTATGATGTTTTTTTTCTGCAGGGACAGACTCTTCGCTCTTTGGTAGCAAAATACGCCAAACTTGCCTCTTTTTAAACAGAAGATTCTTCCTCTACTAGTTTCAAAAACACCTTAAGTACTCTTTTTGCAGAAATAAAAGACTTCCATTTTCTATCTCTTAAACGAAAGCCCCCTATGTTGGGAATCCAAGAATAAGGATACACAATTTTAGAAAAAGTCCAACTAGGCCTCCAAAAACGAGCTACTCTTTTTCTTCTACTAATAGTAACCGTAGGGATTTTCATACAAGAAGCTAAATGACCCAACCCCGAATCATTCCCTATGAAAAATCCTGCCTCATAGAAATAGGAGGTAAGCTGGTTTAAATTCTTAAAAAGGGGCACTTTCCACCCCTTTTTTTCAAGCCAAAGATACGGCTTTCTCTCTTCTTCAGATCCTGCGATAAAAACAGGTTCATATCCTCGTTTTTTTAAATGTAAAGCGAGCTTTACATATTTGGTAATAGGCCAGTTTTTGCCTTCTCTAGAACTATTTATATGTAGAACCACTCTATTTTGATTTTTCCTATATAGCAAATGTAAAGGAGCAATAAATCCGTTTTCTAGTGTTGTCTTTTCCAAAGAAAGGCTCTCTTGACAAAACCGTTTTAATTCCTTGATCAACGGCTTGGTAGGATCTAAAAAAGAGTCCTTATAAAAAGGCCTTTGATAAATCCCTTTGGTAGGATAGGGATAGATTACCTTTACCTTTTCAGGAAACTTTTGTTTTCCCTCTTCGATGATCTGTAAAACAAAAGGATTACTGTCATTGTGAAATACCACAATCTGATCAAATGTTTGTAAAATTTCCTCTTTTTCTCCCAATTTTGGATAACTTTGAACTAAAAGGTGAGGAAACCAAGGTTGTAAAGCAGCTAAGCCGTTATGATAGGTTATCACTTTCCATCCATTTTGATGAAAATTATGTGACAAGGTTAGAGAAATAATCCCATCACCGAGTCCACTGTGGCAAAAAATAGCTGCTTTGAGTCCCATCTCTTTTCTATTCCACAATATTTTCCTAGGAAAAAACTTCTTTCCTTTCTAAACAAAAAATTAAGGAGAAAAATTTTATGCTAAGCCCCAAAAACGAGAGCCGAATAGAAACCAGCATACAAAACTCTTCCCAAATGCAACAAATGCTCAAAGTGCTTCAGATGAACCAAAAAGAGCTAGAAGAGTGGGTTGCCCAAGAAATAGAAAAAAACCCTCTTCTTGAAATGGATCTTCCCCTTTTGTCCAAAGAAGAAAAAGAAGCCTTACAAGTCCCTTATACCCCTTCGTTTCAACAACACCTATTAATCCAAGCCAAAAGCGGCTTTTCTGATCCTCTTCATTGGGAAATAGCCCAAACAATCATAGGGAGTTTGACAAAAGAAGGTTTTTTTGTAGAGGAAATAAAAACTTTTGCGAGGGAATTTCACTTTCTAGAAAAACCCGTTGAAACGGTTTTAAAGGTATTAAAAACCCTGGATCCTATAGGATCTTTTGCTAAAGATCTGCAGGAATGCCTCCTTTTCCAGCTGAAAGAGAAAAAGTTAGAAAATTCCCTAAGCTATCAAATCATAGAAAAATGTTTTTCTCCTCTTTTTCAGGGGGGATTTTCTGTGATAGAAAAAAAATTCCGCCTCAGTAGAAAAGAGCTTCTTTCTTTAATAAAAAGAGAGATAAAACCGCTCTGTTTTTCTCCTGCTTCTTCTTTTTCTTCTTCTTTTTCTTCTCCTTTGTGGATAGATTTACAAGTAAAGCAGGGGAAAAAAGTAGAGTATAAAAAACCTTTGACTCTTATTTCCTGGAAGAAAGAGTACTTCTATTTAAAAGGACTCCCTAAAGAAGAAAAACAACAATTCTCCTCTTTTCGAGCTCGGGGAAATTTTTTGGTAAAGGCTTTAGCTAAAAGAAAGGTCACTTTAGAAAAAATTGGCTCCTACATAGTGGAGGCACAACAGGATTTTTTATATGAAAATCGGGAACTAAAGCCTCTTAGTATCAAGCAAATTGCAAAAGAGCTCAAAATGCACCCCTCTACTATTTCTAGAGCTATTCAAGAGAAAACGCTAGAAACAGAAAAAGGACTTTTTTTTCTAAAAGATCTCCTCAGCTCTGCTTTACCAAAAAGTGAGCATTACTCCGAAAAAAGAGCCAAGGAAAAACTGCGAGAACTTTTGAAAAAAGAGGATAAGAAAAAGCCTTTCTCTGACGAAGCTCTTTGTAAAAAAATGAGAGAAGAGGGACTCTTTTTATCGAGGAGAACCATCTCAAAATATCGCTTAAACCTCAAGATCCCCTCTCAAAATACTAGGAAACTTCTCTCCGAGATAGAGCATAATTAGAGGTCATTACCTCTTTGGAAAGCCTTTCCAAAACAGAAATAGGGGCTTTTTCTGGATTTAATAAAACTTCTCTAGGGACCAAAAAAGTTTGCTCCAAAGCATATTGCCCTTCTAAGGCAGCATGACTTACCTGATCTGTAAAAACAGCCCAACAGGAAAAAGGAGGAAACTCCCAATGTTTTTTCTCCACTTTTTCTTGAAACCTTTGATTTTTTTTCAAAAAATGATGAAAGCGTAGCATAAAGGTATCATAGGGAGAGCGTAGGGTAACAGGGAGCCCTAGATGCCTGGCTAACCCTTTACATCTTTCCCGCCATTTTACAGAAAAGTGATAGGCAGCTTTAGGAAGGGAAATTTCCCTGTTTTTCAAAAAATTTTGAAAAGTCTCTTCAAAAGAAGAAGCGGTAATCCACTTCCTACAAAGAGTTGGATTGATATTTACAAAAAAACGAAGAATTCTATCCCCATGCATAGGTCTAGAAGCAAACGCATCAAAGTGTAGTAAATCATTTCTTGCTGTAAGACGCAAATTCCTTCCCTTTTCCTGAAAGGGACGAAAGCTTGCATAGTCAATCTTCCATTTTGCCGCATAAGGAGTAAGTAGCTTTGATAAGATCAGATTTACCTCATGGCAAAAACCACGCATTATCTCATGAAGCCTCTTTTTTTCTTCGTGGCAAGCTCCTGCATGGTTAGAGATCTTATCTAAAAGGGGTTTGAAAGCTACATTTTTTCTCCCTTTTTTGCCCGATTGCTTTTGCTTTAATAAAAAAGCTACGTCTTCTTCCAAAAAGGAGAAAGGGATCTTGGGGAAAAAAAGAATATCCCCTCTTTCCAAACCTCTACAAAGCTCTAAGGATCTATCGGCTGCTTCGGAAGGAGAAAGGGATTTTATCTCTTCTATCTCTATCAACTGGGTCATATACTCTTCCTTTTTTATTCGAATCTTTTTTCTCTATTTTGGGAAAAATAGGTTTTTTCTATCATCTCCCACCTTAAAGAGTCTTTTTTCTTTTCTTCAAAAAATTCTCTTAAGCTAGAAGAAGCCATTTTAGCTATCTCTTTGATTTCTTTTCCTTCTAAACGAACTAAGATCGGAAAAATATCTTTTTTTTCTGCAAATTTCTCCAAAGCTTTATAGGCCTTTTTAAAAAGATTATGGTAATAGGCTAACCGAATTAGAGAAAACCCAAAAAGCAGCAAAAAACCTAAAAAACTACAAAGTCCCAAAAAAGGGGAAAAACCCAGAAAGAGAAAGGGAGAAAAAGCAAAAAGAAAAAGAAAAAACACTTCCCTGTTTTTTTGAAATAGAGGACCAAAAATCCTCCGAAAAAGACGAGGAGAAGTCAAATAGGCAAAAATTTCATCAAAAAAAGACTCTTTCCTATCAAAACGAAATGCATGTACTGCTTCATGGGATAAAACCTCTTCTTTAGAATAGAAAAGTAGGTTCCCCTTTTTAAAATTCTTTCGAATCTGAAGAAGAAAAAACCCTTCCTTTTCAAAAATCCAGGTTTGGGCTCCTTGCCAGAAAAAAAGACCTCGATTTGAATAAAAAGCAGACAAAAAAGAAGGAGAAATATCAAACTTGTCCCGTAAAAAAGCTCTTACCCAATCCCAATCAGGTTCTGCCACCTTATCTTCTAGAGAAAAAGGAAGGGTAATTTTTTCCCTTTCTAGAAAGGGCAAGGGATTCTCTTGAAAGGCTCTTATCTTTGCCGCCTTTTCCTCGTATTGCTCTAAAGTCTCTTCCTCCTTAGGCAAGCAATAGGAAAACATAGGAAAAACCTTTTTTTAAAAATTGCCTCTTTTTTCTTGCAGGATAAAAAAAAATTAGCATAAAAATCACAAAGAGTTCTTGCCAAAAGGTCCTACAACACTTAAAAATAACCTCTTGTTTGATTTCGAAAAGAGTATGCAAAAAAAGCTAATTATTGTTGAGTCCCCAGCAAAAATAAAGACCCTAAAAAAACTTTTAGGGTCTAAGTATTTATTTGCCTCTTCTGTGGGACATATCCGGGATCTTCCTCAGAAAAATTTTGGCATCGATATAGAACATAATTTTGAACCAAAATATGAGGTGCTTCCCGATAAAAAAGAGGTAGTGAAAAATTTAAAAGAAGCTGCTAAAGGGGCCTCTTCTGTCTACCTAGCTCCTGATCCTGATAGAGAAGGAGAAGCGATTGCTTGGCATATCTCTAAACTTCTTCCCTCAAAAACAAAACTGCAAAGAATTACCTTCAACTCTATCACCAAAAATGCCGTCTTACAAGCCTTGGAAAAGCCTCGCTCCATCAATCTCTCCTTGGTAAATGCACAACAGGCAAGAAGAATTTTAGATAGGATTGTTGGCTACAAAATTTCCCCTATTTTGACAAGAAGGGTCCGAAGGGGAAAATCAGGCTCTTCTGCAGGAAGAGTGCAGTCTGTTGCTTTAAAAATGGTGGTAGACAGAGAAAGGGAAATTGAGGTTTTCATCCCTGTAGAATACTGGAACATAAAAGCCCTTTTACAAGGTAGAGAAGGGGAAAAGTTTTTTGAGGCATTTCCCTATAAAATCGATGGAAAAAAAGTAGCAAAAGAACCTTCTAAGGAAGAAAATCTGTTTTTAATCTCGAATGAAGAAATTGCCCAAAGTATTTCAAAGAGGCTGAAAAAAGCCTCCTATAAGGTAGGAAAAGTAGAAAAAAAAGAAAAAAAAAGAAACCCGACTCCTCCCTTTATAACTTCTACCCTACAACAAGAGGCCTCTCGTTATTTTGGCTTTGCTCCCACCAGAACTATGGGGATCGCGCAAACTCTTTATGAGGGAGTCGACCTAGGAAAACAAGGAACAGAAGGCCTTATTACCTATATGAGAACCGACTCGGTTCAAATAGCTCCTGAAGCACAAAAAGAGGCAAGAGAGTATATTACAAAAACTTTTGGGAAAGAATATCTCCCCGAAAAGCCCCCCTTTTATAAAAGTAAACAATCTGCACAAGAGGCACATGAAGCGATTCGACCTACTACTCTTGCTTATCCTCCCCAGAAGATAAAGCCTTATCTAAATCAAGATCAGCTGAAACTCTACGTTCTAATTTGGAGAAGATTTGTGGCTTCTCAGATGGTAGCAGCCCTTTACGATACCGTTTCTGCAGAAATTCAAACAGACCAGCAAATTCTTTTAAAGGCAGGTGGATCTACCCTGAAATTTAAAGGTTTTCTGGCTATCTATGAGGAAAAACAAGATACAGAACAGGAAAAGGAACAGCTTCTTCCTCCTATTGAACAAAAGCAGGTTCTTCAGCTAAAAAATCTCACCATGGCACAAGCTTTTACTAAACCTCCTGCTCGCTTTACAGAGGCTTCTTTAGTAAAAGAGTTGGAAAAGTCTGGAGTGGGAAGACCTTCAACTTATGCTTCTATTATGAATAAAATCCAAAGTAGGGATTATACGCTGAAAGAAAACCATGCCCTAAAACCTACGGAACTCGGAAAAGTAATTGCCCAGATGCTCGAAGATAATTTCAAGCTAATCATGAATCCGAGCTTTACAGCAAATATGGAAGATGAATTGGAGCTGATTGCAGAAGATCAAAAAGATTGGAGAAAAGTTCTGTCTGATTTTTGGCATCTCTTTAACCCTTTGGTAGAAAAAGCAGAAAAAGAAGCCGTAGTTCCCAAAGTTACCACAGATATTGACTGTCCTACTTGTGGCCACAAGCTCCAGAAAATTTGGTCCAAAACTAAATATTTTTATGGCTGCTCCAACTATCCTGAGTGTAAGTTCACGGCTCCTTTAGAGGCGCTTGATTTTAAAAGAGAAGATTATGCAGAAGGGTTTGACTGGGAGCAAAAGTGTCCTCTTTGTCACAAAGAAATGCTTTTGCGCCACGGAAGATACGGCGCTTTTTTAGGCTGCTCTAATTACCCTGATTGTAAAGGAATCGTAAATATCCCCAAAAAAGGGGAAGAGATATTGGATCTTTCCACTATGCCAGACTGCCCTGCTAAAGGGTGCAGTGGAAAAATTACTCCACGAAAGTCTCGTTTTGGAAAAACCTTTTATTCCTGTTCCCTTTTTCCAGCCTGTGATGTGATTGTAAATCAATTGGAAGATCTAGCGGAAAAATATAAAGACCACGTAAAAACGGCCTACAAAAAAAGAGCAAGAGGGAAAAAAGCAGGCATGCAAAGAAAACTCCTTTTGAGTAAAGAACTACAAGCGATAACGGGAGAAAAGGAGCTTAGTCGAGGAGAGGTGGTTAAAAAACTTTGGGAGTATATCAAAAAACAGGATCTACAAGATCCCCAAAATAAAAGAATTATTCTACCTGACGCAAAACTTTCTAAGGTTTTGGGAAAAGACCCCCTAGACATGATGAAAATAGCAGGCCTTTTGAAGAACCATATGAAATAGATGTTTTCTAAAAAGCTTTATAGGATAGCCCCTTCTCTTCCTTACCTTTTTTTATTCATCTACTTTGTAACCCTCTCTGCCGATAAGCTCTATATTACACTCGTTTTTTTTCGCTTGAAAGCTACCCATCTTTTCTCTTTATTTTTAACGCTGCTTTTTTTCCCTTTGCTGCGTCAGTATTCTCTTCCTAAACCTGTTTGGATGGCTTCCCTTTGGATTTTTTTCTCCCTTTTTGTCTCCTCCTTCTTTAGCCCTCTTCCTCTACGTTCTTTAGGCTACTTTTGTATTTATTGTTTTCAATTCGTAAGCTACTTTCTCCTTCCCCTTCTCTTTGTCTTGAAGGGAGAAGAAAAAAGAGTTATCAGAATCTATTTTTTCTCCTTTCTTTTGGTAGGAATGCATGCTTTTTTACAACTCTTTCTTTCTATTTTTGGAATATATGATCCCTTTCTCTCTCAATTTTTAGGAAAATTTGCCAGGCCCCACGCTTGGACCTATGAACCTTCTTTTTACGCTCTGTATATGGGTTCTTTTGTCATGTTTCATAACCTTTTCTTCCTGCTTGAAAAAAAGCCTTTCTTCTCTATGAAAAATTTTCTCCTGCTTTTTCTTATCAATCTTTTCCTTATAATCTCTACTTCTACAGGCGGATTTTTTGCTTACTTTGTTTTACTCGGCCTCTCTCTTTTTTTTAGCTCTTTTACTTTTTTGAAAAAATACATCGGTTTTTTACGAAAAAAACTCCTCCTATTTTCTGGATTTTTGTTCTTTATTTTTGGCTCTTTTTGGTTTTTTTTTCCCCATATTTTCTCGGACACTTTTTTCAAATTCTTTAATAAAAACTTCTCTTCCCATGGTTGTTTTTCCACCCGATGGGAAGGTATCGTAAACGCCTGGAAAGTCTTTTTAGAAAACCCCTTTTTAGGAGTAGGATTAGGAGGAGTTGGGCCTTATCTATATCAAGAAATACTTTTAAAACAAGCCTTCTTACAAGAAGTTACTTTAGAAGAAGTTCTTCCCTATGATCCCACCAACGTCCTTACCGAGATTTTAGCAAGTCTGGGTCTTTTTGGTTTTTTCGGTTTTATCCTACTGGGGTTATCGCTTTATTACGTCTTCAAAAAAACGGTGGAAAATCCTCTACTTCCCCTCCAAGAAAGAAATAGAATCATCGCTTTATTTCTTTCTCTTCTAATCTCCTTATGCGTTCTTCAATTTAATCAAAATATTTTCCGAAACTACCTTTGGGTTCATACGGCACTCTGCTTAGGACTTTGTTTGAAAAATCAAGCGATATTCAAAAGCACGGAGGGTTCTTTAGAAACTACCCTTATAAAAACTTCTTGATATTTTCCTAGCGCTCTAACTATATATCCCTTATAAACCCAGTTCTGTGAGAAAAACATATGGTTCAAGATCGATACCAAATTGTGGTCATTGGAGCAGGTTCTGCTGGGCTAGTGATTGCAACAGGAGCCGCAAAAGCGGGAAAAAAAGTTTTGCTCATCGAGAGGGGAACCTATGGAGGTGAATGTACCAATTCGGGCTGTATTCCTAGCAAATCATTTATTGCCTCCTCGCAAGTCGCTCATGCAATCAAGTATGCAAAAGATTTTGGACTAGAAGGAGTCTCTGGTCCCACGAATACGAAAAAAGTACTCGAAAGAGTTAGACAAATCATCTCTTCTGTACGCAAAAAAGAGGAGCCTAAGTTTCTTAAAGAAAAAAAAATAGAGACTGTTACTGCAACAGCAAGCTTTACAGCTCCTCACCTTATTCAAATAAAAACGGGAGAAAAAATCCCTTACGAAGTTTATGGAGAAAAGATAGTAATTGCAACAGGATCTTCTGCTTTAATCCCCGATATTGCGGGAATATATGAAACCCCTTTTTTAACCAACGAAACTCTTTTCGCCCTACATAGGATCCCCAAGTCTATCTCTATCTTGGGAGGGGGACCTGTTGGATGTGAAATGGCACAAGCATTTTCACGACTAGGATCTCACGTCATTCAAATTCATAAAAACGGCTCTCTTTTAAATAAAGAAGAGCCGGAAGCCCAGGAAATCCTTGCCAAAACTTTGGAAAAGGAAGGTGTCGAGTTGTTTCTAGGATTCGAAACAAAATCTGTAAGCTATTCCGAGGGAAAATTTACGTTAATCATAAAACAATCTGAAAAGGAAGAGACGTTTATTTCCTCTGACGCTCTTTTTGTTGCTGTGGGACGAAAAGCAAATACGGATTCTCTTCAATTGAAAGCAGCAGGAATCGCTTTTTCTGAAAAAGGTATACAAGTAGATAAATATGGAAGAACATCTCAGAAACATATTTGGGCTATTGGAGATGTAGTCGAAGAAGGTCCCAAATTTACCCATGCGGCCGAAAATCAAGCTAGAAAAGTACTTCTTTCCCTTCTTTCCCCCATCAGAAAAAAGCTAAGAGACCCCCTAATGCCACGTGTTACCTTTACAGACCCGGAAATAGCCTGCTTTGGCCTTTCAGAAAGAGCTGCTACTGAATTATTTGGGCAAAACGTAGCTATTTATTCTGTTCCCTTTACCGAAAATGATCGGGCGATCACTGCAGGAAGAAAGGAAGGGTTTGTTAAGGTAATAACAAAAAAAAGGCGCGGTAAAATTCTCGGTGCAACTATCGTGGGTCCCAGAGCAGGAGAGATGCTTCCTGAGCTATGTTTAGCTGCAAAAGAAAATATCTCTCTACGAAAGCTTTCTTCATTAATTCATCCCTATCCCACTTATAATTTGGCTATCCGAAAAAGTGCAGATCTTTGGTTAATACAAACTTTTTTACCCTGGCTAAAACACCCTTTCCAAACAGTTACCTGGAAACGTTTTCTCCCTCTTTTTATCCTTTTACTGCTTATAGCAGGCATTTACCTAACTGGAATACATAGCTATCTGACAATTGATATAGTAAAAGAAAGACAAGCTGACATAAGGTATTTTGTTGATACCCATTTTGTATTAGCCTCTTTGTCTTTTGTATTAATCTATATAATTTCTACAGGACTCTCCTTACCAATAGCTGGAGCCTTAAGCTTAATTGGAGGGGCTCTTTTTCCTATGCCTTTGAGTACTTTTTATGTGGTAACTGGCGCCACTTTAGGCTCTGCCATCCTTTTTTTTGTTGCGCGAACCGCTTTCGGCGAGATTCTTCGACGTAAAGCGGGGCCTTTTTTACAAAAAATGGAACAAGGATTCAAAAAAAATGCCTGGAGTTATTTGCTACTTTTGCGGTTTATTCCGCTTTTTCCTTTTTGGCTTGTTAATGTGGCTGCCGCTTTTTTTCAGGTATCTTTTCTTACCTTCCTATGGACTACCTTTTTAGGAATCCTTCCTGGATCCTACGTTTATACCCAAGTGGGAGCAGGGATTAAAGTAGCGCTTGATAAGGCCAATCCTTTTTCTTTTCCTGCTATTTTTAATAAGCAATTCATTCTCTCTCTGCTGGCTATAGGATTGCTTGCTGTTGCCTCTTTTATAGTGAAAAAAGTAACAAAAATAAGGAACCCCAGATGCTAGAAAAATACTTCCGAGGCCCTTACCAATCTCTATTGGTAGATCCCCTTGCAAAACAAATAAAAAATTGGTCTTTTCTATCTCCCTCTCATCTTACTATGGCAAGCTGTTTCATCGGAATTCTCAGTGCAATACCCATAAGCACCGGATCGATCTGGAAAAGTTTGATCTGTCTTTTATTTTCTGGCTATTTAGATACCCTAGATGGAACTTTGGCAAGACTAAAAAACCAGTCTTCTCCTTTGGGAAGTGCTTTGGATATTATAAGCGACCGTGTGGTAGAATTTTCTGTGATTTTAGCTCTTTTTTTATTTCATCCTGAAACCAGAGGAATCTACTCCCTACTTATGCTAGGTTCCATCTTAATTTGCGTTACTTCATTTCTTGTTGTAGGTATTTTTACAGAAAATACAGGCCAAAAAAGTTTTCATTATAGCTCAGGCCTAATTGAAAGAGCAGAAGCGTTTTTATTTTTCTCTTTAATGATCCTTTTTCCGGGTATTTTCCCTTTGATAACGCTCCTGTTTAGCTCCCTAGTTTTGCTTACAGCTGCCCTTAGAATTTATCATTTTATTCAATACGAGCATCAAAAACCTAACTTTTCTCGCTTAGAATAGAGCCTCGAAAATCCCTTTGCTGCAAGTCTAAACGGTTAAGAACTCAATAGACCTTAGGACATTTTTTAGCTCCTCCTCGTCTTTCCTTGCAACAGCTACTAAATCTGTTAATAGGCTTTTATAAGAAGAGCTTACCTTCTCAAAGGTCTGTAAATCAAAAAAAACGTATCCCCCTTCTTGCAAAATATGCAGAGTACGATTTTCTTTTTTTTCTTCTTGAGTATATTCGAAGATTATCCAAGGTGAAACTTCTTGTAAAAAAAGAGCAGCTCCCTCAAAAACAAGAGCTTCGTTTTCTTCTACATCCAGTTTTACCAACTTACAATCTTTCAGTTCATATCTCTTGTAAAGATCATCCAGACAAAAACTTTCTACTTCGATTCTTTTAAAGGCTTTTTTTTCTAAAGGGCGCTTTAAAGAGCTATCTTCTGCCAAAGAAAAGGGGCGCACAAAAAAAGCTTTTTTTTCTCCACTTGTCTTACACAGAGCTTTTTGGAAAAAAAAATGTTTTTCTTTGGGAAGAACTCTAGTCTTTTGCAAAAGAGGAAAAAGATAAGGGTTCGGTTCAAAAGAAAAAAGACGACCCGGTTTTTTCTTTAAAAGTTGGGCATAACACCTGGAATAAAACCCTATATGGGCTCCACCATCGATAAGACTTCCTCCTCTTCTTACTGCATATTTTGCTAGCAAAAATTTCGTAAAATCAAGCCCTTCTTCAGGAAGTCTTACCTTAGATAAAAAGCGGTACAAAAAAGGAGGAACAATCCTTTGAATAGCATACTTAGAAAAGGAACCCATGATGGCTTTTCCCTGGAGTAAAGAAGTTTACTTTTTTTGTTTCGATACTATTATAGAGCCTTTTTTCAAAGTTTTCCTTAGAAAAATTTTCTGCATGCTCTCTTATTTTTTCTAGATCAAAACTCCTTTTCTCAAAAGCCTCAATAGCCTCTTCTAAAGCCTTTGGAGTTTGTTCTAGGAAAAAAAGCCCTGTAACTTTTGGTATTACGCTATCTAAAATGCCTCCTTTTCCGTAAGCAATAACAGGAGTTCCGCAACTCATGGCTTCTACGGGAACGACTCCTGCATCTTCTAAGGCAGCATATAAAAACGCTTTTGCTTTTTGCATATAACTTCTTACCACTTCATCTTTTTGATATCCCATAAAAGATACATTAGAAGATTTCATTTTCTCTAGTCTTGAAAGCTCAGGCCCATCTCCGATGACTATAAGCTTTTTCTCAGGCATATTGTGAAAAGCCCGAACTATTACATCCATTTTTTTATAAGGGACCAGTCTTGAAACCGCTAAGTAAAAGTCCTCTTTTTTGTCGCAAAAGGTAAAAAATTTCGTATTCACAGGAAAAAATACTACCTCCGCCTTTCTCCCGTAAACCTTTTCGATCCTTTTTGCTATAAAGTGGGAATTAGCTAAAAAATAATCTACTCTACTAGCGGAGAGTTTATCCCAGCTACGAAAGTAGTGGAGAAAAATCTTTGCTAAAAGCCCCTTTCCTCCTTTTTTTAGATTTCCCATAGATAAATACTCATGATACATATCCCAAGCATACCGAACAGGGGTATGACAGTAACAAATGTGTAGCTGCTCTGCGTGGGTTAAAACCCCTTTAGCAGCACAGTGAGAAGAAGAAAGAACTAGATCATAAGAGGAAACATCCAGCTGCTCTATGGCTAAAGGAAAAAAGGGAAGATAGCTTCGATATTTTTTCTTGGCAAAAGGAAGTCTTTGAATGAAGGAGGTATGAATTTCTTTTCTCTCAAAAAAAGACCCTTTTAAAGAGGAAAAATCCGCTAACAAAGTATAAATAGGAGAAGGATAAAGTGTATATAAAGACTGAAGCGCTTTTTCTGCTCCCGCTAAACACGTTAGCCAATCATGGACTAAAGCTGTTTTCATACCTTCTCCAAAATCTCCTCAAACAGAGTGACATGACTCTTTATAGTTTTCTCCCAAGAGAGATTTTTTGCATAGATTTTGCCTTTTTCTCGAAGCTCTTCTCTCATTTGTGTATCCTCTAAGACCTGTTTCATTCTCTGGTATATCTCCCCCTCTTGATAAGGATCAAAATAGAGAACTGAAGATTTACAAACTTCTTGAATCACTTCTATATTGGAAGCTAAAACAGGACACTCTGCAATCATAGCCTCTAAAGGAGGAAGCCCAAATCCTTCATAAAGAGAAGGAAATACTAAAGAGATTGCTTCTTTATAAAAAAAAGGAAGCTCTTTATTGGAGACATCTTCAAAAAAAATGATAGAAGAAGGAAGCTTTTCTCCAGAAAACGCTTCTCGTATAATTTTCTCTCTTTCCTGCTTTTTACTCCTAGAAATTACCGCTAAAGAAAGGGAAGGATTCTCAGAAGAAAGCTTGGAAAAGGCCCTAAAAAGTCTCTCCAAATTTTTATTCGGTTTTAGATTTCCCACATACAAGAAAAAAGAAGAGGGAAGCTTTCTTTTTTTCTCTCCTTCTACAAAGTCTTGTCTCTCTACTCCCAACGGAATCGTTACTATTTTTTGCTCCGTCCTTTTTAGATTTTCCCTAATCTCTCTTTCAGAAAAGGAAGAAATGGTAATGACTCTTTCAGAAGCATCTATGGCTTTTTGATAAAAAATCTGCGCATACTTTTTTTTCAACCAGGAAAGATTTTTTTGATGCATGAAAAAGTAGATATCGCAAAGGGTTACTATCCGTCTTTTAGCCCGAATTTTTGCTAAAGGAACATTAAAATGAGGAGACCAAAAAAGATCGCAAGAGGGAATAAAAAAAGGTAGAGCTAGCTGCTCTTCTATCGAATAAATAGGTGCTTTACAAAAGATCTTGGAAAAAGGGGCTATCTCCTTCTCCTGCGCAAATTTTTCCGGAACAATTACAGAGATGGTAAACTGCTTTTCTTTTTGGAGCCCCTGAAGAATATTTCTTAAATACGTTCCGATTCCAGAAGAAAAAAGCATTCTGGCATCAACACATAATTTTTTCATAAAAAATCCATTTAGCCTTCCAGAATATATTCAATATGGACACTTATACTAAATAGGGGAAATTATTTTTCCCAAAGAATAAAGGATTTTTTGAAAGAGGGCTGCTCTTTACAAAAAAAGGTTCATAACCTACCCTTCCCCTGTTTTAACACTCTTATATGGAGAGGACTTATGTCTGAGACTTTGAAAATAAAAACAGAAAAGTTTCACAAAATATCTAGAGTCTTAAAAGCCCTTTTTTTTGCTATCCGATATCCCAGGCTCCTTAAACCCATCTTAAAACCCAGCATTACCTCTTTGTATGCTGCCGGAGCTTATAAGTCGTGCAAACTACAAAAAATATCCCCAGAAAAATTGATCCGTCAGGCAGGAGAAATTTCCTTACTTAACTGTGATACGCGAGATGGTAACGTATCTTACTTAGAGCTTCTTGTACTCGCCTCTGTTGTAAAAACCTTAAACCCTACAAACTCGGTAGAAATAGGCACCTTTGACGGTAACACTACTTTACAGCTAGCTTTAAATACGTCAAAAAAAGCCGTAGTGCACACCATTGATCTCCCTTCTTCTGGAGAAAAAACAAGCGCTCCTATCTTAAGAAGGGAAGTAAAATTTGTAACAGATCTACAAAAACAACAAAGGAAATACCAAAACACTCCCATGGAACACAAAGTAGTGCAGCACTTAGGAGATTCCGCAGAATATGATTTTTCCCTTTTTTGTAAAAAAGGAGCTATCGACTTTTGCTTTATTGACGGTTCTCATTCCTATGAAAATGTAAAAAGGGATACCCAAAAAGTCCTGGAAAAACTCTCACTGCAAGGAGTTATCCTTTGGCATGATTATGATCCCAATTATCCCGGAGTTTATAGATACTTAAATGAACTAAGTATCGAGAAAAAATTGTACCATATTGAGAAGACCAGCTTTGCTCTTTATGGAGAAAAACTGTCCCAAATTTCTATAGGGTTTTCATGAAATATGATATCACCATAGTGGGAGGAGGAATTGTTGGCCTTTGCACGGCATACCAGATCCGAAAAAAAGCCCCCTCTCTTTCTATTGCTGTCATAGAGAAAGAAAAGAAGGTAGGATCACAACAAACTTCTCATAATAGCGGGGTAGTTCATTCAGGGGTCTATTATCCTCCTGGATCTTTTAAGGCAAAAAACTGTTTAGAGGGAAGAAAGGAACTTTTAGCTTTTTGTCAAGAGAACCACATTCCTGTGAAACCTTTAGGAAAAGTGATTGTAGCTACCAAAGAAGAGGATCTTCCTAACTTATATGAAATAGAAAGAAGAGGAAGGGCTAATCAAATTCCTGGACTGCGTCTGATGGGTCCTGAGGAACTACAAGAAAAAGAGCCTTATGCTGTAGGGATTAAAGCTTTATCCGTTCCCTCTTGTGCTATTGTAGAATTTTGTAAAGTAGCAGAAAAACTTTATGAGAATTTGAGAAAGGAAGGGGTTGACTTTTTCTTAAAGGAAAAAGCAGAAAAACTCCTTTCTAATGAGAGAGAGGCTATCTTACAAACTACTACCAAAGAAATAAGAGCCTCCTTGGTCATTAACTGTGCTGGGATTTTTTCTGATCAAATTGCGAAGATGGTGCTTCCTCACCTCTCTTTACGAATCATTCCCTTTCGAGGGGAATATTATCAGCTAGTTCCTGAAAAAATCCCTTTGATAAAAGGGCTTATTTACCCTGTCTGTGATTTGAGATATCCTTTTTTAGGAATTCATTTTACTCCTATGATGAAAGGTGGTGTAGAAGTAGGCCCCAATGCGGTTTTGGCTTTTTCCAAGAAAAAATATACGAAAAGAGCCTTTGATTTTTCTCAAGTGCTTCAGATGATCCTATTTCCTGGATTTTGGAAAATGGGTCTAAAAAATACAAAAGTCGGAGTTATAGAACTTTTTCGCTCTTTTTATAAAAAAAAGTTTACTCAAGAGGCTCAAAAACTGATCCCCTCCATTACAGAAAAAGATCTAATTCCAGGTCTTATAGGGCTTCGTTCCCAACTTATTTCTGGAAAAGGGGAAATTCTTTACGACTTTTGTATTCAGGAGACGAAAAATACGCTTCAGGTATTAAATGCTCCTTCTCCTGCCGCTACCGCCTCCTTTTCTATAGGTAAGGAATTAGCTAAAAGAGCTCTTGAAAAAAGAGCTTCTTTCGTGTTCTAACAGGAGCTTTCCTGACAGATCCTTTCTACGGTTTTTCTGTCTTCTTCTACCATCAAAGAAGCCAGATTTTTTAGATCAGTAGAAGCCTCCCATCCTAGCTTTTTTTTTGCCTTAGAAGGATCTCCTAGGAGCAAGTCTACTTCGGTAGGCCTGAAATATTCGGGAGAGACTCTCACAAGAATTTTTTGCGTGTTCCGATCTCTTCCCACCTCTTGTAAACCTTTTCCTTCCCAAACAAGATTTCTTCCTATTTTCTCAAAGACAAGTTCTACAAATTCTCTTACACTGTGAGTCTTCCCTGTAGAAAGAACAAAATCCTCCGGCATTTTTTGCTGAAGGATTCTCCACATACCTTCTACAAAATCTTTGGCATAGCCCCAATCTCTTTTCGCTTCAAGATTTCCTAAAACCAGCTCTGTTTGTAGTCCTCGTTCTATTCTAGCCGCAGCCAAAGTAATTTTTCGGGTAACAAAATTTTCTCCTCTTCTTGGACTTTCGTGGTTAAATAAAATGCCGTTACAGGCAAAAAGATGGTACGCTTCTCGGTAGTTTACTACAGACCAATAAGCAAAAAGCTTGGAAGTAGCATAAGGAGATCTTGGATGAAAAGCCGTATTTTCATTTTGGGGAACTTGTTTTACTTTACCAAAAAGTTCTGAAGTAGAAGCTTGATAAAATTTGGTGTTCGCAGAGCTATTCCTCAAAAGCTCCAGAAAACGCAAAACCCCCAACCCATTTATATCCGCTGTGCTTAAGGGAACGGAAAAAGAGCTTTGGACATGACTCATAGCAGCTAAATTATAGATTTCTTCAAAAGAGATTTCTTCCAAAAGTCTTTTTAAGCTAGAAAAGTCAGTAAGGTCTCCTTCATGAAGGAAAAAATTAGGGTGATTTTGGAGCGAAAGAATTCTAGTAAAAGAGGAAGAAGAAGTTCTTCTGGCTAGTCCATGTACTAGGTAGCCTTTTTCTAAAAGTAGCTCTGCTAAATAAGAACCATCTTGCCCTGTAATCCCTGTAATCAGGGCTTTTTTTGCCATAGATAAACCTAAAATAAAACCTTACTATTTTGCATTTCTTTCTACGTCAGCCTTAAATACTGAATAATTCTTCTTAATACAAAACCATTCAATTAAGTCTTTTAATCCTTCCTCCAATGGAAGAAAAGAAAGATTGGGTCTAAGCTTTCGCAGTTTTTCTATATCTAAAATCTTTGATCTTGCTCCTACATAACGAGAACTATCAAACTGAACTTTTTCCCAGGGAAAGCCAACCAGCTTGCAAATTTTTTGGGCAAAATCCCTAATAGAGTAACCTTTCCCGGCCCCTATGTTAATCCATGTATCTGATGTAGTTTCTTCCAATTCTAAAAGCGTTCTTATAAAGTCAAACACATGAATTATTTCTCTTTCTTGCTTCCCATCCCCCCATAAGATAACAGGTTTTCCGCAAAACTTTCCCTCTAAAATTTTACGAACCAAGTCAAAGATAAAATGCATTTGCCTTCCATCCTCATGATAGCTGGGACCATAAAGGGTAGAGGGGATCACATATAAATACTTCAGTCCATATTGCCTGTTCACAGCTTGTAAACCCGTAAGAAGCATTCTTTTTGTCATAGCATAGGTAAACAGACTATCTATTGGTTTTCCTTGAAGGTAAAATTCCTCTTTCAAAGGGTGTTCTGGATCATAAGAACAGCTAGTTCCTATACTTACCATTTTGGCTTGAGGCTGTTTTTTTACCCACCAATCTAAGACGTGCAAGTTGATCTTTTGATTAATAAACCACTGCTGTGCTGAATGATAAAGGCAAAAATCTCCTGCTTGTGTCCAAGCGGCTAAGTGGTAAATCGTAGAAATATTATAAGAATCAAAATCCCTTAAAGAGCCTTTTTCGGTAAGATCTGCTTTCTTGCTATCCAAAGCAATTACTTTTTTCCCTCGTTTTAAGAGAGTCTCTACTAAAAACTTCCCTAAAAATCCGGAAGCCCCTGTTACCAAAATACTCATGTGCTTCCACCTATAGGAAAATGAAATTGAATTCCTCTTTTTACAAGATCGAGGTGCCTTTGCAAAATTTCCTGCTTAAAATTCCATGCCAACACGTAGTAGATATCTGGAACTGTAGTCAGATCCTCCTCCAAAATTATGGGAATATGCATACCAGGACTATACAATCCCTTCCTTAAAGGATTTTTTTCTACCAAATAGGAAATATATTCTGTTCCTATCCCAAAGTAGTTTAAAAGGGTATTGCCTTTTACAGGAGCTCCCATACCATAAATCGTTTTTCCCTCTTTTTTTGCCTCAGAAAAAAATCGAAGATTTTCCTCTTTGAGGACCTGTATTTTCTCAGCAAATCTTTGGTAGTATTCATAGGTGTTACACCCCTGTTGCTCTTCCTCTTTTTCTAAAGCCAGCAAAGAAGAAAGAATAGGAAAGCTTCCTTTATGCGAAGCATAGGCTATCAAAGACCCTCCATGAATAGGATTTACTTCCACCTCAAAAAGCTCCAATCCATGCCTTTTTAAAAGGGTAGTTAAAGAGCGAACCGTATAATAAAGAAGATGCTCATGATAAATCTGATCAAAAGCCCCCTTTTCTACGATGTTTTTCATATACATGCATTGAATGATAAAAACCCCTTTTTCCTCCAAAAGATAACGAATACCCTCACAAACTGAATGAAGTTCTTCTAGGTGAAAAAAAACTCCTGCTGCATTGATTACGTCAAAAAAACCTCCTATTTTCCTGGCAAGGTCAAAGTTAAAGAAATCACAAATAGTGTAGATTCCCTCTTTTGAAGCAATCTCTGCCGCTTTTTTAGAAGACTCCACTCCCACTACTTCATATCCCATCTCCTTATAAAAGCGTAACTGCGTACCATCATTGGAACCTATATCGAGAACTCTCTTTTTCTTTTTTTTAGAGAAAAATCGATTATCTACTCTTTGAGCCTCCTTAGAAAAATGTCTTTTTAAGGTCTGAGTCATACCAGAAAGATACGTGTGGTCTAAAAACAGGATTTCCTTTTTTACCGTATGGTCTAGTTGCACAGTAGAACAACTTTCGCAATAAACAAGACGAAGAGGATATTTTTGTTCTTTTCCCAACTCTTCTTTTTGCAAAAAATGATTCCCCCAAGGTTGCTCTTTCAGATCTACTACTAAACGAAAATCTCTTTTATCACAGACTCTACAAAACACAAAAACCAGCCCTCTCCTCCTAACTAAAGAGAGACATTAGCAAAAAATAAATAAGATTTGGATAAAAAAATCGTGAAAGCTACCATGGCTCTTTACCCAACTGCTTTTTGCTATGGTTTTGGTGATTTCTAAAACTCCTGTAAGGATTAGTTTTTTCGGAGGAGGTTCTGACTATACAGAATACTACTTAAGAAAAAAAGGAGCTATCTTAGGAACTACTATAGATCAATACACCTACGTTACCGTGAAAAAAACAAGCCCTTTTTTTCCGCACAAGATGCGCCTATCTTACTCCAAAGTAGAGGCCGTAAATTCCCTGGAAGAGATTGAGCATCCCAGTATTCGAGAATGCCTCCGTTTTTATAAGTTAGAAGAGCCTTTAGATGTTCATATTTGCTCGGATCTTCCCGCCAGAACAGGTCTTGGCTCCTCTTCTTCTTTTACGGTTGGATTTCTACACGCTTTAGCAGCTCTACAAGGAAGAAACATTTCTAAAAATCTTTTAGCTAAAGAGGCTTGCTTTGTAGAACAACAGATGATTCGAGAAAAAGTGGGATCCCAAGATCAATACCATGCCTCTTTTGGAGGATGCAACCTAATGGAATTTTCCCCTAAGGGAATAGAGGTTTTTCCCCTACCTATCCCTGAGGAAAAACGCCTTTGCTTTATGGAACATCTGATGCTTTTTTATACAGGAACCACACGATTTGCAGAAAAAGTAATCCAAGAGCAAATTCAAAATACAAAAGAAAATAAAAATGATTCCTTTTTAGAAACGATGGTTTCCTTGGTATACGAAGCAAAAAAAATTTTCCTAGAACAAAAGGAGCTCTTTTTCCCGGAGAAACTTGCCGAACTTTTAGACTATAGCTGGCAGTTAAAACAAAAACTTTCTTCTCAAATTTCTAACGAAACGATTAATCTGTATTACGAAAAAGCAAGGAAAGCAGGAGCTTTAGGAGGGAAGCTTTGTGGAGCAGGGCAGAGCGGTTTCTTGTTACTAATGGTTCCCCCTTCCAAGAAGATGGAGGTAAAAGAAGCACTTCGTCCTCTTTTTGCGGTTCCCTTTTCCTTAGAAAAAGAGGGAAGCTCTCTGATTTATAGGAAGGACTTATGACAAATAAAACAGACGCTATTATTTTGGCAGGGGGATTCGGAACTCGTCTGCAAAAAGTTGTTTCTTCCGTCCCTAAACCCCTTGCTCCCATTCGAGGAATTCCTTTTTTGGATCTTTTGATAAACCAGCTCGCCTCCTTTTCTTCGGTAGGTAGGATTATCCTGGCTGTGGGATATAAAGCAGGGAAAATCTTGGAACACTTTAAAGAAACCTCATTTCCCCTCTATTTTTCTATAGAAGAGACCCCTTTGGGAACGGGCGGTGCTTTAAAAAGAGCTTTGAATTTAGTAAAAACCCCTCATGTACTTGCTACTAATGGGGACTGTTTTACAGACTATTCTCTAAAGGGATTCTACCAAAGCTTTTTAGAAAAAAAAGCAGACATTTCCCTTTTAGGAAAACAAATGGAAGACACTAGTAGATATGGAACTGTAAGCATAGATCCTACTACTTCCCAAATTCTTTCTTTTGAAGAGAAGATCCCTTTTTCAGAAAAAGGATGGATTAGCTGTGGTACCTATCTTTTTCGAAAGAGCCTTTTTTCCGATTTGCCTTTTGAATCTCCTTCTTTTTCTTTGGAAAAAGAGGTATTTCCCCTTTGTTTACAAAAGCGTTTCTTTATGTATCCTTGCGATAAGACTTTTGTCGATATAGGAACAGAAAAATCCTTTCAACAAGCACAAACCGCACTTTCTAACTTATGCAACATATCTTAGTAACAGGGGGAGCAGGATACATAGGCTCCGTAATGGTTCCTCTTCTTTTAGAAGAAGGGTTTTTCGTTACTGTTTTGGATTCTCTTTTGTATACACCCACCTCCCTTCTTTGTTGCTTTGCCAGTCCTCATTTTCGTTTTATAAAAGGGGAAGTACAAAATGAACCTCTTCTTGCTCATCTAGTTGAAGAAGCAGATATCATTCTTCCTCTAGCGGCTTTAGTAGGAGCCCCTATTTGCCAAGCCTCTCCTTCTTTGGCAAAGCTTGTAAATTACGACGCTATTGAGCTGATTTTGCGCTATATGACAAAAGAGAAAAAAATAGTGTTTCCAAATAGCAATAGCGGGTATGGGCTAGGGCAAAACAATCTTTTCTGCACCGAAAAAACTCCGTTAAACCCCGTTTCTTTATATGGAAAACTCAAAGTAGATATAGAAAAAAAGTTACTACAAACAAAGCAAGCCGTTTCTTTAAGACTCGCTACTGTGTTTGGGATATCTCCCAGAATGCGTCTCGATCTTTTGGTCAATGACTTTACTTTTCGCGCCTGTCATGACAAGGTTCTAGTTCTTTTCGAAGAGCATTTCAAAAGAAACTACATCCACGTAAAAGACGTAGCTAGAGCTTTTCTATTTGCTATACAAAACTTTGATAGAATGAGAGCTGAGGCTTTTAATGTAGGGTTAAGTTCTGCAAATCTCAGTAAAAAAGAACTAGCAGAAACGATACAAAGATATGTTCCTGACCTATATATTCACTCTGCTCCTATAGGGAAAGATCCAGATCAAAGAAACTATATCGTAAGCAATGAAAAGCTAGAATCTCTCGGTTGGGCTCCTACAAAAACTTTAGAAGAGGGAATTCAAGAGATGGTATTTGCTTATCCTCTTTTGAAAAGAAGTGAATTTAAAAATATATGACTCCTTTTTATATGGAACAAAAATGGGCCCACCTTTTGGAGAAAGAGTGGAAAATGCCTTACATGAAAGATCTTCAAGATTTCTTGCGAAAAGAAATAAAAGAAGGAAAACTCCTTTATCCCCCTTCTTCTCTCCTTTTTAACGCCTTTTGTCAAACCCCTTTTGATGCGGTAAAAGTGGTTCTTTTAGGACAAGATCCTTACCATGGAAAAGACCAAGCTCACGGCCTTTCTTTTAGCGTACAAGAAGGCACTCCTTTTCCCCCTTCTTTAAAAAACATTTTCAAAGAATTAGAAGAGGATCTACACATTCCTCCTCCAAAGCAAGGCTCTTTACTGGGTTGGGCCAAAGAAGGAGTGCTTCTTCTCAACGCTACTTTAACGGTGAGAGAAAAAGAACCTAGATCTCACTATGGAAAAGGATGGGAAATTTTTACTGATCGAGTCATTCAGCTTTTAGCAGAAAAGAAAGATTCTTTGGTTTTCCTCCTTTGGGGAAAATCAGCTCAAGAAAAGTGCGAAAGGATCTTAGCAAAAATTCCTAAAGATCACCTCGTTCTTTCCTCGGCCCACCCTTCTCCTTATTCTGCTTCTTTTGGCTTTTTTGGCTCTAAACCTTTTTCAAAAACAAATTGTTATCTGGAAAAAAAAGGAATTAAACCAATCCGTTGGGCTCTTTCAAGCTAGATTTTGTTGCTTTTTTACCTTTTGAAAAAGACAATCAAAAAAAAGGGTTTACTATATACCATGAAACCAAAACATCCTTGGGGAGCAAGACTTACTACAGCTATTTTCATGCTTATCTTAGCTTTTATAGGGGTTGTCTTAACAGATATTAAGGCAGTGGGAGGATGGAGCTACTGGAAATGGATTATTCCAGTAAATGCCCTTCTGGCCCTTTGGCTTTCTTGGTATGAAAAAAGAAAAAAAGAAACCATAACCCCCATTACCCTTTGGCATGAGCTGCTACATTGGGTGGGACTTTTAGCAGCGGTGTTTCTATTAGAAATGTATGTACAAACAGGGCTTCTTAGTAGGTCTTTGGCTGGCCTTATTGCTTTAACTTTGTTAGCATTGACGGTATTCACTATTGGAATCTATGTCGAGTGGTCCTTTCTTTTAGTAGGTTTTACCTTAGGAGTTTTTGCTCTCATTGTTGCCATTGCTATAAAGTTCTTCTACGTTTTTTCTATTCCGGTTCTTCTTTTGGCCATTTTAATTCTCCTCATTTTGCACATCAGAAGGCATAAAAAAAATAAGGAACTATAAAACCTCTTCTTTTTATTTTTTCTTTTTGCTAAAGGGTAAAGAAGCAAAAAGACAAAGAAAACCATGCATACTAAAAGGAAAAAACTAACCTTACCTTCAGTTTATCTTACCTTTTTTGTAGACAATCTTAGTTGGTCTATTGTTTTTCCCATCTTTGCTCCTTTTTTTCTTGATCCTAAAAACCTTTTATTTTCTGAAAGTGTTTCTTTAGCCACTCGCACTACTCTTTTAGGAATTTTTCTAGCTATTTTTCCTATAGGACAATTTTTCGGAGCTCCTTTAATCGGAGAATATGCGGATAAAGTGGGTAGAAAAAAGGCCTTTATTTTAACAGTTGGCTTTACTTTTTTAGGTCTTGTTCTTAGCGCTTTTGGTATAAAAGAAAAGCTTTTATGGCTTCTTCTTATAGGAAGGCTCTTGAGTGGTATTTTTTCTGGGAATCTCTCTATTTGTTTAGCTTCTATTGCGGATTTATCAGAAGAAGGATCCAAGAGAACAAAAGGATTTGGTTACCTAGCTATGCTAGCGGGACTCTCCTTTATTCTTGGTACTTTTTTAGGAGGAAAATTTTCTGATTCTACTTTAAATCCCTACTTTAGTGAAGTGCTTCCCTTTTGGATCGCTGCTTTTTGTTGCCTTTTTAATCTCTTTTTTCTCCTCTTTGGTTTTGAAGAAACACATCCTCATAATACAAAACAGAAATTTCACCTTTTAGAAAGTTTTCAAAATATCCAACAAGCTCTTACCATTGAAAAGCTAAAAAGAATTTATCTGATTTTCTTTCTCTTTCTGTTTTCCTGGAATATCCTCTTGCAATTCACCCCTGTTTTAGCTGTAAGAGAATTTCAATTTACCAACTCTGAAATAGGAGATATTTCCTCTTTTATGGGAGTTTGTTGGGCCGTAGGAGCAGGATTTTTGGTAAAAAAACTTCTCCGCTTTTTCTCTCCTTTAAAACTTTTGGAAACTTCCTTTCTAGCTATCACCATAATTACTTTTTCCCTTCTGTTTATCTCTAAGGTAACCTACCTCGTTATTCTTTTAGGAATTGGTGTAGTCTTAGCAGGCGTTTCTTGGCCTATTTGTACTAATAAAATCTCTGAAAAGGCAGGAAAACAAACTCAAGGAAAAATTTTAGGAATGAGCCAATCCATGCAGTCTTTAGCTATGGGACTTTCTCCTTTGGTTGCGATCACGACACATATTCATGTAAATATTCCATTTCTACTTGCCTCTTTGACCAGTCTTTTTGCTGCCATTTTGTATATACAAAAAAAAGTATGACCCCTTATAACGAAGCTATGAAACAAATAAATGAACTAAAAAAATCGCTGCAAAACCTACAAGAAAAAAAAACCTCTAAGAGCCTTTCTGCTCTTTTAAAAGAGCATGAGACGCTCCTGTCTTCTTGCCAGGAAATCGAAAAAAGTTATCTACTACTACAAGAAAAATACAGCCCTTCTAGGGTTTCTTAAAAAGCGCTATTTTCCCAAATATAGCTAGAAATTACTAAACTTATGGCTAAGACAATATAGCGGATAATAAGCCCCATCCCGCTTCAAGATATTCTTTGGCTAACGAAGCTATCCTTATTATCAATAAGACCAATGCTGTGCAAATCAGGATGTTGAAAGATACTACCTTAGTAAGGTTAGAGCCAAATAAAAAATTTACTAAAGCGGCAGCCATCATTGTATTACAAAAAAATACACTAAAATTATTTTCCCGACTCCCGCGCTGTTTAAAAAAAGGTTCGGTAATCCGAGAAACCAAAGCAAAAACGCAACCGGCAGCTGTAGCAATCGGAAGAGAAACAGATCCTACCAGATAAGTAGCCACTGAAAAACTTCCTGCCTCTGCTACAACCTGTAAAGCATTCCCCATTTTCTCCTCCCAATCTAAGAATAAGAAACGTATCTTAAAAAAAGCAAAACATAAAAGATATCTTAATTTCAAAGAGAGGAAGAAGATCTCTATTGCAAAAAAGTCACAAGACCTCTTTGAAGCTCATTTTTCTTTGCAAGATCTATGAGAGAATTGATATTTTTTAAAGAAACTTCGTGTGAGATGAGCGATTTTAAAGAAAGTTTTCCTTCTTGAATGAGCTTACAATATCTAGGAATATCTTCATCTAAGTTAGTTTCTCCACCCCAGGAGCCATAAATTTTTTTTCCCAAAATTAAATCAAAGGGATCTATCCGAATGGTGCTTTGTTTTTTTACATTCCCTACAATGTAGCAAGCACCTTTTCTAAAATCTTCCCTATCAGGAGACAAGCAAGCAAAAGAGAGTTCCATAGCAGATAAGCTACCTGCTGATTCTAAAGAAAAATTTACTCCCTTTTTTTCTGTAATCTGTCGAATTTTATCCAGAACTCCTTCTTCTTTAGCATCGATGGTATGAGTAGCTCCAAGCTCTTTTGCCTTGTGCAGTTTTTCTCGGGAAATATCTACTGCAACAATAGGAAAAGCCTTCTGCATAGAAGCTGCTATAAGCGCGCTCATGCCAATACCTCCTAATCCACATATCGCCAAAGATTCTCCCTTTTTTAGCTTCATTTGGTTTAAGATCACACCTGCTCCTGTACAAAAAGCGCAACCTAAAAGAGCGGCTTCTTTTAGACAAATATCTTTAGGGATAGAAACCAACCGATTTTCTGCAATAACCGCATAGGTTAAAAAGGTACTCACTGCTCCTGAGTTCACTTTTTGCCCCTCTCCTTCATACTGCGTAGAAGAAGCTTCTCTACCTTTACTTTTTATCCAGGAAATCACTACGTGATCTCCAGGGAGTACCTTAGTAACTTCCTCTCCTATACTAACTACAACCCCAGACCCTTCATGACCTAAAGTGTGCGGTAGGTAATGATCCTCTCCCTTTAATCCTATAATCTCATTTATCTGGGTTCTACAAAGACCGCTATAGTGCATCTTGACTAAAACCTGGCCTGGTTTTAATTCGGGAAGTTTAAGCTCTTTTAAAAGAAGGGGAGACTTTTGCTTTTCCAAGATAGCTGCGAATGTTTTACCCTCTTTCATATCAAAATACCTAAACTATCCTCTGGGCTATATTTAGCTGCAGCTTAACTTGTATGTAAAAACTACCTCGGAGTCTAACACGAAGATCTTCTTTTCTGTACAACTAAAGTTAGAAGACTTTCTTTTTGTTCTTATTTTTTAAAAATGCCTACGCAAGGTATCTTGTATACAAAAAAACCTTTTGGAACCTCAATGCGTCTTTCTGTAGTTATGTGCAATTACAATTTTGGACGTTATATTGAATCTGCTTTGGAAGGATTTGCTCAACAAACAAAATTTCCTGACGAACTTATCCTTATCGATGATGCCTCTACGGATAATAGCCGCGATATTATAGAAAGTTACGTAAGAAACTTTCCTCAGATTATTTTTATCAAAAACGAGAAGAGACGAGGAGCTTATGAAAGCGCTAATAGGGGGCTACATAGGGCAAAAGGAGAATACATTTATTTTGCCTGTTCCGATGACTTCATTTTACCAAATTTTATTGAAATTACTCTCTCCTCTTTAAAAGCACACCCCGAAGCGGGGTTTGCTTGTTCTGAACCTTTTTATTTTCACAAAAAAAAAGAAGGAGAAAAATGCAATGAACAAACGTCTTTCCCCTCCCAATTCTACCCTAGAGAGGAAGTGGCAAAATTTAAGCAAGAAAATCACACATTTTTAGGACATACTAGCATCTACAAAAGAAGTTATGTTCTCCAAGCAGGAGGAGTTCAAAAAAATACAGGACCTCTTTGCGATTGGTTTTTTTCCCATGTGATTGCCTTGAGACATGGTTTTGTTTTTATAAAAGCGGTGTTGGCTCATAAGCGTTTGCACGATGAAAATCTTTCTCATCCTAAAAATGACCGAAAAAAACCCTGTCTTTATATATTAGAATCCCTACAAACTCCCGCTTATCTTGACGTGAGAAAAAAGATGCTCTCTTACTCTATTTTGAAAGAGCTGAGAAAAGAATTTATTTATACCCTATTTTGGCAAAAAAAATCCCCCAAAACCCTTATCTTCCTCATTCTAGGAGGAATAATCTCCCGGGGAAGGAGATTCTTCAGGTCTTTATATTTACTAAGAATTCTCTTGTTTCTTTTTCAAAGATGAAGGGCTCCATCTTATCTATGGGATTTTGAGAGGCTGTCCCGTCTTGATTTTTTGAAAATCCGATTTTTGGAGAAATAGACTGCTCTTTAGAAATTCGAACTTCACATAAGTGAGGGCCTTTTTCTTTTTTTATAATGGAGAGCTGCTCAGAAAACGTCTCTTCCTCCGCAGCCAGCGAATATCGAATGCAAAAAGAAGAAGCCAACTTTTTGAGATCTGGCGTAGAAATCCCTCCCTCTTTGCTAGAGCCTAAGTAAACTCCTTTTAAAAAACTCTCCTGGGTATGTTTTATAGAAAGATATCCTTCATTATTGAAAACGAACACTACTACATTCATCTTGTGATCAGAGAGAGTCTGAAGTTCTTGTAAATTAAACATAAGACTGCCTTCTCCCACAAGACAAAATACCTTTGCATCAGGCCTTGCTTTACAAGAGCCAATAACATGAGGAAGCCCTGATCCCATAGAACAAAGTCCCGCATCAATTATAATTCGTTGATTCTCTTTAGCAATAAGCGTTTGCATTCCAATCTGTACAATAGTGCCTCCCCCATCTATAACCACAATAGTATCTTTATCCAAAAAGCTGTTGATGATTCTTACCGCTTGATAAGCATCCATAAAACCTTTTTCCTTTTTCGGTAAAAAGCTCGAAGAAAAAAGCTGCCGAATCCTACAGCAGGAGCTTTTCCAAGACCAATTTTTTACAGGCTGAATAACAGGAAGAGCCTTTTCTAAAAAAACCCTAGCATCCATGAGTAGTTTATGCTTTATCTCTACCCTTTGCGAGGAAAGCTCCTTGTCATCAATATTGATCATAGCAATCTCAGCAGAAGTAGCAAACTTATGAAATAAACCTGTTGTAATAGGAATAGGTAAATGCGTCCCTATACAAAGAAGAAAGTCGCAAGTCTGTACCGCTAAATTGGCTTCTCTAGTGCCAAACATCCCAGGACAACCCAGATACAAAGGGGACGTTCCCTCTACCAGATCTACCGCATTCCACGTAGTGATATGAGGAACTTCGCTCTTATCCAAAAAAGCTCTTATAAGATATTTAGCCTTAGCTAGTCTTACACCATGCCCTATCAAAACAAGAGGTTTTTTAGCCTGGTTAAACCGCTGAAAAATTTGCTTCATTTTTTCTTCTTCTAAAGCTACTTCCGGAAAGTCTTTCTGTAAAGAAGCCTCTGGTAAAGTAATGGATTGCCACTGTAAATCCAGGGGTATTTCTAGATAAACGGGTCCCGGTCTTTTTGAGGTAGCTATTTCAATAGACTCTTCTAACATCTTAGGTAAAAGAGCTAAACTCTTTACCGTTTGTGCTGATTTTGTAATGGGCTTCATCAAAGAGACTATATCCAGCTCTTGTGCTCCTTGCTGCCGAATATTTTTTGGTTTCATGTGAGACAATCTTACCTGTCCCCCTAAGCAGATTAAGGGAACGGAGTCAAGCCAAGCCGCCGCTATCCCTGTAAGAGCGTTTGTCCCTCCAGGTCCTGTAGTACAAAATAAAGCTCCTAATCCCTGGAGCCTAGCAAAAGCCCCTGCTGCAAAAGCTCCCGACTGTTCGTGATGGGTAAACACGCATTCTAATCCCTCCTTCTTTGCAGAATCAAAAAGATGTACGACTGCACCCCCAGTTACTCCAAAAACTGCTGAAATACCCTTTTTTCGTAAAACAGAGGCAATATAGTCTGTTGCCTTCATTTAATTTCCTATTCCATGCACATGAAAATAATGACGGGCCTGTCCTCCTTCTACAGGAACAATAGACCCTTGACAAAAGGAAGCCGCATCAGAACAAAGAAAAACCACCATGGGACTAATCTCTTCAGGAAGCCCAAATCTTTTCAAAGAAGTCCTCTCCGATAAATACTTTTTTGCATGATTCGGTCTGTCTTCCAATACTTTTTGCCAATGCCCTTCTTCTGTAAGCACAACACCAGGAAGCACCGCTGTCATAACGACATTTTCTGGTGCCAAAACTCGCGCCATAGATCTTGTATAAGCCGTATACGCCGCCTTCATAGAACAATAAGGAACGGGACCACTGTTTTCTAAAGCAGCGCCTGCCGTGATATTTACAATTCGACCCCACCTTTGCTTGAGCATATGAGGAAGAAATAAATTAACTAACTCTACGTGCACTTCGAGATTTAGCCGGTATATCCTTTTCCAATCAGATAAGGAACAGTAAGGATCCACTATTGATAAAGTATCTCCTACATTATTTACGAGAATGTCCACTTCTCCAAACTTTTCTTCTAAAACAGCCTTTACTCTACTAGGACCTGCTTCTTCTGAGATATCCACCTGTACCCCTAAATGAGAAAGTCCCTCTTCCTCCATCTCTGATAAAAGTGAATCAATTCGGTACTGCTTTCTAGAAGTAAAAGCTACCGTGACCCCTTCCGAAGCCAAAGCCTTGACAATGGCCTTGCCAATTCCGTTAGAGCCCCCTGTAACCAATGCTTTTTTTCCCTTAAGATTTAACTCCATAAGAAACCCTTCCCACATTTTGTAAAAAGTTTGTATAAGAACTAAAGAGCATATCACAGTCAGAAGAGATCGTTAAATACTGAAATCCCAATCCCAGCAAATACTCCGCCTGCTCTAAATTCATAGCAATGGTTCCTGCTATTTTATTTTTCGACTGAATCTGTTTTATAAGGGACTTCAAGATTTCTTCCCAATGCGGATGCCTAATATCCCCCTGAAGACCCAAAGAGTTTGCTAAATCAAAAAGCCCCACAAAAAATATATCAATAAATTCATAAGAAAGAAGCTTGGAAAGATTTTCTATTCCTTCTTTGTTTTCTATATGAACCGCTAGCAAAAGCTGGTTATTGGTGTTTTGTAAAACATAAGACACCTTTTCTTTTTGATACCCACAAGCCTTAGTAAAAGGAGCAAACCCTCTTTTACCCAAAGGAGGAAATAACGCTAGTTCCAAGAGCTTCTCTATTTGCTCAGGCCTTGAAATATTTGGAACATGCAACCCTTGCGCTCCCGAATCAAGCGCGCGTTGTACCTCACTAAGAGAAATTTCAGGAATTCTAACCAGTGGAGTAAGTCTGCTAGCAAAACAAAAACTTGTATACTGAGCAATTTTCTCGTAAGAAATAGAATCATGTTCCCTATCAAAAAGGATAAAATCTAAAGGAGTTGCCCCCAAGGCCTCTATAGAAGAAACAGAGTGTAAGACAGACCAAGTCCCAAAAACAACTCGATTTGAAGTAAGGGCTTTCTTAAGAAGATTTTCTTGTATCATGACTCATCACCATTTTTATGGCCTGCAAAATAGCATCTTCCTGCCCTGCCACTACTTTCATAGAACCTAGCGTCTCAATTACCTTCTTGGGATCTACTTCATATTTTTCACACATCTTCTCTATAGGCTTAGCAAAGCCAGAAAATAGGCCTGCCAAACCGGTTGCTATACTAAGCGTTCTAGGAGAAGGAATGCTTGGTATAAAAGTTTTTTCGGCAAAATCAGCCAGATCTAAAACTTTATGGGGATCGATATTTGTCCTATATCCTAGCCTGCTTAAAAGAGGTACCAGGATTTCTATCTGACAATTTCCTGCACCTGCTCCAAAACCCCTTGCTGTAGCGTCTAAAATAGTGGCTCCACATTCTACAGCGAGAATAGAATTAGATACAGCAAGACCAAGGTTATTATGCGCATGAAATCCCACCTTAACCTGTAGATGATCTACCAAAAAAGAAATCTTCTCTTTTACCTCACTCGGAATATAAGCTCCTGCTGAATCCATAAGAATCACACCAGAAGCTCCATAGCTTTGCATGTACCTTGCGGACTCTAATAATTGCTTTTTACAAGCCCTATGAGACATCATGAGCACTCCAAAAACCTCCTTATCCCTCTTTTTCAAATAAGATATTTGGGTCTCTGTCGTATCCGCTTCCGTGCAATGAGAGGCTATTCTAAAAGTATCTACTCCCTTTTCTATAGCAGGTAAAATATCTTTATCAATTGTGGCAAATCCAGGAATTGCATGAACACTTAACTTTCCCCTTTGCACTGCTTTTCTAGCCGCATGTAAAACTTCTGCATCACTGTGGAGCGCATGCCCAATCTGAAAAGAACTAGCTCCTAAACCATTACCATGTCCTACCTCAATGTAGGACATACCAGACTCATCTGCTTTTAGAGCATAAAGGGCTATATGCTCCAAGTGAAGCTGATGGGATATAGCATGATTTCCATCTCTTAAAGAAGCATCGCTAATCTCTATACATGACATGCCATCGATCCCGTTACATGATTTGCATACTCCTCAGCAATCTGAATCGCTGCACAATTTATAATATCTAAGTTTCCCGCATAAAAAGGGAGGTAGTCTCCTCTACCGACGACTTCTATAGTTACAGTCAAAACATCTTCGTCAATCACAGGGGGTACTTTCAAACGATATCCTGGAACATATTTCTGCATATTTTCAACAGCTAATAAAATAGCTTTATGAATCGAATCAAGATCAGTATGCTTGCCCTTCATATAAAGAGTAGTCTTCATATTCACTTCGGGAACGGCGGGATTTAAAATAAGTATCGCTTTTACCTTCTTACATCCCGAAAAATAGGAAATGGCCGTTTCGGTTTTGGTAATATATTCATCAATATTTATACGAGTTCCTCTACCCGCACTTTTTGCAGCAATAGTGGAAACAATTTCGATTGATTCTACCAAATCTGCCTTGGAAACAATCTCGTGAATTATAGGGATAGCTGTTTGTCCACCACAACTTACTAAATTTACATTCTTTGTCTTATGTACTAAAGATAGATTAATAGAGGGAACAAGGAGACTCCCAATACGGCAAGGAGTAAGATCTATAATAGGTTTTCCAAGAGGCTGCAAAAGCTGGTTGTGAATAAGATGAGACTGCGCTGTGGTTACATCGAAAACCAGTTCATATAAGTGGGGCTGTTTCAATAAAAAATCTACTCCTTCAAAAGAGGTTGGCACCTGCAAATCTTTAGCAATACAGATTCCATGAGACTCTCGGTTTCTTCCTACAAAGATGACACATTCAAGCTTGGAAGAGCGAAGCACTTTTACCAGTAGATCTGTAGCTAACTTCCCCGTTCCTAGTATGGCAATTTTTAATTTTTTCATTATAGGTTCTGTAGTGGTAGTAGTATACTTTTAGCCCCCAAAGAATTTAACCTACCAATAAGAGGACGAGCGCTATCTAAAGCAGTAATTACTACTGTCTTATCCCTAAAAGAGACTCCTCCTGGGTTTTGTATAGTAAAAGAAAATCCCGGATAGCGTAGAAAATGCCTTTGTGTATTATCATCGTAGACAGAAGAAATTCCAGCTAAATGGCAAGGAGTATGATACGCTAAAACTGGTAACATTTGCGCCGCTCCAAAAGCGCAAATCTCTCCTTTTTCCAAAGAAGCGATCTTTTTTGAAAGCCTCTCTAAGGAATCTTGGAAGGTAGCATAAGAAGAAAAGATTTCTTCTAAACTATATTTTGGAAAATCAGGGAGCTTTTCTTCTCTTTGCTCTTTTCTTACAAAAGCAAAAAGCATAGTCCCCCCCCACATGGAATAATTAAATTCGTGGGCAACATAGGAAAAACCTATACTTTGCATCAAAGTAGAGATCGATCTGCAAGAAAAATATTGTATGTGTTGGTGAAATATCTGATCAAAACGATGGTTTCTCAAAAGTGTATCCAAACTGGGAACTTCTATGACTAAAACCGTACCCACTTCCACCTTTTTTGCAATAGACTCTAAAACTTGTTTTGGATTCTCTACATGCTCAAAAGTGTGCGCAGATATAACTAAATCAAGAGGTTTCCCCAGTGATTTTACAATATCTACCTCTTGTACAAACCCTCCCAAAAGACGAATTTTTTCTGTTAATTTTACTTCTCTATTTCCCCAGATAGGATCAATCCCTAAAAGATGTTCCGCCTTTTCTTCAAGCTGTCTTAACAAAAAACCATCATTACAGCCAATATCTACAACTCCCCGAAAGGTTCTGCGAGGAAAAACTTTTTCTATAAATTGGGCAAAAAACTGGTTTCCTCCTGTTGCAATAACACTTTTAGAGCCCCTATGAGTATAGGACTGATTATAAACTACAAAAGGATCTACCACATTAGTCAGCTGTCCATGACAACAACGAGGACAAAAAGAAAATCCCTGATCCAACCCTTGAGAGAAACAAGACTCCTCCCTTTCTTCTAAAGGAACATAAATCCCTGTAAAGGGAAGCTCCGGAAAAACAAGAAGCTCTTGTAAGAAACCTGAATCCAAGCAAACGCTACAACAGGGCTTCTTCTCAATCAAAGGAGCTTTTTCTATCTTCTTTTTTGCTGTTTTTAGCACAGATTCGTTCCACTTTTTTGGTTTATAATCCACTCACTCAATATATCTATTCGAAAAACAAAAATTCTTCTAACCAGGAAAACCGGGATGATAGCAACACCTACTTTTGTGAAGCAATCGTTTTTTTGAAGGATTTTAAGGCATGAACCAATAGTAGTCACCGGTGTAGCTGCACTGGGCAAAAAGCTCTTTCCACTCTTCCACATGTAAAATGGTTTTTGCCGTCAAATTCCAACTATACATCAGCTCTTTTTCCTTTTCATTTCGATAAGCATCTACCGTAATAAAAGCTCCCTTCTTAGAAACCCTTTGGATTTCTTTAAGAGCCCTTTGTAAATCGAATCTCTCTAAATTATGGATCGTATTTATGGAAATTACTAAATCAAAACTCCTATCTTCAAAGGGTAGCTCTACTGCACTAGCTACTTTCAAAAAGGGACGAACTTCTTCTATAGAGTGATTAATTGCATACTCAGAGACATCTACTCCCGCTATAGAGATCCCAGGTATCTTCTGGATAAAGTCATACAACATAAATCCTTTGGCGCAGCCTATATCTAAAAGAGCGCACTCTTTAGTTAGACCATACCAATTTTGAAAACTCGGTACTACAGGTTGCCAAAATCTCGGATGATAGCTATACCCCCCATAACCGTGCTTTCTTTCTCCATCGAAAAACTCCTTTCCAAATTGGCGCGCTATTTGTCTATCTTCTTCTGTTTTTTCAAGAGCTCTTTTTGCTACTTCTCTTTTTGCCTTTGGATATTTTTCCAATAAATCTATCTCTTTTCCCATACAAATCTACTCCTTATGCACATATTCCAAAGGCTCTTGTAAAATCCTACCCAACCCTTCTTCTATCCACTTTATAGTCTCTTCTATCCCTTCCTCTAAGCCAATTTTAGGACTCCATCCCAACTTTCTTGCCTTGGAGGAATCAATCACATAAGCCCTGTCTTGCCCCAATCTCTCTTCTACCTCTTCCACCCAATCAGAAAATCTTTTTCCCAGCTTAGTACAAATCATTTCTACTACTGAACGAACAGAAACCCCTTGATCAGGAGAAAGATGATAAATTTCTCCTGTTTTTGCCCTCTCCAGGATCAAACACTCCCCTTCTGAAACATCTCGAATATGAATATAGGATTTCACTGCTTTACCTCCACCATGCAAAGAGATTTTTTTTCCTTTTTTTAAGTAAATAACCGTCCTCGGTATGATTTTAAAAAGCTGTTGAAAAGGACCATATACGTTCGTAGCTCGAACCATTACCAAGGGAAAAGAAAAATGTTTGTAAAAAGTGAATAAAGATAAATCCCCTGCTGCTTTAGAAGCAGCATAAGGAGTGCTTGGGTTTAAAGGAGCTGTCTCTAAAACAGTTCCCTCACAACTTCCATATACTTCCGGAGAGGAAATATGGAGATACTTCTTTAAAAAAGGCTCTCCCTTCAAAAAATCAATCAGTCTTGTAAGAGCTACTACGTTAGTCTGAAACCAATGATGTGGATTTTCCCAACTAGGAGCTACTTCACTTTGTGCTGCAAAATTTACCACATACTCTGGTTGAAAAAGCCTACAGAGACCTTCTAATTTTGGTAAGTCTTTATTTATATCGATCTGCTCAAAGCAAAAATAGGGACTTTTTCTCTTTTTATAAGAGAGAAAAAGCTCTCCTTTTTCCAAAGATCTACTAACTCCGAGCACCTCATATTCCCCTTTTTCTAAAAGCAGATCTACAAAATCCCCTCCAGAAAAAGAATTACTTCCTATCACTAATACCTTTTTTCGTTCCATATTCTTCTCCTCTAAAAAGGTCCCGCAAAACTACTATAGGGGGTATCTAAGGGAACCTTTTTTTTCTTCTCCCAAAGTTTTTTGAGCATACTTTCAGAAAGCTTTGTCTTATGTAAAGCACTCAAAATAATAGCAGCAATATCCTCAGAGGAAGGATAGAAATCATTGGACAAAGACCAACTTGTTCCTTGATGTGCATCAGGAAAGGTGATTCTTTGAGGAGGGCTTTTTAAAAAAACGCCCGACTCTGCTACTTGCGCTATCACTTCTGCTGCAAAACCACAAGTTTTCCAGTCTCCATCCAGCACCAAAATTCTCCCTGTTTTTTTTAAAGATTCCTGGACTGTTTCAAAATCAAAAGGCTTCAAGGTTTTTAGATCAATCAGCTCCACAGATACTTCTTCAGGCAAATAAGAAATGGCTTGTAGAGCCTCCAATGTCATATGCGAAGAAGCCACTACCGTAATATCTTTTCCTTCCCGAATTACTTCTGCTTTACCCAGAGGAGTTTTATACAGAGAAGAAGGAACTTTCCCCTTGATTGCATGAGTCCACCTATGCTCTAGAAAAATTACAGGATCTTCTTCATATACAGAAGAGATTAAAAGCCCTTTCGCATCTAATGCGTTAGAAGGAGCTACGACTTTTAACCCAGGAATATGTGCAAACACACTATGAAGGGTTTGTGAGTGCTGCGGCCCTTGCCCCCAACCCTTGCCTATAATAAGTCTAATCACCAGAGAAATTTTCTTTTTTTCCGCAAACATAAAACGCCATTTGGCTGCGTTGTTGATAAGCTGGTCAAAGGCAAGAAGAAAAAAATCCACTCTTTGATGCGTCATGATAGGTCGGTGCCCCATAATAGCCGATCCAATTGCCACCCCTGTCATAGCGTTTTCTGAAATAGGCATATCCAAAACTCTGTCTTCCCCATATTTTTGTTGAAGACCTATCGTAGTCCCAAAAACCCCCTTGGGATCACAAACCCCAAGCCCCATAACATATACGTTCGGATCGGAGGCTAAAAGCTGATCTGTAGCCTCTAAAATAGCTTCTGCTACCGTTAACTCTTTCATCTATCCTTCCCTTGGAAGATAAGGATACGGAGCTTTTTCTGCTTTTTGAAACGCCTCCAAAATCTCTACTTCTATTCCCTTTTTCTTCCTGTCTAACTCGCTTGAAGTCAGTCTACCTTGTTCTCTCAGTCTCTTTTCCTGGATAACAAGAGGACATCTAGCAGCAAAAAAGTCTACTTCCTCCTTTGGTCTATACCCCAGGTGATCATCGTCATACACACCACAATGTTCTTTTTTCCTATAGGTCTTAAATTCCAAGTAAACAGGCTTTCTTTTCTCTCTCAAAAACTGGAAAGCTTCTTTCGCTAAAGAATACACCTGCTCTACATCATTTCCTTCCTCGGAAGAAAAGGCCTTTACCCCATGGGCCTTAGCTATGTCCACCCGATTTCTAAAAGGAGACTGTCTCACAGAAAGGGGAGAGTACACAGAGTAAAAGTTGTTTTCACAAACAAACAGAACAGGCAAATTTTTCAAGGAAGCAAAGTTCAAAGACTCAGAAAAAACCCCCTCTTCTGTAGCCCCCTCTCCGAAAAATACTATTACTACTTCTTCTTTTTGGCGTAAAACTTGAGAAAAAGCCACCCCTACTGCTACAGGGATGGTTCCTGCCACAATGGGAGTGGAAGCTAAAAAATTCACTTCTAAGTCAATAAGATGCATCGATCCCCCTCTACCTGAGCAGCAACCAGTTTTTTTTCCATGCATCTCAGCAATCATAGAAGATAGATCTCCTCCTTTGGCTAAATAATGAGCATGTGATCTATGATTGCCTAAAACATAGTCTGTATGTAAAGCAGCTTTACATACTCCTACCGCTATCGCCTCCTGACCTATACTCAAATGAACGGGACAGCGCATCTTTTGGTCCGGATAATGGGCCGCTATTGCTTCCTCTATCATCCGAATTTTTAGCATGGTATAAAATAGCTCTAAAGATCTTTCCCTCACTTCATAAGCCTAGTTAAATATTTCAAGAAATGGGTCTTTCGAACTGGTTCTTTATTACCCACAATCTGTATGTCCAGTCCAGCTGCAATTCCTCCAAAAAACCCTATTAGTTCCAAAGGCAGTCGTTTCATAGCAGCAAGAGAGGATAGGGCAAAAAAACTATCTCCTGCTCCCACTCTATCTACCGCTCTTTCATGCAAAGCGGGCATCTCTTCTATAAGGGAATTTTTTGTCTCTCTACACAAAACTCCTTCTACCCCGCGAGTAATAGCAATATACTCCGCTTGTAACTTGTGAGAGATGTCTTTTATTAAAAAAGAAAGAGGACTATAGCGATCATGAAAAGCAAGTCTTGCTTCTGGTTCATTTAAAGAAATAAAATTAGCTCTTTCATATCTAGAAATGGCATGAAGCCCTCTGTTTCCACTATTAATCTGTGTGTTAATTGCTAAGAAAGGAGAGAGTTTTTCCATTTTTTTTGCAAGGTATGGATTTAAAAAGCCATTTCCAAAATCGCAAACTAAAACAAGATCTACCTCTTTCGATAAAAGAAATAAAAGCTCTTCTAATTTCCCCGCACTCTCTTTTTCCAAAAGCTCCCCATTAAAAGAATAAGTTTCAAATAACTTAGAAAAAGTTGATCCATCTTTTAAAACATATCTTTTCTTGCATAGGGTCTCTTTTTGGTTAGTAGCTATAAAATGTGGATTCACTTTAGGATGCAATTTTTTCTCTATCCAATCCTTTTGAGAACAAGAAAATCCCAGTCCCGTCAAAAGCTGTACTTCCTTAGTAAACTCCGCTAAATGATTTGCTAATATAAGGGAGCCTCCTAAAAACACCTCTTTTTCTTTACAAGAAGCCACCATGTGAAGCCCTTTTCCGGATATTCCCAAAGGGTCTACATACTGATACGTATCTAAAATAGCATCTCCTACTACAAGCACCCTTATGTCAGAAAAATCCTCTACTTTTTCCAGTAGATCTTGTACGGGGTAGTTTTCTTTAATCTTTCGAAGAAACTTTTGTACCCCTTTGGGCATAGGATCAAAAAATTGATTTAACAAGGAAGACGAGCTAAAAACAATGTCGTCAGTAAAATAAATGGTCCCCTTATGAGCCTCTACAGAGCACCTCTCCTCTGTAATCTTTCGGGTAGTATCTTTCTCTTCCTCTTTGTACTCAATTCCTTTCACATATATATCTGGCTTGATGCGGGATATAGAAGAAACCGCATCAGTGGAATCATTTAAAACTACATAATCGACAAACCGTAATGCTGCCAAAGACTCCATCCGAAGCCCTTGATGAAAAACAGGCCTTCCTGGCCCTTTATTCACAAACTCATCAGGAGTTACGGTAACTACTAAAATATCTCCCTGATTCTTTGCCTCTTGTAAATGACGAATATGCCCTGGATGGAGTAAATCAAACACCCCATGACACTGAACAATCTTCTTTTTCTCTTTTTTGAAAGAAAGAATAAGAGAAAGAATTTCTGAATAGGTTTTTATTTTTGCAGACATAGCGAAGAGGTTTTTTCTAAAAAAAGTTCCCTAGCTTCATCCACCAGGGCATGAAGTAAAATAAAATGGGCTGTTTCGACAAGACCGTACTCAAAACTGGGAATCCAATAATTGATATCCCCTTTCAGCTTAACAGGATTTTCTTCTGAAAAACCAGTAAAAGTCATCACACAAGCCCCCCTTCTTCGAGCCGTAAAAACCCCTTCCAAGATATTTTCTGACTTTCCTGAGCTACTAATAGCAATTAAAAGATCTTTTTCCTCTAACACCCTATCCAAGGGGAGAGAAAAAATCTTCTCATATCCAAAATCATTGGCTATACAAGTAGTCTGGCTCATATCTTGAAAAGCAAAACTAGGAATTTCTAGCTTATTTAAAAAATCGATAGCAAAATGAGACGCAATCGCACAAGATCCCCCATTTCCAATGAAATAGACTTTTGCTTTTTCTCTTTTTATCTTCTCCAAAAGAGCATAGGTAACCGAAAATGCATCTCCTTCCGAGGCACTATCTGTCCCTAATGAGTATATCGCCGAAGAAATGAGCTCTTGTAAAAGAAAAGCTCTCTTTTTAAACACTCTGCTTCTCTCCTAAATGGTGAAACCAACTTTTAGTTGCCTCATGGATACTTTTAGGATCCCACAAAGGAGCCTCTCTAAAAGAATCTATATTCTCTAAAAGAATTTTAACCCCCTCTTCTAAAGAAACTCTCGCTTGCCACCCTAAAAGGGTCTTGATTTTACCAACATCGGCAAAAGTACAATCAGGTTCTCCAGGTCTTTTGGGAAGGAAAACAACTTCTCCTCCCAAAAGCTTTACAATCTGATTTATGCTATAGTGGTGGGAACTGCCTACGTTTATTACTTCTTGCTTCAAATCAGAACAAGCTGCTTCGTAAAAAGCTCTAGCCACATCGGTTACAAAAATAAAATCCCGAGTCTGCTCTCCATTTCCTACTACTGTAAAGGGTTTGCCGTGCAGCTTTTGGGCCATAAAAACCCCAAAAAGAGCCCCATAAGCACCCGAAGTGCGCGCTCTGAGTCCATATACATTAAAAAGCCGCAAGGATATTACGGGAAGCTGATATACTTTTCCCCAATGTAAAACAAGCTCTTCTCCCAAATACTTCGTCAAAGCATAAGGATATTCCGGAGCAATAGGGGCCGTCTCCGGCGTGGGAAAAATAGAAGAAAGACCATAACAAGAAGAAGAGGCGGCATAGAGAAATTTACCCACTCTTGCCTTTCTAGCGCATTCTAAAACTGCGAAAGTTCCCTCTACATTGACAGAAAAGTAGCTTTCAGGGACTTCCACAGAAGGAACAATAGCTGCAAGAGCCGCTAAATGAAAGACCCAATCTACTCCCTCAAAAAAAGGGGCTATCTCTTTTTTTGCGCAAATGTCCTTCTTCTGTAAAGAAAATTTCGGATGATGGAGGATCTTTTCAAGATTTTCTTTTTTTCCCCTGGAAAGATCATCTAAAACAATTACCTCATGCCCTTTTTCCAGTAAAAGCTCTACTAAATGGCTCCCTATAAAGCCTGCTCCCCCTGTAACTAAGGCCCTCATATAAGCTGAACCTCTTTCATTCGCTCTACATTAAAATAGATCGAATTTTCCAAAGATTTAGGAAAAACCCTCTTTTCAAAAGCTCTTGTTAAATCCTCTACCGCCTGACCTATAGTAAACTCTGGGAAAAACCCTAGCTTTTTTCCTATCTTTTTCGAAGAGATATGATACGATCTCAAATCTTCTGTCTCTACCTGCTCTATTTCTACTTCAGGACCTACTTTTTGCTGCACCATTTTGGCAAGATCTAAAACAGAGTGGTTTTCATACCCCACATTGAAAATCTCTCCTTGGATTTTTTCTCGAGGGCTCTGTAAAACATGGATATAAGCTCTTACCATATCCTCTATGTGAATATTAGGTCTTAATTGAGGCCCCCCTAGTACCTTTATTTTTTTTCTGTGAAAAGCATGATTTGTCAAAATATTTACAATCAAATCAAGCCTTTGACGAGAAGAGACTCCACAAACAGTGGCAGGTCTTAAAATAACGGCTTCAAAATCTTGACTAAGATGGCGAAAAAGCAAGGTCTCACACTCTGCCTTAAACTTGGAATAATCTGTCAAAGGCTCTAAAGAAACCTCTTCCTGTACATCCTTTTCTTTTTTTACGCCATAAACAGAAGAAGAAGAAGCATAAATAAACCGTCTTACCTTGTGTTTTTTGGCAAGAAGAACAAAGGGCTCAAAACTATCCAAATTAATCGATTTTCCGAGAGAAGGATTGAGTTCAAAACTAGGATCATTAGAAATACAGGCTAAATGAATTACTGCGTCTACACCTTGCAGCGCTTTATCTACTAAAGCTTCTTCCCTTATGTCTCCTTTTACCAAAGAGAGGTTAGGATGCTCTTTACAGGAGGAAAACACCTCTTCTCCGTAGAGAAAAAGGTCCAAAACCGTTACCTTATACCCTTTCTGTAAAAGAGCTAAGACAAGCTTTGACCCCACATAGCCCGCACCTCCTGGAATGAAAATATGCACCCACATCCCTCTCTTTAAAAAAAACCAACTTAATTAGACTCTTTTTTATCTTCAAGCAGATTCTCTACTCGTCGATGAGCCCTACTTCTTTGAAGTAAGAAACATGGTCTTGTACAAACTGAGGATAGGTTTCATCAATTTCTACAAGAGGATGTCCTAAAACTTCTCCTCTCCAAGCTTCTTTCGTCTCAGGGCTCGGATTCTCCCAATGAATCCAGTTTGTCACTTTCTCCCGAAAATTTTGATATCCCCCCATATAGGAAAAATGCCACCCCCCTTTTATAAGGGGCACTCTTATCTTCTCGCTGCTAAGTTTATAAGGACTTTTTTTGGCCTTTTTCCCTTTTGCCTTCTTTAGAGCATTGACCGTATGAAGTTTTTCAAAACAGATCCGACAACGAAGCCCGTTTAAACTCGCAGGAGCATACTTCAAATAACCAAGACGAATTCCTATACTTCCAATCCAATCTTTGGTTTCAGGAGCTTCCCTGTTTAAAAAATGACGATACATTCTCTGCTGAAAAGCAATCACAGGATAAGTTTCAATCAGTTCTTTCGCTAAAGGAACTGAGCTAGCAGGAGGAATTTCATCGGCATCAGAGAAAAGAACTAAATCATCCTCTTTGCCATTTTCCATAAGCCACTTTTTCGCAAAGTTTTTCTGATGGTCTTCTCTAGATCCTGCACAATCTCCGTGCAAAGTATCCATCTTTAGATAAACCATCTTATCATGATATTTCGAAAATCTGCTCCAATTTTGCTCTAGGTTATAAGGCTTTTTTAGACCTCTATGACTCATAGCAGATTCTACAATCACAAATTTATCAACCTGATCATAAAGCTCTTCTAAACGAATCTGCAAAATCTCAAACTCGTTAAAAAAGATAAAACAATCATATACCTTCGCTTGTAGGGAGCTCTGAAAAAAAACTCCCAGAAAAATGAAAAAAAACGAGTACCACTTCTTCATAAAAAACTCCTTACTTTCCTAATTTCGATGAGGAACCAAGAACTCTACAAAAATCTTCCCTTTTTCGAAAAGGGTTCTTTTAAAATACAAAATCCTTGCTGTTAAAGAATTCTTGTAACAAAATCCTCCGTTTTTAACCTAAAATGGGAAAGGCCCTATATGAGAAAATGGTTGGCTTCTTTGTTTTTATGTTTTTTTCTTATTAGCTCTTTATCCGCTAAAGTCTACGATTGCTTTTTATTTTTTAATGAGCTGGAAGTGTTAAAACTCCATCTTGAAGAGCTCTATGATCATGTAGAAAAATTTGTACTCGTAGAGTCCTGCCAAACTTTTAGTGGCAATAAAAAGCCTTTTTACTTCGAAGAAAATAAACAAGATTTTAGCAAGTATTTGGATAAAATCATCCACATAAAATTAAAAAAGTGGCAAGAAACGGATAACCCTTGGGAGAGGGAGTCCTACCAAAGAAGTGAGTTAATCCAAGGACTAAAAGATCTGGAAACAACCGATTTTGTTATCGTATCCGATGTAGATGAGATCGTAAAACCGAAAGAGATCCCTAAGATTTTAGCCAGACTTTCTAGAAAAAAGGCTGTTTTGGGCTGTAAATGCGACTTTTATCGTTTCTACCTAAACCGAAAAGATCCTTCTCCTTTGATTGGTCCTGCCGTCGCCTCTTTTGCTACTGTAAAAAGATTGGGAACAGATGGAATAAGAAAACAAAGATATAAACATCTTTACCCTTCAGGAGGATGGCATTTTAGTAACATGGGAGGCTTTTCAAGCTATCAGGAAAAAATCCATTCTTTTTCTCACTTTCGGGATTTCGATCTAAGCACGCAAACCATTCCAAACATCCACCAAGCTATTCAAAATTTTGAGAGAGTAGAAATAGATTCTTCCTTTCCTGAATACATCCAAAAAAACCAAAACTACTACATAGAGAAAGGATTCATAGACACAGGAAACAATTATTATCGATAGAGAAGCGTTTTTGTTTTTTGCAAAACTTCGTCTACGGAAACCTCTCTTATGCAGCGCATTTCCTTGCATCCTCTGCTCCTGTAGCAAGGATAGCAAGGAAGAGGTTTTGAAAGGATTTCTGCTTTTTCGTTTAAAGGTTTCCAGTTTTCTATAAGAGCGATCCCAGTGTAGATTAAAACAGAGGGGATAGAAAAACAAGCCGCAACATGCCCCGCCACGGTATCTACTGCAATGAGTCCTTTTGCCTTTTGAATCAAAAAAACATACTCCTGCCAATCCACTTGCCTTACCGAAAAACAGCCACGAGTAAGACCCTCTGTTACTTCCCTTATTTCTGCCATTTCTTTTTCTCCTTTTCCTGTAAAAACCAGGGGAAGTTTTTCTTTTCCCAGTTTTTCTACTAGCTTCTTCCAAGAAGCGTTAGGCCATTTTTTTAACTCACTTCCCGTCCCCATATGAATGAGAATATATTCTGGAAAGACACGCTTATACTGAAAAGGAGTGGGTATAGAAGGTTTCAAGGACTCTTTCGATAAGGGAGTCAAAAAAGAAAGAAGATCCCTGAAATATTCTGCAGCGGATTTTTTTTGTAATTTCCATTTTTTGCTATGCGTAAGCAAGGGAAAAAACCCGGCAGAAACATAGCCTATTCTCACAGGAATTTTTGCCTTATACAAAAAAGGAGCTGCGCTAGGAAAGTGATAACAGACATCTATCGCTACTTCGTATTTTTCTTCTTGTACTTGCAAAAGAGCTTTTTGAAAGCTTTTTTTATATTTTTTCCATTTGTGAAACCAGGAGAGCTTCTCTCTTACAAGCTTCCAGTGGTCTAAATAATGAATTTTTTCTATCAAAGGATGCTCTTGAAAAACGGATCCGGAACTTTTTGCTATCAAAACTCCTATCTTTATGCCGGGAAAATTCTTATGTAAAATAGGGAAAAGGGAACTCATCAAAATTACATCCCCCATGTGAGCTAAATTACAAAGCAGTATTTTTCTGGGAGGGGAAAAGGGAAAATTTTTCCGAGAAAGTACGGTTTTCGCTTGCAAAAGAAAATCCAAAAAATAGAAAAAGCAAAGCGCTTTCTTATTTTGGATTAGATACCTTCCCCTAAGGGGTGATTTTTTTTCTCTTCCACAAAACTCCACTTTTGTACAATCTCCTCTCTAATGAAAAAAAAAATCTTTTACGCTTTTCTCCCTTTGCTACAGGGAAAAACAGGGCATATCTATACCTACCACAAGGCGGTAGAAAAAGCCGTCCAAACTCTTGGCTGGGACTATATTGCTTTAGTCCCTAAAAAACCCTCCATTTCGCTTCCCCAAAACTGGAAAGAGTCTCTTCCAAAAGATTCTTGGCAGAAAAAAAAAACCAAGATAGAAAAGATGCGGCTTCTATACAAACATTTTCTCTGTTTAAAAAAAGAGATAAAAAAAATGGCTCCTTCTTCCCTTTTTTTCCTGGAGCACTTTGAGGTATTCCACATAGCAGCTCTTTTATGGGCTCTTTTTTTTTCTAGAAAAAAGATAAAGCTCTGGATTTTGCATAGATATGACCTCAAGGGAAAAAAGAAACTTTTCTATACTCTAGCCCATTTTTTCCTTCGAAGGAAAGTAGGGAAAAATAATTTCCGTCTTTTGACAGACAGCGCGCTATTACAAAAGAGCCAACAACAATCTTTTCGTATGCCTGTTTCTTTGGTTCCCATTCCTCACGGAATAGTTTCTCCTTGCTCTACTGTTTCTCTTGAGAAAAAGTCTCGTTTTCTTTGGTGGCCTGGAGGTTCTCTCCGTAGGGCAAAAGGACTCTTTGAAATCCAAAAACTGTCTTTGGAGCTAACTAGAAAAAAAACTACTTTTAAGCTTCTTCTCTCTGAGAAAGGAAAGAAACTACTACCTACTCACACCTACTCTTGTTGTCAATTTATAAAAGAAGAGCTTTCTGCAGAAGAGTATGCTTCATTTTTATATCAATCTTCTTTTCTTCTTCTCCCTTACGATCCCTTCGTGTACAAGGAAGGAACCTCTGGTATTTTCGTAGAATCCATCACCTCAGGAAAAATTCCCTTACTGAAAGAAGGCAGTTGGCTTGCTTTTGAAGCAAGAAAACTAAACCTAAAAGATCTTATTCTAGATTGGAAAAAAGAGATTCTCCCACAAATAGAGGCTCTTATGAAAAAAAAAACCCTTTCTGAGAGGTTAAAGCAAGCGAAAAAAACCTACCAAAATTACCACTGTACTTCTACCTTTGCCTCCTGCCTTGAGAAAATAGAAAACCGTAGAAACTAGATATAAGAACCTATTTACTAAAGGAGCCTCTCTACTTTAGAATTGTACTAGAAACTAAATTTCTCGATTGGAGTTCCCAAAAAAAGGCATATCTTCCTTTTTTTTGTAAAAGTTCTTCATGCACCCCCGCCTCCACAATAGATCCTTCTTCCAAAAATAAAATTTGATCTGCCTGAGTAATAGTGGACAGCCTATGTGCTACGATGATTAGCGTAATTTTATGCTGAAACTTCTCTAGAGCCTCTTGTATAAGGTGCTCTGAATAACTATCTAAGTTAGATGTCGCTTCATCCAAGATTAAAATTTCTGGCTTTCGCAAAATAGCCCTTGCTAAAGCAATCCTTTGCCTTTCTCCTCCAGAAAGTAAATACCCTCTTTCTCCCAGAATAGTCTCCCATTTATGAGGAAGTTTTTCAATAAATCCTAAAGCTCCCGCTATTTTTGCTGCTTCTTCCACTTCTTCTTGAGTAGCTTCTAATTTTCCAAACAAAATATTTTGCGCAATGGTTTCGTTGAAAATAAAGGTATCCTGAGAAACAACTCCTAACTTACCTCTCCATTGAGAGATGTCTCTTTCTTCTAAAGGTTTTTCATCTACTAAAATCTGTCCCACAGAAGGAGAGTAAAGGCGAACAATCATATCTAAGATGGAAGATTTACCTGCTCCAGAAGGACCTACTAAAGCCAAGGTTTCTCCTTTGCACAAGGAGAAAGAAATATCACGTAAAACATAGGCTTTTTTTTCTGCATAGCGCAAAGAAACCTTTTGAAATTCCATCTTTTCTTCAAAAGGAGATAAAACTCCTTTTTTTTCTGTAGAAAATTCTTTGTCTTCCCTTTGTAAAATCTCATTTACTCTTCCTATGAACCCCGTATGTTTTGCTAAACCCGCCGCATAAACTGCTAAAATCTGCGTTCTGGAACTTAATCTATAAGTAATGCTTAAAAAGGAGAGCAATACAGGTAAAGTGGTATTTCCTATCAAGAAAAAAGGACCCAATAGTAAACAAACCCCCACAAGAATTACCCCCATCATTTCATTGAAGGGAACTAAGGAGTGAACCAAAAGCGTCTGTTTTTTAGTAACTTTCCCAATACGGAAAATACTCTCATAAATGTTTTCTCTCGCTTTTTTATGACGGTTGAATGTGAAAATCAGCCTCAATGCTTGTAAATTTTGGACGGCATTTTTTGTAAAATTGGCTTGCAGTTCAATCAATTTTTGGGAGGTTTCGGAAACTTTTTTTACTACTTTTTTCTGAAGAAAAAAGAGAAAAGCAAACGAGCCAAAGACTAGACAAGTTAAAGGCCATGAAATCCAAAAAAGTAAAAAAGAGAGAACCACAGAAGTAAAAAAAGAGATCAAAACCTGATTGCAAGCCTCTGTAAAATGGGGCATCATGTTGGAGGGGGAGGAGGTATATTCTACCAAATCTCCGATCTTATACCGACTTACCTGAGAGAAGCTAAATTGAAAAATTTGCTCATAGATCTTTTTTTGTACCTCGCACTGCACTTTGATACTTAATTTGGTCAAGCAAAATTGTCCTAAAAAACAAAAGCTACTTCGAAGTACCTGCATCAAAATGGCAAAAATAGTAAAAAACCGAAAAGCCTGTGCTTGACTAAGTCCTTTTAGGATAGGAAAAAAAACAAGAAGCTTTTGGGGAAGAAAAAGAACTACCTCTTTTTCTAAAGAAGTTAAAGCTATTACAAGAAATGTAAAAGAAAACCCTTCTAGGAGGGCCGCAAAAAAATGAAGAAAAAAAAAGCCAAAGAAGAGAGTGGCATTTTTTTTCTTATCTTGAAAAAGAATCTGAAAAAAAGGGGATTTTGTAAAAGAGAACATAAGAGAAGAAGCATACCAAAAGAGTTTTTTCTCACCTAAAGGATTTCCATTTCTCTTTTCTGATAAAGTCGCATCAAATCTCGAAAATGAGCCGCCTCTTCAAAGCGCCTTTCTTTTGCTGCCTTTTTCATTTCTTTTTCACATTCTTGAATCTTCTTCTTCAGAATTTCCTGGTCTACTTCCTCTAAAGGTAAATCCGCTTTAGCCTCTTCCTTTTTTTCTTTGATTCCAAAGGTTTCTTCTAAGGATTGAGCTATACTTTTAGAAACTGTCCTGGGAACAATTCCATGAATCTGATTATACTCCATCTGTTTCTTTCGCCTATCTTGGGTAAGGCGAATACAGTTTTCTATAGATTTGGTTTTTTTATCCGCATACATAATCACTCTTCCATACTCGTTACGGGCTGCTCTTCCACAGGTCTGGATTAAAGCAGTTTCACTTCGTAAAAATCCTTCCTTATCTGCATCTAAAATCACTACTAAAGAAACCTCTGGAATATCGAGTCCTTCACGGAGGAGATTGATCCCTACCAAAACATCCAATTCTCCTTTTCTCAGTTCCTTTAAAAGATGCATTCTTTCCAAAGTATCCACATCAGAATGCATATATTTTGCCTTTATCTGTAGATCGCTCAAGTATTTTGCTAAATCTTCTGCTAACTTCTTGGTAAGAGTGGTAACAAAAACTTTTCTTCCTTTTTCCGTCTCTTTTTGAATTTCCTCTAACGCATTTTCCACTTGCGATTCAATAGGTCTTACTTCAATTTCTGGATCTAAAAGGCCCGTAGGGCGAATGATTTGTTGTATGATTTCTCCTCCAGACTCTTCAATTTCCCAAGGCCCTGGTGTGGCAGAGACATAGATCACTTTATGAAAATGGGTGTAGGCTTCTTCAAATTTTAAAGGACGATTATCTAAAGCAGAAGGAAGCCGAAACCCATATTCTACCAAGGCAGACTTTCTAGATCGGTCTCCATTATACATCGCATGCATTTGAGGAAGAGTTTGATGAGATTCATCAATAAAAAACAAAAAATCCTTTGGAAAATACTCCAATAAACAAGGAGGAGGAGCCCCTACAGATCTTTTAGAAAAATGTCTCGAGTAATTTTCGATACCCTTACAAAAGCCTATTTCTTGAATCATGACCAAGTCATGTTTAGTCCTTTCTAGAATTCGCTGTCTTTCTAAGAATTTATCTTCTTTTTGAAAAAAGGTAGATCTTTCTTCTAGCTCCTCTTTTATGGTGATAAGGGCCTGCTGCCTTACTTGCTCAGGAGTAACATAATGAGAGCCAGGATAGATCACAAGAGAGTCCAATTTTCGAACCAGCTTTCCTGTTAAAGGATCCATTTGACTTATCGATTCTACTTCTTCTCCAAAAAACTCCAGTCTATAGGCAAGATCTTCTTCATAAGCAGGGGCAATATCTAACACTTCTCCTCTTACTCGAAAATTTCCCCGAGAAAGCTCATAATCGTTTCTCGTATAGTGCATTTCTACTAAATGAAACAAAAGCTCTTCCCGGGAAATACTTTGCCCTATTTTTAGAAAAAGCTGCATCTGCGCATAATATTCAGGCACTCCCAAGCCATAAATGCAGGAGATAGAAGCCACAATGATCACATCTTCTCTTTCTAATAAAGACCTCGTAGCAGAAAGCCGCATCCTTTCAATTCTTTCGTTGATAGCCATGTCTTTTTCGATATAGGTATCTGTTCTAGCTATGTACGCTTCTGGTTGGTAATAATCGTAATAAGAGACAAAATACTCAACAGCATTATCAGGAAAAAACCCTTTGAATTCCTGATAGAGCTGAGCGGCTAATGTTTTATTATGCGCTAAAACAAGGGTAGGCCTTTGTAGTTTTTGGATAATATTTGCCATAGTAAAGGTTTTTCCAGAACCTGTTACCCCCAGAAGAACTTGGGCTTTTCGGTTTGCTAAAACTCCCTTTACGAGTTTTTCAATAGCTTCCGGCTGATCTGCAGAAGGAGCAAAAGAGGATTGTAGAGTAAAATGCATAACCCCGGAGTGTACTACAATAAATCGTTTCATCCCAGAGGAAGAAAATAAACTACTCCACTTTCAAGAAAAATAGATACTTGCTCATTAACCTCTAGGCAACCTAGAATCACTGCTCTATGAGGGTTTTTCTCCTGTTCATCTTTGCTAGTGCTTTTCTGGGTTTTTCACAACCCAATAAAACCCTTTGTACCGTAGAAAAGGAGAAAAAAAGGGGATCTATAACAAATCAGTTTTTAGAAGAATTTCCTTTAACAAAAATTCAGACTGCCTTGGAAAAGCAGCAAAACCCCCTCCATAAAGAGGTTTTTTCTCCTCTTTTCCAAAAGATCCTATCCGAAGAAAAAGAAGGGTTTTTCGGGTATCATGCTACAACCATGAGGCATTGGGTCTTCCAAGAGATTATCAAGCAGGCCCTCATCCTTGAAGGAAAGCTTTTCAACTGCCCCGAGGATTTTTATTTTTTGAGAGCTCCCCAAAAAAATAGCGAAGATATACAGAATATTCGGGATTTTTTAGGGAAATGTAGAGAGAAAAGAGATTTTGCTACTCTGGAACAAAAGAAAAAATTTATCTCCTTAGATTTTTTTAGAGTGATTCATCAAAAGGAAGAACTCCTAGAAGACCTGACAGAGGAAAAAATAGAGACCCTATTTGAATCTCTAATTTTCTATTCTGACAAAGACTCGAAGATTTCTAAGGAGGAAGCGGAGAGGTTTTTATCAAGCCTTGTAGGCATCTCAAAAGTACAAGAGTGGCTGAAAAAACGGTTTGATCCAGTTCTTATGGCTCCCTACCTAGAAGATTTATCTCTGGAAGAGATAGAGCTTATAGCCAATATGCGCTTTCCTATCAGTGACACAGTCCCTTGGCAAAGAGATTCCTTGGTCTCTCTAAATTTATCCCTATTTAGTAACTTTTCTATCCCTACGGAAAGCACTCTACAGATATTTTTAGAGGGAAAATCCATCAGTGAAGATACGGAAGTATTTCTTCTGACAGAACTCAAAAAATTTTTAGAGGACCACGGCTTTTGTAAAGACGCCGCGGAAGAGATTTTTTCGCGCGCAGAAGCAATTTTTGACTTGAACCAAGGGCTTCTTCTCCAGTTTTTTGATCGCTCTAATTATCATTATCTGGACGAATATAGCTTTCTATGCATGGGATTTAGTTCTCCTCTTTGGCAAGCAAAGAGCTCTGAATTAATCCAGAATTTTTCCCCTATGAGATACGTAGAAATTCATGGGGAAATATATATCCATCCTCAACTAAGGCTGTTGATAACAGAGGATACCCTAAATCCAAACTCTTGGCTCAAAATAAAAGAATACGATTTGACTCCTGCCGAAAAAAAGGAAGAAGTACAAGCCTTAATTATCGAAAAATTAAAAAATTCTCTACTAAAGAGAAAAATTTAACCCTTTATCTCCAGAGAACTCTCTCGGAGCCTTTTTCAGAAAAACCAAGATAGAAAACTCGCTTTTGCGTTAACATGGAGCTATCTCGATTTTTAACACCTTCTAAAAGAGAATTTTATGTTTTTACCTAAGAAAATTAGAAATATCGCTATCATCGCCCATATTGACCACGGAAAAACGACCCTTTTAAACGAACTCTTAAAGCAGGCTAACGTTTTTCAAAAACACCAAATAATTCCAGAGAGAGTCATGGACTCTTATGACCAAGAGCAAGAAAGGGGAATTACTATCTTTGCCAAACATACCTCCATTTACTACGAAGATTATAAAGTCAATATCATAGATACGCCAGGCCATGCCGATTTTGCAGGGGAAGTGGAAAGAACCCTAGGTATGGTAAATTCGGTTCTTCTAATTGTAGATGCTCAAGATGGCCCTATGCCTCAAACAAGATTTGTTCTTTCTAAAGCTTTGAAGATGGGACTATGCCCAATTGTGGTAATTAATAAAATCGACAGACCAAATGCAGATCCAGATAGAGTCTTGAATGAAACTTTTGATCTTTTCGTAGAACTGGGAGCCAAAGATGAACAGCTTGATTTCTCCTACTGTTATGCTTCGGCTTTACAAGGGTTTGCTATTAGAGATTTACAAGAGGAAAGAAAAGATTTAGCGCCTCTTTTTGATCTAATTATTTCCAATGTTCCTAGCCCCGAAGGTAACTTAGAAGCTCCTTTTTTAATGCAAAGCGTCTCTATTTACTACGATGACTTTTTAGGAAGACAAGTTTGTGGTCGTATTTTAGAAGGAATAGTAAAAAAAGGCATGCTTCTGGCTCATGCTGACAAGGAACAAAATGTAACAAAAATCCAGGTTACTAAAATAGAAGGTTTTTTAGGCCTACAAAAGCAAAACTTAGAAGAAGCGGGAGCAGGTGATATTGTCCTCCTATCTGGCGCGCTAGAGGCTATGATAGGCGATACTCTTTCTGATCCTGAAACAGTTCGCTTTTTGCCTCCTATTTTAGTAGAAGAGCCTACAGTTTCTATTGATATTTTAGTAAATGATGGTCCTTTTGTAGGAAGAAGCGGAAAGCATGTAACAATGAACAAAATTCGAGACCGCTTACTAGCAGAAAAAAAAGCCAATCTCACTTATCTCATAACAGAGCCAGAAGCAGACCAATCCAAAATTACTGTCTCTGGAAGGGGAGAGCTTCATTTAGCTATCCTTTTAGAAGCTATGAGAAGAGAGGGTTTTGAGTTTTGTGTTTCAAAACCCCAGGTAATCTTAAAAATGGTAGAAGGAAAAAAACAAGAACCTATCTCCAGAGTACATATAGAAGTTCCAGAAGAGTATTCTGGAGCCGTAATCGAGCATCTATCCAAAAAAAGGGGAGAGATGCAAAAACTAGAAGTAGATGAGCACAAAATATCTCATATCGAGTTTTTAATCCCTACCCGGGGCATTATGGGATATCGAAGTGAATTTCTAACCACTACTAGAGGTCTTGGTATCATGACATATCTTTTTGACTCCTACGAGGACTTTAAAGGGGAAATTCCCGCTAGACCAAAAGGAGTATTAATCTCTATGTGTAAAGGAAAGACAAATGGGTACGCCTGCTTTACTCTGGAAGATAGAGGAAGACTATTTCAGGCACCCGGAGAGGAAGTATACGAGGGAATGATTGTAGGGGAGCATAGTAGAGATAATGATCTGATGGTAAATATCACCAAAGCCAAACAACTTACCAATGTAAGAGCTGCAGGTTCTGACGAAAATATCCTTCTAAAACCCCCTCATAAATTTAATCTAGAAGAAGCTATATGCTATATCAATGAGGATGAACTCATAGAGATTACCCCTGAAGTAATTCGCCTGAGAAAAAAATATTTATCCGAAGTAGATAGAAACCGTTTTACTAAAAAGAAAAAGTAGGACTTATCAGATTGATCCGTCCTACTCCGATTGAAAAACTACTCTTAAAAATCCACCTTAGCGTTTAAAGTAAGGCCGTTTAAGAAAAGAGTCTGTTCCTTTGCTATGAACATAAAAGCACCTGGATTAGGCGGCATGTTCCTGGGAACACCCCAAAAGCAAAGACCTTCCCACGCTACGCTAAACTCATAGTAACAAGTTTCATTGCAAGTACACATTCCCCAGCTCATTCCTGTACTAACTTGCAACTGTGGAATCATTTTCCAATAAGGTCTAGCTCTAGCATTTCCTACTATGAAATTATCCTCTAGGGTCTGCATTTTTTGTTTTCCTTCTCCAAAAAATAAGGTAGAACCCATTTTTCCCATTACACTTAACCCATAGGGAAGATGAAAATCCATCCCAATTCCCATTTGAGGACCATATCCCAAAAACCGATTGAGATTTATATACTTTTGAATCGCCCCTGAAGTAGTTCCTTCGTATTGAAATTTTGTTTTTCGATAGAGTCGATCTATTTTTACTCCCAAAAAGGGCCTCGTAGAAAAAGATTTACTCGTATAGAAGGCTCTACCTAATTCCAAACTTCCTTCATCTAAACGAAGCTTCCACACTGCTTTGGCAGAAGTCCCTGCTACCGTATCTGAGGCAGCCACTACAGTCCAGCTAGCAGGAATCCCACCTACAGGTCCTGTTACAGTAGAAGAAACTTGCTCCCTAGAACGATTTTTATACCAAGTATACACAATTCCTACATCCCAAGAGTCGTAGTTTGTATTCCAGCCAGTTCCCACTCGAAAAGCAGGTTCCCAGTTTGTTTTCATATTTACTAAAACTCCGCGAGAAGTTCTAAAATTGGCGTTAGAAGCATATCCAGAAGTGTTCACACTGTCTTCTGAAACTTGTGCATACATCAAATCATCTTCGGAGGCCCTCCAATAAAGAAAATCTGCTTTTAAAAAAATCCCCTCGTTCCCAGGACATCCCCAAGCACTCGGATTAATTTCTCTACAAGGAGAAGAAGACTTTCTTCGCATAGTCTCTCCTCTGCTCTGATAAGATCCCGAGTCTGCTAATTGATTTTGTAGCTTCTCCTCTTCTGCTCTCAGTAAAAGAGGAAGAGCTAAGAGAAGCATAACCCAACGTTTCATAAGAAGCGCTCCTTTTGTGCTTTTTTTATCATTGTTGTAAAAAAAAAATTAATTGCAACTATTTATAGAAACTTTTGTAAAAAATCGAAAAAAATGATCGAAAAAGAAATAAGAATCACCAAAGAGAGTAAGATCTTTCCTCTTTTCTTTTGAAAAAAAGGAGAGGGGAGATTCCAGGCCATAAGAGCTGGCAAAATGGCCAGCAAAATCACCACAAAAATAGCTGCATATTGCAAAGCAGAAAGAAAGGCTTTTTGATAAAAAAGCACAAAAAATAAAGGAGGAATGAACGTAAAACACCAAACTCTGATCCTATTCGCTCTTGTCTTGGTAAGCTTTAATCCATCCAATAAAAAATCAAAAAGACTTAGAGTAACGCCTAAAAAAGAAGTAACAATGGCAAAAAAAGAGAAAAAAGGCGCAGCCAATTGTACCGAGGAACTTTTTACTGTCTTGGCAATATAAACCGTGGCAGGCTCTGCTTTATGATAAGCCTGTAGCAGTCCATTTTCTCCTTGTAAGGGAACGACTCCCAAAACTAAAAATTCCCAGATAAAATAGACACACAAAGGAATTAAGCTGCCTAAGAAAAGGGCTAACCTTAGTTTTTTTTTGTTCCTATGCAAATATTGCGTTAAAGAAGGAATCACAATATGAAATCCGAAAGAGGTAATCATTACAGGAACCCCTATAAAAAGAGCCTTATAATCTGTGTGAAATAACAAATCTTTGTGCACCTGGTAGGGAAGAAAAAAAATCAAAAAAAAATAAGAAAGCAAAAGCCCTAGTAAAAAAAACCGGTTTAAAAGATCGACAAAACGAGTTCCTAAATACACACAAGTCCCAAAAAGAAGTAAAAAACCAGAGGAGACTAACTCAGAAGAAAGGGGAGTAGAAACAAAATAAGAAAAAAGAAACGAAAAAAAAGGGGCGCTTCCCGCTAAATAAGCAGCGGTTAGACAATAAAGTAAAAGAAGATAAGCACTCCAACAAAGGAACTTACCCAAATTTCCTAAGGTTTTTTCTGCAAGAGAAGTTAAGTTTACCTTTCCTTCAAAAGCAAGATTCACCTCCAATAAGATAAAAGCAGTAGTAGTAAGATAAAGCCAGCTAAAAAAAAGGGTAAACAGCGTAGGAAAAAATCCCGCTAGAGAAGTAGTCACAGGCAAAGCCAGCATTCCTGCCCCAATAGAAGTTCCTGCTACTAAAAATATGGCCCCTAAAAAATGTCCCAGTCGCATAAATTAAAAAAGCTGATAAATTTCTTGAATAAATACAAAAAGAGCAAAAAAAGCGGCTAATACAAGAAAAAATTTTCCTCCAAAAATACGATAAGAAGAGATCTTTTTTTGATATCTCCCTCGCCATACCATTAAAATAGGAAAAATGCCAAAGAGTAAAACTGCACAAATACCTCCTGCAAAATTTAAAGCCTGGATGAATATCTGGGGATAACTAAAAGCAAAAAGAAGAGGAGGAAAAAGCGTTAAAAACACTAAAGAGCTTTTGCTTTGTATCTTAAATCTTTTATGAAATCCATCTGCTATAAAATGCATAAGACCCAAAGCTTGCGCTAAAAAAGAGGTAACAATGGCAAAGAAAGCAAAAGACTTTACCATTAGAGAAACCCATGTCCCTCCTAAAGCCTCAGAAATCGCTGCCGAAGCTTCCTTTTTTTGCGTAAAAATCGCAAAGATTCCTTTTTCCCCTGAAAAGGGAATAATTCCCATCACTAAAACAGTCCATAGGAGATAAGTTACTAAAACGCAAATACTGCCTCCTAATATAACTTGCCTCATTTTTTTTACGTCATGGTCTAAATAACTCATTAAGGTAGGAATCATGTTATGAAAACCAAAAGAGATTACTAAGACAGGAAGAGAAAGAGTCACATAACGGGGAGAAGAATGAAAAAGATAAGCTATGTCTACTTTGGGAAGACCAGAAAAGATCATAAAAAAATAAGAAAAGCAAAGTCCCACCATTAAAAACCGATTAACCAAATCCACGGTACGCGTACCCCAAAAAAGACATGTACCAAAAAAAAGAGTGAAGAAAAAAGAGAGCACCTTTGCTGATAAAAAAGAGGGCAAAAAATAAGAAAAAATCGTCCCACTTACTGAAATGTAGCTTACCAAAAGGGCATAAAACAAAAATAAATACAAAAGAGCGCTTATATCTCTTCCCCATTTGCCTAGGACGCTTTCCGTCATGGAAATAAAATTAACTGAACCTGTAAACCAATGATTTATTTCCAAAATAAGAAATGCGGTGAATGTCATAAAAGCCCAAGCGAAAAAAAAAGAGCCTAAAGAAGGTATAAAACCTGCCATTCCTATCAAAATAGGAAGAGCAAGCATCCCAGCTCCTATACAAGAACCCGTTAATAAAAGAGAGGCTCCGAGCACTTTCTTACAAAAAACCATCTTTATGGAGACTCTTGCAGTTTTTCTGTCTGGCGGACTTCAGAACCTAATCTTCCCAATTCATATCCTTCAAAGTCTACAAATTTAAAAAATCTTTCAAAACGAGGCTCTACTTGACAAACCTGACGAGCCATTTCCTGAGCAACAAAGCGGTAATTAGGATGTCCGGAAGGAGAAGAACGGAGCTCACAAAGCCACTGCAAAGCACGCAGGTTCACATGGAAATACCATCTTATGTTATATGCCATGGGAACTACATACTGAGCCTCCTCAGGAAGCTCGGTAACTATTTCATTATAGGCCTCTTTTGCCTTTTCCATGGCATGAACATACTCCTTTTCCAAATCGGTTCCCAAGATCTCAGGAGGAATAAAGTAACCATACTCACAAGAGAGAAGCTGTCTTTCTTGGGTAAGCATACGATGACGATGTAAATCTCTATAAATTCCGAAATCTGACAAAATCTCAAAAGTAAACGTGGCGTGCTCTAAAGCCCTGGGGGACTTATGACGCCTATTTTCCCTAAAAGAACAGGCTGTGTCTAAAAGCATGAGGAACTCTTCTTCAGGCAGCTGCCTGCAAAGCTTTTCTAAAGATTGCAAAGATCCTTTTGTATGGCTAAATAAAAGAGCCGCTCCTACTTTATATATAGCCTCTGGCTCGTGTCGAATGAGATAAATACCCGGTTTTTTTTCTCCTGTTACTTCCTTAGCCTGATGCTGCGCTGCTCTTTTTATTTCTGCCTGCATCTCTTCGTAAAAGCGAGAAAAACAAATCTGATGTTTATGAGAAATCTCTGCTCTTCTTACAAAAGAGGGAATGATTTTTTCCAATTCTTGGTACCCTTTCTTACCTATGTCTTGCATTTCTGCCAAATTGTGAACGTTTAACTTTTGAATCAAACTTTCAAAAAAACGCCCATTTCCAAAAAGCCCCATATTAGTAAAAGTAGAAGCAGGCAAAAGCCCCCTCAGACAATCCAATACCTTAGCTCTTAAAGAAGCCGTATAGGCCATCTTAGATATAGAATGATCCCTGGGAAAATTTTTTTCGATCATGGCAGTTAGGGGAGGGATAAGTCTGCTGTAGGTTTCAAAAAGAAAATTACAGGTTTGTAAATAAAGATCGCGATAAGCAGAAGTCATGATAACCGGCTCTTGGTAGAAGAGATATTCCCCGTTTACCTTTTGATCAAAATAAATGTAGCGCGTTGACTTTTCCAGCGGAGATCCCCCAATTCTAGCGTCTTCTAGCACCTTGGCAGCCAACATAGAGACGTTTTCTATAGCTAAATGAGCGCCTCCTAGCTCCCCAATTGAATCATCTCCATAGCCATCTAAGATCCGATCATAAAAACTTTGTGCCTTTTTAATAGCAACCGCTTGCTCTAAAGATGCTTCTTCTTCCGAAGTGTTATCTCCAGTTATTGAAGTAAAAGCCATATCTTCATTTAGAATAAATTCTTTTAAAAGGAGAAGTCGTAGTCCTAAAGTAGATCTAGAATATCTGGAAAAAAGAGCCCCTTTTATCACCTCTGGTAAGTTTCTTAAAGCAAACACATTACCAGAAATATTCGTAACATAACGCTCTAAAATCTTTATTTGACTTTCTGAAAACTCCTCGTAGTTTCCACTCATGTAACGAATCCTTTTTAAAAAAGTTTTTCTTTTGTCTTTCTATGTATATATTTAGCTATTAAGAAGGTTAAAACAACAACTGGAAAAAGGAAAACAAAAATGTTCTTTAATTTGAAAGAAAAAGACTCTGCTTATTTCCAATCTTTACAAAGAAGATTAAGAAGAAATCGAAAAACGCCCTCAATCCGTTCTCTTCTACGAGAAATTTCTTTAAGAAAAGAAGATTTCATAGCTCCCCTATTTATCCAAGAAGGAAAAAAGCAAGAAAACCCCATCCCCTATTTTCCAAGCGTTTTTGTACATTCTTTAGATCTTTTGCTAAAAAAAGCCCATTTTCTCTTTGAAAAGGGGATTCAAGCCGTGGCTCTGTTCCCCAAAATAGATTCTTCTTTAAAAAAGGAGAAAGGGGAAGAAGCACTTAATCCAAAAGGACTAATTCCTCGAGCTATAGAGCTTTTGAAAAGAGAACTCCCCCATCTTACCTTAGTTTTAGACATAGCGCTAGATCCTTATACTAACCATGGGCATGACGGAATCTTAGACACTGAAGGAGAGGTCGAAAACGATACTACGGTTTCTTTACTGGGAAAAATGGCCCTTTTATATGCAGAAAAAGGAGCAGACATCCTGGCTCCAAGTGACATGATGGATGGGAGAATTGGCTATATTCGAAGGAAACTAGATCAAAAAGGATACCAGAAAGTAAGTATTCTATCTTACAGTATCAAATATGCCTCTTGTTTTTATGCTCCTTTCCGATCCGCTGTAGACTCCAAATTACAAAAAGACAAAAAAAGCTACCAAATCCCCTATACTAATACGAGAGAGTCTCTCTTAGAAGCCCTAGAAGATGAAAAAGAAGGAGCCGACATTTTAATGGTAAAACCCGCTGGGTTTTATTTAGACATCATTTACCAACTCAAAAAACAAACCCTACTTCCGGTGGCTGCTTATCAGGTAAGTGGAGAGTATGCTATGTTAAAAAAGGCCTGTGAAGAAAAATTACTACCCTATCCAGAAGCCTTCCTAGAAGCAATCTTATCCATTAAAAGAGCAGGAGCGGATCTCATTTTTAGCTATGCTGTAGAAGAAATACTTCCTTATTTAGACTAACCTTAGCTAAAAACTTCTCCCTAATAAAAAACTCCAACAGGGAAATATAGAGAAACAGGAGAAATGTCCAATTGTATCCTACAAAAATAGACTAGTTAGTAGTAAGAAACCCTTGGGTTATGTCTTTGTCTTTGTATGGTAGGGTAAAGCTCTTTTCCTGTTTGCGCTTTGGCTCCCACATCTCTTAACCAGGCTGCCATAGCATATCCTACCCTGGATTGGCTACTTTTATTCATAAAAATATCGAGAGGCATAGAAAAGGCAACCCCCTTATCAAAGTATCGACTCCCATTTAAAACATCCACGGCAGAAGTAACTGTGTACCATACAGAGATGCGAAGGCCCGAAGGGAAAAACTTCCCCAACTCTAGCTTAAATCCCTTATCTTTGGCTAAAAACTGTCCCAAACTCAGCTTAAAATCCACACTTAAAGGGAGATACTCGTAGTGAAAATTAAGAAAATATTGCAAGCCCCTGTAACGAACATAAGTAGGTTGAAATCCCACCATCTTTCGAATTTTTGACTGAAAAGCCATACCAGAATACTTTCTTTTTAAAAGAGAGGCTGTTTCCAGCCCTAAAGCCCAGTTTGCTCTAGTGGGGTAATAAAGAACCTCTCCTGCCCATCCCGCATAAGCGGTTTCAAAATAACCCAAAGCTAGTCTGGAAAACCACCCCTTTCCCATGTTCCAACTTTTCTGAACAAATAGTTTGTCCACATGAAACGTATTTGCTTGATGATACAAAATTGTATCGGTACGTACGTTTAGAATTTGAGAGGGATTCAATCGATCTACAGAACCTATTTTTTGGGAGCTGGAATTTATGGTATAACTGCCTTGTAGCTTATAGTAGATATTATTCCATAAATATCCTTCTGGTCCTGCTAAAAGCCCGACATCATACTTAAATTTTCCTCTAGCGCTTCCAAAGTAGGAACGAAACATAGGCCTTGCTAAAAAAGACCAAACCCATTTTTTTCTTTTGTATAGTAAAGAAGAATCATAGCAGCTAGGGGATATCTGCACTTCTTTCATGGGGGAAACCAAAGAAAGTTCATATTTTCCTATTGCTTCTTCTCGAAAACGACTTAACGACTCCTTGGTGTATGTGTACTGTTGTACTTCAATTCCTTCTGTTTCTAAAACAAATGTGACCCAAGAAACATTAGAAGGAACTAAAGAGGCTAAGATATTTTCTACACGGAATCGAATCTCCTCTTCTTCCCGATAGCGATTGTTAATGATTCGAATCCAAATCCCTTCCTTTTTTCCCGGTACCCACTTCATAGATTCAAGATCAAATCCTTGCTCAGAAAAAACTCCTACCCATTGTTTGGCAAGCTTTTCTTTAGTACGCACTTGCGATAAGGCCTGATTCTCTAAAGGTCCTGTATACGGAGCTGGATCATAGATTTTAGGAAAAAGCCCTTCTGTATCACCAAAATTGTAATGTAAAGAAGCCATAGCAGCTATTTCTTTACCTCTTAAAGAAGAAACGGAAACATGCACCCTGTCAAATAAAGAGTAGTGAACCCCAGCATTTATACGACTTTTTACCTCTCTGCCTCTATGATGTTCATGGGTATGATATCGATAATTATTTACATCATATTCCCCAGAAAAGGTAATATCTTTTATAAGCTTGTGCTTATTTCGAAAAGGAGACCAGGCAAAGCCGGCAAACCATCCCTGCATTCTTCCCTTGGCCCAACCCAGGCTAAATTCTAAATTCCAAGGAAGAATAGATTGTGTAGCCACTACGTAAAGAGAATAAAATCTTTTTGTTCCAATAAAATCATTGAGACCAAAAGCTATTTCTGGGAAATTTCTGAATCCATCTTCTCTTTTTAAAAGAGCTACTTTCACATTTGCCGATCTTTCTGCATCATCTCCAAATCCATCTTTTCCAAAATTCCTTTCCTCTACCCCTCGAAAAATCCAATAATTCCCTACAAATTCTAGGTGATCAAAAAGAGAAAAAGCGGCCGCATAAAGGTGATAAGGAGGAAGAGAAGAAAATCCTAACCCTATCTGTCCTGCTTTGGCAAGCCTGGCAGAGGGCATATTGAAGTATCCTCCTTGCATGTTATGGTTATAGAGAAAAGGTAGTTGGTCTTTTTGTTTCTTATCAATTTCCTCTACCTTCTTCAAATTTTCTAGTAAAAGATCTTCTTCCATAGAAAAAAGCAGATTACAAAACAAAAGGACAAAGAAAAAAATAAACTGCATGACTTTTCAAGCGCACAAAAACGAAGATAGTAACAGTACCTATGTTGTCACACTTAAAACAAAAGCTTCTAGAGATTATTTTTTCGCAAGAAACTGGACTATTTAGTCTACTTTTTTGCCTTACCTAGAGAAAGAGCTAGCGCAAGAACTATTTTGATTCAATTGCCTCGAAAAGGTTCTATCTTTATACTCTCTTGCGTGTTTGACAAGTTTTGATAAAAAGGATTTAACCTAAGATGGCCTATTTAAAAGAGTTTGAAGAAAGAATAGAGAAAGAAGATTACCCTGGGTTTTTAAGGCTCTGGGAAGAGTACTGTTATTGTGACGAAGTGGACTATAAAGAATTTTTTCAAATTTTGGATAAGGCAAAAAACTCGAAGCTAGCCCAATCTTTCGGACATCACGTAGAAAAAGGGCTATTGTTATGGGAAAAAATTCAGGACCGATTCGAATCCAAAGAGATTTTAAAACTAATTTTAGATATCCAGGTTACCAATACAGAACGCCTTTATGAAGTAGCCCTTTCCTACATCTCCCAAGGCGGAGAAGAAGATCCTTTATTTCAGGAAAAATTGAAGCTAGTAGGGTTAAAAGGCCCCCTTTCTTTTCAAGGCTCAATTCGAAATTTTGAGCTTTTAAACCATTTGAAAAAGGGAAATTTTGTCTTCCACAAGGCAGGCTGGGGCTGTTCTGAAATTATTGATTTTTCCTTTGTAAGAGAAGAAATTGCCTTAGAATGTGATCTCGTAGTGGGAATTAAACATCTCTCCTTCAAAAATGCTTTCCATACATTAGTTCCTCTTGCAAAAACTCACTTTCTAGCAAGAAGATTTGGCGATCCCGATAACTTAGAAAAGGAAGCAAAAGAAAATCCTGTTCATATCATCCAACTTCTTTTACAAGACTTAGGTCCTAAAACAGCGCAAGAGATAAAGGAGGAGCTCTGTGAGCTGGTTATCCCTGAAAAGGAATGGAACCGATGGTGGCAAAACGTAAGAGCTAAACTGAAGAAGGACACAAAGATACATTCTCCCAAGGAAAGCAAAGGATCTTTCTTTTTAAGAGAACAAGAGTTGCCTCATGAAGTTCTTTTCTATAAAGCCTTAGAGAAAAAACCCTCAATAGAAGATACAATCCAGATGGTTTACACTTTCTTAAGAGATTTTTCTGAAACACTAAAAAACCAAGACTTCAAAAAATCCTTGGAACAAAAATTAGAGGAGATACTAGCTTCTACTGATCTGAAAGCAGTACATAGACTACAAGTTCTGTTTTTCTTGGAAGAAATAAAAGGAAAGAAGGGACATAAGGAAGAGCTGTATTCTCTTTTACAAGATCTTTCTCTTGTGAAAAGTATGCTGGGGGAGATTTCTATCCTTTCTTTCAAAAAGAAAGTGCTTCAAATAGTGCAAAAACAAGAGGAAAAATGGCCCTCTTTCTTTCTGGATCTTTTGCTAGAAGTAGAACCTAACTTAGTCCGTGATTATATTTTTTCTGAGCTAGAAAAAAAAGTACCTGAATTGCTCAAAGAAAGACTTTTTGTTCTGGTAAAAACCCCTTCTTCCTATCCTGAGGCTTTAGTATGGTGTTTCCAAAAAGTTTTAGAAGGAGCTCTTCCCTTTATCCAAAAAGAACAGGAAAAAAACCCTTTTTTCGAAGCTTTTTTAATCTTACTTGCCCACCTAAATGGGAAAGAGCAGTATAAGAACTTGGCTAAGAAAATGACTTCTACTTTAACAGGTCGTCGATATAAGATCGTTCGAGACTTCTTGAAAAACTCTTCCTTAGAAGAGGCTAAAGAATATTTACTTCTCTCTACTAAATGTGAATGGTTTACCGATTCTGATTTGAAAATCCTTCATTCTTTGGCGGAAGTAGAACACCCTTCTCTTTCAAAAGAAGAAGTAGAAGAAGATGTCATTTGGACTACGGAAGAAGGATATGAAAAAGCAAAAAAACGCCTAGAACACATTACCTCTTCTGAGGCAGTTCAAAACGCTAAGGAAATTGAAGAAGCTAGATCCTATGGAGATTTAAGGGAAAACGCAGAATACAAAGCTGCTTTGGAAAAAAGAGATCGCCTTCAATCAGAGGCCCGTTTTTTGTCTGAGCTTTTGAACCAAGCTAAAATTTTGAGAAGAGAAGATATCTCTTTGGAAGAAGTTCAGGTTGGCTCTAGGGTCATTTGTGAAAATCAGAAGGGAGAGAGGGTTTCCTACACCCTTTTAGGGCCCTGGGATGCGAATCCAGAAAAAAATATCCTTTCTTTTCAATCCAAATTTGCGCAAGCTATGAAGGGAAAAAAAAGGGGGGATTCCTTTACCTTCCAAGGAGATTCTTTTGTAGTAAAAGAGATCTTCAGTGCCTTGGAGCAGAAATAAATTTTCACTATATTGAAAATTTTGTATGGTAAAAAAGCAAACGTGTGTTAGAGAGAATGGGTGTTTTGGAAAAAACCAAATCTTTTGTCATTGCAAGTAAGAACTTACATAAGGTTCGAGAATTTCGCTCCATTTTATCCCCCTTGAGACATCTGGATCTTTTATCTCTCCTCGATTTTCCTCATTATACGCCCATTGCAGAAGAGGGAAATTCTTTTGAAGAAATTGCCAAAGAAAAAGCACTTCATGCTGCAAAGGCTTTAAATTGTTGGGCTATAGCAGATGACTCAGGGCTTGTAGTTCCAGCTTTACATGGAAAACCAGGCGTGTTCTCAGCTAGGTTTGCAGGAGAAAAAGCTAGCGATGCAGAAAATCGAAAAAAACTTCTTCATGAAATGATTCATTTAAAAGAAGAAGATCGAGCGGCTTATTATGTTTGTGCCATCTCTATTGCCTCTCCTGAGAAAGTGGTAAAATCTGTTGAGGCAATTTGTGAAGGAAAGATTCTTGCCCAAGAAAAAGGGGGAGGAGGATTTGGATATGACCCTCTTTTTGTAAAGTACGAATACAGTAAAACCTTTGCAGAGCTAGAAGAATCTATCAAGAATCGTATTTCTCATAGGAGAAAAGCACTGGATAAAATTTTCTCTTTTCTAGAGACATTTCATTAATGTCCTTCTACCTGATAGATGGATATAACCTGCTATTTTTTTTACTAAACAACCCTTCCCCTACACACAAGAAAAGAGAAGAAACTCTTTCTTTAGTACTGGACATAGCGCCTCTTTTAAAGGGCCCTATCTGGATTATCTTTGATGGTAGCTCAGAGATGGCCTTACCTGAGACAGCTTATGTCGAATCAGTCAAAGTGGAATTTTCCCCTAAGGGTATGAGCGCTGATGATTATATTTTGGAAAAACTCTATGGACGAAAAAACGAAGTGGCTTATACGGTGATAACCTCTGACAAAAAATTAGCACAAAGCTGCAAAAATCTGGGAGTAAACGTTTGGTCCCTTTCTTTTTTCTTACAAAAGGTTTTCTCCCAAAAAAAGGCTAAAAAGGAAGAGAAAAAACCTTCTTGTGAATCTTTAAAAGAGCAAAAAAGACTCCAAAAAATCTTTGAGAAGATGGCAAAAGAAAATTAAACAGGCACTTCTTCAATGATTTGAGACATTTCAGCAAGGCTTTGTGCAGCATGAAATTTTCTCCTAAAAGCTTTTACTCCTGAAAAATCTCTTACGTACAAACAGCCTATTTTTCTAAGCTCTAAAAGGGCTTTTACTTCTGGATAAAAAGACACAATATAAGAAAAATGCTTTAAAAGAGCTTTCTTCCGTAGAGCTTGGTTATTCCAACCAAGATTCTTTCCTTCATAAAAATCTTGTACTTCTTGGGCTATCCAAGGCTGTCCCATAGTTCCCCTTGAAATCAAAACCCCATCACAAAGTGTTTGTTCAAACATATCCTTTATGTCTTGCGCTTTAAATAAATCTCCATTTCCAAATACCTTTATGGTTTTGGCCACTTTTTTACACTCTTTAATAATAGCACGATCTGAAAAACCCCGATAAGCTTGTTCTCGTGTTCTTCCATGAATTCCGATTAACGCTGCTCCCGCTTTTTCTGCTAAAGCGGTAACAAGAGGGGCATTTATGTTTCTCTCATCCCAACCTGAGCGAATCTTTAAAGAAACGGGGATAGATACTTCAGAAACCAGTTCCGCGATCATCTCTGCTATTCTTTCTGGATTTTTTAACATACCAGAACCGCTTCCATCTTTAGTAATTCGATCTACGGGACAACCACAATTTAAGTCGAGCCAATCAAAGCCCAAATCTTCAATGATGCGAGCACTTTTCCTTGCCAAAGAAAGCTGACTCCCACAAATTTGCGCTCCTATAGGTCTCATAGACTCTTCAAAATGCAAAATTTTCAAGGTGTTTTTATCTCCTCTGACCAACGGCTCCATCTTAACCATTTCGCAAAACTGAAGACCCGGTTTGTAAAAAGCCCCCATTTTCCTATAAGGAAAATCGGTAAAACCCGCTAGAGGAGCATAAAAGAGATTACTGGGAAATTTTTTGCCTTTCAAAAAAAAAGGAGAGAGATAGCCCCTCATAAAACGAGCCTTAAAAGAATCTTCTCTAAGATACCTAACACAAAAAAGGCTAAAATAGGACTAATATCCAAAGTTCCCCCTATTGGAGGGATGAGTCTTCGAAAAAGAGAAAGATACGGCTCTGTATAGATCCAAATAAAGCGCATAAAAGAAGTAGATTCCCATTCGGGAAACCAAGAACCCAGTATTCGTATAAACAGCATTAAAGAATAGGTTACATAGAAAAAACGGATCAGGGAGACAAGAATCATACCCTAGAAAATACAGAAAAAGACCTTTATTTTCTATTTTTCGCTATAGCTCTTTTGCATTAATCCTGATAAAAAGCTAAAATGATCCCTTCTTTTCGGGGGAATTCATGCGCTTTGTAGGAGTAGAAAAAACAGAGAGTTCTTTTTTTCTAGCTCAAGTCAGAAAAAAAAAGAACCACTTTGAAATTGAAAAGCTCGAATCTTGGAGCACTTCAGAAGTTAATGTAAAACGGCTTTACAGAAAGTTTTTTAAGAGAACTCCCTTTGCTTCCGGGCTAGATCAAGTTTTGCATACATCCCTTTACTTACCTAATCTTTCCCCAAAAGAAGGGGAAAAAACCTTGGGATTTCAAATAGAATCTACCTTTTTTTTAAAACCGAAAAGCTACCTTTATGCCCCTCTTTTCTCCTCTCATAAAAAGGGGGAAATAAACCTGTTTATCACTAGTAAATCTTCGATAAAAAATCATTTATTCTCTTGGGAAAAATACAATTTAGAACCAGAAAAAATCTCCTTCCACAGTCTAGCTCTAGTGCACTATACCAGATCCCTTTTTCCCTCTATATCAGAAAGCTATATTTTGCATCTGGGGCAAGATCGCATTACCTTAGTATGGATGAAAAAAAATCTTCCTTTTCATTGCTTTTCCCTAGACTGGGGAGAGAATCAGATGCGAGAGTTTTTCAAAAAAAAGGGAGAAGAGGAGAAAAAAAGAGACATCAGAAGATGTTTTTGCTCTTTAAAGACGGAAAAAAAGCTCCCCCTTTTTTTTACAGGAAATACAAAAGCGTTTAAAAGCTGGTTTTTTGAAATCTGTTCTGAATATGTAGAAAATTTTTTAGAAGCGGAAGAAAAAAATGAACCCACTTTACCTTATGCTATCGCCATTGGCCTTGCTATGAGCTCTTTATCGAAAGAGACCGCTTCTATCCAATTTCGAAAAAATGAGTGGGTCTCTTCTTCTTTTTTGAAAAAAATAGGGTTTTATGCTTTTTTTCTCCTCAGTTTTTTCTGGGGGCTGGGGCTTGTTTTCTGGGGGGAGCAAAAAAAAGAGCTAAGAAAAGAAAAAGAGATCCTAGAAAAAAGGTTCCAAGCGGCTTATTCTGAGGAATCTATTCCTTTCGAAAAAAAAGCCTTGGAGGGCTCTTTGAGAGAAAAAATAGAAAGCTGGGAGCAGCAAATAGAAAAAGAGGATTTTTACAAAAAAATAGGAATTTCTTCTCCTACCGTTTCCTCCTTTTTACACTGGCTTTCTCATAATCCCCTCTTACAATCCCAGGAGATTGAAATAGACAAAATAGAATACCGATTAGAAAAATATCCCTTTTTACAAAAACCCCAAGATCCCTACCAAGTTTTTATAAAGCTCCGGTTAAAAATTGCCTCTGCTGTTTTATGGCATGCTTTTTTAGAGTCCCTATCCCAGAATAATCCCCTTGTAGATCAAAAAAAAGATTTTACCTGGAAACAAGAGAAAAATTTTTATGAAGTATCTTTTTCTCTCAAAAAGGGGGCTTTACAATGAGAAAAGCCCTCGGCTCTTTTTTTTATTTTTCTAAAAAGCGCTATTTTCTCTACCTGTTCTTTTTTATTCTCTTTCTTTTTTTACAAGGCTTTGTATGGCAAAAAAAAAGGGATTTACGTGCTTTGAAAAATCAGCTAGAGCAGGTCATAGAAAAAGCAGAAAGAACTAGAGAGAATAGGTTAGGCCTTTTCTTGATGAAAAAACGGCTTGAAAAAGCTTCTTCTCAGTTTTCATTAAAAGATCTTTCTACTTTTGCCCTTTCTCCAGAAAAATCTACGTTTTCTTTTCCCAAAGAGCATCCTCTTTTTTACAAAAATGGAAAAGAAAACGAACAAGGGCCTTTTTTTGAAGAACAAAAAAAGAATATCTCTCCCCTTTTTTTAGAAACTTTTTATAAATTGGGAAAACAGATCAAAACAGATAAGACAGGATTAGAAAGACTACTTTGCTTTTTAGAGAAGGTAGAAATAGGCTCTTTTTCCTTTGAAGAAAAATCTCCTGATTACCTCATCACTTACTTTGATCTAAAAAAACAAGACTCTTGCTTTCTGCTATATCTTGAACTCATAGAACGGAGTGCTCCATGAAACTCTTTTGCTTTTTTCTTCTTCTTTTTACCAGCAGCTGTTTTTGGAAAGGGGAAAAAGATGAATCTTTGATATGCCTTCAGACGGTAGATCAAAATGGTCTTTCTGAGATGATCAATGATCCAGAAAAGCTGGAAAAATGGAAATCGACTGACTTTTTAACACCGCAACCTTACAAGCAAGTTGTAAGAACTTATGGAAAAACCAAAGAGGGAAATACTCCTTCTTATTTTACTACGTATCATCAAAATGGACAAATTTGGCAGTACCTAGAGGTCTTAGATGGTAGAGCCAGGGGAAGATATAGAGAATGGTTCCCTTCAGGAAAAATAAAAATAGAGGCCTCTGTCTGCTCTGGATCCGCTAATCTTTCCTCTTCTGCACAAAAAAATTGGTCTTTTGATGGACTCTGCACAGTTTGGACAGAAGAGGGTATTGCCTTGGCAAAGATTCCTTATGAAAAGGGAAGTTTAGAGGGAAAAGCTACTTACTACTATCCCGATGGCTGTTTAAAAAGGGAAGCTTCTTACAAAAAGGGCCACTTAGAAGGGGATTTTCGTGAGTATCGCTTCGATGGAAGTTTACTCTGCCATTATTTTTACCAAGAAGGCTTTCTACAAGGAACGGCTATCTGCTATTTCACAAACCAAATTGTATCTTCTTTAGAAAATTACCAAAAAGGCTCTTTACAAAGGGCTGTTTACTACGACACTGAGGGAAATTTACTTTCTGAGATTCAGGAAGGAAATGGATATAAGATTATATATGACAAAGAGATTCCTAAACAGAAAATAGAATACCAAGCTGGAGCAGTCCGAGGAAAGGTGGTTCTTTTCGATAAAAAAGGCGAAATTATGGGGCAACATTTTCTGAAAGAGGGGAAAAAGCATGGAGAAGAGCTCTACTTTTATAGTAAAGAAGAAACAGAAGGACGAGAAGAAAAAGTTCCCAAATTTTCTTTTCTCTGGGAAAAAGGATTGTTACAAGGAGTAGCAAAGACCTGGTATCCTAATGGGCAAATCGCCTCTCAAAAAGAGCTTTTTCGAAACAAAAAACAAGGTCCCTACTGCGTCTGGTACTATACAGGAGAGCTCATGTATCTAGAAGAGTATGAAAATGATATTCTCATTTCGGGAAAATATTACAAAAAAGGAGAAAACATGCCTTTTTGTGAAGTAATAAAAGGAGAAGGAGAAGCGGCTTTATTTGATGAGAAAACGGGGGTGTTGCTAAAAAAATTGAAGTATCTCCAGGGAAAACCTTCAACCTAAGATTTTTCTGTTTTTTTCGGAGTGCAATACAAGTTGCCTGTTCCCTGAGTTGCCTGCACCAAGGCTCCCGGTAAAACAGAAGAGGCAACAGAATAAAACCCCCCACTTTCACACCGCCAAATAATCGAGTAAGGAGTCAGAGAAATCGGAGAATCTTGGGGAACCTCCAAGGAAGTAGGATCTAGGGAAGAGTTTAGGTTCTGTCCTGGTTTTAGCTTTTCTTTTCCTAAAAGAATCCCGTTTGCTGCATAGATTTCTGCTTCCAAAGTAAAGGGAGAGTCATTTACCAAAAAGACAGACCCAGAAAAAACGGAAGTAGTCATAAAGAGAATAGCCCCTAAAAAACGCGTCATAATCTTGCCGCGTTATAAAATTTCTCCGTTATTTATGCAATAGTTTAGTTTTCCTAATCTATCAAGCTATTAGGGAATGTTTGCGCTGTTTTCTCTTAAAAATCTGATCCTCCCTGATAAACTAGCTATTTCCCTCTCTTGATTTATTTTCTCAGGTAAGTGTAGTTTTCCCTTTGAAATAAAACTTTGCTAGAAATATATAACCAAAGAAAAACCTTATCTTAAGGGGGAAGAATGAATGTGCATTTTAGGAAAGTATTAAAAATGGGATTATTGATGTTATTTGCCACCTCTTCTGTTTCAGCTGCTAGGTATGAGCTAAAAAATCGTGATAATTCCCAAGGAAATACGCAAATAGAAAAGAATCGCTCAGCCCAAGATTTTCGAAGGATAGGAGATTATAACGCGCCAGATCAATATGGCACGCACTCTACTTGGAATCCTTTCTTTTCCTTCGATTTTTTATTCTGGCAGAATAAGGTAGACGGTCTTTCTTTTGGAATAGTTACAAACTCCTTAGATTCGGGAGTTTTAAGTGCAGAAGCTCCTCCTCAAAAAGGAAAAGTACTCAATCCTGATTTTGGATGGCATCCGGGAGTTCGTGTAACTTGTGGGATGAACTTCGATTTAGATAACTGGGATGCTCTAGCTGAATGGACACATATGGTTTCCAGTAGTAACACTTCCGTAGGAATCAAAACAGAAGATCTAAACCTAAAAGCTATTCTTCCTGTTCGTATTTTTTCTGAACTCACTGCCGTAAATTCTAGCAAGGCAGATCACTCTTTTAAAAATGTGTTAAATACCCTCGATTTTAATCTAGGAAGACCTTTTTATTCAGGAAAAGACCTAATGATGAGACTTCATATAGGTTTTCGATCTTCTTGGATAAAAAACAGAGAAAACCGAACTTACGAAGGTTTAAGAAATTTTCTCTTCGAATCAATCGGAAATTTATTTCGTAAAGCAAGAGAGAGCTCTTGGGGACTTGGGCCCAGAATTGGCCTTGATACAAATTTTGTCTTAGGAAAAGGAATTCGGTTTTTCGGAAATTTTTCAGGCTCTGTTCAATATGTAAAGTATAGCACTGCAATTAAAGGGGAGAACTCTTCTCGGATTATCGTAAGTGGTCAATTTGTTACGGGAGATCTAAAAAACAACACTGCTTTATCAAGCCTGAAGACTAATTTAGATTCATCTATGGGCTTTGGCTGGGGCCACTATTTTGATAATTCGAATTGGCGCATAGATCTTTCTTTAGCCTATGATTTTAACGTTTGGCCGAGTCATTACATAGAAAACATATTTGCTGATGCAGATAATGCAGGAGTGAATATAACTACGTACCAAGACATAATCTATCATGGAGGATCTTTAAAACTCCGATTGGATTTTTAAAACGTGAATTAGTGATTTTTCTTTTCGTTTTTGCAATGATTGGTATCTTTTAATCCATTTTAGCTGCTTTTGGTGAAAAAGTTTCCTCCAAAATAAAACCTTGCAAACTGTTTTCTAATTTTGTATGAAAGAATCATAGATGGGAAGAAGCCCATCTGGGCGAGCTTTGTGGAGAAAAAATAAAAAAAATCACGCAAGCTCTTGATTTATTTTTTGGGATAAGTGTAATTTCTCTTTTATAGATTTTTATCGAAGGGGAGTAGAAAGAAGGTCCCAAAGAGATAACATCAAATAAACAACCCAAAAGTAAAAGGGAGAACAGAAAATGGATAACAAATTTATAAAGGCGCTAAAACTAGGAGCTGTGATGCTATTTGCCGCTTCTTCTGTTTCGGCTGCTAGGTATGATCGAAGAGATCGCGAAAATTCACAAGACAGCTCTCATATGAGACAGGGTCATGCGATGCAAGATTCTCAGATGATGGGGGCTTACAGTGCACCGGCTCGTTATGATGTGCGTTCTGCATGGGATTTTTTCTTCTCTGCAGACTTCTTGTTTTGGCAAAACAGGGTAGATGGTCTTTCTTTCGGAGTGACTACAAATACCCGCGCTTCAGGAACTTTGGATACAACGATTCCTCCTCAAAATGGAAAGGTATTAAATCCTGATTTTGGATGGCATCCGGGAGTTCGCCTAGCTTTAGGTATGAACTTTGATCTGGACAACTGGGATGCTGTAACAGAGTGGACTCACCTAGTTTCTAGCAGTAACACTTCTGTGTCTATCAAGACATCAGACTTGAACACGAAAGTTATCTTGCCTACTCGCATCTTTTCTTTTACAGAAGTAGCTGGAATAAGCTGCGACAACGCAAATCACTCTTTCAAAAACGTCTTGAACGTCCTCGATTTTAATCTAGGAAGACCTTTTTATTCTGGAAAGGATTTGACTATGAGACCTCACGTAGGTTTTAGAGCTTCTTGGATGAAAAATAGGGAAAATAGGGACTATGCAAGCTTGAGAGATTCTAGTTTGAATCCTATTGGGAACTTATTTCATACTGCAAAAGAAAACTCTTGGGGCTTAGGACCTAGATTTGGCGTTGACACAAGTTTCCTTTTAGGAGAAGGATTCCGGTTTTTTGGAAATCTTGCTGCCTCTGTTCAATATGTAAAACATACTGGAAGAGTTAAAGAAACAAACCCATCTCTAAATATCCTATCTCAGGAGCTTTTAGGGAAATTAAGGAACAATTCTGCATCAGCAGGCATTAAGTCTAACCTAGATTCAGCTCTTGGTTTTGGTTGGGGTACTTACTTTGACAACTCTAACTGGCATGTGGATCTTTCCCTAGCTTATGAGTTTAATCTCTGGTCAGATCGCTATATAGGCAACATCTTCGTAGATGATTTGATACCAGGGTTGAATGTACCTACATTCCAGGATATAGCCTATCATGGAGGGACTTTCAAACTCCGATTTGACTTCTAAGAATCGGACTTTAGAAATGTTCTCCCAAAATCCAAGAGGGGTTCAAAACCTCTCTTGGATTTTTTTGTTAAACCTCCCAGCCCAATACAGCTTTCTGAAGTTTACTCCTCAGGCAAGGAAAAGAAATTCTCTATAATATTTGCTATTAACCCAGACCATCCTGTTTGATGAGAAGCTCCTAGACCTCTTCCTGTATCGGGGTGGTAGTGTTCAAAGAAGAGAAGATAGTCTTGAAAATGGGGATCTTTCTGCATTTTTTGGTTTTCTCCAAAAATCGCTCTTTTCCCTTTTTCATCTTTTTTAAAAAGAGCAATAAGTCTTTGAAGATATTCTCTATGGATTGTTTTTAAAGAACTTGGGTCTTTTCCTTTTACCTCTATACGCATAGAAGGAAAGGCTTTGGCAAAAAGGGAAAGGCTTTCTAGGAAAAGAAAATTGATAGGCAGCCAAATAGGCCCCCTCCAATTAGAGTTTCCTCCTTTAATTTTTTCCAAAGACTCTCCTGGTTCGTACCGAAGGTAGATGTTCTGGTAAACAAAGGGGTTTTTTTCATGATACTTAGAAACACTTCTGAGGCCATATTTTGCTAAAAACTCTTCTTCTTCCCATGCATACTTTAAATAAGCTTGCATCTCTTCTGGATGAAGTAAAGAGAAAACAAAAGCCTTTCCCTCTTTTCTTTCTACTTCATGTAGACAGCTTTCTGTAAGGTGAGTTCTATTTTTTCGAAACCAGGTAAAAAACTCATAAAATTCAGGAAGTTGTTTTATCTCTTCTTTTATAAGATCCATTCCAGCAAAAAAAGGAATAATTCCTACTAAAGAACGAATCTTTAGAGGTTCTTTGCTTTTTTCCCCGTGCAAATAGTAGCTATAGAAAAAACAATCTTCCTTATCGAGCATGTCATAATTTCTCCAATATCCTTTTCTCAAAGCTGCTGCTATATAGATAAAATGCTCAAAAAATTTGCTAGCTAAAGATTGGTAATTCTTATTCTTTTGCGATAAAATCAGAGCCATTTTCATTAAATTCAAACAAAACATTGCCATCCATCCTGACGCGTCTGCCTCATCTAGACGTCCTTCTATCATCTTAGGATCTGACCTATCTAAGATAGTGATATTATCCAGACCTAAAAACCCCCCCTCAAACAAATTTTTCCCTGTATGATCCACCACATTAATCCACCAGCAAAAATTTAAAAGAAGCCTATGGAAACATCTTTCTAAAAAAGAAAAGTCCTCTTTATGAAAATAGGTTTTTTCCCTTTCAAAAACCTTTAATACAGCCCAAGCTTGTACAGGAGGATTGACATCAGAAAACTCCCATTCATAAGCAGGGATTTGTCCGTTGGGATGCTGAAATCTTTCATCTAATAACGCAAAGATCTGCCCTTTAGCAAAATCTATATCCACTAGAGAAAAAGAGACAGCATGAAAAGCTAAATCCCATGCTGCAAACCAGGGATATTCCCATTTGTCTGGCATGGAAAAAACAAGATACGAGTTAAGATGTCTCCAATGATTATTCCTGATTTTTTCCCTTTCAGAAGGGGGAGGACAGCTTTTATCATCTCCTACAAGCCACCTACTTACATCAAAAATATAGGCTTGTTTATTCCAAATCATTCCTGATAAAGCCTGTTTTTGAATCTGTTTTTCTTCCGCTTGGATTGTATCGGAAGAAATCGCCTCGTAAAAATCAAAAGACTCTTTTCTTCTAGCAGAAAAAACTTCTTCTGCTTCTTGCAAAGGAGACTCTTCTTCATTTCTAGTAAGTCTTAAGTAAAACACTTCTGATTTTTGGGGCGCTATTTTCGGAAAGTGGTAATGAAAACAGGCCTTGCTTCCTTTTCCTTCTAAATTGACCCTTTCTTTTCGTTGGATGATTTTTTCATGAAAAGCCTCCTTTGTATAAGGAGAACTATTCTTTCCTTGGTTTAACTTTTCTAAGTTGCTCTCATTTTCTGTGAAATAGGAGGGTATGTCTTTATCTGCGTAGAGATACCACTGATTTAATTTATAAATGAAAGGAAGCTTTTTAGAAGATTCTCCTTCCTTATCATCTGCTATAAGACATCCTTTTTTGTCTTTGCTTGCAAAAATCCTAGGTTTTTCTGTTGTTTTCTGAGAAAAGCTCCACCAATTTCTGAAAAAAAGTTGTGGTATTACGTCGATATAAGCTTCTTTATCAGACCGGTTGATAATTTCTACACGGACGAAACAATCGTCTGCTTTTTTTTTGGCATATTCGATAAAAATATCAAAATATTCATCCTTATCAAAAACCCCTGTATCCAAAAGTTCAAATTCTCTTTCTTTTACTCCTCTTTTCTTATTCTCTTGTAAAAGTTTTCCGTAAGGAAATTCTTTTTGTGGATATTTATAAAGGTATTTTGCGTAGGAAAAAGTGGGGGTTGCTTCCAAGTAGTAGTAAAGTTCTTTTACATCTTCTCCATGATTTCCTTCTTGAGAAGAAAGTCCAAAAAGTCTTTCCTTCAGAAAAGGATCTTTTCCATTCCAAAAGGCAAAAGACAAAATCAGATACTGAAAGCTATCACAAAAACCAGCTATTCCATCTTCCCCCCATCGATAAGCTCTATAGGAGGCTTCAGAAAAGGGAAAAAAATTCCAGGCATCTCCTGTTTTACTGTAATCTTCTCGAACAGTTCCCCACATTCTTTCAGAAACATACGGACCCCACCACTTCCAGGAAAAGTAAGGATCCTTACTAGACTCTTTTAGTCTTTGATATTCTTTTGTTTTTTGTATCTTTTCAAGAAAGGACATATTCTAAGGCTCCTAGAAGAGCTGTCTTGTCATTTAAGATGACTTTTACGGGCATATTTTCCAAAAGTTTATTGAACCTTCCTTTATTTAAAAAAGCCTGTAAAAAAAGGGGTTTTTGTAAAAAGGGAAGAATTTTAGGAGCAATTCCTCCCCCTAAATAAATTCCTGAAAAGCAAAGATATTGTAGAGCCACATTCGCTGCTTCCGCTGCATAAAAAGAAACAAACCACTCTACAGCCTCTAGGCAAACTGGGCATTCTTTAGAAAGAGCTTTCTGAGTTATCTCTTTTGCTAAATTGTTTTCCCCCGGAGAAAGTTTTGCTTTTTTCTTTTCCCGTTCAGTTAAAAATGAGAAAAGATCCTCTAGACCAGGACCTGATACCACCCTTTCATAAGAAACATGCCCATATTTTTCTTGTAAAAACTGCAAAAGAAGAAACTCTTTTTCATTTCTACAAGCAAAATCAGTATGTCCTCCTTCTGAGGCAAAAGGATGATATTTTTTCCCATCCCAAAAAAGACCCGCTTCCCCAAGACCTGTACCAGGAGAAACTAAAGCCCTATTTCCTGGAAATATCTTTTTTGCTCTTTGTAAAAAAAGCACCTCTTTTTCTTTTAAAGCTCCAATACCATAAGCATGAGCTTGTAAATCATTGAGTAAAAAAACAGTATTAATACCGTTTATTTTCTCTATTTTTTTAGCATCAATGGTCCAGGGAAGATTTGTCGTTTTACAAAGCCCTTCCTGCACAGGGCCTGCTACACCAAAAGCTGCTTTGGAAATACGTATTTTCTTTTGAACAAATGCTTGGATAATTTCTTCTAAAGAGGAAAATTGGGGGGAGGGAAACTCTTTTTCCTCTACCAAATTTCTATTTTCAAAAAGAGCAAGCCTAGTGTGCGTTCCCCCAATATCCCCCACTAAAAACATAGTATCTCCTTTTTTGCATCGTAAACGAGGGCCCTGTTTTTCTTGAACAACAATCGAAGGGATCCTACAATAAGGGAGACAAAAGGAGCGCTTTATGAATACATCAAACGAAAAAAAGAAGGCCTTAGAATTGGCTATTTCTCACATCCAAAAACAGTTTGGAGAGGGAGCCATTATGACTTTGGGAAAACATTCTTCTTCTAAAGAAATACGAGTAATCCCTACAGGAGCTATTTCTTTAGATCTAGCTTTAGGAATTGGTGGCGTTCCAAGGGGAAGAGTTGTGGAAATCTATGGACCGGAATCTTCAGGAAAATCAACTCTGGCAACCCATATTGTTGCCAATACCCAAAAAATGGGAGGGCTTGCTGCCTACATAGATGCAGAGCATGCTTTAGACCCTTCCTATGCAGCAAAAATTGGAGTAAATATAGAGGACCTAATGATTTCACAGCCTGATTGTGGGGAAGAAGCGCTAAATATTGCAGAAACCCTAGCCAGATCTAATGCAGTAGATGTGATCATCATAGATTCTGTAGCTGCCTTAGTCCCCAAAAGCGAATTAGAAGGGGAAATTGGAGACTCTTTTATGGGACTACAGGCGAGAATGATGTCTCAAGCTTTGAGAAAGCTAACCTCTTCTTTAGCAAAGAGCAATACCTGCGCTATTTTTATCAATCAGATTCGAGAAAAAATCGGCATCATGTTTGGCAATCCAGAAACTACAACAGGAGGAAAAGCCCTTAAATTTTATTCTTCCGTAAGACTCGATATCCGAAAAACCGCAGTGTTAAAAGGGGCAGAAAACAAGGATATCGGCTGTAGAACTAAGGTAAAAGTAGTAAAAAACAAACTAGCCCCCCCCTTTCAAATAGCGGAATTTGATATTTTATTTAATGAGGGAATCTCCCACTTGGGTTCTATCTTAGATGTAGGGGCTGAGCTGAATATCTTGGAGAAAAAAGGGGCCTGGTATAGCTTTGAAGAGGCTAAAATTGGACAGGGAAAAGAGGCTTCCCGAGAAGAGCTCAGGAAAAATCCTGCTTTAGCAGAAGCTATTGAAAAAAAGATCCTACAAAGCCTGAAAAAAGAGTCTGCTACTGTCTAAACGGCTCCAGATGTCAAGCGCTCATTATCCTTTTCTAAAAGGAAGGAAATAAGCGCTTGAAATTTTTCTGTATACAAAGAGAGCTCTTTCAAAAGATCGGTCATTTTCTCTTTGTTCTTTTCTCTCTCTTCTACAGCTTTTTTTTCCCCTAATAAACGAGCCATATTCAAACAAGCTTTGTCCTCTTTTTGATCTTGCAAATCATCCTCAATCTGAAAAGCCATACCAAAGTGGTATGCTGCTTTTCTTACTTTTTCTAATTTACTCTTTTCTCCTCCTCCAAAAAGCCATCCTAACACAAAAGAGATCTCAAAAAGGGTTACCGTCTTTTTTTCTACCACTTTATAGGCGGTTTTTAGGCTAATATCGGGAGGAAATAAGTCCAAAAACTGTCCATAGGTAGCCCCCAAAATTCCCGAAGAACCAGTTACTTGATCTAAACAAAGACATCCTATTTCGTAGGCTTTTTCAGAAAAAAGCGAGGAAGATTTTTGCAAAGACCGAGTGTTTTTTTGAATAAATTCGTAGCCTAACGATAAAAAAGTATAACTGGCCAAAATAGCTACGCTTTCATCGTAGGCATAGTGCAAGGTGAGCTTGCCTCTTCTTTTTTGCTCATTATCCATGCAGGGTAGATCATCTGCTATCAAAGAAGCTGTATGAAAAAACTCTGTGGCTAAGGCAGCTTCTAAAATAGGTGAGTGATTATCCAAAGCTTCTGCAATAATTTGCACCAAAATAGGTCGGAGTCTTTTGCCTCCAGAAGTTACTGCATAAAGACATGCTTCTTTTAAAGAAGAGTTTTCTCCTTCCTCTTCTATGGCCTTTATGAGCTGATTATCCCAATAGGTTCGATATTCTTGTAAAAGAGCTTTTTCCTTATAAAACCTCATGCCCTTTCCTTGCAAAAATAGCAGACCCCCTTACAGAAGAAAGAGGAGCAATTTTGCTGTTTTTGGGTAAAACAGTTCCAGGATTTAAAACACTGTTACATCCAATAAAAGAGTGATCTCCTACAAAAGCCCCCAATTTCTTACAGGGAGTTTTAGCCTTTTCTCCTCCTTCTTCGAAAACACAGACATAATCTTGATCGATTCGAAAATTAGCACAAATGACCCCAGCGCCTAAGATTACCTCATTTCCAATAATGGAGTCACCTACGTAGTTAAAATGGGCTACGCGAGCTTTATTTAGCAAAATAGAGTGTTTTACTTCACTGCAGTGACCTACCACACACTCTTTTCCTAAAAAAACAGGACCTCTTAAATAAGCTCCATGCCGGATTTCTGAGTTTTTTCCTAAGAAACAAGGGCCTTGAAGAAAAGATCCTGGTTCTATTTTTACTGGGCCTTCTACAAAAATCCGTTCGGGGTCTTGAAAAAAAACCCCAGGGTAATCTTGAGGATTTATGCTAGGAAAAGCCCTTTTTTGAAAAAAGCCTTGTAAGGCTTGTAAAGGCTCCCATAAAAAAGAATCCTGTTTCCAAAGATCTTTTCCCGAGAAAAAAGAGAGGTCAAAAAGGTCTTGCATTAAGGGGAAGTATAATTAAGGAAAGAGTTTTCCAGCAAATTTAAGGAACTATTTCTCTTATTCTCTTCTTCTTTAGCGAGTGTGGATTTGTTGATAAAACCCCCTTTTTTCATAGAGAAAAAAGAACGTTTACAACTTGTCTATAAAAAAGCTCTTTTTGTCGGTAACTTGTTCAGAAAAAAAGTATAAACGAGTTATACACCGGTTATAAACGGTAGTTTCCACATGAAAAAACTCAGGGGTTTTTTGTTCTAGACAAGCTTTTTAAAATGATCCAAAGAAGGACTAAAGTAATCCCAATGGCCAAATAAATGGAGGGAAGAGTCGTGGCCTTTTCTTCCCGAAAAAAGAAGGAAATTTCCATGATTAAAGCAGCTACCAATATTTGTAAGAAATTGATTAAAGAGGAAGCATATGCCCTATGGGGTGATTCGGAAATGCCTAAAAGAGAGCTGTTCGAAAAAAGAAGAGGAAAAGAGAAGAACATAGCAAAAGGGAAAAAGAAAAGAGTATTGATATTGACATATTTCTCAAGAAAACTGGCTAACATAAAAAGGGAAGAGATTACGTAAACAGAAGCTCCTGAAAGGATCAGGGATTTAGGCGAAAATTTACTACTAAGTCGGCTGGAAAAAATCCCCCCCAAAAATAAACCAACAAAGGGGATGAGATTCAAAACCCCAAATAAGTTGGGTGATATTTTGAGTTGATTTATAGCAATGTAAGGAGCTTCCGCAGCAAAAATATATATCACTCCTCCCGCTACTCCCATAATTAAGGCACAAAGTAGAAAAATGGGGTATTTGAAATGTTCAAGATAGGTTTTCAAAGCGTGAAGGGGATGAATTTTTTCCCTTCTTTCTTTTTTGAGTGTTTCAGGAAGGAAAGTACATAAAGTAAGGATAAAAACGGAGTATAAGAGCATAAAATAAAAACAGTCTTTCCAAGAGAGATAATCAGTTAATATCCCCCCTATCAAGATTCCTAAAGCGGGAAAAAAAGCAAATCCTCCTATTAGAATAGAAATTTTTTTCTTAGCCTCTTCCTGGCTGAAAACATCACTAATCATGATGAAGGTCATGCTGAGACTACAAGAAGAGCCTAGTGCAGTTATAAGCCTTCCCAATAAAAGAAGGAAAAAATACTTCAGTTCTATAGAGAGAACACAAATAAAAGATCCGAAAAAAGCTAGGCAGCATCCAAAGTAGATAGCCTTCTTCCTTCCGATTCCAGAGGATAAAGGGGCATAGATGAGCTGTCCTAAACTAAAGCCCAATAGAAAAAGGACTATGGTTTGTTGGGCTACTGCCTTTTCTACTTTGAAATAAAGAGTTAATTCAGGAAGAGCTGCAGAGTACATCAGCCCCAAGAAATTACTAAAAGAAAAAAGAAACAGCATTATCAAAATAGGAGGCTTTTTCAAGGAAGGAACCCTAATTTTTTATTAAATATTTCTATACTTGAATCTAAGCAATAGTCTGATTATGTCAAGCTCTCTTTTTGTTTTAAGTCATTTTCTATAAAAGATTTACTCAGTATAAGATCTTTATTGCTAAATAAACTTTTTCTTGCTCTAATGCTTTCGTACTGTTCTAGGAGGGATTTATGGATATTGAGGAAATTGGGCTTAGCTGGATTGTGGTTAAGGACGTAAAAAGAGCAATTGATTACTACACCAAAGTAGTGGGTCTGAAATTACTGGAATTCAATGAGCAATATGGTTGGGCAGAACTACAGGGATCTAAGGGGGGAGCTCGCTTAGGAATAGCACAAGAAAATGCTCAAGAGCCAGTAAAAGCAGGCCAGAATGCGGTCATTACCTTCACGGTGGATAATTTAGAAAAAACCAAACAAGAAATGGGGAAAAAGGGCGCTCATTTTGAAGGGGAGGTTTTAGTAGTTCCCGGACATATTAAGATGCAAACAGGTCTTGATCAAGACGGAAATCGTTTTCAAATATGTGAGGTTTTGGAAGCTATCGTATAATCCTTTCAAGAAAGGGGCTTCTCTTTTTCAGAGGAAGTCCCTAGTATTTGAAAAAGAATTTTTTGGAAGAAGTTTTTCTCATTCAGGTTTTTTTGGATTTTTTTTCTCTCTAGTTTATATCTTTCTAAGATTGGATCTTCGTTATAGGGAAGTCTAAAGGAGCGAAATCTAGGCAGGGGCAGTCTTGGAATGGAGTAGCAGGTTTTTTCTTTTGAAAAAGGGAGGATTTTAGAGGAGAAGATCGCTTCTTTCTTGGCAAGATCATAGGAAAACTCCTTCTGAAGGAGCGAGAAAAAATAGGAATTTCTATAGCCATATCCATAGACAATGCCGCTGAGTAGGTGATTGCTGAAGACTTTTTTCCAAAAGGGAGAGTCTATGTTAGTAAATTCTAAAGTTGCTGAAATGGGGTCAAAATCATAGCCAACTTCTCTTTGGAAGAGATCATAGTGCTTTTGAAGGACCCAAATAGTCTCTTGAATGTTTAGAATGTGGATAATCCAGAGTTTCTTTGAAAGCGTTGGGTGTTTTGCAAATAAAAAAGGAGAATTGGGGTATTTTTTGATAAAACAAATCCATTTGTTCCAGCTTTTTAAAAGGGTATCTTCTTGAAAAGAGCTAGACATTTCCCTCAAGATCTTTTTCCTTTCTTTTCCCTCAATTTTTTCCCTTTCTAGGTAATAGTGAACGGATTCTTCAAAATCTTTTTTTGTTGCTTCAGTAACTATTTTTCCTGCAATGGGTTTGGTTCCGAAGAGTGTATAAATAGTAGATCCTCCCAAGAAAAACTCATGGAAAAATGGTTCCATCCAAGTTTTATCTTCTTGACTAATGAAATCATTAGATCTTTGAGGAGAAAAAAAGAAGCAGCCTTGTAAAAAAAAATGGAGAAAAAACAAAAGACAATATAGGATCCCCCGACTGGGGCTGTTTTTAGTAAGGGTAGTATATGCCTGGTAAGATCGCATGGGTTATCTGTTTACTTTCCTGCTATCCGATTATAAGTCTAACTTGCTTATAATTCCCAAAGAGAAACTCAAGAGTCTTTACTAGATATGGCTTTCGATTCAACAGGGATCTATATTTTACCGTTGAAGAAAGTAGGAGATAAGTTTTTTAAGTGTGTCTGCAATGATTGTAAGTTTGAATGGGAGGGGGTGTCTTTGACATTTGGTGTCCAAAATGCGGAAGCGCTAATTTTCAGATTGTTCGTAATCGATAAAGAAGAAAAAAATCTGGGTGAGAGGATTTGAACCTCCGACCCCTTGCACCCCATGCAAGTGCGCTATCCAAGCTGCGCTACACCCAGAAATCTAGCTCTCTGCTTCGATAAGATCCAAGAAGGCTTGGAGTTGTTTTGACCTTGTAGGATGTCGCATCTTACGAAGCGCTTTTGCCTCGATTTGTCGGACTCGTTCTCTAGTGACTTTAAAACGAATTCCTACTTCCTCCAAGGTCTTTGGTTTTCCATCTAATAGGCCAAATCTTTCGATTAAAACAGTTCTTTCCCTATCAGTTAAGGTAGATAAGACCTCATTAATCTTATCTTTTAAAATAGAATAGCCTGTTGCTTCCGCGGGAGATTCGGTAGAAGTGTCTTCCAAAAAGTCTCCAAACTGACTCTCCCCTTCTCCTACTTCCGCTTGTAAAGAGATAGGATGTTGCGCTATTTTATAGATCTCTCGGATCTTTTCCGGAGTAAGGCCCAACTCTTTTGCAAGCTCTTCTGGAGAAGGCTCCTTTCCGGTTTCCATCATAAGCTTTTTTGCTCCTCTTAAGACCTTGTTAATGGTCTCAATCATGTGCACAGGAATGCGAATCGTCCTAGCTTGATCTGCTATGGCTCGAGTAACTGCTTGACGGATCCACCAGGTAGCGTAAGTAGAAAATTTGTATCCTCTGCGATATTCAAATTTTTCTACTGCCTTCATAAGGCCCATATTTCCCTCTTGGATTAGATCCAGAAAGGAAAGGCCTCGGTTGGTATATTTTTTAGCAATTGAGATGACAAGCCTTAAATTAGACTCAACCATCTCTCTCTTGGCTTCTTGACTTTTATCAAGCCATCTTTCGAGCATTTTTACGTCTTTCTTAAAGTCTTCTAAATTTCTCCCCGCCGCAATTTCTCTTTTGAAAAGTTTTCTTTTCGCTGCAAGGAGTTTTGCTGCCGCAAATTTATTTTTTTCTGCCCTGGGAGTAAGTTCTCGAATCTCTTTTTCTAAAGACAGAAATCGGTCGTAGGAGGAAAGAATTACTTCAGCAAAATCCTCTATAACATTATGCTTCCCGGCAAATCTTCTTAAGTAGGCTTGCGCTTTTATACGTACTTTTTCTAGCTCTTCTAAAAGGGAAGAAAGCTCCTTGGAAGAAAGACGGGGGTTTTTTGCTTCTACTAAAAGTTGCTCAAAGGTTTTATCCAAGGCCTGCATAAGCTCAACAAGCCTAGGCAGCAGCTTCATATACTTCGTTTTATCTGTGATTTCTTTTTCAGAAACAACTTTGTCAAAGCGTTCTTTTCCAGAGATCAGATAACGAGAAATAGAAATGGATTCCCTAGTAGAATAACGGAAGCGAAGAATGATTTTCTCTACCTGGATTTGTGCTTTTTCTATTCGTTTAGAGATTTCTACTTCTTCTTCTCTGGTTAGAAGAGGAACGGATCCCATTTCTTTTAAATACATACGAACGGGATCGTCTGAAGCTCCTTCGGATCGCTTTGGGAGACCTTCCAGTTCCTTCGCTTCTTTTTTTCTCTCTTTTTGACGGTCTACTTCTGCCTGATTCAGAATTTGTATATCCATGCCACTTAAAAAAATAAGCACATGGTCAATTTGCTCAGGAGAGTCAAAAGTCATCGGAAGAATTTCATTGATTTCTTCGTAGGTGATGTACCCTTGATCTTTAGAAATAGCTACTAGCTCTTCTATTTTTTGCTGTTGTTGAGTATTAAATTGAGAATTTTGTTGCTGGCTCATGAATATCTTCTTAAGAAAACCTAAATATAAAACCCTTTTCGAAAGGAAATGCTCTTTTCTTCCAAAGAGGAAAAGAGCTTTAGAGGCTAATTATAAGGCTTTTTTGCTTTTTGTCGATAAAAAGAAGACAGAAAAAGGAAAAGAAAAAAATTCAAAATTTTTCAAGGTAAAAAAATAGCTTCTTTGCCCTCTATAAACTGTAATGAATTTTTGGATGAACTAAGATAGCTAATACATGTTTTGCAACACAAATTGTAAGGGCTAAAGGATAAAAGATCCAATCTACTAAATCTAAAGAGAGTCTGTGAGCTCTTTTTTCCAAGAATCTTCGAAAAGTGGAGCTTTTTCCCAAAGTAACCAAAACGGTAACTATAGAAAAGGAAAATCCCATCAAGCGAAAAAAAGTTTTAGCTCCTTTAGCTAATAGGGCAAAAGGTAGAATAGCTAGTTTTTTTATCAGGGAAAAAAGAGACTGAAATCTTCCTTTAATGGAATAAAACTGAGCCCAGTTTGGGTCAAAAGGAGAGGGCCTCTCCTGAAAAGCTTTGGATTGGGTGTAATAGGCAAATTCCATATAACCAAAATAATTAGTTATTAAAGGAACTATTTTAAACTAGAATAGTTTAATTTTCAACGTGTTTTTTTGTTTTGTTAAGAAAAAGACTAAAAAAATAAATTAACAAACAAACAGAAAGAAGCCATCGAAAAAAAGTGTTGTAGGGGAAAAGATGTTCTAAAGTCGATTTTTCAGGATAAGAAGAAGAATAAAAAGAACTATAAGAGATTGATTTTAAGTGAGTTAACCTGTTTAAGGCTGCTTGTTTATTGGGGAAAGGGGTGTTAAATAAGAAAAAATTTTCAAAAACCCCTTTGGAGGTTTGATATTGGTAATGAGCCCCTACCTGGTAAAGGTTAGCTGATTTTTTTCGAATTTCCCAGGACAGGATCCTAGTCTGCGTTTTTACAGAAAGGTCAAAGTAGGTGTATAACTGGCTTCCCAAGGAAAGGGAAAGGGCAAAAGAGGCTAAAAGGGAAGCGGAGAAAAGAATAAAAAAAGGGTTTTTTAAATGATTCATGAGGCTCTTTTTTTCTTTTACGTGGAAATATACAGAAGATTTAGCGTATAATGCAACCATCAAAAGAAGGAATAAACCGGTTAAAATTTTGAGGGAAAATGGCAGATCAAGAAGAAAAAAAGAAGAAGCCGAAGAAAGCTTCCGCCTTGAAAAGGGAAATTCAGCATAACAAAAGAAGGGAAAGAAATAAAGCGGCCAAGTCTCAAATCAGAACAAGCTTGCGTTCTTTTCGAGAGAAGAAAAAGGATCTCAAAGAGATCTACTCTGTCCTTGATAAGGCGGTAAAAAAAGGGGTAGTTAATCCAAACAAGGCAAATCGTCTCAAATCTCGTTTTGCTTCTCTCTCCTAAGAGAGGCTAGAAAATTTTTCCAAAGAAGAATCAAGTAAGCTAATTATTTGGGCATCTTTTCCCCAGATAGTTAGCTTTTTTTTTGCTCTTGTTGCTGCGGTATAAAAAATTTCTCTTCCCGCCATTTTGCTTTTTTCGGGAAGAATAAGCAAAACTTGTTCATATTCACTTCCCTGACTTTTGTGAACGGAGATTACGTAGGAAAAGGAAAAAGGAAGCATAGCCGGAGAAAAAGAGAGGATTTTTCCTTTTTGAGATAAAAAAATCTCCCCTTGTAAAGAAGGGTTCTTTTCTGTTTTTTTCCCTATTAAAAACCCTTTCATTCCGTTAAATAGATTTTTTTCAGGGAAATTTTTCGTAATTAGTATAGGCGCTGCCCAAAAGTAGGAAAAAGGGATCTCTTCGAACAGTTTTTCAAAAACAGTTTGATTTAAAGCATCAGCTCCCCACAAACCTTGCCTTAGAGGGGAAAGGATTTGAAACTTGTTTTCCTTTAAAAAAAGCTGTTTTAAGTCAAAAGGCTTCTTGGAAAAAAGGGAATAAAAGGGTTTTATGTACGAAAAAAAAGATTCAGCTATCGGCTGGCTAAAGCTCCAAGAAAGTTTTTGTAGAGAAGAAGCATTTTGTAAAAGATGGAAAACAGTTGCTTTTTCTCCTTCTAAAACAGCTTTAGAAAAAGAAAGAAGCTCTTTCTTTTCAAAACGAATAGAAACATCTAACTCTGCCTTTAAGAAGGGATAGGTTTTACAAAAGTCAGAGAAAAAAGAACCTGCTTCAACAGGGGGAAGCTGGTGAGGATCTCCCATTAGAACAAGACGGCTGTTTTGCTTTATTTTAGCCAATAAAAGGGCCATAATTTTAGCGTCAATCATAGAAGACTCATCTACCAAAATTAAATCGTATGGTAGAAAGGGAGAAGAAAAAGAGGGAAAATTCCTCGCAGATACTCCCAAAAGAGTATGGAGAGTTTGGGTAGATAAGTTTTCTAAAAAATGGAGTTTTTCCTGTAGGTGAAAAGCAGCTTTTCCCGTAGGAGCTGCAACAGCTATGAGGTGTTCGGGAAAATAAGCCTTGTAAGCTTTTAAAAGAAAAGAAGCTGTATAGGTTTTTCCTGTACCAGGCCCTCCTGTTAAAAGCGTAAAGGGAGAAGAAAATACTTTTTCTACCGCTTTTTTCTGGGAAGGAAGGAGATTTTTTTCTGTTTTTACTTTTATAGAGTTTATTGAGAAAGAGAAAATTCTCTCTAGGTTTTTTCGAACCTGCATTTCATAAACCCAAGCCTTTTGTAGATAGAAACACTCCTTTTGCCGGCATAGGGGTTTTTCGGGAAAAAAGGAAGATTCTTTTACTTCCTCCACAAGTTCTTTTGGAAGAGAAAAGAAGGCTTTTTTCCACTCTTGAAAGGAAAGGAGCTCTTCCCATACAGAATCCATTTTTGGGAAAAACCCCCCTTCTTTAATTTGTAGACATAAGTGTCCTTTTCGGAAAAGGGAAGATAAATAACAAAGACAAAGGGCTGTCTTTTCAAAAATGTAAAGCTGCTTTACATGAGTTTTGGCATATAGGAGGTCGAAATAAGAAAGAAGGTCTTTTTCCAAAGCTTTTTGAACTAAGGGCCAGGAGGAAGGAATAGATAGAAAAGACATGATTACTCTTCCTTCAGTCTTTTTGTGGCTAGATGTTTATCTGGGTAGAAATGATAGATTCCCTTTTCAAAGAAAAGGCCTCTTAGAAAGATATAAAACATTCCTCCAAAGGAAAAAGGAAGATTTTGTTCAACGAAAAATCTTTCTAAGGCTTTTCGGTATAAGGAAGCTTGGAAAAAATAGTCTTCTTGGATCATTTCTTTTTCTAAGTTTTCTAGGGAATAATCTTCTTTTTTATCCCCTAAGTCATTAGTTTTCCAATCAAGTAAATAATACTTACCCTGAAAGAGAAAAAGAAGGTCTATAAATCCTTTTACTTGGCTCTTGGTTTGAAGAGAAAAAAGAAAGGGAGTTTCAGGCCAAATATGAGAAGGAGGTACTTCATAGAGGCTAAAGCCTTTTGGGAAAAGGGGGGTATGAAAAGCTTTTTCTAAAATAAGTAAAATCGGGCTAGCAAAAAGGGTATATTCAGAGTAAAAAATTTTTTGTTTCATTTTTTCTAAAGATCGATCCTCTAAAAAATCTTGTAAAATCTCATGAATAAAATTTCCCAAAGTGGGACCCCTTGGAAATAAAAAAGGTTCTTTAGACCCTCTGGGTAAATTAGCGCCTTGAGAAAGAGAAGAAAAAGAGAAAAGAGAATTCCCCTTTTTCAGAGAGGGTAAAAGGGGCGTTTTTTCCTCGATTTTTTTCTCTGAAGGAACCAAATCTATTTTCTCTATAGTAAGAGGCTCTAGGAAAAAAAGAGAAGAAAACTTCTCTATAAAGGAGAGCCAGGTTACTTTTTCTACATTTTGATAAGGCTTTTGATAAAATAGATAGGAAAAGAAAATATCTACCGGAGAAGTTTTTCCTGGAATGAGGACTTTTTGAGGATCTAAGATGAAGGGAACAAAGACCTTTTTTTTTGCTCTAGTAAGAGCAACATAAAATTGTCGTAATTTTTCTGCATCTAACTCTTCTTCTTCCTCCAAAAACGGATCTTTTTTTGCTATTTTAGAGACGACACCTAAAGCAAAAACTATCTCAAACTCTAGCCCTTTGCTTTTGTGCATAGTCATAATCACTCTTTTTTCAGAGCCAAAAAATCTTCTTTTTCCCTTTTCGTCCTCTTCTAATTCCTCTTCCATTTTCGAAAAAAAAGAAAAAAGTTTTTCTTTAGATATTTTTTCCTGTTCAAAGGAAGAAAGAAGGAGGTCAAAAATTTGAAAAAGATCTTCATAAAAAGAGTCTTTCTGTAGATAACAGAGCTCTTCCACAGTATTTTTTTCTAGAGAAAAGATGCTTTTCATAAAGCTACTTAAGAAAAAAGAAAGTCCCCCCTTCATTTTTTCTTGTAAGGAAAAAAAGATCTCGTAGGGAAGGTCATGATCAGATAGATCTTGTAAGCTCCAGTTACAAAAAGGAGTTAAAAGAGCGGTCTGGATTGAGGAAAAAGAGGGAGAAAAAATGGCTTCCATAAAAATCTTTAAAGCGGAAAAAGCAAGAGTTTTACCTAAGGATTCATGGGATCTGGTAGAAAAAAAAATCCCCCTTTCTTGCAAATATTTCTGTAAGGACCTAGCTTGAAAACGATCTTTTACCAAGATGGCAATTCTATCAGAGGAGTTTTCTTCTTTTTTTATAGTCTCTGCTATAAAGGGAAAAAAAAACTGTTTTTCCGCCTCTTTTTCCGTAAGACTGGGATGGTTTTCTTGGTCTATAACAAAAAAACAAAGAGGAGTCTCCCCTATTTCGGGAAATAGAGATCCTGATTTCACAGGATGATACGGTAGAAAATTTTCTTTCTTAGGAAGAGCCATCCACGGCTTTTGAGAGATTCCAGAAAAAAGATGGTTTAGTGCTTTTACAAGCTCTGGAGAGCTTCTATAATTAACTTCTAGTTTTAGAGAATTTTTCAAAGTTTCTTTGGCTTGCAGGTAGGTGTAAATATCTGCCTTTCGGAAACCATAGATCGACTGTTTAGGATCTGCTACTAGATAAAAAGTAGGGCAAGATTGAAATAGATGAGAAAGGATTTTCCATTGCAGCGGGTCTGTGTCTTGGAATTCATCTATGATTGCTGCTTCATATTTTTTTTGTATGCTTTTCGAAAAACTGGGAAAGGGAAGGGCTTTTTCCATAGTTTTCATTTCATGAGAAAAAGAAAATACTTCACCTTCTTCTATGAGAGAAAGGTAGGTAGGATAAAAAAGATGAGAGAGCCTTTGCAGACATCTTGGAAAAGAAAGGGCTTGTTGCAGAAGAGGGTAAAAATGGTTTTCTAACCAAGAAAAAATGGGGTAAGAAGAAAGAGCCTCCCAAGAAAATTCCTTTATTTTTTGCCTTTTTTGATTGGAGGGATGCAAAAAAGGAAAAAGAGAAGGAGAAAGAGAGAGAAAGTCTAAGAAATCTTCGAAAGAAAGCCCTTTTTTTTGTAAAATTTCCCAGATTTTTTTCCCTTCCTTTTGTAAAGAATCTAGGCAGAATCCTGTTCTTTTATGAAACAAAAAGGCTTTTTCTAAATCTTGCATCCATTCTTGCTTTTTTTCACAGGGTAGAGAAAACAGATTTTTTAGGATTTTTTCATGGATCTGTTTTAAGGAGAGGACCTTTTTTTCTTCTTTTGTCTCTAAAAGACGGATTACCCAGGAGAAAAGAGCAGAGAGAGAATAAGAGGTATGTTTCAATAAGACTTTCATTTCAAAGGGAGAAAATACTTCGCTTTGCAAATTTTTTAAAAAATTTTGAAAAGAAGAAAACAAAGAAGCAGAAGAGCGCTTTTTCTCCTTTAGAAAAAAAGAAATTCTTGCCTCAAAAGAAAATTCTTGAAGCATCCTTTGACAAAAGGAATGGATAGTAAAAATAGAGGCTTTTTCAAAGTATTGGATTGCCTCCTTTATAAGGGAGAGTTTTTTTTCTAGTTCTTCTAAGGGGATTTCTTTTGTTAAATAGGGAAAGCCAAGAGAAGTCTTCTCTTGGCTTTGGAAAAAAAGAAGCCCTTTTTTTAAGGTCTGAAATATACGCTGCTTTAATTCTCTGGTAGCTTTTTTGGTAAAAGTAACGACTAAGATTTTTTCTAAGGGAATTTTTTCTTCTAAAATAAGACGGAAGAAAAGGTGTTCTATGGTAAAGGTTTTTCCTGTCCCAGCAGAGGCCTCTAGAGTACATCTCTTCTTTATGGAGGTATTAGGATCTAAAATATTGAAGCTCATATTTTTTCTAGTTTCTTCTTCAGGAGTACAGAAGTTTTTTTTCTTTCCATTTTTCTGAAATGAACCTCCACGAAGCCAGAATAAGAGAAAAAAAGCTATATAATACCCATATATGGAAAGAACTCATAATAGATCCTTGATCCCTAAAAATGAAAAAATATCCTGGAAGAAGCAGGAAAAACCACACAGAGAAAATTCCATAACCCATCACAAAAAAAGTATCTCCTGCTGCATTTAAAATCCCGTTTATGTGCCATCGCATATTTTCTAGTACCAAATAGAGAGACACAGAAGTTAGTATCGAAGATATCAATGTTTTTAACGACTCTGGATTTAAATCAGTAGGGTGATTTTTAAATAGGGTTAGAACTACTTCAGATGTGAAATAATATCTAAAAAACAAAATAAAGAAAAAGAAAATCAAGCATAAAATAAATCCAGAATTAAATAATCTTTTTATTTCTTTGAAGTTTTTGCTCCCAATTAAATTCCCAGCTATACTCGAAGAGCCTTTCTCTAGTCCTGCCCCGAAGAAGATGAAAAGCTGTAAACAGCTTTGTCCAAGGCTTGCTGCAAAAATATGCAAATCACTCGTTTTTTTCATCAGCCAATAGAATAAGGCCCAGCCAAGTAGCTCAGAAGATAAGGCTACAGCAGAAGGAAAACCTTTAGAGATCATTTTAAAGAATAAAGGCTTCCTGAATCTCGAGGAAAAAACTCCAAAATAAACACGATTATTTTTTTTGAAATAAAGAAATAGAATGACCACAACTTGGGTTAAAACTCCGATTCCTGTGGAGATAGCGGCTCCCTTTACTCCAAGTGAGGGAATATACTGTTTCCAGCCAAAAATAAGAAGAGGATCTAGTAGCACATTGACAGCATTTCCAACTAATCCAAGCCAATTGATGATTTTGGTTTTTTTTTGTCCAATGTAAAATCCACTTATGGCTGCTAAAATGATAGATAAAGGGGCAAAAAAGCAGCTCCACTGAAAATATTCTGCTTCTAGATAGTTTAGAAAATGAGTTTTATATAAAAAATTATTAGCAAAGGAACCTAAGAATAGAAAAAAGGGTAAGGACAATAGGCTTAAGTAAAGCATTTGCCATACTGGTTCGCCAAGTCTTGAGTAGAGTCCAGCTCCATTATACTGGGCTACAAAAACTTCTGTTCGGCTAGCGAGGGTCATCCAAGCAAAATAGGGGCACCAAAAAAGCGTTCCTGATCCTGTAACAGCACTCAAGGCATCTGGTGAATATCTAGCTAAAAAAATCCGATCGACAAACTGCATAGCAAGCATGGAAAGAAAAAATAGCATGATTGGATAAGATACTTTCCAAAGGGAAAAGATAGAGCCTTCAAGGGGATTTATACTTTTTGGCAAGCTTGGATTCCTTCTCCTTGAAATAAATCATGATACAAATCTGCTGGCAAAAACTCTCCCAGGTCCCTAGCTAGTCGCTGACAAAACTGAAATAAGAGCACTTCCCTATTTCCTTTTGGGATTTTTCCTGTCTTTTCAGCCAAAGGTAAAGAGGCTAAAAATCCATTTAAATCGGCTTTAATTTTTTCTAAGAAGAAGTATTTTCCCAATCTATCTTTAGAAGCAATTCCATAGGTTGAATTATTAGGCATTCGATAATAGGTTGGAAAAGAGGGGTCAAAGACTACATTTTTAGCCAAAGCCATCATCCTGTACCAGGTATGGGCATCTTCAGAGAATCTATAAAGAGGAAATGGAGTTTGTATAGCTATTTCAGTCCGGACTGCAGTGGCTGAAGTAAGATTGCAATAGCCAAATTTTAAGGTTAAGTCGAGCCAGGCATTCATTCCCTCTGGTGCAGATTTTTTAAGTTGATGAATTGTATTACGTACATCTTCAGCAATTTCATGAAAATCTCGAATGTTGGAAAACTCATCTATTGGGATGAAGGTAGAATACACTAGATCTACCTCCTTATGGTTAAATAGTTTTTTTGTTTTCTCCAGTCTGTCTAATGGAGATATATCATCACCATCATGGAACATAACAAAAGGGGCTCTGTGAGATTTAGCCCATTTAATCCCATAGTTTCTTGATTGAGAAACCCCAGAGTTTTTAAGGTTTACATGATAGAAAATCCTTTTATCTTTCCTAGATACTATCGCAAGATACTCCTTAAAATCCGGATAAGGAGAGCAGTCATCAATAATGATAAGATGAAAATGGGGATCTGTTTGGTTAAGGATAGCATCTAGTGCTTCAGAGAAATAGGTAACATCTTTTTTTTCAGAGCAGTAAGTTGTAAGAATGAAAACAGGAAAACCCAATTGTATACCTAGACTTGTAAAAAATATTTTCTATATAGTAACGTACCTGCTTGTTTTTACAATATTCAATTTTTGAGGAAATTCTCCATGTATGTTTTAGGAATTTCAGGTGGTTTTTATACGAAGGAAGGAACATTTTTACCCTATGTTCCAAAGTGGTTTTATCATGATGCTGCTGCGGCTCTTTTCAAAGAAGGTAAGCTCCTTTGTGCAGTGGAAGAAGAGCGTCTGAATCGTAAAAAACACACTACGATGTTTCCTTATCATAGTATCTCTTTTTGCCTGGAAAAAGCAGGTATTTCTTTTTCGGAAATTGAGGCAATAGGATATTACTACAAAGATGATTTTGTGGATAATGAGCTCAACTTGCAGTATATCTCACATCCACATGTTCCTTGTTTATCGTCTAAGCAGTTGCTAGGAAGATTATTTTCCGAGTTTTTTGACAAAAATTTTTCTGAGGATCGGATCCAGTTTCTTCCTCATCATCTTTGTCATGCTTTTTCTGCTTATTACCATTCAGGATTTGACTCTGCGCTCACTGTAATCATTGATGGTCGTGGTGAAAAAGAATCCACATCAATTTTTGAAGGAAAAGAGGGAAATTTGCATTTTCTTTCTGATTACCACTACGATATTTCCCTGGGTTCTTTTTACCTAGAGTCAATTAAGATTTTGGGCTATGACATGTTTGATGAGTACAAGGTTATGGGGCTTGCTCCCTATGGAGATCCTTCCGTGTTTCAACCCCTGTTTAGTAAGCTCTATACCCTGGAGGCCGACGGAGCTTATTCGTTCAGCATTCCTTTAATGCAGTTTCGATCTTTTTTTCTAAAAAAGGGGATTCAGCCACGTCGAAAAAACGAGCCATTTAGTAAAATTCATAAAGACTTTGCTGCAGCACTGCAAGAAGCTTTAGAAAATATAGTATTTCATCTCATTTCTCATTGGAAGTATAGAACAGGGCTAAAAAATCTTTGCATGGCAGGAGGGGTAGCACATAACTGTACGTTAAATGGTAAAATCGCAAGTTCCAATCTTTTTGATAAAATGTTTGTTCATCCAGCAGCCTTCGATGCAGGAGCCGCTGTTGGGGCTGGTATGTGCATCTCTAAACAGAAAGGATTAGCCATCAAAAAAGAGAAACCAATCCGATCCATTTATTGGGGTCCTGGCCTTAAAACAGAAGGGGTAAGTATTAAGCAAGAACTGGATACTTGGTCAGATTTAGTAAAGATTGAGTATAGCTCTAGGATAGAAGAGTTAGCTGCTGAGCTGATTGCAAAGGGCAATGTTATGGGTTGGGTTCAAGGAGAAATGGAATTTGGCCCAAGGGCGCTAGGAAGTCGAAGTATTTTGGCTGATCCTAGACCAGCAGAAAACAAGTCACGCATCAATGCAATGATAAAAAAGAGAGAGGCTTACCGTCCTTTTGCTCCTTCGATTCTTGAGGAAGAAGTAGGGAATTACTTTGAACTTTCAGATTGTGAAATTGATCTCTCTTTTATGACTTATAATCTTAAAGTAAAAAAAGAGCATCGCAAACATTTGGGAGCTATTACTCATGTAAATGGAACCGGAAGAGTCCAAACAGTTAGTAAGGAGCAAAATGAAAGATATTGGAAATTGATACGTTCTTTTCAAGAATTTACGGGGATTCCTATTATTTTGAATACATCATTCAATAATAATCACGAGCCCATTGTGTGCTCTATTGAGGATAGTATGACTTGCTTTCTTACAACAGGTTTAGACTACCTCGTTATAGGCGATTACATCATTGAAAAAAAACCCCAGTTTTTACAAAGAGTAGCGAGCTTATCTCCTTCTCTTGTAACATCGGCTTTTCTTGTGGAATGTATGGATTCACACAAAAAAGTTTTTTATGAGATCCGACACGTAGGAAAAAAGCATTTTAAGCAGGATATTTCTCAAGAAATGTATCAATACTTGCTCCATTTGGATAATGCGCCTGAAAGTGATGAATTCATTTCAGAACTATACGATATCTGGTCTCGTCGGCTAATCCGAATGAATCCAGGGATTTTTGAAAATATAGAGGGAGGAAATACATGATTATAGAACAAACGCCATATACTCAGATTACAAAGCTTGCCTATAATGATCATGGCTGGTTTCGTGAAGCAAACGAGAAAATGTTGAGGAAATTTATTGAGAACTCAGACGTAAATGTGGTTATCGAAGTTGGATCTTGGTTAGGAAAGTCAGCTAGACTAATTGCTTCATTGCTACCCAGTTCTGGAAGGATTTTTTGTATTGATCCCTGGCCGGAATCTAAAGAGACTTTTCCAGGGCTGGATACATACCATCAATTTTTGTCGAATGCGATTCATGAAAATTTGTCTAGTAAGATTATCCCTATTCGAGCGACATCACGAGAAGCTACTAAATACTTAGAGGTAAAGGCAGATCTTATTTATATCGATGGAAGCCATGAGGAAGTTGAAGTATTGCACGATATTCAACATTGGTTAAAAAACTTAAATTCTGATGCTATCTTATGCGGGGATGATTACGGTAATTCTGATTATCCCGGAGTAAAAACAGCTGTTGATGATATGGGACGTAGACTAAAGAAGAAAGTGAGACATCTAGACGAATTTTGGTGGTATGAGAATGAATAGAGTTCAGATCTAGAGTGGTATTTGGGTTTAACAACGGATTCTTCTCACCTTACGTTTGGGCTTTTAGCCTGGTTTTTTTCCCTTCCTTTTTGGCTCACGTTTTTCCAAAAGGTTTCTAGCTCCGCTAGAGCAATTCCTTTTGTTTCAGGAATGAATGCGTGTACAAAAAGGAAGCATAAAACGCAAACACTTGCATAGCCTAAAAAAACTCCCTGTAGAGATAGTATATTTACTGCAGAAAGGAAGATACTTGAATTGAGAAAATTGCTTAACCATTGGCATCCCGTTGCGATACCCATAGAAAACCCCCGAATGGAACTAGGAAAAATCTCAGAGATAACCAGCCAAAATAGAGAACCAACACTGATACAATATCCAAAAATGTAAAGCATCATTACAACTAGGGAAAGAAATATAGAAATTTTCATCTGTATCAAAAGTCCTAACGTTAGTAAAGAAATAGTGGAAATCATAGAGCCAATTAACAGCAATTTTCTTCTTCCTACTGAATCAATAAGGCAAACTGCAATAAGGGTTCCTATAAAATTTGTGCCTCCCATCATCATGGTAGCAATAAGTTGTTGTTTATACAGACCCATTCCCATTTCTTCAAAGATAATAGGTCCATAATACATAATGCTATTAATCCCAAAGAATTGCTGAAAGACACCCAAAAGTATTCCAATTGTCAGGGGATATTTAAATTCATTTTTAGAAAAAAGAAGCTTTAGAAATTTTAATTTTTGAAAAAAGCCTGGAAAAGATCTTTCAAAGGGACTGCCTAAAATTTGTTGTTTACCAGAAGGTAAACCCAACATTCCCAGTAGTAATAGTAACGCAGGAAGGATACTTAAAAGAAATGTCTCTTGCCAGGTTTCTCGATCAGCTAGAAAATAACTCCAGGAAAAGGCAAGTAACTCTCCGAAAGTAATAGCAATACCATTTACAAGAACATAGCGTCCCCTTTGATTTGGAGGAGTCATTTCAGCGATATACATAGGAGCAGAAAAAGAAGAGATCCCAATAGCTAGCCCCATCATAGATCTGATCACTATTAAGCCAAAAAGGGAGTAGGTAAAACTACTTTGTAGAGCACTAAATATGTATAGGATAGCGGAGACAATTAACATTTTTTTAGTGCCGAATCGATCTACCATCCTACCCGTTAGTGTGGCACTTAGGAAAGCTACCAAAATGGTAATGGAAACAATAAACTGCTCTTGAAAAAGGGTTGTTTGAAGTGTTCTTCGTATCAGAGGAAGAGCACCGGCAATATTTCCTGTATCAAAACCAAATAAAATTCCGGCGTTTGCCAAAACCAACGGGATTAAAACTTTCTGCCACTTTTTATTCATTAAATTTTAAGAATTTTTTATTTCTTCTAATTGTTTTATACCTAGGTAAGCTGTAAAAAATAAGGAAACAATGAGCGAAACATCTGATGAAAAGGAGTATCGAAGTTGATTGCAATTTGAGCCATGTTGTAGACCCATTGCCTCTGAAGGAAAGAGTTTTAGACCAAAAAAATAGGAAAGCAGAGCAAATACGTCAAATGAACAGCAAATCTTTACAGGACCAATTTTTCCCTTGTTGATCAGCTTCTGACAATTCAAAATGAAAAAAAATCCTGCTTCAGCATCTCTAACGATATCAAAAAAATCAGATAATCCCTCTTCCATAAATCTATCCACAAGAGAAACCCTATGTTGTCTATCAAAGGGTTTCTTTAAATCTGTATCAGAAAAAGAAACTCCTAAATCTTCCCATTTTTTTACTAGCAACTTTATCTCCTTGAAGATAATTAATCGGATCGGATTTTTTTCCTTTTCGGAAAGCTTTGTAGTAGAAGCCCCTTCTAGTAAATAAATAGATAGCTTTCGTTTTAAACTATAGCCCCATTCATCATGGGTATTGTTCTTTTTAAAGAATTCCTGGATTTGGTTAGTAGGGGACTCAAATAACTCAATTAGAGCTTTTTGAAAAATGGGGGAAATAAATCCAATAGAATTTTCAATTCTTCCTTGAAGCTCTTCTATTTTTTCTTTGCTTGAAATGGCCATTCCTAAGCGCATTCCTGAAAGGGCAAAAGGTTTAGATACTCCCAATAAAGAAAAGTAAGGGGCGCTATAATTCAAGAAATAGCCCTGTTTTTTATGGGGTTTAACATCAATAAAGAGATAGGCTAAATCCTCAATTGCTGTAACATGGTAGTATTCCATGATTTGTGCCAAGCTCTCTACCTCTTCTTTAGTTAAAACTGCCCCATATACGGTAGGATTAATAAATAAAGCCCCAACAACTCTTGGAGGATAGGGAAATTCGATTTCCTGCTGTTCTTTTATCTGGGAGAAACGGTCTTCTTGGTTTTTAAGGATTTTAGAAAAAATAAATGCGTCTACCTCTTTTTCCCAGTCTTTTCGGGTTGTTTCGAAGAATAATTGATTTTCTAGCTCCTTTATATCTTCGATAGAACTTTCTCTTATGGCTATGTTCCAGTTCGTTCTAAGGTCAGATTCAAATAAACGAATAAGATTGGGAAACTGTTTTTTCCAGGACTCTAACTGTCTTTCGTTATATTTTTTGATTGTATTTTCAAACTGCCTTGTTTCAATCATTCCCCGATCATCGGTTTCTAACAGGATAGGGATTCCTCCTGCTCGGTAAACTTGAGGAATAAAAAAGCCATAGGTTGGAGTGGGAATAAGAATAGCATCTCCTTTCCTCTTAATGAGTTGTCGGCAGATTAATTCATATAAATGGACAGTTCCAGATCCAATAGCATAGTCCATGGTTTCTTTGGGATTTTCGAGAACTTCCATTTTAAGAAGAAAGGAAGAAATAGAATCTTTTAACGCTTTTTGTGCTGCCGCACCGTAGTAGCGTTTTACCTCTTCTTGTTCACTTAGCTTGTCAAGGAGTGCATTAAAAAAAGGAGGAAATGGTTTGCCATGAGGATCCCCTGTATCTAAATTCCCTTGAAGAGGAAAAAAATCAAATTCCTGCCCCGTGGAAGGGTTAATTTCTTTATGAACACTCAAGAAGACATCAAAGATGTACTTCATATGAAACCGAAAGAGATTTACCCCAAAATATCGAGACTTTTCTAAATGAAATTTTTCAAGGGAACGATTGAAGTAATGAATATTTTCTTCAGTCAAAGTTCTGGTTATGTGTTTGCGAGGTTTATTTTTTACAGAGACACTAGTCAATATCTTTTCCAAATTAAAGCTCCTCTCTTCCCGAAGACATTTTTTTTAAATCTTCCCAGACCTGTATTGGAATAGGGACACCAAGCTTTGCATATTTTTCGCGACATTTTTCAGAATGATCTCCTGGCAATCTCAACGATTTGCCATCAAGGGTTTTTAATAAACGGCATTGATGTAGAAAGGCTTTTACTTGCCCTTTATAAATCTCAAAACCTTTTATCTGATTTCCATCAAGAACTATAAAACAAGTTCCCCCTAATCCTTTTTGCTCAAATTCTAAATTGGCTAATCCTGCAAAGATGGTAAAGAAAAGAGAAAGACAAAATCCTTTATGCCCCCCTGGCATAACGATAGACCCTTCTTCAAAAAGGGTAGCTGGATTATCTGTCAATTTTCCCCTTTTATCAATTAGGGACTTTTCCTTAAGAGATTCATCCATGTGAAGGTGCTGTTCTACCTGGTGATAGGTAGTTTTGCTAAGAGAGAGATCAATAAGAAAAGGAGTATTTTTTTCTGATAAAGGAAAGGCAAAAGCAATCGGATTTGTTCCAAAAAATCGCTTTACGCAATCTGGAGGGGCTACAATTGATTGGTTGTTATTCCCACTGCCAACAGTGATTATACCAATACATCCTTCTTCTGCACATTGCTCAGCATATTCACCTAGACGACCAATATTAGAGGTGTTTTTTAACCATAGAACCGACTTTCCCTTCTTTTTTGCAATTTCAATTGACTTATTCATAGACCAACGAGCTGCATATCTTCCATAACCGTTCTGTCCATCTACCCAAGTGCCTACAGCATTGTTCTCAATTATTCGGGGTTTTGCCTTAGGAATAATCCTCTTTTCCTTGGTCATTTCGACGTAAGGTCTGATTGAGGCAACACCGTGAGTGTGGTGCCCTACTAAATCAGCCGAAACAAACGAATTTGCTAAGCATTTTATGATCTCCTCATCCTTTAAGAACTGTGAAAAAATAGCGCTTGTCAATTGGCGAAGCTCTTGAGGAGCTACGAGGATCTTTTTTTCAGTTCCTTGGGAGAGTTGTCTATTCTGTTTATCCATTTCCTCTTTCATCTATTTGGACTGCTTGATCTCCTTTATCACCGGGAATTAATTCCAAGTGATTGCGAGCTACTTTATGAAATATTTCTGCAAATTGTTCTATGACTTTTCGGTCATTTTTTCTAAAGGCAGGTACAGTAAATGTCTTAATATTTTCCGTTACCGGCAGAGATCCTTTAAATTGCCGAACCTCTCTATTTGAAAAGGCAATTCTGGTAGGTTTTCCATCATTGTAGATATCGCAGGAATTCAAAACAGGATGAGTATGCAGTGGTTCTTTGACACAAGAGCGTGTACAAGTGTAAAACCCTTCTTTTCGGACTGCTTCGGCAAACCGGGATACAGAAAGGCCAGAAAATAGCTCAGGATCATAAATCCCATGAGGAGAATACCAGCCACCCATCGTAGAACCACTATTTTTATTAACACGGTGCGCTTGTATACCGGGAATCTCACTTAGAAGATCCCAAAAATAGCTCATGGCTGCATCAATTTCTTGGACGCGTAGGTCGTAGTGTCTGAGCTGTACGCGTCCTACAGCAGCACTGAGGTTGTGCATCCGGGTTGTACAGCTACCAAGGGGCAATCCAGCAAATTTAAGCAATTCTGGATTTGAGACATTTCCCGAATGAAAACGAAATTTGTCACACCATGCCACACTCCTTTCGTATAGATCTGTGCTATTGGTAATTAACATGGCCCCTTCACCTATTGATATAGGTTTGCCGCACATAGAAAAGGCAGCAATATCTCCAAGAATACCCACTTTTTTTCCACGATATAGCGTTCCATGAGCATGGGAAGCATCTTCGATCACTTTAATATTATATTTTTTTGCAAGAGCATTTATTGAATCCATCTCACAAGGATACCCTGAAAAATGGACTACTATTATTGCCTTGGTTTTTTTCGTGATTTTTTTTTCAATATCTTCAGGAGATATACATAAGGTTTTCGGATCAATATCGGCAAAAACCATGGTTGCGCCCAAAGAAAAGCATTGTTGAACTGTAGCCCAATAAGTGAAACTGGGAGCAATCACTTCATCCCCTCTACCTACGCCGCAAGCAAACATCGCCGTTAGAACAGCGCTCGTTCCATTACTATGGGCTATGGCATATTTTGCTTGATTCCATTCGGCAAATTCGGTTTCAAAAGCAGGCACCACTTCACTATCACTAAAGTTGGGCTTTCTTAGAATTTCCAAAACAGCCTCTTCTTCTTCTTTGGTGATAATGGGCCACTGGAAAATACTCTCCTTGTAATCGATATCAAGAGGATTTCCACCCAGAAGGGCCAACTTATCAGATCTTTTCATAGCAAACATATTTCCCCTCCTTTTGTAATTTTAAATTAAGATGTCCGAACTAATTCTGGCTCCAAAGGATAAGCCGTTTTAGGTCGAAAGGGCTGGGGCCGAGCCCCGCCAGGCTCTTCCATTAAAGAAATAATTTCAAGAACATGTAGAGCTAGTTCTTTATTTAGTCGTGATTTTTTTCCCGTTTCTATAGACAGTCTCAATTCTTCTAACCCTGCTGCGAAATTCATATCGTGGGAGTCTTTGTAGTGATAGGGATAATTTAACCCTTTAACTAAAGGGCAGGATTCTTTTTCTAAGAGAACAAATTTAGAGTTCTGTCCTATGTTTGGCTCGATTTTGTTAAATAACTGCACTGAGATAGGACTATTGCAATTCCAACAGTCTTCAACTTGTACAATTCCTTTTTCTCCAATAATTTTTAGAGAATTATCTGAAGGGGAAATTGAGCTACAAGCAAAATGAACACAGACCCCACTTTCATGTCTGAGACCTGCAACGCAAAAATCGGTTCCTTGAAGTTTTTTTTCTCTACCATGTATTTCCTGTACAATTGGAGAGGAAAAAGCAGAAACCTCAATAACAGAGCCGAAGAGATGAATAAGCCAGCTCAGATAATAGCCAGCATGTTCATAAACACATCCCATAGTAAATTCTTCTTCAAAAGGCCAAGGAAGCCCTGAGGGATTTTTCCAGTTTTCATATCCCATTAAGTAAACAGGACCGTCTTGTAATGAAGCGTGAACTAGAAGAGTTTTTCCCACGACGCTATCCTTAATAAGCTGATATAGAGTTTGTCCAGAAGCACCGAGGAAATTGCACGGAGCAACATTAAGATGCAAATTTTTCTTATTTGCCAGGTGCACTAACTCTTCCCCTTCAGAGAGAGTGTAAGTAAGAGGTTTTTCACTATAGACATGTTTTCCTGCTAAAAGAGCCTGCTTGATAACTGTATAATGGCTTTTAATCCAAGTGAGATTTAAAACAATATCCACTTTTTCATCCTGGAGAAGCTCGTTAAAATTTGCATATTTATAAACGTGGTGCTCCCTACAGAACCTATTTAGCCTCTCCTCGTCGATATCAAAGGCTCCCACTACCTCGAGTTTTGAAAAATTAGGCATAGTTGCCATATAAAATCCCGCTACATACCCACAACCTACAACCGCTATTTTCATAAAATTACTCCACTAAACGATTCCGACAACAGAGGGATTCAATCCTGCATAAGGGGCAATCAATTCTTTGAATTTCTCATTATAGATTCGGATACTCAAAGAATACTCGTTTGCCTTTTTCAGCAGATCTTGAAAATTTTTTGCAACGGCCATTACTTCACCAGTAGAGGTCATGTATGGACCTAAGTTTTGGGATTCAATCCCTAATCTTGTAAAGGGAAATACAGGAATTTTCAATGCTAGATGTTGGGGTGCGATTTTCTCTGGAATAGCTAAACTTTTGAGAGATTTTCCCAGAATACAATGCATAGCAATCTCGACCAGGGGATAGCCTGTAATCTTTGCAAGTAAAGGAACCGTTCTAGAAGCTCGTAGGTTGACCTCTATAACAAAAATCTCCTCTGCTGATACAACAAACTGAATATTGAAGCAGCCTATTACTTCCATCCTTAATCCAATCATCCGAGTTATTTTTTCCAATTTTTCGACCTGTTGTTCAGTTAGAGAATGGGGAAAGAGATACGCTATCGAATCCCCTGAATGGATACCAGCTCGATCAAGGTGCTCTATAACTCCGCAGATAGTAACTTGCTCTTTATCTCCAATAGCATCGATCTCTATTTCAAGGGCATTTTCTACAAAGGACTCAACTAAAAGAGGCTTAATCTGCTCAAAATCGATCTTTTCAAGATAGGTTTCAAGTTGTCGTTTTGTATACAGAACTTGCATTCCATTGCCCCCAATTACAAAAGAAGGGCGTACTATTAGGGGAAAATCTACTTCAGAAATCGGTTCAAGAACTTCTTCAGGGTGATTCCCTGAAAAGCTTTTTGGGTAGGAAAGGCCTAACTCTATAAGGACTTGTTTGAACTTATCGCGATCTTCTGATCTTTCAATCATGTCAAAGGGAGTTCCTAAGAGGGGAACGCCTTGCAGAGAAAGACTCCTGGCAATTTGGATGGGAGTTTGTCCTCCAAATTGGATAATAACCCCCTTGGGTTTTTCTTTTTGTACTACTTCCATGACATACTCAGCTGCTAAAGGCTCTAAATACAAACGATCTGCCATATTGTAATCTGTAGAAACTGTGGACGGATTGCAATTGAGCATGATCGCTTCATATCCCATCTTTTTGATAGATTGCAGAGCATGGACACAGCAATAATCAAACTCAATACCTTGTCCAATTCGATTTGAGCCACCACCAAGAACTAATATTTTTTCACAACGGGTTGGAGCACTCTCACACTCTTGTTCATAGGTAGAGTACATATAAGCAGTTTGGGTGGGAAATTCTCCTGCACAGGTATCAATTCTTTTATAGGCTGTAGATAGTTCAAATTGCTTTCTCAAGGATTCAATGAAGCTTGCATTAGAATGCAATAACTGGGCAATTTCCTGGTCAGAAAACCCATTTTGTTTCCATCGTAAAAGTGCATTTCTTTGAATAGAAGAAGCTCTATAAGTTTGAATTTCTGATTCTGTCTCAATGATTTGAGATAACTGATCGAGAAACCAAGGGTCATAGCCTGTCAGTTGGGCCATAGTTTGAACTGAAATCCCTTCTCTAAGGGCTTCTAAAACACGATATATTTTTTTGGCATCTCTTTTCTTGAGAGTATCTTGTTCACCATTGTACGCCTTATGTGGGATGGGTATCTCTAAACTTTTCAAGGCTTTTTGGAAGGATTCTTTAAAGGTCCTTCCAATTGCAATTACTTCTCCTACGGATTTCATATGAGTGGTTAGTTCTTCATTAACATCAGGAAATTTCTCAAAATTAAATTTCGGTATTTTTGTAACTACATAGTCTAAAGTAGGTTCAAAGGAAGAAGGGATATTGGATGAAGTAAGCCCATTTTGAAGTTCATATAAGTTGTATCCGAGAGCAATTTTCGCTGCAATTTTCGCAATCGGAAAACCGGTAGCTTTTGAAGCCAAGGCAGAAGAGCGTGAAACCCTGGGATTCATCTCTATGCAATAGATTTTTCCCTTTTGTGGATGAATTGCAAACTGAACATTACATCCTCCCGAAGTCATTCCTACTTTTTCCATGACTCGAAAGGCTTGCAAACGGATTTCTTGGTATTCTTTATCTGATAAAGTCTGAATAGGAGCTACAGTTATCGAATCACCCGTATGAACTCCCATGGGATCTAGATTTTCTATTCCACACACAACTATACAATTTCCTACGTGATCTCGCATAACTTCTAGTTCGATCTCTTTCCATCCAATTAGTGACTCTTCTACTAAAAGGCCTTTACCAGAGAAGAAAGCTTTCTTACAAAGAATTTCCAGCTCACCCAATGTGTTAACTACTCCCCCAAATTCTCCACCTAAAGTAAAAGAGCTCCTCACAATTAAGGGGAAGTGAAGTTTGTTTTTTGCCTCTTGTAATTCTTTCAAAGACTGAAGATATACAGAACAAGGGGTAGCTAATCCAATTTCATTTAAGGCTTTTTTAAACAGAAGCCGATTTTCTGCTACTTTAATGGTCTCTGTGCTGAGACCTATAAGTCTTGTAGGAAACTTGTTAAATACTTTTTGCTCTTCAAGCTCCAAAGTTACATTCAAGGCTGTTTGTCCCCCCATAATCGGAAGGATTGCATCAGGTTTTTGCTCTTTTAGGATTTGCTCTATTACCCTAGGGGTAATGGGTTCAATGTAAACAGAATCTGCTATATCTTTGTCTGTCATGATAGTGGCAGGATTAGAATTGAGTAGAATAACTTTTACCCCCTCTTCTTGCAGGGCTTTACAGGCTTGCGTACCCGAATAATCAAATTCACAAGCTTGCCCTATCACTATCGGACCAGAGCCTATAGTTAGCACTTTTTTTATCGAATTATCTAAAGGCATGCTTTCTCCAAAATCTTTTTTTGATGAGAAAAAATCAGACTCAAAAATTCGTGAAAACAGAGGTGTAAATCTTGTGGTCCCGGATTTCCTTCGGGATGTCCTTGAAGAGCCATAATAGGGTAGATAGTGTGCCGTATTCCTTGAATTGATCCGTCAAAAAGAGAGCGATGAGTGATTTTAAGTTCATTCGGTAACTGACTCTCTTCCACAACAAAATTATGATTTTGACTCGAAATAAAGACTCTGTTAGTACGTAGATCAATCACAGGATGATTGATTCCATGATGCCCCACGAACATCTTGCTTGTCATACCACCAAAAGCTAATGCTATAATTTGACAACCGAAACAAATGCCCAAAATAGGGTAGTTTTTTTCGGCTAATCCTAGCAGAGTAGGAATAAACCCCACGGCATTTTTAGGATCTCCTGGTCCGTTTGATAAGATAATTCCATCAGGGCTCCAGCCTAGTATGGTTTCAATGGCAACATTAGGCGGAAAAAGCCTTCCATTCCCTCCTAGCGAATGGAGCGTTTTCAGAATGCTGTGCTTGACTCCAAAGTCAATGATAGCTACTCGAAAAGTTTTTCTAGGCTCTCTCACCGTCTGTTGTACCCAGTCTTCGGGTTTGTCAACTGAAATTTTTTGCAATGAGGGCTCTTTTAGGGAGCCATAGTTTGCCGCTTGTAGTTTGTAGTTTACTACCTCGTTTCCTGGACATATAACACCTTGTATGTTCATATGGGTGCGAAGATGCTTAACAAGTTTTCTAGTATCAATGCCTTCAATCCAGGGTATCCCGTGCTTTTCCAAGTATTTAATTAGGCTATCTTCTGCTCTCCAGTTACTTGTGCATCGAGACATTTCTTTTACGATCACTCCAGCTACTTTCGGAGATTTCGATTCTTGGTCTTCTTGGTTAACCCCAATGTTTCCTATATGAGGATAAGAAAATACAACAATCTGATCATGATAAGAAGGATCGGTAATAACCTCTTGATATCCCGTCATTGCTGTGTTGAATACGATTTCACAGGGCTTTGTTTTTATATTGCTCGAAGTTCTTCCTAAAAAGGAGGTTCCATCTTCTAAAATGAGGGTAGCTTGGGAATATTCCCTTGTTAAACTAGACATTAGCTGTTTGATAGATCTCTTGTTTTGGAGTTTTTAAGGTACCCGGTTGAAAAGAAAACATTCGATACGACCAGCAATCATAAAGCTCTTGGGCAAGGATAGCTTGCCTTTGAGAACTTAGAGAAGAAATAAAGGAAAAGTCTTCTCTAAGGAAGTGGTATAGGTTTTCGCTTACTTCAATTTCTGCAAGAGAGGATACACTCGAGCGAATTGTATATCTCACCAAACCAGTAGAAGAATGGAGTTTACACAATTTGACATGAGGGGGTAAGGATACGGATAAATTAAGCAAATTTTCAATAAAGTTATCCTTCTTTGTTAATAGATAATTTCCTACCACTAAATAATCCAGACCTGTAGTAAGAAAACAAGCTATACTGTCTTCTATTGTACACACAATGGGTTCGTGATTGTTGTTAAATGAAGTATTCAAAAGAAGCGGAATCCCAGTAAGCTTTTGAAAATAATATATCAGCTTCCAATATCTCTCATTCTGCTCTTTACTAACTGTTTGTATCCTTCCTGTCCCATTCACATGCGTGATAGCGCCAAGCTGTTTTTGGTATTCTTTTCTTACTTCGAGATTATAAGTCATAAAGGACAAGTCAATTTCACACTTAGGTAATTCAAAAAAATGGGACACTTCTTCTTCAAGGATCGAAGGAGCAAAAGGACGATAAGCTTCCCGCTTTTTAATCATTGCGTTGATTCGTGATTTATTTTCTCCCGGTCTAGGATCTGCTAGAATACTTCGATTTCCCAGAGCTCTTGGGCCAAATTCCATTTTGCCCTGAACCCAACCTATCACACTCCCCTCTGCTAGGAGTTTTGCTCCTGCTTTTTCAATATCGGATTTATACTCAAGCTTCATTAAGTCAGACCACTTCGAGAGCTTCTCTTCGATATTTGTTTCCTTAGTCTCAATATGAGGACCCCAATAAATAGATCGAATAGGGCCGCTTTGCTTGATCAGAGCTCCCTTTTGCTCAGAAACATACATAGCAGCCCCGATAGCAGCTCCCGCATCAAAGGCCGCGGGATGAACAAACATTTTATCAAAGAGAGAAGAACAAGCAATCTTACCATTTAACGTACAATTATGTGCTACGCCTCCTGCCATACAGAGATTTTTCAATCCCGTCTTTTTTTGCCAATGGGAAATAAGGTGAAAGGCAATCTTTTCAAGAGCCTCTTGCAGTGAAGCAGCGAAGTTTTCCTGTATTTTGCTAAATGGTTCGCCTCTCCGACGGGGTTGTATCCCGTTTTTGAGAAAAAATGAACGGATCCGATTCAGGGGGATATTAAGGCTATAATTCCCATTTGGTAAAAGGCGGTAGAGCTTGTCAAACAAAGGGCGAAATATACTAGGATCCCCATAGGGAGCTAGACCCATTACCTTATATTCATCAAACAGTTTGTATCCAAGGATTTTTATTGATTCTACAAAAAAATGCCCGAGGGAGTCAGAGCCGGTATAAGACTGTAAAGGTTGTGTTTCCTGTAGGCTGGTATGATAAACTGAGATGCCATATTTTTCCCCTTGCCCATCCAAGACAACAGTTAAAGCCTTTTCAAAACCAGAATGGTAAAAAGCAGAGTAGGCATGGCAAAGATGATGTTCAACAAAAACAAGCTTAGAGGAATCAAAGTTCCGATCAAAATTTTCCGTAATTAATTCTAATAGGAGTTGTTTGCAATCACGCACAGGGCTCTCTGGAAAAGAGATATACTTTAAATAGAGCTCTTTATCCACGTAAGGAGGAGAAAAATAGTAGGCTACTCCATCAATTTGTGCAAAACTAAGATTCGCCTCTTCCAAACAATAACGAATAGCATTCAAGGGAAATTTCGTAGTATGTTTTATCCGGTTAAAACGCTCTTCTTCAGAAGCTGCAATCAGTTTTCCGTCTTGGATAAGGCAGGCCGTAGCATCATGATAAAACCAAATCGGAGTTTCAGGGACAAAATCGCCGTCCGGAGTGCCAAAAGCCCCACAAATCCCTAATATATTCATACGCTCTCTCACAGGGAAGCAAAATTTTCGGAGATCGTACTATATTTAAAATTTTATAATCAAGAATTAAGCAAAGCAAAAATTTTACTATTATCCGTACAGGGTTGCTTTTTGTTAAGATTGAAGCTCTTTTGCAAAGAGTTAAGGAAAAAGCTTCCTTTAAGTCATGCAAGAGATGGTTAAGCTATAAAGCCGATTGATTTTGCGCTAAAGGCCTTCTTTAACATGCAGCAACTCCCTTTTTGTAAATACCCTATTCCTTATCTGAAAAGGTAAGTTGCGTTAAATAAGAAGACCATTTTTCCCATTCAAAGAGCTCATACTCTTGCTGAAAAAACCAGGAAAAATAAGGGTCTACAAAGCCTTTTTTATTTTTTTCTTTTTCTACTAAGGAGAGAAAGACTTCTTTAGTAGAAACGATTCCTTTCAGCAGAGGAGGAAAAAAAATAGAGGGGTTTTTCCTAGCGAAAAGATAGTACTCAAGCCACTTTTCCCACTTTTGCTCTATATTTTCCAAGGAGATTTTTTTTATGCTCTCACTCTTTGTAAAAAGAAGCTGTTTTCTTATTCCTTTTTCTTTCAAAAAAGGGTGGTGAAGAAGAAGTACATAGGGCCAAAAAGCAAAGAGGTTTTCTCTAGTTTCTTTCGCAAAACAAAGAATTCCTTCTTCGCAGATAAAAGGAATAGTTCCTTCTAACAAGATTTTTTGGTTTTCATAGCACAAAAAACAATCTTGTAGGGGAAGAGAAAAAATAGATTCTTTTTTTAAAGAGAAGTGGTTTAGAGCGCTTTCCAAGCATTTTTCTTCCTCTTTTGCTTTTTCTATTTCTAGATCCTCAAAAATTCCAGAAGGGAATTTCCCTTGCCTTTGTAGATAAGAGATATTTTCTTCAAAATCTTGATGAAAAAAACTAGAGCGAAAAACAGAACGTTTCCAAGGAGGGAAGAAAAATTCTTTTTCTTGCTTTTCAGGAGGTAAATAAAGGTTCTTTTTTTGAAAGAAAAAGCGGAAAGGGTTTTTACTAAGAGTGGTAAATTCTTTTAATGAAACAGAAAAAGGGAAAGCTTCTTGTTGCTTTGCAGGAGGTTGAAAAGCAATTTTTCGGGGAGTCAAAGAACGATCTATTTTTCGCAATGGAGAAGGAGTGTTTTCAAAGAGGGGAGAAAAAGAAGAGATCATTTCTTCTTTTTTTAAAGAATAAAATTCTTCTAGGTAACAGAGAAGCTCTTCTAAAACAAGGGAAGGAAAAAGCGTTTCTCCTTCCTCTTCTTCTCGATTTTTATAGAGAAAATAAAGGCTTTCTTCTGCTTGGAAAAAAAGCTGTAAAAAGGCGTATCTTTCCTTTTCTTCTTTGGGGAAAAGACCCATTTTAGGTTCATAAGAAGAAGAAAAGAGCTCTTTTTGTAAAAAAGAATCTTCTTCCATTCCAAGAACAAAAATATGTTTTGCCCAAAGAGAAGAGGAAGGAATAAGAGAAGAAAAGGTAAGTGATTCTAGGTAAGAGGAATGGTATCTCCCTGGTTTTTTCTCTAGATATTTTTTGAGATAATAAAAAACAAAGTAAAAGGAGATCTTTTTTTCTTCTTCTTTTTTTAAGGGAAGCAAAAGCTTTTGAAAAAGGGAAAAAGAAGCTTCCTCTTCTTTTATACAAAAGAAATTTTGCAAAAGGGTTTCACAAAAAATAGCCCATTTTGCAGGAAACTCTTCTCTTTCGGGATCTACCAGAAAAAGTGCCTCTTTTTCCAGTTTTTGCAAAAGCGCAAGCCATTTTGTAACAAGATCGATTTGGCTAAAATCTAGGGAAGAAAAAAAGGGATCTTCTAGGTAAAAAGTAGCTCCTTTGAGGAGTCTTTCTAAGCCGTTTTTCCATCCATGTATTTTCCCTTCTTGAAAACCTTCCCGAATTTCTCCTTCTTCTATCCATTTTTTTATTTGTAAAACTTCCTTTTCTCCTAAACTATGCTTCTTTGAAAAGAGAGGGTTTTCTAAAAGAGAGAAGAAAAAACTGGGATCTCCTTTTTTTTGTAAAAACTGTAGTAAAAGAAAAAACCCTTGTAGAAGAAGACTTTCAAAGAAAAAAGAGGTAGAGAATATTTTGTAGTCGAAGAAGGAATCAGCAAACACAAAATGAATGAAGGGCACGTACTTATCCATATCAGGTGCTAAAATGAGAATAGAGGAGGGATCGGTTTTCTCTTTTTCTACTTTCTTACAAATTAGATGGTGAAGTATTTGTATTTCTTTCAAATAGCAAGATCCAGCTGCATAGATGTGAAGAGAATCATCTTTTTTCTGTTTTTTTTGAGAAGGAAATCCTTGCAAAAAGTCTTCTCGAATTTGTTCCAAAAGGGTTTTTGGATAAAGATTATTAGAATAATGCTCTTGAATCTCCCAATCATATCGGTCTAGTTGTTTTAAAAGATTTCTTCCTAATTTTCCCCAGTTGGCTAAAAGAGGATGCCTTTGTGAGAAATATTGTTTGAAAAGATCCGGAGAAAGGGTTTTTTGGATTTTTTTTAGTTCAAAATCAGAAAGCTCTTCTTCCCAGAAGTCTTTGCAAGGGGAAAAAAAGTAGAAAAAAACGGTATTTTTCTCGGAAAAACGGGAAAAATACTCTAGAAATACAGGAGGGATTTCTGAAAAGTGGAAGAGGTGTATTTCCCTATCTACTTCGTAAATAGGTTGTTTGGCCAGTTCAAAAGGGGAAGTGGCGTAAGATTTAGAAAAAATTTTATCCCAAAAAAAATCTTGCCAAGAACCCTTTCTTTCCGGTTTTCCATAGATTCCGTATAATGTAAAGAGCTGGGCAGTGTAGTAGGCCAAATCTGCCACTTTTTTCTCTTTTGAACAATCCCCTATTGGGGGAGAACCTTGGAGATATTCAAAAATTTGTTCCTGAGAAAGGGGATTTTTTAATTCAGCAAGAAGCCTCCAGAAAAGCTCTTGGGAAGAAAGAGGAGGGAAATTTTGTTTTCTCTTTTGAAAATGGAATAGAGCTTCTTGTAAGGAGAAAAAATGTAGGCCGACGCAGGCTCTTTGCAAGGCGAAGCGGTGATAAAGCCAATCTTTAAAAGCAGGATGAGGGAGAATCACATATTTTGGAGAGAACCCATTTTCTTTGTAAGAAAAAAGATGGGTAGAGAGTTTTTCCACCAAAAGCTCAATTCGATCACTAAAAAAAAGAGTCGCCATAAAAAAGAAAGCGTAAAAGTAGGGATGTTCTTGGGATTATGAATAATTGTCAATGGAAGCGGAAAAAATGAAGCATTTCCTTTCCCGTTTTTCTTCTTTTACTCTTCTAACCGTTACCCAGTTTTTAGGGGCTTTGAATGATAATATTTTTAAGCTCTTAATTATTTATTTTTTGATCTATCTCAAGGGGGCTTTATCTGCAAATACTATTGTGGCTATAGCAGGGGGAGTTTTTGTTATTCCTTTTCTTTTATTTTCTTCTGCATCAGGCATTTTGGCGGATAGGATTAGTAAAAGAAAAATCATTGTTTCCACAAAAGCTTTAGAAGTAGTGGTTATGGGGCTTGGGGCCTTGGGGATTTTTTATAGATCAGAGTTAAGCCTGTATTTCTTTTTATTTCTCATGGGCACACAAAGCGCTATATTTGGTCCTTCCAAGTATGGGATTATTCCAGAGCTTGTAGAGAACAAAAAACTTTCCAAAGCAAATGCCACGATTACCTCACTTACCTATCTTGCAATCATTTTTGGGACCGTTTTGGCTTCTTTCCTAACAGAAATTAGCTCTAGAAACTACCTCTTAGTTTCTTTTATTTGTGTCTTTATCGCTGTTTTAGGTTTTATTGCAAGCTTGGGAATTGAAAAAACTGAAGCAAAGGGATCTACAAAAAAAATTCATCCTTTTTTTCTATATCAGGTATATCAATCTATTCAGCTTAGCTTAAAAAGAGCTCATCTCTTCCCTGCTATTTTGGGAAGCTCTTTCTTTCTCTTTATAGGAGCCTATGTTCAACTCAATGTCATTCCCTATGCCATGGATTCTTTAAATCTTTCGGAAATTCAAGGAGGGTATTTATTCTTCGCAACGGCAGTAGGAATTGCTATAGGTGCAAAAATAGCGGGAAGACTTTCCAAAGATCGGATTCATTTAGGGCTTGCTTGCTTTTCCGGGTTTTTTATCGTTTTCCTTTTTTTTCTTCTCAGTTTTTTTTCTTCTCATCTCTACATAGTGATCTTTAGTTTAGTAAGCTTAGGGATTTTTGGAGGGATGTTTTTAATTCCCTTTGAAACCTTTATCCAGATGGCAAGCCCTGATAAAAGAAGAGGACAGCTCATAGCCACCTCTTCTTTTTTAAGCTTTACTGGGGTGCTTCTTGCTTCTTTGAGTCTTTATCTTTTTAATGAAAAATGGGGGTTCTCTCCTGCGGGAAGCTTTGCTATAGTGGGATTTTTAACGCTTCTTTTTAACTTGATTGTTTCGGGGAGGACTTCTGAATTTTTTCTTCCCTTTATTGCAGAAAATTTTTGGATTCATAGATACGCTCTAGAAACCCTTTCTCCTCTGCCTTCAGCTCCTTCTTTTCTTATAGTTCGTTTTTCTTCCTTTCGAGACCATCTCCTACTTTTTTATCTTTTTAAACAGCTTAAACTTGTTTATCTAATGCGATTTTTCCATAAATTCCCCTGGATAAACGGATTAGTTAGTGCTATTCGTATTGTCTCCCCTTTCATGACTCCTGAAAGAAGTTTAGAAAAACTTTTTCCTATTTTAAAACAGAACTATGTGCGGGATGAGTATGTGCTGCTTTTCCTCCCTATCCACTATTCTAAGGAAATGATTCGGACTCTGTATGATAAGATGTTTTCTTCTCAAGAGAAGAGGGAAATTTTTTTCGTTCACTTAAAAAAAGAAAAGAAAAAAAAGACCTTCTTTTCTCCTTTGAAAAGAAGGAAGGCTCTTATCTCTTTTACCAAGATCTAAAAAGCATAAATAATTTCGGTTTCAAATTGGCGGTATTTTAGGTTGGGTCCAATGGACTTATCGAGAGTCCAAGACATTACAAAGCTTTCTAGAAGAGTGAGATTATTTGTAAAGGCATATAGAAGCTCTAAAGACCACCCATGATAGTTTGTTCTTCCCACAGCATTTTGTCTATTAGAAGCAGCTCCTGTTCCATCTAGATTTTGTGTGTAAAATCCCACTTTCGCAGCATTTCCTCGTCCAATTCCAGATACATCGAAAGTCGGAATCGATTGTGCTTGAACCACCTGATAATTGAATTCAGCAGCCCAGTCGCCCTTTTTTCTTACTTGCCCCACAGCAGCTCCTGCATAACAGGCCCAGTTTTGCCTTTGAAAGTTAGTAATAGCCAGTTTTCTGGCAGCATCGTTGTACAGAGCAGCTGCATAAAGCTTTACCAGTTTTTTCTCTAAAAAAGAGCAGTGAAACTGATAGCCGAGTAGAACTTGAGAAATCCGGAAGCGAAACGGCAAGTTTTGCAGGCTGTTTGAGAAAGATTTTTCCCAGTTAACGTAAGAGAGCTTAAGGAGCAATCCCGTATTCAAAATGTGTAAAAAACCAAGCTCTGTTAGATAGGCAAAATGATCTTTCCTTTCATCTACGATTAGGGTAGCTAAGTTAGCATAAAAATCTCCCAGGGATTCTGCTGCTTTACTAAAGCGGAATAAGAGTCCATCAAATAAAGAGCCAAACTCGATTTTGGAATCGAACACATTAAATAAAAATCTCCTCCCTAATTCTATATCCCAAGTGAAGGTGTCTGTGGAGATAGCTCTTCCTCCAAGATAGGCTTTTTCAAGAGAGATGCGGTTTGTAGTACCTGAATCTATTCCCATGTTATTATCAAACTCGAGCTTTATCGCAGCCCAAGTCCTATCAGTTCTGTAGTCAAGCATTAGGTTTACTTCTGAATCAAACCCTCTGGAGGGAATATTAGTTGCTGCATTGTGGCCTCTTTGACGAATCCCATCTTTTTTTTCGGCAGCCATTTGAAATTCGGTACGGACCTCACCGCTTAAAGAAAGAGATCCTCCTAATTCTTTCAAGGTGATAAGCCTTTTATCCCGGACCCATCTTCTGAGAGCGTCCATTTCGTCTTGTTCTGTTTTATTCGTAGCCTCATCTTCTTCCTGGGTAAATCCCGAAAAAGGCAGAAAGAAAAAAAGAAGGAAAAAAAGCGAGAGTAGCCGTTTCATATTTATGAATGATCCCCAGGTTAAAGAGGGAAATTCTAGAAGAAAAAAGCCTTTTGTTCAATTGTATTTTTAAGACTTATCTACGGATAAAGCAACGGGATTTCCTTGTAACCTAGTTCAAAACCGAAATTCTCCACTTAGAGAAACGGCTTCTTCGTCGAATAGACGGCCTTCTATTTGCAAGAAGAAGTATTTTTGCTTTGTGATGGTAGTACCCAAATAAAGGCCTAAACGATCTCTGTTTTTAAAGTGGTTTTTGTCGGAACCTCCTGGAGCAATTTCTGCTACAGAAGGAGCTTTGATGAAAGATTTGGATTTGCTGTATTTTATTCCAAGGTAAGGGATAAAAAAACCAATCCCATGAGAAATTCCCAAGTGAAACTGCCAAAACCGGATATCCCATTCTCCTCCCTTGCGAAAGACTTGAATGCCGTCTATTCTCAAGGAGTTTATCCGAAAGTTTCCTTTTACATAGTTACCGCCTATCCCTAGGCTTGTTTTGTTCCACTCATAAAGGAGCAGGTAAAATCCTGGAGTGATTAAAAACCCGTGGTTAGATTTAGCCTTTACCCAGTTCAAAAGATTCGGAGAAGAGACCCTCCAATTGGCTTTCATTTGCGCTGTTCCCAATTTTAACTGCAAAGTGAAGAACTCATAGAGAATGAAGCTTAAGGGGAAAAAAGCCGCATTAATTTCAAAGTCATCCACTCTTCCTGCGCCTTCTTTGTATTGTTTCATTCTCTTATCTGTGACAAAATCCCCTTGTACCCCCGTTGAGACGGTAAAAGAGTTGAAACACTCGCTAAAGATTCCCTTTTGCAAAAGTTTTGGATAAGAGGGATTCCCCGCAGGAATAGCATATAGAGTAGGCAGAACAAAAAGAAAAAAAAAGAACCGGGATAACATCTTCTATCAAACCAAATTTTAAGAGAGAAGGCTGCATGAATTTTTATAAAAAATAAAGAGGGATTTTAAGAAGTATAGATAAAACCCCTCTTTTTTTGACGAGAAAGTGAGATGAATGCAAATTTTTGAATGCGGGTCCTGTTAAACCTTTTTATTTTTTTTCTTTCAAAAATCAGGTAAACTTTGGGCTGTCTTAGTGGGAAAATTTTAGAGGGGGATATGCAAGTCTTAGTAAAGGGGAAAAAAGTAGAACTTCCAGAAGGAAGCAATGTTTTTCGATTGGTAGAAAAACTCAATCTTACCTCCGCTGAGCAGGCTGTCGCAGTATCTGTAAACGGGAAATTGTGTGATTTTGACCAACCTTTATTTGAAAAAGATGTGGTGGATATTTGGGATTTTCAAGATAGCCAAGGTAAGGAAATTTTTTGGCACAGTTCTGCCCACGTTTTAGCTCAAGCTGTTTTAAGACTTTGGCCCGAAGCAAGGCCTACGATAGGCCCAGCCATTGAAAATGGGTTTTATTACGATTTTGCAGGATTGGAAATCTCAGAGCATGATTTTGAGAAAATTGAGAGAGAAGCAGAAAAAATTCTTCAAGAAAACTATAGACCAGAAAGAGAAGAGTTTTTAGGAAAAAAAGAAGCGTTAGAAGCCTTTGGTAAAAACCCTTATAAAAAAGAGCTTATTGAAGGATTCGAAGAGGGAATTATCTCAGGATATAGGCAAGGAGAGTTTTTTGATCTTTGTAGGGGACCCCATCTTCCTAAATTGGCAAAAATCAAGGCGTTCAAACTGCTAAAAACCTCCGGGGCTTATTGGAGAGGAGATGCAAAAAAAGAGATGCTTACGCGCATTTATGGGATCTCTTTTCCTCACAGAAAACAGATGCAAGAGTTTATTCAGCTTTTAGAAGAGGCAAAGAAAAGAGATCATAGAGTCATAGGGCAGTCCATGGCTCTTTTTTCTTTCAAAGAGGAAGCTCCTGGAATGCCTTTTATTTCCTCTAGAGGAATGGTTTTGTGGGATGCTTTACTCGGGTTTTTAAAACAGTGCCTGAGACAAGCGGGATATGAGGAAATAAAAACTCCTATGCTTCTTTCAAAAGAGTTATGGATTCGCTCAGGCCACTGGGATCATTATAGAGAGAACATGTATCTTTCTGAAATAGAAGGGAAAGAATTTGCTATAAAACCTATGAATTGCCCAGGTTGTGTGCTTTATTACGGCTTGAAAAAACACAGCTATAGGGAGCTTCCCTTGAGAATAGCAGAGATTGGGCATGTACATAGATTCGAAGCATCTGGAGCTTTGAGTGGTCTTTTTCGTGTAAGAGCTTTTCACCAAGACGACGCCCATATTTTTATGAAACCAGAAGATATTAAGGAAGAGATTTTAGAGATTTTACGTTTGGCTGATAAAATCTATATGACTTTTGGATTATCGTATAGATTAGAGCTTTCTACTCGTCCTGAAAAATTTATTGGTACCGAAGAAGATTGGGAGATTACTACAAGAGGGTTAAAAGAGGCTTTAGATATTTGGGGACACTCTTATACGATTCAAGAAGGAGAAGGAGCTTTTTACGGGCCCAAAATTGATATTCACATTAGGGACGCCTTGGGAAGACACTGGCAATGTGGAACCGTTCAGCTTGATATGTCTCTTCCGAAGCGATTTAGTCTAGAGTATATAACCAGGGAGGGAAGCTCTAAAGCGCCCATTATGCTCCATAGAGCCCTATTTGGTTCTATTGAGAGATTTTTTGGCATTTTGGTAGAGCACTTTGCAGGAAAGTTTCCCTTTTGGATGAGTCCTTATCCTATTGCTATTTTGCCTGTGGCAGATAGGCATGTGCCTTATGCAAAAAAAGTGCAAAAGATCTTGCAGGAAGAAGGGTTTTTATGTGATATAGATGAAGCACAAGAATCTATTTCCAAAAAGGTGCGTAGGAGACAACTTTTGCACACCAATTACATGCTTACTGTGGGAGATAGAGAAGAAGAAAGTCAAGAAGTCTCTGTAAGAACCAGGGATAATGCGCTGCATGGAAAGGTATCTTTATCTGATTTTTTAGAAAAAATAGGTAAGGAAAAAAAAGAAAAGTCTTTAATGTCACCTTATGCAGTAAAGGAATAAGGGGGGGGCTTTGTCCATGAAGAAAGTAATAGCGGTATGTAGTTTCAAAGGGGGGACCGCAAAAACTTCCACAGCGCTTCATTTAGGAGCTGCTCTTACTCAGTTTCATAAAGCAAAAGTGCTCTTAATAGATTTAGATGCTCAAGCGAATCTGACTACAGGTTTGGGCTTTGATCCAGATGAACAAGATAGTATGGCCCCTGTTTTACAAGGAGAAAAAAAGATAGAGCAGGTTATTTTAGATACTTCAGTTCCCAATCTATCTTTGATTCCAGCAGATACGTGGCTCGAAAGGGTTGAAGTAAGCGGTCCTTTAGCAGCAGATCGGTATTCTCACGAAAGACTGAAAGAGATCTTACATCCGTTAGAGTACGACTATGTTCTTTTAGATACGCCTCCTTCCCTTTGCTGGCTTACTGAATCGGCCTTGATAGCCGCGGACTATGCCTTAGTTTGTGCTACGCCTGAATTTTATAGTGTGAAAGGACTACAACGCCTTTCGATTTTTATGAATAATATAGGAGAAAGACACCAACTAAAAGTATTAGGGGTTTCTCTTTCCTTTTGGAACCCCCGGGGGAAAAGTAATCATGCTTTTTTAAATGTTATTGAAAACACCTTTCCAGGAAAACTTTTATTTTCTAAAGTGAGGAGAGATATCCGCATTTCAGAAGCTTCTATCTATGGGGCACCTGTATTTAAAACGGCTCCTAATGCAAAAGGAGCCGCCGACTATGTAAAGTTGGCAGAAGAGCTAGTAGGGAGAATGTAAAACAGCTTTACATGAAGGGAAGTCATGGCAAAATTTCACACACTTTTAAGTTTACGTTTAAAATCAAAAGATTCACAAAAAAAGAACATGAACTCTTTGGCAGATAGATCTCATAGTGGAGATCTCTCTAGTTTCTCTGGAGTTTTTCGAGTTACTCCTTTGAGAGAAGAAGAAAGAGAGACTTTAGAGAGTATGTTAAAAAGTTTTCGGGAAAGTGATGATTATAGCATAAAAGAAGATCTAGAATCTTTGCTTACAATCACTTCTGAGGTAAGGGCTATTACCAACCAAGCTGTTATGTTGCATGGAGAAAGAATAAAAAAAGCGCAAAGGATTCTAAAGTCCTACAGAGAGGGAGCTTTTACAGCGTGGCTAATTACCACTTATGGAAATAGGCAAACTCCCTACAACTTTTTACAGTACTACGAATTTTACATGGCCATGCCTTCTTCTCTTCACCCTAAAATAGATGAGATGCCAAGACAGGCCGTCTACACTTTAGCGAGTAGATCTGGGGAAATGCAGGTTAAAGAAAAAATCGTAGAAGAGTATTACAAAGAACCGAAGCGGTTTTTACTCGAGCAGATTCGTAAAAAATTCCCTATCCCAGAAACAGATAAGAGGCTTCCTAGAGTAGGAGTTCAGGTATTGCAGTCTTTAGACAAGATAAAGGCCCTTTTGAAAAAGGGTGGATTCACTTCTGCAGAAGAGGAAAAGATCCTTTCTTCTCTAGAAGAGCTTAAAGAGATGCTGCCAGGGAAGATACTTGTTTAAGCTCTTCTTTGATGGTTTTCTCTACCGAAAAATCAGAGGGAACAAGAGGAAGTCTGAGAAAATTTTGGCATCTTTTTTGTAAAGCCAAAGCGCATTTGATTCCCTGAGGATTGACATCAGAAAAAATGGCTTTTATCAAAGGGAGATAGGTTTGGAAAAGTTTTTCTGCCTCTTTTTCTTTTTGTAAAAAAACAAGCTGGTGTATTTTTTTCCACACAGAAGGAATTAGATTCGCTACTACAGAAATGCTTCCCGATCCTGTATTTTTTAACGTATCTAGTGTGGTTTTGTCGTCCCCTGATAAAATGGGAATGGGACCGAGTTGTTTTAGCTGTTTTTGAAAAAGAAGACTCCCACTGCCATCCTTGATTCCTTTAATCCACCCTTTTTGAAAAAGCTTCAGGATAAAAGAAGGAGATAAGGTTATGCCTGTTCTTTTGGGGTGATAGTACAGGATAAGAGGAAGGCCTATTTCTGCTATTTTTTGAAAATGAAGTTCGCAGCCTTTTTCAGAGGGAAGATTATAATAGGGGACAATCACTAAAGCAGCTTGCGCCCCTAGTTTTTTTGCCATTTTGGTATAAAAAACAGCTTTTTGTGTATCATTGGAACCTGTTCCTACCATGAAAGGAATCTTTCCTTTGATCTCCTCTGAGCAGGTTTTTACAATCTGCCATTTTTCTCCCTCCTTCAAGGTAGGGTTTTCTGCTGTGGTGCCTAGGCAAACAATTCCATCTGTGTTACAGCGTATATGCCAAGCGATTAACTTCTTTAACGCAGAGAAATCGACTTCATTTTTTTCTGTAAAAGGGGTAATTAAAGCAACAAAAGAGCCTGTTAGGTAAGACAAAAAAGCCTCCGAATTTGGAGCGTAACGGAGTCGAACCGTTGGCCTCAACAATGCCATTGTTGCGCTCTACCAGCTGAGCTAACGCCCCTCAATACGGGAGATTCTAGAAGATTAGAAGGCTTTTCAACAAGAAAAACTCTTAGAGCTTAGGGAAAGAAAGCCTTTCCCTTTAGATCAAAGGGCTTGGTAGGTTTTTTCGGTAAGGTTTAGACAGGGGGAAAGATCCTGCTCTTCAATGAGGTAAAGAGAACCGAGTATCTTTTGGGCCTTTTCAGATGAAGTGATAGCACTTTGCTTTAGGTTTAAAAGAGAAGAGCCTTCCTCTATAGAAAAATCACTTTTGATTCGAATTATTTCGTCAGCAAAAAAGGAATACTTGAAGTCCTGTTTAAGTGCAATACCGCTAGTGTTATTTTCGGAAGCAGGTACAACAGATATTTGCGGCTCTTGAACCCGAACAGCGAAAAAATTCTTTCTAGAATCCTTCGCAAACAGCAAGAATTTTTTTTCTCCTTTGGTGAGGATATAAGAGGTTTTTTTTCTTATCGCCTCTCGCTTTGCCTTCTTTTCGAGATCTGCTGTGTTAATCTCCTTTGTGGAGTGAATTTCTCTATGGAAATCTTGCACAGCAAAACAAGAGCTGGCAAAGGCAATCGTTTCCCCAATAGAGGAGAAGCGAACAGGGACTGCTTGAAATATATAACTTCTCTGGTTTTTGCCAGTTCCTGAGGTGAACTTGTAGTTCATTGCTGAAATTTCACGATTTATCCTTGAAAGAACACAGGACCTACTAGTCTGTTGCAAAAATCCAAAGAAATGAGCTAATTTTTCCAACATGGCAAAGAAAATATTAGAGATCTTTTTTAGATAAAATCCTTTCTCTTCAGAAAAGGCAAGGAGCTCGCCTGAAGCATATCCTATGGGTTTAAATTTACCTTGAGAAAAAAGGCGGCGGTTTTCTTGGAGAAAACTGGGCAAGGCTGGTTTAAGCCGATAGCAGGGAGGGGGGACTAATTGGGTTTCGTTCATTTATACACAGCTCCTTTAAATCAAAAAGCGCGCCAATTATACCCCAGGGATATATTTATTATCAAAAGAAACCTTTGGGAAAAAAATACCTTCTATCCTATTGAAAATCAAAAAGTAAAATACTTTTTTACCTCTAGATAAGAATGCAACAATGGGAAAAGGGGCTTTTCTTAAGAAGCCTTTTTAAAAAAAAGAGAAAGTTCCTTTACAATGGGAGAAAGGGTTTTTCATGTTCTACGAGCATCTATCCACTTTTCCTGAAGATCCCATTTTTGGTCTTTATAAGAGATATCTACAAGATCCTAGAAAAGAAAAGATCAATTTGGGGATAGGAATCTATTTTGATGAAAACGTAGAATACTGGCCCCTACCTTCTGTAGAGGAGGCTAAAAAGAAAGAAGCAAAAAAGAGGTTTGTAGCAGATTATCTCCCTATTGATGGGGATCTTGGTTTTCAAGAAGAAATGGGTAAGCTGATTCTTCAAGAAACCTATCTTGTGGAAAAAGAAAAAATCTTCCTAGCACAAACCCTAGGAGCTACAGGAGCCCTTTTTCTAGCAGCTGATTTTTTGAGAACGCAAGGCTTTACCTCTATTTTTTTACCGGAGCCCACTTGGGCAAATCATAAAAATATCTTCTCTCATAAAGGACTCACTCCTAGCTACTACCCCTATTTTGATGAGGTAAATCAAAAAATTCTTTTTAAAGAGTTTCTTTCTTTTCTGGAAAAAATTCCTGGCAATTCCCTGATTTTACTGCATGGAGTATGCCACAATCCAACTGGAATGGATTTTTCTAGGGAGGAGGCAAAAGAGCTACTCACAAAAATAAAAGAGAAAAATCTCTTTCCTATAGTAGATTTTGCCTATCATGGCCTTGCTAGAGGGGTGGAAGAAGACACGTTCTTGGTAAAAGAGCTCTTTAGGCAGCAGGTTTCTTGCATGGTTTCGTATTCGTGTTCTAAAAACTTTGGATTATACAGGGAAAGGACCGGTCTTTTTTTGGCTTATCTTGAAAGAGAAATCTGGCAAGAAAAGCTAAAAAGTCAAATGCTCTTTTTGATTCGTTCCAGCTATTCCAATCCTCCTTCTTATGGATCAAGACTGGTTTTAGAGATACTCCAAGATTTTTCCTTAAAACAAAGATGGAAAGAAGATCTCTCTGTTATGAGAGCTAGAATTCAAAAGGCAAGAGATCTTTTGGTAGAGGGACTCGGAGAAAAAAAATTTTCTAGTATTCGAAAGCAAAAAGGGCTTTTTTCCTTGCTTCCTTTAAGAGAATCTATGGTTTCTGAGTTGGTAAATGAATTCGGTATTTATCTTCCGAAAAGTGGGAGAATCAATTTTTGCGGAATTAGTGAAAAAAATATAGAGTACCTTTTGCAAGCTTTAAAGAAAGTAATGCAGTGAAAATCCTTTCCTATTTTTTACTGGTTTTAGTTGTTTTATTTGTTTTCTCTCTTCCTAAAAGCTGGATAGATTCTTTCCGAGCGAAAATGGTAATTCCTTCAGAAACAATCTGCGAAGAAAGGGAAGAAAAAGAGCAGAGCCTTGTTTTAGAAAATCAACTTTTGCAAGAAAAAATAGGCGCTTTATATGAATGGCTTTTATTTGATAACCGTATTGACGAGCAAACGCAAAAAATACGTAGTTTGAAAGAAAAGGAAGAGTTAGAAAATGTTCTTTATTGGAAAGAGTTTTTTCAAAGAAGATCTGAAGAGGAAAAAAAGCTGTTAGAAAGGCAAATGCAGGCTCTTTTAGCAAGAGTAATTTATAGAGAAATATCCTCCTGGAATCGGTTTCTTTGGGTGAATGTAGGAGAGAGAGAAAACGAAACTTTGGGCCGCTTGATTATAGCAAAAAATAGTCCTGTTTTGTGTGGTCCTTATTTGGTAGGGGTAGTCGATTATGTAGATAGGAAAAAAAGTAGGATTCGGCTTATTACAGATAGCCATATGAGTATCTCCGTTCGAGCCTTAAGAGGGGATTCTCAAGATAGAGAGCTTGCCTATTTGATAGAGTCTCTTACAGAAAGGTTAGGAAATAGGGAAGATCTTTTGAAAAAAGAAGCCTTTTCCTTTTATGAAAAGCTAAAAGAGAAGCAGGAGAATGGCAAAGATTTTTACCTACTAAAGGGAGAGCTTAGAGGAAGTTTTGATCTGACAGGCTTACAAAAAAGACCTCTTTTAAAAGGAAGTGGTTTTAACTACCAGTTTCGAGATGCTGATTTTTCAGCCGGTGTAGAGAGTCTTTCTTTGAAAAAAGGAGATCTTCTTATCACTACGGGGCTCGACGGGGTTTTTCCTGCTGGGTTAAAGGTAGCTTTTATTTCTAAAGTCTTTGCTCAAAAAGAGGGAGACTTGACCTATGAAATAGAAGCCTACCCCTGCCTAAGTTCTATGAACGACCTCTCTTTTTTACACATTATTCCTCCGTTAGAGCTTTCTTCAGCAGAATAAGAAGTTTTTAGTTTTGGGATATTTTCTTAAGCGCCACCTGGATTTTTTTTGTTACTCTTTTTCTAATTTGATACAGAGCTTCTTTTTTTCCAAAGGTATAAAGGGCTCTTTGTTGCTGTTTTAGGAGGAGTTCTTTTGGGTAGTTAGCGATTTTTTCTTCCAAAAAGGGGTAAAGATCTTTTAGATGTTTTGACTCTAAACAAAGACCACAAGCATATAAAGCCTTGCTAGGGTGAGAGGAGGGAGTTCTATAAGGATCGTAAAAGAAAAGGGGTTTTTTTAGATAAAGGGCGTCGTAGCCAATAGAGGAAAAATCCCCTAAATAAGCAGTAGATCTTTGCAATAATGGATAAATCAAAGGGAAATCCCTTACGACAAAAAACTGATTTCCTCTTCTTTCTTCCAAAAGGGTTTGATAGTACAAGACGGGCTCTCTCTCTTCTAATAAAGGATGAGGTTTAACAAGAAGATTCCAGTTCTTAGGAAGTTGTTTTAAAAGAAGTTTTGTTAAGCTAAAAAAGGAGGTTTTTTTTTCAATATCCCTCCAAGTAGGGGCGTAGAAAAGAGTGGGATTATTAGGATTTAGCTGAGAGAAGATTTCTTTTTCTGCAAGGGCATCATAGTATTTTTGGTACTTGTTATAAAAGCCGTAGCGAACATTTCCCATGAAAATAGGATAAGCAATTTTATCCCAGTGTCCTTGGCTTTTCAGTCTATCTTCGCTTTGTTGTCCTCCAAAAAAAGCTATTTCTTGCAAACTCAAACCGCTCATTACGGAAGAGTCAAAATGGCCTTTATCGGATTCCCCGTGAGATAAGTAGGCAAAGAGAAGAGGTTTTTGTAAAACAGCGCCAAAGTAGCGGAAAAGATTTTCCTTCCAGAAAACAGGTTGGATAAAAAAGTCGTACTCTTTAGCAAGGCCTTCATAGCTTATCTCGCTTTGTGCAATAAAGCGTAGATCTACAAAAGGGTAATAGTTCTTTAAAGGCTCTATTAGATGTTTTTCGGTAAAAACAAGGGGGATCTTAAGCATGTAGCTGAAAGGAGCTGCATGGTCAAAAAGATGTAATGAACTACTACTATGATAGATGAGACCTTTTATTTCTTTTTGTGTCATGAATCTGCTTTAGTGGTACCTAGGGGTAATTTTATCTTATGAGAAGAGGTAAACTCTACCACTTTTAAGAAAAAGTAGAAAAATAGAGTTTTTTCTTTTTTTGTAGATGAGGGTCTTTTCTTTTTATCTTTTCATATTTTTGTAGAAGACAAGGGATTTCTTTTGTTTCCAGTAGGGTTCCTACTTCGTGGATGGTTAAAAATTCTTTGGAGAGGAAAAAAAGGGGTTTTTCAGGAAAAAATAAGAGATCGTAGTGAATGGAGGAGGCATTTCCTAAGTACGCATCAATTCTATCTAAAAGGGGATAGATAGGGGTAAAACTTTCTAAGAAAAGAAAAGATCGGTCTTCATATTGGGCTTTCAAAAGCTCTATTTCAAAAGCCCTTTTTTTTTGGGTATTTGGATGGAACTGGATGACTAAATTTACTTTTGGGGGGAAATTTTCTAATAGATTTTTTGTTTCGGAAAAAGAGAAAGAACTAAAGGAATCTTCCCAAGTGGGCGCGTACAAAAAAGTGGGTAGATTAGGATTTAAAGGAGAAAAAAGTTTTTCGACTAAAGGGCGATAAAAAGAGAGGTTTTCTAAAAAATAGAGAAGGCGGATATTGGCAAAAGAGTGATAGGTAGCAGAAATTTTTTTTGCCTTTAGCCTTTTTTTCATAGCATTTCCGTAGATAAGAAGCGCTTTTTCCTTTCGAAGACCTTCATAGTTATCCTTCTCAGAAAATCCGTGGGGAAGCCATATTTTTTCCAAGGGGAGCTTAGGAAAAAGAGGGGCAGAGCCTAGATAACCTTCTAAAAATTCAGAAGTAAAGCAGTAATAGACTCTAGAAAAGCCGTTTTGGAAAAAGGAACGAAGACTTGCTATTTCTTGTAAGTAGACCTTAGTATGGGGATAATATTTTTTACAAAGCGCCTCTGTGGCCTTTTCTGTGACAAGTACAGGAAGGCGAAAGTAGGAACAAAAAGGGACCATATGGTCTATATAGTGAAAATCTTCCTCAAAAAGAAGACCGATAGGTCGATTTTGTTGCATATTTGAAGGGGGGATATGTTTTTGGACTATGATGCCTTAAAGAATTGGTTTGATCAAGAAAAACGGGATTTTCCCTGGAGGAAAAACCCTACCGCGTATTCTGTATGGGTTTCGGAAGTCATGCTTCAACAAACAAGAGCTAGCTATGTAGTTCCCTACTTTGAAAAATGGATGAAAGAGTTTCCGAGCCTTTCTTCTTTAGCAAAGGCTCCTTTAGAAAAGGTAATTAAACTCTGGGAAGGGTTGGGATATTATCAAAGAGCTAGAAACCTTCATAAGGGGGCTTTGCAGATTATGCAAAAATATAAGGGTGAAATTCCTTCCTCCTATGAAGAGCTAAAAACCATCCAAGGGATAGGAGATTATACGGGAAGAGCGATTTTAGCCTTTGCTTTTCAAAAAAGGGAAATTGCCTTAGATGCTAATGTAAAAAGGGTTTTTTCTCGTCTTTTTGCTATTGAAGAAAGGATAGACAGCAAAGAAGCACAAAAAAAACTCTTCATTAAAGCAGAAGCGCTCCAAAAACAGAGTCCTCATCTTCTAGCAGAGCCTTTTATAGAACTAGGAGCTTTGATTTGTCAGAAAAATCCCCTTTGCTTTCGCTGTCCCTTAAAAGAAAGTTGTGTAGCGCATAAGAAAAAGCAAGAAAAAAAATATCCCATACTTCCTGTAAAAAAAGAGATTCTCTTTTTACAAAGAGCTGTTTTTCTCCTAGAATATGAAGGATATCTTTTAGTAAAAAAAGAAAGAGAAAAAAATCTGATGAAAGATCTCTATGAGTTTTTTTATCAAGAGTATCTTTTGCAGAGTCCTTTGAAATGGGAAAAGCAGATTGAGGAAATCCTTTTTATGAAAGGGCAATTTCAAAGAAGGCTACCTGCTGTAAAGCAAGGCTTTACCAGGTATCAGGTGCTATTATACCCCTTCTTTTTCCTTATAAAAGAACCCTCTACTCCTTTAGGATTTGAGTGGGTGGAGAAAAAAGAGTTAAAAAACCTTCCTTTTTCTTCAGGACACAGAAAAATTTTACAACAGTTTTTAGTATGAATTTATTGCAGTTAGAATCCTCTCCTGGTTGGGGAGGACAAGAGATGAGAACCCTTCAAGAAGCGGTAGGTCTTAGGCAAAAAGGGTACAAGATAGTCTTTGCTGTCCAGGAAAAAGGAGGGCTTTTTCAAGAGGCCAAAAAAGAGGGTTTTTCAGTCTATGCAGTAAAATATCGAAAGAGATACGCCTTATTTCTTTTTTATAAACTCCTTCAGATCATGAGAAAAGAGAAAATTAGCATCATAAACACCCATTCTTCCCTGGATTCTTGGATAGGAGGAATAGTAGCTAGGATTTTAAAAATTCCCATTGTAAGAACTCGTCATTTATCTACCCCTATTCGAAAAGGAATAAACAGCAGGTTACTTTACCACAAACTAGCGGATTTTGTAGTGACTACTTGTCAAGAGATTGTGCCTACCATCATTTATCAGGCAAAAAAACCTTTTAGCCAGGTAAAGTCAATTCCTACCGGAGTCAAATGGGAAACTTTTTCTGAAGAGGAGGAAAAGACAAAGGCTTTTCGCCAAAAATACAGTAGAAAACCTGCTTCTCTTTTAGTAGGCATGGTCTGTTTTATGCGTTCTTGGAAAGGGGTATCCACCTTTATAGAAGCGGCAAAATTGGCTGAGGAAAATCCATACCTACAATGGATTCTTATAGGAGGAGGGCATGAAAGGAAATATCGAGAAAAAGTGGTAGCGCTAAACTTGAAAAATTTCCACTTTACAGGACATCTTTGTAACCCTTTTTATGCCATAAAAGCCTTAGATATTTTTTGTCTTTTGAGTACAGCTCATGAAGGAGTATCTCAGGCAAGTTTGCAAGCTGCTTACCTGAAAAAACCTTTGATTACGACAAAAACAGGAGGATTGAAAGAGGTTTGTATCACAGGAAAAACGGGGATCCAGGTAGCCTGTCATGCTCCTCAAGAGGTTTTAGAAGCCGTTCTTTTTTTACAAAAAAACCCCTCCTTAAGGGAGAAGATGGGGGAAGAGGCGCACCTTTGGGTAAAGGATCGCTTCTCTTGGGATAAAACGCTGGATTCGATGGAAAAGATCTATACCTCCCTTTCTAAGAGAGTTTAGTCTTTGTTATCCATCTTGGCAGCTGCATTTTTGCTGATGTTTATATAGGAAAGTCCCGCTAAAAATCCCATTCCCGTAAAGATTACAAAAGGTAAGAACAGAGCCACTACAAGACGAACCACTCCTATAATAATCAAAGTAGGCCTTTCTTGTTTATTTATGAAATTATGAAATTTCAGTGCAATTTCTTCCACTTTCTTGGAAAAAAAAAGACTTATTACTACCGCAGCTGCGGCAAAAATAAGACTCCATCTGGGTCCTGAAAAAAAATCAAATATTGCAGAGATAGTAGCTACGACAATTGCTAAAGCAGAAAAGCCCTCGTAAGCATATCTTCTAGCGAAGCTTTCAATTTCTCGCATTGAAACACCGTCTTTATTTTTCTCTTTTTCTGCCATTAGATCCTCCTTGGCTCTTTAAGGCTATGGTAGGTCTGGAAGAGCCTTTCGATTTCTAACCCGTAAAGGCAAAAATCAGAAAAAAGAACCAGCCTATCCTCATATCTTAATGTAAATATTTACTTTATTTTTTTCCAATTTTTCCGAAAAGTACTTCCTTTATTTTTTTTTGTTAGTTCTTCTAAACTATCTAATTTCTTGAATAGGGCTATGGTTTGTGAGTTGTGCTAGGGTTTTCAAGGAGGTTTCCTTGCTTTTTGGCGGGGCTGTTCTTGTTGTTCTTCTTTTTTCCTTCTATGAAGATCCCTTTTATCTTGAAGAAAACTGGATGCAAAAGAAACCGCCTGTTTTTTCAAAAAAAGCGTACCCCTCTTTTGAGGGGCTGTTTTTTTCTTCCCTTACTCCTTCTTTATCTTTACCAAATCTTTACCAAGAGATAGAAATTTACTATGTGCCGAAACGACCTGAAGAACAACAAGAGAGGTTTTTCCTGATTTTAAAAAGAAGCCAACAGAAGAAAAAAGGGGTTTTTTGGGAGAAGATCCCTCTCTTTTATGATGAAAGAGGACAGCTTTGTTTCCAGGAAAAAGAGTCTTTTTTTTGGATTCGGCCAGAAAAAAGGGAGAATCATATTGTAGTAGAAAGTGTTTTACAGGACGGATTTTGGGAAAAGCAAGAGAGCTTTACCTTTCCTCTTCTTGGGTTTTTTCCTGGTAGTTCGGTTCAATTTTTACAGAAAATAAACAGACTTCACTATCTAGGTAAAGATCTTTGGCAAGAGAAACAGGGAAGAGAAATTTTTGTATTTGAGCAAGGAAAAGACCTTCTTTTTATAGGCAAACAAAGCTTATGGACTTTTGATCAAGGAATTTGGAGAGAGAAAAAGAAAAGGGAAAAAGCCCCTATTTTAGCCCGGATCAGAGAAGAAAAGAAAGAGGGGCTTTTGGTGGAATTTTGGGGAGAGGAGGGAGAATATGAAAGATCTACTTTTCCTGTAAGGGAGATTCCTCCAAATAAAGGAGCCTTTTCTGAAATAGAAACTTGTATACAACCCTTTAGTCTTCGAAAAATTGTTTGTAACCTTACTAAAAAGCTCCTTTTTTTAAAGGAGAAAGAGAGTTTATTTAAGAGTCCTTTAGGTTGGGAAAAGGCCGCTGAAAAAGGGGAAGGGCCTGGTGAGGTATTTTTTTTCGATACCATTCAATGGAAAGGGTTAGAAAAAATAATCTATGGAGAACTGTTTGATTTTACGCATACAAAAAAACAAAAAGTGGAAATTTCCTTTCATAAATTTAGCCAAAAATCTCTTTGTAAGAAAATGGGGGAGAGTTAGATGAGATTTTTTTTTCTTTTTCTAATACAGGTTCCCATTCTTTTTTCTATAGAAACTCCTGCTTTGGAGAAGAAGATAGAAGAAAGAAATAAAGAAATAGTCTCTTTGAAAGAAGAACTTTTTGTTCTTTATGAGAAGGTTCAAGAGCTTTATCAGCAGGAAAAAGAGTCTTTTCCCTACCAAGAGGCCTTAAAAAAGATTAGGCAGTTAAAGCAGAAGATAGAAGATAAACAGGAAGAATTTCGAAAAGGAGCGCAAGAAGATTTAGATTTACAACAACAGTATGTGATTTGGAATCAAGGAGAGGTTTTGCTTTCCCATATGATTATGGAGTATGGTTCCTTGGATTATCTGTATATCATTCCAACCGATATGGCGGGGGTAAAGATTCAAATCGCTTCTTCACTACCTTTTCCTAAAGCTTGCTGGGAAGAGATTTTACAGCTGATATTATCTTCGAATGGGATAGGAGTTAAAAGATTAAATACTTATACAAGAACCTTATATTGGCTAAAGCAAGTACCTTCTCAAGTGGAAGGAATTGCTATGCAGAAAAAAGATTTGGAGGTGTTTCCCAGTCATTCTAGGATATTTTTTTTACTCTCTCCTGAGCCGGAAGATCTAAAATCAGTACAAGCTTTTTTGGAAAGGTTTTCCGATCCTAAAGAGACTTTAATTCAACCAGTTCGCTCTCAACTGGCTGTAGTTTCTGCGAAACAAAATATAGAGATGCTTCTTAGTTTATATGAAGCGACTTGGCAAAGGGGAAAAGAGAAGAAGCAGGTAAAAGTTCTTGCTGCTCCTAAGATGGGGCTTTCTGAAGCGGAAAAAGTTTTGAGAGCTTTTTTCCCTGATCCGAAGGGAAGGCCTTTTTTTCAGGCAGCTTCGGAAGAGATGATGATTTTGCCTTTACCTCAGGGGTTGGTTCTTGTAGGAGAGTCCTCTTCGTTAAATCGAGCGGAAAAAATTATCCAGGATGTGGAAAATCAGATAGAGGATCCTCTGGAGATGACCGTGTTTTGGTATACCTGTAAACATGCTAATCCGGAGGAGGTATCAGAGCTTTTGGAAAAGGTTTATGATTCTTTATCTGCTGTTCATTTTGAAAAAAGGGGAGAAAAAAAAGAGGAAAAAAGAAATTCCTATTCTTCCAACTTAGTAGTTTCCCCTCCAAAGGTAGAGCCTGCTATTTCAAAAAATAAGTCAGCAAAGACAAAAGAGGGCAATTTTATCATAGATTCAAACACAGGATCGATTCTTATGGTGGTTCGTAGAGATCTTTTGCCTAAAATTCAAAAGATACTATCCCGTTTAGATGCCCCGAAGAAGATGGTTCAGATTGAAGTACTTCTCGTAGAAAAGAAAAATCAAGATCGTAAGCAGATTGGAGCAAGTATGTTGCGTCTTGGGGCACAGATAGAAAAAAGAGAGAGAGCTTTTTCCTTTGATGCGAAAAATGGAGCTACAAATAAAGGGGTTTTAGAATTTTTATTTTCTCAGCCTTCGGAGGGGTCTTTGGGGATTGATTTAGCTTATCATTTTTTAATGGGACATGAAAATATTCAGATCAATGCTAACCCCTCTATTTTAACGGCGAACCAGACACCTGCCTCTATTTCCATAGTAGAGGAAATTTCCATTAATAATGGGGCAGTTCAAGTAGATACAGGAAAGGGATATGCCTTTGAGAAGTCTTTTACAAGGGCCCAATATGGAACTACGCTGCTTTTAACTCCGACAATCCATTTTTCAGAAGAAGAAGGAAATGGTTTTATTACTTTACAAACGGATATCACTTTTGACACTACCCAAGTTTCAGAAGATGCAAGGCCTCCTGTTACTAGAAGGCATATTAAAAACGAAATTCGTGTAGCAGATGGGGAGACGATCATTTTAGGAGGACTTAGGAGAAAGTCTAATTCTTTAGCGAAAGAAAAAATGCCCTTTTTTGGAGATCTCCCGGGAATAGGAAAGTTGTTTGGTTTTCAAAAGCAGACAGATACAAACACAGAAATGTTTATTTTTATCACTCCTCACATCGTAAAAGATCCCTTTTCTGGATTGCAGGAAATTCGGAAAAAAGAGCTGGAGAAAAGGCCAGGAGATATTCCTGAGTTTTTGCGAAGGCTTGAAGAAGCAAAAAAAAGAGAAAAAAGAGCGCTTTTTGAAGAGAGTTTAGAACTTTTATTTGAAGGAGATTTATTTTAGGTGAGTTTTCCTGAAGCGTTAGAATATTCTTTGAAAGAGCTGCAAGAGAAATTTGGCATTTCTTCTTTTTCTGATCTTTCCCGATTTTCTTTGGTGAAAAAAAATACAAATATTATTCCCTATCTCTTTGCTAAAGAAAACCAGGTTCTTCCCCTGGAAGAGCGAGGAGAAAAGGTGCTAGTAGCTACTTGTTATCCTTTTAATATAGACTCTTTTGAAAAACTACAGCTTTATCTGCAAAAGTCTGTTGAATTTGTCTATGTTTCTAAAGAAGTGCTAGAGCGGGCCATTGAAAGCTGCTTTCATCAGCAACCATCAGACTCTGTAGTTTCTTCGGAAAAAAAAGAAACAGTAAAGAGCAAGGAAGGATATGATCTTTTAGAACAAACTTCAGACCATCCTGTAGTCCGTTTATTAAACACTTTTTTTATAGAAGCCATTCGGCAAAAAGCTTCTGATATTCACTTTGAACCACAGGAAGGAGGGCTTATAGTCCGGTTTCGGATTGACGGTATATTACAAACCCGTTTTCACCCTTCTCTGGAATATAAAGAGCCTATTTTAATACGAATTAAGGTTATGGCTCAGTTAGATATAGCAGAAAGAAGGCTCCCCCAGGACGGAAGAATGAAGTTAAAAATGGGGGAAAGAGAAATCGATTTTCGCGTAAGCACTCTGCCTGTAGTCTATGGAGAAAGGGTAGTATTGCGGATTTTAGATAAAAGAAATCTGACTTTAGGACTAGATTACGTTGGAATGAATAAGAAGATGGTAAAAAAAGTACGAAAGCTTCTAGCCGTTTCGGAAGGAATTTTTCTAGTAACAGGGCCTACAGGATCGGGAAAGACAACTACTCTTTACAGCGCTTTAAGCGAAATGGATGCAAAAGCAAAAAATATTATGACAATAGAAGATCCCGTAGAATATAAGCTTGATCACATAGCACAGATTGCGGTAAATCCTGGGATAGAGCTTACCTTTAGCAAAGGATTGCGTCATATTCTAAGACAAGATCCAGATATGATTTTAGTAGGAGAAATAAGAGATCCAGAAACGGCAAAGATTGCTATTCAAGCCTCTTTAACAGGGCATTTGGTATTTACCACACTGCATACCAATGATGCCCCTTCTTGTATTCCTCGTCTAATAGATATGGGAGTAGAGCCTTACTTAATAGCCTCTTCTTTAGTAGGGGCCTTGGCTCAGAGACTGGTAAGAAAGATATGTCCTCATTGTAAAGAGCCTTATGATCCTTCTCAGGAGGAAAGGAAAGAATTAGGCTTTATGAAAAAAGGGTTTTTTTTTCGCGGAAAGGGATGCGAAGCTTGTTTTTTTACAGGATATCAGGGGAGAACTGGACTGTATGAACTTATGGAAGTGGGAGAGGAGGTAAAACAACAGGTTATGAAAAATAGCCATGCCTCTTCTTTAAGAAACGCAGCCGCTTTTCCTTCTCTGAGAGAAGAAGGAATAGATAAGATATTGGAAGGGGAAACAACCAGTTTTGAGGTAATTCGAGTAACCGGTAAGTAATATGGGACTTTACCAATACGAATATTTAGTAAAGCGAAAAAAGAAAAAGTTCTGGGTGCAAGCAGAGAGCTTAGAAGAGGCTAAATTGCTTCTTGTGAAAAAAAATGTGCTTGTCTTGCAAATTTATCCTTTTCAGAGGAAGAAGAATCTATCTCTTTCTCCTTCTTCTCTTCTGTTTTTTACCCGGGAATTAAGTAAGCTCTTAAAAGCAGGTCTTCCTCTATTAGAGGCCCTTTTCTCTTTAGAAGAGAAATACCAAAAGGGAAATCTCCATCTTTTACTCTTAGACATCAAAGATCAAGTAAAAGGGGGAAAATTCCTATCAGAAGCTATGCAGGGATATCCACAAATATTTGACTCTTTTTATTTATGTATGATTCAAAGTGGAGAAAAACGAGGCGCCCTAATAGAGGCTTTAGAGGGAGCCTATCAGGTAATTCATAAGCAACAGGTATTGAAAAAGCAAATTATTTCCGCCCTTATTTATCCTGGCATATTGTTGAGCTTCTGCGGGATTGTTTTAGTGAGCCTACTCTTTTATGTGATTCCTTCTTTAGCAGAACTTTTTGAGGGGAGAAAAATAGAGGGGCTTACCTGGTTTGTACTGCATCTTTCCACTTGGGCAGTTTATTATCAAAGAGAGTTAGTTTTCTTTTTTTTCTTTTTATTTTTTGGTGTAATAGCGTTAAAGCGTACCGTTTTGTTTCAGAAAAAAGCGCAAAAACTGGTCCAGAACTTTCTTTTTTTTCGGAATTTTTTCCGAAAAGTGGCTCTTTTGCGCTTTTGTAAAGCTCTTTCCTTTCTCTTGCAAGGAGGGGTCTCTCTTTTAGAAGGGATTCGTTTTGCAAAGGGGTTAATGAATCACGATGTTTTAGAAAAGAGTATGGAAGGTATAGAAAAGGGGATCTTGGAAGGAAATCGTTTTAGTGAAGAGTTGAAAAAGAATAGATATATTCCTTCTTTATTGGTAAGGCTCATAGCCCTATCAGAACAAGGAGGCGGAGTGGCTATTATGCTTGATTATCTCTGCACCATTTATGAAGAAGAGATAGAAAGATCTTTATCTCGCTTTTCTATCCTATTACAACCCATACTGTTATTGATCTTGGGGGCTATTGTGGGAGGGGTGCTTTTGGCGGTGCTTTTACCTTTAACAGACATTAGCTCCTTTGGAGAATCTTTTTAAGAGGAGAAAAATATGAGAAAAAAGCCGCTTACTTTGATTGAAATGATGCTAGTTATTTTTTTAATTGGGATTGTAACGGCAGTGGTAGGATACAACCTAAAGGGAAGTTTAGAAAAAGGGAAAATTTTCAAAACAGAACAGGCAGCCAGGCAAATCCGAGAAATTCTTCTTTGGGAATATGCAAATAGAGAGGATCTAAAACTAGAGGATTTACAGAATTACGAGGAAGTTTTAGCGGGGTCATCCTTGGTAAAAAATAAAAAAGATCTTATCACAGATGGATGGGGCAAGCCTTTTACAGTAAAAATTTTAGATACAGAAGAAGACATTGAAGTGTTTTCTTCTACTCTAGAGAGCTTAAAAAGGGTAAGAGGCAAATAGTGCGCAAGCAAAAGATAAGCCTTCTTGAAGTGTTATTGGTTCTTTTTCTTCTCTCTTCCATAGGGGGATTTTTTTCTTGGAATTTTTATGAAAAATATAAGGAAGATTTATTTCTTTCTGAACAGATAAAGTTTCGAAGGTGGATAGAAATGCTCCATTTTATGGCAGCGTTTCACAAAGAGGATTTGTTTTGTACTTTTTCTCCTCATCAAAAAAAATGGCAAGCTAAAGCAGGATTTTTAGAAGGGAAAGGATTTTTATCAGAAAAACCATCCCATAAAGAAAGTTTTGAAAAGGTACAATTTTTTTTTAATAAGAAAAAAAAGGCGTTTACCCTTCACTTCTCGTCTACAGGAAAAATTTCTCCTAAAGGAGAGGTTAGTCTTTATTTAGATAAGAAAAGGCAAAAAAGAATAAAAATAGAGGATCTATTTCGTTTTAAAGAAGAAGCTTGTAATGGAGATTTTTTTCTGAGAGATGGATAAAGGATCAAATTAAGGTAAAAGATCTTTGAGAATATTTAAGTTTTATTTTGCGATTTCTAGTTTTACTTTTCTTGTAAAAATTGAATGTTTTTCATACCTTTAGTCGGAGTACGGATCGTATTTTTAGGAGTTTATAGGATGATTAAACGTCTATTTTTTATTTTAACAACTCTTTCTTTTCTGGGTGCTACCGAACTAAAACTTGAGTTAAAGGTAAGAGAACCCAATTGGAGGGTAGAAATTTGGGAGAGTTATCCTAATGGGCAGGAAAAAGTAGTTCGTTTTTATGAGCCTTTGAATGAAAAGGAGGAGATTCCGGTAAAACAAGTGGCCTATTACTCTTCTGGAACCATTCAGTCAGAAGTGGATTTGAAGTTAATAGAAAAAGAGTCTCCTGGATATGAATTTTGGAATTCAGAAGTAGTACCTCATGGGGTAAAAATAGATTTCTTTCCTAACTCTTCTTTACAAGGAGTTTCTTTTTATGAAGAGGGGCTTTTAGAGGGAGAAGCAAAGTCTTTTTATGAAGATGGGACTGTGCAGAGCCGGGTTTCTTTTGCAAAGGGGAAAATGGAGGGTTCTTTTGAAAATTATTATCCAAATGGCTCTTTAAAGGAAAAGGGAACACACGAAAGGGGAAAATTAGAAGGCAAGTGTATTCAATATTTTGAAGATGGAAAAAAATCAGTCCTTTTGTCTTATAAAGAAGGGCTTTTAGATGGGATCTGCTATGGATGGTATCCTAATGGGAAAATAAAATCAGAAAAGAGTTTTCAAAAAGGAAAACCCCATGGAGATGGAGTGAATCCTGCTTTTGTGGTGTATGATACAGAGCATAAAGTGATAGAAATGGTTGATTTTTTTGAAGGAGAGCCTGTTGGGTTTCATTCTCAATATCATTCCAATGGAAAACTCAAATACCAAGCTTTTTATGTGAAGGGAAAAAAAGAAGGGGAAGAAAAATTTTTTGATGAACAGGGAATAGAAATAGGAGGAGGCTCTTTTGTAGAAGGGCAACCTGTGGGAAAACATTGGCTTTACCATAAAAAAGATCTCCCTCGATATGAAGCAGAGTACGATCTCAAGGGACATTTGGTAAGACCTGTTGTCGAGTGGGATGAAAGAGGAAATAAACAAAGGGAGTTTTTCCAAGAAAAAGGCGTTCTTGTAGGGCCTTATCTAGAATGGCATGAAAATGGCGTTTTAAAAGCAGAGCTTTTTTATAAGGAGGGCAAACTAGAGGGAGAGCAAAAGGAGTACTATTCGAATCAAAAGCGGAAAATATGTAGTTTTCTCAAAGATCAGAAGTATGAAGGAGAGTACCTACAGTGGTATGAAAATGGGAACCTGCAAAAAAGGATTTTTTTCCGGGAGGGGAAAAAAGAAGGAGAGATACAAGAATTTTATGAAAATGGAGAAAAGAAATTACAAGCCTATTATCAAGAAGATCTACCTCATGGATTTCATAGAGAATGGCATGAAAATGGGAATCTAAAATTGCAGCTTGCCTTTGATAAAGGTAAAAGAGAGGGAAGCCATGAAGAGTATGGAAAAGAGGGGGCTCTTTTATTTTCTGCCTGCTATAAGGGAGATTCTTTAGAAGGGAGAGTTCTTACCTTTTATGAGAAAGACCATATGCGCACCCGCCTTTTTTATGAAAAAGGAAAACTGGAAGGAAAGCAAGAATGGTTTTATTCAAATGGGCTTTTACAGAGAGTAGCTTTTTATCATGAAGATAAATTGCATGGTGAGCTGAAAGGCTTCTTTCAAGATGGCTCTTTGCAAAGTTTACAAACCTATACAGAAGGTCTTCCTACAGGAAAACACTTTGAGCTTTATCCGAAAGAAACAGAAGAAGAAAAACCAAGGTATGCCTACCTTTTTAACTACGATCAAGAAGGGAAACTTCATGAAGAGCAGAAAAAATATTTTCCTGATGGAAGACTTGAAGTGCTTATCCAGTATGAACATGGAAAGCTTCATGGAAAGAAAGCCCTATGGGATGCAGAAGGAAATCTTTTAGAAGAAGCGCATTATCAGTATGGGAAATTAGAAGGACGGTTTTTTGAGAAAAAAAAGGAAGGAAAAGAGATCGTTTTTCATTATAAAAATAACTTAAAACAGGGCGTTCATCAAATATTTTATCCGTTAGAAAAAGAGGGAAAAAAGGTACTTGCTTTGGAGGCTATGTATGAAAATAACTTTACAGAAGGAGAGGTAAAAGAGTACTACTCTAGTGGAGTTTTAACGGCTATTACTCCTTACAAAAAAGGGAAAAAAGAGGGAGAGGCTTTGCTTTTCACAGAAAGTGGGAAGCTTTTAATGAAAATCTCTTTTGCAAAAGATAAAAGGGAGGGGCTTACTACGCAATATTTTCCATCAGGAAAAGTTTATCGAGAAATTTTTTACAAAGAAGATAAAAAAGAAGGAGAAGAAAAGACCTTTCATGAAAAAGGATCTCTTGCCTCTTTAGCGTATTATGAAGAAGATCTGTTAGAAGGCCTTTCCCAAAATTGGAATGAAGACGGAGCCCTTATTTTTGAAGCCGAATATCATAAGGGAATGAGGCATGGTAAGTTCCATAAATACTATGATAATGGAAAGCCTTACCTGCTTCAGTCTTTTATAGAAGATCAGCTGCACGGAGAAAAGAAAAAGTATGATCCAGAAGGAAAAGAAACCGTTTATAGTTATGATCATGGGAAATTAGTTCGATCTGTAGAGTAGAGGGAAAACGGTTTTACACAGAAAGCTGAAAGCAGGAAAGGCAAGAGCTTCCCCATTTTCTTTTCTCCTTCAAAGAAAGCAAGGGGATTTTTATAGGGTCTTTTTCTCTTGCGCTCTCTTCCAAGAAAAGAAAACTAGAGGGATACATCAATTTTTTTTCAACGATTAGAGAAAGAAGTGCTTCTTTCTCTTGTTTTTTCATATCATAAGGAGGGTCTAAAAAAATGATATCAAAAGAAACGCCCTTTTTCCCCAGATAAGAGAAGGCTTTTTTTGCTTCTTGGCAAAGAAGAAAGGCCTTTTCTAAAAGATTCCATAAACGTAAAGTCTTTCGGAGTCCCTCTATAGAGGAGCGGTTTTTTTCTATAAAAGTGACTGAAGAAGCGTTTCTGCTTAACGCTTCTAGTCCCATAATGCCGCTTCCTGAAAAACCATCCAAAAATGAGGCTCCTTCTATTTCTTTTCGCAAAATATGAAAAAAAGCCTCTCTCATGGCCCCTTGAGTCGGTCTTAGCTCTTTTCTTTTAGGAAAAAATACTTTGCGGCTTTTCAAAGAGCCCCCAGTAATACGAAGACTCATAGTTTAATGAATTCCTGGCATAGATAAAAAACTATTCGATTGTACCTGATCTGGAAAATTTAAGCAGCTGGTTTGCTTTTATTAGATAGGAAGGATCTTCTGTTTTAAAATAGTTTGCATAAAGCGAATAGGCTTTTTGTATAGCCCATTTATTTTTTAGATCCTCTGGAGCCTCTTTTGCCTCTTTCAGAGAAATTCTTTTTTTCAGATTTAGCCAAGCATTTTTATTTTTCCCTTGGATAAACAAGGTGAAATCCTCAAGGGTTTCTACTTTGCCCCAAATAACAAAGGGTTCTTCCTCAAATAAAATAGGAAGAGTTTGATTAGAAGGATGAAGCTCTATTACTCTTTGATCCGGAGAAGGGATGGCTTGGATAGCTAAGTCTTTAGCAATAGGGGATTGAACCGATTTTACCATTTTTCGAAGTTTTCTTTTCAGTCCATTTTTGTTTGAAGCAAGATACAACTTTCCTCGGTTTAAATTTGCAAAAGCATCTAATAAGGGAAGGTTTTGGTCTGATTGTAAAGCCAATATATGTAGACAAAATTTTCTTTGATTTTTGCTCGTCCAATCATGAATGAAAAAAGGAGTTTTATTCTGATTTGAAACTCCTTCACCACTTGTAATTAGAAAAATGTGAGAGACTTTTTCCTCAGAAAGCTTTTCAAAAAGAAGAGTATTTAAAGGTTTAAAAGGATCTGCAGAAGAGAAAATGCTGCCTAGTTTCACACTATCTAAGAATTCCTTGGCAAAAAGACGTTCATTTTTATTACAGGGAACGCTATTCAAGGCCATTCGTTGCATTTTGTTATCGTAATGTATCACATTGAAAAAATCTTTCTCTTCTAAAAAGGAAAGAGCTTTATAAATGCCTTTAGCACTTGCTTTCAAACGATCATTCTGGATGGTATTGGAAGTATCTAGTAAAAAGAAAAAATTTTGAGGGATAGGAGAAAGCTCTTCGTTTAATTTAGGAATCAAGGTTACTACAAAAACATACCCATTTGTATCAGGAAAAAAAAGCACCTCCGTATCAAAAAGATCGGCACAGGATAGAGTGTTTAATTCTTTTAAGGAAGGAAGCAGAGGAGAAGAAAACTGATAAACAGAAGGGAGCTCTTTTGGAGAAGGCGTAGGTAAAGAAATAGAAAAAGAACCCTCAGAAATACTTTCTGTTTCAGAAACTAGACAAGGCTTATAAGGATGGGGAAGAGGCTCTTTTTCTTTAAAGGAGAAGGAAAAAAATAGAGGTGTATTTTCTTGGATTTGTTTTTCAGGAGAAAAAGCAAAAGGCCCCTTTCTTTCCTCTTGAAAAACAAAAAGAAAAGGAGTCTTTCGAATGGTATCTATTTTAGAAGGAGAATAGGAAAATTCTTCTCTTTCAAAAGAAGAAGATAGTAACTTCTCTTCCAATAAGAAGTTTTTTTCATGCAAAGGCTCTATAGTTTCTCTTTTTGCTTTATCCTCTTTTTTCCAAGAATTTTCAAAGGTATCTGCAGAAAAAAACTCTTTTTTTGGATTGTAGGAAGGTTTTTTCGAAGAGGGATTAGCCAGAGAAAATTTGGTAGGTAAAAAATCTTCTAATGCTATCTTAGCAAGAATTTTTTTTGTTTTTGTTCTTTGAATAAGGGAGATGGGAAGATAGTTTTCAACGAGAAAAAAACAGCACAAATGCAAAAGAGAGGAAAGAAGTAAAGAAATCTTCCAAGGTGTTTTTTGCCAAGACATAAGGATTTTTTCTCGTCCTCTGATACAAGCTAAAGCTCTAATACATATATATACGGAAGAAGAGGAGGAAGGTCAAATTTTAAAATAATCATTTTGGGAGAGAAGATACTAAATCATTCCAATTTTTGAAATTCTTTTCTACCCTCTCTTCCAAAAAGGGGGTATAGTTATGAATCCCTTCAAGAAAAGAAAAAGCCTCTTTTTGCAGTTCCAAAATTTCTTTCGGTTCTCCCTTTTTTAAAAGAAAAGAGGCCTCGGCAAACAGGGCTTCTGCTTCTATAAGGCTTATGTAGGCTTTAAAAAGAGCTTCCTTTTCTGGATGGTTTTTCCTCTGATTGTGATAATCTTTCGAGAGAAGGTCCTCTTCTAAAGTGAAATTATCCAGGGCTTTTTCTAATAGCAGTATTTGTAAGAAAGGTCGTTCTTGCTCTGGTTTTCTTCTCAGTTGCAAATCTATATATCTCAAAGAGGCTTGTAAATGAAGAGGTTCTTGAGAAAAGTTTTTATGCAAAGAAAGATCTTTTAAAAGCTGTGAAGCCCTCATAAATTCAGGGCTATAAGAAGAATCTTCCTCAGGTAGGGCTTCACAAAGAATTAAAGCAGTTTGATAAGCAGCTTCAGCGCCCAATTTTTGTAAAAGAGAGGCTTTAGCAAGGACCTTTTCATAAAAGAGCAAAGCCTCTTCTTTTTTTCCCTCTTCTTGATAGGTTTTTGCTAGCTCAAAAAAAAGATCCACTTTAAAGGACCAGGGGATTTTAGGGTTTTCCTGGTAGGCAAAAAGTAGATTTTTTAGTTCTGCCTTTTTTTCTTCAGGGTTTCCTAAAAAATGGTAGAGCTCACTGAGGCGAAGTATCTCTAGTTCTAAAGTATTTTCATTCGGGAGAAGATAGTCGGGAAAATCAGAGATAAGTTCTTTGTATACGCAGATAGCTTTTTCTGCAGCATCCTTATTTTTGGCTGGAATCTTCCCCTTATCACCCAAAGTCTTTTGGTAATAAAAGTTGCCCAGCCAGAGTCTATTTTCTATCTGTAAAGGCTCTTGGAGTAAATGAGAAGAGAAAAGGTGAAAAGCCGCCTCTTCCATTTTTTGGTTTTCTAGATAACTGTTGAATAAACCGAGATGAACTTTCCCCTTTTCTTCTAAGGAAGGGAAAAGTTCTAAAGCCCTTTCTGCTTGTTCACAAAAAGAAAGGGAATCCCCTTCTTTTTCATGATTATAGGCTAAAAGCAGGTGAGCTCTAGCAGCTAATTCTCGGGGAGGCTCTTTTTCTAAAAGAACAAAACAGCTTTCTTTAGAAGAGGGAAAATCTTCTTTTTCAAAAAAAGCTTTTGCTAAAAGAAAGTAGAACTGCTGTTCTTGTTCTTCTACTAGCAGATTTTCTAAAGACAACGCTTGTTGCAAGTCTTCGATAAAAAAAGACCTAGAAACTTGCTTATCAGGATTATTTTCTACGTTCTGCAAAGAAGCTTGAATAAGCAAAGAAATCGCGGCCTTTCCTCTTTCCTCCTCCACGGGAAGTGATAAACAAAGGGAGAATAAGCGCCTTGCTTCTTCCCAGTTTTGATTTTGAAATTCTACATCAGCATATTCAAATAAGAGAGCTTCTTTTTTCTCAAAAGAGGGAAATTTTTCTAAAAGATAGAGAAAATTTTGCTTGGCAAGGCCCTTTTTTTCCTGGTCTTTATAAAGCAAGGCCTTTACCCAAAGCACTTTTGCTAAAGAAGGTTCTTCAGGAAAAATAGTTTCAAATTCTTTAGCAGCTTTTTCATAAAGCAAAAGATCTGTTGTCTCTTTAGCAGCATCTAAAAGGATTAGATAGGCTTCTTTTAAATCTTGGTTAGAGCTTTTTTGCTGCAAAAATAGAGAAAGTTCTTCTTTGCACCTTGCATAATCCCCCGTTTTGTAATAACTCTTGCCTAAAAGAAAGCAAAGGCGTGAATTTTGCTCTGGGGAAAAAGAAAACCCTTCTTGGTCTTTAGCCAAGGCAAGTTCATGGTAGCGCTGCATATCAAAAAGAAGGAGAAGGCGATTATAAAAAGCCTCTCCCGCTTTTTCCTTTCCCAAGTGAGAAATACGGGTTAAGGTTTTTAGGGCTTTTTCTTTATCTGTAGAAAGTTGCATCTCTGCTACTTTGAGAAGGTAAAGCTCTTTTTCTTCTGGGATTTTCTCCGCTAGTTTTAAATAAAGCTCTTCTGCTTTTTCTTGCTCTCCTAAAGTTTCATAGAGATAAGCCAAAGGCTTCTGAAAAGAATCTTTTAACGAAGAATCTTCCAGTTTTTCAATTTTATCTTTTGCTTTTTTGACACATATCAAAAATTCTTTGGATTCCTTAGGAAGGGAAAACGTAAGGTTATACATAGCATCTGCTTCAAAAGAGTCTAGCTGTTCTTTTGTGTAACCATCTAAAACCTTACTAGCTAAAACCTCTTCACATTCTTTACAAACCTCTTCATAACGCCCTAACTTTCTCAAAGCCTCTATTTTATTTAACACGGCTTCTGCGTGAAGTTTAGAAAAATCCACTTTTTCATAGAAAGAGGAAGCCTCTTGATACTTTTGCTCTTGTAAAGCAAGATCTCCTTGTAAAAGGAAAAGGGCATTACAGAGGGAAGTTTCAGGGTTTTTCAATAGAAAATCTTCTATTTGAGAAGAGACTAGATCAAATTCCTTTTCTTCCCAATAATCGGCTACTCTTCTTATAAAAAGAGCTTCTTCTTCCGTTTTTGGCTCAGGAAAAGAGAGCTCGTAAGCCGATAAGCCAAACAAGAAAAAAAGAGCAAAAAAGGCAATTTTCATAGTTAACGGAAGTATATACATACAAAGATTAATAAGCACTAGCCTCTTTTGGAAAAAACAGAGTAGAATCCTCTTGACCAAAGGATTTTTCTATTTTCTTTAGAAAGGCCTTCCTTTTTTGTTTTACCTATTCAGATTGCAATATTTTTCCTTCTTTGGGTATTTTGTTTCCCAAAATGAAGGGGGTTTTATGGGAATCTTATTTTCTCTTTTAGCAGCCTTTTTTGCAGCTACTTCCAATCTTTGTATGCGAAAAAGTATCGATTATGGAGGAACTACCCGAGCTTTTTTGATGATTCAGCTCAGTGTGGCTTTTTTAGTAGCTACTCTTATGAATCCTGTTCGTTCTTTGCAGTTTTCTTTGAGCTTTCCTATGCTTGTTTTTGCCCTTGTGACAGGGCTTGCTTTTGGTATTATGATGTTTTCGTTAGGAAAATCTTTAGAAAAAGGGCCCTCAGGCCTTTCTTTTTCTATCTTAAATGCCTCTACCGTGGTTCCAGGGATTGCAATGGCCTTTCTCTTTGGACCTCTTTTGGGATTCGAGTACCATCTTTATCATGCGGTAGGTTCTATTTTTGTTTTGATAGGGCTTTTTTGGGGAGGCTGGGGTTTTTCTGGATTTTTAGATAAAAGGAAGTGGCTCTTTTTCATTGTATTAACCTTTTTTCTTCATATATTTTTCCTTTTGGCCATGCAATGGAGAGCTTTGATGATGAATGCCTCTGAAATGCTTTCTTTTTTTCGAATTATGAAAGCAGAAGAGGCCAAGAGCCTTTGGTTTTTACCCCTTATCTACTTCTCTGCTTCTTTTTTTCAGTTATTTCTCTTCTTGTTTTATGAGAAAAGAAAACTTCTTTCTATCGAATGGGGGTATGGATTTTTTGGGGGAGTAGCCAATTGCGCTTGTACTTTTTTCCTAATTTTGGCAACAGAAGTAGCCTCTTCTTTAGAAAATGCCATGATATTTCCTCTTTTTTCTGTGGCCATTATTTTCCTATGCAATAGTTGGGGAAAAATTCTTTATCAGGAAAAGGTAAATTGGAGAGCTTCCCAGATGTGTATGTTTGGGGTAATTGTAGGCTGCGTAGATTGGAAGACTTTTTTTTCTTTCTTTTCTTCTTAAAAGCCGTAACAGACTTGCCGTAGTTTTTAAGAATCTACCTCTGAAGAAGAAATCGAAAAACTTCCATAGTGAGAGATAAGCTCTTCTGCTTTCAAAGGGCTCATCTCTTTAAGTTTTTCGTAGAGAATCAGGCCTTTTCCATTAAGGCCTTGCTGAAAATACAAGGTGCCTAATCTGGCTAAAATTTTAGGCTCTAAAGGAAGAAGAGATTGAAGCGTTTCATACTCTAAAATCTCTTCTTTGGGCATGTTTAAAGCGGCATAGTTCTTTGCCAATTGCAAATGAATCCAAGGATCATGGGGAACATAGTGTTGTAAAATTTTAAATTCCTCTACAGCTCTTTCTGATGTTTTTCGAAAGGACTCTTCTAAAGTTTGGTACAATTTTCGGAAACGGATCCTATAAAAAGAAGAAGTTTCTAGTTCTTTTTTTGCCTCTAACAAGTGTTTAGAAAAAGAGGTATAAAGATTCGCTAAGGAAGTATGCGCTTCCAAATCGAGGGGAGTTATTCGGATATGGAAATAGTGCTCTTCGATAGCTGATTCTAAAAAAAGTTGTTTAAAGCGAAATACATCTTCAAAATGGCAAAACTTTCCTAAGCTTTCTGAGAGTTTTTTGGGGAAAAGAAAAGAATAGAGACCTTTTTCAAAATTTTTTAGGTAGGCGACCAGTTCCAAATGAGCATGCGCTATGGATAAATATTTTTCGGGATTTTCTTTTAAATGAACTCGGCAGGTTTGTACAAATTTTTCTTTGATTTGCTCTATCTGTTCTGGTTTTTTCCCCTGAAAGTAAAAAAGAAGAATGGAGTAGGAAAACAGAGAAAGGAAAAAAGAAGCCAAAATGAAGGCAGCTATGGGCTGCTCTAGGGGTAGGAGATAAAAAATAGTAACCTGAGAAACAAATAAAGAAAAAAACAGGAGGTTAAAGAAAAGGGAAAAGCGAACGGTCTTTTTAAAACTCTTCAGTAAAACTTTATAAGAAAATGGCAGAGACTGAAGAAAAGTTCCTGAATTTTCCTCTTCGTTCATAAAAGTTTTATCTTCCCGTATCGATCATATACTGGATTAGGCTTTGACTTACTCCTGCATCTTGTAATTTTTGAATTTGTGCTTGGCTTAAAGTATAAGAAGTTCTGGTTTGGCGAATGTAGCGAATAATGGTTTTATCGCTAATTCCTCCTTCATGAAGTTTTATTATATCATTTACGGTAAGAGGTTCTCCTCGATCCATTCTTCCGAGGGTAGTAGGACTAGATCTTTCCATGATCTTTCTATCTTGCTCATCTAAAGCTGCCCCAATAAGCCCTCCTGCAATAATACCGGATCCTCCCCCAATCAAAGCGCCTTTTCCTCCTCCGACAATTCCCCCAATACCTGCTCCTAAAGCACCTCCTGCTAAGGCTCCTGTTGCAGTCTTTGACTGACATCCTGTGAGAGTGAGAGAAAACACAAGAGTAGAAAGCAGATATCTCATAAAAAAACCTCCTCGACTAATTCTTTTTCTTGGAACTTCTCCTTGGAAGGAGAAGATTCCCTCAGACGATATCCCACACCCCTTACTGTTTCTATCCAAGGAGGTGTCTCTTTCATTTTTTTTCGAAGAGAAGCTATATGAACGTCAATATTTCGATCTACAATAAAAGCATCATCGTTATTAATGTCATCTAGTAATTGGTTTCTTGTAAGCACTTTTCCTTGATTGGCAACGAGTCTTTTTAAAATACCAAACTCGGAAAGGGTTACAGGAATATTTTGTTGGTTTTTTCGTAAAATGTAAAGGTCTAGCTCCAAAGAAAAAGGGCCAAAAAAAAGAGCTTCAGCCGGTTTCTCTGTTTCCTTTCTTCTTCTTAAAACCGCCTTGATGCGGGAAAATAAAATCTTCGGAGAAAAGGGCTTGGGAACATAATCGTCTGCCCCTAGTTCTAACCCTAACACTATATCGAGCTCTTCCCCTTTAGCAGAAAGCAAAATCACAGGAATATTTTTCAACTCTGCTGTATTTTTTATCTTTCTACACACATCCAGTCCGTTAAGTCCAGGAAGCATAATATCTAAAATTACCAGGTCAGGTCGTTCCCTTTCTACAGCCCGAAGACCATTAATTCCATCTACCTCTACGTGTAGTTTATAGCCCGAAATTTCTGCCTGAAGTTTTATTAAAGCAGCGATATCTTCTTCATCTTCTATGAGCAGAATCCGTTTTTTTTGCGTCATGAATCCTTTCCTAGTGAAGTTTTTATGGGGAAGAAGGGATTTTTAATTTTTGTCCCTTCACAATCAAATCTTTCTTCAAGTGATTATGATTTTTTAAGGCTTCTACAGAAACTCCAAAGCGCTTTGCAATTTTCTCTAAAGAATCTCCCGTTTGAACTTGATAGACAGAACCATTTTTTACCTCTAAAACTTGTGCTATTTCTTCTAGAGTGTTTTTTAAAAGAGAAACCTCTTTCAAAGCTTCCTGCTGTTTTAAGAAGGTGGATTCCATCTCTTTTATTTTTTTCTTGTATTGAGAAAAAGCAAAAGTGCTTTCTTCAGCATGCTTGGAGAGCTTTTCCAGAAAATGTCCTCTTTCTTGAGAGATTTTTTCTAGTCTTTTTGTATCGGATTCTACTTGTTCCCATTTTTTTTGAAGAGATTGAAGGGACTCTTCCATTTTGGCCAAATATTTTTGGCGAATCTCTCCCAAGGTATCTTCGAAATGCTTGATCTTTCCATCTACGATCTCAAATTCTGTATGGAAAGACTGAACATCATGGCGCAAATCATCTAAATCTGTTTGTATTTCATGGATGGTTAGTTCTACTTGGTGTTTTTGCTCATGCGGGGAAGAGCGGATAGGAGAGCAAGCAGAAAAAAACAGAGGTATTAAGAAAATTTGAAAAAGCCATGCAAGCAACTTCAAGTTTTTCATTTAATACCTCTTAAAAAGCTTTAGTTTCGTAGTTTAAATTCAGCTCTTCTATTCATTTTGTGGTCTATACTAGAGTCTCCTTGTGAGAGGAGTTTTTCTTTTCCCCAGGAAATAGTTTGCATCTGAGCAGGAGAAACGCCCTGTTTCCTTAAAAGAACTTCGATATGATGGGCTCTGCGCATACCAAGAGCTATGTTGTAGTCTGCAGAAGCTCTCTTATCGCAGTGTCCTTCGATTAAAACTCTTGCCTTAGGGTGCTTTTTCAAATAACTTGCCATCCTTCCTACAGTAACTAAGTCGTCTCTATCTTTTATTACATGATTGTCTGTATCAAAGTGGATCATTCGGAAAACTTGGCCTATATTGCCAGAGGGTGCTGCGAAAGATTTTGCCTTACCGTCACTTTTTGGTTCGGAAGGTCTATAGCTAGGGGGGACTCTTTCCGTCCTTAAAAGATCATTTTCCCTTAGAGGAATAAAATCTTCCTCACTCGGACCTAGGAAGTCTTTTTGAGAGAGAACTTCTCTAGACTCCTCGTCGGCCCCCCAAAGGGCATAGATGCTTTTCTGTAAATAACGCCCTGCTGTCTTCACATCTTCCCATGTCTCCGTTGAGTTTCTTTGACAGCTTGTAGCTGTCAAAAGAACTAGGAAATACAAAACAGACTTTTTTCTCATATCCTTTCCCTTATTTTAACTTAAGGTTCCCAACAAGGAAACCGTTTTTCACCGGGGCCTTGCGTGATTTTAAGAGGTTTTTGTTGGTTTTCGTGAACTAAATAAAGCTCACACTCTTGCTTGCTTTCTGAATTGCAGATTATATGAAAATTATTAAAAGCCCAACAAGGGTTTTCCAAGTCTATCAAACTTTGTGTAATTTGCTTTTCCTCTTGTGTTATGAAATCATAAACCCATATTTGCCGTACACCCTTTGTTTTAGCACTGTAGGCTAATTTCTTGCCATCTTTGGACCAAGAAGGGGAAGAGTTGAATCGATTTTTCTTAGTGATTAAAGAAATTTTAGGGGAAGGAGAAAGAGGAGATAAAAGATCCATCACGTAAATCCTAGGAGGCCCTTCTTGATCAGAAACAAAGGCCAGTTTGGTTCCATCTGGACTGAAGGACGAAGAGGCTTGTGTTGCATGGGATAGGGAAAAAATTTGTTTGGGACGCCCCTGGCATTTTCCTCTTTCATCAAAAAATTGTAGAAAAAGATCCGGGGTTCCTGAAATATCTGAGATAAAAGCGATCTTGTCGAGCTGCCAAGAAACGGAAGGGAGATGCTGATTTCCTTTTAAAGGAACTACAGGCCAGCTTGTCTTGTGGTTTATAGAGGCGGCCATAATTTTTGATTGTCCATCTTCATAGGAAACATAGAAAAAGTAGGAGGGTTTTCGAGGTAAAAATTTAGGGCAAACAGAATAGTTTTTATTGAAGGTAAGTTTTTGATAGGTCTTACCTTCGAGAGAACCCAACCAAATTTCAGAAACTTTTTCCCCAGAGCCTTTGAGAGGATAACGAAGGGAAAAAAGAATGCGCTTGTGTTGAATTCCTTCTATCCCAAACAGATCTTTTTGAAAAGAGCTAACTAGTTGGTGAATTTTCTCTACATCTTTTTTAAAAATACCTGTGAGAGTTATAGGAGAGCAGGAGATTTTTTCTCCCGAAGAAACAGTTGCTTCTACATAGAAATTATTCTTTCTCAAGTGAGGATATATCTTTACCTTACTATCCGGTTCTACGAGAGTAGGGGAAGTAAATCCAGTACAGCAAAAATCAAAATGAACTACCTCTAAAAGCTCCTGCAGATAAGAAGGAGAAAAAGAAGGATCTTTCTCTTCCAAAGAATAGAGGAAAAAAGGCTCTGTGGAACAAGAAAGGGGTAGATCCAAGTGAATTTCCTCAGAGAAGAGGAAGGAGAAAAAGAAAAGAAAGGAGAGAAGTTTCATGAAGCCGAAAGATAAATAGTATACTGCCTTATTTTTTCCTTCTCATTAAAACATGGAAACAGAAGAAGAGGCAATCTCTTTTTCAAATAGGAACGATTTTTTTCTCCGGAATTTATAAAGACAATCGAGACTAACTCTCCCGTATGTTTTATAGAAATTTCTATTTTCACCTCTTCTTTTTCGATTAGATGAAGTTTTTTTTGTAAGAAAAAAGAAAGTTGTTTGGTATAGGGGTCTATCTTTTTTTCAGAAGAAAGGTTTTGCAAAGAGTTTTCTTTAGTCTCTATAGAGAAAAGGCAAGGGATCTGTAGATCATAAGAAGTAACAGAGGGCTCTTTGTAGGAAGCCAGTTTTTTTACTGAGGAAAAAAGTTTCTGGGAAAGGGAGTCTTTTTTTTGTTCCTGTTTGAGTTTTTTTTGTGGAAGAGCAGAGGTCTTTTTCTTTAGATTTGAACAGGGTTTTTCTATTTGAGAAGGAGGAGAAGAGGTTTTTTCCCAAGCCAAAGAAAGTTCATGCGTATTTATTCGCATTGAGGGAATGATTTTTTTTTCTTTAAAAGGTTTCTCCGAGAAAAAAAAGAGAAGATGAAAAAGAAGAATAAAAAGAAAAAGAAGGGAAAAGCGCTCTTTAAGAGCTTTGTAAAACCACATTTAACGTAGAAAACCCTAGTTTTTCGGAAAGATTTTTAATTTCTTGGTAGGTACCAAAAGAGGCTTTTTTATCGTGAAATAGGTAGATTTGCTCTTTGTTAGGCTCTTTTTCCAATAAGACTTTTAAAGAGTAAAGAGTTACTTTTTTCCCTTTAAACCAAAGAGAATTGTCTTCTTTTACTAAAAGAGAAAGAGATTCTTTCTCGGGAGAAAATTCGCTAGTTTTTTCTCCAGGAGCTAAATGGATAGAATCTATTTGCAAAAAAGGGGCGATTAAAATGAAAGTAACCAAAACTACGAAAACTACATCGATTAAAGGGGTTAGATTGATTAGGTCCACTTCAAGGGACAAGCTCTTCTGAAAGGGAATTCTTTTCCTCATAGGCCTCTTTTTTTCTGTATTGTAGTTCTGTTTGTATCATCAAATTTTGTGCAAAAAGGTGCATTTCTTTTTTTGTTTTTTCTATTTCATTTTTTAAGTAATTGTAAAAAATAAGAGAAGGAATAGCTACAATAAGTCCTGCTACCGTAGTAGATAGTGCCATGGAAAGGTGAGGTAAGATAGAGCTGTTCATGCCATAGGAAGAGCTAGAGATTTCGGAAAAGGTGAGTAAAATTCCCCAAACCGTTCCCAAAAGCCCAAGAAAAGGAGCTAGCGTAATAGTGGTTGGAAGAAAAAATAGATTTTTTTCCAAAAGATGTCCCTGCTTTTCCAAAGTAAGAAAAAGAAGATCTTCCAAAAGGGAAAGATCAGCAGAGGTTAAAAAGGTTTGTTTTTTTATGTCGAAGTGAGAGTGGTTTTTTTGTAGTAGTAGGCGAGCTTGTTTTTGTAAACAGGTATAAATTTCATAAAAGGGCGTGTTGGGATTTTCTGGGACAGGAGAAGATAGAGGCGAAGTTTTCTCTTTTAGAACAAAAGAGATGTGTTGGTTTGCTTTTTTTATCTTTATAAAAAAGAAAAGCCGCTGCAAAAAATAAGTCCAAGAAAAAGAAGAGAGAAAGAGAAGGGATAGGAAAAGGAGCTTTCCTAAGAAATCAGAAGCCTGATAGGCAGAAAAAAGAGAGAGAAAAAACCCCATCAAATACCTCTATTTTCTTGGAGTATAAGGGGGAGTTTTTTTTTCGTTAATTTTTTTTCTTTTTCTTAAGGAGTTTGTATACTGCTGCAAAAGGGATTTAAGGACAGAAATATGCATCTTTTTGACTCTCATGCTCATTTAAGTTCGGAGGATATGCTGCATGAAATAGACGGAGTGCTCGATAGAGCAAAAAATTCTTTGGTAAAAAAGGTGGTAAATATTGCAACAGACCTTGTTTCTTTGGAAGAAGGGGTAAAGTTACACGAAAAATATCCTTGGGTATTTTTAGCGGGAGCCACACCTCCTCACGATGTAGAAGAAAAAGGGGAAGAGGAATTGGCTTTTTTTGAAACAAGAGCAAAGCAAAAAAAACTAGTGGCTATTGGAGAAACAGGACTGGACTATTATTACAAACACTCGAGAGAGAAAAAACAGCAGGAGTTTTTGCTTCGTTACGTAGATCTTGCTAAAAGGGAAAATCTGCCTCTTATATTTCATTGTAGACAGGCTTTTAAAGACCTTTTTTCTCTAACCAGAAAAGAAGATATTTCTGCTGTTATTCATTGCTTTACAGGAACTTGGCAAGAGGCAAAAGAAGCTTTAGAAAGGGGGTGGTTTCTTTCTTTTAGTGGTATCGTAACTTTTACCAAAAGTAAAGAGCTTCGTGAAGTAGTAAAAAAAGTTCCCCTAAAAAACCTCCTAATAGAAACCGATTCTCCTTACTTAGCCCCTCAGCCGATGAGAGGGAAAAAAAATGAACCTTCTTTTCTTATAGAAACGGCAAAAGTGTTAGCGGAAATTAAGCAGGTAAGCCTCGAAGAAATGGCAAAAATTACCTATAAGAATGCGAAGAGTTTTTTTCAACTTCCTTAGAAAAAAAAAGGACTTTTTATGACATCCGTTTCTTCTTCAAAGATCCCTTCCTATTTTATAAGAAAACGACTTCATTCTTTGTTAGGTTTTTGGCTTACCCTCTTCTTAATGGAACATCTTATAACCAATTCTCAAGCGGCCCTTTGGCTGGGAGAGCAAGGGGAAGGATTTATACATGCGGTGAATTTTTTGCAAAGACTTCCTTATTTAAGAGTTTTGGAAATAGTTTTACTGGGAGTCCCTATAGGATTTCACATGATCTGGGGAATTCAATATGCCTTGACGGGAAAAAGCAACGCCTATTTGAATAAAAAATCTTCTCCTCATCTTGGCCATGGTAGAAATAGAGCCTACTTTTGGCAAAGGGTTTCTTCTTGGATTTTACTCTTCGGGCTCCTATTTCACGTAGCCCAGATGCGTTTTTTTTCGAAACCTCAGGAATTTCTTTGGAAAAACCAGAAATTTTTCCTAACTCCTTTACGTTTTGACGAGGGGCTTTATCCTTTATCTGCCAGAATGAAGGTAAGTCTTTTCTCTGAAAAAGATCTTTCTACCCTAGGGGAGAAAAAGGAAAGTCTTTCTTTTTTGTCTTCCCAATTTAGTTCAGACTATAATCCCTTGATTGAGCAAGAGCCAACTCAAGAAGAGATAAGAAAGCAACTACAAGACGGGCTTTCAAAAATGCAAAAAAATCCCCTGAAGCAAGGAGAAGTATTGGCTGTATCTCCCAACATCGGAACGGCTTTTTTATTTGTAGTACGAAACACATTCAAAAGTCTTCCGATGGCTTTTTTTTACACTCTGTTTCTCTTAGCAGCAACGTTTCATGCTTTTCAAGGAATATGGACTTTTCTCATCTCTTGGGGCATTATTCTGAACGTATATTCTCAAAAAAAGGCGGTACAGTTTTGTATGGCTTTAATGGTTCTTTTTGCTTTTTTAGGATTCATGGCTATCTGGGGATCTTACTGGTTAGCTTAAGTACAGGGAGTACAATTTTTTTGCAGCGTTAGATTAGAAAATGGGATGTTTATAAAATGGGTTTTCAAGGGAAAAGAGTTGTGGTAGTTGGAGGAGGACTTGCCGGGCTTTCTTCTGTTTTGAAGCTTTGTGAAAAAGGGTTGGAAGTAGATCTTATTTCTTTGACTAAAGTGAGAAGATCGCATTCTGTTTGTGCCCAAGGTGGAATCAATATCCCCATTAATCTAAAGGGAGAAGAAGATTCTCCTTTCATCCATGCCTACGATACAATCAAGGGGGGGGACTTCTTAGCAAATCAACCTCCTGTCTTAGAAATGTGCCTTGCAGCACCTTCCTTATTAAGGTTGCTAGATCGTCTAGGGTGTCCTTTCAATCGAACTGAAGAGGGAAATATAGAGTTTCGTCGTTTTGGAGGAACTTTGTATCACAGAACTGCTTTTTGCGGATCCTCAACAGGGCAGCAGCTTTTATATTCTTTAGATGAACAAGTGCGTAAATATGAAGTTTTGGGAAAAGTAAAAAAGTGGGAAACGCATGAGTTTTTAAAAGTAGTACGAAATGAACAGGGAAGGGTTATAGGAATTATTTTGCAAGATCTTACCAATTTGCAGATTTTTTCCTTGAAAGCAGAAGCGGTAATTATGGCAACTGGGGGACTTGGTTTTCTATTTCGCTTATCCACGAATTCTACCTTTTGTACAGGAGCTGCAAATGGCAGACTATACAAGCAGGGAATGAAATATGCCAATGCAGAGTTTATCCAGATCCATCCTACAGCTATTTCAGGGAGAGATAAAATGAGACTGATCTCCGAAGCAGTAAGAGGAGAGGGGGGAAGAGTTTGGGTCTATGGAGATAGCGCAAAGCAAATCTCTTTTCCAGATGGTTCTTGGAAGGCTTGTGGAGTAACAGGGGAGCCTTGGTATTTTTTGGAACAGATGTATCCTTCTTACGGAAATTTAGTTCCAAGAGATGTAGGAGCAAGGGAAATTTTAAAAGTATGTGAGCTAGGAATGGGAATAGAGGGAAAAAAGCAGGTTTTTCTAGATGCGACGCATCTTCCTTCAGAAGTACAGGAAAGATTGGCTTCTATTTTAGATATTTATCAAAAATTTACGGGAGTAGATCCAAGAAAACATCCCATGAGGGTTTTTCCCGCAGTACACTACACCATGGGAGGCGCTTGGGTAGATTGGCCTTCTTCTGATGATTCAGATAGAGAAAAAAGGTTTCGACAAATGAGTAATTTAGAGGGGCTTTTTTGTGCAGGCGAATCAGAGTATCAGTACCACGGAGCAAATAGATTAGGAGCTAACGCTCTTTTAGCCTGTATTTTTGCAGGACTTGTTGCAGGAGAAGAAGTATTTCGATTTGTGGAAGGAAAAGAAGGCATTTCTTTTAAAGAATCCCTTTTTGAAGCTGGGGAAAGAAAAGAGAGAAGCAAGCAGCGGGAGCTTTTTCAAAGACAAGGCAAGGAAAATGTACATGATCTTCACATAGAATTAGCCGATTTTCTGATAAATCAGGTAACGGTAAAAAGGAATAACCCTGGATTAAAAAAGGCTTTAGAAAAAACTTTTGAGATCGAGGAAAGACTGAAAAACATTTCCCTTTCGGATAAGGGAACCACTTTGAATCAAACCTATGTTTTTGCCGCTCAGTTTGAGCCAATGCTACAGCTTGCTAAGGTAATCATTCAAGGAGCTTTATCTAGAAATGAATCCAGGGGAGCCCATTTTAAGGAAGAATTTCCTCAAAGAGACGATAAAAACTGGCTAAAGACTACGATTGCTACCTATTCGGAGAAAGATAATAGGCCTTGTATTTCCTATGAAGAGGTAGATATAAGGCATTTAGATCCTTTACAAAGAGATTATGTAACAGCAGGGAAAAAGAAACCCTCTTTAAAAAATATTCCTAAAAATATAAAACCCCTTTTATGAAACCCTTTGTTCTCCGAATCCTAAGAGGCACCCTACAAAAGCAGTATTGGGAAGAGTTTGAGCTTGCCTTTATCCCCTCTTCGAACGTGATATCTGCTTTAATGGAAATTCAAAGAAACCCTAAAAATCGAAAGGGAGAAAAAGTAACTCCTGTTGCTTGGGAACAAGGATGTTTAGAAGAAGTATGCGGTTCTTGCTCGATGTTGATTAATGGGTATCCAAGACAGGCCTGCACAGCACTTATAGAGTCTTATCTTCAGAAAAGCTCTACCATTACTTTAGCACCTTTTACCAAGTTTCCTGTTGTAAAAGACTTAGTAGTGGATAGGACTTCTATGCTAGAAAACTTGAAAAAAGTGCGTGCTTGGATTGAGGTTGAAGATTTTCACGATAAAGGATTTGGTCCAAAAATAGAACCAGAAAGACAAAAGCTTTTGTATCTTTTATCTACTTGTATGGCTTGTGGATGTTGTTCTGAAGGATGTCCTCAGGTAAATAGTCGTTCTAAATTCGTAGGACCTGCTGCCATTTCTCAAGCAAGGCTTTTTAACGCAAATCCTTCCGGAAAAGGGCAAAAAGCCAAAAGACTGAGATCTCTTATGGAAGAAGGAGGAATTGAAGATTGTGCGAATGCGCAAAACTGTAGAAAAGTTTGTCCTAAGAAAATTCCCCTTACAGAGTCTATTGCAAAGATAGGAAAAGAGGTAACAAAGCAGGCCTATCAAGACTTGTTAGGGTTAGCAGGTGATAAAGAAAACGTTTGAAAAAAGAAAGGAAAAGAAATACACTCCCTTTAAAGTTTTTGTAAAGAAAGTTTACCCTGTTGGTCGGGAGAAACTAATGTGCTGTACCATCGACTACATTTTTATGTTAGGGGATCAAAACGCTAAAGAGTGAGTGAGAGCTTTTGAAAAGCCTGAGCCTTTTTAGGGGACGTTCCCACCTGGTTTTTAAGCAGGTTGACAGTAGGTGCATCAGGACCCACCAGCGGGGTTTTTTTATAAAAATTCGACGGTTTTTCTGTGGGCTTTTTCTAACAGAGGAAACAGGTTTTTCTCCCCCTTTTCTTTCACCAAAAAATCTGTCTTCATGGTTTGCTTTAGCTGTTCTATTAAGCTCTTCTTACAAGAGGTGTGGTGTTTTAGAGGAGTTAGGAAATCCAGATGAGAGCGAGATCCTCTGTAGGTAGGGACTTTGGGAGGAAATAAAAGACTTTTCATATTCTCTTCTAGAAAGTCCCAGAGGAAACAGGTGTGATGAAGCCACTTTTCTTTTTTTATATATTGGGCATTACCTCCACATTTTTTATCCTGGATAACATAATCATTTTCTCGAAGAGCAAAATGGGGTATTTGCCAAGTTTTTTGATAAAGCTTTTCGGTCCACTGTAAAAGGGGTTCTGGAAAAAGAGGTAAGGAAAAGGTGCTTTTTTCGAACAGGAAGGTGATAAAGAGAGTATTTTTATCTACAAATACACATCCCCCCCCGCTAAAACGCCGAATGACAGGGATTTTTCTAGGAGCTATCCAGGAAAAATCGACTAAAGTCTCAGGTTTACCAGAAATACCCAGGACAATAGCATCAGATGTCCCCTCGTTAATTATGAGATGATTTCCCTGATCTAATCTTAATAAAGCTTCCTCTATTTGAAGTTGTGTGTAGATAGAAAGGTTTTTGAAGTGGTGAAAATGAAGCGTTTTTTTCATTTTTGTAGAGCCACTAACAAGACAGAAATATCTGCATAAGTGACTCCTTCTATGTGAGAAGCTTCTGCTAGACTAGAGGGAGTATAACGATTTAGTTTTTCTTTTGCTTCTTGCTTTAACCCTTTTACTTCAGAATAATTAAAGGAGGAGGGAATTTTCATTTCTTGCAGAGTGCGCAGTTTTTCAATCTCTTTTTTTTGTCTTTCTATATAACCTTCATACTTGAGCTCATATTCTGCTTGTTGAAGGATTTCTTCGGGGGAACAAGAGAGTTCTGGATAAAGTTCTTTCAAAGAGCGGGAGTCTATCTCAGGTCTGCACAAAAGCTGAGAGAGAAAAAAGCTCTTCCCTTGGTAGGGTTTTCGGGTAGTTTTTAAAAGATGTATTAAATTTTTTAGTTTTTCTCTCTTCTCTTTTACCCTTTGCCACTGCTCTTGTGAAATCAGACCCAAACGGTATCCATATTCTCTCAAACGAAGATCCGCATTATCTTGTCTTAATAAGAGGCGATATTCTGCTCTGGAAGTAAACATTCTGTAGGGTTCGGACAAGGAAGTAGTAACGAGATCATCCATCATTACCCCTATGTAGCTGTCAGACCTTGAAAGAATAAAGGGATTCTTGCCTTCTACCTGTAAAGAAGCATTGATTCCAGCAAGAAGACCTTGTGCGGCCGCCTCTTCATATCCTGTAGTACCATTGATTTGTCCTGCAAAAAAAAGGCCTTTTACCTTCTTGCTTTCCAGAGAAGAAAAAATCTGCCCTGAAGTTACGTAATCATATTCAATAGCATAAGCAGGGCGCATGATTTCTGCTTTTTCCAGTCCTGGAATCGTTTGTAAAAACTTCTGCTGCACAGAAAAGGGGAGACTAGAGGAAATTCCATTTACGTACACCTCTTCTGTGGAAAGTCCTTCTATTTCCAAAAAAACTTGGTGTCTTTTTTTTTCTTTAAAACGGCTTATCTTATCTTCAATCGAAGGGCAATATCTCGGGCCAACCCCTTGAAGGGCTCCTGAGTACATGGGAGATAAAGATAGGTTTTCTTCAATAATTTTGTGAGTTTCTTCTGTAGTATAGGTAATATAGCAACAAACCTGTTCAAGTTTTGGTTTTTTCTCATCGAAGGAGAAAAAAACTCCCGATTCACCGGGTTGTTTTTCTAGTTGAGAAAAATCAATACTTCTTTGATGGATCCTGGGAGGAGTTCCTGTTTTGAGTCTTCCCAAACAAAAGCCTAGGTTTCGTAAATTTGTAGACAAACCCTCAGAGGCTTTTTCCCCCCCTCTCCCTCCTGAAGAAGAGGCTTTTCCTATATGGATTAACCCTTTCATAAAGGTTCCCGAAGAGAGAATCACGGTTTTTGCCGAAAAGAAAACCAGGTCCTGAGTCAAAACCCCTTGTACCTCCTTTTCTTCGACTAAAATTTCTTGGATAGTGGCTTGTTTGATATCTAGGTTATCGGTCTTTTCCAAAGTCTGTCTCATTTTCTGCTGATAAAAGGCTTTATCTACCTGAGATCGGGGGGAGTAAACTGCGGGGCCTTTGGAAGTATTTAACATACGAGACTGTATACTAGAAAAGTCCGCTATCTTCCCCATAAGCCCTCCTAAAGCATCGATCTCCCTTACGATGTGCCCTTTAGCTGTTCCTCCAATCGAAGGATTACAGCTTAGCTTTCCTATGGTGTCTAGATTAATGGTTAAAAGAAGGGTTTTTTTGCCTCTTTTTGCCGAAGCATAGGCAGCCTCACAGCCGGCATGGCCTGCACCTATTACAATAACCTCGTAAGAATAAGGATATTTCCACATGGAATAAAAGGGAGGAAAAACTATTTTTTCTTATGACGATCTCTACGACGTCTTTTCTTTCTTTTGTGCTTAGCAATTTTAGCACGTCTTTTTTTCTTTACTGACGACATGGTTCCCCTAAATTAAGACACGCCATCTTAGTACAGAAAGGATATTTTTATCAAGAAGGGGAAAGTCTTTTAGGGCTGACTTACAGAAGGTAAGTTTTTTTTGAATTTTTACAATTTTATTAAAAATTTTTTTATTATATTAAATAAAAATAATTGACTTTAATAATAAATAAAATATAAAATAATAAGTTATTATTTTGGAGATGTTTCTATTATGGATACTTTTTTACGCCCTTTTGGTTTTTATATAGACTATAGGGGGGCAGGGGATTTTTCCGATAATGGTGCTATTACCAAAGAAGACTTTCCGGTATGGAACACTTTTAGGCTGATAAGTTACTTTCCTCTTCCCTATGTGCAGGGTTTTTGTGCCTTTGTTGATTGCGCTCTTTCTATTGGGACCCTCTCTCAAAAGGGGAGTAAAATAGAAAAAATGGCTCGGGTAGTAGGATTTTTATTTCGGGCTTTTTTAGAGGCTTCTCCTTTTTTCCCTATGTTCAGGGTCTTAAACGGCTCTGCTTTGAACTCTTTTCTTATTTTCCCAGATCTGGGTTACACTGTTTATGAATATTTTCCTGAGATAAAAAAAAACCTGTTTCAGGAAAAGTGATCAAAAGCCGCTTCATTTTCAAAAACCTCGCCTTCTTTTAAGGGGATATAGTTTTTAAATTGACCGAGTTCTTTTCTAAATAAAAGATTTACGGTACCCGTTCCTCCATGACGGTTTTTGCCAATGATTAACTCTGCCAGGCCTGGATTGTCTTGAGGATTATAGTAATCTCTTCTCAACAAAAACATGATGAGATCAGCATCTTGTTCTAGGCTGTTATGGACAATAAGACCGTTTGTGGCAAAGTTATGTACTCCTTCTACTGTGACATCGTATACTTTTTCCTCTCCTAGTTTTTCCAGAGAAAGAAGAGGATCCCAGAAAAGCTTTGTTTTGGTAGAAATTTTTTCTTGTACTAAAGCATTTGAAGAAGAAGGGAAAGCTTCTTGCAGAGCTAAAAGGGGTTCATTTTCTTTTAGCTCGTCTAGACGAACCCATCCTCTTTTAGTCCTAAAAGGGTGGTTTGCACTAGCACGGATTACTTTTCCAGAAACTGTTTTTAGCTCATATACCTGCTTTATTCCTGAATAAAAGGCTTTGACAAGCTTATGTTCTCCTAAAGTGCAAGAATCATCTACTGCGTGAACAAAAAAGGGAGTTTGAGTTTTTCTTAAAGCCAGTTCTTCAATGGAGTAGGTTTGATTTGTTTGAGCATCTTGTATCAGAGCATCTTTATTAAGGCATCCAGATTCGCGTAAATCACTCATTTGGGGCCTATGGCCTTGCCTTTCTTCCACTTTTCTAGAAAGCTGCGCAGCTACTAAGACGGGGATATTGAGTTCTCTTGCCAAAGTCTTCAAAAGACGCGAGATTTCAGACACTTCCATTTGTCTACTTTCCATAGAGCGATTATTTCCTGATCCGGAAAGAAGTTGTAAATAGTCAATGAGTAAAAAGCCAATATCATGAGTTTCTTTCATTCTTCTAGCTCTAGCTCTTAAGTCAGTGATCTTCAGGCCTGGCTGATCATCTATGAGCATGGTATGCTTTTGCATTTTTCGCACGGCAGTAACCACTGACTGATATTCCATACCATTTAGAGAACCAGAAAGGATTTTATCTGATTCTACCCCCGATTGGGAGCAGACAATCCTATGGATGATTTGTTGTGCATCCATTTCTAAAGAAAAAATTCCTACAGGGACATCATTTTTAAAACAGACATTTTCTGCAAAATTCAGAAGTAAAGCGGTGTTATGTACGATCAGATCAGCCGCTATAAAGTTATGGGTGGTTTCTACACAAAGATCGTAAACCTCTTTATTACCAGTCGGAGAAAGAGCAATAATAGGCTCAAAGAAAATTTCTTCCAATTTGGGAGGTTTTATAGGGAAAGTAGGGTTTTTTCCCAAGAGAGAGATTTCCAGAAAGAATAGAGCAAAGGAAGCTTCTTCCTCAATTATCAATTGATACTGCGGCCTGAAACCCATTTTTAAGGCTTTCAAAGAAATTAGGCTCAGAATACCAAAACGCAAGAGAAGATGTTGTATCTGTTTTAAAAAGGGCTTATTGTCCAAATCAAGTAAGATCTTTTTTTGGGCAAAATCTACTTCTAGAGAAAGATGGGCAGAAAAAAAACGGCTAAGAAAAAGAGCTAGAAGCGATTTTTTTAATTCAAAAAACGAAGGGGGAAGTTTTCTTTCTTTTTTGTAGTAAGAAAAGATCGGAGAGAGAAAGGGCTCTTTTGTACAAGTGGTTTTTTTCTCCTTCAAAAAAGCCTTTTCTTTTCTTTGCTCTACCTCATAAGAAAAAGCTTTTGCTGTTTCGTAGAAGTCAGTAGAAAGAGCCTTTTTCCCCAAAGAAAAAGAAAATCCTTTTAAGAAAGAAGGTTGTGCTATTAAAAAGGCTGCCATCTTAATCTCTTCTTTGGCAAGTTCTGCTTTTCCAAAATAGGGAAGAGATCTGGGTGAGGCTATTTTTTCTCCTTCTCGCAAATCTTTTACCGCTTTCCATCCTAAAGGAGTTAGAAAAGGATGGGTAGCAGTGGCTTCTATAGTTTTTCCTGAAGCTGTTTTGATGACGAAAGTCGGTTTTATCCCATCTGCTAAAAAGGCAGAAGGCTTTCTTATTTCAAAATCCCCTTTTTGGGTGAAAGAAAGGATAGTGGCTTCTTCTTTTTCGACTAACTCTTTTATGGGATGAAGAAGGCCTGTTTTAGGATCTAAAATTAAGGTATCCCCTGTTACACACTTTCCCATAGCAGGCCTTGCTGCTAAAATCATCAAGTTAGAAGGAGAAAACCCATGAATCATCTTATCCACATCTAAAAATCGAGAAGGCAGACCCACGGTTTTGGTAGCATCGGCTCCTTTTTCTAGATAGGTCTTTTGTCTTTCCTCTAAAAGTTTTAGGTAAGGAAGGTGTTCCTTTGATTTTGCGCCTGATAAAATATCAGATAACAGTAGAGAATTATCACAGTTAGCCGTTTGAGAGATATGAAAAAAATGAGCTTGCGCTTCATCTAGAAGAGAAGAAGCTTCTTCTTTACCACTGAAGGCTTTTCTTTCGATATCTTGTGAAGCTTCAATCATTTTTCTAAGCAGAGATTTTTCCTTCACCATTTTTGCATACTCTTCCATATAGGCAGAGGTACCTGCATATTGAGCTAATAGCGTTAGATAAGAAACTCCTCCTACTTCTTCTAGTTTCTCTTGGGAGCGAAGGATTTCTGAAACGATATGGATATCTGCAGGTTTATCTTGGTGATAAAGCCCTTTCAGGATGTCAAAAATAGTTTGGTGCTCTGTATAGTAAAAATCAGAAGGTAGAAGAAGATCTACAGCTATGTTTAGATTTCCTATGCTTGTGAGCATAGAACCTAAAACCATCATCTCTGACTCTTTAGAATGAGGCGCAAAACGAACTTTTTTTTCTTTTTTATTCATAGCTTAAGCAGGAGGGCAAGTTTTATATGCTTTATAAGCAACATAAAGCAATGCGAGTTTATAAATAAGGAAAAAAAGAGGAAGCATTAATGGATAAAGAGGAGCGCCTTTTTGAGATAGAAAGATATAACCTTGTGTAAAACTAATAAAATGAAGAAATAAGTCAGCTAAAATAAAACCCAAAGTAAAAGAGAAAAGCAGTTTAGAGGGTTTGAAACAAAGCAATAGGGAGAGGATAAAAAGCACAGAGAGAGTAAAAAAATCTATACTGAAAAAAATCCAAGGGGAAAATCCTTTCAAAACTAGATGAAGCAATAAGGAAGACCAGGAGATAAATAAGATCCAAATCAATATTTTTGTAGCCGCAAGCCAGGTATTTCTGAACATAGACACCCCATATTTCTTTGGAGTATAGAAAAAAAAGGGAGCTTAAGTCACGGGTTTTTTAGGAAGGAAAGGACGGAAAGAGAGGGATTCGAACCCTCGATACCCTATAATCAGGTATGCGTCCTTAGCAGGGACGTGCCTTCAGCCACTCAGCCATCTTTCCAGGATATAAAACGGCCCATAGTGTACGGAGTTCTTTGATTTAGAGCAAATATTGGTAAAATCGAGCTATAGCGGGAAATTTTGAAGAAGCCCTTGGTTGCTATCATGAATAATAAGAGTAAAGAGCACCTATCCTTCAAGCTTGTAGGATGAATTGAACAGGGCTTCGATAAATAAAGGGGTAAGGGGTTTTTTCCGTTTAAATTTGAGAAAAAAAAGGCACTACTCTAGATGGTAGGGTTTTTCCACTTTTTGTCCGTTTAAAGCATTCCAGTAGGTAGTCATCTGAGATCCATCAGGGTTTTGTACTATAATGCTATATACGGGAAGAAACACTTCAATCTTTTTTCGAATCGCAAAGTCCTTTCCAAAAGCAGCCTTAGCAATAGTTTCAATTTGGGAAGCCCTATATTTTTTAGGAACCCGAATAGCGGACTTAGCCGATTTAGTAACCAGCCAATGATCTAGCTTGGTTTCCGGAATTGCTTGTAATTTTGGATTTTGTAAGTGAAGCCTAAAGAAGTTCCCCGTCTGTACAATTAAGCTTTTTTTTCGGCAGCTCTCTAGCCAAAGGTCTAATTTTTCATTATTTTCTCCCAAAAGTTGAGAGAGACCCTCTCTGTCTAAAATGCCCCCTTTTTGAGAAAGGGCATTAATAATCTTAAAGTCATTTAAATCAGCTCCTGAGTCAATACAATCTAAAAATCCATGAGTCTTTTCCCAAGATCGGGTATTAATAACCATTTCGCCATCTACTAAACTCCATAGAAGAATCCCTTCTCCGGTTCTTCCTGTTGGTTTGGTATACTTTACCTCCATCAGAAGATAGGGATAAAATTTTAAGGTAGGCTCTAAAAAAGTGTGGTTATCATCAGTCAAAAGCGACTTTTGGTGCTTGTGCATGATCATTTCAGCACTATGTCTTACCTCTAGCGTCTGAAACTTGCCTAAGCTGAGAAGATCATGTACTAAAGACCTGACCTCGGGTAGATTTTCCCAGCACCAAAACCCAGAGATAGCAAAAAGAACAAGCGCTATAAATCTAGTGAGAAACCGCATATTCACCCCTCTCTCTCTGTTTTATGCAAAAAGAGATTTCCTGAGAAGTTTTTCCTACTCTTTCATAGAAAGAAGAAACTCTGCATTGCTGTTTGTCTTTTTTAACCTGGAAAGAAGAAGATTCATAGCATCCAAAGGAGTAAGGTCTGCTAGGTGTCTTCTCAATAAAAAGATCTTTTCTAGCTCGGAAGGATGATAGAGAAGATCTTCTTTTCTAGTTCCACTTTTTACAGGGTCAATAGCAGGAAACACCCTGCGGTCTGCTAGATTTCTACAAAGGACTAGTTCCATATTTCCTGTTCCTTTGAATTCCTCAAAAATCACATCATCCATCCGAGAACCTGTATCTACCATAGCAGTGGCTATAATAGTTAAAGACCCCCCATGCTCAATATTTCGAGCCGCTCCAAAAAATCGCTTAGGCTTATGTAGGGCATTTGCATCAACTCCACCTGTGAGGATTTTTCCAGAATGAGGTTGGACTGTGTTATAAGCTCTTGCCAGTCTTGTTAAAGAGTCTAACAAGATAACGACATCATGACCTGATTCAACCATTCTTCTAGATTTTTCAATAACCATTTCTGCAATTTGTACGTGTCTTTCTGGAGGTTCATCAAAGGTGGAAGAGACTACTTCTCCTTTGACAGTTCGAATCATATCCGTTACTTCCTCTGGCCTTTCGTCAATGAGTAGGACAATAAGATAGACTTCAGGATTATTCGTTTCTATGGCGTTGGCAATGTTTTGTAACAAAATGGTTTTTCCCGCTTTAGGAGGAGCTACGATCATCGCCCGTTGTCCTTTGCCAATAGGGGCTGCAAGATCTAGCACTCTAGTAGTCATTTTCTCTTTGGAGGTCTCCATAATGAGTCTTTGATTGGGATACAAAGGGGTAAGATTTTCAAACAGAATTCGGTTTTTCATCTCCTCTGGAGTTTTTTGATTGATCTTTTCCACTTTTAAAAGAGCGAAATACTTTTCCTTGTCCTTAGGAGGGCGAATAGTACCATACAAAGTATCTCCTTTTCTAAGCTCAAATCTGCGGATCTGAGCAGGAGACACATAGATATCTTCGGCAGAGGGTAAATAATTATAGTTAGGGGATCTTAAAAAACCAAAACCGTCCGGAAGAACTTCTAACACGCCTTCTCCAAACAATACTTCATTGGGTTTTTCTGAGATGGCTTTTACTACTTCGAAAACAATTTGTGATTTCGTTAGCGAACTGGCATGTCGGATATCTAATGACTTTGCATATTCATGCAACTGGTCTATAGACATTCTCTGCAATTCTGAAATCTTGGTAATTTGCATTTTCTCAGCAGTAGCTGTACGTGTGGCGTTTTTATGTGCCTGATTTTCTTCCTGGTTCATGAAAGAAAACTCCTCTATAAAGTTAAAAGTTGTTGGTAGATTTTTTTTACTTGTTGGGTAAGTTCTTTTTTCCCTTCATTGTTTTCTATGACAAAATCGGCTTTTTTTTCTTTTTCTGAAGAAGAAAGAAACCTTTTCTTCCTTTCCTCGAAAGCTCTTTTTGTGAAGTCTTTTTTCCTTTGTCTTATTAGCTCTTCTTTACAGGTTACGAAAATAACTCGATCGTAAGCTTTTTCTTCTCCTATTTCATAAAGTAGCGGTATTTCTACTACAAAAAGGGGGTGTTTTTTTTCCTTTTTTGCCCCTTGGTAGAGTTTGTCTACTTCTTGTAAAACAAGAGGGTGGAGCAGTTTTTCTAACCCTCTTAGAAGTTCTGGGTTTTTAAACACCTTTTCAGCTATCAAATCTTTAGAAAAAGAACCTCCTACTAAAACCTCTTTTCCCAAAAGCTTTGTTAGCTGGACGCCGAGAGTTGTATCGGAAAGGAGCAACTTATGAACAATCTCATCGGTAGAAATGTAGTAAGCACCCTCTTTCTGCAACAAACCACAAACGGTAGTCTTACCACATGAAACACTGCCTGTTACAGCAATTTTTCTCAATTTTAACATTCCCCCCAATTTTTGCCAACGGAGAGATTTACCGTTAAAGGAACCTTTAGAGAAACAACGGTTTCCATTTTTTCTTTCACCATTTTTTGGAAAAAAGGGAGCTCTTCTTCAGGGATTTCAAAAATTAATTCGTCATGTACCTGAAGGATCATAAAGCCTTGCTTTTGGTGCTGAGTTATCTCTTTTTCAATTTGAATCATACAAAGCTTGATAATATCTGCAGAGCTGCCCTGAAGGGGCGTATTGATAGCAAGCCTTTGTGCTGCTTGTTTTAAGTGAGGATTTTTACTGTGAATTTCTGGGATAGGTCTTTGCCTTCCTATCAGGGTATAAGTCACTCCTTTTTTTTCCGCGCCCTCTATGCAAGTTTGTAAATATTTTTGTACCTCAGGATATTGGGCCTTATATTTTTGGATAAACAGAGAAGCTTGTTTTACAGGGATACGAAGTTCTTCTGAAAGGCCAAATGCGCTTTGACCGTAGAGAATTCCAAAATTTACGGCTTTTGCTTGGTGGCGCATTTTCTCTGTAACCTCAGAGAGGGGTACTTGAAAGAGGGAAGAAGCCGTACTGGCATGAATATCTTCTCCTTTTTGAAAGGCCCTGATCAAAGAAGGATCTTCACTAAAATGAGCCAAAAGTCTCAGCTCAATTTGAGAATAGTCTGCAGAGAGAAAAACCCAGCCCTGTTTTTGAGGCTCAAATCCCTCTCGGATCTTCTTTCCCTCAACCGTTCTTATAGGGATGTTTTGTAGGTTGGGGTCTTGGCAGGAGAGCCTTCCTGTAGCAGTTACCGATTGATTGAAAGTGGGGTGGATTCTTTTGGTTTTCGGATTAATTTGCTTGATTAAAGCATTTACATAAGTGGAACGAAGTTTTTCCAGTCCTCTATATTGCAAAACTTTAGAAGCCACTGCGTGCTCTTCCGAAAGCATTTCTAATACCTTTGCTCCTGTAGAATACTCTGTTTTTTTTCTTCCCGGATTTTTAAGACCCAATCTTTGAAAAAGTACCTCACTCAGTTGTTTGGGAGAATTAAGATTAAATTTAAGACCTACTTCTTCATAAATTTCTTTTTCTAAGGTAGAGATTTTTTCCTCTAAGAAAAGACGCATATCCTCTAACTTGGAGACGTCTAAAAAAATCCCCCTTCTCTCCATCTTTGCCAAAACAGGAAGAAGGGGCATCTCTACGTCAAAAAAAAGAGAGTCAAGCTGCTTTTCCTTTAGCTTTTGGGAAAAAAGTGTTTTTAGTCGCAAAGTAAAATCGACATCTTCCGAACAGTATTCAGCCACTTTTTCCAAAGGAACTTCTTTCATAGTAATCTGGTTTTTCCCCTTTCCTAAAAGAGCTTGTGTAGCTATTTTTTTGTGGTGAAAATACTCCAAAGTGAGAAGGTCTAGATTATGTCTTCTTTGTTCTGGGGAAAGAACATAGGAAGCTAAAAGAGTGTCAAAATAGATTCCTTTCAAAAAAAAGCCATGATTTTCCAATACATGTAAATCATATTTTAAGTTATGGCCTATGAAGCGAAGCTGGGGATTTTCTAAAACGGGTTTAATAAGGGAATAAAGCTCGTTAAAGGAAAAAGGACCATTAAAAGCAACGTAGTAAGCTTGCCCTTGTTTTATACAGAAGCCAATTCCTACTAGTTCTGCTTCAAAGGGGCGAATATGGGTTGTTTCTGTGTCTAAGACAATTTCTGACTGTTTTGTCAAAAGAAGAAGGAGCTTTTTTAAAGAGGCCTTATCTTGGATAAGGATGTAGTCAGTTTTAGTTTTTTTTAGATCTTTTGTTTGAGAAGGTTCTTGCAAAAGAGAGAAAAATCCCATCTTTCTATAAAAAGCAGAAAGCTCTGATCTATCAGGCTCTTTTATTTTGTAGAAAAAAATCTCCTGAGGAATGGGAATAGAAAGGTCTAAAGAAGCTAGCCTTTTACTTAACAGGGCCTTTTCTTTTTCTTTTTGTAAAATTTCTTTTTTCTTTCCTTTTATTTTTTCCAAATTGTGAAAAATCTTTTCTAAAGAACCAAACTCTTTTAAAAGGGCAGAAGAGGTCTTAGGACCAAAACCGGCTATCCCTGGAATATTATCTGAAGCATCTCCCATCATGGCAAGAAGATCCAGCATCTGAGAAGGATAAACCCCAAAAAATTCGTGGACCTTTTCTGTATCAAATAACTGGTTTTGTTTATGTGTATTCAAAACAAAAATATTTTCTGAGACAAGTTGACAAAGATCTTTATCTGCAGTGCACAGAAAGACTTTGGCTTTTTCTTTCTGAGCCCAAGTAGCAATACTTGCGATGGTGTCATCCGCCTCAACTCCTCCCTTACAAAGGGCAGGAATTCCTGCTAGGGAACAAAATTGATAGGCCCACTCAATTTGAGTATAAAGATCTTGGGGAGCTTCTTTCCTGTTTTTTTTATAATCTGGATATAAGGCTCTTCTTGTTTTAGCATTGTCAGGTCCATCAAAGACGGCCACTAAATATTCAGGTTGAAACTCTTGAATTAGTTTTTGTAAAGAGCGAATGAAACCATACAAAGCAGAAGTTGAGTGCCCCTCTTTATTGGTCATAGGAGCGATTGCATAATAGGAACGAAATATATAATTTACAGCATCTACAACATACAACTCATTCATAACTTACAAAAGAACTGGGATCATACAGATAGAGAAAAGGGTCCGCTATCTCACTGGTTTTATCTCCCATAATCTGATGGGTAATTTTTCCCGTGAAAAGGGGAGAGGCTCGGATAAAATCTTTTAACCAGGAGTGCTTTGGCATTAGCTCCAAAACTTGATAAGAGGAACGGGGATCAATATTTGCTTCCTGCAAAAGCGCGGAAAGAGCCTGCTGATAGGAAGCATTTCCTGCGTCTACATAGCCTAACTTTTCCGCTTGCTCAGAATCGAAAACATTAGCACCTAACTCATTTTTTAAAAGAGAAGGGGTTAGTTTAGGTCTTGCCGAAGAAACAATAGTTACAAAACGATCATAAAAAAAGGCCATGATCCTCTCTAAAGAAGCACTTTCTCCAGGCTTCCATTCCCTAAAAGGACTCATCATGTCTTTGTCTTTTCCCCGTGTTAGGGTTTTACTTTGTATTCCCCATCTCTGTAAAGCCTCTTTTACATTGAAAAAAGGGCCCATTAAAACCCCCACAGAACCCACGATACTGGTAGGACTGCTATAGATCTTATCAGCAGAGCAAGAGATATACATAGCAGCAGAAGCACATAAACCATTTACATAAGCATAGACGGGAACTTGGTATTGTTTTTTGTAGCGCTTTATAAGACGGTAAATAGTGTCACAGTCTGTTACGCCTCCTCCTGGGGAATTTACATGGAGCAAGATCCCTCGGATGGGATTATGAAGAAGGAGAGTATTCTTAGAATCTGTTAGCTGCATTTCTATGGTTTCACTGTTAAGCTCATGAGAACCTACTACTCCATGTATAGGAATTTGCAAGATAGCAGGAGCTGAAGAGGAAAAATGCCTTTCCCCTTGCAAATTAGGCAAGATAGCGATAGAAGTTCTAGGTTGTAAATAAAGGCTTTTCCCTGAAGAGGAAGAAAGGAGTAGAAACGGAACTAGCGCTAGGAAAATGCCCAAGAAGGCGGCAAAAGTTTTAAAAAAAGTTCTTATACTCGATTTAAAGATTGAGTCCTTTTGTGGTTCCATGAAATCTCCCTGAAGAGTTGTGCTCGCTTATGATTTTATAGTTTTTTTTGTCTCTGTTTGAAAGAGCTCCCAAAAAGCTAAAGCTCCTAAAAGAATAAAAGTAGCATACAGATATCCAGTAAAATATTGCTGAAGGATAAGACCTACTAATACAAAAAACTGCAGGGCAGTGGTCGCCTTTCCCCAACGAACTGGTCTAATCTCAAAATCTTTTTTCTCTTTAAAAAAAAGCAGGTATAAGCCAAAAATCCCCAAAAAAAAGTCTCGAGAAACCATAGCAAAGACCTGCCACAATAGGATTTTTCCCTCCAGCCAAAGAAACCCCAAGGCAAAGTAGACAAAAAATTTATCCATAGCGGGATCTAATATGGCCCCGAAACGGGAGGCAGAGCGGTATTTCCTTGCTAAATAGCCATCTACGCTATCTGTAATCATAGCCAGTAGGACAGCCAAGACTCTGAGAAAACTGCTTTCCGATAAAAACAAAAAAGCAAGAGGAGCTCTTAAAAAAGAGAGACTATTTGACAAAGTGATCATGAACCCGTATCGCTATCTTCGGAATCCAAGTTGCCAGAGGGCGCTTCTGGATGGTTCCGGCTTTTCTTTACTCTCTTATACCAAATCACCCCAATTAACGTCACAACAAAGGCCAGAAAAAGAAAAATATTTATTCTTTTTAGCCAAAGAAGAAGGGCAGAGTAGTTTTTTCCCAAAAGGTAAGCAATAGAAAACAAAAGGCTATTAGAGAAGATGCAAGCGATGCCATCGCTTAAAATAAAGCGGGGAAAAGACATCTTTCCCATACCCGCTGTAAGGAAAAGACAATTTCTTACCCCAAACGGAATAAATCTTCCCCCCAAGAGGGTCCAAAATCCGTATTTTTCATAAAACTTTTGCGTTTGCTCCAGGCGCTTGATTTTGATAGTTTTCCTAAACCAAGGGATATCCCACAGCTTCCTGCCCAGTGTTCTTCCTATCCAGTAAGAAAGCCAGTCAGATAGATAACAACCTAAAAACAAAAAAAGGAAGATTATATAGGTATTTTCAGGAATCACTGTAGCAGCTAAAAGTGCGCCAGATATAATCATCAAATCTTCACTGATGGGGAAATTTAATCCTGCCAGCATTAAAGCGCCAAAAAAAAGCCAATGGGCGTTATGAGCATTATTCTGAATCCAGGCTATTAAAGAATCCATAAAGGGTAGGGAATTATCTGCTACAAATCATAGCAGTTTTCCCCTTAAAATACAAAAGAATAGCAAGAGCCTTCTCAGGAGGAGGTAGTAGTGAATATTTTGTCTTCTTCAGCAGGCTCAGAAGAAGGGGAAAAGGAACTTTTAGTAACCATTTCCTCCGAAGGTTCTGGATGAGCAGTAAGTTGTTGGAATTTTTTTCCCAGAGAAACTACGGAAAGAAACCAAACTCCTGTCACAATTAAAAAGATCACTGCAATAGCGGGAGTCGCTGCAGAAATAGTAGAAAAAAGAATAAGAAGCGTCTGGTGGATCATGGCTCCCCCTGATTTGCCTATACGAGACCCTACTCCATCAATTGCAGCCTTTCCTTTAAGGCGGCTTTCACAACTTAGCGGAATGAAGGCTAGTTCTTTAGTAGCGTCAAAGAGCGTGTATTTGGAAGCTCTTGTCATACAGTTTTGGATGGTGCCAAAAAAGACGGTCATTAAAAGGGGAGTGGTTCCCAGAAATAAGGCTAATCCTCCCAAAAAAGAATCTTTGTAGAGTAAAAATCCAAAAAAGAAAATCCCGGTAGAGAGCATGATAACAGGAGGAATCAAAGCGTTGATTGTCCAGGAAAATCTGCGAAGTAAGAAGGCAGAGATGAAAAGAGAGGTACAGGTAGCTATAACTCCCATAATGGTCATCACATCTCCCATATACATGCTAAAAGCGCTAGGAGAAGGGTGCAAGATTTTCAGCTGATTTTTCCAGACTACTTCCACTAAGTTGATGGAAAGATTGTAGGTTAAAACTATAAAAGCAATGCAAAGAAGATACTTTGATTTTGCTAGGTAAGAAAAATTCTTACGAACCGACATCTTTACCCGTGGGGTATTCTGGAAGAAAAAAGTCTTTTGAATTACCCTCCTATTGAGTCTTCGGAAAAGAAAAAGGATTAAAGCCCCTACTACTAGGATAGTAAGATTTAAAAATAAAACAGACTGCTCCCAAGCAGTTTTACCGAAGGGAAGGAAGGGAAGAAAAGAGGTATTAGATAGCATCTTAGATACCTGCCCTGCAAAAATCCCAGACACGTTAGCCCCTACCCCAAAGATAGCATAAAAACGTTTTGCCTCACTCACGCTGGTTACTTCATTGGCAAAACCCCAGAATAAGACAGTAAATACAATGGAGCTCCATAAATCTGCCATGACATAAAAAGCAGTAAAAACCCAGTTCCGAATAAGGGCAATAAATCCGTGGAGTCCCTTAGGGCACAAAGTCTCTAAAAAATTCGCAAAACCATGAGGGTGCAGAGAGTCTTTAAGAGGGTATAACACAAAAGCAAATACAAGAAAAAACCCCAAAAAAATCGCTAACATCCAGTAGAAAACTTTCTCTCTAGAAAATCGATTCGAAATGCGAGTAAAGACAAAAGTCATAAATAAAGCCATGGGAAGCATTACCCAAACCTTTAAAAAGGGAAGCGCTTCCGCCCCTGATTTTGGCGCTGTTATGATTAACGTGTCTTTAGCAGCTCTTAGTATATTGTAGTTAAAAGAGATAAGAAAAAAGATAACCAGCATAGGAACGAATTTTCTATACTCAGAAGGGTAAATAGGCCAGATTAGAGAGCGAAGAGCGCCGAATGGCTTATTCCCCTCTACCGACATAAACACCTACGACAGAAGGAATAACAAGAAAGAAAAGCGCGACTAGGTAGCGGCTTATGAATTGGGTCCATCCAGAAGGAAATCATGGATACCATCTTTCTCCTTACGCAGACGATTATACAGATAAAAACTTATTAGGCAAAGCAAAAAGGCTGAGCTAGGCATAGGAGGAAAGTGAATTTTTTTTTATCTATTTGTGAGGCAATCTATACCGGGAAGGGAGCCCGTTTCAATAAACTCCAAAGAGGCACCCCCTCCTGTAGATAGGTGAGTAAACTGGTCGGCCATATGCCATTTTTGAATAGCCGCCACGGAATCTCCCCCTCCTACAATTTTTGTAGCAGCAAGGGAGGCTAAAATGGTAGCTAGCTCCTTAGTTCCTCTAGAAAAGGCCTCTATTTCAAAGACCCCTACAGGGCCGTTCCAAAATATCATAGAAGCATTTTGCAGAGCCTCTTTCCAAGAAGCGATTGTTTTGGGGCCTATATCGACTCCTTGATAGTTCTCTTTCAGGTTTTCTTTAGAAGATTGTATTTTTATTGTTGAATTTTCTCGAATCTGTTCTGTGGTTACTATATCTTCAGGGAGCCAAAATTTCACGGCTTTTTCCTGGCATCTTTTCATAATATCTTTGGCTGTTTCTACTTGATCGGCTTCTAACAAAGACTTTCCCACCTGAATCCCTTGCGCCTTTAAGAAGGTATAGGCCATAGCCCCTCCAATAAAAAGCCCATCAATTTTTTCTATAAGATTGATGATTACCCCCACTTTTGAAGAGACTTTAGAGCCTCCTAAAATAGCGTAGAAGGGGCGTTTGGGTTTTTGGACAAGAGTAGTCAAAAAAGCAAGTTCCTTGTCCATTAAAAATCCTGCCAAAGCATGTTGGGGAAAAAGCTTAGGCACCTCCGTTATGGAAGTATGTTTTCTATGAGAAGAGGCAAAGGCATCGTTTACATAAATATTTCCCAGTTTTGCCAAACTTCTGGCAAAATGGGGGTCTTTTTCCGGATGTTCTTCTGCAGGATAAAACCGTAAATTCTCTAGTACTAAGATATCTCCTTCTTCTAAGGAAGTCACTTGCTTTTCTACTGCACAACCTATGCAGTCGGAGGCCATTTTAACAGGTCTTTTCAAAAGTTCAGAAAGTCTTTTTGCACAAGGTGCTAAAGAAAAAGCGGGATCTTTTTTTCCTTTTGGTCTCCCTAAGTGGCTCATTAAGATTAAGATTCCCTCTTGCTTTATTACATAATCCAGGGAGATCAAAGAAGCTTTTATGCGGGAATCGTCTTCTATTTTTCCCGTTTTATCCAAAGGGACATTGAAATCTACACGCATTAAGACTTTTTTCCCTTTTAAAGGAAGATCTTGTAAAGAAAGTTTATTCAGCATGAATTTTACTTCTATCCATTTACGGCGTAAAACTAGCCTTCCAGGGCTAAGAGACAAGCCGCCCTATATTTATATTCAGAAATGTCTGTTAGTTTAAGTGTACTATCTGATTTATAAATATAAAAAAGCAAGAGCTCTTTTAAATTAGCTTATTAGAAAAGGGCTGTACGTTGTGCTGCAAATAGGTAAAGGAATAAAGTAGGATCCCACTGCATATTCTATAATCAATAGAGACATTAATGGAGGATCATTTAAGTTCTCCTAGATTTTCTGTTTAGCTAGATAGGGTTATGTTATTTCTCAATTTTGCTCGCCTTTTGTGTATTTTTTTCTGAAGAAAAGGCAAAAACAAAAGAGCTTGTTCATTGGAAGATTTAAGTACCGCTTCTTGGCATGCTTGAAGAAGATTTAGCTTCATCTGTCCATAATTTTTTTTACCTAGCTTATGTTTCAAAAAAACCAGTACGCATCGTAAGGTGCAGTTAGAGCCTTTCTGTTCTTTTTGCCAGACTATAGGCGCTTTTTGCTCTACTATATGAGCTTCTGGAATTTGTAAAAAAGTTTCATAGATTTCTTTTGTAGAGGGGAACATCTCTAAGAGATTTTGCATCAGGGGCTCTTCTATCTGTTCTTTGGGAACTTGGATTTGTAGCATGGTCTGATAGTGGTTATAAGGAGAAAGTTCTGAATCCTCCCGAGGAGTTTTTTTCTTGTGATATGTTAATCCTTCTCCTGAATTATATATTTTGAAAATGACGTTTGACTCTTCTTGGGTAATTTCCAATAGCATCATATGTGCTTGACTTTTCAGAGGGAGTAAATAAGCTTTAGAAAGCGCTTTTTCCTTTAAGCCTTCGTAAATCTCTTTTGCTGAGGTTTCTTGAGGGAGATTATAGATTCTGATCGTCTCTTTAAAAAGGGAAGTAATTTCTGGATATAGGTTTTTTTCCTGGTAGTATTCATAAAAAATACCGAGAGAGCTCAAATTTGAAGGAAAAGCCGTTTCGTTTAAAAGGCTGCTGAGAAAGACTGGATTGCTTAAAAAAGAGATATTTGCGATGAGACTATCCCGAACCCATCTTCCCGAAATGGTAAATCCTAGTTCATTACGGAACTCTCCATATCCACTCATCGATCCATTTTGTAGTTCTCCCCCATAGGAGATCCTATCTTGGAAGACAAAAAATCCTTTTCCATGGGGTTTTAAGGACTCATCAACGCCGCCCTCATAGGTTATCCTATTAGGATATTGGATACGGCCTTCCTGGGGAGAACCTTTTTTAAAAAGACCTTGGTATATTGTCGAATTTTGCAGAAGTAAAGTCCCCCTTCCATGAGGCTGAAAATCTTCATCAACCGGTCCTTGGTATAAAGCCCCACAAGCGTATGTGATAGACGTTATTGATTCTACATCGCTATTAGAGCTTATCTCAGCCAGGATTTTTCTTGCCCAAGGAAGTTCTGCTTCAGTAGATTTTTTGTAGATTTTATTGCGGTGATTACAGGAAGCTTCTTCCTCTGTTTTTTCTTTTTCAGGGAAAGAAAAAGGCCTTTCTGGGTCAGGTGAAGTATTGGTTGTAGGAGGTGCCGACATAAAAAGACTTTCCTTAATTTTTGGTAAATAAACCTTCCGCTATCCAAATTTATCTCTCAATGCCGAAAAACAGAGTTCTTCAGATACTTGAGGAACAGGTCTATTTAGGCTTTGAGGTGTTCTGCCAGTGTCACTTTCTTTACCACGGGGAAACCGCTAAAAATTCAGAGGAAGCGTCAAAATACTTTATTACAAAGATACTTGTCGGTAGAGGTACAGCCTTTTCAAAAAAAGGGCGAAGCTAACAATCAATGCTTATTTCTCAAAGCATAAAGGCTCTTTCCTTTTTCAATCACGTAAACTCAGAGCCATTACTTTAGTTTTCGAACCATGTTGAATTAGAAAGTATTTAAATACAAGAAATAAACCAGAGGGTTTTTTACGGGATAGTTTAGCCCTTTTCTCGATATATTTTGAAAAAAGGTTGCCAAGTTAAATAGATTCCTAGATCTGGAAACAAAAATATAATTTATTTATATTTTGATTATTAGAATATAGTAAATAAGGAGTTTTGGAAAAATAATTATAATTTTTTCCTTAATACTTAGGTAGATCTTCCTACCCGTAGTTTCTGGTAAGAACCTATAAGATAGCTATCTCAGGTTTGCCTTAGACCTATCCTAGGCTTTTCTCTTTCTGAAGAAAGAGATCAAGCAAGTCTTGGGAGAGGTTCCTATACAAAACAGATATAGAATTTTCTAGGTAAACAGGGACTAAATTTTGCTGTTTTTGATGGTAGAATCTTCGTTTTGGGGAGATGAGGCTATTTTATCCCTGAATTTTTCTTGCCTTTTGAGCCTTTTTGCTACGAGCACGGGTAAAAATGATCTTGTAAATTCATCAGAGCCTTCTTTTATAGCCTTTTCGCAGTCACTAAGAAGATTTATTTTCATTTCGTTATAATTTGCGCTACCTAGCTTATGTTTCAAAAAAACCAGTAGGCTTCTTAAGGTACAGTTAGAGCCTTTCTGCTCTTTTTGCCAAATTATCGGGGCTTCTTGCTTTAATATACAGACTTCCGGAAGCTCTAAAAAAAGGCTGTAAGCTTTTTCTGTACTACTCAATACATTCAGGATATTTTTAATAAGACGCTTTGTAACATGCTTTTTAGGAACTTGAATTTGCAGCATAGTCTGATAGTGATCATAGATTGGAGGCTCTAAGCCTTCCTTAACAGGTTTTTTTGCATGATGGTCTACTCCTTCTCCAGAGTTGTATATTTTGAAAATAACAACAGATTTTTTTGATACAATTTCTAATAGCATCTGGTGTTCTTTACTGCTAAGAGGAAGTAAATAAGAGTCAGAAGTTTGTTCTTTATTTAAGCCTGTCAAAATCTCTTCTACTAATTTTTCTTGAGGAAGGTTATTAATTCTGAGTGTTTCTTTAAAAAAACGGGTAAGCTCTGGATAGAGGTTTCTTTCTTCGTAGTAATTACAAAAAATACCCAAAGCATTTAGACCTCGAGGAAAGAGGGTTTCGTTTAGCAGACTACTAAGAAATACGGGGTTGTTTATTCTTAAAAAAGAATCATCTGCGATAAAGCCGTTTTGAACCCATCTGCCCGAGATAGAAACACCTGCTTCATTACGAAATACCCCTTTTCCCTTCAGGACTCCATTTTCTATTTCTCCTTCATGGGAAACCCCGTTTTTAAAGATAAAAGCCCCTTTCCCATGAGGTTCGAAATTTTCCTTGATAGTTCCTTTATAAACCATTTCATCGGGGTATTGGATGGTACACTCTCCTGCTTTTCCGTTATCAAAAACGCCTTCACACCTAGTAGAATCTTCGAAGAAGAAAGTTCCTTTTCCATGGGGTTGGAAACTTTCATCCACGGTTCCCTCGTAAACAGTTCCGTCAGGATAGCTAATGGTACACTCTCCCGCTTTTCCGTTATCAAAAACGCTTTCACATCTCGTTCCATCTTCCAGAATCAAGGTTCCCATACCACATGCTTTATTATTTTGAATAGCGCCTTCATAAACTATAAAATCGGGATAGATGATAGTGCCTTTTGGTAATAGGCCTTCTTCAAAAAGGCCTTGGCATTGTGTTCCATCCTCCAAAACTAGGGTCCCCCAGCCGTGGGCTTTTGAGTTATTCTTAATAGATCCTCTATAAATGGAAGAATCAGGATAGACAAGGGTGCCTTTTGGTAATAGGTCCTTTTCAAAAAGGCCTCGGCATTGTGTTCCATCTTCGAGTATTAAGGTTCCCCAACCGTGAGCCTCTGAGCTATTTCTAATAGATCCTATATAGGTTTTTCCGTCGGGATACCGTATGGCTCCCTGATTTTTTCCTGTAGCATCGAAAAAGCTTCCATAACTTGTGCTGGTCTTGAAGATAAAAACTTCTTTTTCAAGAAGAGTCTGAGTTTGAGTAGATTTTTCATAGATTTTGCTAGACGGGGCAGAGGTATTTTGCTGTTGACTTAAAGCATCCATAGCCAATGGCATGACTTTTTTTGTAGACTCAAGGGGTTGATCCTCTTTTTTTTTAGCGAAAAAAACAACACTTTTTGGGGTAACTGAACTAGCAGCTTCGGTCTTTGCTGACATAAAAAATTTACCTTAATTAATTGTATTAGAGACACATATTATACTAATAAAAGTTTTATATATCAAGATATTTTTATAAATATCGTTAATAAAACATTATAAATTTTGAATTTACAAGGTGTTTTTTTAACTTACTTATATTAAATATTTTAGAAAATCCTAGGACGGAAGAGGGGTTCACTGCTTTGATTCGTTTTTTTCTTTGGAAGATAATCCGAGGTCAAGAAAGGGAAGAAAAGGGGTTAGAAGCTTGCTGGAAGCCCCTCCTTTTCTTTCGTGCCTTAATCTCTGAATTTATAGAATAGGTAAGGTCTTCATCAAAATTTTTTTTCTGAGCCCATAGAAGATATTCTAGAGGGATCTCTTCAAATTTTCTGCCTTTATGTTTTCCTAAAGGCATGGTTTTGAGTCGGATAGGTTTTTGTAAAACGGCGCGTAAATGTTCTGTGCTTTTGTAAGGGGTAGCTAGTTTTTTAAACACCTCTATGTTTACCATTACATCGCTCATGGCCCGGTGAGATCCATAAGAAGGGATTTGAAAATGTTGCCGTAGCTTCTCTAAAGAATTTACAGGGCTTTCCCCATAGAGTCTGGCCATTCTTAGCGTATCTATGTAGGGAAAAAAAGGTTTGGGAATGGATAGGTTCATCTTTTTTGCTTCTCTAGCCAGTAAAGATAGGTCAAAAAAAATACCATGACCTACAATCACATGGCCCGAAATCTGTGGTAGCAATTCTGGAAGGATGGCTCCGATGTGGGGTTTTCCTTCGAGCATTTCTACAGAGATATTATGGATTTGTTGGGAGGCCTCGGGAATAGCGCACTTTGGATCAATCAAAGTTTCATAAGTTTGCAAAACTTCAGAAAAAGTAAAACGAGCAAAAGCTACTTCAATAATCTGATCTTTTTCTAAGTCCAGACCGGTTGTTTCGCAGTCAAGACAAATAAACTCTTCTTTTTCTATTGAAGGCAAAGGGAAAGCTCCTTCTTAAAGGTTACCATTCTTCCAAGATTAGCAAAATCCCAGTGTAAATGCAGCGTTTCTTTAGGTAAAATAGAGGCTATTTTTTCAGGCCATTCAATAAGACAAATACCTGTTTTAGTAAAATATTCTTCAAATCCTAAATGTAGAAAATCCTCTAAAGAGAAGATGCGGTACAAATCAAAATGATATAGGAAAAAATCTCCTTCATAAACGTGAAGATAAGAGAACGTCGGGCTGGTTACTAAGGAAGGAGCTATTCCCAGAAAAGGAGCGCAGGCCTTTACGAAAGAGGTTTTTCCCGCCCCGAGGTTTCCATGCAAGGCGACAACGGTATTTTTTCTAAGAAGAGACACAAACCCTGCGGCCCAATTTTTTACTTCTTCATAGGAAGAAAAAAAATACTTTCCTTCCTTAGGAGGTTCTCTTTCTACTTTAGCCATTTCTGCAAATAAGGCTCAAAGTCTTCCTCTTGGGAAAGTTCTTCAACAAATCGAGAGATCTTTGTCTCTGTAACCTGTTCTCTTATAAAACTTAAAAAAGTTTCTTCTATTTGAAAGCGGTTTTGATTTTGCACTTCTTGTAAAGAAAGTTTTTTCACATGATTTTCTATAAAGTCCTCTACAACGGCCTCTTTGCTGTTAAAGAGCTTTCCAGAAATGACAGAAGAGAAAACTACCTTTGTAATGGGATCTTTTCTTTTGGTATAATAGTTTTTGATGATTTCTGGATCTTCAGAAACTAGGAACCGTTTTGCCTTAAGCCCGCCTACCCTTTCTGTGTTTTCAGGGCAACGGGAAACCCAGTCATATATAGCATCTTGAGGATTCGGATGAGTGTTATCTCCAAAGACCTTTCCCGTAAAAGGGCAAATATAAATCTTTGTAGTTTTTTCATTTACGCTTTGTTGTCCAAATTGAATTTTTATTTCTACTTCCCTGCAAAGCTTCCCTTCTTTTTCCAGTTTTTGTACTAAAGAGTCTAAACTTTGGTAAATAATTTTCTCTTTAGGGAATAAAACAGGTTTTAAATGAAATTTTTTCTCTATATAAAATAGGTAACTGCTTAGGAGGTCTGTGCTTTTTTGTTTTTGCAAAAAAACGAGTAAATTTTTCTTTAGTGCACTATCTATTTTCGTTTTAGTCATCTAGTCCGAACCTCATGCTGAAAAGCTTGCTAAAAAAGAACTATGTACTGAGTCTATTTAGTCCTCAGCCTTTCTAAAGTAGTAGCCTAAGCTTTTAGCATAGCGAACACATTTAAAACAAGAAGGGGAAAATAAAAACGAGGTGGATTTTTTAAAAAAGAGAATAGCTTGTTTTCTAAGTAAAGATTTTGTTAAAATTTCCCCTCATTTGCGAGGGGTATAAAAGAAACTTACCTAAGGTTTTTACTTAAGGTATAGTCACTTAATTTTTTAAAAGAGGGTTGATCCATGAGTACGCTAAGGCAAGAGAGTACCTTTTTACAGAGGGGATCCTTGAAAATGGAGGAGTTATCTGTTTTTGGTTACGAAAAAGTTTTGAAGGTAACAGATTCTTCAGTGGGATTACAAGCGATTATTGCGATACACAGCACTAGCCTAGGGGTTGCTTTAGGGGGGACTAGGATCCTTCCTTATGGGAGCTTTGAAGAGGCTTTAAAAGATGTACTTTGCTTAGCTAAGGGGATGACTTATAAATCAGCTGTAGCCGAAGTAGGTTTTGGAGGAGGAAAGAGTGTCATCATAGCAAATCCCAATGCAGAAAATAAAGAAGAGCTTTTACTAGCTTTTGCAGAAGCAGTAGAGTCTTTGGAAGGGCTTTATATTTGCGCAGAGGATATGGGGTGTACCACGAAAGATGTAGAGATAATTCGAAGCAAGACTAACTACGTAGTAGGCCTTCCTGGAGATAAGGGAAGCGGCGATCCTGGGGTTTTTACTGCTAGGGGGGTCTTTAAAGGGATTCAGTCTGCCGTACAAAAGCTTTATAAAACGGATTCTTTGGAAGGAAAGACGGTAGCCATACAGGGTTTGGGAAGTGTGGGAGGAGCTCTTTTGGGGTATCTTTTTTGGGCAGGAGCAGATCTGATTGTAAGTGATGTTAATGAAAATAGAGCAAGAGCTCTTGCCGGTAAATATGGAGCTTCGGTAGTCTCTGCAGAAGAGATCCTACAGGTGGAATGTGATGTACTTTCTCCTTGTGCAAGGGGACAAGTGATTCATGATCGGACCCTGACGAAATTTGCCTGCAAGGCAATTGTAGGGGGAGCCAATAATCAGCTGGAAAAGGAGGAGCATGCAGACCTTTTGCAACTGAGGGGAATTTTGTATGCACCCGACTTTGTAGTGAATGCAGGGGGACTTTTGAATGTATCGGCAGAACTAGAAGAAGAGGGTTATCATCCGAAAAGACCTAGAGACAAGGTAGAAAAGATTTATGAAAATCTTTTAGGTATTTATGAGATAGCAGAAAAAAATCGTATGTCTACGCAAGCTGCAGCCAATGCTTTAGCGGAGTATCGTATTCGATATGGAATTGGAAAGAGGACCAAAAAACCGCATTTTCCTCTCTTTCTTTAAGGAGAGAATGGAATCTTTAGTTGAGATTGTACGGAAAAAAGCGACTAAAGCAGTCCAAGAAGTTTTTCCAGAAAAGAGGGATATTTGGCAGGCTGAAGTGGTGGGGTGCCAGAATGAAAAATTTGGTCACTACCAGTGTAATGATGCCTTGAAATTAGGGAAGAGCTTGCAAAAGCCTCCTAGAGAAGTAGCTCAGAAATTACTCCCCCTTTTGCAAGAGAAGGGTCTTTTTTCCCAAGTGGAAGTAGCCGGCCCTGGTTTTATCAACTTTACCTTTGATTCCCAGTTTTTACAAAAAAGGGTGGAAGAGATGGTAAAAGATCCCCGCTTGGGAGTGGAAACTCCTAAGAAAATAGAGAAGGTGATCGTAGAATTTTCTTCTCCTAATATTGCAAAAGAGCTTCACGTAGGTCACCTTCGTTCTACAATCATTGGAGAATCTCTGGCCCGTCTTTTTACTTTTTTAGGCCATAAGGTTCTTCGTCTGAACCATGTGGGAGACTGGGGGACCCAGTTTGGGATGTTAATTGCTTATGTGAAGGAAAAAGAGCCTCATATTCTTTCTGGGCAGAGAAAATTTACCCTTTCTGATTTGATGCATTTTTATAAGGAAGCAAAGAAAGAATTTGATCAGAGTGAAGTTTTTAAAAAGCGGGCCCATAAAGAAGTAGTTTCTTTACAAAAAAGGGAGAAAAAGTCTTTAGAAATCTGGGAAAAATTTTGCCAAATCTCCCGGGAGGCTTTTCATAAAATTTATGACCTTTTAGGAGTATCTATTGAGGAAAGAGGAGAGTCTTTTTATCATGACTTTCTCCAACAGGTTGTAAAAGAGTTGGAGGAAAAGGGGATTGTTTCTCTTTCTGAAGGAGCCAAGTGCGTTTTCTTAGAAGGGTTTGTTTCTAAACGAAATAAACCTCTTCCCCTCATTGTGCAAAAATCTGACGGGGGATTCAATTATGCTACTACGGATCTAGCTGCTTTGAAGCATCGGATCTGGGTGGAAAAAGCAGATCAGATCATTTTGGTAGTCGATCAGGGACAATCGCTTCATTTTGAAATGGTCTTTGAGGTAGCTAAAAAGGCAGGTTTTTGGGATCCCCAAAAGACGAAATTAGATCATGTAGGATTTGGGGTAGTTTTAGGCTCCGATGGAAAAAGGCTAAAGACGCGATCCGGGGAAACCGTGAAACTGATGGATCTTTTAGAGGAGGGGATAGAAAAAGCGGAAAAGATTTTAGAAGAACGACCTTCTGAAGGGGGAGAAGAAGAAAAAAAAGCCTTAGCAAAGACTTTGGCTATTTCTGCTATTAAATATGCGGATCTTTCTACCCACAGACAGAGGGATTATCTTTTCAGCTATGATAAAATGCTTCAGTTTGAAGGAAATACAGCTATATTTCTCCTGTATTCTTATGTGAGAGTGCAAGGAATTAAAAGAAAGGTAAAACTAGATCCCACTTCCCTGTATAAGACGGCTCAGATATGTCTTGAGCATCCTTCAGAGATTTCTTTAGCGCTACATATAGCCAGATTTCCTGAGGTATTGTCTCACTTTGCTCAGGATCTTTTACCGCATAGATTTACCGATTACCTATATGATTTAGCAGAAAGGTTTAATGCGTTTTTCAGGGATTGTAGAGTAGAGGGAGCTTTAGAAGAAAAAAGCCGACTTCTGCTTTGTCATCTGGTAGGTAGAGTATTAGAAAAAGGACTACACCTATTAGGTATTGAAGTAGTGGATAGGATGTAGCTCTGTTTTGCTTTTTTCCCCTGGGATTTCTTGGACGAAGCGAAAGACTCCATAACCCGGTACTTTTTCTCTTAGTTTCTGAATCAAAAAAAGCGCTTTTTGGGGAGCCACTTCAAAAGGGTGAGATCCACGTACAGGATCTAGTTTGTGTAAGTAATAAGGAAGAATCCCTATTTTAATCAACTCTTCAGAGAGCCTAACAAGAGTAGATACGTTATCATTCACACCTTTTAACAAAACGGTTTGACAGAGCAGCTGAGAGGGAATTTTTCTTAAATGAAGAACCGCTTTTTCTATGTCTGTATCGAGCTCATTGGGGTGATTTACATGGAGGACAAAAACCAAGTTTTTTCTTAGAGAAGATAAGAAGTGAACAAAAAAAGAATCTATTCTTTCAGGAATTCCCAACAAAAATCGAGTATGAAATCGGATAACTTTTAGGTGGGGTATTTTATCCAACTCTTTTAATAAAGAGTGTAGAGAAGAAGAAGATAAAGAAAGGGGGTCTCCTCCACTCAGGATAATTTCAAAAAGGGAAGAGTCTTTTTTTATCTCTTCTAACTCTTGGGAAAAACAGGGGGTAGTTTCATAAGAAAAATTTTGTCGAAAGCAGTATCTACAATGCATAGCACAAGCAGAAGTAGTAAGTAAAAGAGCTCTTTTTTCATACTTTTGTAAAAGTTTAGGAGTTTGTAAAAAGGAGGGGTCTTTTGTGGGGTTTTTGAAAAACCCTTTTTTTTCTATTTTTTCTTCTTGGGAAGGAACAAATTGAAGGAAAAGAGGATCTTTAGGATCTTTTTTTTTCATTTTTTCTGCTAAGCGATAAGGCACGTTTAAAGGAAAAAGAGGTTTTTCCCACAAAGAACAGGTCTTATCTATCTCTAAAAAGGCAAGAAGTTTTTGCAGCTTTACAAAGTTTTTCTTTTGAATAACTCGCCATCTATCCATGGGAGAGAGTATAAAAAGAAGAAAGATTAAACAGAAACCTTCTCTTTAGGAGAGAGGGAGACTCTTTCAATATCGGCCCCCAAACTGGCAAGTTTTTCTACAAAGGAGTCATAGCCTCTATCCAGAAAGGAGACATTGCATATAGTAGAGGTCCCTTCCGCTACTAAAGCAGCTATGAGATAAGCAAAACCGGCCCGTAAGTCTGGTATAGAGATGTCGTGGGCTTTTAAAGGAGTGGCTCCTTTCACTATCAGGCTATGTTTGTGGCTGCCAAAAGAAAATCTACAAGACTTACTTCCTAAACATTCAGTAAAAAGGGATAGCTCTGCTCCCATCTCTTGCAAAATTTTGGTATATCCAAATCTTTTTTCATAAACAGTTTCATGAACTACAGAAATTCCTTCACATTGAGTAAGAAAGGGGACAAAAAGTTGCTGCCAATCCGTCATAAACCCGGGGTATACGTCGGTTTCTATATGCAGTCCTCCTCGTAAAGGCTTTTGGTAAAAAAAGCAGATACCTGTATCTTCTAAGCTGATGCCAGCTCCGGTTTTCTTTAGCTGATTTAAAAAGGGCAGAAGTTCAATCTGTGAGGCACCTTCGATAAAAACTTTTCCTTTTGTACTAAGAGCGGCAGAAGCATAAGAGACAATTTCATTTCTATCATACACGATGGTATGAGAGGCTTCTTGAAACGTCTCTGTAGACTCTATAAAAATGGTGGCATCTCTTTCTATATGGATATATACACCTAGTTTTTGCAAAAACAAAATAAGGTCTATCACTTCTGGTTCCAAGGCTCCATTTTTGATAACAGTTTTTCCCTTTGCTCTAGAAGCTGCTAAAAGAATATTTTCAGTAGCTCCTACAGAAGGAAAGGGAAGTTCAATTATGGCACCATGCAACCCTTGGTGGGCAGAACCAAAATAAGCTCCCTCTTTTTTCATGGGACGATATTCAATATGGGCGCCCATCTTTTGTAGGGCTTCTATATGGAAATTAACAGGCCTACTACCTAAAAGATCCCCTCCCACAGTAGGGACGATAACCTCTTCCGAGGTTCTCCCCAAAAGAGTACCCATCATTAAGATAGGGATCCGGTTAGCTCCAGAAAATTTTTGAGAAACATAAGAGGTTTTTAACTCTTTGGTACAAATTTCCAAAGTATGAAGGGATTTATCCCAGGACACTTGCGCTCCAATTTCTTCACAGAGACGAACCGTGATTTCTACATCTAGGATATTCGGGACGTTATAAAAAATAGATCTTTTGTCAGAAAGAAGAGAGGCTACTAACAACTTAGTAATCGAGTTTTTAGCGCCGCTTGCTTTAATAGAGCCATTTAAGGGAGATCCTCCCTTAATTTTCAGTAAATCCAAAGAGTTTTTCATAGGCTTTTTTCTTAATCATACGGAAAAAAAGGAAAATCGGTAGCCTTTTTTCCATTTTTTTCATTATATGGAGAGAAAAAAGCTTTTTTATGAAACGAAAAAAATTTCTTGTTTTTGCCGTAGCTATAGTTTTCCTTCCTATTTTAGGAAGCGCTCTTACCCTTACAATCCTTTCCATAGGAGGAATTTGCCACTTTTCTAAAATCTCCCCTGAGGTATTAGCAGTAACCACTACAGCTAGTTTTATTATTCTTCTTTTAAATCATCTCTACTCAGTTCGTATACAAAGGCTTTCAGAGGCCTTTTCCAAGGAAAAAGAGCATTATGATTTAGAAGAGCTAAACTTGGAATCGGCAAACCTCCGAAATGATTTTGAAAGGTTCAAAAGAAATAATCTTCATGCTATCAAGGCTCACTTGAAAGTCTCTACTCTTTTTTGGATACAGATTTATCGAAGGGATAAAGCAAAAACTTTTGAAGAAGCGAAAAAAGAGATTCTTCATGATTTAAAAAAAGAATTTGCCTCTATTGCTTGGATGGAGGAGATTTTGGAAGAATTGCGCATAGAAATTGCTAGGTATGGAGAAAAAAAAGGTCCCTCTCCTCCTTAAAAGGGTCTCTTTTTAGAGAGGGAGCCAAAATCTTTCCATATAAAATCTCAAGGGGAACTTGGGTCTTATAAGCCAAAAAACTCAAGCATACTCTAGTGATGGTGAAGAAGACCCGCCGCCGCCTCTTCTTCCCCCTCTCCTCCTCTCGCCTTGGTCCCGACGAGCAGCACGCTGGCTTTCCGTAAGATCCGCAGTTGTTGTGCTATATGGATCGGGTCTATTGCTACTATGGGTGGTAGGAGCTCTTGCTGCAAATTCTCGCTCATAAAGGCGTTGAATATGGCGTTCATTTTGTTCTTTGCGCTCAGTAGCCTCTTTCCTATATCCCTGAACCCCTGCATATCCAGCTTTAGCTGCTGTGACAACAGGAGCCCCTACTATGGTTGAACCGGGGATGGGTAAAACGGCACTGGCTACAGTATCTGTTACAACACTTTTGCCTATCTGCTTGGCAGCCTCTGTAGTACCTTTGCGTAAGGAAGCTCCGATGTTTTTTGCTCTATCTTGCCTTACGGCCCATTTTTCTGATTTCAGATATTCCCTCGTAGCTTGATCTCTAGACTGTTTAGCTTCTTGATATCTTTCGGCAGCCCTCTGAAGCTCTTCACCAGAACAAGGTTGAGAAGAAGTAGTTCCCCCATTTCGAAAGATAACTCTACCAAGCTGTGTACTGGCAAGATGGGTTATAACGTCTTGCCTTGCTTGCTCTGCTTCTTCAGTGCTTTGTAGAGCGTGTGTGAATTTCTGGGCTGTTTTCTTATGGCCCTTTTGTTCTAAATACTGCTGTAAAACAGCACTATCTGTAGAGTCCCAACTTTCTTCAGTGCTTTTTCCTATGTTACTAGGTGCAGACATAAAGACCTCCTTAATCTAAATCAGACAGACATGTTAGATCTAGAAAAGATTTTTCACAAATTATTTTTTGATAGTGTAGCAGCAGCGTTAAAAGGATATTTCTAATTTATTGCTAAAATAGAAGGGCTTATCTTAGCTTATTTCCTTACAGTGATCTTTTAGGAGCCGTTTATGTACAGGACAGGTTTTGGGCAGGATAGCCATGCTTTTTGTAAGGAGAAAAAGCCTCTCATTTTAGCAGGAATCAAGATAGCAGAGGAAGGGGGTTTTTCTGCTGACTCAGACGGGGACCTAATCTTTCATACTCTTTGTAATGCCATTACTTCTTTGACAGGAGTTCCTATATTGGGAGATCTTGCAATGAAGATGTGTAAAGAAGGGGAGAAAAACTCCAGAGTCTATTTAGAAAAAGCACTTTTTACCTTGAAAGGACAAAAAATTGTTCACGTTGCTATCTCTTTAGAAGGGCAGAAGCCCCGACTTGAAGCAAAGCTTTCTATAATTCGAAAGAGCCTTGCTGAGGTTTTACAGATTCGTGTGAGCCAGGTGGGCATTACCGTTACTTCAGGAGATTTTTTAACAGAATTTGGCAAAGGTAGAGGAATGCAGTGTTTTTGTGTTATAACAACCAAGGAAGAAGTGTGAAGATTTTCTACAAAAACCGAGCTACCCAAAAGTGGGAAGAAGAGAAGATCTATGGAGGAAATATGCTTTTTCTCTTATATAAAAACGCTTTATTTTCTTTTTTTTTCCTTCCTCTTATTTCTAAGATTCCTTTTTTTTCTAAGTGGTATGGCTTTTTACAAAAGAGGAGAAAAAGCAAAAAAAAGATCCTCCCTTTCATACAAGAATTTGGAGTAAAAATGGAGGATTTTGAGAAAAAAGCAGAGGAGTTTTCTTCCTTTGATGATTTCTTTATTCGGAAGCTAAAAAAAGGAGCTAGGCCTGTTTGCTCTGATGAGAAGAAGGCTGTTTTATGCGCAGATGGGAGATATCTTTTTTATCCGAAACTGCAAAGGGCAAGCCGTTTTACTATAAAGGGAAGAAGTTATGATTTAGCTACTTTTTTACAAGAAGAAGAGCTTGCTAAGCAGTATGAAGAAGGAACTATGGTGATGGCAAGGCTCTGTCCTTCAGACTACCATAGATTCCATTTTCCCTGTGATGGGGTTCCTGAGAAGGGGCGGAAAATCGGAGGAAGTCTGTATTCTGTAAATCCTATTGCTTTAACCTCCAAGGTTGCTGTTTTCACAGAAAATAAGAGAGAAATAACCCTGATGCAAACAAGGCTTTTTAAAAAAGTGGCCTTTATTGAAGTAGGAGCCACTTATGTAGGAAGTATTCACCAGACTTATACTCCTTATAGACCTTATCAGAAAGGAGAAGAAAAGGGGTACTTTTCCTTCGGGGCTTCATGCGTAGTGCTTCTTTTTGAAAAAGATACGATAGCCTTAGAAGAGGATCTTCTACAGCTTTCTCAAGAAGAGACAGAAGTGAAGGCGAATATGGGAGAGTCTCTTGGAAGATCTCTTTTGGTCTAAAAAGGGGGTATTTTGCATCCTGAGATAGATAATTTTTTTTAAACTCCCCAAAACTGGATTATTTCCAGGATAACAAACCTCTTTTTCCTTAAAATTTTTTCTCCTTTTTACGATAATAGTTAGCAGATGGATCTCTATAAGGATTTAGATGTTTAAATTAGGTAAAAAAATATTTGGCACAGCGCAATCGAGGAAGTTGAAGAAGTATCAAAAGCGTATTCCTTTGATTCTTCAGTGGGAAGAGAAATTTCAAAAACTCTCGGATGAAGAACTACCCCAAAAAACGGAGGAATTTCGAGTAAGATTTCAAAGGGGTGAAACCTTGGAAGATCTTTTGCCTGAGGCTTTTGCTCTTGTAAAAAATGCTTGTAGAAGGTTGGTAGGGAAAGAGATCTACGTTTCTGGGTATACCCAGAAGTGGGATATGGTTCCCTACGAAGTTCAGCTGCTCGGAGCTATTGCGATGCATCAGGGCTGTATAGCGGAGATGCAAACGGGGGAGGGGAAAACTCTAACCGCGGTAATGCCTCTCTATCTGAACGCCCTTTCCAAAGAGCCTGTCCACTTAATTACGGTAAATGATTATTTGGCAAAAAGAGATTGTGAATGGATCGGCTCTGTTTTTCGCAAGCTTGGCTTGGCTGTTTCTTTTTTAACGCACGAAATTTCTCCTAGAGATCGAAAAGAGGTCTATAGGGCAGATATCGTTTATGGTACAGCTTCTGAGTTTGGTTTTGATTACTTAAGAGATAATTCGCTAGCCTCTAGCAAAGGAGAATGTTCTCAAAGAGGGCATTCTTTTGCTTTAATTGATGAAATCGATTCGATCTTAATTGATGAAGCAAGAACGCCTTTGATTATTTCAGGGCCCTCTCAAGGCTCCTTTCACATGTATGACTCTTTAAAAGAAGGGGTTTCTTTTTTGGTGAAAAAACAAAAAGAGCTTTGTCATCAGATCGCTTTAGAAGCAAAAAAAGAGTTAGAGACTCTAGGAGTGTTGTCCGAGCAAGAATCTTCTTTAGACAAAAAGCAAAAGGAAAGAGCTTTGGAGTCTTTCAAAAAGCTTTGGCTTGTAGGAAAAGGAACGCCTAGGAATAAAGTGCTGAAAAGAATTAAAGAAGACCCTTCTCTGAGAGCAAAGATAGAAGATTGGGAGACCTATTTTTACTCAGATCAGAATAAGGAAGAAAAACAAAAAAAACTTGCTGAGCTTTGCATTATAGTAGATGAAAGGGCAAGTGAATATGAACTAACTGATAAAGGAATACAGCAGTGGAGTCAATTCTTTGGAACAGAAGAAGAGGACTTCACGATGCTTGATCTGGGGTATGAGTATGCAAAAGTAGATAGTACTTCTCTGGAAGAGGCAGAAAAATTAGAAAAAAAGCAAGTTCTTAGAGAAGAAGATCTTCGTAGGAAAGAAAGAGCGCATAACCTAAGACAACTTTTTAGAGCGCATCTTTTAATGGAAAAAGATGTGGATTATTTGGTGAGCGAACAAAAAATTGTAATCATTGATGAAAATACAGGAAGACCTCAGCCTGGAAGAAGGTTTTCAGATGGCCTACATCAGGCAATAGAGGCAAAAGAAGGAGTTCATATCCAAGGAGAAACGCAAACCTTTGCCTCAGTTACTTTGCAAAATTATTTTCGTATGTACAAAAAGCTGGCTGGTATGACGGGAACCGCTATGACAGAAGCGGCCGAGTTTAAGGAACTGTATCAGTTAGAAGTTTTAGAGATTCCGACCCATAGAAGATGTGTTCGAAAAGATTTTGATGATCAAATTTACATGACAGAAAAGGAAAAATATAACGCTATCCTCCAAGAGATTAAGCAAATTCATAAAGAGGGGAGACCTATTTTAATAGGAACAGAATCGGTGGAAATTTCAGAAAAGCTTTCTCGTATTTTGAGGCAAAATGCCCTTGTGCATACAGTATTGAATGCGAAACAGCACGAAAAAGAGGCAGAAATTATTGCAGAAGCAGGGAAAAAAGGGGCGATTACTTTGGCCACAAATATGGCAGGAAGAGGAACAGATATTAAGCTTCAAGAAGAAGTAGCAGGTTTGGGAGGGCTTCACGTTTTAGGAACCAGTCGACACCACTCTAGGAGAATTGATAGGCAGCTTAGAGGAAGATCGGGAAGGCTGGGAGATCCTGGTTCTTCAAAATTTTTTGTTTCTTTTGAAGACTCTTTGATGCGTCTTTTTGCCTCTCCCAAGATTACGGCCTTACTACAGAGGTTTCGTCCTCCAGAAGGAGAGCCTATTTCTGCTAAGATTTTAAATAAATCCATTGAGACTGCTCAAAAACGGGTAGAGCAGAGAAATTACACTATGAGGAAGCACACGTTAGAATTTGATGATGTAATGAATAAACAAAGACAGGAGATCTATGCTTTTCGCAAGGAGATTTTAGAGTCTGAAAATCCCCTGGAGCAGGCAAGGGGGATCCTTCATAGGTTTTTACTAGAGATTTTTGACACCTACATTTATGAAAAAGGGGAAGAGAAAAACTTAAGGGAGCTTTTCTCCTTTTTGAGAGAGCAGTTTCCCTTAAGTTTTTCCGAAGATAAGAGATATTTAGCCCTTCCCAAAGAGATCTTAGAAAAACAGGTAGAAGATCTCATTTTTTCTGCCTTTTCCCAAAAAATAGAGGGACAAAAAAAACGAATTCTTCTTATGAGGCAGGAGTTAGAAAAAATAGAAAAAGCAGAAAAAATCGTGCAAGAAGTAGTGCGTAGTATTCTTCTTCGTAAGATCGATTTCCTCTGGCAAGAGCATCTTCTTGCTATTGATCATTTACGATCGGATGTATTTTTACGAAGTGTAGGACAGAAAGATCCTCTACTGGAGTTTAAGCAAGAAGCCTTTTATCTTTTTGATACCTTAGGAAAAGTCCTTTATAAGGAGATTTCTTCTGATTTATTTCGTTTCGAAATGTTGCAGAAAGAAGAAAAATCAGTCAGGGAAAAAATTACGCTTGTTAAGGAAACAGGAGAGGAAGAAGTTAGCCCTTCTACCCAGAAGGCAGAGGAAAAGAAGGGAAGAAATGAAAGTTGTCCTTGTGGAAGCGGAAGGAAATACAAAAAGTGCTGCGCTCTTACAGCTCCTTAAATTCTCCTGGAAAGGAATTTTTTTTCGGCTCCCCAAAAAACTTTTTTCCTCCTATAGCTAATAAGGGAAGAGATCCAAGAAGGAAATAGAGCCACAGTTTTGCATTGATCCTCAACCAGAGAGCCTCTCCTTGGGAAAAAAACAGGATGAACAGAGCTATAAGGAAAAGCCAAACTCCTAAATTCAAGCAAAAAAAAGGCCAGAAAGAGAGTTTCCACTTTTCTTCCTGCTTTTGGTTTGTCTCTTCTATCTCTTGTTCGAGGGAGTCTTTGTAAGAAGGGTTTTGGGTAGTAGAAGGAGGGGGGGTAAACTCCTTTTCTTCTAAAAGATCCGTTCCACAAAAAGGGCAGAAGATCACATCAAGATCAACTTCCCCCTCACAACTAGGACAAAGCTTTTGCCTTTTTTTTGGTTTCATGCGACCTTGCAGCTTACCTATATGGACCATATTAGTGGGTTATCTTCTTTTTTTCCAATAAGCGAAAAAAGTTTTTGTTAGATCTTAAAAAATATTTCCCGCTGTCTTTATTTTTTGCTTATGATAGGCTGCAAGCCTTGTTTTATATTTTGGGAGGGTTTCATGCTGCCGGTGGGGTGTTTTCGGAGTTTTCAAAATGTCCCGAAAGTATTTACAGCCGCTTATTGCAAAAGGGTTTTTTCTGCGCCTCAGCAAAAAACGGAGGAGTTTCATTCTTTTTCACATCTTTTCAGAACTCGCTGTCAAAGTGAGAATATTAACTATAAAAACACAACCCATAATTATGAGGAAATAAATAGGAAAGGGAGTTTTGTTATGCGTAAAACTAGTCGGATTGGACTCATTGTAGTTTTGGCTCTTTTGGGAGTTAGTGCAGATGCTTATGCAGAGAGCACTCCTTCTTCTGTCTTGTCACAACAGATGGGGCCTGTTGTTAAAGCAAAAGCAGTAGGTATTGATTGGGTGCGTTTGTGCTTAAAAGAGTATCCTGAAATCCTTTGGCTTGCCGAGGAAGGGGTACGAGTTACCGAAGAGGGAAGGGCTACATTACAAGGCTCTTACTCTGAGTTGTTATTTGGGAAAAAATTTATCGAGTTTGATCGAACAATTATGACGCTTCATTGTCTAAGGCTTGTTCTTCATGGAGGAGAGGATGCCTATCAACAATTTGTTAAGGCACAACCGAAAAATAGCAAACTCTCTAGAAATAGCTTTGATATACTGCACAAACAAGGCCTAATTCTTATGCAGTCTCGATTTCAAGGCATGACGGAATGGGAGATGGTTCAGGCTATGGAAGCAGCCCTTGTTTTAGGAGATATTGGGAAAAGCGAAAAGGCAAGGAGTATATTTAAGCCCTATGGGGCAAAGGCTCCCGATCATGACGATTTTCACGAAGAAGTGATAGAGATCCTTCAAGAGAATCCTCATCTTTCTCCTACGTTTGCTCGTCTTGCACAAGGAGCAAAAGAGCTAATTAGCAAAACAGCAAATCTCGCTCATTACGGACATATCACTCATCTTGAAGGGGGGCCAGGTATGTTTTCAAAACTGCAGCAGAACGAGGCGGTGAAAAACTGTCCTATTCTTATTCCCTTCAGCTATTTTGTTTATCTATTTGATGTAGCTGGAGCCTTGGGACATGTAAATAACCAATCTTCCTTGGTATATACAGAATCTACTCACTTTGCTATATCGGAAGTTTTTAAATCTTGTAGAGTTTTAGAAAATTCTAGTAAGACGGAAAAAGACGCGTATGATACCTATTTAGCTGTTAGGGCAAGGTGCTTGGGGATGGATATCCAAAACCCAACAGATTGTGTGTTAACAAGGGTGGGGGCCATGCTTAGACTCTTTACGGTAGAAGAGGGAGCCTATCTCAAGCAGGCTTTTTCGAGGCTGTCTAAAGCAGAACAAGATCAGATTGTGAAACAGCTGAGTTTTATCGAAGGAGAGGAGTTAGATCGGACACCTACTTATATGCCTGCTGTGTTAGTGAATCTAGCCAATAACCCTCAACTAGCAGCATCGGAGAGAGAGAGGCTTTCACAAGCTGTAGCTTTGGGCTTACCCTTTATTGCTCGTGTATTACAAGAACACAAAGAGAATTTAAGGAATCCTAAAGCAGATCCTACGGTTCCTCTTTGTTTTAATCAAATTGCAGGTATAGCAAAAAAGGCTCCTTATGCTTTAAAAGGAAAGTTTTGTATCGATTCTGAAGGGAATGTATGCGTTTTATCTTCCTTTTAAAGTAGGATGAGGAAAATTTAGGTATCTTATGACAAGGGAAAAACCGTTTTTTGATTTAGCTGTGATTGGGGCAGGTCCTGGGGGGTATGTAGCTGCTATAAGGGCTGCACAAAGAGGAAAAAAAGTAGCCTTGATTGAAAAGAAGGAGCTGGGAGGAACTTGTTTAAATATAGGGTGTATTCCTACAAAGACGCTACTTGCTTCTTCTTCCCTTTTAGAAAAGATAAAAAAAGCGGAAGAATTTGGGATTTCCTTGGGAGAAGTGCATTTTGATTATGCGAAGATGAAAGCAAGAAAAGATCAAATTGTGCAAAACATTCGAAAGTCTTTAGAGGGCCTTTTAAAAACAAATCAGATTACCATTATCAAAGCAGAAGCAAAATTCAGCGCCCCTTTTGAGTTGAAAGTTCAAGGGGAAGAAACTTTTTTTTTAAAGGCAGAGAAGATAATTATAGCAACAGGTTCAGAATCTGTGGAAGTACCGTCTTTTCCTTGCAATCATAAAACTATAAGAAATTCTACTTCTATGCTAGAGCTTACAGAAGTTCCGAAAAGATTAGTAATTGTAGGAGGGGGATATATTGGGTGTGAGTTTGCCTCTCTTTTTAAAGAGCTAGGTTCAGAGGTAACTATTGTGGAGGCTTTAGATTCTTTGGTTCCTTTACTGGGAAAAGAGGTAGCAACAGCTCTTACGAAAGCCTTTGAAAAGCAAGGCATAAATATAAAAACAGAAGTTTTAGTGGAAAAAATAGAAGCTGATGAGAGGAGAGCAACGCTATTTTTTTCCAAAGGGGAAAAAATAGAAGCTGAAGTAGTTTTGGTTTCTGTAGGGAGAAAAGTTTTTTCTTCTCATTTGGATTTACAAAAAGCGGGGATTTACACGGATGAAAGGGGATCGATTCAGGTAAATGATAAGATGGAGACAAATGTGAAGGGAATTTATGCTGTTGGGGATGTTACGGGAAAAGCAATGCTAGCTCACGTTGCCTCTCACCAGGCCTTGGTGGCAGCTGAAAATGTTTGTGGGGGAAATAAGAGAATTCACTACTATGCGGTTCCTGCTGTAGTTTTTACCTCTCCAGAGATTGCAACGGTTGGTTACTCTATAGAAGAAGCAAAGAAGGAGGGCTATGATCCTGTGGTAGGGAAGTTTCCTTTTCAGGTATTAGGAAAATCTTTAGCAGCAGGTGAAGTAGAAGGGTTTGCTCAAATTATTTCAGAAAAAAAGACAGGACAAATTCTAGGTGCTCAAGTAGTGGGACAGGAAGCTTCCACTTTAATTGCTGAAATTACGCTTGCTATGCAAAATGAGCTTACGTTGGAGGCTCTTTCTGAAACAATTCATGCTCATCCAACAGTTGCAGAAGGTTGGCTAGAAGCCGCCTTCATTGCACAGGGAAGTCCAGTGCACTATCCCCCCAGGAAAAGATGAATAGGCTAAAGATACTTCCCTCTTTTGAAGAAAAACAAAAAAAAGCAAGACTGCCTTCTTTTTTACGGCGTACTTTACCGAAGGGAGGAGAGGTTTTTAAGACACACCATCTTTTGCAAAAATATCGACTCAATACAGTTTGCGATGAAGCAAAATGTCCTAACAGAAGGGAATGTTATCATAAAAAGACAGCTACCTTTTTGGCTTTAGGCAAGGCCTGTACTAGATCTTGTGGATTTTGTGATATTGATTTTAGTAAAAGTCCTAAAGCTCCCGAAGAAGACGAACCTTTGCGTATTGCTCTTTCTGCGAAAGAGCTTTCTTTAGAGCATGTAGTAGTTACCATGGTAGCAAGAGATGATCTTGAAGATAAAGGGGCCTCGCACATAGTAAGAATTATAGAAAAATTAAGGGAGCATACCCATTCTTCTATTGAGGTATTAACTTCCGATTTCTCTGGGGATTTTACTGCTTTACAAAAAGTATTAAAAGCAAGGCCTGAGATATTTAACCACAACATAGAAACGGTAAGAAGGCTTTCTTCTAAAGTAAGGCATAAAGCCGAGTATGAAAGAAGTTTGGCTATTTTACAGAAAGCAAAAAGTTCAGCTCAAGTTGAATTAGTAAAGTCGGGGATTATGTTGGGGTTAGGAGAGAGAGAAGAAGAGGTTTTTACTACTTTACAAGACTTAAAAAAAGCAGGTTGTGACGTAGTTACCATAGGGCATTATTTGCAAGCTTCGAAAAATAAATTAAGGGTAAAAGCCTATATTCCCCCAGAAACTTTTTCCCGCTATGCAAATTTTGGACTTTCTCTTGGGCTATCTTATGTTTATGCGGGGCCTTTTATAAGGTCTAGCTACAATGCCTCCTTTGTAAAAAGAGAGAGTCAAAAAAAGAGTACTTCCTAAGTTTTTTTATTGCATTCCAAGAGCTTCCTCACTATTTTCCGTTTTAAGGGGAGGCTTGAATTGGCAGAAAAAAGTGAAGAGGTAGCTACCATCATTATGGCAGGAGGGGAAGGAAAGCGCCTTTTTCCTTTGACGCTGAATCATTGTAAACCAGCTGTTCCCTTTGGAGGAAGGTATCGCTTGATCGATATTCCCATATCAAACTCCATTCATGCTAATCTTCGAAAGATTTTTGTTTTGGGGCAATACCTCACAGCAGAATTAGAGCATCACTTAAGGCAAAGCTATCATTTTGATCCTTTTTCACCTGGATCTTTAGACTTTTTAACTCCTGAGGTAAGAACAGGAGGAGAAAAGATTTGGTTTGAGGGAACAGCAGACTCTGTTCGGAAGTGTCTTTCTACGCTCAGAAAATGTTCGGTTGAGTATTTTCTTATCCTTTCGGGAGATCAGCTTTATAATATGAATTTTATCAAGATGATAGAGTTTGCCAAAAAAAAGGAAGCGGATCTTACCGTAGCTACCATAGCTGTTTCTGAGGAGGAAGTTAGTAGATTGGGAATCATGAAAGTAAATAAAGAGAGCAGGATTGAGGACTTCCTTGAAAAACCCCAGGATTTTCGGAGACTAAACTCTTTTATCCTGCCCGGGAATTTGCGGAAAAATTACAACGGGGAAAGAGATAAAAAGCTTAAATATTTAGCTTCTATGGGGATTTATATATTTAAACGAGAAGCCCTATTCCGTCTTTTGCAAGAAGATAGTAGAGAAGATTTTGGAAAACATCTCATTCCTAAGCAGGTAGAGAAAAAAAACTCCTTTGCCTATATTTATGACGGGTATTGGGAGGATATTGGTACTATAGCTTCTTTTTATAAAGCGAATTTAGCTCTTACTAAAAAATCTTGTGGTTTAGATACTTACGATGATACAAGACCCATTTTTACTAGACCCTCGTTCTTATCAGGACCTAAGATTAAAGAAGCAAAAATTATCAACTCGATTTTATGTGAGGGTTCTGTCATAGAGGCAAGAGAAATTAGCGATTCTGTAATAGGAATGAGAAGCTATATCAAAAAAGGAACTACTATCAAAGAGTCGATTACTTTAGGGTCTCACTTTTATCTTCCTGAAAAACCAGAAGATAAGCGTTCTTTTCCTACCCTTCATATAGGAGAAAATTGTGAAATTAAAAAAGCGATTTTGGATGAAAATGTTCATCTTGGTAACGGAGTAAAATTGATCAACAAGGGAAAAAAACAGACCTATGATGGAGAAGGGGTATTCATCCGAGATGGGATCATCATAGTTACAGCAGGAACCTCTCTTCCAGACGGTTTTGTCTTATAGTACTTATGAATATTTGGGCTTTCTCTGATTTGCATCTGAGCTTGGGCAATCCTGACAAGAGCATGGAGTTTTTTGCGGGGGCTTGGGAAAATTATGTAGAAAAGATTCAAAAAGGCTGGGAAAAGGTAGTAGGAAAGGAAGACCTTGTCTTAATAGCAGGAGACATCTCTTGGGCTTGTAAATTGGAGAAAGCTCTTATTGACTTAGAATGGATAGGAAAGCTTCCTGGAAGAAAATTAATGGTAAAAGGAAACCACGACTATTGGTGGACTAATAAAAACAAAATAAAGGGTAGCCTTCCCTCTTCCATAGAAGTTTTACAAAATGATAGCTGGGAAGAAGGGGATATTGGAGTTGCAGGGAGTAGGCTTTGGGATACTCAGGAATTTCATTTTGACTCTATAGTAGAAAAGGTGCACAATCCAAGGGCTTTTAGAAGAGAAAAAGAGTTAAATCAGGACGAAAAAATTTTTGTAAGGGAACTTATGAGGTTAGAAAAATCTCTAAAAAGTCTATCTTTTAAAGCAAAAAGAAGAATTGTTATGACTCATTATCCTCCTATAGGAGTAGACTTAAAACCTAGTAGGGCGTCTTCTTTGTTAGAGAAATATGAAGTGGACATATGTATTTTTGGTCATCTACACAACGTGAAAAAAAACCGAAAGCTCTTTGGGAAAAAAGGGAGGGTGAGCTATTTCCTTACCTCGTGTGACTTCTTATCTTTTGAGCCGCTTTTGCTTTTATAAAAGAAGGAAAAAGTCCTTTTTTCTTTTAGAGATTTTGATAGCGCTGTTTTTATTATCTACCGTAGCAGTTCCTTGGATGGTGGGTTCTTTTCATCTTATGACAAAAGAAGTGGAGCTTATAAAGCAGATTGAGTTAGATAGAATTGCTGAGATAAGTTTTGCAGAAATTTATGAAAAGCTTTTATCTAAGAAAATTGCTTGGTCTGCTTTTGCAGAAAAGGAGATCTATTTTTTAGAACCTAGAGAAGAGGCTTTTTTTCATTTTCCTGAGAAAAATCCCCAGCCTATACACCGTTTTTTTTCGTTTTCTTTAAAAAAAGAGAAAATAGAGGCAGAAAAAAGTATTACCAGGATTATAGAAGCCACGGTTTTCCTAGAGCATAGGAAGGAAAAGAGCTCTTTTACAAGGAGCTTTCTTCTACAAAAAGCTATTTCCTAAAAGCAGAAGCTATCGATTGAATCTTTTTAGGAGAAAAATTTTTACCTGGTTTAGTAAGACCTTTGCAGATAGGACAGTTTTCTAAAAGGTGTTTTTTAGCAGGACAATATTTTCTAGCATAATAAATGATTTGTAAGTGTATTTTTCCCCACTTGTCTTTCGGAAAAATCTTTTTTAGATCTTTCTCTACTTTTTCCACAGTAGAGCCTTTACTAAGGCCCCATCTTCTAGCACATCGAAAGATATGGGTATCCACTGGAAAGGCGGGCCTATGGAATCCTTGTGTTATAACTACGGAAGCCGTTTTATGACCTACTCCCGGTAGTTTTTCTAACTCTTCTAAAGAACAAGGAACTTTGCCTTGGTAGTCTTTTAGCAAGATATGGGAAAGGGCTAAAATGGCTTTTGCCTTTGTTTTATAAAAACCGATAGGACGAATGATTTTTTGGAGAAGAGATTCCTCTACTAAGACCATCTTTTCAGGGGTATTGGCTAGTTGAAAAAGCTCTGGGGTAATTTCATTTACCTTGGCATCAGTGGCCCTTGCAGAAAGGAGAACCGAGAGTAAAAGGGTGTATAGATCCGTATGATTTAAAGGAGGCTCGGGATTTTTAAACAGGGAGTCGAGCGTTTTAGTGATGAAAAAAAATTTTTCTTTTTTCTTCATTTTCCTAAACAAAATTGGGAGAAGATAGCATCTAAAACATCTTCTGTAACGTTTGTCCCTAATATAGTAGCCAAAGAATATAGGGCTTCTTTCATATCAGCGGCTAAAAACTCTGCGGAGACTTTTTGCAGGAAGGCCTCTTTCACTTTTTTGGTATAAAATAAGGCTTCTTGCAACGCCTTTTTGTGTCTTTGTGAAGTCAGAAAAATTTCTTCTTTTCCTAAAGAGGTATTTTCACAAAAAGAAAGCATTTTTTCCCGAAGAAGAGGAATACCCTTCTCTTCTTTGACAGAAATAGAAATAGAAGGAAATCTTTCTGGACTCTTTGGAGGTTTTTTCTTATCGATTTTATTCCAGACAACAAGAGTATTAGAAGGGTTTAGCTCCAATAAAAAGGAGAAGTCCCAGAAAGAGGCGCTAGCATCTAAAAGATAAAGAATGTAGTCTGCCTCCTTTGCTTTTTGTTTTGCTTTTTCGATGCCTTGTTGCTCTATAGGACAGGAAGTAGTACGAATTCCTGCCGTATCTACTAGGTGAAAGCAGAAGCCTTTTAAGAGGAAATCTTCTTCTAAAATATCTCGTGTGGTGCCTTCTATATCGGTTACAATGGCCTTTTCTTTCTGGAGAAGAAGGTTCATCAAAGAAGATTTTCCCGCATTAGCAGCACCTAGAATAACTAAGGAAATCCCTTCTTGTAGCTTAGCTTTTTCTGAAAAAGTGGAAAGGAGCCTTTCCATTTCTTTGATTACTTCGGATAGGATCTGCAAAAACTCTTCTGAAGGTAAAAAAGCTAAATCCTCTTCAGGAAAATCTACCCAGGCTTCTAAAATAGCGGAGAGGTGAGTCAGTTTTTTTTGAAAAGAACCTATTTTTTGAGAAAGTTTTCCTTCCAGCTGGTTTTTTGCAGCGCGCATAGAAAATTCGTTCTGAGCGCAGATAAGGTTTTGTACTGCTTCTGCTTGGGCAAGGTCCATTTTCTTATGTAAAAAGGCCCTTAAGGTAAACTCTCCCGGCTTTGCTAGTCTAGCTCCCTTTTTTATAATAAGTTGTAAAATCTTTTTAGGTAGGATAGAACCCCCGTGACAAAATATCTCTACGGTATTTTCCCCTGTATAAGACCTGGGCGCTTTCATGGGAATTAAAAGAACCTGGTCTATTTCTTGTTTATTTTCATCCAAGATTTTTCCGTAATGGGCTGTATGGGATTTATAGGAAAGAACGTCTGCCGAAAAAAGGGCGTTTGCTATGAACAAGGCCTTTTCTCCCGAAATGCGAATGCCTGATACGGCTCCCAAACAGGGGCCTGTAATAAGGGAAGCAATGGTATCTTCAGAAGACATAAGAAGGGAACTATAGCAGAAAAACTCGTAAAAGAACAGCTTAGAAAGCTTTTTATCTACTGACTTACAAGGAATTTTTCTGTTGTTATTTCTTCAAAAAAATTTTATTTGACTTTTTTCAAAGCTTGGGTAATCAAGAGCCCTAAATCTTCCTTATGATTTTTTTCTTCATAAGCAGTTTGTACTGCCTTTTGCGAGGAGGCCAAATCATAGCCTAAGTGGATTAAAGCACCTACGGCATCGGCTAAGATTCCCATGGAGCAAAGGCTAGTTTTTACTTTATCTTTTAGTTCAATTATGAGTCTTTCTGCCGTTTTTTTCCCAATCCCAGGAGTTTTTGCTATCCAGGCAATATTATGTGTTTGTAAAGCTTGTTGAAAAGTGGCCAGATCTAGATGGCCAAGCAAGGCAAGAGCGCTTTTAGGTCCAATTCCTGATACGGTAAGTAAAAGTTCAAAAAGAGCTTTTTCTTCTTTTTTTAAAAAACCGTATAGGGTTTGTGCTTCTTCTCTAACTACAAAAGTGGTGTAGAGAAAAATTTCTTTAGAGATTTCAGGAAGAAGGACATGAACATTTAGGGGAATAAAGATTTTATACCCTATTCCATTTACCTCTAAGACAATGTGATTCGGTCCTTTTTCCTGTAGTTTTCCTTTAAAAAACTCAAACACTGCTTTGACTCCTTTCAAGAAAGGGTAAAGTATGAAGGTGAGTGATAGCAAGAGAAAGAGCATCAGTAATGTCTTCTGCAAGGGGTTTTTTGGGAAGGTGTAAGATATTTTGCACCATTTTTTGCACCTGCTCTTTGCTAGCAAAACCATTTCCTACCACAGCAAGTTTTGCCTTCTTAGGGGCGTACTCAAAGATGGGGATATTATACATACTGCTCAAAAGAAGAACCATCGCTTTGGCCATACCTAGTTTGATAGCGCTTTGGACATTTTTATGAACAAACTGACTTTCTATGGAGATGGCATGCGGGGTAAACGTTTCAATGAGCTTTTTTAATTCGTTAAAAATTAGGTGATACTTTTGAGGGAGCTCTAATTTTCGGCAAGGGCAGATTACGCCACAGGCTAAAGCAGATAAAAACCGCTCTTTTTTTTCCACAATACCGTATCCTGTTACTTTCGTCCCAGGATCTATACCCAAAATTCTTTTATACAAAAAGCCCCCTTCTTGCAATAGCTCTTTTCTTTCAGTTGTAAAGAGAAAATCGTTATCTTACAAGAGGGTTTTTTTTTAAGCTTCTACCTTGATAGAAAGAGAGTTTTCTTTTTCTTCTCTTGCGTGGAAAAGAAAAGGGTTTTCTTTCTGGGTAGAGTCTATTCCATACGAAAGGGTTTTTACGATAGAACCTATCTTAGATCCTCTCAAAAGGATGGGATAGGTAAATACTACGGTAGTTTTTTCGTAAGCATTAGATCCTTTAGGCGTTATATTCTCAGAGGCTTGAGAAGTAATCGGAGCTGCCAAAGAAAACTCGGGGTTTCTTTCTTGAAGGAAGGAAGAGAAGAATAGTGTATCTATTTCCTTCTGCTGTTGTAAAACGGTAGCAAGTAGGTTTTTAGGTTGAGAAAGTTCTCTAAAGCGAGGTTTTTTCTCACTGAGCGCTTTTTGTAGTTTTTCGATCTTATGATGGTCTTGGGTAATTCCCGAGGAGAGATGTTCTTTTTCCCTGTTCAGGGTTTTTAGAGTTTGTTCTATTTTCTCTGCCTGTGTAATAGCCTCTTGCTGCAAATGGCCTAATTGATCTATTTCTTGCTGTAGAGAATCTTTATTTCGTTGTATCTGGCTCTTTTGTCTTCTCTTTTCAAGAAGAGCGTTTTCTAGTTTTGTAAAAGAGGGAAGAGCGTTTTGTTTTGCCTTATCTACAAGTGTTTTTACTCTCTGGGAAATCGACTCTTTAGAAGAATGGGGCTGTTTTACTACTGGACTCGTTTTACTCGAAGTTATACTTTTTGCTAAACCAGACATGCTGTTTTCTAGGTTAGTAAGGTCTGTTTCTAATTTTTCCATTTGAAGCTGTTTTTCAGTCAATTGCGCCGCTTTTCTGGATTGGAAGTGGGTAAGTTTTTTCTTTTGGGCATTTTCTATTTCGATATTTTCTTTTTTACCTTGTAGTAGCTTTTCTTTTGGTTCATGGATTTCTAGTATTTCTTTCAGCTGAGACTCTAATTTTCCTATTTCCTCTTGAAGACGTTTTTTACCAACAAGAGCTCCTTTTGGACCTGCGTTAGCAAGCAAAAGAGATTTTTCCTTTAGTTCTTCGAGAAGTTTTGGATCTAGTAAAGGATTATTTATTTTAAGTAGCAGGCTATTTATTGCTTTAGTAAGGTTATCATAATTTATCACTTTTGAGATGACTCTATTCAAAAATAGGTTTCTGAAAAAATTTATGAAGTCAAAAAGGACAGCAAGAAAATAGTTAGAGCTAGTGGAAAATAAAACTCTCTGAGCTTTTCTAGAAATAGTTTCAGCAAGATTTTTTATTACTAAATCTTTTACTGCATTAAGATTTGTTGCGACAAATTTTACCCCCCCTTGTACACTTTCTAACGAATTTTGTAGTCTTTTTTCCCAATCAGGGGCTTTTTCTAAAGAAACTCCATCCCTTTTATTGACAAGGGCTTCTTGTAGAGAATCGTAAAAAATATGGTTTACTGTTTTTATCTTATCCATATACCTGTTCCTTACTATACTTTTTATCTTGGTTTATTAGATCTAAGCTGGTGATTTTGGCTTCTGCTTTCACTGATTCTATAACGCCTTTTGCGTCTATAGAGAAAGTGATTTTCATAGTATAAGATCCAACTACAGGGTTGTTTTTCCCTTCGTTTCTTACAATTTTAGCAGAGATATGATGTGTCACAGTGGTAGTCATTAACGGGTTATCTTCATCGAAGGTTTTTAGGATTTCCGTTTTTTTTATCGGAGGATTTCCTTCAGAGCTATAAACATAAGGCGCCAGATTAGAAGAGCCAGAGCCTTCTTCTGATTTTTTTATTGCTTCGTCTAAAGTAAGAGATAATCCAGGAACGATAATTCCTACTGCATCTTGACGTAAAACAAGCTGCAAGGTTTTGTAATAGGCTAGATCAGAGCTCATAATATCTTTATCAGTAGGACTTGTTGGCTTTACTAGAGCTTTAAAAGCTTCTTGCTGTTCTAGTTTGTTTTCAGAAAATTGAATATGAGCCGTTTCTTCTAGATTTTTTCCTTTTTTTTCTTTAACCTCAATTTCCTCGAAAAGATGTCTGCCAAGATCTCTTTCGAATTTTGAAAGTAAGAGAGGATCTCGGGTACTAGCGCTTTCTTCTTTATTTTTTTGTATGTCCTTCGCTATTTCTAAAAAAGATTTTCCTCCGGGGTATAAGGGAGATTGAATCTTTTTATCAAACGCTCTTTCAATCTCTTGTGCTAATTGTTGGTGCTTTTCTATTTTTTCTTCTACCTTGATGCTAATTACCCTACTTAGGATAAAGCGTTCTATTTTGCTAAACATCTCAGCAAGAAGAGCAAAAATATTTGAGGTAGCCTTTTCTATCTTAGTAATTCCAAAAGTTTCAAAAGCCTTGTTAGATATTTCGGAAATAGCCGCTACTTTCCAATTTCGTATTTGATTGGGACTGGAAGAAAATAACCTTTTAGTATTAAGCTCATTATGTACTAGATTTTCAGAATCTTCTGAAGTTAGAGCTAAACAAGCATAATCTATAAATTGATTTGTTAATTCTTTTAAAAAGGCCATTTTTACCCTCGTCTTTTTATTTCATCAATAAAATTCTAACATATTTTTAATAAAATGTCAATATTTAATTTTACTAATTAAGAATGATCTTTTGTATAAGAAGGGGGTTGCTTTCTCTCTTTGAGGTATGCAAAAATGCCTTGTTTACCTACTCTTGGGAGTTATAAGTGTCTGGGCCTAAGATCATAATAAGAATGCCTAACTGGATAGGAGATGTAGTGATGGCAACTCCTGTATTACGGGTCCTTCGGGAAAGCTTTCCGAAGGCGTCTATTACAGCTATGTGTCTTAGCTCTTTAGCCCCTTTATTGGAAAAAGAGGGGAGTTTAGATGGAATATGCACTTTTGAGAAAAAAAAGCGCTTTTTTGAGAGAAAAAAGGAAAGAAGGCGTATTTTTCAGGTTCTTTCAGAAGGGAAGTATGATGTAGGGATTTTGCTTACGAATTCTTTTTCTTCTGCCTGGTGGTTTTTTAAAGGAAGAATAAGACAAAGAATTGGGTATAAGGCCCCTTTTCGCACCGTTTTCTTGAGCAAAGCTTTAGATAGAAAAAGAGACAAGCACCAGGTAGAGGAATATTTAGATCTTCTACAAGGGGTTTCTTTAGGGGGCTTTAATAAAAAGAGGGGACCAGAGCTTTTTGTGGAAAAGCAAGAAAGGGACAGCGTAAAGGGGATATTATATAAAAAGGGAGTGAGAAAAGGACAGATTCTGATAGGAATGAATCCTTCTGCTGCCTATGGTCCTGCCAAATGTTGGCCTGAGGAAAATTTTCGCAAGTTAGCAGAAAAACTTCTTATGGATCCAGATGTCTTTATCCTTTTCTTTGGGGATAGCCAAAGTAGGAAGAAGATAAAAAGGATTATTCCAGGATTTAAGGAAAGAGTATATAATTTAGCAGGGCTTACCTCTTTAAGAGAGTTGATGGCTTTTACAGCTGAGGTAGATCTTTTTATAACCAATGACTCAGGTCCGATGCACATAGCCGCAGCCTTACATGTTTCTCTCATAGCTCTTTTTGGTTCCACCGATGAAAAAAAGACAGGGCCTTATCAAAAGTCTGGAGTTATTTCTAAAAACGTAGCTTGTTCTCCTTGTTTTTTGCGAAAATGTCCCATTGATTTTCGGTGTATGAAGGAAATTACAGTAGAGCAGGTGTACCAGCTTTGCAAACAGAAGTTAAGAGAGAAAAAAAAGCATGTTTAGAACTTTTCTTCGTAGCCTTTCTCCTAATCCTTTAGACAGTCTTTTGAAAAAGGCTAAAAAAAGGGGAAAGAAGCGGTTTTTATTGGCCTGGAATCGAGGATTAGGGGATATCGCTTTAGGACTTTATGCTATTTGTCAAAGGATTCGGGAGAAAATTCCCGAAGCGGAGATCACCTTCTTAATAAGACAAAATCTAAAGGAGGGGTTTTCTCTTTTACCGGGGGTAAAAACCCTGATAGCGCCGAATTGGAAAAGAGGGGAACCTTATGAGGTAGAAAAGACCTTAAAAGAGCTGCAAATAAAAAGAGAGGGCTTTGACATTATCCTAGAAAAACCCAATCCTACTTATTGGGTAAAATGGCAGCTGGGCAAAGTGACTCCCAAACTTAGGTGGAAACCGGAGTATGATACTTTGGCTACAGGGTTTTCTGTACCCAAAGACAAAGCCGTTGTAGGGGTGCAGGTCAATGCAGAAACCTCTTACGGCCTTTGGAGAAATTGGCCAGAGAAAAACTGGCATAGGCTTTTTTTACAAACGCAAAAAACTTGCTATTTTCTTTTATTTGGATTTCAAAAAAATCCGATTTTTCCTCAAGAAAATGTGATTGATTTACGAGGAAAAACCTCTTTGTATCAGATGCTTTCTTTGATCAAGAATCGGTGTCAGTATCTGGTGGCTCCTGACTCAGGGGTTTTGTCCATGACCTACTATTTAGAAGCATTCTTTCCTATTAAAGTGATTTCCCTATGGGCTGATCCCAATCAGGGAATTTTAAAACAGAAAGTAGATTCTCCTAACCCTGGTTTAGAGCATATTCCCTTAATAGGAGCTTATCGAGATCTCTCCACAATTTCTGTGGAAGAGGTACGGAATCATCTTGATTAGAAATAGATTATCTTCTTAAAAAACCAAAGAATTTCTGTATTTTTAAAAACTAAAAAATCTCAATGTGAAAAAATTTCTTTTTTTTCTAGATTCTGTACAATGGGAATATACTCACCCTGCTTTTTTAGGAAGAGAAGGGAGCTTTTTGATCGCAGTTACATTGAGATGAAACATGAAAATAGCTTATTTAGGAGCTGGAACTTGGGGATTTGCTCTGGCCTGTCTTCTAGCAGAAAATGGGCATGAAGTAGTCCTTTGGGCTCGAGAAAAAAGCTTGGTAGAGCACTTAAAAACAACGAGGGAGCATCCCAAGCTCGGACCGTGTAAAGCACCTGATACCCTTATTTTTACGGAAGATTTAAAAGAGGCTTTGCAAAAAGCAGAGGTAATCGTAGAAAGCGTAACTTCTGCAGGGATTCGGCCGGTTTTTGAGAAGGTGATAAAAATAGGAGAGAAACCACTGCCTATCATTTTAACTTCTAAAGGGATTGAGCAAAAAACAGGGTTGCTACTTTGTGATGTAATTTTAGAAGTTCTTCCTCACAAAGATCCCTCTTTGTTGGGGTGTTTGAGTGGTCCAAGCCATGCAGAAGAAGTAATGCAGGCCATTCCTACTTCAGTAGTAGCAGCCTCTTTTGATCCTAAAGTAAGTCAGCTTATCTTAGCGCTATTTAATGCTTCCCATTTCCGGGTTTATCCCAATTCAGATATTCGAGGTGTTTTATTTGGAGCTGCTATGAAAAATATTATAGCGATTGCTTGTGGTATTTCTGATGGACTGGGCTTTGGAGATAATACTAAGGCCGCTCTTATGACGAGAGGGCTTCATGAAATGAGAAAGCTTTCTAAATCACAAAAATGTAACAAAGAGACCCTAAATGGTCTTTCGGGGATGGGCGATTTGTGTGTGACTTGTCTTTCTAAACTAAGTCGTAATTATCGCTTTGGAAAATTGATAGCAGCAGGCCTTGATTTAGAAGAAGCAAAAGAAGAGATAGGGATGGCAGTAGAGGGCGCCTATACTTGTGTTTCTGCTTTAGAGCTTGGGAAAAAGCATCATATAGATATCCCCATTACAGAAGTTATCCATGCGATCTTATATAAAAACATGAATCCTAAAGATGCAGTAAAGGCTTTATTAAAAAGGGTAATTAAAGAGGAGCAGCTTTGAAGAAGGATCTTTTTCCTTTTTTAGAAAAAGTAATTACAGCTGAAGAAGGAAGAGAGCTTGAAAAAGAAGCTATACAAGAAGGCTGTTTAGAAGAGTCTTTTATGGAGGAAGCAGCTAAGCAGGTGTTTCAGAAAGTAGAAGCTTTTTTACAGAAAACAAAGGAGAAAAAACTCTTTTTTCTCTTAGGAAAGGGAAATAATGGGGGAGATGGGTACGCTGTAGCTTCTCTTTTTCTAGAAAAAGGCTATGAAATAATGGCTTACTCCCCTTTTTCGCTAGATCAGTTAACCCCTCTTGCACAAAAAAAAAGAAAAGCTTTTGAGGCACAAGGAGGAAGGGTTTTTTCCCCTGCTGCTGAAAAACTTTTTGGAGAGAAAGGGGTAATTATAGATGCCCTTTTAGGGACAGGATTTAAAGGCTCTTTGCAAGAACCTTTAAAGGATTTGGTAGAAAAGGCAAATGAAAGTAATCTTCCCATTTTTGCTATAGATATTCCTTCAGGATTGGATGCAGATACAGGAGAAATAAAGACCCTTTGCATAGAAAGCATTAGTACAATTGCTTTGGGTTTTTATAAAACGGGATATTTTTTAGAAAAGGGATGGAATGTGGTTGGGAAAATTGAAAAGGTCTCTTTTGGTCTTCCTGCTTTTAAGGAAAAAAAAGCCAAGGCCTCTTTTTTCTTTTTAAGACAGGAAAAATTAGCAGCTCTTTTACCAAAAATTTCTAGGAAAAGACATAAATATCAAGCAGGATTGGTAGTGGGCCTTTCTGGCTCCTCTTCCATGATGGGAGCGGCGAAACTTTCTTCTTTAGCTTGTCTGAGATCGGGAGCAGGAATGGTAAAGATTTTTTTCATGGCAGAAAAAAAAACAGAAGAATTTCCTGCAGAGGTAATTTCTGGTTCTTTTTTAGAAACAGAGAAAATACAAGAAGAGCTAAAGCGAGCTAAGGCAGTGTATATAGGACCTGGAATAGGAAGGGAGAAAAAGGTATTGGCTTTTTTAGAAAAGATCCTTGTCCTGATAAAGGTTCCCTTAGTAGTGGATGCAGATGCTCTTTTTTTCCTTGCTCAAACGAAGATAAAAATCCCTAAAAATAGTATCTTAACGCCTCACAAAAAGGAGATGGAAAGACTTTTAGGAAAAGAATATCAGATAGAGAGGGAGTTTTTTATAGATTGTCAGAAGTATGCAGAAGAAAAAGAAGTGATTCTTCTCGTAAAAGGGGCCCCTTCTTTTATTTTTTATTCTGGATATAAGCCATTTATTGCTCCTTTTGGAGATCCTGGAATGGCAACAGCAGGAACTGGGGATGTGTTAACTGGGATAATAGCTGCTTTGTTAGCTCAAGGGATGGCATTTTTGCAGGCCGTTTTTTTAGGAGCTACCTTGCACGGCATCGCAGGAGAAATTAGTGCCAGAGAGAAAAGTTCCTATAGTCTTATCGCTTCCGATCTTGTGGAAAATTTGCCGAAGGCATTTCAGCAACTTATGTTGCTTACCGGATTAGAAACACTCCCTCTTTTTCAAAAAAGGATGAACTGATATAGGCGCTTATAAAGGCAACGAGGTTGTATCTAATTTTTTTGAACAACGGTGGTATAGATGGTACCAAGAAGTAAAACGAAAGAGACCTTCTTCTAAAGAAACGGAAGGAGAAAACCCTAGGAGTCTTTTTGCTTTTTCACTGTTAGCAAAGGTTATAAGAGGCTCTTTTTTATCTTCTTTGATTTTTTCCACCTTTGCCTTTTTTCCTAAAAATTTTTCTAAGAAAAAGAGAAGCTTTTCCACGGGATGAGGTTGCGTATGGCCTAAGTTAAAAATTTCGAAGGAAGCGTTAAAATCTAAAGCGTTATAAAGGGCTGGTAAAATGTCCTCGATATAGGTGAAATCTCTTTGGAGCTTCCCCTCTTTAAAAAGAGAAATAGGTTCTCCGTTTAAAATTTTCTTGGTAAAGGAAAAATAGGCCATATCAGGCCTTCCCCAAGGGCCGTATACAGTGAAAAAACGAAACCCTATTATGGGAAACCCGTAGGTATAATGAAAACTTTTTGCCATTAACTCATTTGCTTTTTTGGTAGCTCCGTAGAAACTGGCGGGATCTTCGGTTAGATCGGTTTCTTCAAAGGGAATTTTTTCGTTTTTTCCATATACAGAGGAAGAAGAGGCAAAAAGAAGGGGAAGCGAAAAGTCTTTCATAGCGTCTAGTAGAGAAGCAAAACCCTCTAGATTGCTTTTTACATAGTCATAAAGGATAGGGTGTCTTACGCCAGGTTGTGCTGCTAGATGAACTACGTGGGTAATTTTTTCTTTCTCTAAAAGATTTCGGACGGAGCTTGTCTGGTTGATATCTAAAGGGAAAACAACGATACCCTCCTCTTTCAGTAGGGAAGCTCTCTGTTTTTTTAAAGAGGGATCATAGTAGGAATGAAAATTATCTATGCCCAGGACTTTCAGGCCTTTTTTTTTGAAAAAAAGAGCTAAATGAAATCCTATAAAGCCCGCTATACCCGTGATGAAGATACGTTTCATGAGGAGGGGATTGTACCTTTTTTAGAGAATAACTTGCTAACAGAAATAGGAAATAAGAGAGAGAAGGTAGGTTTGATAAAAAAAACAGGTGCAATAGATCTGGAATAGAAAAAAGGAAATCCCCAAAATGGGACTTAGTTCGAAGGCTATTTTATATGAGAGCGCTTTTTTTATCCTTGTTTTTGGGGCTTTTTTGCTCTTGTGGATCTCCCTATATGGGGAAGGAGATTTTTGGGGCCGAGGAATTTGTTTTAGATTCTTACCGAATCAAAGAGGGAAAGTTTTCCATTCTGGAAATGGAAGGAAAAACCTTTGAGCATATGCCTGAGAGTCTTTTAGAAGAATATGAAGATACAATCCATTCTGGAGACGTTCTTTTCCTTGCTATCTACCATCCTAAAAGAAAAGACTTAGCTGAATCGATACAGGAAATTAGTTCCGAAGTGGGATTTCCGGTAACGGAGGGAAAAGTATATCTTCCAGATCTTCCGCCGGTTTGTGTGGAAGGGAAGACCCTTTTTCAAGCAAAGGAGGCTTTAGAAAAAAGTTATCGTGAAGAGATTGCAGATGTAGAGGTTTATGTAAGTTATAAAAACAGGGCCTGTAAAAAAGTAGAGCTTGCAGGAATGGTACAGCTCTCTAGCGTTCCCGTGGATGGAAAGATGCGTCTTTTTGACCTTCTATCAAAAGCAAAAGTTCCCCCTGAGGCAAACCTGTTTAAAAGCTATGTTATCCGGGAAAAAAAGCCCTTGTCAGTGGATCTGTACAAGCTTTTAAAGCAGGGAGATATGTCTCAAAATATTGTCATGAGAGGAGGAGACAAGGTTTATATAGCAGAAGCTTCCTCTGCTACTTTAATGGTGATGGGGGAGGTAAATGTTCCCAAGGTATTGAATGTTCCTGCGGGTTTTCTTTCTTTGAGGGAGGCTCTAGCAGCGGCTAACGGAATTCCCTATACGGGGGATAAGTCCTATATTCAGATAATCCGAGGGAATATTTTGAAACCCAAAATCTACACTCTAAGCTGGGAGCATGTGATCCATCTTCCGAATGACAGTCTTTTACTAATGCCGGGGGATGTGGTTTACGTGGCTTCAAAACCGATTACAGAGTGGAATCGGTTTATTTCGCAGCTTTTACCTAGCTTTACAAGTATTGATGTAGTAGGAAACTCCTGCAGAGGAATGGGGGTTTTTGTTCCATGAAAAAAGATCCTCTCGAAGTAATTTTCTCATTGGAAGAGGGCAAGGAGTTTTTTCAGAAGAAAAAGCCTCTTTTTTTTCAGATTTTTTTGATTGGAGCTTGCCTCCATCTTCTTTTTTCATTAGTTACTCCTGTTCAATACCGGATTGTAGCTTCTTTTTTGGAGAGAAAAAAAGAGACAGGAACGCAAGACTCCTTAAAAGCGCTTTTCTTTGATAAAGCTTCCTCAGAAGAAGAATCAAAGGTGGCTTCTTTGATGCGTTCTAGAAAAGTTATGAAGGCCTTAATTGAGAAAAAGGGCTTGCAGGTAAAAGAAGAAAGGGGAGGTCTTATAAAAAAGGCCTTTCGTAATCTGGGGGAAAATCTTTTGTGGGCCTTTTTTACAAAGATTTCCGAAAAAGAAAGCTTTCCCTTTCGAGAAGTAGCTTTTGAGGGGGAAACCCCTCTTTTTTTTTCTCTGCAGTTTTTCGAAGAAAAGAGGTTTTTTGTATTTTCCTCTTCTGGAAAGAAACTAGGTCAAGGAGAGCTAAAGGTTCCATTTTTCTCTTCTAATTTTTCTTTCACCCTTTCGGGAAAACCCAAAAAAGCTTTGCTAAACAAAAGATATACATTTCATCTTATGCCTTGGCAGGTTGTTTATGAGGGCTTAAGAGCAGATATCTCTATAAAAAAGGATAAGGAAAACCCGAAGCTTTTGTCTCTTTCTTTATTAAGAAGAAATAGGAAAGACGGGGTAGCAATCCTTAACGGGCTAATGGAGGCATATAGGGAATATGTTCAAAAACAGCAGGAAGAAGAGGGAGAGCATCAAGTTGCTTATTTGAAAAAACGCCAAGAAGAAATAGAAAATACTTTTTTAAAAGGCCTTAGGGAATACGGAGGCTACTTAGAGAAAAAGATACAAAAAAAGGGGTTTCTTTCCACAAAAGAAGAATCTATTGCCTATACAAAGAGCTACGAGAAGCAAGTGGAAGAGCTATTAAGGCTCCAAAGCGTGGAAAAAGAATTAGAGAGATGTAAAGACTTAGGGCAAGCACAAAATGTTTTGCAGGATTTAGACCCTGAAATAGAAAGTGTCTATAAAGAGATCAGGGAGCTTTCTGCAGAAAAAGAAGGCTTAGAGCTTTCCTTGCGACTTCAAGGGGCAGAAGGAGAGACTTTCTTCTTGTCTGGACAAGGAGAAAAAGAGGCATATTCTGAAGAGTTAGAAAAGGTAAAAAAGCAGATTGTTTCTTTGGAAGAAGGACAAATAGGCACCTATCCTCCTGTGGGAGCTCTTGCTTTGTGGGAGAAGCGTTGGCAAGAGAATAAGGGGGAAGATTTCTCTGAGTGGAAGGAAGAGTTTTTTTCCTACAAAGAGCATTTAATCAGTCAGCTAAAGATAGAAAGGGCCATTTTAGAGAAAAGGGTAAGCTCTTCTGAAGAAGTTTCTAAAGAGTTAGAAGGGATAGATTTACAGACAGCGAAAGAGTTATCTATTCTGTATCATAATCGCTTAGATAATTTGCAAGAAAAGCTTAAGCAACTATCTCTTGTAAAAGAAAAACTTCAAGATACTTTTTTTGAATTTAGCTCCTTATCGACTCTTTTACAAGATTCGGTTGGACAGGAAAAAATCCGGAGACTTTCTCAGCTTGCTACAAAACGGAAGGAGATAGCGATTTTAACAGAGAAGGAAAAAAGAAGATTAGATGAAGATATAGCTTTCGAAAAAAAAGGGCTTTTATCTCATATAGAAGCTTCTTCTAAAGTAGAAGCCACTACTTTGAATCTAGTAAAACAAAAGCAAAGAATGCTTCAATGCGTTATAGCGGACCGACTAGATCAGTCCTTGGTCCTTTTAAAAGCTAGAGGAGAGGAATTTTTTGCGAAAAAGAAAAAACAAATAGAGAGGCAAAAAAAAGATCTTTTAGAGAAGATATCCCAGGTAAAGCAACAAATAGGCGAGATTCCAGAGCAGATGGAAAAGGAGAAAATCCTTTCTCTGCAAAAAGAAGTGGGAGCCAAAATGGTGCAGACCATTACAGAGCTTATCGAAAACAAAACCCTGAGTAATAAGTTGCTTCAAGTAGAGTCAAAACCTTTAGACGAAGCAGTTCTTCCTATAAAACCTGTTTCAAAACTGTTTTTGGTAAAAGCGGTTCTTTTTGGGGGAATTCTCTCCTTTTTTAGTTTTTTAGCTCTCTTTGTTTTAGCTTTAATAAAAGGTCTTCCTGTTTCTTCTCGTACGTTAAAGTTATTAAACCAACGGTTTTTAGGGGAAATTTCTTCTCAGTTAAAGGAAGTTTGCTTGGAACAAGTTTCTGACAAAGATCTGGAAACTTTAAGAGAAATGAGGTTTTTCCTAGAAGAAGAAAATAATGCAAAAATAGTTTCTCTTCTAAATGCATCGGGTCCTAACTATGTATTTGCTTTAGCAAAACTGTTTGTGCAAAAAAAAGAGAAAGTTTTAGTAGTAAATTGCGATTTGCAAAACCCTTATAAGAAAAAAGAGGAAAAAGGTCTTCTTACAGCCTTGAAAGAGTCAGAGCTTTCTTTCGATTCTTTTCCCTTAGAAAAAGGAGAGGGTATTGATTACTTGCCCTCTGGGGGATCGACCCGGTTTTCGGTTGAATTTTTTACCTCAGAGTTTTTTAGTTCTTTTTTAAACCAGGCAAGACAAAGATACGACAGGGTTTTTCTACATAGCCGATATGAGCTTTCTTTTTTAGAGAGCAAAACATTTTTTTCTTTTTCTGATAAGATGTTAGTTACTTTAGAGAAAGAGGCAATAGAAATATTGCAACCATTTATGGATTGGGCTTATGATGGGGAGAGGAGAAGGTTGGCTTTTCTGAGGAAGGAATTGAGAGGATATGGCAAAGCGTAAGTGTTTAGTAGCGGGAGGGGCTGGGTTTTTAGGCTCTCATCTTTGTGAAAAACTTCTGCGGCAAGGGAACGAAGTTGTCTGTGTAGATAATTTCTCTTCTGGGACCAAGGAGAATATCGCTTCTTTTTTTTCTGATCCTAAGTTTTCTTTTATAGAGCACGATATTTGTCACACCCTCTATGTTGATGCCGAAGAAATTTACAATTTAGCCTCTTTTTCTTCTGCTCGAGCTTCTCAAAACAGAGCAATTTATGCTTTAAAGACAAATGTGTTAGGAGCTCTGAACATGTTGGAGCTGGCTAAGAGAAATAGGGCTAAGATATTGCAAGCTTCTTCTTTTGCTGTTTATGGAAACTCTTGCATGTATCCTCAGAAAGAAGAGGATCTGGGGAAAGTAGATCCTATAGGAGTAAGAGCTTGTTTTGAAGAAGGAAAGAGAGCGGCCGAGACGCTTTTTTTTGATTTTTATAGAGAGCATAAGCTCCCCATTAAGGTGGTACGTCTATTTGATACGTATGGTCCTAGGATGTCCGAGGGGTTGGTATTTCAGTATCTTCAAAGGGCATTAGAGAAAGAGCCTATTCTGATTCAGGGGAAAAAAGAACAACTAAGGACTTTTTGTTACGTAGAAGATGTAGTAGAAGCCCTTGTTTTAATGATGAAATCAGAGCAATGGGTCTTGGGGCCTGTGAACATAGGGAGCAAAGAGGAATATTCCATGGAGGAATTGGCTAAAATGATTCTAAAAGAGACTGATAGCCCCTCTTCTATTCAGTATGAGGTGGGAGGTAAAGAAGACGCTATGAAAATAGGTCCAGATATTACCTTTGCTAAGAAGTGGTTAAACTGGGAGCCGAAAGTTTCTTTTTCGCAAGGCTTGAAAGAGACGGTAGCTTATTTGACTTCTTCTTTGCAAAATTCTTCAGAGAAGCTAAAGGAAGAAGATGCCTTTTTATCTCTTTGAAGTTTTTGGTAGGCTTCAATCATTTGGATAGCTAAAAAAGCGGCTTCCTTTCCTGATTTTTCAAATTCTAGATAGACTACAACGACAAGTTCAGGGCGCTTCCATTTTTCAGAAGATCCTTCTTCAAATAGGATAGAACCAAACCAAACGTGCTTGTATTTTTCTGCTTTAGAAGAAGGATTTACGGATAAGTTTGCCATAATTTCAGAAGTAGAGGTTTTTCCGATCAGGCGATGCTTTAAGCAAGCGTATTGTTTGATCAGGGAAGGTTTTTTTAACAAAGGGCGCAAGAGAGTAAAATTAGCGGTTCCTTTTTCTCCCCATACACAAGCATCCATCCCCTTGTGTAGAAGGTAGGAAATTTCTTTAGGGAAAAAGAGTTTTCTTTTTATTTCATAAGGGAGAAGCAGAGCCGTTTGTTCTTCCTGACAAGGTTGGCTAAACAGGGAAAAGGGAATTTTCAAAGAATCTAGGGTTTTTTTGTAAGGATAATTTTGTACCTTTGAAAGAGGGGAGGGTATCGATCGTTTTTTTCCTAAGATAGCTTTAGCTATTTTAGGGCGGAACATAGTTCCTTCTTTAGCAAGAGTGCTAAGCATTACAGCCGTTTGCAAAGGGGTGGCGCTAAACTGGTGGTGTCCTATAGCAAAAGAGTAAAGTCCGGAACGGTTGTAGGAAAGGTCTTTGGGAAGTATCCCCGAAATTTCTCCGGGAAGATCGATTCCTGTCTTGACTCCAAACCCAAGCTCTTTTGCTGTTTCTTTGAGAGAAGAAGGATCTTTTAGGCTTAAAGCCAAGAGGGAAAAATAGGGATTACTGGACTGTTCTAAAGCTTTTATAAGATCTATTTCCCCAATGTTTTTTCTTGAAGATTTAGGAAGCCTTCCTTGTTTGTAGATTCGGGTTAAGGCGGTTTTATCTTTAGAGGTATAGCCTACTACAAGCCCTTTTTTAGGATCTTTGGTGATCTGATCTATTAATGTAAAAGAAAAAGGTTCTTTTGTTTTTTCGTAGTGCTCTTTTAGAGCTGCATAAGTGGTTACGAGTTTGAAAATAGAACCTAAAGTGCAAGCTTGTCTGTGTGTATATGATCTTGTATATCCCCCTTTTTTACTGGGATAGAAAGAGGCGGCCAGGTCTTTTTCCACCGGATGATTTTTGTGGGAAAAGTAAGAATAGTGGTGAAGTAAGGGGCGTTGAAGCTCTGAAAAAAAGCGGGCAGATTGAAATAGTTCTTGTAAGAGAGAGGCAGAGAGTTTTTCGGCCCAAAAAAGAAGAGGTTGGCAGGGGTTTATATCAGATAAAGAGTCTGCTAAAAAGGCGATATCCTGAGGAAGGGGTTTTTTTTTACATACGTGAAAGAAGAGAGACAAGAGATGGTTGTGGTAAAAAGTTTGGAAAAGAGAAGACTCTTTTTGATCTAAAAGATCTAGAAAAGGATGAGCATAGGATCCTTTGCGTCTTTCTTCCTCTCTTTTTTCTTCTAAAAAAAGATTTTGATTTTTTTCCCGCCATAGAGGAAAAAGCGTTTTATGAAATCCTTGCTTTGCCTTTTCCTTTAACTGGCTTTTTAGCTGCAAAATTTGCTGATGTAAGACAAAAAAATCTTGAATAGAAAGGGATCCAACTTTCTCTAAAAGCTCATTGGAAAAGGCTGGGCTAAAGACAAAGAGTCTACAAAGATCGATAGCAAAAATACGATCTTTTTCTTCCAGGATTTGAGAGAAAAGAAGAGGCCATTTTTTCTCAAACTCTTCCAAAAAAGAAGGCTTTTGAAGAGAAGAAAAAACTTGCATAGCTCGGTAAGAGTCTTTTTCTTGTAAATGAAATAAAACCCTTTCCCAGTCCTCTTGCAATTCTGCAGCTTGTTTTACGCTAAAGGATTTTAATAAAGAGAGAATAGGAGATTGTGTGGAAAGAATTTGATTGAGAAAAGTTTCCCAGGTTAAAGGCAGGGTTTCTTCAAAAAAAAGGTCTTTTTGGGGGTCGTAGATTTCCCTTTCTAATAAAGCCTTTCCTTCCCAGATTTTTCCGATATGACTCTCTGTTTCTAGCCATTTTTGGGCGTTTTTTGAGGAAGAGAGAAAGTCATTGGGATCATATCGGGGATAGGAGGCAAAAGCGAAAATTTCTCCTGTATTTGGATCCATAGCTATAATGCTTCCCCCCTTTATCCAAGGCATTTTTTGTTTTTTATTCTGGGAAGTTCTTAAGGCTTTTTGAGCTAGAAGGCTCTCTGCTTTTTTTTGTAAGGGAAGGCTCAGACTTAAAACCACTTTCTTTCCAGGAAGAGGTGGATATTTTTGGGGAAGTTTTTTTAGAAAATTTCCCTTGGGATTAGTTTCGAAAATTTCTTTTCCAGAAAAACCACGAAGTTCTCTTTCATAAAAGGCTTCCACTCCTGTTTTCCCTACAAGATCTTGAAAAGAATAGGCTTTTTCTCTGATTTCTTTCAGATGAAAAAGGAGAGATTCTAGGTTTTGATATTCTTTTGGTAGGGGAAGGTCTGGACTTTCTACATATTGGCTTAGCATTTTAATTTTTTCTGCCATACGAAAATATTCTTGACAGTTTAAAGCGCCCATGTATCCGACTACATTGCAGGCGATCTTTCCCTGGGGATACACCCTTTTTTCCCCGACCTCTCCTTGGAGTCCAGGACAATCTTTTTCCAGCATTTTTATCCGGTAATATTCTTTTTCTGACAAGTTGGTCTTGATCTTGTAAGGGAGATGGGGAAATAGAGCTGCGTAAGAGTAAATAGCATCTTCGAGTCGTTTTTTTTCTAGTCCAAGCTCTTGAGAGAGTTTTTGGGCTAATTTTTCAATATATTCTTTTCTAGGGTAGGTTTTTACTTTGGTCTTTTCAGGTCCAAAAACCCACTGGACAGCGGGGATTTGTGCGATTTCAGAAAAATACAAACTAGCTTGGTAGGAGAGTTCATTACAAGCTAAGGGAGTCCCATTTCTATCTAAAATTTCTCCTCTTTTGGCTTTTTTCAAAAGGGTTTTTCTTTTGGGCGTTTCTGCTATCTCTATGTACTTTTCTTGATCAAAATAAGTGAGCTGGCAAAGTCTAAAAAAAATCAGGGCGCATAAAAGACAAATCAAGTGAAAGATTTGGCGAACTGTGGAAGGAAGGTGTAAATGAAGTTTTTTGACCATAAGAATAAGCTACTCTTTTTTAAAATGTATCACGAAAACTCCTTTTTAAAAGGGGGTTTTACAAAAATTTTTCCAGGAAAGCTGTTATAAAAGATTTTCTTACTAAGATTCTGGGTAAAATTTTACTTCACAGAGGCATTCACCTTGCTTAAAGGGTAATTAAATTCTTTTTTTCGTATTTTCCTGGTTAACTTTAAGGAGCTTGTATTAAATTCTCTCCTCGCTTACTCTATTTGAATCGCCTTAAAGTGGTGGTGGGATGCGCCTGTAGTTCAATGGTAGAACAGTAGCCTTCCAAGCTACGAGTGTCAGTTCGATTCTGATCAGGCGCTATAAAGATCAACCTAAGGAGTTTACTTGTCTGTTTTCATAGAAGAGGAAGAAGTTACCATCGAGAATTTGCTTAAGTCAGGGGCGCACTTTGGCCACAAAAAGCAGAGATGGAATCCCAAGATGAGACGTTTTATTTACGAGGAGAGAAATGGTATTTATATCATTAATCTAGCAAAAACGATCCATCAGATTAGAGAAAACGTAGAGGTGGTAAAGGAAGTTATTTCCAAAAAGAAGTCGGTTCTTTTTGTGGGAACAAAAAAGCAGGCAAAAGTGGTGATTCGAGAGTTTGCTGAGAAGTGCGAAGAGTTTTACGTTTGTGAACGTTGGCTTGGAGGAACTTTAACGAATCTTCCGACGATTCGCAAATCGGTAAAGACCTTAGAAAGGATAGAAAAACAGATAGAGACTGGTTCAGAAGGGTTGAAAAAGAAAGAGCTTTCTCAGCTGGGGAAGAAGAAAGGGAAACTAGATAAGGCTCTTTCTGGGATTAGAAAAATGAGAAAGCCTCCTGGGCTTTTAGTGGTGGTAGATCCTTCCAGGGAGCGTATAGCAGTTTCTGAGGCAAATAAATTAGGCATTCCTGTCATGGCTTTAGTAGACACTAATTGTGATCCAGATCCTATTGATTATGTAATTGCTTGTAATGATGACGCCTTGAAAAGTATTCGTTTGGTTCTAGGGGCTCTTTGTAAGGCAATTTTGGAAAAAAAGGAAGAGCTTAACTTAGCTAGAACAAAAGCAGCTCTGGCCAAAGAAGAGAAAGAGGCAGAAGAAAGAGAGGAAAGGCTGGACGGAGGAGAGGGAGAGTCATCATGAAGCAGCCAGTTACCATGGAGATGATCAAGGAGCTTAGAGAAACCACGGGAGTGGGTATGAGCAAATGTAAAGAAGCCCTTGTGGAAGCTCACGGAAATATGCAGGAAGCTATAGATTACTTGAGAAAAAAAGGGATGGCCTCTGCGGTAAAAAAAGAGGGAAGAGAAGCTAAGGAAGGAGCCATTCAATCTTTGGAAGATGAGAAGGGAATTGCTTTTATAGAAATGAACTGTGAAACAGATTTTGTCGCAAAGAATGAGAAATTTTTGTCTTATGTAGCGGAAGTGTTGGCGGTAGTTCTTTCTTTACAAGGAGAGGATCTAGAGCAGATAAAAAAGACTCCCTCCCCGTCTGATTCTTCTTTGACTTTAGAGCAGTATCGCAATTTAGTGATTCAGGCTTTAGGGGAAAATATTGTATTGAAGCGAGTTCGGTATATACCTAAAAAAGAAGGGTTTTCTTATGGGGTTTACTCTCACATGGGATCGAAAATCGTTTCTTTTGTGCAGCTAAAAGGTTCTTCCGAGGCTGTTTCACTTGCCTATGATATAGCGATGCATGTTGTAGCGGAAAATCCAGAATATATTTCTCGAGAAGAGGTTCCCTCTTCTGTAAAAGAGAGAGAAGAAGAGATTGCAAGAGCTCAGATTAAAGGCAAGCCAGAGAATATAGTGGAGAAGATTGTAGCAGGAAAGTTTCAAGGTTTTTGTGATCAATTCTGTCTTCTTTGTCAAAAATTTGTAAAAGATAATTCTTTGACTGTAGAGCAGCTTTTAGGGAAAAAAGGAAAAGAGCTAGGGAGCTCATTGAGCATTTCTTCTTTTTTCCGTTGGAAAGTAGGTTCTTAAAAAAGAATCTTTTTGTTGTGAAGTAAGTCAGCTTAGGCTGTTTCTGCCTAGTTTGAAAGAGTCTTGTATTAGCTCTGTCGGGTCTTTTTAAGAGGGAGGTTTTCTATGTTAGTGCAAAATGAGGCAAAAGCAGGAATGGAGAGTGCTTTAGAGCATTTAAAGCAGGAATTTAAATCTCTTAGAACGTCAAGGGCTAATCCTGCTATTTTAGATTCTGTGCAGGTAGAGGTTTACGGGACAAAGATGAGGCTCAAAGAGCTTGCTAATGTAACTTCTCCTGAAGTGAGACAGCTTTTAGTAACTCCCTATGATCCTTCTAATGTACAAGTGGTTGCTAAGGCAATTGATAGTGCGAATTTGGGGTTTCGGGCTGCTTTGGATAAAAATGTGATTCGCATTCAAATTCCCCCTATGGATGAGTCTATACGGAAGTTGGTAGTAAAGGACTGCAAGAAAAAAGCGGAAGAAGCCAAGGTTGCCATTCGTGAAGAAAGAAGGAAGAGCAATGAGAAGGTTAGAAGGCAAAAACAGGAAGGACTTATTCCAGAGGACATGGTAAAAAAAGAAGAGAAAAAAATCCAAGAACTCACGGACGAATATTGTAAAAAGATTGATGTTCTTTGTGGAGAAAAGGAAAAGGAAATTTTGTCGGTTTAATTCTTGCGGGGAAAGTAAGCTTCTAGGTAAACTAGAATGAGTAATTTAGGCCCCATCGTCTAGTCTGGCCTAGGACACCGGATTTTCATTCCGACAACAGGGGTTCGAATCCCCTTGGGGTCATTCGGAGAGACTTTAGCTCAGTTGGTAGAGCATCTCCCTTTTAAGGAGAGGGTCGATGGTTCGAGTCCATCAAGTCTCAATCTTACCTAATTTTTTATAGTGACAGAAACAGCGAAATAGTTACAATGAGTGGGCATGTTGAGCAAGTGGTCTCTCCATGCTTTCTAAAAAAAGGAGATTTAATAATGAAACATACAAAATTTTTCGCCTTAGCGGCATCTTTGGCTCTTCTAAGTATTGGACAAGCTCAAGAGGATGAAACAGAAAAAAGCCAAACTCTCTTGTCTTCTGTAACGGAGCAGCCTGCAGGAGAAGAAGAAGTTTCTCAAACAGCTCAAGATACTAATGAAGTAGTTCCTGTTACTGGCTCAGAAGAGGAAGTAAAGAAAGAGACAGCTTCTGAATAAACTCCTTGTAAAGTTCGTCCTTTTAATAAAGGGCGAATTTTTTTTTCTATAAAATTCCTGGTACCAATTTTTTTTCTTCTAAAAGAAACTGAGCGAAATGCAAATCTTGTTTCGTGGTTATTTTAAAATTATTTTCTCTTCCTAGTGCTATTTTAATGGGATGTAAAGGGAGAACGAGCTGACAGTCATCGGTAGCATCTTGGATGTCTTTAGCAAGAGCTATTTCATGAGCCTTTCTAATTAAAGAATAGGAAAAACTTTGGGGGGTTTGACCTTCAAAGCATTGGTCTCTTGGAGGGATATTTTCTATAAAGGCTTTTTCTTTTTTTGAGTAGGTGATAGTACTTTTTGCAGGAATGCAGGTGTTCACTGCTTTATGTTTTTGAACCGCTCTTACATTTTCTTGCAAAATTTTAAAGGAGAGAAAAGGCCTTGCTGCGTCGTGGATTACGACATATTCTGTTGACGGATTACAAGATAAAAGGGCTTGATAAGAGGAGGCCTGTCTTGTTTTTCCTCCTTCCACTAGTTTTATTTGGTCTTGATAGGGATAAATCCAGGATTTGACTTCAGAGAAACATCCCTTAGGAATGACTAGCAGAATTTCTTGGAAAAGATTGCTTTCTAAGAAAATTTTTAAAGGGTATAGAAAAAGGGGCTTTTCCTGTAAAAGGAAAAACTGCTTGGGTTTTTCTGGGTCAAATCGTTTTCCTCTCCCTCCTAAAAGCAAAACAGCAGAAACAAACGGCATTTTTTTTTCGATTTTTTCTGAAAGAATGAATTATATTGGAGAAATCTTTTGGAGGAAACCATGAAATATTTTTTATTCTTTGCTTTTTTGCCTGCCTTTCTTTTAGGGAGCTCTTGTTTTTTTATAGAGCCCAAGGCTTCTTATGTAAAAATGGACATAGAGCAAGAGCCTAATGTGGTTTTCATGCAGGCAGACCAGGGGATTTCTTTAGAGGGATATTTAGCAGGACTGAAGGTAGGATATAGCTACCAGAAAAAAGGGGGTATATATGCTCTTTTATCTGGAGAGTATTTATGGGGAGATCTTTCCGATAGTATTTTTCCAGGAAGAGATCTGAAAAGGACCCAGGCGGAGACGAGAATAGGCTATAGTTATCCCGCAATGCAGGGGAAAAAGCTTCTTGCAACGCCTTATTTGGGACTTGGGTTTTGTTATGAATCGCAAGATAGAGAGCCTTATGTAGGAGAGCTTTCTTCGACTTTATTTGAGTATTTTACGATATATCTTCCCATAGGGTTTTTGCTAGACTATGCGATTTATCCCTTTTTTCATATGGGATTTCATTTCCAGTGGAGACCTGACTTAGATCCTACATTAAAATTAGAAACTCTTCCTTATCAAAGGGAGAAACTTCAGAGAAAAAACTCTCAGTTTTTGGTGGAATTGCCTTTTGATTTTTGGTTTGGTTGCCGTTGTTCTCGTGTGAAGCTAAGTATGGCACCTTTTTGGCAGGAAAGAAAAGAGGGAGCTACCTTAGATAAGCAAACTCTAGCTATTCCTCAAAATAATTTCACCGAGTGGGGAGGAAAGGCTTTATTATCTATTTATTTTTAAAATGGGGGTATTAGATGAAAAAAGGAAAAATCGGGTTTTTTTTTCTTTTTGTTTGTGTGAGTTTGCAGGCAGAATTGGCTGTTGAGAAGTTAATGGAGAAAAGAACTTTACAGCAGGAAGCAAAAAAAGAAGAGGCTGTGGAAGAAAAAGCACAAGTGGAAAGGGAAGAGAAAAAAATAGAGTATGACATGGCAGGGAGAAGAAGACCCATAAAGACGTAAGCTTTTGAAAGCAAGAGAAGCGGCATTTTTTGCCTTTGTTGACTTTGAGAAGAAAAAAGCAGAGCTTGTGCTATCTTCTTGGGTAAGGAGCTGTTCCCCTTGTGAAAGGGACCTTGCCTTAGCGAAAGAGATAGCCTATGGTTGTATAAAGAGATGGGCCTCTTTAGAGCATTTGTGTAAGAAGATTCCTTATAAAAGGATTACGCAATCTGAAAAAAGGCTGCTACAGACCGCTCTTTATCAGAAGCTTTATCTACAAAAAATTCCAGAACATGCACTAGTTTTTGAATCAGTAGAGATTGCAAAGAAGCATTTTGGCAAAAAGAAAGCAGACTGGATAAACGCTCTTTTGAGAAAAGTGCTTCGTATGGGGATAAAGACGCCTCGGAAAGAAGAAGGGCTTGTAGTTTATTATTCGTATCCTTCTTTTTTTCTAGAAAGAATGCATAAGGTATATCCTAAGAAGGTGGAAGAGATTCTCCAATCTCAAAACCAGACCTATCTTCCTTGTATTCGATTTTTAAAAGAAAAGAAGCCTGCTCTTTTAAAAGAGCATCCAAAATCAGCAGAAATACTTTATGAAAAAAAGCTCGTGGCTGCCAGGATTAAGGAGAAAAAGTGGGTAAAGCCTTTTCTAAAAACGGAATATCTCCAGAACGTAACTCCTGTGTTTTTGATGGAGACATTAGCAGACTCTTTTCCCCCTCCTAAGACAGGACTGGATGCTTGTTCTTCTCCCGGAGGAAAACTTTTATGTGCTTCTTTGCTTTGGGAAGGGGTTTTTTGGTATGCCAATGATATTTCCAAAGAAAAATTGGAGAGGCTGAGAGAAAATGTGGAAAAGCATTCTCTGAAAGTTACCTTGTTACAAGGTGCCTTAGAAAAAAAACCTTTAGAAAAAGTAGATCTTGTTCTTCTGGACGTGCCTTGTTCGAATTCAGGAGTTTTGGGAAAAAAACCAGAAGCTAGGTGGAGGCTTAGCAAGAGTTTTATACAAGAGTTAGTAAAAAAACAGAAAGAATGGATAGAAAAGGCCTGTTGCTGGGTAAAACCAGAAGGAGAAATTTGGTATATGACCTGTAGTATTTTGCCTGAGGAAAATGAGGATATATGTGATTTCTTAGAGAAAAAAGGATGGAGAAAAAGAAAAAAGGTACTGGTTCTACCGAATCCAAAAGGATGGGATGGAGGATTTGGGTGTGCTTTGTATAGAACGAAGAGTTAAATAGGCCAAATAAGCTGGAACTGACGCATCAGGTAAGTAGATAGAACTAACAACATTTAGCAACAGGTTGCCTATTTATCCTCTTAGATATTTTTACCTAACTCTTCTTCTGAATTGGCCTGGTTAGCACAATTTTGATGCATTGGTGTTGCTAAAACTTGAATCGGGTTTTTTTTAGTTGCAGGATTTAAAGGTAGTCTTAATTACAGGGATTGCTTTGATTATAAGATCTGTTTAGAATAGGGGACACGCGAGGCGCTACGGTATATGGAATTTTCTCGAGATAAGCTGGAATGGATAGAGTATGATATTCTCTCCTCTTATCCAGAAATTGTGCAGGCAACTTTTTTAAGGCATGGAGGAACAAGTAGACCACCTTTCCACTCTTTAAACCTTTCTTCTTCTGTAGGAGATCATGCAGATTCTTTGAAGGTAAACAGGGATTTAGTACATAAGCAGTTTCCCCTTCCAAAGATTTTTTATGCGAGACAGGTTCACAAAAACAAAGTGTATGTGGTCCGTAAAACAGAAAAAAACCTTCCTGAAGCAGATAGTTTAATTACTCAGGATAAAGGCGTAGCTCTTGCTATAACTCATGCAGACTGCCAGGCTGCTCTTTTTTTTGATCCTATTACAAAGACCATTGGAGCGTGTCATGCAGGATGGAGAGGACTTATTTCCCATATTTTTGAAGCAACTGTGCAGGCTTTACATAAAACATTTCAGGTAGATCCTAAAAATTTACTGGTGGCTATTTCTGCTTCCTTATGTCAGGACCATGCGGAATTTTCTTCTTACAAAGAGGGATTTCCTAAGGAGTATTGGGGTTTTCAGAAAGAAGGATTTTTTGATTTAAAGGCCATTGGGCAAAAGCAGTTAAACGGAGTTGGGATTCCTGATAGTCAAATAGAGATTTCTGATTCGTGCACTTTTTGTAATGAGAAAGATTTCTTTTCTCACAGAAGAGAAAAGAAAACAGGAAGGCACGCCACTTTGATTGGATTACAATCTTCATGAAAGTAAGAACTCTTTCTCCGAAAATGCCAGAAATAAAGCAGTTTTTCCCCGAAATTTTCCGAGATGAAAGGGGCTATTTTTTTGAGAGCTTTAAAAAGTCTTTTTTAGAAGAGGAAGGGATTTTTTCCGAATTAGTTCAGGAAAACTGTTCTTTTTCTTACAAGCATAGCTTGAGGGGAATGCATTTTCAGAGTGAACCGGGACAAGATAAATGGGTGCACCTCTCGCAAGGAGAGATTTTTGATGTAGTAGTAGATATCCGTCCTTCTTCTGCTACTTTCAAAGAGTTTTTGTGGGTGAAGCTTAAAGAAGAAGACCCTAGTTTTTTATGGATTCCTAAAGGGTTTGCTCATGGGTTTTTGGTGCTGAGTGAAAAAGCTAAGGTGCAATACAAGGTAAGTTCTTTATATGATCCCAAGACAGAGAAAAGTTTTCATTATAAGGACTTACCTATTCCTTGGCCTGTGAAAAGTCCTATTTTGTCTAAAAGAGATAAATTAGCGCCTTCTTTAGACCAGGCTTTGCAAGAGGCTTTTTCATGAAGTTTTGGCTAATTGGAAAGAAAGGGCTTTTAGCCAAAAGCTTTGCCCATTTTTTTCAAAAGCAAAAGCTTCCTGTTTTTCAAACTTCCCAAGAAGAAGTAGATATTACCCAAAAAGAGGAAGTAAAGAAGGTCTTTGAAAGAAAAAGGCCTGAAGTAATTCTAAACTGTTCTGCTTTAGCAGAAGTAGATAAAGCAGAACAGAGGGTAAAAGAGGCCTTTTTGATCAATAAAGATGCAGTAGGCTACCTTGGAGAGCTTTCTCAGAAATACGAGGGAAAGGTGATTCATTTTTCAACAGATTATGTATTCGATGGTCAAAAGAAAACCCCTTATACCGAAGAAGATGTTTGTAATCCTATCAACCAATATGGTCTTTCTAAAAGAGAGGGAGAAAAGCTGCTTTTAGAGGCGAATCCTCATAGTTTGGTTTTGCGTACAGCTTGGCTTTTTGGAAGGGGGGAAAAGGGTTTTTTTCAAAATCTTGAGCGTAGTTTAAACCGAGAAAAGCAGATTAAAATGGTTTCTGATAAGAGGGGCTCTCCTACTTTTTGTGAGGATCTAGTAAAAACTACTTTTTTGCTTTTGCAAAAAGAGGGCATTTTTCACGTGGTAAACCAAGGAACAGCGAGTCGCTATGAAATGGCCCTTTTTTTTCTCTCTTTTTTTTCAAAGAGAAAAAAGTTTTTTTGTGAAAGACTGATTCCTGCTATTTCAGAAGAATTTTCAGGGCTGGCAAAAAGACCGGAGTATTCTGTTTTAAGTATTCAAAAGCTGCAAAAAGAAACGGGACTGTATTTGAGGGATTGGAAAGAGGCTTTAACTACTTTTTTACAACAGGGGAGATAAATGGGTTTGGTCCCTTTGGCGGGAACTCTTTTAGTAACAGGAGGAAGTGGTTTTATGGGATCTTCCTTTATCCGCTTTTTGTTTGAAAAAAGTGATTTTCAAGGAAGAGTGATTAATTTCGATCTTTTGACTTATGCGGTTCATCCCAAAAGTCTGGAGGGAATCAAATTTTCTCCGAGATACCGCTTTATCCAGGGAAACATTTCTGATCTTTCCTTGCTAGAAGAGATTTTTTCTACAGAGCAAATTCATGCGGTAGTGCATTTTGCTGCAGAAACTCATGTGGATCGAAGTATTCAGTCTCCTGCTATTTTTATGGATACCAATATTCGGGGGACTTTTTCTCTTTTAGAAATGGTTCGAAGATATCCTTCTATTCATTTTCATCATATTTCCACGGATGAAGTATATGGATCTTTAGGAGAGGGAAATTCTTTTTATGAACATTCTCCTTATAGACCCAATTCTCCTTATGCCGCTTCGAAAGCTTCTTCTGATCATCTAGTAAGAGCCTACGCAATGACCTATGGCATTTCTACTACAATTTCACACGCTGCCAATAACTATGGTCCTTTCCAATACCCTGAAAAATTGATTCCTTTAGTTATCCGCAATGCTTTAAAGGGAAAAAAACTTCCCCTCTATGGAAAAGGAAATCAGAGGAGAGATTGGATTTTTGTGGAGGATCATGCAAGAGCTATTTGGGAGATTTTACAAAAGGGACAAAAATCAGAGGTATATAATGTAGGAGGTGGAGAAGAAATCACCAATCTTTCTTTGGTAGAAAAAATTATTCAGATCCTTTCCCAGGAAACTTTTTTTCCTGAAGAGAAGGGAAAGAGATTAATCCACTTTATCAAAGATCGACCGGGGCACGATTTTCGCTATTTTCTAGATACCCAGAAAATAAAAACCCAAATAGGATTTTTTCCTAAAATTTCTTTAGAGGAAGGACTTTGTAGAACAATAAGGTGGAATATAAAGCAGCTTTTTCGAAAAGGGGGTCAAAAAATAGTTTCTTGATTTAAATCTTGAAAAATTTCTTTTAAAGTTTGCAAGTGCTCTAAGGAGAGTTGTTCGTTCAAAGGCCAATTTTGGTGCAAAAAATTTTCTAGTCTATTCAGGTGGGCATCTAAAACCGAATTTTGCAAGTGAATAGCTTGACTTTTTAAATCTTTTACCTGGTGTTGTATTTGAGGAAGAGCTTCCCCCTTTTCTAAGGAAAAGCAGAGACGGTTTAATAGAAAGCGGAAAACATCCTTTGCCTGTCTTGGATTTTCAAAAGAAAAAAAAGAAATTTTTTCGACCATAATTCCCTCTAAAATCGTACTGATAACAAATAAATAAATTATTGAATAATTGTTTTTTTTATTTCTATGGATGGTTTGACAGCTATTGAAGGTTCCTATAAAATCGATTTCGATTATTGGGTTTTCGTTTCATGGAGAATTTTTCTTACTCTGAGTACAGGTACGGGTTTCATACAGAAGTTGCCTCAGAGACCCTGGAAAAGGGGTTGAGTGAAGAGACCATCCGGTTTATTTCAGAAAAGAAAAAAGAGCCTCCTTTCTTACTCGAGTTTCGTTTGAAGGCTTTTGAAAAATGGAAGAAAATGCAAACCCCTTCTTGGGCTAATGTTTTTTTTCCTCCTATTGACTACCAAGGGATTTCTTACTTTTCAGAACCTAAGTCAAAGCCGAGGCTGGAGAACTTAGAAAAAGCAGATCCAGAGATTTTACGAACTTTAGAAAGATTAAAAGTTCCTGTGGATGAACAAAAAAGGCTTTTGAATGTTGCGGTAGATGTGGTGTTTGATTCGGTCTCTTTAGGGACTACTTTTCAAAAAAAACTAGAAGAGGTGGGGGTGGTTTTGTGCTCCATTTCGGAGGCCGTGCAAAAGTATCCAGATAAGATAGAAAGGTATTTAGGGTCGGTAGTTTCTATCCAGGACAATTATTTTGCCGCTTTAAACTCGGCGGTTTTTTCAGATGGTTCTTTTGTTTATATTCCTAAAGGAGTTATTTCTCCTATGGAACTTTCTACCTATTTTCGGATTAATGAGAAAGAGACAGGGCAGTTTGAAAGAACCTTAATTATTGCAGAAGAAGATTCTTATGTAAGCTATTTAGAGGGATGTACAGCTCCTTCTTACGATAAAAACCAGCTTCATGCAGCGGTGGTTGAGCTTGTTGCTAAGAAGAGAGCGCAGATCAAATATTCGACTGTACAAAACTGGTATGCAGGAGATAGGCAAGGCAAAGGGGGAATTTACAATTTCGTTACGAAAAGGGGCCTTTGTGAAGGGGCGCATTCGAAGATTACTTGGACGCAGGTGGAGGTGGGGGCTTCTATTACATGGAAATATCCAAGTTGTATTTTAAAAGGGGATTTTTCTACCGGGGAATTTTATTCTGTAGCTCTCACCAATGGAAAAATGCAAGCAGATACGGGGACCAAGATGGTTCATATTGGAAAAAATACGAAGTCGGTAATCTTATCAAAAGGAATTTCCGCAGATGAATCAAGAAATAGCTACAGGGGATTGGTAAGGATAGGGCCTAATGCACAAGGAGCTAGGAATTTTACTCAATGCGATTCGATGCTAGTGGGTAATTTGTGTTCGGCAAATACTTTCCCGTATATTGAGGTAAACACGAAAGAGGCAGAGGTAGAACATGAAGCAGCTACTTCTAAAATGAATGAAGAGCAGATTTTTTATCTTCAGAGTAGGGGTATTTCTAAAGAAGAAGCGATTAAGCTGGTAGTAAATGGTTTTTGTAAAAGAGTTATAGAAGAACTTCCTTTAGAGTTTGCTGAAGAGGCGAAAGAGCTTCTTTCTTTAAAATTAGAAGGATCCGTGGGGTAGTATGTTAGAGATAAAAGATATAACAGTGGAAATAGAAACGGAAGAGATCAGCAAGATAATTTTAGAAGACTTTTCTTTGAAGGTGGAGGAAGGGGCTTGTCATGCTATCATGGGACCTAATGGGGCTGGAAAATCAACTCTGGCTAAGGTATTAGCGGGTCATCCTTTTTACAAGGTAGTCTCTGGAAGAGTTTTTTTTAAAGGGGAAGATCTTCTGGCTTTGGAACCAGAGGAAAGAGCGCATTTGGGTCTTTTCATGAGCTTTCAGTATCCTTTGGAAATTTCAGGTGTTACCAACCAACAATTTTTGTATAAGGCAGTGACCTCTTTAAAAAAGGCTAGAAAAGAAGTTCTTCCTACCGAAGAAGAGTTTGAAAAAGAGATGCTTTCTAAGATGCGTTCTTTGCACATAAAGGAAGAGTTTCAAAAAAGAGGCATTCATGAAGGCTTTTCTGGGGGGGAAAAGAAAAAAGGGGAAATTTTGCAAATGGAGCTTTTTAAGCCGGCTCTTTCTATCTTAGATGAGACAGATTCGGGACTTGATATTGATTCTATGCGGATTGTGGCCTCAGGGATTGAGAGAATGAGAAAACAGGGGCACACTCTTATTTTAATCACCCATTATCAAAGACTTTTAGAGTATGTGCAGCCAGATCAAATCCATGTAATGATGCAGGGGAGTATAGTACAGTCTGGAAAAAAAGAGCTTGCTTTAGAACTAGAAAAAAGAGGGTATGATTGGCTAAAACAGGGATAGGGCCTGCTTTTTTTGAAAAAATAAGAGAAGCTTTTTCCGAGCAGGCCTTACAAAAGGGAAGGCTTGCCCGAAGAGCCTGGAAAAATTTTGAGCAGGTATGTCTTACTGCAAAGGAAGAGGATTTTCGGTTTTTTCCTCATTCTTTTTTAGAAAGGCAAACGTTTTTATGGCCTGAAAAGAAGGAGTTGCAGAATTCTTTCTTGACCCCTTTTATTTTACCGGGCTTTGAAAAATCCTATGCTGTTTTTGTTGATGGCAGGTTTTCCCAAGAGCATTCTTGTCTAGAAGATCTAAAAGAGGATGTAGTAGCTCTTTCTTCTAAGGAAGCAGAAAAACAATATGGGATCTTTTTAGAAAATCAGTCCAAACAAAAAGAGCAGAGGGAAAAGGATCCTTTTGTTTTTTTACATGACGCTCTATCAGAGGAAGGGTTTTTTCTCTATCTTCCGGAAGGAAAAGAGAAAAAGATTCAAATCCTTTGTTTTGTTACGGGACCTTATTTTATCTTTCCCAAAATCCAAATTGTCCTGTCACCAAAGGCAAAACTTACCTGCTACCTATCTCATCAAGGAGAAAAAGATACTAACTTCTGGGAAAATAGTTTATGTGAGATTTTTTTGCAAAAAGAGGCAGAACTGATATTAAAAAGGGAATTTCAAAAATCTTCAGGGGTTTCTTTTCATGCTCTTCGTGCCTTTTTAGAGGAAGGCGCTTTTTTAGATTCTTTTCAATTTAGTGAAGGACAAAAGACGCAAAAAAGTAGCTATAGGATCGAGTTAAAAGGTTCTTTAAGTAAAACCCTTTTGAAGGGATTCAATCTAATAGAAGAGAAAGAAAATACTCATACGCGGGTAGAGATTCTTCATAAAGAGCCGCAAGCTTTTTCAAGCCAAGATTTCAAGGCTGCTTTGAAAAAAGGGGGAGAGCATCATTTTGAAGGGCTTATTTATGTAGAACCAAAGGCCCAGAAAACAGAGAGTTATCAGCTTTTTAAAGCTCTTTTATTAGGGGATGCAAAGGCTTTTGCAAGGCCAAAGCTAGAAATTTTTGCCGATGATGTAAAGGCTTCTCATGGAGCTACTCTTTCTAAAATTCAGGAAGAAGATCTTTTTTATTTACAGACTAGGGGCCTTTCTAAAGAAGAGGCAATTTCTTTATTAACCTATGCTTTTTTTAAACAGATGCAGGAAGATTTTGGGTTAAAAGGTTCTTTTTTTTCCTCGAAGCTAACTTCTTTTATGGAGGAATAAGTGTCAACTTCCGTCTTAGATGTATATAAAATTCGAAAAAAATTTCCCATTTTACAGAAAAAGATCAATGGTTCTCCTTTTATTTATCTAGATACAGCAGCTACTTCTCAAAAACCAGAAGAAGTGGTCAGAGTAATGAATGATTTTTATTTAAAAAGATACGCTACGGTTCATAGAGGGGTATACGATCTTTCTATGGAAGCTACAGATCTTTATGAAGGGGCAAGGGGCAAAATTGCCTCTTTTATTAAGGCCAAATCAGAAGGGGAGATTGTATTTACAAAAGGAGCTACTGAGGCAATTAATTTAGTTGCCTTATCCTTTGGTTCTTTACTACAAGAAGGAGATGAAGTTGTCCTTACAGAAGGAGAGCATCACTCTAACCTGCTTCCTTGGCAATTTTTAGCGAAAAGAAAAAAGGTACATCTTCGCGTAATCCCCATCACTTTGAAAGGGGAAATAGATCTTTTGCAATATGAAAAGGCGCTTGGACCCAGAACAAAATTAGTTAGTGTAGCCCACGTTTTTAATTCAATTGGAACGGTCAATCCTATTTCTTCGATGATTCGTTCTGCTCACAAATGGGGGGCTAAAGTTTTAATCGATGGGGCGCAATCCATATCTCATATGCCCATAGATGTGCAAGATTTAGAAGCGGACTTTTTTGTATTTTCTGCCCACAAAGCATATGGACCCAATGGAATGGGGGTTTTATATGGAAAATCCGCTCTTTTAGAAGAGATGCCTCCTGTTTTTGGAGGGGGGGATATGGTGGAGAAGGTATCCGTAGAAGAGGCGACTTTTCAAAAGCCCCCTTTCCGTTTTGAGGCTGGAACTCCTGCTATAGCGGAGGTATTGGGTTTTGCAGAAGTAGTTGATTTTTTACAAAAGATTGGGCTCTCTGAAATAGAGGCCTATGAGACTACTCTAACGGAGTATGCTTTAGAAAGACTGAAAGAAATAGAAGAGGTAACGATTCTTTCTAAGGCAAACCAACTCTCTTCTATTGTGGGTTTTGTGGTAGAAGGAGTGCATCCTTTAGACTTAGGGACTTTTTTGGATTTACAAGGGATTGCTATAAGAACGGGGAATCACTGTGCACAACCTATGCTACATCGTTTAGGGGTTTCTTCTTCTGCAAGGGTTTCTTTTGGGATTTATAATACGGTGGAAGAGATAGATATTTTCATACAGGCTTTAAAAGATATTATTCCCCATCTGAAAAGAACGGGTAGTTTTTAGGTTTTGGCATATCTTAAAATCTTTTCTATGGTTCTAATCCAATTTACTGATTCTTTTCCTAGTTGCTGAAGAATAAAGTGCCAAGCAAGAAATAAAAAGGCGATACCTACCCAAGACTTTAGAGGGATTCCTAAGAATACGATTTGCACTTGGGGGGCTAATCTGTTTGCGATACCGAGAAACATTTCTGCCATTAAAATTCCTACTAAAGAGGGGGCTCCCAGCTGAATGGCCAAACTCAATATATGGTTTAAAAGGGTTATAACCGTTTTCCAAAGAGGAAGTTTTAAAGAGAAAAAACCAGAGGCGATAAAAGAGTCTACAGGAATCAACTGAAAAGACTGAGTTAATGCATTTAAAAATAAAAAAGGGCCATTCATTAAAAAAAAGACAGCGATTAAGATGAGATTGTAAAAGACCCCAATGGTAGCTGTTTGTGATTGGGTAGTAGGATCGGTTACTTGTAGAGAAGAAGATCCCCTTATATGATCTATTAAAGCACCAGAGCTTTGTGCGATATAAAAAGGAATGCTTGCGAAAAAACCCAAGATAAATCCTAGAAAAAGCTCTTTTACAGAGCATCCTACAAAAAGCCAAGTAAACTGTAGATCTGCTTTGGCGTTCATCAATACCTTCGGGATCAAAATAGCGGCCAAAGCTACGCTGAACATAATACGGACTGTTCCTGGGACAGTTTTTGCTCCAAAAAAAGGAGCTAAAACCATGATGGGAATCAACCGCATTAGGGTAAGAAGAATAAGTGCTAAGACGGTATTCGCAGAGAGATGGGGAAAGCTTAAAAGCAGAGTTAAATAGCTGTCTGTCAAAGAGGCAGAATCTGCCATTTCTTATCCCCATTTAGGAAAGTTTTGAAAGATGGCGCCTGCAAATTGAAGAATTTGTCCTCCAAGCCATCCTCCTAAAAACATTAAGGATAAAACCACAGCAAACAGCTTTACAGTAAAAGAGAGGGTCTGTTCCTGAATTTGAGTTGCTGCTTGAAAAATAGCTACTAAAAGACCTAATACCATGCTGATTAAAATAGGAGGGCCTGAAAGAATTAGAATCAGTAAAAGAGCTTGATAAGAAAGTTGATAAATTTCTGTTTGAAACACTGTTGTTCTCAAGATTTAAAGGTTAAGGTAAGTCCTTGAATCAATAGGGTCCATCCGTCAATCATCACTAAAAGTAAAAGCTTTATAGGAAGAGCAATGGTCAAAGGAGAAAGCATCATCATTCCCATGGCAAGTAATATATTAGAAACTACAAGATCAATTACAAAAAAAGGGAGATAAATAAGGACTCCAATTTCAAAAGCGGCTTTTAACTGAGAAGTAATAAAAGAGGGAATTAAAATCAAAAAATCACTTCTTTGTAGAGAATCCCTGTAGGGCTCTGGAAAAATGCGGTGTGCTATTTGGAAAAAGCCGTTGATATGCTTTCCTAAAGAGTTATTTTGTAAAAAGGTCCTCAAAGGCTCTTTTCCCTTATCCACTACTTTGATGATATATTCCGCAGATTGCCCTGAAAAAACCTGCTGGGGTGATTGAGCTATTACGTCTTTAGAAGCACTGTACATGGCAACTGCTGTAGGGAACATGACGTATATAGTCATCAAAAGGGCAATTCCATTAATTACTTGGTTCGGAGGAGCTTGCTGTACTCCTAGCGCATTGCGCAAAAGAGCTAATACAACCACGATCTTCATAAAAGAAGTTAAGAGCATAATGGCAAAAGGCAGCAGAGAAAGCCCTGCTAAAACTCCCATTTTTGTGACAACGGAAGGGCCTTTTAAAGTAGCATCTTGAGAAACAGAGCCTACGAGTTGCTGGGAGATATTTCCTTCCTCCTGGGCAAAAACGGTAGCAGAAAGAATAAGAAAAAGAAGAAGAAGCCACCCTTTTTTCATAATCATTTTTCCATAAAAGCCTTAAACGCGGCTTCTAAAGCGCGCCACTGATTTTCTAACTGGGCATTAATAATACCTGCCTCTGTTTCAATAATGCAGCCGCCAGGCTCTACATCTTCCCTTTCTTTAACGGAGAAACTCTCTGCTTGGTCTAACATTTTGCGAATTTCTTTCTTTTTTTTCTCTATTATCTCCAAGTCTAGCTTATTCAAATAAATCACGATTTGATGGTGCTGCAAAACGGGTTTGAGGGCTTGTTTTACTATTTCTACGATCCTTTTAGGGTGAAGTTTTAGCTCCTCTCCCAAGATTTTTCGGGCAGCCTGAATAGCTAGCGGTAAGATTTTTTTTTGGATCTCATCTCTTACCGTTTTTAAAAGATGTCCTACCGATAAAATGTGCTCATTTAGCTTGACTAATCCTTCTTGAAAGCCTTCTTTTTGAGCAACTTCTTTGATTTTTTCGCACTCTTCTAAAACGAGTTCACGATATTCTTTTGCTTGCTTTTGAGCTTCTTTCAAGATTTCTTGAGCAGAAACAACTTTTGAAAAGTCTGCTTTAGAAACGACTTTTTCTCCTGGTTCTAAGGAGACATCTTCATGAGAGAGTAGCACAAACTTTTTAGATTTCTTCATGAGAGATTTTCTCTAGCAATTCCTGTAAGCCTCGCATGATAGCGGGAGCAAGATTGGCTGTCACCTTTTTTTCACATAATTTTAAAAGAGAAGAGCCTCTTCCTATATCTAAAGTATGAGCTACGTACCAGATTAAAGCTTCTTGTTCTTTATTCAAAAGCAGAGCCAGTTTTTTTAATCCTTTTCTATGGAGAAGAACATAAAAGGACCGTTTAGAGCCATCCCAATTTTGTAAAGGAATCCTTTCGCCTTCGGTTTGCGGTAACAGCTTTTGTAAAAAGGCTTTTAAAGGATCTTTTAAACACTGGTTGATTTGTTTTAATAGTTTGGTATCTACGATATGTTTTATTTCATAGGCAAGATCATAAAGAGAGAGATAGTCAATAAGTCTTACCAGTCTTTTCTTTGAAAATCCAAGAAGAGGAGATAAGATAGAAGAAGAAATATATTCAGGAGGTAAAAGATTTTCTTTTTCTCCAAGCAAAGAATGGATCAAGTGATGTTTTAAAAAAAGAGCCCCCCTTGGAGTTAGAGAAGAAAGAGGTTTTATTCCCAAGGTTTTTTGCAGATTTTTACCAATTTCTTCAGGGAGCGCTGCTAGAAAAAGAGGAATATCTTTTTCATAAGAATTTAGGGTAGGTAAAAACCAAGAGTAATGGACTTTTAGAAAAAGGTTTTCTACAAGAAAATAAGAGGGGTTCAGGGACAAATTTTCGGAGGAGGTTCCCAAGCTTTTTTGGAGCTGTTCTGGGAAAAAGCGGCTGAAGTATTCTTCCTTTTCAGGAGCGTACTTATTGAAAAAAGCCTTTAATAACACTTGGGAAGATGGCTTCACAGGCTTAAGATCTCTTAGCTAGATTTTCCTTTCTTTTTTTTGAAGGAAGGAAAAGAAAAATGCAACTGCTTTGCCATTTTAGGGTAATTTTTATAAAGAATCCATACGAGAAGACTTCCAAAAAGAAGAATTAAGAAGATAAGCGTGAACAAAATGGCCCGAAACCGTCCCAAAGATTTTTGTGTCATGACTAAAGACCAAATACTTACTAGATCTCCCCTGCGATCTTTTGCGGAGAAAAGCTCTTTATTTGGATCTAAGGAAACTTCTGTAAAGCGGGATCTATCTGCAATAACGGATACCTTGTCATATTCAAGACCTGCAATACTTCCCGAAACAAGGCGCTTGATTTTAGTCTCGAGATGCTCATTGGGATTTTCAAAAACCCCTTGATGTTTTACATAGACCGCAGCGGTAATTTGAGGTGGTTTTTCTCCTGGTTGGGTTTCCTCTATGGGAAAAGAAATTTGCACATCTGCATCAATAATTCCATCTATTTTCAAAATGGTATTTTTTAGCTGTTCGGCAAGCCCAGCTTGAAAACGGATAGTTTCTTCTTTATCGGAAGACATGAGTCCTTGTTTGGCAAAAAGCTCTAAAAGATTCGTTCCTTGTTTTCTGGGTAGACCATATTGGTTTAAAAGAGCCATGGCTTTTGTGGTATCTTTTCCCTCCACAGTAATATTCCAGCTCTGCCCAGAATTGGCCCCTCCCGGAATACCTGTTTCTACAGCGGGGATTTTTTGAGCTGAAATCCCTTTTGAAGCTAAAAATACTATAATCTCATTAGCTTCTTTTTCTTCTACCTGGTTTACAACTGCCATGTGGGTATCGCAGCCTACAAGAAGAAAAAGAAAACAACAAAGCAGCTTTATCAGGTACCCGTTTCTTTTACACATATTGTTTTTTGCTTCCTCTTTTCCCCTTATACCATGAAGGAGGAGTTTTCAGAAAAACGTTTCTTTCTAGGGAAGAAAAACGGGGCCATGAAATTTTTTTAAAAAATAATCCCAAATCCCTTTACAACCTGCTTTATATCGCTTCAATTTTTGTTGTTTTTCTTCAGAAAATTTCTGGGGAGAGAGTATTTTCAGAAAAACAGCCTCGAGTCCTTTTAGAAGAAAGTGGCGAAATTCCCTCAGTATTTCAGAAAAAATGCAAGCCCTATAAAGAGCTTTTCTTTTGTTAAAAGGGAAATTTTTTTTTAAGAATAAAAGTCGATTTCTCCACCAATAGTAATGAAGCAAAGGTTTTCCACTAAAAGAGGCAGAAACTTTATGCCAGATGAGAGAGCTCGGGGCTGCTACGATTTCAAATCCTTCTTTTTTAGCTCTTGTGCAAAAATCTGCTTCTTCCCACAAGAGGAAAAACCGGGCATCTAAAAGGCCTATCTTTTCTATCACCTGCTTTTCTATAAGAAGGGCGCAACCTGATACGTAATCTACCAAAAAGGGAGGACTTTTGTAGTTTGGTTTTCCTTTATCATGACAGACAAATTCTGCGATTTCTTCCTTCCAAAAGCCTCCTATATGATCAATAGTATCAGGAAGAGATAAGGAAAGGCTTTTAGAGCCAAAAATCCCTCCTCGAGGGAAGGCTTTTTTTGTTTCTACTAGTTCTGTGAGAAAGTCAGGAGATACAATCGTGTCGTTATTGAGTAGTAACACAGCCTGAGCCCCCTGGGATAAAGCATATAAAATACCTCGATTATTTCCCTCCGCATACCCTAGGTTTTTTCCATTTTGTAAAAAAAAGACAGAAGGAAATTTCTTGTGGATTTCTTCTTCTAAAGAATCAAAAGAGCCGTTATCTATAACGACAGTTTCAAAGGGGGAGTAATCGACTTTTTCTAAAGAAGCAAGACAAGAAAGAGTATCTTTTTTCCCCTTCCAATGCAAAATGAGAACATATATCAAAGGGGCTGTCATAGCATTTTTTCCGCTGTTTGAAAAACTCTTTCTGGGCTTATCTGGTGCATACAAAACGGTAAAAGACAGGCTCTTTTTAAACAAGGCAGGCAGGTTTTTTCAAAAAAAAGGACTTTACTACGCGGGCTATCGTAAGGACCGTAAGTCTTAGGATCCGTGGGGGAAAAAAGAGCTAAAGTAGGGACATTTAAACAGGAAGCTAGATGCATAGGTCCGGTGTCATGAGTAATAAAAAGAGAGGCTTTTTCCAATAAAGAAGCAAGCTCTCTTACAGAAAGCAGGGGAAATACAGCCAAGGCTTTTTCCTGGAGAAGAAGTAGTTTTTCCCGTTCCTTTTTTCCTCCCAGTAAAACTAGCTGTAGAGTAGTTCTTTCTCGAAAAAGAGATAGCAGGGAAACAAAATTTTCCAAAGGCCAACATTTATAATTATCCTGGGCTCCCGGATGAATAAAAACGGTGGGTTTTTCTAAGGAGAGATTTTTTTCCAAGAGAAGAGCCTCTCCCCTCTTTTTTTCTTCCCTTGTTAAAACAAGAGATCCTTTTTGAGGAAGATCTGGACTTATAAATAAAGAGACTTGATCAAGTCTTCTTTGGACTTCATGAGAATTTTGCCAAGGAATCAAATCGGTAAAAAGAGCGTCTAGCCCTTTATTTTGAAAAAGCGTTCCTATCAATCTTTTAGGTTGTAGGCTTGCGCACAAGGGAAAAACTAATCTTTGGGAGGCATGAAATATAAAAATGAGATCAAAGGGGGTTTTCTTTAGGATTTTTCTAAAAGAAAAAAAGGAGAAAAAAAGAGATTTAGGAAGAAGGAAAAAGCGATCAATAGTTTTTTCTGTTTTGAGAAGCTCTTTTCCTGTTTCGTGGGTTAAAAAAGAAAGCGACCCCAGCTTTTTTAGAAAAGGCAAAGAAGGGAGGGCAAAGAGAGTATCTCCCATACCTGTAGTGGATACGACTAAGATAGAAAGAGGCCTTTTAGTAGCTAAAACTTCTTTTTTTACAGGCTTTTGGAAAAAAAGCAGGAGTAGCCAGTTTTTTAATCTCACAAACATTTTGTTTCAAGAGAGTATGTCGGATATGTTGCAATATAGCATAAGCTACGCTTTTTTCTATATCGTAGCGCTTTTAAATTTCCTCAGAAGAGACAAGGTTTTTTGCAAGAAGGTAGCTTTTTCGGTAGGGAGGCGAAGGAGCTTTTTTGTTTCAAAAAGGGGAGAATTTTGCATTAGATGTTTTATAGCACAAATCCAGGTTTTTTCTGTGTTTAAGGCTGGGCATCTGTAGGCCTTAAGCCCTTGTTCTTTAATAAGAGGAAGATAAAGCTCTTCTATTTCTACTAAAGTTTCTAAGTGGTCAGAGGTAAAGCTCAAAGGAATAAGTAAAACATGGGGTCTTTTTTCTCTATATATCGAAATATTTTTACAAACATCTTGTGTATAGGGCCTGAGCCACTCTTTTTTTCCAAATTGAGATTGATAGGCGATTTTTCCCAAGGCCTTAGGAAAATAGGAAAGAATTTTCTGAAAAGAGATTTCACATTCTTTTTGATACGGATCTCCTTTTTTCACATATTCATAAGGCAGTCCATGGCAGGAAAAAAGAAAAAAGGTATTTTCTTGGGTAAACTGCGCGTCTTGGAGAGCTTTTTGGATCTTTTCTACAAAACATTGTACAAAAGGCTCCTGAGAGGCATAAGAGAAAACCCATTTTAGCCGTTCTTTATAAGGCATTTTTTCATAAAAGAATTTAGCAATGCTTCCTGTAGTGGTATAACTAAATTGAGCGAACATAGGAAAAACGATAGTTTCTGAAGGAGCTATCTCTTTTACTCTTTGAAAAAAAAAGGTGTGGGTAGAAGGTAGATATCTGTGAAAACATAATAGATCCTCTTGTAACAGCTCTTTTACCATAGAGCCGATTTGTTCTGTGTCTTCAAAAATAGGAGATTTTCCTCCCATTTTTTGATATTCTTTGAGGACGGTTTTTGCTCTTTTTTTAGCAACCCATTGAAAAAAAGGCTTTTGAATAAAAAGAGGAAAAGGAGTTCGAATAACCTCAGGATCTGAGAGAAGCTCTTTTAGAAAAGGAGCAATTTCTTTCTCTTCCCTAGGGCCTCCAAAGTTTGCAATGATATAGAGTTTTTTTTGACTCATATAAAAGGCCTTTTTCAGAAAAGACATACCCTACCAGAAATAGGGAATTTTCAGAGTAAAATCTGATTCTTTTAGCTTCTCGAGCTAAAGAAGAAGAGACGAAAAATAGATAGATAGAAGAAAAAGTTTTCGATATCCTTATGATTTTAATAGAGGCAGATTTGCATGAGATCTTTGCTTTTTCTTCTTTTTTTGTTTCTGAGCTGTTCAAGGGGACCTTTTCATACCTTTTCCATAGGAATAGATCCCAGTTTTACAGAGGCTAATTTAGGGGAAAAACAAGATTATCTAATGGGTTATGTAGAAGATTTCTTTTTAGCCCTTTCTAAGCAAAGTGGAAAAGATTTAGAAAAGATCTATGTTTCATCAAGGGGACTTTTAGAGGGGCTAGAAAAACAAGAATATCAGGCTATTTTTACTTTTTTAGAGCCTTATAGCTTTTATAAGGACAAATATGACTTCTCAGAGGGTTTTCTGCAAGTAGGAATGGTGCTGGTAACGACAGAAAAAAGCCCTTTCAGTTCTTTAGAGAAAATGGAAGGGGAAAAAATAGGCTTTTTAGAAAAAGATTTTCCGTATGGAGTTTTTAAAAACCTTCCTAAAAAAGCAATCGTAGAAACCTATTCTAGCTATCCGCAGCTTTTGAATGCGGTAGAAAAACAAGAGATAGAAGGGGCCGTTTTAGAACGACTTCCTGCTATTTCTTTTTTGCAGGATAGCTTTTTCAAAAAATTGAAACTAGTGGAAAAGCCTGTAGTAGGAAAAGAACTTCGTTTGGTTACTTTAAAAGGGAAAAATCAAGATCTGATCCGTTATTTTAATGGAATGAAAACAAAGAATAAGGATCTATTAAAAAAATGGGGTCTTCTTTAAAGAATGGCAAAACACTCTTGAGTCAGCCTATGCAGTATTTCAAGATCACAAGGAGAGGGGCTAAGTCCCCAGACTTCTTTGGCATATTTTTTTATCGAGGTATCAGTGGAAAATTTTCCCATTCCAGAGATATTTTGAAGAGCAAATTCTGCCCACTTCAAAGGTTGCTTGTAGAGCTCTTCTACTTTTTTTTGTGTTTCGTAGTAGGATCGAAAATCTTTTAAGACAAAATAGCGGTCTGCTGGATCGAAAACAGTTCCTTCTAAAAGGCTTTGATATAGATGATAAAAAGCTTCTTTTTCTCCCTCGTTTTGGGCGAAAAAGCCATTTTTCAAAGTATCTACTGCCCCTCGAATGGACTCGTCTTGGTTATAAATATCCCAAGGGTTATAAGTTTTTCTGATCTGAGCTATCTCTTCTTCTGTAGAGCCAAAACTAAAAGGCCACCAGGTTTTTTCTACTTGCTGTTGCATTTCTATATTGGCGCCATCAGAAGTTCCTATAGTGAGGGCTCCGTTCATAGCTAGCTTCATATTTCCTGTTCCTGAGGCTTCCTGTCCTGCCAAAGAAATTTGCTCCGAAAGATCTGCTGCGGGGATGATGATTTGTGCTTTAGAGACATTGTAATTTTCAACAAAAGCAACTCGTAAAAAAGAGTGTACTTCAGGATCTTCATTTATCTTACGAGCAATGGCATAAATTAGACGGATCATTTTTTTTGCAAGCTCATATCCAGGAGCCGCTTTCCCTGCAAAAAGCACCATTCTAGGAAGGGGGTCTTTCCTTTTTTTTTCTTTATATTCTTGATAGAGCAAGATGGTGTGTAGGATATTTAGAAGGGGTCTTTTATATTCGTGGATGCGTTTGATTTGAACATCAAAAAGTGCGTCCTCTTTTAAAGGAGAAAAATGACTTATGATTTTTCCTTTATAGTCCCGTACAGGATTTTCTGTTGTAAGGAAGGAAATCAGTTTTTTTTTGTTCTCCTTTTTAATCTGTAAAAAGGCTTCTTGTACTGCTTTTTCTGTAGAAAAAGATTCTAACTTACGAATTTCTTCAAAGTTTGTGATCCATCCTGTACCAATTTTAGAACAGATCAGCTCTGCCAGAGAAGGATTGGCATAAAGAACCCATCTCCTTTGAGTAACTCCGTTTGTGATGGCTAAAAATTTGTCAGGGTACATTTCATAAAAATCTGGAAAAGTTCTTTTCTTTAAAATCTCTGTATGAAGTTCTGCTACTCCATTTACCTTGTGGCTTCCATAGATACTTAAGTGGGCCATTTTGACTTGCCCTCTTTCAATGAAAGACATTTTTTGCAGTTTTTCTTCTTGGTTAGGGAATCTTTTTCTGATTTCTGAACAGAAACGAAAATTTAATTTTTGAATCATTTTATACTGTCTTGGAAGAAGCTGAAAAAGCCTATCTTCATTCCATTCCTCCAAAGCTTCTTTTAAAATGGTGTGATTGGTATAACTGCAGCAGGTTTGTGTTATCTCCCAAGCTTTGTCTAACGGCATATCATGATCTTTGACAAGCCTTCGAGTAAGTTCTGCAATGATTAAAGAAGGATGAGTGTCGTTGACTTGGATTCGTACCTTTTCGGAAAAATTATCTATGGTTTCATGTATCTTAAGGTGTCTTTTTATAATATCTTGCAAAGAGGCAGAGACTAATAAAAACTCCTGCTTCAAACGAATTCTTTTTCCTATATCATGGTGATCATTAGGGTATAAGACATCAGTTAAAGAGGTGTTTTCTGCGGCCTGATCTAAGTGTCCTGCATTATATCTTTGTAGCTCAAAATTTCTAGGAGATTCTTTAGTTGTCCAGAGTCTTAAAGAGATAACAGGGAAACTTCCTTCTTTCGGATAGCCGATAATAGGGGTGTCATAAGGAAGGGCTCTTACTTCTTCGTAATCTTCTAGCTGAAAAACTTCTTCCCCATGGGAATTGGTAGCAGCAAGAGGTTTCCCTCGAAAGTAGACGGCTGCAGCATCATTGTCTTTACGAAACTCCCAAGGATTTTCATTTAAAAGCCAGCAGTCAGGTCTTTCTATTTGAGACCCATCCCATATTTCTTGATCAAAAATACCATATTGATAGCGAAGTCCATATCCCCAACAAGGGTATTCTTGGGTGGCAAGAGAGTCTAAAAAACAAGAAGCCAGCCTTCCTAATCCCCCATTACCTAGCCCTGGATCAGGTTCTTGTTCTAAAAAATCTCCCAAGGTTTTTTTGGTTTTTTCTAACACTTTTTTTACCAGATCCAAAGCACCTATATGGTTAATATTATTGCCTAGAAGTCTTCCTGGAAGGTATTCCATGGAAAGAAAATAAAGGATGCGGTCTTTTCTTTGCGAAAAGGTTTGTAGGCAAGCTGTCCAGTTTACCATTACTTTTTCTCGCAAAACAAAGCAAAAAGCGAGATAGAACTCTTCCAAAGAGGCTTCTTCTAACAGCTTTCCTAATTGAGATATCAAATACCCCTTAATTTTTCTTAAAACCAGCTCCGCTTCTTCTTCCAAGTTCATGTTCTTGATACTAGCCTTTTTTTCTATTTTCTGGAATTGGTTCTCGTTATCTTAGTTTTTTAAGATCTAGCGAAAAGAGAAATCCCGTAAAAAAGAAGAACGCTCAGAAAAGCACACAAAGGGATGGTAACGATCCAAGAAAGGGCTATATCTCTCAATGTTCTTAAATTGATAGAGCGCAAACCCCTAGCTAAACCTACTCCTAAAACAGAACCTACCAAAGAATGGGTGGTAGAAATGGGCATGCCTAACTTAGAAGCAAACAAGATGGTAAAAGCAGCGCCAAATTCTGCACAAAACCCCCTAGTAGGGGTTAGTTCTGTGATTTTTTTCCCAACGGTTTCTATGACTCTCCAACCCCAAGTAGCTAGTCCTATTACGATGCCTATTCCTCCAAAGCCTAAAAGCCAGCTAGGGATAAGGGTATTTTGGGAAATAGCCTTGGTTTTTAAAACCTCCAAGATAGCTGCAACAGGTCCTATAGCATTAGCTACATCGTTAGCTCCATGAGCAAAGGCTACTAAAGAAGCACTTACAATCTGTAAATAGACAAACATTTTTTCGACCTGAGAATAGGGAAAATAGTTTTTCCCAAAAGAAAATTCTTTAGAAAGACGATTTTTTAGCTCTTGAATTCGTTCCAATGCTTTAGCACTTTCTTGTTGCAAATTTCCCTCAGAGCTTAACTCGACTCTTTGCAGATGTTTTATAGCTCTTTCCAAGCTCAGTAGATGTTGTGGAGAAACAGAAGGGTTTTTTTCCAAGGGGTCTTGGGGAGCTATTCTCTTTATGAGGAAGAAATAAAAGAAAAAAGCCAAAACTCCTACAAGGCAAGAAAGAAAAAGCGCTTTAGAAAGAGAAAGGTTTAAATGTAAATTAGATAATCCTTGATAAAGAAGGCTTAAAACAAAGATGGCGAAACAAAAAAAAGCAAAAAAAGGAACTATTTTCTTAGCATCTTTTACGGGGGTCATGGAGAAAAAGATCTTTTTTTGTAAAAGAGAAAAGAGAAGATAAGAAACAATTCCACTTAGAACAGGGGAAAGGACCCAGCTTGTAGAAATAGCCAGTACTTCTTTCCAATAAACGGCTTGGATTCCTCCTACAATAGCTCCAAATCCAATTACAGCTCCTACAATGGCGTGGGTGGTAGAAACCGGAAGCCCAAAATAAGAAGCAAGTTGTAACAAAAGGCCTGTGGCTAAAAGGGCAGAAAGCATTCCCACAACAAAGGAAAAAGGATCTTGAGCAAAAATCTCCGGATTGACAATCCCCTTTTGGATAGTTTCTGAAACAGAAGATCCTACAAAAAAAGCTCCTGAGAACTCCAAAAGAGCAGCTAGAACCACCGCTTTGGTAAGACTCAAGGCTTTGGAGCCGACAGAGGTGCCCATGGCATTAGCTACATCGTTGGCTCCGATGTTCCAAGCCATATAGAAGCCAAACAGCAGGGTAAGTCCTTTGAAAAGCAGAAATAAATCCATTGCAATTACTTTATTTCTAAAATCATCCTTATGCGATTTCCTAGCTTTTCAGAAAGATTGGAAATCTCTCCTAGTTCTCTCACCAAAGTAATCCAAAGATGAAACTCTGCCTGAGAAAGACTTCCTGCCTGGGCATAGATTTTTTTTAAAAAGTCGTATTGAAGAAGATCGATTTCATGCTCTAAATAAGCAACTTCTTCAATCATAGTCTTTACTTTTTGCCCTTCTAAACCCCCAAAAGAGCTCTGTAAAAGGCTATCCATTTCTTCAATTACCTTCTTTACTCCGTGAAAAGCTGCTATATTTTTTTCAAAAAGCACTCGTATTTCTTTTTCGTACTGGGAAAAAGCATGCAGGGGAGCCAGTGTAGCTGTGATGGCTAAATCCTCTGCTTTATCAGAAAGAGCATCTTGTAAGGCTAAGATTTCCAAAAGTTGAAATCGGTCAATAGGCAAAAAAATGCTTTTAGGGAGATGATTTCGAATATCATTTTTGGTAAGATCGGCTTCATGCTCCAGTTTAGAAATTCTCTTTTTGCACTCCAAAATAGCCCCTTCCTCTTTTTGGGCCAAAGCTTGATATAGGAAGGTAAGCTCGTCGATACATTTAGTCACTTTTTGCATATGGCTTTGCAAAGGAGCAAAAGGGGACTTTCCGAAGAGTTTAGCAAAATTCAACATGGTCTAAAGTTCTTTTTCTCCTAAATCTATCTAATTTTTCCTGAAAAGTCCACCTCGAAGATTTTAGATAATAGCCAAGGATCTTTTTCCTAAGAATCCCTTGAGTTTTTCGCGTTTTAGGAGAAAATAATCCTCTAACTTATTTCGAGAAGTTTCATCTCGTCCTTTAAAAGCTCTATCTCCGACCTAATCGGCTCTAGTTTATAGGAGGCAATCCCCGACATACTCTTTCCAAATATTTGTGAAATAGCGCCTAATTGCTGTTGCAATGCTTTATCTTCCTCGGATATAGCAGTAAATCTGAAGCGATGCGCGTTTTCTAAGGAGGCTATTAGAGTTTGTTTTTCGTTATCTTTTTCATAGGAAACCAATACAGATGAAGAAGCAAGCTTCAAAACTAAGGCTATCCTGATTGGGATATCTGACTCATTTTTTATGAAGAAACAAGACTCTCCAAATTGACTACTAATAGGTGATTCCCATTGTTCACCAGCGGCTATAGTAACTTCTTGGTTATAAGACAAAGGCGCTGCCATAAGTAAAACCTCCTTTTTAATAGCAGGGGAATTTAAGGAAGCAAAAGAAAAAAGTCTACCTTCATTTTATCTATTTTTTTGGAAAAACATTTTGCGAATTTGAAGAGGTAGAGGGAAGAGTCTCCATAGCCATTTTCATTTTTTCTGTGATGTTTTGCATTTCTTTAAGAGGTATCGGATTTTTCAAATGGGCTAGGAGTAGATTTATGATAAACTTTGCAAGGGAAGTATCTCCTGGGGATTTTGCAATGAGATGGAAGTGTACATGAGGGACGCTTTGTCCTACCTCTCGACCATTTTTTTGATGAATCAGGTAAGGAGATGTTTGAAATACCTGTTGTGAAGCTTGCTGGATTTTAACCATTACCTGATGGATGCGAGACATCTCTTCTGGAGAAATCTTTTCTAGTCTTTCCACGTGTCTTTTAGGAAGAATAAGGAAATGGCTTGGTACAATAGGCTTATGGGTATATAAAGCGATGACTAAATCATCTTCATAAAACTTTTGCCGGTTTAAGATCTTATAGTTACAAAAAGCGCAAGGAGTTTCTGTACTCAAAGAACTGGTAAAGGATTGGACAAGGTAGAAAAAAGCAAAAGCTAAGCTGCAGACGGCGATAATAAAAAATAGGAGTCTCTTATACATTAACGCCTCCAAGCTTGGTTTTTTTAAGGTGTAGGTTCTAATCGAAAAAAGAAGTTATTTCAGAAGGGGTTAAACAACGATACTGCCCCTCTTTTAACCGACCCAGATGAAGGGTATCTATTCGAATTCTTTTCAAGGAAAAGGAAAAAATCCCTGCTTTTTTCGCCATATGCCTTACCTCTCTTTTTTTTCCCTCTTTTACCGTGACAGAAAGAAGCTTTTTGTTAAGTTTTGCTACCCTTACAGGAATGAGCTTTTGTCCCTGTAAAAAAAGCCCTTTTTTGATGTTTTCTATTTGGTTTTCTTGCAGAGGAAAAGAAGTTGTAATGTAATACTCTTTTTCTCTATTTGCGCTCGGGTGAATTACCTTTTGACTGAAGAGTCCATCATTGGTTATTAAGAGAAGCCCTGTTGTGTCTTTATCTAGTCTTCCCACAGGGAAAAGACGCAAATGCTTTGGAAAAAAATCGAGAACAAGCCTTTCTTGGCCTCTCCTTTTGCAGGAAGAGAAGGTATTTTTAGGCTTATGAAATAAAAAATAGTGTTTTTTTTCTCTTTCTAGCCTTTTTCCTTCTAAGGTGAGTTCATCTTCTTCCCAATTAACTTGGGTCTCGGGAAGGAAAATAGGGGTCCCATTTACCGATACCTTTCCTTCTTGAATCCACTTTTCCGCGGCTCTTCGGGAAGCTAGGCCTGCTTGTGCTAAAGCTTTAGAGAGTCTCATAAGATGCTAGAAAAAACATTTCCTGATAGGATACCAGAAAAAGAGGTAAAATGAAAGCATCTCCCAGAGAGAATTCTCTTCTTATCTTGATGAGACATGGAGAATCTGTGTGGAATCAAAAAAATTTATTTACAGGATGGGTAGATGTTCCTTTGAGCAAGAAAGGAGTAGAAGAAGCCCTGCAGGGGGGAAGAAAAATCCAAAATATTCCCATTGATGTTATTTTTACCTCTTCTTTAGTCAGAGCTCATATGACTCTTTTTCTGGCAATGCTTTCCCATACTTGTAAAAAGACACCTGTTTTTGTTTCTCCTGATAAAAAGAGAGTGAAATGGGCTGAAATTCATAGTAGAGCTACCAAAGAGGGGGTAATTCCTGTGTATAGCTCCTGGAGGCTCAATGAAAGAATGTACGGGAAATTACAAGGGCTTAATAAAGAGGCTACTCGGAAAAAATATGGAAAAAAACAGGTAGAGATGTGGAGGAGAAGCTTTTCTATAGCACCTCCTTCGGGAGAGAGTCTGGAAGACACAGCAAACAGGGCTCTTCCTTATTTTTTTGAAAAAATAGAACCCTTTTTAAGGAAAAAGAAAAATGTTTTCTTGTCTGCACATGGGAATTCTTTAAGAGCCATTTTGATGAAGCTGGAAGACTTTAGTGAAGAACAAATTTTAGGGCTTGAAATTCCCACAGGAGAGCCTATTATCTATAGGTATCTTAAGGGGAAGTATAAAAGAGAAGATGGAAATATTTTTTGACAATCACAGGTCCTCTCCTTTGGCTTCTTCTGCAAAAGAGGCTTTTTCTCTGTTCTCTAGTTATTGGGTTGACGCTACTTCAGAGCATTTTTTAGGAGAAAAGTCTCGCAAAGAGATTTCTTTTTTATTAAAACCCCTCTTTGAGTTAGTACAAGCAGAAGAAGAGGAAACGGCCCTGTTTTCTGGCAGAAAAGAAGAAGTAGTAGAAAAACTGATTTCGCAACTTTTTTTAGAAAAAACCCTTTTAGAGGGGAAGAACCATTTTTTTGTCTCTTCTAAGAAAGAATATCCTGCTATTTGGAAAAAACTGGAGGAAAGAGGTTGCCTTATTTGGGAAATCCCTAGGGAGAAAGAAAGGGGTCTTTTTGATCTTGGACAGTTAGAAGAGAAGATATCTTCGAAAACCGCCTTAATTATGATCCCCTGGGCAGAGAGTTTTTCAGGAATTTTACAGCCTGTAGAAGATATTTCTCTTTTGTGTAGAGAAAAGCAGGTGGATCTTTATGTGGATGCCACTTTTTGTGTGGGAAAAACTTTTCTTTTTTATAAAGAGCTTTCTATTTCTTTTCTTCATTTTGAGCTATGGCCGCTTCATGCTCTTTCCCAAGAGAGTTTTTTTTTGATGAAAAAACCCCATTTTTTGTCTCCCCACTTTTCTCAGAAAAAATGGAGTATACCCTTGCTTGCTGTAGCAAGCGCAGCTTTTAAACAAGCTCTTCTCTATTTAGATAGAGCTGGACTACAAATGGGGACACTTAGAGATCTTTTTGAAAAAAAAGTTTTACAAGAAATTCCAGGAGCAAAGAGAATGTTTGAAAAAGAGCTCAGACTTCCGAATACTTCGGTCTTTTATTTTCCTAAGATTCCTAAAGAGACGCTAGCTTTTTATTTAAACCAGAAGAAAATGTACATTCCAGAGCAGACTCCTTTGTTAGATGACTTTTTTAGACAAATAGGGAAAGAGGACTTGAGTCCCTTCCTTTCTAGTTTTTCTTTTTCTCGATATACTACAGAAGAGCAGATTCATAAAGGAGTCACCCTTCTCAAAGAAGTAGTGGAGAAGCTGAAGCTTTTTGTGGAGGCCTTGTGAGCTGGTCTTTATATACAGAAAAGATGAGAGAAGCCTTATTATCTCTTTCTTTTTGTGGGTCTTTTACCAAGACGAAACCAGGAATGAGACTTGTAACAGGGAGAGCAAAGAAGGAATTTTCCGAGATTTGTTTTTTTTGGTTAGTAGATGAACAAGATGGGGTCATTTCAGATGTTTCTTATCAAGCCATAGGAGAGACGCCTCTTCTTGCTTTTTTAGAAATTACCAGTTCCATTTTAATACGGAAAACCTACGATCAAGCTTCTCGTATTTCTTCTGATCTTTTGGAAAAAACAGCGGGAATTCAAGGTACGTTTCCTATCCAATGGGCCTCTTTTTATAACCTTATTTTGGAAGCCTTAGATAAGGCAGTTTACGAGTGTTTAGATATTCCTTTTGCAGATAACTTTGAACAGACTCCTTTGCTTTTAGAAGAAGAGCCTCAAGTTTTAGAAGATTGGCCTTCTTATCCTTTAGAAAAAAAACTTTCTCTTATCCAAAGAGTCTTGGAAGAAAAAATTCGTCCTTATATAGAACTTGATGCGGGAGGAGTGGAGGTAGTTGGACTTAGTGAAAAAGAGGAGCTAACGATCCGTTATTCTGGTAGCTGTACAGGATGCTACGCTGCCACGGGATCAACGCTTTCTGCCATCCAAAATATCTTACAAACGCACCTTTATCCCTCTATTCGGGTAATTCCAGAGCTATAAGTAAGGGGTTTGTTTCTGGGTTTTAGACTCGTGTGTAAAGAATATCTGCTGAATAAAGGGTTTTCAAAGAGCCTTCTAAAGTACGAAGGAGTAAGGCTCCGGAAGAATTGATTCCTTCACAAAGGCCTTCATACACTTTTTTTCCTTCTAAGCAGCGGATTTTTTCTCCTAAAAAGACAAGAAAAGCTTGGTATTCTTTATAAAAAGCAGAAAAACCTTTTTCCCGAAATAAGGCAAGATCTTCTAAAAAAAAAGGTTCTAATTCCTCTAATAGGGTTAAAGGATTTTCTTTTTGGTTTGTTTCAACCCAAAGAGAGGTAGCGGGTTGATCAATCTTTTGTAAAGAGGAAAAATCCTGATTTACATTCATTCCTAATCCTAAAAAAACTTGGTAATCTGAACCTTCTAAACTAGTTTCACACAGAATTCCAGCTAGTTTTTTTTTTGAAAGAAGAATGTCATTGGGCCATTTTAGCTGAGGAGAGAGATTTCTTTGTAAAAGAAGTCTGACAAGGCTTAAAGAAAGTAATTGGGCTAGGCTAAAAAGATCTTTTGTTTCTCTGGGTAGATAAAAGCAGTATGTAGCTGAAATATCGCCTTCGGATGAGATCCAAGGGCGTAGCAATTTCCCCCTTCCCTTTGTCTGCTTTTTTGCTACTACACACACAAGAGATTCTTTGTTAAAAGAAGCTCTTTCTTTTTTCGCCCAATCTTGAGTGGAAGGTAGGGTATCTAGGTGGATATAAGTTATAGGCATATTTAAGACCAACTCTGGGTAGTCTACTGGGTAAATAAAGATCTGAACAAGGAAAAAAATTACAATACAGCGTAAGAGCGATTCGGTTTTGGTTTGAGTAGTTAGTCGATCTGAATTAGGAAGAGGTTTAGGAAAAAGCAATTTCTGTTTGGAGAAAAGCCCTTTCCTATTAATCTAAGCTAAAGATCTACCTCAAATAGACTTAAGTGAAGATTTTTAGGAAGAACCATGTGGAGCTCTAAATATTTTTCCCGAATCGATGGGAAAGTTCTTTTTCTTATTTTTCTTTTGATGCTTTTTTCTCTTCTGATCATCAGCTCTACTACACAAGAAAATAGCTCTTTTTTCTTTTTTACAAGGTGCGTAAAGAGTCAGATTCGAGCTTTTATCTTAGGATGGGGAATATTTTTCTTTTTTGCAGGGTTTGACTATCAAAAGTTGAGAGAGTGGACATGGTTTTTGTATCTTTTTATGATTTTTTCCCTAATAGGACTTTACTTTACCAGTGCCATGAATCAAGTCCATAGATGGTATTATATTCCTTTTCTGAAGATGACAGTTCAGCCTTCTGAATATGCAAAGTTGGTGGTAGTTCTTGCTCTTGGATGGTTTTTAGAAAGAAAAACAGAAACTATGAATCGACTTTCTTGTTCTTTACAGCTTACTCTTCTGCTTTTATGCCCTTTTTTGCTTATCTTAAAGCAGCCTGACTTAGGCTCAGCCTTAGTCCTTTTACCTATTTTTTTAATTATGGCCTATTTAGGAGGTTTGCACCGAAGATTATTTCGGTGTTATTTATGGGGGTTTTCTTTGATTTTTCTCTTTGTAATAGCCGTTTTTTTAGGAATCCTTTCCCATCAGAATATGAAACCTTACTTTACTAAATTTATGAAACCCTATCAGTTTGAAAGATTGAACCCTGATACATACCATCAAAGGGCTTCTAAGACTGCTATTGCTATTGGAGGAATTCAAGGAATCGGCTGGAAAAAAGGAACTTTTTCTTCGCAAAAATGGCTCCCAGCTCCCCACACTGATTCAGTTTTTTCCTCTTTTGGAGAAGAATTTGGTCTTTTGGGAATGGGTTTTTTGCTCATTATTTTCTTAGGAGTTGTTTATCGGGGTTTTTATACATGCTCTTGTGCAAAAGATACCTATGGATCTTTTTTAGCTTCAGGGTTGACTGTCTATCTTGCAATGCATATGGTAATGAATACAGCTATGATGTGTGGCTTTTTACCTATATCAGGGGTCCCTTTGGTTTTGTTAACCTATGGTTCTAATTCTGTTTTAGTAACTATGGCAGCCCTGGGGATTTTACAAAGTATATATATAAGAAGGTTTATGTTCTGATGGATAAGCAAAATAGTAAACACGGATTTCTTTTTTTCCCAGGAAAGTGGACGGGGGAAGGGAAAATTCTATTAAACATGGTAGAAGAAAACTTGAAATTTTTGGCAGATTGGAGCATAGCGGGAAAAGATCTAGCGGGAAAGGTCCAATGTGTACAGGAAATCCAAATCCAAGGGCTTTCTGAAGGTATGAGAAATGAGATAGTTTTTTTTGATTTTCAACCTAAGACGTTTTCTGTGGAAATGGAAAATCAAAACGTGGGAAAGGTAGTTGGTAAGGGAGTTTTTGATGAAAAAAATGTCGCCTGGGAGTTTCGAAATAATGAGCTTAATTTTGAAGGGTTTGAAACATATAGCCTGATAAAAGAGGGGTGTTATCGTATGTATGCAGAATATGTTTCTTCTAGCGATCAATTTAGAACACAAATTCAGGGGGAAATTTGGTTAAAAAATTAACTAGAAAAGGAATTTTCTTTGGTGTTTTCCTTTTCTTATTTTCTTGTAGTATGGGACATAAAATAGTTACTATGGATAGTTTTTCGGGAGTTTCTTTGGGGGAGAGCTGCCAAGAAGTGAGGGAAAAACTAGGCAGGCCGTATCTAGTGAGAAAAAAAGAAAATGGGGTGGTGGAATACGAATATGTGGAGAGAATTTACGCAAACACGATAAATCAGGAAGAAAGGCACTATCTCATTCGCTTTAAGGAAGGAAAAGTCTTTGAAAAGAAAATCTTCCAAGAAAGCCCAGCCCCTTTTCAGAGAAATAGCCTGGATATTCAGACGAGCTCAAATTTCTAAGCTCTAATGGTAATATCGACTCCTTCTGCCACAGGAAGGACTTTTAGCTTATCGATAGTATCCGGGGTAGGGATGATATCAAGCATCCTCATATGAGTATGAATAGAAAACTGTTCCCTTGATTTTCTGTCTACGTGAGGGGATCTTAACACAGTATAAATCTCTCTCTTAGTAGGAAGGGGAATGGGGCCTACAACCCGAGCTCCCGTTCTTTTTGCGGTTTCTATAATATCAGCAGTAGATCTATCTAAAGCCCTCTGATCATAGGCCTTCAAACGGATCCGAATTTTTTTTTGTACTTTAGTAGTAGTCTGTTTAGTCATAATTCCTTCTTTATTTTGCTAAGATCTCTTCCTGGATTTTACTGGGAACCTTCTCAAACTGGGCGGGTTCCATGGTATAACTGGCCCTTCCCGAAGTAATGGAACGGAGCTGGGTAGAGTAGCCAAACATCTCACTTAAAGGAACTTCAGCGAGAACTACCGTAACCCCTTTTTTGCTATCCTGACCTAAGATTTTTCCTCTTCTTCGGTTTAAGTCGCCAATCACATCACCCATATATTCCTCAGGAGTTGTTGCTTCTACTTTCATGATAGGCTCTAGGATAACAGGGTTGCATTTTTTCGCAGCGTCCTTGATAGCCATAGAAGCGCATATCTTAAAAGCCATCTCATTTGAGTCTACATCGTGATAAGAGCCGTATACAATGCGAATTTTTGTGTCTACCAAATTATATCCCGCCAAAGCTCCCGTAGCAAGCCCTTCCTCGATTCCTTTGATTACAGCAGGAATATATTCCTTGGGAATAACGCCCCCTACAATTTTATTCTCAATTTTATTTCCTTCTCCAGGGGCATTTGGCTCTATTTCTAGACAAACATGAGCGTATTGCCCTCTACCACCTGACTGTTTTACAAACTTGGTTTCTGTCTTTCCTGGTTTGGTAATAGTTTCCTTATAAGAAACTTGGGGCTTGCCGACATTAGCCTCTACCTTAAATTCCCGAAACATTCTATCTTTTAAGATTTCTAAGTGAAGCTCTCCCATCCCTGAAATGATAGTTTGCCCTGTTTCTTCATTGGTAGAAACCCGGAAAGTGGGATCTTCTTCTGATAAAGCGCTTAGAGCTGTGGAAAGCTTTTCTCTATCAGCCTTCGATTTAGGCTCAATAGCCATAGAAATAACAGGCTCTGGAAAATGCATCTGTTCCAAAATAAGAGGGTTATCTTCATTACAAAGAGTATCGCCTGTAGTGGCATTTTTTAGCCCAATACAAGCAGCAATGTCTCCTGTGAAAAAGGCTTCTTTGTCCTCTCTTTGATTCGCATGCATTTGTAGAAGACGAGAAACTCTTTCCCTTTTTCCGTCTTTTGCTGTGTTAATCAGAGTCATACCCTTTTCCAAAGTGCCACTGTAGATCCGAATAAAAGTAATTCTTCCTACGTAAGGATCAGTTGCTACCTTAAAAGCTAGAGCAGCTAGCGGAGCATCATCTTTTGGTTCGATAGATATCTCTGCTTCAGTGTCTAGATTAACTCCCTTGATATTTCCTCGGTCTATAGGGGAGGGCATCCAAGAAACAATAGCATCCAAAATTTGCTGAACTCCCTTATTTTTGAAAGCACTTCCACAAAGAACAGGGGTGAATTTGTTCTCTATAACTCCTTTTCGAATCACTTGGTGAATCTCTTCCACAGTAAGAGATTCAGGATCCTCCAAGACTTTTGTTAAAAAAACCTCATTTCCTTCGTCTAAAGTAGCAAGTTCTTCTAAAAGAAGAGAACGCATAGAAGCACACTTTTCTTTCAAGTCTTCTGGAATTTCTGCTATCTCGTATTCGGCTCCCATAGACTCATTGTTAAAGACGTAGGCTTGCTCAGAGATAAGATCTACAAGGCCTTTGAATTCAGCTCCCTCTCCAATAGGGCAATGAACTGCTATAGCATTAGCAGCTAGCCTTTCTTTCATAGAGTCTACAGCAGAAAAAAAATCAGCTCCCGTACGATCCATCTTGTTCACAAAGGCAATCCGAGGAACTCCATAAGAGTCTGCTTGTCTCCAGACCGTTTCCGATTGAGGCTGTACTCCTGCCACAGCGCAAAAAACAGCAACCGCTCCATCTAAAACTCGAAGAGACCTTTCCACCTCTACGGTAAAATCAACGTGCCCTGGAGTATCAATGATATTAACTTTACAGTCTCCCCAATAGATAGTGGTAGCAGCGGAGGTGATGGTTATACCTCTTTCTTTCTCCTGCTCCATGAAATCCATGGTAGCTGCCCCTTCATGAACCTCTCCTATCTTATGGGATTTTCCAGAATAAAACAGAATCCTCTCTGTAGTGGTAGTTTTCCCTGCATCAATGTGGGCCATGATTCCAATGTTTCTTACATTGGATAACTTATCCTTTTCTGCTCTCTTTGCCATATCTCTTACTTGTAGTGGGCAAAAGCTCGATTCGCTTCTGCCATTCGGTGAACTTCTTCTTTTTTCTTGATAGTAGAGCCCTGGTTTTGATAACAGTCAGAAAGCTCCATGCTAAGACCCTGGATCATAGATCTTCCAGGCTTGTTCTTTGCATTAGTAATAATCCATCTCATAGCCAAAGAGGCTCTTCGGGAAGGCGCTATTTCAACGGGAACCTGGAAAGTAGCTCCTCCAATTCTCCTAGACTTTACCTCTAGAAAGGGTTTTGCATTTTCAAGCGCTTGCTCAAATGCTTCTAAGATATTTTCTGCCTGGATTTTCTTTTTGAAATCCTCCATAGCAGAATAAAGAATTCTTTGAGCCAAAGAACGCTTTCCTCCTATCATGAGGCAGTTCACAAATCTGGCCACTGCTTCGCTTTTGTATAGAGGATCAGATGCTATTTCCCTTTTTTCTGCTCTACGTCTTCTAGACATTCTTCACATCCTTATGTACGGTTACTTAGGCCTTTTCGCCCCATATTTTGATCTACTTTGTTTTCGGTCTTTTACAGCGCCGCAGTCTAGTGCCCCTCGAACGATATGATAGCGAACCCCAGGTAGGTCTTTAACGCGTCCCCCTCTTACTAAAACGATACTGTGCTCTTGAAGGTTATGACCTTCTCCTGGGATATAAGCGATAACTTCCTGTCCGTTAGAGAGTTTTACCCAGGCTACTTTTCTCAAAGCAGAGTTGGGTTTCTTAGGAGTCTTCGTCTTTACTTGCAAGCAAACGCCCCTTCTTTGGGGACACTTCTGTAGAGCGGGAGACTTCTTTCTCGGATTTTTGTGGGTTCTTTCTTTTCTTATCAGCTGGTTTATTGTTGGCATCTAGCCTGCTCCTAAAATGAAACACATCAAGAACGTCCAATATATCTTGGAAACGAATTATTAGCAAAAAGAAATACCTCCATTAGGTCTCGCAAGCTTTTTGTGTTGTTTGTTTTTAATTTAAAAACTTTTTTAATTAATTTAAGTTTAATTACTAATAAAATATTAATTAGAATTAACTTGAAAAGTTAATAAAATAAAAACTAAAATCCCTTTAGGAGGTTGTGGAGTTAGGTCAAGCTTACGACGCTTAAGTTTGGGTTATAAAACCGGCCTTATATGCTCTAGCAACCTCCCACCTTTATTAATCACAACTTTATGAAGTGCATATGATAAAAAAAGCTTTATTTCTCTTTGCTTGTGTTTGTAACTTAGGGTTTTCCCAAGGGACTTTGACCATGGAAGAAGTCCCCAAGATAATGAAGCGGTTAATGCAGTTTCATGTAGAAAATAAAGATATTACCCCCACCATAGTAAGAAGATCCTTTAGGATCTATATAGAGCAGTTTGATCCAGAGAAGGTTTACTTTTACGAGGAGGAAGTCCTCCCTTATTTTACCATGAATCAAAAGCAGGCTATTCAAGTCATGGAGAGGATGAAAAAGGGGGACTTTTCCGATTTTCAAACTTTAGACCTTTTGATCCAAAGAGCAATAATCAGATCTCGTAATCTTCGTATTGAGAAGGCTCAAAGCTATGTTCTAGCAGAGCAGGAGAGAGAGTCTGTAACTCTCTCTCCTTATTTTGCTAAAACGGAAAAAGAGCTAGGCTTTGCCAAAACCGAAAAAGAGCTAAGAGGGAAAAATTGGGGGAGAATGGCTCGGTTTTTTCAGTTTCATGAGAAGAGAGGGGGTATAGACTCTCTAGAGAAAAGAGAAAAGCTTGTAGTTCTTTATGAAAGAAAAATAGCAAAACAAGAGCTGCCCTATTTCTCTAAGGGGGAAAAAGGGGAAAAGTATAAAGCTCTCCGCCTTGTCAAGGCATTTGCTAAAAGCCTGGATGCCCATACCTCTTTTTTTAGCAGAGAAGAAGCAAATGAACTAAGAATGGGTCTAGAAAAACAGTTTGAAGGGATTGGAGTTGTTCTAGCAGAAGGGATAGAGGGATTTATTATCACAGCCGTGGTTCCTCATGGGCCAGCTGCTAGCTCTAAGCAGATTGAAGTAGAAGACATTCTTTTACAAGTGAATGAAAAATCTGTAGAGAAAGTAGGATTTGATGTGGTCTTACAAGAGATGAATCAAGCAAAGGGGAAGCTTTTTTTGAAAGTGAAGAAGGGAAAAAACTCAGGAGAAGTGATCTCCCTTTTTCTAGAAAAAAAACCCATTGTCATGGAGCAAGATCGTCTTCAGTATAGCTACGAGCCTTGCAAAGGAGGGATCCTAGCTAAAATTGTTCTCCCTTCCTTTTATGAAAGCTCTAGCGGCATTACTAGTGAAAAAGACTTAAAAAGAGCGTTAAAAGCCCTAGAAAATATTGCTCCTATTCGAGGTATTGTCTTAGATTTTCGGGATAATCCTGGGGGCTTTTTAAGTCAGGCAGTGAAGGTAGCAGGGGTTTTTATATCAAGTGGAGTAGTAGCGATTTCAAAATATGGGAAGAATGAAGTCCATTATCTTCGTAAATTTGATACTCACGCCTATTACAGCGGTCCTTTGGTTATTCTCACCTCAAAATTATCTGCTTCGGCAGCAGAAATTGTAGCGCAGTCTTTGCAAGACTATGGAGCTGCTATCATCGTGGGAGATAAAACAACTTATGGGAAAGGTTCTATCCAGTACCAAACCATAACAGATAAAAATGCGGAGTACTTTTTTAAAGTGACAGTGGGAAGGTATTATACGGTATCCGGAAGATCTACCCAGATAGAAGGAGTACTAGCAGATATAGTGGTTCCTTCCGCTTTTGCTCCTTTTAATATAGGGGAGAAATACTTAGAGTATCCTCTTTCTGTAGATCACCTAGAAGCGGCCTATGCGGATACGTTACAAGATTTAGAGGAAAGGCATAAAAGGTGGTTTCAAAGTAATTATTTACCTTTTTTGCAAAAAAAGATCACAGTCTGGAGAAAGATGCTCCCCCTTCTACAAGAAAATAGCAGGAAGAGACTGCAAAATAGCTCTAAATTTCAGGATTTTCTACGAAAACAGCAAAAGATAAAAGAGAAGCTGCAAAACAAGGAGGCTATTTCTTTAGATCCCGCTTCTATTTTCCCTAAAGAGGATTTGCAAATGAGAGAAGCTTTGTATATTCTTCGCGATATGATTCAAATCCAAGAGAAAGAGAGTTCTCTAGATAGGGTTTCAAAAAGGCTCTCTAATGCAGCCTAAAATTTATTTCCCTTGTAACATTTTCTTACCCTGACTATCCTTGGCTTCTTTATCTTAGAAGATAAGGCCAGGTAGCTCAGTCGGTAGAGCAGAGGACTGAAAATCCTTGTGTCGCCGGTTCGATTCCGGCTCTGGCCATCATTGCTTTTGAAGATGGAAATACCGGTATTTTAGAGTTCCAGATAACTTTGGATGCTTTGACTCTTTATGGGGTTGACTTTATTCAAATTGAAGATGGGAAGATGAAGGAATTGCGTTGCTACTATAACCCTCCAAATCCTCCAGAAAGTAGGAGTTTAGAGCCATTTTCCAAGGCAGCCGATTCTTTAGTTCCTGGATCAATCTATGAAAACTATAAGGGTAATGGGTATAAATTGCTTTCTGTCGGGCGTAATAGCGAGACGCTTGAAGAGGTAGTGATTTATCAAGACCTCAATGGAAATCAGGATGTTTGGTCGAGGCCACTTAGCATGTTTTTAGAAAATATAGAGTTGGATGGAGACACAGTTTCACGGTTCAAGCAAGTCTCGGGAGACACTCAATGAAAGATGCACAAATAGCTATTTATTTAGCAGGAAATATTCAAAAAGGGCATGAGAAGGAAAGTGAAATTTTTTGGACTCATGATGATCAAGTATTTCTTGCTCAGGCAGTACATCCATGTAAATTAACTTTTTTAAACCCAGCAATGCGAACTGACGATCTTTCTGATCAAAAATCAGTATTTGAGAGAGATATGACGCAGGTGTATTTCGCTGATATTATTTTGGTGGATGCGCGGGAAAGAAGGGGTTTGGGAGTAGGCGCAGAGATGATGTGGGCCAAAATGAATCGTATTCCTGTCTTGACGCTGGCTCCAAAAAATACTCACTATCAAAAACAGGAAGTAAAGTTACTTGGTGTAAGAGTGCAAAATTGGGTTCATCCATTTGTAGAGTCTTTGAGCGATGTTGTGATTAATGACCTCTTAGATGCTGCCACTTGGTTAAAGCAGTTTATTCGAGGAGAGGTACAAGTGAAGGGCCCGGAGTTTATAACAGACGCTATGCGTCATTATCAAAAAAGTCAGCTGCCTAATGATGTTGCAATGAAAGAGCTAATCGAAGGAAATGCTAAGCTAGGTCTCCGCATTAAAGATTTTGAAGCATCTTTAACGTAGGCGTCCAAGAATGCTGATTAGAGAAAACTCGATTTAGGAAATTTTTAGCATTTTGATAGCAAATTTTTTTGATAAAATCCCCTGAGAACTCCTTTTTCAACAAATCTAACCAGACTTGGTATGATCCAGAGTTTGCATATTTTGAAAAGAATGTGATAGGAGTTTTTCCTGGACACAATTCTGCGGAGACATTAAGTCCTCCATAAAAGTCCGCTCCTAAGCTGATTGAGTTTTCCCCTCCAATAGAAACTGCATGCTTAATATGATCAATAAAGGTTTCTGGTTTTTTACCTACAAATCTATGTACAAAGTTTAAGCCGATAATTCCATTTTGACGAATGATTTCTTTTGCGATATCAGTTGGTAGGTTTCTCTTATCATTACAGACTGAACGATAATTAGAGTGGCTTGCAATTAATGGGATATCTAACGATTTATTTTGAACAAAATCTAGGATATCACATGCAAGTGCATCAGAGGTGTGACTAAAATCAATAGCGATATTTTTTCTGTCTAGATATTGCAAAAGAACTTTTCCATCATCTTTAAGCCCAGTAGAAGAAAGATTACCTCCTCCAAAACGATTTTCTTGATTCCAAGTTAAGCTAACATACAATATCTTTTCTAAAGCCTGGTACCTTTCAATCCGTTCAAATAAAATTTCTAAATTTTCATGCTCATCCAAAAGGGTAGAGGCATTCTCAATACCCAAAAGAAAGTATATTTTTTTTGAGTTAGAAATGAACTGCTGAAACGGGCCCACTTCATCTGACCGAGTCTTTAGCAACTTTTTGTATAGATTGATTTGATTTTTTCCTGTCAGGGAGGAATCTTTGCCTGTAATCGCAGCAACAGCCAACACCTGTAACTTTACATTTCCTGCAGAAAGTTGTGGCAAAGAACAATTCAATTCGGGGCTATCAAAGTTATATTTCCCCTGACCATATTCTATGCATCCTAATAAATCACAATGGAGGTCGATTATAGGTAAATAAGAATGTTTATCTGATCGATTCATGAGTTTTGAAATTTACAATATAGGAGCAAATGTATCTATTCTTTAATTCTTTCTCAAGAAAGTTGCCGTAAATAGGCCGGAATCCTTGATTTCTCAAACTTGAAATCCGCTGCTTTCTTTTGACAACCTTTTGTTATCGAAAGCTTCTATATATTCAAAATTAGGTAGGTTTCGTCTGTAATTTTCTGAGATTTCGCTAACAAACAGTTTCATTGGAAGCAATAGCCTTTTTGAAGGAATTTCCCAGGAAAATAGCAATAATTAGCCATAGGGCAAGTAGGGGGAAACATAGTACTCCGCTGAGAGCTAAGTAGTAAGTTCTGCCTAGTGTAGCTCCAAATGCTTCTTGTATTGGCTCTAAAGACATATTGAATACAGATCCTGCTTGTTTAGAAGAGCGGGAGCCAAATGTTTCAATCCAAGCCTGAGATTTAAATTTCACATCAGGGGTTGTTGGAATATATAGCTGTTTTAAAGCCGGGCCATTTAAAGCGTAGTTAATAGCTTTGGAACCAACCATTAAAGCAAATAAAAAGGGGAGTGTATTTAGGCTCATAAAACCAAATAAAGCAAAACCTACAATGAGGGGCATTGCTGCAAGAGCAATTCCAACTCCCAAAAAACGGGTTATATTGCTAATTCCCAGAATTAGGCAAAGCAAGGATACCATGTTTACACTAGATCCATAAATGCTTAGGTAATTACTTAAAGCTACTCCAGAGTAAATAGAGCCTGCAGTAATTTTGAAGTTAAAATCAAAAATTGTGACTACTACCTCATAGATAAAATTTGCGCCAAAAATGCAGAGTAAATAGCGGTTCTTTAGGAGAAGCTTTAGTCCTTCTAAAAATCCCGGTTCTTGTTTTGATTTCTCTTGCTTTTCCTTTTTTTCGTGAAAAGACGTGAGTAATTCTTTTGGGGTTGTTTTTAAGAAATAACGAACTAGTGGAATAATTAAGAGAGTAAGTAGACCTAAGCATAGCATAGAAAGTGAGTCTGTTGAGCAGTGGAGCCTATGAGGTAATCCTCCTATATTATAAGGAAAAATGATTCCTCCAATCTGTCCAATTGCAACAACTAGAGGAAATCCTCTTTTTGCGTGAATAGGGTTTGTTGTATCAGCAGCAAATGCCCAAAATAGGGCTATTACTAAAGAACCGAAGCTTTCAACAAATAAGTACCAGAAATATCCTAATGATTTGAGGCTAGCTGAATAAAAAAGGGAAATATTGGATAGTTCTTCCAAAGAGCTTTGTACGAGATTCATTATCAGGCTAAAACAGAGAATTCCCATTCCGTAAAAAGCAGGGAGAATAATCAGCATTTTTTCGCGAGAGGTCTTTTCTAAAAGTCTTGTATAGAACATCACAAGGGGTAGCAGGGCTAGAACGGAAATGGTTTTTGCAAACGGGAGCTGAAACTTTCCAACGAGTTGAATGAAAATAGAGTCTTTCAATGGCCGCAGTGTCCAATAAACCCCAATAATGAGGGCAAAAATCAACCCCATACGTAAAAATTTTTTAAACTCTTCTTTTTCGAATGTGCCAAAGTTGAATCGACATAGCCATTGAAAAAACTGTAATATACCTGATTTTTTATTCATGGAATAGACTCCTGTATCAAAAAGGGTAGAATATTTTATTGGGTTTTATTTGTATTGTCGATTATATAGATATATAAAATCGAAAAAATCGATTTGAAATAAGGGTGTTTATTATGCAAAGCTTGGGTGATATTTCTACTGAAATACAATTATTTGAGGAAAAGACGCTGCAAAAGATTGAAAATTCTCTTAAAAATTTACGTATTGTTGATTTAGAAATTTTTATATCAGCAGCTCGTTTGAAAAATTTAGGAAAAGCGGCTTTAGTACATCGATTAAGCCAGAGTGCTGCAAGCACTGCTATTCAGAGGGTTGAGACAGCTTTTCGGTTGGATCTTTGCACTCATGAAAGACGCCAGTTTAGCTTAACAAGGGAAGGTCAGGTTTTGCTTCCCAAAATTGAAGGGATAGTTAAGGAAATACGAAACTTAATTATTTCAAGGGATGAGCCTGCTATTCGTCTAGTAACAACGCATGCTATCGCGGGAGTAGCTGTACCTTCTCTTTTATCTCTAAGTAATATTGACTTTAAACACATGAGACCTGATCAAGCTTATGCCGCTATCTTACAGCACGATGCAGATATGGCCCTGGTATTGGATAACTCCCCCTGGAAGGGGGTTGTTGCAGCGGAAGTAGGAAAGGGGTATTTTCAACTCTATTCTCGTAACAAAGATACCCCTGCCAAACCTGTACTATTGCCTGAAGATCAAATGGAGGTTCTTTTTCTGCAGCAAACCTGGCTTCAGGTACATGGATATTCTCTGCCGATTAAATCTAGAATACCCAGCTGGTCCCTTATTGGACAAATTTGTGAAGCTACTGATGAGGTGGGTTTTCTTCCAGACTTTCTAGCTCAAAAATTTAAGCTTCATCCAGTTTTGTGGCAACCAGCTCCCTCTCCCTACCGTATTTTATCTATTTATAGAAGCTCTGGTGGTCAGCTTCAAGCTCGGTTTGATACAATATTACAAGTGCTATGTAAGGTATTTTCCAGTGTATGAGGTCTCATGCTAGTATCAAAAGCGTATCTTTATGTTTTTAATCCAAGCTAATATTTCTTAGAATTTTTTTTAAGATATCTCTCTCCTCTCGTAATAAATCATTCTCTCTTTTTAGCTTACGGATTTCTTTTTGCTCAGGAATTTCTCCTGTAACAATAGGATTGCCTTTCTTATAAGCCTGTATCTACCCTACTAAAGTGGATCTTGCTATTCCTAAATCCTTTGCTAATTCTTTCTGAGAAATTTTCTTTTCTAAAGCAAGCTTAACTGCTTGTTCTCGAAATTCTTGATCAAACTTTTTTTGCATTTTTTATCCTCCAAAAACGGGTTTTTAGTTTTAGAGGCTAATAAATTTTAGTCCATTTTTTTGAGGAAGGCCACCCTTTAAAAGCTGTCTTGTTTATGAGTAAGTTCTTGTTCCCACCAAAATTGAATTGCTTGGATTTCTAAGGATGTTGTTTTACATTGCTCCCACTCTATATGTAATTTAAGAGTCTGATCAGATATTTCAAAAGATAAAATATTTCCAATCTGCTGTCGCTTGGTTGGATAATTACTATTTTCCATAACAAATTTAATAATTCGTGTCGCGATCAAGGTTCCAGTAAAATAACCATCTTTCAAGAAGAGTGGGTCTTTAGAAATTTGCTGATGAACAAAAGAACTTTTTAGTTTTATCTTTATTACATCCATATTTAAAACAATTTCTAAAACAGCCCCATTAACAAAATAAGAGGCATATTTAGATAATTCTTCTCCACGAATAACCGAAAAATCCTTGTCGAGATAACATTCTGGAACTTCAACATCAGAACCATCCCCAAATTCGACTGTATAAACCCAGTCTCCAATCTTACACGCGAGCTCTGTTGCTGTTTCTTTGGATTGGACCTTATAAAATCCACAAACAGAAGCAAATTCGCCTGGATGAAATTTTGTAGGTGAATTTTTTCGAATAATAACAGAATCGCCCCAAGTAAATTTACTATCATCAGCTTTTATATTCATGTTCACACGGTGCTCTTTTTGCTCAGGAGTTTCTCCTGTAACAATAGGATTGCCTTTCTTATAAGCCTGTATCTACCCTACTAAAGTGGATCTTGCTATTCCTAAATCCTTTGCTAATTCTTTCTGAGAAATTTTCTTTTCTAAAGCAAGCTTAACTGCTTGTTCTCGAAATTCTTGATCAAACTTTTTTTGCATTTTTTATCCTCCAAAAATGGGTTTTTAGTTTTAGAGGCTAATAAATTTTTGTCCATTTTTTGGGGAAAGTCAAGTGTGAATTGGACACGGTAAAATAAGTAGTGTTTGTCAAGTGAAGTTTTAGCCAGGACAGTTATTGTTAGGCCTTAAAATTACCTAGGTCTTTTTCTAAGTAACATTCAGGAATTTCCATGGAACTTCCATCTTCAAATTCCACAAGATAAATCCATTCTTGATTTTTACAAGAAAGTTCATCTGCTTCTTTTTGAGATAAGATTTTATCAATTCCGCATATTGAAGCGAATTCTCCTGGATGAAAAACCAAGGGGGCATTTCGTTTTACATAAACAGGCTCTCCCCATGTAAATTTATTTTCTTGTTTAGGCATAGTTTGTTAAATAAGTTAGTGTATTGGGAGCCAAGGCGTTCCGTTAGGGTTTGTTATACCAGCGCGGTGTCCATGCGGCTGTAAAGATCTTGGATCCGAATGTTTTGGCCCTTTCGGATGTTTATCATCTTTTCGTACTCCGGTTTGTTTACCTCTTGGGTTCTCAGAGGGTTCGCGGACTTGTAACCACTTCCCATCTTTTGAACCAGTTATCCAATTATTCTCAGGTACTGGAATTGCATTTCCTTGTGGATCAACTACTATAACTCCTCCATCAACAGGTCCATCAAGGGTTCGTATTCTTCCAAGCTATATCGGGGGCTTTCATATCTTGTGCATGGTACATCGCTGTAGCACAGCCTGAGGCTATTAAACTCATGCCAGCAGCTTCATGAAATCCTAAGGCAAATGTATAGCCGCCAAATGTAGCGATTTCTTCAGGAGTGGAAGGTGCAACTTCATCGAATGTCCCTGCTGATAATTGAGTGCACATTGCGAGCAAAGTAAAAAGCCATTTCATAAAAACCTCAAAAAGTGAGGGGTGATCGTAGAAGTGTTAAGATTTTTTTAAAAGGTAAAAGAAGAAATTTTACAGAACTGACGCATCAAAATTTTAGTTTCGAAAGAAGTCTAATATTATGAGGCAATTTGCTGACAGTTACCCTGACGAAAATTGGGCAACAGCTGTTGCCCAAATTCCTTGGGGACATAACATTTATGATTGATCTTTATTGAGATTCTTCATGCGGGGGCTATGGATGAGGATTAGAGATAGATCAAATTGAAATGACAGCGAATTGCCGAAGAAATGGCTAAATGTCTTCCTAAAAAGACCTGACAGTGCCTTTATTCTAAAGATGCACTAATAAACAAGCCTTCACCTAGATCGGATTCATGTTCATTGATAACATCATTAATTTTTCCTGTTTTGATGTCTTTTGCTAGCAAGCTACATCCAGCTGATACTAATGCTTGATATTCTGGTCTTTGTAGAGGGGTCATGCCTTCTCGGATTGTAGGATCTAGAAGTAGATAAGGGCGGTATTTACAAGCATATATGTAAAGGTCTTCTGAAGTTTCTGTTATATAGTAAGGAATGACCTTCAGTTTTTTAAATCCCACTTGATCCAAGGAATCAAGAATTGTTTGCCTTGACATGAGAATTTGCTTTCCAAGCTCCCAGAAAAAGGGGAAATAGCGACCTACCCAAAATTGAAGAGATTGCTCTAAAGTCACTAGAAATAACACAAATTTTCCACGCTGTTTTAATATTCGTTTTATCTCATGAAACACTTCATTTATTGTATAACGCACATAATGCAAAGTGTTAATTGAAACAACTCCATTGAAAGACTGAGAAGGAAACGGTAGATTTCTCATATCTGACTCATGCCATATCAATTCGGGAAATGATTTTTTTGCTTCTGCAAGCATTGAAGGTGATAGATCTAAGCCCTGAATAGTAAAACCTAGTTGAGCTAGAGCACTTGTATAATTCCCAGTACCACATCCAACATCTAAATATACCCCATTTAGATCTTGTAGAAGGTTTTCTCCTATTCTTTCCACTATGAATGGATCCGCTTTGCGTCCTATATTATAGTTTTTAGCTGTAGTTTCATAAATTTTTGAAGACAGCTCTTTAGTCACGATATCTCTCCTAAGCCTACTCAGAGTAGGGTATATTTTGAGTGATGTTGCTAAGAGCTTGACAAATGAATGATTCAGTAGTCTCAGGCAAAGCATTCAGCGCATAGAATGCTACTTCATCATATTTGTGTGGCTCCCTATTTTTTATTTCTCCTGAGAAATAATTTGGCTGGAAAAATAGGTCAACTTGTTTAAAGGAGCTTCCATCAGGCATGTGATGCATACGGTGCATCGTATGGACTAAATCAATTGCATGTGAGCGCAGTGTAATATTTACCTCTTCTTTAGCTTCACGAACCAAAGCTTCAATAGCAGTCTCATTTTAACTAACTGCTCCCATCGGGAAAACATGGCGTCCATCAGCAATGCCGGTTCTAATCAGAAGAACCTTTTCCTCGCTGAATAGAACTAGAAAAACTCCCATTTTCATCTTAAAACGTTGTTTTTCAGAAAGAGCAAATTTTGTTGTACTCATAGAGTAAGCTACTCAATTTAAAAAAAACCGCAGTCTATCAAAGAGAAACAATAATTGAAACTGCTTACAAATGCCTTCACAGAACCTAGCAGAAGTTGATCTGTTAGAGTTTCTATGCATTGACCTTATACTGAAAAACTGAATTTTTAGTTGAGTTTATTTCTTTGAAAAAATAGCTAGGTTTAGTGGCTGAATTTAGACAAAAACAGCCAGTTTATGAGGCTTTTTTTTATAAAAACAGGATAACTATCTCTAAGTTTACTACTTAAAATATTTTCTAAAACACGCATTTTAGAACTTTCCTTTTTTTGACAAAAAATCTGGAAAAGAAAGGAGACTGGGACCAAAATCCCTGATTGGGAATTTTCTGGGATTTATTCCGAGGGACCTACACTAAAATTATTTAAGAGGCTTTATGGAGTTATTTACGGCCGTAGTTTGCTTTATTGCTTGTCATGGGGGAGCGGCTAATCATTTTGCTACTTATGCTACGGATTTATCCAGTAGGGGTTATACAGTTGAGGTTTATGCAACGGGTCCTGCTTTAAAGAAGTTTCAAGAATGGTCTATTTCAGGACTAAAAGAGTTTTCTCTTGATGAGGAAAACTCTCAGGAGCAAATAGCGGAGGAAATAGCTAAAAAATGTCGAGGTGCTGATGTAGTAATTACGGACGTGGGGCATAGCTTTGATCTAGCTATTCAAAAGGCATTAGCCAGGGTTGCTCCAGTAGTAAAGCGCATAGCTTACTATGATAATCCAGAGCCTTATGTACCTGGGGGGTATTCTGAGATAGCTTCCGAAGTAATGCAGGAGGCGGATAAGGTTTTATTTGCTAATTTACATCTTGCTAAAACTCCCATTTATAAGACGCCTCATAAGAGAGTGTCCTTACCTGAAGATAGAAAAATAGGGCTAGGATACTATCCTTTAGAGCAGGCGCAAAAGCTTGCAACAAGAAGAGCCTACGAGCATGTTAAAATGCGTGAAAAATTTCTTGTAGAGCACAACCTAGTAGAAGAAGAACAGAAAATATTTGTCTATGTAGGAGGCAATAATACAGCCTATTTTTCAAAAGCTTTTCCTGCTTTTCTTCGATTTATGGCTGAACTAAGTAGTGAGCAGGATTTATCCAAGGTTATCGTTATATTGCAGCAACATCCTGGGGCAAAAATAAGGAATACCGATGGAGCGCTTCTTGAGCAGTGGATAAGGCGATATGGGAGTAATGAACGCTCTGCTAAGGTTTTTATTTCAAAAGAGACTACAGAGAACAGTTTAGTTTTGGCTGATGCTCTTTTCTACTATCAAACAAGTATGGGGCCCCAGTTTGCTCTAGCAGGTATTGGGTCTGTTCAAGTAGGTCATGAATGTTATGAAGATATTCTTGTAAAGAACCGGCTCTGCTTAGTTGCAAACAGCGCCAAAGATCTTTCTATTGCAATCCAGGCTTTTCAAGAAAATACGCCAAAAGTCCCTATTGAGACTGTAACAAAGATGCTAGGAATTCGTTCTAGTTGGTCTGAAAATTTGATAAAGCTAATAGAAGATAGCTCGAATAACTTATAGGAATCTTCTTATTTTCTTTCTAAAGAGCCTTAGATATCCTGTGATAAGATGGTTTTTGAAGCTCAGTGAATTCACAGGATCTCTTAGGATTTTTCTCAAAAGGCTTTCTTTACAATTAAAAAAAGATCTGGCAGAGAGATCCTATGAAGTGGTGGGTCCTTGTTTGTATGTGTCTTGTAACCGTAATGCTCGGTGTCGATGCTACGGTGGTAAATATGGTAGTTCCTGCTATTGCTCAAGAGTTTTATGCAAAACTGGTAAGTGTTCAGTGGGTGGTTAATGCCTTTTTCATCTTTGCTTCTATGGTACAAGTCTTGGGGGGACACTTAGGGGATTCCTTTGGACATAAAAAGACCTTCTTATATGCTCTATTTTTATTTGTCTTAAGTTCTTTAGGGGCAGGTATCTCTTTTAGTGAAAATATGCTGATTTTGTTTCGAGCTTTACAAGGAGTATCGATAGGGATAGCTAGTCCTTTGACTATTACTTTATTAGCGGAAGCTTTTCCTAAGGAAGAGCAATCCTATGCAAGGAGTTTTACGGTAGCGTCAATGGGTATTGCTTTGGCTATAGGGGCTCCTTTGGGAGGATTTTTTTTACATACTCTAGGATGGAGATGGATTTTTTATATCAACATTCCCATAGGGGTCTTCTGTTTTTTGGTAGCTTGTATTGCTTGCAAATCTGTTCCTAGTGGGAATAAAAAGTTCGATAAAATAGGAATGGCTTTTTTAATGTTTGCCTTATTTATTTTAGCGTTTTCTTTAAATCAGCTTTCTATATGGGGCGCTTTCTCGGGAAAGTTTTTATTAGGTATGGTAGTCAGTATAGCTCTTTTTTTTCTTTTATACAGAAGAGAGAAGAAATCTCTTTTAAAAACGTTTGATTTTACCCTATTCTTAGAAAGAAATTTTTCTATTAATAATTTTTTAAGAGTAGTTACTCAGATTATTTTTTTAGGGACTCTTTTTTTTGCTCCTCTGCTTTTACAAAATATCTTAGGAATTAGCCCTTTGCATACAGGACTTTTTTTGCTTTTTTTAATGCTAGTCATTACGCTCATTTCTCCTTTTGCAGGAAAGTGGATTGATCGATCAGGGGATAAATTTCCCAACCAACTATCTATGGTCTTTTTTATGATAGCCTCTGTTTGTCTCATTGTGGCTCCTTTCTCTTGGTTTTTGCTATGGTTGTGTATCTCTTTTGTATTTTTCGGAGCATCTATTGCTATCTCTTTTGTAGCAACTATTGCAGGGGCTCTACATTCCGTTACTTTTGAGAAATTAGGGCGGGCTTCGGGAATTTTTTTTACTATTGCCTGGCTAGCCTGTTCTTTAGGAGTCTCTATTACTACTGCTATCATAGATTTTGTAGCAACCCGTTCCCCTTTTTCACAAACCCCGCTACTTTCTCGTGCAGCAAAAGGGCTGTTACCTTTTTCTGTAATAAGGGAGTCGTTTTCTTGGCAAACTTGGCAAGAAGTAGTGCAAACCTTTATTCAGGCGATTCGCTATAACGCTTGGGGCTTTTTTCTTTTAGCCTTTTTAGGTTTTTTTCTTAGTTTTTTTCTAAAGAAAAGACCTTTTTCTCCTAGGTAAGTAGTCTAGGTAGGAAAAATATTTTTTCTATGGGCTATATAGGCTTTTTGTTTTACAATATTCCCTCTTGTAAGGGACTTTTACCACTATGACCTCGTCAGGGAAGAAACAGCAAAAAAGACAGTTTTGGCTTATCTGGACCATCGTATTTTTGGGTTTTTTTGGTATATCTATGCCCTATTTAATTTTTCCTCCTCTATTTTTAAATCCAGAATATTCTTTTTTACCAGGGCAGTGGGGAACTACTGCTCGAGCAGTTCTTTTGGGGATTACCTTATCTGGATATCCTTTGGGGCAGTTTGTAGGGGCTCCTATTTTAGGAGCTCTTTCAGATGAGTATGGGAGAAAACCTCTCCTTGTTGCAAGCTTGGCTGTTACTTCTGTTTGTAGTGTAGTTATGGGAGTTTCGGTAGAGATACACCATCTAGCCCTTCTTATAATAGCCCGATTTTTGGCGGGGTTCATGGAAGGCAACATTGCTATAGCTAGAGCTATGTGCACGGACTTTACGGCCCTTTCTAAGCAAGAGACTTTTGGAAAAATAAATGCAGCGGCAGCAATGGCCTATCTGACAGGGCCCTTGCTGGGAGCCTCTATGGCTGACAAGCAAATTTTTGGAAGGCTTTCTACTTCTACTCCTTTTTATCTCATGGCAGTTCTTACCTTACTGCTTGCTATTTTAACTTTCTGGGTATTGGAAAAATCTAAAGGAACCTCCTTAGCGCAAAGAAAAACCTTAAAAGAGCAGTTCAACCTATTTGGGAGATTGAAGAGACTGTTTTCTAATAAGGTTTTGAAGGTATTTATGATCGCTTCTACTTATTTTACCTTGGGAGTGGATATCTTTTATGAATTTGCTCCTGTGTATCTTACAGCTAAATGGCTTTTGGTCCCTTCTAGCCTCATTATTTACAATGGCCTGCTTTGCTTGGGGCTGATTCTTGGTAATGGATGGCTCCCTGTTTTTATATCTTCTCGAGGATCTTCTCGACTTGCTACTTTATGGGCTATGTTTAGTTTTTCTCTTCTTTTATTTTTAATTCTCGTAAATGACTCTCCTCTTCTTATGATGGGTTGTTTTTTTCTAATTGGAATAGTAATTGGAATTGTAGTAACCCTTCTTACTGTAAAAATTTCTGACGCCTCTTCTGACTCGATACAAGGGGAAGTATTAGGAACTCAGGTCTCTTTGCGGGTTTTAGGAGATGGGATTATTTGCTTATTAGGAGGGGTCTTTTTAATTTTTTCTCCAAAGATTATTTTGCTTGTGGCTTCTATCCTTTCTATAGGAACTATGATATATTCTCGCAAAAAATACTCGTAGGATAGTCTTTTTAGATTTTACAGAATGATAGGGGGAGTATGAAAAGTAAAGTTTTAGGTAGCGCTCTTTTAATCGCAGGAACTCAAATTGGGGCAGGGATGCTCGCTCTTCCTATTAGCACAGGATCTATGGGATTTTCTTATTCTTTCCTCCTTTTTCTTCTTTGTTTTGCTTTTATGCTTTGTTCTTTGTTTTTGCTTTTAGAAGCAAATCTATTCTCTAATGAAGGGGATGCCAATCTGATTACGATGGTAAGGCAAAGACTAGGTCCTAAAGGAGAAATAGTAGCTTGGTTTTCTTTTTTGTTCCTTCTTTATGCCGTGGCAGCTGCGTATCTTTCGGCAGGAGGCTCTTTAATTCAAAGCGTTTTTGAGGAGGTTTTTTCTATAAAATCTGACTCTAGTATAGGTATTTGGCTTTTTCTAGCCGTATTTGGTTTTTTAGTAAGCTTTGGAGTAAAGGGCGTAGATCGGGTAAATCGGATTTGTGTCATAGGACTTTTTCTCTGTTTTTTGGGACTGGTTCTATTTGTGAGCCCTTTGGTGGATTTGAGGCATTTGGAGAAGGGGGGGAGTATTCGTTATATATGGACTGCGGTTCCTATTGTAATCCTTTCATTTACTTCCCACATTGTGGTACCTTCTTTAAGGACTTACTTACGAGGGAATATTTTAGATTTAAAGAAGGCGCTTATTTGGGGCAGCATCATTCCACTAATCTTTTATTTACTCTGGGAGTTTTTAATATTTGGGTTATTACCCTTACAAGGAACTTATGGATTAGAAGCTTTAGCAAAAAAAACGCACCCTGTAGCGGCCTTAACAGAATCTTTATATTACTTTTTGCAGGTACCTTGGGTTTCTATTTTGGTAGGCTTTTTTTCTTTTTTTGCCTTGGTCACTTCTTTTTTTGGGGTTTCTTTAAGCTTATTTGATTTTTTAGCAGATGGTTTCAAAATTAAGAAGACTTTCTGGGGAAAAGTACTCCTTCTGGGTATCATGTTTATAATTCCTATGGCTTTTACTCTTTTCTTTCCAAAGGGTTTTCTGCTTTTTTTAGGATATGCGGGAGTTTTTGTTGCGATTCTTTATGGAATCTTACCTCCTTTAATGGTTTGGCATGGAAGATACAGAGAAAAGAAGAGAGTAAAATTTCTCGTTTTTGGAGGCAAGCCCCTTCTTCTTCTTATGATTATAGTTTCTTTAGGAATTATTTTTTTACAGATAGCAGCTACCAAGGGATGGCTTTAAGCCGCCTTTTTCCCTGTTTTTCTAGGGCCATTCGTTGGTTTATTTTTAGGCCAAAGAATTTTTCTAGCCCAATAATTAGCGCTCCATCGATCGGTTCTTGTTAAAACTCCCGCCTTATTGCGGATGTTAGCGCTTCTTGCCAGATAGCTTTTTTTGGCTTTTTCACTATAGTTGTGTCCATAGCCTCTTGCTCCAAAGTGGATTAACTTGGCTTTTCTTTTCCCTTGGATGGTTTTTGTAGCTAGAACCATCATCTTTTTTGTCTTGGAAGTGGAGGGGACAGGATGGTTTAAACGCCATCTTCTGCCCTGGTAAAGATACTTGCTTCCTTCTTTTTTTAAACGAGAAAGTTCGACTCCTTCTCCTTTCATGAAGCCTCCTTTTTTTTGTTTTCTACAAAAAGGAGGAATTCTTGAAAAGAGATTTTCTCCTAAGAAGGGGAAGGAATGCTCTCTTTTAAAAAGATTCCCCTTTATAAGGATAGTTCTTAGTCGTTTCTGTTTTTTCAAAAGAAGCCAAAAGCGTTTTTTGCTCTTTGGAAAGATGAAGAGGAGTTTGTACAGAAATGCGGACTAAAAGATCTCCTTTTCCATGTCCATGAATATTGGGAAATCCTTTTCCTCGCACTCGAAAAACCTTACCAGTCTGAGAACCTTCCGGGATAATCATCTTGCAAATTTCTTGATTCGGAGAAGGTACTTCTTTTTTGGCTCCTAATGTAGCCTCCACAAAGGTGATAGGAAGATCTAAGTATACATCATCTCCTTCTCTTCGGAAAAACTCATGAGGTTTTACTTCAATGAATACATAAAGATCTCCAGGAGGGGCTCCCGGTTCTCCTGCATCTCCATGCCCACTCATTTTTAGCGTCATACCATTATCTACTCCGGCAGGGATAGATAAAGAGACTTTTCTTTTCCCCTTTATTCTTCCTGCTCCGTGACACTCAGAACAAGGATCTACGATCATTTCACCCGATCCCTGACAATGAGGACAGGTAGAAGACATGCTAAAAAAACCCCTACTTTGAAAAACTTGCCCTTTTCCGTGACAGGAAGAGCAGCTTTGGATACCGCGAGAAGAGCGAGTTCCCTTTCCCTGGCAAGACTGACAAGCAGAAAAATGGGAGATATATACTTCTTTCTGAACTCCTGAGACAGCCTCTTCAAAGGAAATGGCTAAGGAAATCTTCTTATTAGGACCTGGCTGAGGTCCCCTTCTACCTTCCTGAAAGCCTCCTCCAAAAAAAGAATCAAAGATGGACTCTCCTCCTCCCCCCATGGAACCTCCAAAAGCTCCCATAAAGGTGCGAAGAGCTTCTTCCATAGAAGAAAAACCGGCAGAACCGCCAGCTCCAAACCCCTTCAATCCTTCTTCTCCGTATTGGTCGTACGTTTTCCGTTTTGTCTCATCACTGAGAACTTCATAAGCTTCGGAGACTTCCTTAAAACGAGTCTCGGAAGAAGGATTTCCCTGATTTTTATCGGGATGATAGAGCAGAGCCTTTTTTCGATACGCTTTTTTAATTTCGTCGGGGGTAGCTCCTTTGGAAACCCCTAAAATAGCATAGTAATCTTTTTTCATAAAACCAGGTCATTCTTTGAGATAAGTTTAGAGAAAACAGCCTTTTTTTGAAAGGATCATTTTAGCAAATCTTTACAAAAAGTGCTAAAAACTAAAAACCCTTGTGAAAGGAAATTTTGGATCTTTTTTTTGCTGCTTTGGATTTGGCTCTGCTTTTGACAGAAGGTTTGTCATAAAAACGATTCGCTTTTGCTGTTTTCATAATTCCTTCTTTATCAAGTTTCTTTTTTAAAGCTCTTAGGGCTTTTTCTATCGGCTCTCCGATTCGCACTCTGATGCTGGGCATAGCTTCTATTTTGTCCTTATGTAAGTTACAACAAGTTTTTAGCAAAGATAACAGACTACTTTGTACTTGGGAGATAGTACTCAATCTGGTTCTTTTTCGCAAGAAAGGGGAGTGTAAAGAGGAGAAAAAAAGGAAAAAAAATCCTCTTTTCTCTGGTATCTTTCGTAAAGATATTCTGCTAAAAAAGGATAGTTAGGCTCTCTTTTTTCCCAGTGAAAAGGAGAAAAAAGAATTTTTGATTCCAGATCTTCTTTTTTGTGGCTTACCCAACGGCTTGTTTTTTCTAAAGCTAAAGGAATTTTTTCTAAAAGAATGGTTTTGAAAGGGAGAAAAAACTGAACTGTCTCTTTGGTTCTTTTCCCTTCCAAGATAAAAAGGCCAGAAGACTTTGCATCTAGGAGAAGAGAAAAGGAGCCTGTGGTTTCTGGGGTAAGAGATATCAAAGAACAAAAGCTAAGCAGGGGTACCTGGTGGGCATAGGAAAACGTTTTGGCTAAAATAATCCCTACTTTGCTTCCTGTAAAAGACCCAGGGCCTTTCCCCATAGCAAGATAGGCCATATTCTCTGAGGAAAGCCTATATTTCTCTTGCCAGCAGGCAAGGGTTTTTAGTAGAGGAGTGGATATCTTAGAGCTATCGGAGAAGGTGAAAAGATCTATAATTTTTCCTTGAGAGGTTAAAATAAGGAAGGAGGTGGGGGTAGCTGTATCTAAAATAAGCCCATACATAAAAGACAGGATACCAAGAAAAGGGGCTTACTGTCTAGGTTGCGGTTTTTTTTAAGAGATGGTAAATTGGTGGGAGTTTTTATTTCATTGCATAAGGTAGGAGCTTTTTTGAAAAACGACATTCCATCCCAAGAAGAGGTTTCTTTGGCCACTTTAGAATTTGAGGAATCTTCGCAAAAAAGGGAGAAGAAAAAAGATTTCCCAGAAAAGAAAGCAGCTTATCCGGAAGAGTTAGAGGTAGTTCCTTTGAATCGAAGACCTTTTTTTCCAGGAATGGCAGCTCCTTTGGTGATTGAGCCGGGAGGATACTATGAAGTACTAAAAAGAGTTGCTAAGACATCCCATAAATGCCTCGGGCTTTTTTTGACGAAGGAAGAAAGTGCAGATATCTACAAATTAAAAGAAGAAGACCTGTCTTCCGTAGGAGTAGTTGCAAAGATTTTGCGGATTATTCCCCTTGAAGGGGGCGGCGCCCAAGTGGTGTTAAATATGGAAAAAAGAGCGGTAATCCAGAAAACAGCTCAAGTAGGGGGGCTTTTAAAAGCAAAAGTGGTTTATCACGAAGAGCCGCTTTCAGAAAATACTTCCAAGGAAGTCAAAGCTTACTCTATCAGTATTGTGACCACTATCAAAGAACTTTTGAAATTAAACCCCTTGTTTAAGGAGGAGCTTCAAGTTTTTTTAGGGCATTCTGATTTCACAGAACCTGGAAAACTAGCAGATTTTGCCGTGGCTTTGACGACGGCTTCTAGGGAAGAACTTCAAGATGTATTAGAAACTCTCTCCTTGCAGGAAAGGATTGATAAAGCACTTCTTCTTTTGAAAAAAGAGCTGGATTTGAGTCGATTACAAAATAACATCAATCAAAGAATTGAAGTTACCATTTCTAAAGCGCAAAGAGATTTTTTCTTAAAAGAGCAGCTGAAAGTAATTAAAAAAGAGCTGGGAATGGAAAAAGAGGATAAGCTTTTAGATGTAGAAAAATTTCGTAAAAGGCTAAAAGAGAAAACCGTTCCAGAGGCAGCTTCTAAAGTAATTGAAGAGGAAATGGAAAAACTACAGGCTTTGGATCCTCATTCGGCAGAGTATTCTGTCTGTCGAAATTATCTGGATTGGCTTACTGTTTTGCCTTGGGGGATTTTTGAAAAGGAAGACAACAGCTTTTCTGAAGCGGAAAAAATTTTGGAAGAGGATCACTACGGCTTAAAAGAAGTAAAAGAGCGCATTTTAGAATTTATTGGAGTAGGAAAGCTTACTCAGGGAGTAAAGGGAAGTATCCTTTGTTTGGTAGGGCCTCCTGGAGTAGGCAAGACCAGTGTGGGAAAGAGTGTAGCCAGAGCTTTGAATCGAAAGTTTTATCGTTTTTCTGTTGGGGGCATGAAAGATGAGGGGGAAGTAAAAGGACATAGGAGAACCTATATTGGAGCTATGCCAGGAAAATTGATACAAGCTCTTAAGGTAACAGCAAGTATGAATCCTGTGGTTATGATTGATGAAATAGATAAAATTGGCAAGGCAGCCTACCAAGGGGATCCAGCATCTGCTTTGTTGGAAGTGCTCGATCCGGAGCAAAACAAGGAGTTTTTAGATCACTATTTAGATGTTCCTTGTGATCTTTCGAGAGTTTTATTCATTGTGACAGCAAATGTTTTAGATACAATTCCAGAGCCTTTAAAAGATCGTATGGAGATCATTCGTCTCTCTGGTTATATCGCTTCTGAAAAGCTAGAGATTGCTCGAAAATATTTAATTCCTAAAAACCGTAAAGGCATGGGCTTAAAAAATAATCAGATAGTCTTTGCCTCTTCAGGGGTTTCTCAGATGATCCAAAACTATGCTAGGGAAGCGGGGGTTCGCTCTTTGGAGAATCAGATAAAGAAAGTCCTTCGGAAAGTAGCAGTAAAAGTGGCTAAAGCAAAAGAAGGAAAACAGCCCTTTACCAAAGAGCATATCACTTCTGAGAAGTTGGAAGGATATTTAGGAAAACCTTTTTTTACTTCGGATCGCTTCTATGAGAAAACCCCTATTGGGGTAACAACAGGGCTTGCTTGGACTGCCCTAGGAGGTGCTACTCTTTACGTAGAAGCTTCCGCTTCAAAAGGAGAAAAAGCTCTTATGAAGCTGACAGGACAAGCAGGAGATATTATGAAGGAGTCTTCACAGATTGCCTGGAGTTATGCAAAGGCTGTTTCAGAAAAATTTTTTCCTAATGTGCCTTTTTTTGAAAAACAAGAAGTGCATATCCACATCCCAGAAGGAGCTACTCCCAAGGATGGTCCTTCTGCAGGGGTTACAATGGTAACTTCTTTATTTTCCCTTTTGGGAAAACGGCCTGTTACTCAAGACCTGGGAATGACGGGAGAGATTACCCTAACAGGAAGAGTTTTAAAGATTGGGGGAGTAAAAGAAAAGGTGATAGCTGCTAGAAGGTCTTTTCTGAAGGAGCTGATTTTCCCCAAAGAGAATAAAAGGGATTTTGAAGAACTTCCTCCTTATTTGAAAAAGGATCTTGTAGTACATTTTGTAGAAACCTATGAAGAGGTCTTTTCTCTTATTTTTTCTGAAAGATCCCGTAAGGTTTCTAGCAAAAGGAGGGCTTATGAGCCAAAGCTGGGAGAAAAAAAGCCTAGAAAAAATACAAGAAAAAGAAAAACTACGGGTTCTGATAGAAGAGATTCGTAATCAAAAGAAAACCATTGCTACCCTGAATGGATCCTTTGACCTTTTACATGCAGGTCACTTGCATATGATTTACGAGGCTTCTAAACAGGCTCAAGTGTTGATTATAGCCTTAAACACGGATGAATCGATTCAGAAATATAAGGGAAAGGCTCGTCCTATAGTTCCCTTATTTTATCGTCTTCAAATGATATCAGCCCTTTCTTTTGTAGATTATGTAACCTATTTTCCAGAAACGGATCCGAGAAAAATTTTGGATTTGATCAAGCCAGATGTTCATGTAAATGGACCCGAATATGGAGAGAACTGTTTGGAGGCAGATATTGTGAAAAAACATGGAGGAAGGGTTCATATTGTTCCTTTAAAACAAGGGTTTTCTACCTCAGAAATTATAAAAAAAATAAAAATATGAGATCCCTAGTAACTTTAGCCGATCAGAAAAAGGCCAAACGATTCTCTGCTTATTTGAGAAGTCAAAAAATAGAAAATAGTTGTGAGATTACCTTAAACAAGAAAACCTCTCAGATAGAATGTACCCTCTGGATTCGGGAGGAAGATGAGCTAGAAAAAGCACAGAAACTCTGGGAAGAGTTTGAAAAAAATCCAGAAGATAAGAAATTTTCAGCCCCACAGTTTCAAAAGCCTGTTGTTTCTGCGATAAAAAATCCGAAAGTTTTTTTAGAAGAAGAAGAAAAAAAGCCTTCTTTTAGAAAATGGGGGACATACTTTTTTCTTCTACTTTGTGTAATCCTCTTTTTTTTTCAGATTTCAGAGGAGATGAAACTTACAAAAAAAGAAGGGCAAGTTCCTTTTTTACTATTTACAACAGTAGAAAAGCTTTTTCTATTTGATTTCCCCAAGGCTTTAGAAGAAGAAAAGCCTATTTATATACAGGATAGACAGCAAGCAAAAGCTGCATCAAAAAGTCTAGAGAAACTTCCTTATTTCCATGGGATTTATCCAAAGCTTTTAGAGTTTTTTTCGAATAAGAAAGGAGAAACAGGGACGGGTCCTATTTTTGAAAGGATTCGAAAAGGAGAGATTTGGCGGTTTCTTACTCCCTCTTTTTTACATGGGGGTTTTTTACACATTCTATTTAATATGATCTGGCTTTTCTTATTAGGGAGACAAATTGAGGAGAGGATCTTTTTTTTCCGCTTTTTCCTTTTTGTAGTTCTTACAGCAATAATCTCTAATACTTCCCAGTATCTTATGAGTGGTCCTATATTTTTAGGATTTTCTGGGGTTATTACGGCTATGGCCGGATTTATTTGGATGCGAAAAAGAAGGGCTCCTTGGGAAGGGTATCCCTTGAGTAATACCACTCTTTTGTTTCTTGCTTTCTATGTATTATCGCTTTTTCTCTTTCAAGTAGCGGGGTTTTTCTTTGAAGCTCTTTTTTCTAGTTCCATTCAACTAAAGATTGCCAATACGGGTCATATTGTAGGAGCTCTTTCTGGGATGGTTTTAGGAAGATTTTCTCTTTTTTCTTGGAGGGTTTCTTGAGCGTAAAAGATCTAATCATCCTGGGAACTTCTTCGCAGCAACCTACCCGAAAGAGAAATCATGGAGGATATCTTCTTCGTTGGAGAGAAAGAGGATTTCTTTTTGATCCAGGGGAAGGAATCCAAAGGCAGTTTATTTTTGCAGATGTTACCCCTACTACGGTAACGCATTTATTCATTAGTCATTTTCATGGAGATCATTGTCTTGGGCTAGGTTCTATGCTTATGAGACTCAATTTAGATAAGGTGGAGCATCCTATTCACTGTTTTTATCCTGCTAGCGGAGAAAAATTTTTCCAAAGATTGCGTTATGGGACCATTTACCATGAAAATATTCAAGTAATAGAGCATCCTATAAAAGAGGCAGGGATGATTTACGAAGAGGAGACGTTTTTTCTTTTTGCCGATTTCTTACATCATGGGGTGCAAAATTTAGGATTTCGAATAGAGGAAAAGACAAAGAGGCGATTTGATAAAGAAAAACTGGAAAACAAGGGAATTCAAGGCCTTCTGGTAAAGGAGCTTCAGCAAGAGGGTTTTGTTAACGTGAAAGGAGAAAAGATCTTTTTAGATGAGGTGAGCTTTTTACAAAAGGGAGATATCTTTGCTTATCTGCTAGATACAAGGCCCTGTAAGCAAGCCCTATCTTTGGCCAAAGGAGCTACTCTTTTATTAGCAGAGAGTACTTTTTTAGAAGATAAAAAAGATTTAGCAGAGAAATACCTTCACATGACGGCCAAAGAAGCCGCTTGTTTAGCCAAAAAAGCACAAGTAAAAAAGCTTATTCTAACCCATTTTTCTGCAAGATATTCAGAAGAAAAGCTCTTTGAAAAAGAAGCACAAGAAATTTTTTCAAATTCCTTTGCTGCGAAAGATCTAATGCGGATTAGTTTTTAGTTTGGCAGTAGCAAACTCGTTTAGCTGCTATAGCATAAGCGCAAGCTGCATTGATGGAGTTTTTTTGTCCTAAAAGAGGGATGTCTACCACGATGTCCACTTCAGAAAGCACCTCATCAGAGATCCCGTATTCTTCGTTGCCAATTATTAAAGTACAAGAAGAGGGAAAGGGAAATGTATCCACATTTTCTGCTTCTTCTCCTGTTTCTATGGCAATAAAAGGTTTGGGAAGGTCTTCTAATGTATTTTTCTGAAAGCAAGGAACTAAGGAATAGGTTCCCATAGAGGTTTTTATTACTTTGGGATTATCAATAAAAGGAGTTTTTTTGGCAAAATAGACGGGTCCGATGCGAAGCGCTTCTGTGGTTCTTAAAATACTTCCCACATTGTAGGCAGAGCGGACATTGTCTAAAAAAACAGCCACCTTGCCAAAGGCTCGTTTTGCTACATGATCTCCTTTTCGAATTGGGGGAAGTAGGTTGTGCTCTTTTAAAAAAAGAGAAGCCTTTGCAAGGTGAAAGTGATATTGATCTGCTATTTTTTTTATAGAGCAAGGGGGAAAAGGAGCCATTTGCAGCCAGGAAAGTAAGAGATTGTATTTTTCCCACAGCTCTGGGAGAGGTTTTTGCTCTAAGAGACTCTCGTAGATTTTTCGTAGGATGTCTGCGCACTTTTTATGCTGCATTCTGAAATCTAAACGAAAAAACTTAGCTTTGGAAAGGTTCATGCTTTTTTTTGTAAATATTCTTCTAAAGGCCCTTCAAAGAAGAGGATTTTTTCCTCTTCAAAAGCAATAATCTTAGTAGCAAATTCTGATAAAAGCGTCCTATCATGGGTAGCAACTAAAGCAGTCCCTTTAAAATCTTGTAAGGCCCAACTTAAAGCAGAAACTGCTTCCAGATCTAAATGATTGTTTGGTTCATCTAAAATAAGCGTATTAGGAGTTATAAGCATAAGTCTTCCTAGAATAAGACGCGCTGTTTCTCCTCCTGATAAAGCATTTATAGGTTTGAAAGCATCGTTTCCAGAAAAAAGCATTTTCCCTAAAATACTGCGAACTGCTTGGTCATAAAGACCCGGAATAGAATCTTTCAAATAATCGAAAAGGGTAGAAGAAGAAGTTTTATCAATAATATCTTGATGGTTTTGTGGAAAGTATCCCAGAGACACGTTGTGACCAACCTCTAAAGTACCTGAAGTGGGCTCTAGTTTTTGGGCTAAAACTTTCAAAAGGGTAGTTTTTCCTCTTCCATTATTTCCAATGATTCCTACCTTATCTCCTCGATGAATTTCCAAAGAGAGCTTGTTGATAACAGATTCTGCATCGTAGGCCTTCTCTATTTTTTTTAGCTTAAAAACCACTTGCCCAGAAGGAGTTTCAGGAGGATAAAAGCGGATATAAGGTCTTTGAATATTGGATTGTTTTAACTCTTGGGGTTCTAACTTGGCTATCTCCTTCATTCTTGACTGTACCTGGGAGGCTCTTGTTCCTGCTCCAAACTTCGCGACAAATTCTTTCAACTGAGCTACTTTTTTTTCTTTTGCCTTGTTCTCCAGTTCTGCTCTTTTTCTTACCTGGGTTTTTGCCACAACCATTTCATCATAATTACCAGGATAGATGATGAGTGTTTCGTAATCGATGTCAGCAATGTGGGTAGTTACCACATTCAAAAAATGGCGGTCGTGGCTTACTACAATTAGGGTCCCTGTGTAGTTTTTCAAAAAATTTTCTAGCCAACGAATAGACTCTAGATCTAAGTGATTGGTCGGTTCATCTAGTAAAAGAGCTTGGGGATCCCCAAAAAGAGCTTGGGCTAAAAGAGCCCTAAATTGCTTATCTACAGGGAGATTTTTCATAGGTTCTTGATGAAAAGAGGAAGGGATTCCCATTCCCTCTAACAACATTTCTGCGTTGGCCTCTGCTACATATCCCTCCTCTTCTCCTATGATCTCCTCTAGTTCTCCCAAGCGAATACCTACTGAATCACTCATCTCTTTTTCATAGAGGGAATCCCTTTCTTGTAAAGCTTTCCAAAGGCGGTCATTTCCCATGATGACTGTATCTAGGACAGTGTAGTTTTGGAATTCTTCGATATTTTGTCTTAAAAAGCCTGTCTTTGCAGGAAGGCAAACAGAGCCAGACGTGGGACTTTCTTCTCCCATCATAATTTTCATGAGAGTGGATTTTCCTGCTCCATTAGGGCCTGTAAGACCGTATCTACATTCTGGATTGAAGGTACAAGTTACCTCTTCAAAAAGAGTTTTTGTTCCTAAAGTTTTTCGAATCTTATTTAAAGTAACCATAAAAAAACTTATAAAGATAGGAGCGAACCATTATAGCAGAAATCAAAAAAAGAAAAAGGACCTTTATGCAGATTTCTGAGGCTTCGGAAAAGTTTATCCAATACATAACTTTTCAAAAAGGATTTTCTCCCCACACAGTAAGGGGATATGCTGCTGATTTAAAAGCCTTTGCCTTTTTTTTTCCCCAAAAAAGGGTTTTTGAAGTGAACAAAGAAGTGCTTCGAGATTATCTCGTAAATCTTTATGAAAGAAGACAAAAAAGCAGAACTATTCATAGAAAAATTTCTTCTTTACGCTCTTTTTTTCAATTTTTAAAAAGAGAAGGAATAGTAGAGAAAAATCCTTTAGAAGAGCTGGCTTCTCCCAGAAGAGAAAAAATTCTTCCTATTACTCTTTCTTACGAACAGGTAGAGCATTTATTTTCTCAACCTGATGTGGGGGAGTATCTAGGTTTAAGAGATCGATGTATGATGGAGCTTTTTTATAGCTCTGGATTTCGTCTTTCAGAGCTGGTGGGGTTAAATAGGGAGCATCTTTTCTTGGGAGAGAATAAGGTGACAGTTTTGGGGAAGGGGAAAAAACAGAGATGGCTTCCTATCACAAATCAAGCGAAAAAATGGCTTCAAGAATATCTTTATCATCCCTTAAGGAACCAAAAAGGAAAAAACCATTTCGTAGAAAAAGAAAGGAGAGCGGTTTTTTTAAATAAATGGGGATACAGAATTTCTTCTCGATCAGTAGATCGGAATTTTCAGAAATACTTAAAAAAAAGCGGGCTTTGTGAAAAAATTACCCCCCATAAAATTAGACATACTATAGCAACGCATTGGCTAGAGAGAGGAATGGATTTGAAGATGATTCAAATGCTTTTAGGCCATAGCTCTTTGGTTACTACCACCATTTATACCCATGTTTCCACAAAGTTGAAAAGAGAAGTCTATGATAAAACTCACCCTCGGGCCAAGAGAAAAAAATAGGGAAGAAAATAAGCCGGATTCTGTCTTTGTTTATCACAAAGGGCAATCATTCCTCTAGGGGAGTTGTTACCAAATCCCTCAAGCGACTCTAAAAACGGGATTTTTTGCGAGGAACAAAAAATAAATCCCTTTCTTGCTTCGGATAGGGTTTACCGCTTTGTTAGGTTTCCCTAAAAAAGGTCCACTTTTCAAGTAGACATTTTCAAGCTATCTCTAAAAACAGAGAGCGTATTTTCTGTGGCACTTTCCGTAGCCTTAAGGCCCCCAGCCTTTCGCTGGTATCCTCCTCTTTGAAGTCCAGACTTTCCTCTCTTTAAAAAGAGCGATTGCCTTTTCTTCCCTAAACGCTAGCCGTTCTTCTTCTTCGTCTTTTCTTTCCTGTTACAGAAGAACTTTCCAGATCTTCATTTTCAATCCAGTAATGGATTCTAGAGCAGTGTTCACAAAAAATGAGCCTCTCTCCTTTTCTCACGAGATTTTCATGTTGAGCTGTTAAAGCGATATGACATCCCGAACAGGCCCTATTTTCAATGGGAACTACTACCCGATCTTTTTTGTTATATAAAAGTCTTTCATAGATTCGTAGGAGTTCAGAAGGAGCTTTCTGGGAAAGAAGTTCTCTCTTTTCTTTTAACTCAGATCCTTCTACATTGATTTTCTTGATGCTAGTGTAGATCTCTTCTTCTAAAGCTTTGCTGCCTTCTTCAGATTCTCTTAAACTTTCTTGAATTTTTGTTAAGATCTCCTCTTCCAGGTTTCTTTTATCAATTAAATCACTTGCAATCTGTTCTGTGGCTACTTTTTCCCTTTCACAAGAGGTCATTTCTTGAGTAAGGGCGTTAAATTCATCCACCTTCTTTACAGAAGATTGCTTTACTTCTAGCTTCTTTAACTTCTCTTCTATTTCCGTAATTTTATTTTCCTGAAACACAACGCTATGGCTAAGGTCCGCAATTTCCTTCTCTTTTTCTTCCAGTTGTTCTTTCAAATCATTTCTTAACCGATCGATATGTTGCAATTCCTTTTGTCTCTGTCTTTTTAGACGAACCAAACTGATCATATTCATATCAAGTTCTTGTATTTCTAAAATAATCTTCAAATTCTCGAACATGAAAAACCCTTGCTTTGTGAGACTCTGAATTTAATCGATTTTCGGTAAATCTTCAAGGACTATCCAAGAACAGGTAGATCAAATTTTTTTTTGTCTTCTACCGGCTCTGTTATACCTTTTGAGGAAGGTAGAAGATTTTTTATTCTTCAGAATTTTTCTTCGACAAAAAAGACCCTTTAGCAAATCATAGAGAGATTTTCAGGAGAGGGGGCTTGCTTGTGTCTTTTTTAAAAGAGTATTGGGATAAAGTACCAGAGGAAAAAAGAAAAGAAGAGGCCATAGCTTATTTAGCCTCTTTAGACGTAGTTCATAAAGCCTATCCTGAGGTAGCAAGGGCCCTTGTTCAGGAGTTGAAAGATCAAAGAAGTCATTTGAAGCTAATAGCCTCAGAAAATTATTGCTCTTTGAGTGTACAGCTTGCCATGGGAAATCTTCTTACGGACAAATATAGTGAAGGCTCTATCAAAAAAAGGTTTTATGCTGGTTGTGAAAATGTAGATCGAATAGAGGAAGAGGCCGTTTTCTATGCTAAGAAGATTTTTGCAGCAGAGCATGCTTATGTACAGCCTCACTCTGGCTCTGATGCAAACTTGATTGCTTTGTGGTCTATTTTGCTCTACAAATTGCAAAATCCTTTTTTGGAAAAATTAGGTAAGAAAAATATAGGAGAGCTTAGTTTTGAAGAACATGAAGCCCTAAGACAGATTTTAATAAATCAGAAAGTTCTCGGGATGTCTTTGAATTCAGGAGGGCATTTAACACATGGGTATAGACAAAATATCTCTTCCAAACTGGTTCAGGCCTACGGGTATGAGGTAGATGCCGTAACAGGGCTTTTAGATTATGAAGCTTTAAGAAAAAGGGCTAAGCAAGTAAAGCCGCTTATTTTGTTAGCAGGATATTCTGCGTACTCTCGGTTGATTGATTTTTCTAAAATGAGAGAAATTGCAGACGAAATAGGAGCTGTTTTATGGGTAGATATGGCCCATTTTGCAGGACTGGTAGCGGGAAAAGTCCTACAGGGAGTTTATGATCCTATCCCTTATGCACATATGGTAACTACTACTACTCACAAAGTGTTAAGAGGACCTAGAGGAGGGTTAATTCTTTGTAAAAAAGAATTCAAAGAGTTGGTAGATAAGGGATGTCCTTGGATTATGGGGGGCCCTATGCCTCATATTATGGCGGCAAAAGCCCTCTCTTTCAAAGAGGCGGATACTCCTGCATACCGTCTTTATGCTCATCAGGTAGTAAAAAATAGTCAGGCCTTAGCAGAAGCCCTTATGGAAGAAGGAGTAGAGGTGCTTACCCAGGGAACAGAGAATCATTTAGTATTGATTAACGTGTTGAAAAGCTTTGCCCTTACCGGAAGACAAGCAGAGGTTGCTTTAAAAAAGGCAGGAATTCATGTAAATAGAAATGCTCTTTTCAATGATGAAAAAGGTCCCTGGTATACTTCTGGAATTCGAATAGGAACTCCAGCCGTGACTACTTTGGCAATGAAAGAAGAACAAATGAGGAAAATTGCTCAAATTCTTGTTTTTGTTCTAAAAAATGGAAAGACCTCTTCCAAAGAACAAGACCCTTCTAAAGCGCAAGTCCTTATTGAAGAGAAAGTCTTAAATGTGGCAAGAGAGAAAGTAGAGGATTTATTAGACAAGCATCCCTTGTATCCAGAACTGATTTTGGAAGAAAAGGTATGTTCTACAAAATAGGAGAATAGTATGCCCGCAAAACAACAGGAAAGAAGCAGTTCTATTAGAAAAATTGATGATCATATCGATCACATGATGCTAGAGAAGAGAAGGATTTTTCTTTGCGATGCCGTAGATGTAGAAACCTCGAAAGATTTAATTAGAAAAATTTGGTATTTAGAGTGGGCAGATCCTAAGAAACCCATTCTTTTTATTATTAATTCTCCCGGAGGATCTGTTGATGCAGGTTTTGCTATTTGGGACCAAATAAAGCTTTTATCCTGTCCCGTAATTACTTTGGTAACAGGGCTTGCTGCTTCTATGGGATCTTTGCTTAGTTTGTGTGCTTCTAAAGGTAAGAGATTTGCCACAGCTAATTCTCGTATTATGATCCATCAGCCCTTGATTTCAGGGGTAATTCGCGGACAAGCTACAGACTTAGCTATCCAGGCAAAGGAGATGTTAAAAACGAGAAAAGCCATCGTAGATATTTACGCTAGCTCTACAGGGAAAGACCCCAAGGAAATTGAAAAAGCCATTGACAGGGATAACTGGATGTCTGCAGAAGAGGCAAAAGCCTTTTTCCTTCTAGATAAGGTAATCACAAGAGCAGAAGATATAGAAATGGAGCTTGCTGGCTCTTAATATGGAGCTTTCCTTTTCTAAGTATCAAGGGGCTGGGAACCATTTTATTTTTATCCAAGACTTTGAAGCGACTTTTCCTGTAGAAGAAAAGCCTGTTATCCGGAGAATGTGTGATGTTCGTTTTGGTATTGGAGCCGATGGCCTTATTCTTTTAAGGCGCTCCCGGGTTTGTGATTTTCAAATGCGAATCTTCAATAGAGATGGATTTGAGGCAAAAAGTTGTGGAAATGGGCTTCGTTGTTTAATTCGGTTTTTGCACGATTTTAAACTTTTTTCTGGAAGAGTTTCAATAGAGGCCCTAGGGGGAAATGTTCTGGGATTTTTAGAGGGTCCTTTGGTTGGTATAGAGCTGTCTTACAGGCCAAAGAAACCACAGAAGCGGTTTTTTTTTCAAAAAACTCCTGTCTACTTCGTGGATACAGGAGTTCCTCATGCGGTTTTATCCGTTTCAGCAATCGAGGATATTCCCTTTCTCTCTTGGGGGAGAAAGCTCCGAAATCACCCTCTTTTTGGGAAAGAAGGAGCTAATATCAATTTTATCGAAAAAAACGAAGATAGCTATAGGGTACGTACTTACGAAAGAGGAGTTGAAGAAGAGACTTTTGCTTGTGGGACGGGAGCTGTCGCTGTAGCCTTAGTACAGCAAGCTTTTTTAGAGAAGAAAAGGGAGGTAAAATTAATTTTCAAGGGGGGAGTTTTGGACATTGAACTTCGAGACAACATTGTTATGAAGGGTCCTGCAGATTTTGTGTTTTCCGGGGAGTATCGAATAGGAATACCCTCTGTTTCAGATAAGATTTAAGAAAATAGTTTCCTTTGAAAGGAGTTTGAGAAAGCCTTCTCGACAAGAAAAAGGAGAAGAGATAAAACCTTTTTTTAGAATTCCCAAGGGTTTTTGATGCAAATTCCAGAAGCAATTACCCAGTTTTTCCCAGAAGGAAAGAAGCTTCTTGAAGAGAAAAAACTGGGAGAATTTCATTTTTCTAGGGGAACCTATCAGGTAGAAATAAAAGACGGTAGATCCTACTGGCCTTTTTGTCAGTTTGACGATAAGGGAGGGTATCTGGATGCCTTTTGTAGTTGTGAACATTCTACCAAAAATAGGGGATGTCCTCATATAGCAGCCGCTTTTTTAAAAATTTTTTCAGGACACCGAGAACCTTTGCATGTTCGCTTCCATAGATCTTTTTGGTTCTATCTTTTTGAAGAAGCCTCTAGAAACATTGGGTATGATGTAGGAAATTTGATACAGGAAAAGGAGGCCTATGTTGCGTTTTCTGAAAAGGAAAAAAAGAGCTTCTATCTTCTGGGAAGTTCTTTTGAAAACAAAAAGAAACTGAAGGAAATTTTCTCCGAAAGAAAAATAGAAACAGAAGAAACTTCCCTAAAGTTTGTAAATCTTTCTAAGGAGGAGCTTTTGCTTTATAAAAGGGGAAGGGCTTCTTCTTTTCTCCGTTTTGAACTGTCTTTTTGGTCTGATTTAGCAAAGTGGTTTTTTTTACAGCAAGAAGAAGAAAAGTCCTATGAGATAGTTTTCCCTCCTTCGGAAAACATCCCTCAAAAGGTGCAAGTACAATTTCCTGAGCTTTTCTTAGAGGTTTTTTTAGAAAATCTTTTAACCCCTCCCGTAATTGAGTCTTTATCCACCGTGAATGCTTCTTTAAAGATCAGGGAAAAAAAAGAGGAATTTCCCCCTATTGTGTTTCTTCCGGAAGTTCCTTGTTTTGTTATACAAAAACAAAGAGAGAAAAAAGCTTTAGAAGGGGGAATAGAAATAGGAGATTGGGTCTATCTTGCCCACAGAGGTTTTTATCGTAAAATAGTCCATCCCTTACTGAGAGAAGAAACGATTCAAGAAGGAAAAATAGCAGAAGCCCTTTCCTTCTATCCTTCTCTTTTTCAAAGATATTTAAATGTTTCTGTAAATACCTCTTTACATAAGCTCTGTTATGAACTGTTTTTTGATGAAAGGCAAGCTTTCCATATAAAAGCCTATCTTTCCGAAGAAAAGGATTTGAAATGGGAAAAGGCGCTTTTTTTCCCTCCTTGGATATATCTTCCTCAGAAAGGATTTTTTCAGGTACAGATGCCTCATTTTCCATCTCTACATACTATCGTAAAGAGGGAGGAGGTTTCTGAATTTATTACAAAAAATCGAATTTTTCTAGAGGCATACCCGGGATTTCAGACGCATATTCATCTTTTACAAACCTTTGTTCACTACAGGATTGATGCGGAGAAAAACTTAGAGTTTTTTCACTCCTTAGGAGAAATAAAAGGGAAAATTTTAGACTTCGGAAAATGGGTTTTTTTGCCCAATAAGGGTTTTTTTCAAAAAGAGGGAAAGGAGTTTTCGTTTACTCTTTTAGAAAAGAAGATCAAAGCAGGAGAAATAGCTTCTTTTTTAGAACAGAAAAAAGAAGAACTTTTTTGGATTGATGGATTTTTTTCGGAAAAATCACCGGTGAAAAGAGTGGGGATAGCCCTTTTTTTTACCGAAGATAAGAAAATACAGGTAAAACCACAGGTAGCTTATGAAGAAGGATACTCTCCTGAAAAAGTAATTTGGTTTTCTCACTATACTTACGTAGAAGGAGAAGGTTTTTTTGACATTTCTGAAAAAGGGAAACTCCCTTCTCAGTATGCCCAAAAAAAAGAAATAGCTCCCAAAGAGGAGACTTTTTTCATGCAGTATGAAATGGAAAAACTGCGCCCTTTTTTAGTTCATATAGATCCTGAACTAAAAAGCCCCCAAAAATTTCAACTAAAGCTAGAATCTCTTTACGTAAAAAAGAGGAAAAAAAAGACTTTTTTACTAGCGGATATCAAAGTATCTACAGAAATAGGAGAGATTTCTTTACTAGAAGTTTGGCAAGCTTTGCAGCAGAAAAAAAAGATGCTTTTTTCCAAAGCAGGCCTTCTCTATTTAGATCAAACAAGGTTTCAATGGGTAAAAAATTGGGGAAAGAAAAAAGTTTATCCAAAAGAAAAACTGGTAAAACTGAGTTTTATAGAGTGGATTCGACTGAGTATTTTGGAGCAGATTGATCCTCCTTTAGAAGATACAGAAGAGGCAAGGAAAACCAGAAATCTTTTAGAAAAACTATTTCAAATGGATACCAAAAGACTTTTGGATATAAGCCGTTTAAGTTCTTCTTTAAGACCTTACCAAGAGATAGGCCTACAGTGGCTTTGGCATCTTTATTGTCATGGTCTTGCAGGGATCTTATGTGATGATATGGGACTGGGGAAGACTCACCAGGCAATGGCCCTTTTAGCCGCTTCTTTTCAAGAAGAGCCTTCTCATAAATACTTAATCGTATGTCCCACTTCTGTTATTTATCATTGGCAAGATCTTTTACAAAGATACCTGCCTTCCTTAAGAGTCTTAGTCTATCATGGAATAAATAGGTCTTTAAGTGGATTTCCTAAAGATTATGATGTTTTGGTAACCTCTTATGGAATTTTACGAACTGGGAAAGAAAACTTTAAAGGATATCCTTTTGAAATAGCTATACTGGATGAAATACAGTTTGCAAAAAATGTCAAGTCACAGACCCATCAAAATCTTATCCATATAGAAGCCAGTATGAAATTGGGTCTTACAGGGACTCCTGTGGAAAATAGAATTAAAGAGTTAAAAGCTCTTTTTGACATAGTGCTTCCTAACTATCTTCCTTCTCCTTCTGTTTTTCGGGAATTTTTTGAAATTCCTATAGAGAAAAATAGAGACTTAGAGAAAAGAAAACTCCTTGCTAAACTCATTAAGCCTTTTACGCTACGTAGAAAAAAAGAAGAGGTTCTTTTAGATCTTCCCGAGAAGATAGAACAGATTGTTTTCTGTGATCTTTCCGAAGAACAAAAAAAGCTTTATGAGGAACTGGTAGAAAAAAGAAGGGAACATATATTACAGCTTTTACAGGGTCAGTCTCATCAAGTTCCCATAGTTCCTATTTTTTCTTTTCTTTCTCAAGTAAAACAGCTCTGCGATCATCCGAGCGTTCTTTTAAAAACAGCAAAAGAATATGAAAAACACACTTCAGGAAAGTGGGAGGTATTTGAGGAGCTTATAGAAGAAGCTTTAGACTCGGATCAGAAGGTAGTCATTTTTTCCCAATATCTAGATATGATCGAAATTTTTAAAAAGTTTTTTCGGAAAAAGAGAGTGAATTTTTCTTGTTTAACAGGTAGTACCAAGGATAGAAAAGCGGAGATGCAAAAATTCCATCAAGATCCTTCTTGTAAGATCTTTTTAGCTTCCTTATTGGCAGCAGGTGTAGGAATCGATCTTTCCTGTGCCTCCGTGGTAATACATTATGATAGATGGTGGAACGCTGCCAAGGAAGATCAGGCAACAGATAGAGTGCACAGAATTGGGCAAAGGAGGGGGGTTCAAGTATTTAAGCTGGTTACTAAAGGAACCATTGAAGAAGCCATTAGCGCCTTAATTCATAAGAAGAAATTTCTCTTAGAGTCGACGGTGGGAAAAGATGATATGGATCAAATCCGGCTTTTAACTCGAGAGGAGCTTATAACGCTTTTTCAAAGAAAGTCCTTATAAGGGAGGAAAGCTTTTTAAGTAGAATAGGGATCCTATGTATTCTTGTGCGCTAGGAAAAAATTGGGCCGTTTATAACCGAGAGATAGGGAGGTTCTGCGGAGGGAAGCTTTTTCCATTCCCCTATATATTTAATCCCTTTTCTCGTAAAATCCTTCCCTCATGTGGGAGAGTTATGGCACTACCTAAAATAGTAATTATAGGAAGGCCCAATGTGGGGAAATCTTCCCTTTTCAACCGCATTTTACACAGAAAGGCGGCTATTGTAGCTGATAAAGAAGGAGTTACAAGAGATCGCCTCTGCCAAAAAGGGATCTTTCGAGATAAACCTTTTTTTTTAATAGATACCGGGGGTATCGAGTCTTCTTCTATTCCTTTTGCAAAAGAGCTCAAAATACAGGCAGAGATTGCTTTAAAAGAGGCGGATAGTATTCTTTTCGTCGTAGACGGTTCATCGGGAGTTACCCTTTTTGACGAGAGGGTAGTAGAAAAAATTCGAAAGACCAAAAAACCTATCTATCTTGTTGTAAATAAGGCTGATACTCCAGAAAAAGAAGAGGAAATGACCCCTGTTTTTTATGCGTTAGGGATAGAAAAAATCTTTTTTGTTTCCTGTTTGCATAACCGCAACATAGAGCTTTTGTTGGAAGAGGTGACCCAAGATTTTTTGGATGAAGTAGAAGAGGAGGACCTTATCAAGGTAGCCCTTATAGGAAGACCCAACGTGGGAAAATCGACTCTTTTGAATGCTTTTTTACAACAGGAGAGGGTAATAGTAAGTGAAAAGCAAGGGACTACAAGGGATGCTGTGGATGAGATATTTGAAAAAGAGGGTAAGAAATATCTTTTTATTGATACAGCAGGAATTCGCAAAAGGAATAAGGAAAAAGAAGTGGAGGAGTTTTTTTCTTCTTTCCAAACAGAAAAAGCCGTAGAAAGAGCCGATATCTGTCTTCTTTTGTTAGACAGCTCTCAAGGCATTACTATAGAGGAAAAAAGGATCTTTCAGAAGGTAGAAGAAAAGGGGAAGGGTTGTATTTTACTTTTAAACAAATGGGATCTAGTAAAGGGGTTTCAAATGGAGCATGCCCTTCAAGGGATTCGTAGAGTGGCTCCTTTTTCCTCTTTTTTACCCTCCCTTTTTCTCTCGGCCAAAACGGGCAGAAATGTGGAGGCTGTTTTTCCTTTGATAGAAAAAGTATATACTAACTTGACTAAGGAGGTTTCCACTTCTTCTTTGAACCAGTTTCTGGAAAAGCAGCTACAAAGAGTTTCTCCTCCTATGATTCAAGGGAAACGGTTTAAGATTTTTTACGCCTCTCAAACAGGAAAAAAGCCGCCTCAGTTTTTAGTTTTTGCTAATAAAACTTCTCTTTTAGCAGGCTCTTATAGAAGATACTTAATTCATCAACTTAGAAAAGAGTATGACTTTACGGGGTGTCCTCTACGTTTTCACGTGAAGGGAAAAACCAAAGTGCAAAACTAAAAGGAGTAAGAGCAGGCTAAAAATAGACCTTTTCGCTATCTTAAAGAAATGAATAGGTTTTCTCAGAGTAGGCCGCATCTTTTCCCAAAGCTTTCAGGAAAGTATTCTTGGGGTTTTTTCTGTAAAGATCTTACTAGTGCTCTTTCTGTCGCCCTTTTGGGAATTCCTCAAGCCATTGCTTATTCTTTTTTAGCAGGACTTCCTGTTTTTGCTGGGGTATTTTCTACTATTTTTGCCACCATGATGGCTTCTTTTTTTTGTGGAAGTCGCCTTTTGATTTCGGGGCCTTCTACTAGTATGGCCATCTTGATACAAGGGGTAGTTTTACAGATTATAGGTGCACAAGAGGGTATTTCTGTAGAGGAAAAAATGTTACTAACCTTCTTGGTATTAGGACAGATGGGGGTTTTAATTGCTTTTTTGCAGCTGCTGCTTTCTTTTTGCAATGTATCTAAAGTGCTACAGTTTGTAAGTAAACCGGTGATTTTTGGCTATTTCTTAGGGGTTGCTATAGCAATTATTGTGCATCAAACTTTTTCTCTTTTTGGGATGTATATTCCCGAAAAAGATTTCACAATTTTACAAAAAGTTGTTTATTTTTTTTCACACCTCCAAGAAGTGCGATTTGCCCCCCTTTTCATAGGAGCACTTAGCTTGGCTATTTTGCTAAGTTTAAAAAGAACCAGGCTGCCTGCAGCTTTATTCATGCTTATAATAGCAGGATTTTTTAAAGAACTTCTTTTTTCTTTTACCCATACAGAGCTGATTGTATTAAAGCAGGATTTTCTTCTTTCATGGCCTGCCTTTTCCTTTCCTAAGATAAAACTTTTTTGGTTAGATAAACTGATATTTCCAGCAAGTGCTATCGCTTTTATGAGTATTTTGGAAGTAGCCGCTGTTTCTAAAGCAGTTCATGGGAAAAGTGGAGACTTTGTGAATACGAATCAAGAAGTTTTTGGAGTGGGGCTTGCAAATGGTATGCTCTCTTTTTTCCCAGGAGTGATTCCGGCTTCGGCTAGCATTTCTAGAAGTATAGTCAATTATATGAACGGGGCTAAAAGTAGAGTCTCGGGTATTCTTAGCGGAGTCTTTGTAGCGGGAATTTTTTATTTTGGATTTTCTTGGCTCTCTTATATTCCCATGGCCTCTATTGCTGCACTTTTGATTTTTTCTTCCTTTTATTTTTTGGACAAAGAGCAGGTTAAACTTTGTTTAAGAGCTACGAGAGAAGATGCTTTTGCTTTTATCATAACGGTTTTTTGTTGTTTTATATTTTCTTTAGATACAGCTTTTTTTATAGGAATTGGAGTTTCTATTATTTCGTACTTAAGGAAGGCATCAGAGCCTACTTATAGGGAATATGCCTTTAATAGATCAGGTCACTTAAATGTATTACAAATAGACGAAAATCTCCATAGAAGGATACGCATTTTAGGAGTTGGAGGAGAACTTTTTTTTGCTGTAGTAGATTCTTTAGAAGAAACTCTCCGGAAAATAGGAAAAGACCCTCATACCAAGGTAATTATTTTAAGGATGAATGGGATAAGAAATGTGGATGCTTCTACTTGTCTTGCTTTTTTACGTATCCACGAGTATTTACAGTCTCAGAAAAAGATATTTATGGTTAGTGGGATTACCCCTTCAGTATGGAAAGTTTTTTCCTCTTCTTCTTTGATTCAAAAAATAGGGAAGGACAATTTTTTTTTAGCAGATGAGGGAAGACCACAGCTTTCTACCTGGAAAGCCTGTCTGAAAGCTCAGGAGATAGTGGAGTAAATCGCTCTATTTTAGAAAGTCTTTTATGAAAAAAAGCAGGGTCGTATTTATAACCTCCCCGGTCTTTTCCCAAAGTAGGATAAATCCAGTCTTCATTATTTTCTCTTAAAAGACGGTCACAGCCCATAACAAAACCCTTCAAAAATCCATATCTTTGAATAGCAAGCTGCATATATCTAGAGCTAGTGGGGCGAAAATTACTTCTTGCCCCTGTAGTTGGAGATAGGTAATTTTGATAAAAACGGATGACTCCTCCTGCCGTTTTAGCAGCAAAAGAGCTTTTTTTTTCTACCTTTTTAGAGAGAACTTTTAAGTCATGATCTTTTCCCCAAGGAACATGAAATCCTTGCTCTGCAAAAAGGCTAATAAAGGTAAAAATAAAAAAGATAATTCTAAAAACCATATTCTAACATCAAAACAGGAAAAAGCTTCCTTTTGTTCATAATAGGAGTTGCTTGTTTTTCGTAAAGTCTTTCATTGTAGAATTTGGCTTCCTCGCCCGCTCCATAGATACCTCCAAAGTACCAACCCATTTCAAAGCTGGTGGTAATAATAGCCGCAGCCAAGGGGCCATTTTTGAAAAAATGATAGGAAGCGTAAAGGAAAAGTCCATTTAATAAAAAAGCGGTACTAGCAGTTTTCTTCATACCTAAATAATAATATCCCGCTCCCGGTAAAAGGGCATTTAATCCTTGTGCTTTAGAAACCGATTTTTTTTGGGCGTGATAGCTTTTTAAAAGAGGAGGGAGGTAGCTGTCATAGGGGGGGATTTTAGAGAGTTTTTCTAGTTCATAAATATTTCCGTGGAGCAGAGAAGAAGAAACTTTGAGTTTTTCCCCTTTTTTGGGATCTTTTTTTTGAATGAGATGAAAAATACATTCTGCTTTTTCTATATCATTAAGCTCTACATAAGATTCATATAAAAAAACAAGAAGATCTTGATAGGCAGGAAAACTGGCATCGATATGAGGTAAATTCGACTTTTCAAAATGGGTAATCACTTCTTCATATTTTTTCCCAAGGTAATAACAAAAGCAGATGAAGTAGTGAATTTGCAAAGCTCTTTCTTCCTCATCTACTAAAACAGCCGCTCTTTTGAACGTAGAAACAGCTCGATACAGATCTAGCTGCTTTGCAAAATCTAGCCCTATTCTGTACTCCTTACCCCAATCACTATTTTTTTCCTCATAGGAAAGAGGAGGAAAAGGAGAAGAAAGAGAATGCAAGTACGAAGCTTCGATTTGAGGATTTACTTTGGGTTCAATGGTATCGGAAACTCTGTAGCAAGAAGAGAAAAAGCAAGAAAAAATAAGAAAAGAAACCAGTTTTTTATAAAAGGACATGTGATAAAAAGAAATGCTAACTTCCTGCTCAAGGCCGATGTTAGAGATAGATTGGGAATTCGTCAAGCAATTTAGCGCCTAAAAAAGAAGTTACAGAAAGCGCCCCGTCTTCTGGGATAAGGAAGGATTTTCTAAGTGTAATATCTTGATGTTAAACTAAAGAAAAAATTTCTTCTTAACAGGGATTCTTTTTGCTATTCCAGGTTTTACCTGTCTTCTTCTCCTTTGATGTACTCCATGGCTTCATCAAATTCTTTTTCTAAGCGAGGAGAACCTGTTTGCTCTCGGAAAGCATCTTCTTGCTCTTCTGTGATCTTTTTCACATCTTCATAGGAGTGGATAATATGAGGTCTTATAAAAACCACGATGTTAGACCGAGTATCTCCTTTACTTGCTACGGAAAAAGCAGAAGCAAGATAGGGAAGTCCTCCCAGACAGGGGATCCCTTCTTTTCTCTCTGTCTTTGTGATATCCACCATACCACTGAGCACTAAAAAGCTTTCATTGGGAACATGGACAGTGGTATTTAAATTGGTTTTACTGGTAGTAATACCGCTAACTCCCTGATTATTGATGATGTTTGTATCTGTATTTCCCAAAGCATCTGTTGCTATAGAACTAGAGTTAAGCTGGATGTCTAAGGTAACTATATCAGAATTTCCTAAGACGGGGGTAATAGTAAGATTCATTCCAATATCTCTATATTCCAGATTTTGGTTAATGACAGTATTTTGTCCTTCATTTCTCACAAAAGAACCCGCATAGGGAACATTTTGCCCAATGAAAATACTGGCCTGCTTATTATCTTGCGTAAGAAGTTTTGGGGTAGTCACTATAGTGGTTTCTTGGTCCTTTTGCAGAGCTCTTAATAAAGATCCCATCGAAATAAAGGAGCGTCCCCTATGAAGAATAATATCTCCTATTACTCCCAACTCAAAACTAGGTTGAAGGTTGGGAATCAAAGTAGGGGCAGGGGAAGTGGTTGCATTTACTGTGTCAAAATTGGATAAGAAATTACTCGTAGTGTTAGAGGAGTTCTGCAGTTTCCCAGAAAACTTATCTTTGTGCTTAAAATTGCTCGTCCAATCCAGTCCAAAAGTTAAAATATTGGCAAGAGAAGTTTGAATGACCAGTACCTCTATGAATACCTGCTTTAAAGGAACATCTAAATTTTTGATGAGCTCTTTTAACCGAGTTAGGGTTTCTTGAGGACCTGTACAAAGAAGAGAATTAGTTACCTCTAACCACTGGATAGACTGAATAGCTAGTAGAAGCTCTTTGTTTACTTGCGTTTTATTATTATCAAAATCTTTTGCAATTTGCCTTAGTGCATTTTGGATTTCTGTCCCTTTGTGATATTGAAGCTTGTATACCAAAAAGCTAGTATTGTCGATGGGTTGAATAGAGCCATCAGAAAAAGGTTGTCCTTCTTGAGGAGTATCAAAAAGCTGCAAGAGATCTTTGACTTGAGCAAGAGTGTTTTTATCCCCTGTAAATACCAAACTCTTCGTGGAAGTAATCCACTTCATAGAACGGATCGTTTGATACAAGGCAGGATCATACAGTCCTTGTTCCTTTAGGTTATCTGCAAAATCTAAAAGCATTTTCTCTAGGCCACTTCCCGAGACATAAACAGGTTTATATACAAAAAAAGAAGAAGGGACTTCTCCTTTAGGATGGTCTGTTAGAGAGGGAATATCAAATTTTTCCACCAAAGCTTTTACCCTTTCCAGAGAAGGATCAGATCCTGTAAAGACTAAAGAGTTAGTTTCTTGTACAAAACGCACACTAGTTAAAGCAGATAAAAACTGCTGATCAGAAGAACCGGATTTTTTTAAGTCATCGGTAATATCTTTTAAGTAGGTAAGCATCTTTTCTCCGGAAACAAATTTTAGCTTGTAGAGAAAAAAACCCGATTTTTGCAGTGCTTTTTTTTGCCTGCTAGAAGGTAGATCCACCTCTTTAATAAGGCCTTCAATCTTTTGTAGTGTTTGTTGTGAACCTGTGAAGATAACAGAACAGGTCTCACTGCTAAATTTCATCCCGTTGATAGCGCTTAGAAGAGAAGAGTCTGTCAGTCCTCCCTGTTTTAACGTCTTGGCAATATCCAAAAGAGACTTTTGTAGCTGCTGAGGGGTTACATATTGCGGTTTGTACATGTAGAACTCACTATGAACTGAGCCAGATTTTCTGGGGATATCGTACTGTACAATAAGCGCTTTTACCTCTTCTATAGCAGAAGCATCTCCTGTTAGGAGGATGGAATTCGTTTCTTTGATCCATTTGAGGTTTTCAATGACTTGAATTACCTTGGTATTTCCCATGCCAGAGGCTTTCATGTTCTTGGCAAAGCGTTCCAAATCCTCTTCAATTACATCTCCAGGGGTGTTTTCGAGCTTATAAAGGAAATATCCTTGCGCTTGTCTTGCATCGGAAGGCTCATCAAAGTCTTTTAAGAGAACCTGTAGTCTATCTAAGACATTTTGGGGACCAGAAAACATATAAGAATGAGAGTCCTGAATCCATTTCCTCTCTGAAATAATCTCCATGAGGGCTTGTTCTCCTAGTCCTGAGTTTTTTAGATTTTTTACTAGGGAAGAGAGATAGGCATCCATTTGTTTTTGAGAAACATACTTTAAGGGATATAGGATAAAGGTGCTTTTCTCAGGTGCCTGTTTCTGGGTAGTTGTATCGAAATGGGAGACGAGCTCTTGTACTTTTGCTAAAGAAGTCTCATTACCATTAAACATAAAAGAATGAGATTCTGAAATCCATTTCATAGAGTGAATGGTGTTATAAAGACTATTTTGCTCTATGTCGGATCTATTCAAATTTTGCGATACTTGGTGTAAATAGGCTTCTAGTCTTTCCTTCGAAACATTTTGTAAGGGATACAAAAGAAATTTAGGCTTAGAAGCGGCAAAAGCTTTATCTACGGGAATATCAAAATTGGTAAGAAGTTGTTTAATCTGGTTTAAAGCAGTTTGCGTTCCGGAAAACATAAAAGAATGCGCTTCAGGAATCCATCTCATAGTTCGGATAGCTTCTACCAGGTTTTCCTCTTTCAAGCTCTTTTTAGTTAAGTTGTCAGATACTTTTTTTAAATAGTCTTCTACGCTTTTTTCAGGCACATATTGAAGCTGGTATATGAGAAAAGTCCTTTTTAACCCGGGCACAGCAGGGGAATTTTGCACATCAACCGTAGCTAATAATCCCTCGACTTTTTGTAAAGAAGCTGTATCCCCTGTAAAAATGAGTGACTGGGTTTTGTCTATCCAGTGCATACTTTGTAAAGAACGCAAAAGATTAGGGTCTGTTAATTTGGCATCTTGCAAATTGGAGATGAAATCACCAAGCACCTCTTGGAGTTCTTTTCCTGAAAGATATTGGGGTTTATAAACTAAAAATTGAGAGCTTTTCTGCAAGGCTCCTTTTTCAAATCCTTGATCAAAGGAAGGAATGAGCTCTTTGAGTCTCTCTAGAGCTCTCTGAGTTCCTGTAAAGAGAATAGAATTGGTGTCAGGCAGATATTTCATTGAGTCAATAGCTTCCACTAGGGCCGTATTTTTACTTTTTTCCTTCTCTAGGGTTTTTGCGAGTTTCTTTAACGAAGCAGCCAAGACTTCCTCAGGAACATTCTGGATTTGGTACACATAAAAAGTATGGTTTCCTTCCCCTTCGGCAGACTCTGCATTATCAATAGAGGCTAAAAGCTCTTTTACTTTAGAAAAGGTAGTAGGATCTCCCGAAAAAATTACCGATTGAGTACTAGGCACTATCTTCGCGCTTTGTAGCGTCTTTAAAAGAGACTGGTCTTTTAAAGGGGATTTTAACAAACTCTCCGCTACATCTTGTAAAGCTCTTTCTACTTGAGAAGGGGAGACGTAAAGGGGTTTATATACAAAAAAAGAATCTTCGGAAGACTCTACTTCTTCTTTCGAAGAAACATCCAAAATTTGTAAGAGCTCCCTAACCTTATTTAAGGAAGAAGGATCTCCTGTAAAAAGAAGGGTATTACTCTCTACGATAGGTTTTGCTTTATCAATGGTTTCCAAGAGCCCTCTTTCTATGTACCCCCTTTTTTGAATATTGCTTGCAATGGCCTGAAGGCTTCTCATAATTTCAGATACGGTTCTGTGTTCTATCTTGTAGATAAAGACATTTTCTGATTTCAGTGTTTTGTATTTCGGTTTTTTTGCCTCGGCATCCAAAACAGAGAGAACCTTAATTGCTTTTTCAATTAAAGGAGAATTAGAGACGATGAAGATTACCTGGGTGGAAGTTTGAGGTACCAAAAGGAAAGGAGAGCCCTTTGTAATCGGTTCCAAGATTTTTGTCCCCAAATCCATCAATACACCTACTTCCTCATATTTTGCATGAAAAGGCTCTATGGAAAGAGGCGTTTGTGAAGAATCTAAATTTTCAATCAAAGAAGAGACTTTCTCCACAGTAGCTGTTATATCTGTGAGAATTAGCTGATTAGTTGATTCAAAAATTTCTAAAATCGCAGAAGAAGAGATCATCGGACGAACTACGGCACTTACAGCAGAGGCTTGGGCTTGTTTTAACCGAAAGATCTTGGTTGCCATCGGATAGGTATTTTTCCTTTTTTCTCCTTCGAGCATCAAAGGAGCAGGCTGCCTGACATCAGGATTTTTATGAATCACTAGACTCTCTTTTTCCTCCATCAAAAAAAGACCATTAATGCGGAGAACCTGAGTCAAAGTAGCTAAAACATTTTCAGGTGTGACAGGATCTTCAGATAAAACAGAAACAGAGAAGTTTAAGTCTTCCTCCTGGTAGATAAAATTTACACCCGTAATTTTACTAACAAACTTTAGATACTCTTGAATGGAAACATTCGTGTAGTTGATAGTAAACCGATCTTCTGCAGAAACAGAGCTCGTAGCGAGAAGAGGAGTTATCCACAAGAAGAAAAAAAGAAAAACCCATCTACCACATTTCATAAGGAGGATTCGCTACTGGCCCCATCAAAACTTAAGGTTAAAGATGCCCCGAAAAGGTAGCCCCTGCTTCGTACAAGCCCCTTGTCTTTGCATCGTAAAATACCTTGTAAATTAATGCAAATGTTGTCTACTGCTTTTGTTCGTTCAAAAAAAGAATAACTTTTAGCAAACAAACTCCGTAAATAATAGTCTAGAAAAGAAAAAAAAGTAAATAAAAAGACCCTTTAAAATAAATCTTAAAATGAATTCTTGGACTTAGAAGGAGGGAGATTCTTTTTTTGTAGTAAGATACCAAGACGGTTTCCGAGGTAGTAAAAAGAGCCTTCTCCTAGTTTTTTTCCTTCCCTATTAATAGAGAGAGTTTCTGACAAAATAGGAAAAGGCAAGTGAGCACCTGTTTTTAGATAAAGGAGCTTTTCTAAAGTTATAGGTATTTGGGCGATTTGTACTTCAAAAAGAGTTTCTCCTGGTTTTTTGGGAAGAAGAGCTTGGGTTATTTCTACTTTTTTTTCAGAAAGGGTTACCTCAAAAAGAGGCATATTTTCCAAAAAGAGGACTCCAGTTCCTGCCTGAAGATGGGGATCATAGAAAACTTCTTCTAGAGTGATAAAGTCCCCCGGTTTTATTTTTTCCCAAGTCTCTTCAGAAAGGGAAAAAGAGCCTACAGAGAGCAAAAGAGAAACTACTTTTTGCTTGTCTTCCAAGGAAATTTCTTCTTTGGGAAAGTGTTTTTGCAAATAATGATTCCACGAAGATACGAAATCAGAGGTGAGTAAAAGCCTTCCCCAAAGGGAATATTTTGGGGTTTTTATAAGAATATCTGTGCCAAAGCATGCTTGTTCAGGAAGGGGACTTTCAAAGGCTATTTTAGGAGAGAAATTGTGAAAGAAAGAATGTTCTACAACATCGGAGAGAACTTGTGTGAGTAAAAAGTGGTAAAAACTCTCTTGTAAAATTTCAGAAAAAAGCAAGTCTTGTGGTCCATTTTGTATCAAAAATTCAGCGCATAATTTCGCCAGGTCAGCATGATCCATGATCCAAAATACTTTTCCTGCCAAAGGAGAAAAATGAAGAGAAACTAAATAAAAATTTTCGCTAAATCCTAAAAGAAGCTCCGTTTCTTTCCAGGTTTTCTGTTCTTTACAAGAAATACCTAAAGAGGAAAGTTTCCAGTTTGTAGCAATCGTTTGGGCCACTTCTTTCCAAGGAATAGCAGAAGAGCCTAAAAGAGTTTTTTTTTCAGTAAGCTGTAAAAGAGGTTTGATCTTTTCAAAAAGGGAAAGGTCCACTCTAAGAACCTCCCCCTGTTTCTTTAGAAGAGCCTTTTCTTTGTACTAAGGGTCTCCCTTCCTTTAGAGAAGTCTCTAGCCTAGAGACTCGAAAAGAAAATTTTCCTTTTTGAAAAGCGGCTTGTAGTGTAGAAATATTTTTTTCAAAAAGTTGTACTGCTTCCGGAGAACCAGATAAGCGAATGTTAAAAGAACCAGGCGCTGTGGAATAGCGATCTATAGTAATGATAGCTCCTTTAAAGATCGACTTTTCAAAGGAAGGAGTGTTTAGTTCTACTTGCGTTGAAACAATCTCTTTGGTTTGCATGACCAGGATGGTGCTTACCATTTGAGCAAACAAATTTTGCACTTGCGGGCTTATATAAGAAGGAAGACTTGTAGTGGCAGAGAGGCCTTCTGCCGCAATTTCAGGAGGTATTTTTATGGAATCGAGCCCTGCTATAGGATGTGTTTCTTTTTTCTTCCCTTCTTTATGGAAAGAAGTCTCTTTGTTTTCTGAAGGGAGAACCAACATAGGGGCAAAGTTGTCAGCGATATGTTTTAAAGGTGTTTTAGAAGAAGTTTTTCTTCCTTTCTTTTTTTCCTTTAAAGAAGGGGCTTCTTTTTTTGGAGTAATCGGCTCGTTTATTTCCTTTTTTTTCTTTCTTCGAAGAGGCTTTTTTTCTGTAGAAAAAGAGGGATCTTTTCTTTTTTCCTCTAAAGAGGAAGTCTTATTTGCAGGGATATGTGGTTTTTTTTCAAAGGGCTTTTCTTCTTTTTCCTGGGAGGAAACAGACTCTTTTACCTCCTTAGTGTTAGAAGAGGCTTTTTTAGGATCTACAGGAGTGGGAGAGATTTCCTCCTTTTCAAAAAAGGGCTCTACTTTCTCTTCTTTTGAAGATTTTTTTGAGGGGAGTTCCTTGGATTTTTCCGAGGGTTTTTTAAGGCTTCTCTCCGATTTTTTTTCAGGAGCATTTAACGGCGCTCCTTGCCAAAACAGATTGGAAGAAGGAAGGCCTTCTGTAGGTTCTGATTCGGAAGAAAAAGAAGGAGAAGGAGTAGTTGAAGCAACAGGGGATCCAAAACCTTGTTTGGCAGAAAAGTTTTTTCGAAAAAGATCTGTTTTTGGGGTTTTTTCTCTCGCGATTTCCATAGGAGAGCTAAATTTTTGCATAGAAGAGGCCTCCTCTTCTGGTTCTCCTCTTTGTTTTTTCCTTTTTCTATTCTCATCGGCATCAATTTCTTTTACTTTCTCTATTTGAGTAAGCTTTTTAAATTTTTCTTCTTGTCCTGGTTGAAGCTGTTTTCTTCTTTCAGGAGAATCGGCATTTTGGGGTTGGACTTCTCGGATGTTCATGTAAGATCCCTATCTTTTTTTTTTCGAAAAGAATGGCTAATAGATCCTAGCTCATCGTGTTCTAAAGCTTCTTGTCTTGTACTCCAAAGCTTTACCTCTTTTTTCCACTCTTTTTGATGGATTTCCAGCTTTTCCAGATCCCTTTTCTTTTGAAAAAGCTCTTCTTTTGCTATTTCTACCTGTTTCTCAGCATTTTTTACATTTTGTTTTTGTTTTTCTACCTTCTTTTCTTCCTCTTGTAGCTTTTCTTCGACTACTTTTAAATATTGTTTGCCAGTTTGTACTTTATCTGAAGTAGTTCCTCCATCAAGGTCTTGTCTAAGTTGCCTTAGTTTTTCCTGTTTGTGAGTTAAAACCCTTCCTTTTTCCCTTTCACATTTTTCTAACTTTTTCTTTTCTTCTTCTAGGAGAGCTTTTTTTTTCTCTAAGGTTTTTAAAGCTTGATCATAACGACTTTTTTTGATTTGTAAAAGTTGCTCTAAAGGATATTTCAACCCCTTCATAAGCCTCTAAATATAGCTCGTAGCTCCGTTAAACTTTGCTCAAAGGAGGTTTTTTCGTTCACATTTTGTTTTAGAAAACGATTTACCGATTGAATGTATTTTAAAGCAAAATCAGCATCCTTATCCGAGCCAGGTTTATATTCTCCAATTCGTATTAACAGTTCATTTTTTTTATAGTTAGCAAGCACTTCTCTTAACTTTCCAATCAGCTTTAAATGTTCTTCTGTTGTGATAGATCCAATAATTCTGCTTACTGAAGAAAGAACATCTACTGCAGGATAGTGATACTGTCTTGCAAGCTCAGAAGATAATACGATGTGTCCATCTAAAATAGAGCGAACCTCATCTGCTATAGGTTCATTCATATCATCTCCTGCTACTAAGATAGTATAAAAAGCGGTAATAGAGCCTTTGTCATTGTTTCCCGATCTTTCTAACAGTTTAGGAAGAGTTGCAAAAACAGAAGGAGTATAGCCAGCCCTTGCAGGAGGCTCCCCCGCAGCAAGGCCTATTTCTCTTAAAGCTCTGGCAAAACGAGTAATAGAGTCCATCATCAGGATAACTGATTTTCCCTGTTCTCTAAAGTACTCTGCGATGGCGGTTCCCACATAAGCTGCATTAATGCGAAGCTGGGGCGCTTGATCAGAAGTAGAAACAATAACCACAGAACGAGCCAGACCTTCTTCTCCTAGGTCATTTTGTAAAAATTCCCGAACCTCTCTCCCTCTTTCTCCGATTAAAGAGATTACATTTACATCTGCTTTGGCATGCTTTGCAATCATTCCGAGGAGGGTTGATTTTCCTACCCCAGCTGCGGCAAAGATTCCTATTCGTTGTCCTTTTCCACAGGTTAACACGGCATCTATAGAGCGGACTCCTACAGAAATTGGCTCTTCTATAATGGATCTTTTCAAAGGATTGGGAGGGACATTTATTACAGGAAACGTTTCCGTTAGTTTTAAGGGACCGTTGCTTTCCTCATCTAAAGGTTCCCCAATACCATTTAAGATTCTGCCTAAAAGATTTTTCCCTACCTTGATATGAAGAGATAATCTCATAGGAATCACCTCAGAAGAAGGGCCTACCCCTTTCATATCCCCTAAAGGAGATAGGAAAACCTCGTCTTTTGTAAAACCCACCACTTCGGATAATAGAGGCGCTCCATCCCTTTTAATAACACAAATCTCTCCCATTTTTACTTGAGGAATGATAGCCTTTAAAAGGGTTCCCACTGCCTCGGTAATTCTTCCGTGAACTGTGGTTAGCTCTAAATCTTCTAGGTGGCTTAAAAGTTTGTCAAAAGATTCCATAGGTGAGTCGCCCTTTTCCTAAGCGAGTTAAATCTGGATATTCATAATTTGTTTAAACATATCTACTACCTTACCTAGTAAGATGGAGGAGTATTCTAGATCTTGTTGTGCTTGAGAAAGCTTTACCTGTACCAAAATTAGATCAGCAGGATTTAGACTTCCTTCCGTTTTTAAAGTTTCTAGCTTTTTTTTGGCCTCCAAAATCTGTTTTTGTCCATTAGTTACATACCCTAAAAACCTGTGAATCGGGCCTTTGGAAGCGGGTTTTTTTAAAGCAGAAGAGGGGATTCCCAGGTTTTGGGAAGCCTCTTTCAGGTGTTTGTTTGATTGCTTTAGTTTGTCTTCCAAAAGGCGTGCGTGTTGTGCTTTCATTTTTAGATTCGGATTAGCTTTCAGCTGCGCATGAAGAGAGTCTAAAGAGGCGTCAACGCTATTTGCCTGACCTTTTATAGAAGCGAGAGTAGGTTTTTGCAAAGAGGGAGAGAATTCTGAAGCACTGGGAACCTTTTTTGTAGAAGGGCTATTCGAGGGAGTCTGCATATATTTTTCAAAAGAGGAAGAACGGGGCATGTTAGAAGAGCTTTCTGTAATTTCTCTACTTTTCCCAGGTTGGATTTTATCTACAGGATTATTTTCGGCCATGTTTTTTTCCTTTGGCTCTGGTTTTTGAAATTCTCTCCATTGGAGAAGAGGGCTTTTTTACAAAAGTTTCTACAAATTTTAAAGCAGATTCAGAAAGATTTCTCACCATTTTGTCTCCAGAATGAAGGGTCTCTTCTAAAATTTTTTCTCCCTTAGTAACTTTAGAGGAGGAAAAAACAAGACAAAGACCTAAGAAGGATTTTACCATTTCGTTATGGGGTTCCTCTTTCAATACTTTTTCAAAGAGATCACATGCTTTTTTTATCTGCAGTTTATGTAGATACAAATATCCCATCCCAATAGTAGGAAGAGAATTTTCTGGATTTAAAAGAGCCGCTGCTTGAAACAACTTTATAGCAGAGTCTTCGTCAGATTGGTTCACGGCAATGAACCCTGCTTCTGCCAGGAGAATAAAGTCCTTCCCATATTCTGTAAGATCCATAAGTATTCTACTTTATTGAGGTCTTTGGTTTCTTACGGTGGAATTAATCATGCTATTTACTTGGGCAATCAAATTAGAAATAGAATCTCCCACTTGGGTTACTTGGCTCATTTGAAACTGGATTAGCAAAAACTGGCCTGGATTAGCTTGGCTGAGTTTGCTAGCTAAAGCTTTTACCTGAGTAACAAGTTTACTCTGGATTTGAGCATATTTTTTTATAAGATCATTAAAACTGAGAACGGTGTCTGCCATAGAATTCTCCTTTTAGGGTTTCTCGATTTTTTGTACTACTTTGTGTAAGGCGCCATAGGCATGGAATAAAACGCCATACTTCTCTAATTCTTTTGAAGAGCCACCTTTTCGAATTATTTTTTTCATTTCTTCTACTTTGTGCTTTACTTGTTGTAAAAGCTTCTCTTTTTTTTTCGGATTTTTATGAAGCTCCTCTTCTAAATCAAATTGAAATTTTTCTTTCTTCGGTTTTTTTTCCAGTCCGTACATAAGCTACCTTGTATAATCAATTCTATAACTGATACCTTCTTTTTCAAAAAGGACCATGTTGGGTAGAATTCTTTTCAAAACCATTCCGTCTATGCTCTCTCCTACACTTAAAACTCTACCATTGATCATGACATTGAAATCCTGTTGGTCTTTTTTCGCAAAGCCGGTTACTTGATATTTATCAGAAAGATCTATAGCTACACTTTCTGCATCAGAAGAGATAGCGATGTTTTTTACACGAGTAATTCCGGGGATTTTTTGTAAATGACTTAAGAGGGAGGAAAATTCTCTTTTTTTCTCTCCATTGAACCTACCTTGTACAATCAAATCTCCTTCAATGAGCTGAAAAGAAATTGCACCAAAACCTTTTTGCAAAAATAAAGAGCGAATTTCCTGAGAAAGAACCGATTCCACCACTACCTGATTTTCGAGATGATCTAGTTGCGAAAAATGAATATTTATATATTCCTGCAAGACTTCCTTGTCTTCTTCCGTTTTTACAAAGCCGGAGAGAATAAACTCTCCCGCTTTAGCGCTATGCAAAAAAACTCCTTTAAAAGCCTCTTTTTCTGAAAAGATATCATTGGTGTTTTTCCATACATATTCGTCAATGATGAGATTATCTTCTATCCCTTCTACAGAACTTACCTGCTCTATATTATGGAGGAGCTCTTGGTGATCCACCGGAGTAAGAACATGGCCGACTAGGAAGAGTTTTCCTGAAGAAGGATTAAAAGAAAACTGAACACTTTCAAATTTTTCTAAAGCCTTTTCTATATTTTCTTTTGCCCTTTTCTCAGAAACAGCTATAGGCTCTGACTTAAGAAGGGAAAAAAAACTTAAAAATACGGTAAATAAAATAACAGCAGAGGCTGCTGCAATGGTTAGGTGGGACTTTGGTATAATGAGCTCTTTCCAAGAAAAGGTTTCTTTTTTTTCCTCTTTTTCCTCTACTTCTTCAAACTCTTCTTCTTTCTTTCCTTTGTATCCGAAAGGGGAATAGATAGTTTCTGATCCCATCTCCCTATCGATTACTAAAAAGGTAGTAGTGCCCATTTGAATCAGATTTTCCGGAGTGATTTCTTTTTTTCCTTCAAAGGGATGAGAATCAATCAAAGTTCCATTTTTAGACCCGAGATCTTCAATTTCTATAATCCCCTTTTCGCTGACAGAAAGTTTTGCATGGTTAGTGGATACACTAAGATCTTGAAAAACGATATCGCAGGAATGAGGATCTTTTCCAAGAATATAGGAGCGATTTTTCTGGATAGAGATTTCAGCGCCTGCATTAGGACCAGAAATTACCTTTAACAGAAGAGAAGAAGAGTCCATTAAGTTGAAAGGGAGATTTTCAGGATCGTCAGAGTCTTCAAAAATAGTATCGTAGGCGGTTCTTCCGTATTCTTTTTGGAAAACCTCCTTAGAAGACTCTTCTTGTAAAGGAGGTTTTTCCGGTTCTTCAGAGGGCTCTTGTAGATCTTGAGATAAGATATCGGGCTCTTCTTCGTATTCATCGAAGATGGTATCAAACTCAGAAGAGGCTTTTTTAGGGGCTTTATAAGAAAAGCGAATTTCTATTTTGCCTAACTCTAAAATATCTCCCTCTTTTAACTCCTGAAAAGGCTCGGAAGGTTTTTTATTGATAAAACAGGAAGAGCTAACTACATAGAGATTCCCTTTTTTTTCTATACAGAGCTCTTGATCAGAAAGCGAGGGATCTTCAAGGAGAATATCACATTTTTCTGCTTGGGCTCCCAAGACCCATTTTTCTTGTCTTTCTAAAGAGAAGCTCTTTCCTTTCTGTGTCCCATTTTGTATCGTTAAATAAGCAGCCATAATACTACTTTAGGATAGAGGGTTTTAAGTAAGTGTCTATCCAATCTCTCCAGTAAAACAAATAGTTTGTAAAATCTTCTAAGCTATCCCTAAAAAAGGGGTAGCCTATTGTTTCAGGTAGTTCCAAAGAAAGGATAAAAAAAGCTTCCTTTTCATCTAAGCTAATAAGCCCTCCTGCCGTCCCTTTTCCTAAAAGATTTGCTTCCATAAGTTTTGACAGAATCTCTTCCTTTTTTTCGGAGGGAAAAGGGGCAATAGAGGCACTTATTTTTATTTCCTTTGGTAGCTTTTCCAGAAAAATCTCTAGATCAGGAAAGAGAAAAAATCGACATTTATTCTCTTTTTCCCAATCCACTTTGGGAAAGGCTTCCATTTCCTCAAAAAGCTCTTCTAGTAGAACCTTCACACCTAAGAACTCCGCTTACACGTCATCATAAGCAAATAGTTAAGAGTTGGCAACTAAAAGCTTTTTTTCCAATCGTGTATGTCTTTAAGAAAAGCTGGCTCGATAAAAAAAGGTCGCTGTTTTACCACAGCGACCCAAAGAGGATTTTTAGAAAAAAGACAACTCTTTTTATGCAGCTCGGTTTGCTGCAGCAATAGCATCTTCTACTCGGATTGCTCCTTCTAATCCGCTGGAGATACTATTTAATAAAGCAGTGGAGATTTGGTTGTTTAACGTAATCATTTGAACAGCCCAATCTGCTATTTGTTTTACAAAGTCTGCGTGTGCTTTTAGAACCATTTCTTTCTTCTGTTCAGAAGCAGTATAAGCTTTTGTAATTCCTACAAAAACTTGTTGCAACATAGTAAAATTTTGGAAGAACTGACTTACTTGTTGCTCTTGTTGGTTTTTTTTGCTTTCCAACCGGTCTCTTTGCTTTTCAGCTCTGTTTAAAAGGGCTTCTCTTTCCTGATCATTAAGAAGAGTTACAGCCTCTTTTTCTTCGGCTGTAAGAGGAGTATCAAAGTCACGGTTTTTTAAAGAAGCAATAGTTTCGTTAAGCTGAGCATCTCGTACCGCTCTACCATTTACCATCTCTTGCATCTCTACTTGATCACTCTTTTGTTTGATCAAAGTGAGATTTTCTTCTGCGTTGTTTAGCTTAGGCTCCAAAGCTCTTAGAGAGGAAAAAAAGCTTTTTGGAGTAATCTTCATAAGAAGATTGGACCCTCCTACAGCATAAGCCATACTAGCTGCACTCATTAAACCGGAAACAGTAGCTGTTACTGCTTCGTTTACCATTTCATAAAAGAGCTGTTCTGCCTGATGGATTCCAGACTCTAATATCGCATCAGCTGATGCTTTAGCAGCGTCTCTTCCTACGACAATTTGGTCATTTAGCTCTTCATAATTAGCATTTTGAATTTTCAACATAGCAGCAAATAAATCAGCCATGGCGTTTGCCGTTAGAGCTGGGGCGCTGCTATTTTGTACAGAAATATCCATTTTTTTCTCCTTATAGTATTATAAACTTTTTATTTTTTAAGCAGCAGAGTTGGTTAATACTCTTGCTGCCGTTTCCCAAGTCATAGGAAGGGTTCCTAGGGCTTGCATTTCACTTGCAAAAGATTTTTGTAGATTCGTTTGTACTTGCGAGGTCATTTGCATTAAAGAATTCACGTTTTCCATCATTTCGTGGATTAAGTAGAGAAGGGAGTGAATTGGAGCTAGCGATTTTTCTAAATTAGCCATCGATTTTTGGATGTCCATCATCTGAAATCCTAACACCGATTGGGAAATCCCTGTTCCCCCTTGCACTCCTGATAGAATTCTTTGGCTTTCTAGAGGATGAATCAGTTTTGCAAGGCCCTTTAGTTTAGGATTTGTACTAAGTACATTAGTACTTTCTTTTCCCGATTTTATAATAGCAATTAGAGCGATCAAAGAGTTTATGATACCTGCTAAAATGGCTGCGCTTTTTTTACTCATACCCAACTTCTCTAAAAGATCCTGTGTTGGGTTAATGCTACTTAAAGCCTGGGCAAATGAATTATATCCTACCGACTTGAAGGAGCTAGTCATCTGCTTTTTTAAAGAGAAAGTCTCTTTTTCAGAAGCTTCTTCGACTATTTGATCGGCAGCCTCTTCTGTTCCGGTTTCCACGGAGGAATTTATAGCGCTTCCTATCGCTCCGTCAATACCAGCTCCTGCTAGAGCTCCTGCTAAAGAGATTCCTATGGTAAGGCCTAGCTTAGCGCCTGCTCCCATATGGGCTGTCATTTTATTCATAGCCCCTGACTCTTGCATAGCAAACAGGGTGCTAGCCATGACAAGGGCGCCAGGTCCCATGAAAGCGGCGGCCAAGACAGAAAGAGCTCCAACTATAATGCTTACAATACGCATTGCTTTGGCTCTTTCCTCTGCTTCATGCCGTAAAACATCCATTTGTTTTTCTTGCACCTCTTGAAGGTCTCCCTGAGCTTTTGCTTCTTTTTCTAAAGAAGTAGCAATTTTGGACTGATTTGTCGTATCTTTAGTATGAAAGAGGGTGAGAAGGATTTCTAGCTCTTGAATCAATTCTAAAGCTTCCATCAAAAGTTTTTCTTCGTTCGGTCCTTGGCTTGCCGAAGAGCTGGGGACAATCTTCATATCATCAATACCCTTTGCTCTTGTAGTAGAAGGTAGCTTCTCCTTAGGCTTTACACTTGCCTCTTTGGTTTTGGCAGAAGGCTCTAAAGAAGGATAGACTTCTTTATAGGCTTTTACCATGTCATTTTGTGTTATGGGGTTGCTCATGTAATTTCCTCCTATCTTAAGCAATTAGATGAGATAAAGTACTATAAACATTATTCAAGCTAGCCAGACCTTGGAAAAAGTTAGATACCTGCTGGTTTTCCGAAGAGATTCCTTGAGTTAATTGGTCTCTTTGTGATCCATTTTGGGTTTGTTCATTGTTCCAAAAATCATGCTCGGTAGTGTATAAACTTTGATAGTACTGCAGCTTTCCCGCATCCTTGGGATTTCCTGAGTATTTGGAAATTTCCGCTAAAACAGCATCCAGGTCTTTTTTTGCTGCATTGGCGATAGCCTCTCCTCTCTTGGTAATCTGGTTTAAGATATTAGTCATGGAAGTTACCAGTAAACTTTGCAAGATTTGGGCAAAATTAATAGAATCATCGAAGGCTTCTGCTAAGCCAGATCCACCTGCTCCCAGTACACTGAAGCTAGAAGGTCCGCTTTTTTTAGCAGGACTTAAGGTAGAAGCCCCTTGAGAGATTTTCTCTGGGTTTTGCCCGCTTGTATTTACGTTTGTCATATTTATTACTCCTTTATTATTATGTTCACTTTTTATTATGAGTTCGCCCTTTCTTGGTTTTGAACGATAGTATGTTCCCAACCATTTGAGTAGTTATCTACTAGGATCGACTTGATTGCAGAAAGCATTGTATCGATCTTAGAACTCATGTTTCCCTCTTCCGTCTGCACTCCTTGAGACTGTCCTGAGATAGCCTGTGAGGCTGCATTTAATCCTCCAATCAACTGGTTATAAAGATTATCATCATCATCTCCTGAAGGATCGTCCGATTTACCAGGGCCAGATAAGTCTGATTTTGGAGGATTGATAGGTATAGGTTTTTGAGGAGAAGGGGGTGAGTAGGCCGCTTTATTAAAATCTTTGGCTAACTGATCCCACGAGATTTGTCCAGGTCCTGTACCGATTAAGTTATGGTCAATCAAGTACTGTAGAGAAACCTCTTTTCCCTTTACCTTAAAGCCGGGTTTCCAGTTTAGAAAATTCATTAGAGCCGTTACCACCTGACCTGCCGATCCACCATATTTTTTCTGACGAGCTAACACTTGCGCCAAGATCTCTTGGATTTGCGCAATAAAGGCCTTAAAAGCCGCTCCATTTTTAAATCCTCCTTGAGAGAATTTATTCAAAATAGAAGAATTTTCTTTAGCAAGTTGTTTTAGTAGATTCGATAAGTTACCGTAAGCCCCTAAAGTTCCTTCTTGTTCACTCATGTTTTCCCCTAAGATTCCCATGATCAAAGGAGCTAATAGATATACTCCAGAGCTGGCGTATTTACTAATCAAAAGGTCAATGATCTGTTCCAATAGGGCCTTTTCAAAGCTAGATAAGGAGGTATTTGTAATGAAAAAGGTATCTCCATATCCTTGTTGGATCCAGTAAAACTCCTGAGCAGTATATTCAGGGACTCCACCGGGTGCTGCCTGATCCATCCAAGCATCTAATCTACTTTTCTTTCCTAAGACGTCAGCAGCTTCTTTTAATTGTTGTAAGAAGGGGTTATTGGAAGTATTTAATCCTCCTAGAGCTTGGATTAATTGCTGCATTTCTTCTTCGGTTTTCGCTCTGTTACCGTTACTTCCGAAAAAGTAAAAACCTCGTAGAGCTTCTACTATGAAAAGAGCAAAACTTTCTGATTGAGCACCACTTCCGCTAATTTTTCCAATGCCGTTAATAGCTTTTTGGATAGCAGGGGGAAAGTGTCCTCCAAATCTTTTTTGCAAATTGATGACAAACTGCACTAGACCAAAGATTTGATTATAGCATCCTGAATTTTCTCTAATGTCATGGATCCAAAGTTTTAGCTCTTGTAGGATTTGTTCTATGTTGTCTGAGTAAGCATCATTTGGGTTGAAAGGAGAATTGGGCTCATTGGGAAAATGAGGCCAGTTCACTCCATCTGCCTTGTTGGTATTCATGTTAAAAGAACCATCGCCTGCGTCCAGCCCTTTTTTGATAAGAGCATTGACTCCGGCATCAAATCCAGATCCTTGGTCAGAGCTTCCTAGGGCTCCTTTTACTGTATGGTGCAGAAGGGAGTTTAGATGGAGAATAAGAGTAGCTTGGGTAGCTAGCTTGGTTTTATGAGCAGCAAGATCTTTTTGTACCTGTTGGATCTTGAACTCTTCTGTTATAGCCACTTGGTTAAGATTAACTTGTGTCATTTTATTATCCTCTTTTTATTATGTTTTATTTTTTAAGAACCTAAAAAGTTTCCTATAGCTTGTTGTATTAGCTGTAAGTCAATATCGACTTCTTCGGGGGAAGGCATATGGAAATCAAAGTTTTTTAAGTAGTCTACTAGATGATTATAGTTAGGAGTAGGCACATTGGGACCTAAAGGATTTTTGGGAGGCATGGATGCTATGACAGCTTGTATAAAGCCTTTAGCGCGTATGATAGCCTCTTGTTTAGAAACGCCTGTTGCAAGAGCATTTTCGTAGGCTGCATAGTAGAGAAGTTCAGGAAAAGAAGCCCCTAAATTGGCATTAAGGAACCCAAAAAAGAGCTTATCTAATCCACTATTCATATTGAAGGTTTTTGAGTCCATAAGGTCAATCATGATATTTATGAAAGCCGTTTCAAAGCTTGCTTTGTTCTGCCGGGATATAGAGGGGTCATTTAAGAATTGGTTAATGGATTTTTCTAAATCGCTATTAAACCACTCTGCAAGGGAGCCGAAGAAATCTATTTTAGCATCTTCAAAATCCTTTATATCTTCACTAGGGTTTTTTGCACTCTTCAAAGCAGCTATCAGTTTATCTAAGCTTTCTCCAAGATCTGTTCCAGCAAAGAGAGATTTTACCTGATTATAAGCCGCTTCTAAGATCTTAGGATCTGTTGCAAACCCTTCTTTTGCTTGTTCGTAGAACCATAACAAGAGAGATAAAAAATAGATCTCTTGCTCTACTTTGGGTGCACTTTTTCCGGGGTTTTTCGGCACTTTAGGAAGCTTGGGGATATTTCCCCCAAAGATTTCCCGTTTTAAAAGCTTACTATATTCTTTTTCTATAAACTTACTCAAAGCAGCACTAAAAGGGCCTTGTCTACTGTTTAAAGAGCCTGGCTCTTCTCTTTTATAAAAAGAAGAGGGGGAAATAGGTTCTTGGTTGATTTTTTCCATCTTTTTAATCCTCTTAGGTTATCCTGTAATCCAAAGTTTGCTTTTTTGTTTTTTGGCTTTTTTCACAGAAGGAGAGTGAACAAGACCTCTTTCCTTCGCATCTTTTTGAAAATCAGTTAGGTTTTTCTTAGCTTCTTGTAAAGCTTCCCATTCTTCTTGGCTAAAGTTGTCTGGATTATTCGTGAAAGCTTCTAGCTCTTTGGCGCTCATAGCAACGGCTTCCATGGCCTTTTCAGACTGCTCTTGCAAAGATTTTCTTAAAGATTCTGCCATTTCTAAGGCTTTTTCTTTTTCCTTAGGATCTTCAGACTGTAGCTTTTGTAAAACTTCATGAAAAAGTTTCAAAGAATTATGGATGACACCCTCTAAATTCTCTGGGGATATATCTCCCAACTGTTCTTTTAGTTTTTCAATTTGATCTAAACTTTTATTCATAAAAATCCTTTTTTATTATCTATAGTTAGATTTTGCCTATTGTTATTATATCAAATAAACATTAAAAAATCAATATTTTTCTGTTTTTATATAACTAATTTATAATTAGCGAGATAAAAACCCTTTTTCCTGGAGAAATTTTGTTTAATTCCTTTATTATGAGAATGTTAAATCCTCTTGACAAAAAATTCTTGTTTTTGGGATGAAGGGGAAGGTTTTCGGGAGAAATTTATACTTAAGTATTTAATAATAAGCTTTTTAAAGTTATTTGCCCGACTTCGATATTCTTGGGAAGGAGGACCGTTTTTTTGTCCTGAAAACAGTCTCATTTTAGCCGATTTGCAAAGCGAGCTAGATCCTTTATGGGTTTTGATTTTGTGGCCAGAAGCCAAAGTCTATCTATCCCAGCAAAAAAAAGGGGCTAAAAAGCTCTTTCTTTTCTATGCCTTTTTAGGAGTAGAATTCTTTGAAAAAGAACCTCTTTTCCCAGAGCGGGAAGAAAAAGAGTTTGGGAAAAAGGTCCTTTTCCTTCGGAGAGAACTAAAAAAAGGGGGAATGGAGCCTTTTCAGGAAGACCTGGCTTTTTCTTCTTTACACAAGGCAGAAAAAGCTTTTTTATTCACGGTAAGAGGGATGCTGGGAAGTTGTTTTTCTTCTCCTTTTTTTTCAGGACAAAAAAAAGTGGGAGTGACCTTTTCTCAGATAGGGCGTCTATTGGTGAAAAACGCCCTTTTTTTCCTGCCTCGGCGAAAACTTCATTTCTCTTTGAAAGAGGCGCCTGAGCAGATTTTTGAGAAACAAAAAGGGAGGAGTTTATCTACTTTTTTGGACACGCTCTTTTTTTCTTCGGAAAAACCGCAAAAAGTTTCCTATTTTTTCTACAAAAAAGCCTATCTAATAGAGGAAGAAACAAGCCATTTTATAAAGAAAAAAGTATATCGAAAGATAGCAAAACTTACTAGGGTCTCTCGAGGTAGGATGAAAGGGAAAGATCATTTGGTTTTTGATCTTCATTTAAGTTCTTTAGAAATCACAGAAATCTTAGTCTTTTTAGAAGAGCATTTTGACCAAAGGATAGAGTTTGAAGATATAAAGACAGTAGAAGATGTAGTGCAAGCCGCTTTGGGAAGATTTTCTCCTATTAAAGAAGAGACGGTCTCTACAAAAATCTGGGAAGAAGATTCTTTTAGGCAGCCCTTATACGAGGGAAAAGAAGAGACTTTACTAGAAGCTTTCTTACAAAATGGGCAGCGAGAAGGGAGAGCTCTTTGTGTAGCAGACAGCTCTTCTTGCATGTCCTACGATCGAGTAAAGAGTCTTGTGATAGGACTTGCCCTGGTTTTGCAAGAGATAGAAGAAGAGAGGGTAGGCCTTTTTCTTACAGGAACTATTTGTTCTTTGGTGGTTTTTGCGCTGCTTCTCTTGCAAAAAGTGCCTGTAATGCTCAATCCCACTTTAGGAAAGACCCCTTTGGAAGAGATGATAAAAATAGCTTCCTGTAAAACGCTCATCACTTCTAAAAAGGGGAGTAAAAACCTTCCTTTTTCCTTAGAAGAACTGGGGCCAAAGCTCGTTTTTTTGGAAGAAAAGCAAGAAATGCTTTCTTTGGAACAAAGAAAAAAGGCTCTTTCTTTAGGAAAGGGTTCTATAAGAAAACTTCTCTCCCATTTTTCCTGGAAAAGATCTCAGCAAGATCCGGTAGTTATGCTTTTTACTTCGGGTAGTGAGGGAAAGGCAAAGGCTGTAGTACTCTCTTCTTCTAACCTTTTACAGAACCAGAAAGCGGCTATAAAAAGGATTCATTTTACGGAGAAAGAGGTGCTTTTAGCTCTTTTGCCAGCTTTTCATGTCTTTGGCTTTTCTATATCTCAACTCCTTCCTTTTCTTTTTGGATGTAGAGTGGTTTTTTGTTCTAATCCTTTAGATCTTACGACAGCGCTTTTTTTAATCCAGAAGTGGAAAGTAACTATTTTATGTACCAGTCCTACTCTTTTAGAAGGGCTTTTTTCTATGGCAAATACCACCTCTTTACAAAGCGTAAAAAAAGCAGTAATAGGAGCAGAAAAACCGCAAGAAAGTCTTTTTGCTAAAGCAAAGGCTTTTCCCTGGATCGAAATTATAGAAGGGTATGGGCTTACTGAATGTTCTCCTATAGTAAGCCTTCAAGAACCTTTTTCAGAAAAACAAGGAGTGGGAAAACCTTTAGATAACTTAGAAGTAGAAATTATACATCCTGAAACAAAGAACTTTTTACTTCCTGAAGAAGAAGGGATAATTTCTGTAAGTGGTCCCAACGTTTTTTCTGGGTATGAAAAAGAGGAAAAGGCTTCCTTTTTTGAAAAAGAGGGGAAAATTTGGTTTCAGACTACGGATAGAGGGTATAAAAACAGCAAGGGAACCCTTTTTATAACGGGAAGAACTTCTCGTTTTATCCAAAAGGCAGGAGAGGGAATTTCTTTAGACCGAATAGAGCAGACTTTATCTGCTTGTTTTTTTCCTGTAGAGCTAGCTGTGGTAGAAGAGGGGAAAAAACTAGTTTTGGTAACTAGTAAAGAACTAGCCCTTTCTTTGGTGAATGAAACACTGCAAAAAAAGGGATTTAGCCCCTTATTCTTTTTGGATAAAACAGTAGTTCTTCCAAAGCTTCCCAGATTTGTGACAGGAAAGATCAATTATGGACAAATAAAAAAAACGCTTAAACAGCTTTGAGCATTTTTCTATTGCTCCTTTAAAAAATCTTATAGGTTAAAACCCAGTCCCGCTTTATCTAGATATTTGTCAAAATCAGCATCGCCGTTGTAGTTAGGATCATTTTGGTTGGAGTAGTGGCAAAAACCTGCAATAGCCTGGGCATCTCCTGAACAGTCATAGGTATTATAGTCGGGGTGGTGGCAATGGTGTCCAGCATCTTGTTCGTGGACAGTAATTCCTCCTCCAGGCTCTCCTGTGGGGTTAAAATATTTATGTTCTGATCCGCTACATCCAGTAGAGAAGTCGTCACTTTGCCCTCCTGTCCAAGCAGGCTTATTTCCTCCACGTATGTGCTTATCGTTATAGCTAAAATAGAAATTGACTCGGTTTTTCCCATTTGTATCTAGCCAATCTTTTACGAAATCCCAGGCAGTAGCAGGAGTTTTATGAGCAGGATCTGCATAGACTCTGGTATATATGGTTTGCCCTTCTTCGTTAGTTCCTACGGGAATCTGCACGTCGTTGTACTTGCTTAAAACAGACTTTAAAGCTCCTTTCAAAGCAGCGGCTTCTTTAGTATTTAAAGCTCCTTTTAAAATATTCCATTCGGGACTGGTTCCGTTGATATATCCAGAGAGTTCTGCAAAAGCTTCGACTACAGCCATGAAATCCCCTTTATCTAGATATTTATTTGGATCGGCAAGGATGGCAATATCTTTTTTCTCCATAGCGATTAATTTCTTCAGAGTAGCAAAGATCTGATGCTCTATCGCTGCCCCTGAAAGTTTTTCTGGTAAATTTACAATAAATTGACTCATGAGTTACCTCTATTATCTTATATTTTTATAGACGCAGAGCGCCTTTTGTTTTTACCCTTTGCAAAGATTTCACAAGCATGCTCCATAACTAGAGCTCGTGCTTGCATAAATTGTTGGCATTCTTCTGCTGAAAGACTTTCGGAAGCATAAAGCTTGGTTAAAAGCTCTGAGCTACCTACTCTTTCTCTCCGAGAAGCCAAAGTAATTTCTTCTTCCACCTTATCTAAAAGCCATCGAATAGTTTTTAGGCAGCTTTTTTTCTCTAAAGGATCCTCTGAGAAAAAGTCTCTTTTTAAACGGGGATAAGCGGATAGAGCAATTCGTAAGACCCTTTCCAGTCTCTCTTTAGGTGGTAAGTCAGAGGGTAGTTCCTCTAGTTTTTGGCTTAATTCTTCAAAATCTTTCATAGTAAGAAAATCTCATTTAAATGATATAAACACAATTCATCTATTGTTATTATAACAAATTTATAATTTCTTTTAAAGACAAAAAGGGGGAGGTCAGAATTTTAAAAATGCAACATATTTATTATAAGATACTTAAAAAATGTTAAATCAATAAGCTCTTCATTTTTAGTTTATTAAATATTAATTTAATTATTTAAAATTAAATCTATTTATGGTAAAATAATACCTGACAATAATAGCTAAAGGAAACCTGCCTTAGTATGGGCCCTACAACTAGTTTATATTTACGACCAGAAGTCCCTTCTTTAACCCTTTCGTTAAAGCAAGAAAATTATGCTCTGCTTCAGAAAAAGGTTAGTCTGTACCAAGTCTCTCCTGGGGGGGCTTTTCGTAGGAGGCTAGAAGTTTCTAATGAAACTATAAAGAAGGTATCTCTAAAGACAGCAGAAATTTTACAAAAGAACAATATTTCTTCCGAGCAAATAGAGAACCTCTCTTTGAACCTTACTAAGCAGCGTCTTAGCTTCACTGTAAAAGACCCTTCAAATGAGGAGAGGGTAGTAGATCTTTTTCTTTCTCAGCAAGATTTACAAAAAGAGATACAAGCTATTCAGGAAGAGGCTTATTTTCAACCGGGAAATTACAGCGCCCACTTAAAGGGAGACTTGAACCAGTCTTTTGCCCTAAATCCTTCGGAAAGATTACAGGCCAAAATAGTTTCTTTTTTCCAGGGGGAAGAAAAGCAGAAAAGCTTCCTTACAGACCTTCTCGAAAAAAAAGGGGCTTCCCCCGAGGAAATACAGGAGAAGTGGAAGAAATTTGAACAGAGGAAGGGAAAAGAAACCCTCTTTAAAAGAGCTATAGAGAAAAAGTTAGAAGAGATCGAAAGAGAAGTAGTTTTCATCAATACCCCTGCAGCAAAAGATAAGACAGAAAGAGAACAAGAACTACGAAATTTTCTTCTAAGAATCGAGAATCTAGATCCACTTTCTTTACTGCTTGCGCTAGTTTCAGAAGGAGATCAGCCTTTTCAAGAAAAGAAAGCCTTTTTGGAGAAAGCCCTTTTAGAATTTTTGGGAGAAGGAAAATGGTTTCCTCCTAAAACTCTTTCCAAAGAAGAAAAAACGTATATACAAGATGTCCTTGCCATGCCTTTAGATAAGAGAAAAGCAGAAGAAATAGCAAAAACGACTAGACAGGAGAGGTTGGAAGAGCTATTTTTTCGTTCGGGGAGTGTAGAAGAGCTTGGCTTAGAGTATGTAGAGGCTCACCTAGCCCGGTTTTTAAGGCCCTCTTTAAGTAAAGAGATAAGGGAGCTTTTAGAAGAAGAGGTTCAGCAAGAGTCTTTGGCCTTTTCTGAAATAGTAAGGGACTTTGCAAAACGGCAAAGAGACCTTTCTGAAGATGAATCCAGTTCAAGTGAAGAAAGCTTCTTCTCTGCCAAGTCTAATCTTACAGAACTTTAAGAAGAGCTTTTGCCACAAGATAGATCTTCTTCTGCCCAGGAAGAGTAGTAGAAACCTAAGTTTAAGCGCTTTTACTTTCTTTCTTTATGATAGGGCTCTTGTTTTCTAAAACGGTCTCCTTTTCTACCAGGACTTCCTTAATTTCCCGAGAAGAAGGGATTTCAAACATAAGATCTCTCAAAAGATTTTCTACGATCATCTTTAAAGCTCTAGCTCCCGTCCCTGTAGCATGGGCCTTTTTAGCAATGGCTTCTAAAGCTTCTTGGGTAAAAGAGAGCTTTACTCCCTCTTCAGCAAACATCTGCGTATATTGTTTGATAAGGGCATTTTTAGGAAGAACCAGGATATGGATCAGATCCTTTATAGTAAGTTCATTACAGTTAGCAATACTGTTAAATCTACCTATAAATTCAGGAATAAGGCCAAATTCGACAAGATCTTCAGGCTCTATCTTGGACAGAAAGTAATTTTTTTCTTCAGTAAGTTCTTTTTTTTCTGCCTGCTTGAACCCAATTGTATTTTTTCCAAGCCTTTTTGCTACCAACTTGTCCAAATGAACAAAAGCCCCCCCAGCAATAAATAAGATGTTTTGGGTATTTACCTTGATATATTCTTGGTTAGGGTGTTTTCTTCCTCCTTTGGGGGGAATATTAGCTACCGTTCCTTCTACAATTTTTAATAAGGCTTGCTGAACTCCTTCCCCTGAGACGTCTCTAGTAATAGAGATGTTACCTGAGGTTTTGCGAATTTTATCAATCTCATCTACATAGATAATCCCCATTTCAGCTCTTGCTATATCGTAATCAGCTGCTTGTACAAGCCTTAGAATGATGTTTTCCACATCTTCTCCTACGTAGCCTGCTTCGGTAAGGGTGGTTGCATCAGAAATGGCAAAGGGAACATCTAATATAGAAGCAAGAGTTCTAGCCATTAAAGTTTTTCCAGAGCCTGTTGGACCTATTAGTAAAACATTGGATTTAGAATATTCCACATCAGATTCTTGAGAAAGAGAGCGAATCCTTTTGTAGTGGTTATAGACAGCCACTGAAATAGTTTTTTTAGCCATTTCCTGTCCTATAATGTACTCATCTAGCCGCTCCTTGATCTCTTTGGGTTTTAGAGTCTTAAAACCTTCTACTGCGGGTTTTTTCTCCAAGATATCACAGCAGAGATGCACGCACTTATCGCAGATATAGGCATGGGGACCGGAGACAAGCTTTTCTACCGCGTCCTCAGGTCTTCCACAAAAAGAACAAGTTGCCACTTCGGGTGCTTTTTTTTCCATCAAAACGCCTATTTAGGAGTACTTTCAGCGAGCTCTTTTGATTCTTTTTTTATCTCTTTACAAGAGGCTATCTGATCTACAATACCGTGGCTGCCATAAGCTAAAGCTTGGCTTGCACTCATATAAAAGTCCCTTTCTGAGTCAGTTTCTACTTTTTGTTCTGACTGTCCTGTAAACTCAGCCAGTAGTCGAATGGTTGCAGTCTTCATCTCTAGGATCTCTTGGGCTTGTCGGGCTATATCTTCTGAAGAGCCTCCCACACCTCCATAAGGTTGATGGAGCATGATCCGGCTATTAGGCAGAGCAAAACGTTTCCCCCTAGTTCCTGCAGCCAAGAGAAGTGCTCCCATGGAAACTGCCTGGCCAATACAGTAGGTGTTAATATCACAGCCTAGAAAGCGCATAGTGTCTAATATAGCGAGGCCTGCGGTGATTTGGCCTCCTGGAGAATTGATGTATAGGCTAATGTCTTTTTTAGGATCTTCCATTTTCAGGAAAAGAAGCTGAGCAATTACTGTGTTCGCTATGTGATCTGAAATTTCTGTTCCAATGAAAATAATCCGATCTTTCAACAGACGGGAAAAAATATCCATAGATCTCTCGCCACGACCTGTATCTTCAATAACATAAGGAGTCAAAGACATAATGTATACCTAACTAAATTTGGTTTTAAGTAGCCTACTTATAGAAGTAGGTTCTGTGCTTCGTCAAGTCTTTTTATTCTGTTTTATAATGTGATCTTGTGATCTAGCCAGGATTAGTTTCGAAAGCGCCAAAGCAAACACCTCACTTGGGATCTTTTTAGGATCAATCTTTAAAGGACCGTAGGCTTGTAAACTACGGAGAGCCTCAGCCTCTACCTCCTTGTGGGTTACTTGGATTCCAGCTTCCTGTACAATTTTCCGGGAGATGTAGAAGAGGCGAACTGCCTTTTCTGCTTGCTCATAAAAGCGTTGATCAACCTCGAGTTTCTCCTCTTGTGTCATCTTTTCTGCTTGTTTTTGGTGCTTAGGATTTTCTAGAAACTGTTTTTTTCGATGCGTTTTTTCTGCTTCAATCAGAGAAAGAGGAAGGTCAAAAGGGATCTTTAAAAAAAATTGGTTGATCTGATCGCGAATATCGGCCTCTTTTCTCTCTTCTTCCTTTTTCTCAAGCATATCTCGTAATTTTTTCCGAAATTCCTCCTCAGAGGATACACCTACTTGTTTTAGAAAATCTTCATTCAAATCGGGAAACTCTGCTTTTTCTACCTTTTTCAAGGTGATCTGCACTTTTTTTGGTTGAAACTCTTTTTTCTCTTTTTCAGATAAGTGGGAATCTGCCTCGCTTACCCCTTCTAAAACGTCTCCTGTCTTAGCTCCTAAAACAGTCTTTTTCATCCAAGAGGCCATGGATTGATCAGTTACTTCAAACCGAGTTCCTGTAAAAACAGTCTCCTTGGGATCTTCTAAGGTAATGAGGTCTAGGATAACAAAGTCATTTTCTTCTACCCCTCTTTCAGTAATAGGAATCCATTTAGCATAAAAAAGAAGAAACTGTTTCAGAGCTTCTTCCACCTCTTTTTCCCCTATTTTTTTTTCTTCAGGGCTTTTTATTTTACACTCTGTGGCATTGACTTGGGGAATCGAAGGCTCTACCTCAAACTGAAAAGAAAGAACGGCTTTTTCTTCCGAAAAAGATTTCAACGCATATTGGATGTTTGCCTCGCCATGGAGGATTGGAAGTTTACTCTCTTTTAAAGCATCTTGAAAAGCTTGATGAGCTAGTTTTTCTTTTGTATGGGTCTGTACAGAATCCGCGTAATTTTTTAGGATAAAATCCTCTGGAGCTTTTCCCTTTCTAAAACCAGGGACATCTACCTTTTTATTCACTATCTTAAGAGCTTCTTTTTTTGCTTTTTGGATCAAGGGAGCAAAAGCGGTTACTGTTAGCTCTACTTTGCAGTGAGGATGGTTTTTTATTTCTAGGGCAATGGATTCTTTTTCTTCTGACACAAACAATTCCTTCTAAAAATTCCTATAGCGGGCGATGAGGCTTGAACTCACGACCTCCACGTTGGCAACGTGATGCTCTACCGCTGAGCTACACCCGCACTCGTCTACCGGGAAAGACTAGCATGGGGAAAATTAATAGGAAAACAAAAAAAGAATTTTACCTAACTCTTCGTAGGGTTTTCAAACCATTTTTGGTTTTGAGCAAAAGGGGGATAAATTCCTCAAAGGAGGGTGAATTTTTTCTTGCAGGTCTAAAAAAAAAAGGGTAAATCTTTGAGGTAGCAGGTAAAAGATAATTGAGCTAATTTTTTATGTTAAATTTTCGAAAACTTAAACAGGATTTTTCCGCTGCTATTTTAAAGGAAGGAAAGCAGCTTCACGAAAAAGAAAAAGTGATTCAGGCTAAAGTCATTCGTTTTGACAAGGATACGATTCGCTTTAATGGAAAAATTTTGGGAAACTATGATAATACCTATGAAAGTGAAATAGAAGTAGATCGGTTTGAATCAGAAACTATTCATTCTAACTGTGATTGTCCTTACCGCTATGATTGCCAGCATCTTGCTGCGTTAATATTTTTTTTGGAGGCAAAAATCGATTCTCTAATCGTTCAGTATTCAAAAGAAAAGGATATTGCTCAAGACGGTTCATTAGAACCTTCTCAAAAAAAAGTTTTACTAGAAACTATCAAGCAAGCGGAAACCAAGGAAGAAAAAAAACAAGATGAGTTATATCAAAAACAGCTTTTACAAGAGTATGTAGCAGCCTCTTCCACTTTTTCAAAATCTCCTTTTTTTCTTTCCGAAGAAAAACAGATTGTTTCCCATGTTGAATTAGCTCTTATTTTTAATCCTAAATCGATTATTTCTCCCAAAAAAGGGAAAATAGAATATCAGCCTGTTTTAAGGCTTCCCTTTAGGACAAAACCTCTTCAAATTGCTCAGGTACATTCTTTTTTTGAGGCAATACGTTTTACCTCTGCCGTAAATATAGGCGGAAAGCGCTATTTTTTTTCCTGGGAATCTTTTGATCCTGTAGCAGAATCCATTATCAAGATTTTAATCGATCGATCCTATTTTGTAGAAGGTTCAGAAAGAGCGCAAAAAAGTGCTTTTTTAGACTGGGATGCTTTTGGTTCACTTCTTGCCCAAGTACAAGGACAGGCGGAAAAACAGGCTCTTCCTAGAGGATTTGATAACGCAGATGAATTTCCTTTCATGCCCTCTTTATATTACGGAAATTTAGAAACGCCCCTTCGTTATTCTCCTAAGCCCGCTACACTGCGTTTTGTTTTAGAGTCCATGAAATCTCCTTCTGCAAAGCTTTTTGTGAAACCAATGGTTGTTTTGGATTCACAGCTTATTTCCATAGAAGAAGCTGTGTTATTTGCTTGTGCAACTCCTGGAATGATTTATCAAGATGCTTATTACCATTTCCCCCCCCTAATTCAGAGGGAACATTTAATGAATTTAGAAGTCTTAAGAGATATGACAGTTCCAGAACCCTTGTTTGGGACTTTTGTGGAAAATGCGATTCCTAAACTCAGAAAGTATGGGGAAATTGCGAATTTAAAAGAGATAGAGTCTGTTACAACGCTTCCCTTTGCCAATAAGCTCCAGGCAAAGTGTAGGCTCACCTATTTGGATGGTGAGCTCGAAGCAGAACTTTGGTTTTACTATGATAATCACGCTGTACCTGCGTTTTCTTCTCAGCTAAGGTATGAAGATATCCTTCCCTTTGTTTCTGAAAAAGGAATTTTAGCTAGGAACCTAGTAGAGGAGAATCAGATCATAGATGCACTTTTTCAAGACTTTGTTTTTAATTCACAGCAGGGGGTTTTCGTAGCCAAAACAGAGAAGAAGATTGTTGAGTTTATGACCGAAACAGTTCCTAAATATCAGGAAATAGTGCATTTCGATTGTCCACAAAATTTGATGGATCAGTTTATCTACGATGAGACCCAATTTTCTCTCTCTCTTACTACTTCTTCCAAGATAGGCTACTATACAGTGAAGTTAAAAGTAGTAGGAGCTTTAAAGGGAATTCGTTTGGACCTTCTCTGGGACTGCATTTCTTCCAAACGTTGTTTTATAGAGCTAGACTTAGGAAAAGGAAAAAGAGAAAGTTCTCGGTTTTCTAAGATTTTAGTTCTTGATCTAGAAAAGACAGCGCAAATTGTTTCTTTATTTGATGAATTGGGAATCTCTAGATTGGATACTCATGAAGAAGATAGACCTTTATGGAGTCTTGTGAACGTCGATGAAGCAGCTTATAAAAATTTGCCTGTAGAGCTTACCTTTTCTGCGCCATTACAGGAGATGAAAAAGCAGATGCTTGGGGAAGTAAAGATGAGTTTTTCTGAAATTCCCAAGGAGATCCAAGCTACTTTAAGGCCGTACCAACAAGAAGGAGTGCATTGGATAGAGAGATTGCGTTGCATGTATTTAAATGGGATTTTAGCAGATGATATGGGGTTGGGGAAAACCTTGCAGGCTATTTCTGCTATCACGCAGACGCAAAAAAAAGGAAAGCAGAAAACCTCTTTAATTGTTTGTCCTACTTCCCTTTTGTACAATTGGAAAGAAGAGGTAACCAAATTTAATCCCAAGCTTCGCTCTTTAGTCATAGACGGAGCTCCTGCTTCTCGAAAAAAGCTAGTTCAATCTCTATCTCAATATGAAGTAGCAGTTACCTCTTATACTCTTTTGCAAAAAGATGTGGAGATGTACAAAGATTTTGGATTTTCCTATTTGATCTTAGATGAAGCGCAGCACATTAAAAACAGGGGTACCCGAAATGCAAAATCGGTGAAACAAATCGAGGCGGTTCATAGGCTTATCTTGACAGGAACTCCTATTGAAAATTCTCTAGAGGAGATGTGGTCTTTATTTGATTTTCTCATGCCAGGGTTTTTAAGTTCCTACGATCGTTTTATAGATCGATATGTGAGGGTAGGCAAGGAAAAACATACAGAAGTTATGGGATTTTTAAAGAAGAAGGTGTCTCCCTTCATTTTACGGCGTATGAAAACCGATGTGCTCCAAGATTTACCAGCTGTCTCTGAAATTGTCTATCACTGCCAACTCTCTGAGGCACAATTAGAGCTTTATCGTTCTTATGCAGAATCAGCTAAAGATGAGCTTACTAGGCTAGTGGAAAGAGAGGGCTTCGACAAAGTACAAATTCATGTATTAGCTACTTTAACTCGTTTAAAACAGATTTGTTGCCATCCGGCCATTTTTGCCAAAGAGAAGGCAGAGCCGGGTGATTCTAGCAAATACGATATGTTGTTAGAGCTTCTCCAAACATTAGTAGGAGGGGGGCATAAGACAGTGATCTTTAGCCAGTATACGAAGATGCTTCAGATTATGAAAGAAGATTTTGAGCAAAGAGGAATTTCTTTTTGCTACCTAGATGGAGCTTCTAAGAATCGACTTTCCATTGTAAAAGAGTTTAACGAAAATGAAAAAATCCCCGTTTTCTTGGTCTCTTTAAAAGCAGGAGGGACTGGATTAAATTTGGTGGGAGCTGATACGGTGGTTCATTACGATATGTGGTGGAACCCTGCTGTAGAGAGTCAGGCAACTGATAGAGTTCACAGAATGGGGCAAACAAAATCAGTTTCTTCTTACAAATTGGTAACGCTTCATACTATCGAAGAAAAGATAGTAGAGATGCAAAAAAGAAAAAAAGGATTGGTCAAGAAAGTAGTGAGTTGCGATGATGAGGCGATTGCAAAACTAACCTGGGAAGATGTCTTAGAACTTCTGCAGACTTGAATAAGGAAAAAATCATGGATCCCAATACAAAGAAAAGAGTCTTTCAGTTCCTAAAAAACGCGCAGGATTTGGTAAAAAACCGACTTGGTAGACTCTCTGGCTTTTTTTCTTCTGACATAGGAATCGACTTGGGAACGGCTAATACTTTGGTTTATGTAAAAGGAAAGGGCATTGTTTTAGCAGAGCCTTCGGTTGTTGCTGTCGACTCTCTTACTAATGAGGTTTTAGCGGTAGGGCATAAAGCCAAAGCGATGTTGGGAAAAACGCCCCGAAAAATTCATGCAGTAAGGCCAATGAAAGACGGGGTTATTGCGGATTTTGAGATTGCAGAGGGGATGTTAAAAGAGCTCATTAAAAGGGTTACTCCCTCTAGGACTCTCTTTCGACCCAAGATACTAATAGCTGTTCCCTCAGGAATTACGGGGGTAGAAAAAAGGGCTGTGGAAGATTCTGCACTACATGCAGGAGCCCAGGAGGTGGTTCTTATTGAAGAACCGATGGCAGCGGCTATTGGGGTAGATCTTCCAGTTCACGAGCCGGCCGCAAATATGATCATTGATATAGGGGGAGGAACTACAGAGATTGCTATTATTTCTTTGGGAGGCATTGTAGAATCCCGCTCTCTTCGTATCGCTGGAGATGAATTTGATGATTGTATTATGAATTACATGAGAAGAACGTACAACTTAATGATAGGTCCTAGAACTGCCGAAGAGATTAAAATGACCATTGGCTCAGCCTATCCTTTGGGCAATAATGAGCTAGAAATGGAGGTAAGAGGAAGGGATCAGGTAGCAGGTCTTCCCATTACCAAAAGGATTAATTCAGTAGAAATTAGAGAGTGTTTAGCGGAGCCTATCTTGCAAATTAGTGAAAACGTAAAACTTACTCTAGAAAAATGTCCCCCAGAGCTTGCTGCAGATCTTGTAGAAAGAGGAATGATTTTAGCAGGGGGAGGGGCCTTGATCAAAGGACTGGATAAGTTATTGATTAAAGAGACAGGGTTACCTGTTTTTGTAGCCCATAATCCTTTGCTTGCCGTTTGTCTAGGTACAGGAAAGGCTCTTCAATTTTTAGATAAACTCAAAAGGAAGAAAGCAGGCGCTTTTTAAATGGGCTTTATCAGCCCAGAGAGCTTTCAAGATTTTCTAAAAATCCCTACACTCTTTCAGTGGATAAAAAGGGTTCATTCTCTTGTAAAACCAGAACGGGTTTTTCTCTGTGAGGGGTCTGAAGGGGAATTTCAAGAAATTGCCTCTTGCCTTGTAGAGAATAAGCAGCTCATTCGTTTGAATCCCAATAAAAGACCCCATAGTTTTTTGGCTTTTTCTGATCCCTTAGATGTGGCAAGAGTGGAAGAAAATACCTATATATGCTCTGACACACCAGAAGAAGCAGGTCCTACAAACCACTGGGCAGATCCCGCTCTCATGCGGGAAAAATTAGAGATTCTTTTTCGAGGATCTATGCAAGGAAGGACAATGTATATTATTCCTTTTTGCCTGGGTCCTTTTGGATCGGATAAATCCTATATAGGAGTTCAAATTACCGATTCTGGCTATGTGGTTTTAAACATGCGTATTATGACTCGTATGGGAGAAAGGGCCTTAAAAGAGTTAGAGAAGAAGAAATTTTTTGTTCCTTGTCTTCATTCTGTAGGAGCTCCTCTACAAAAAGCAGAGAAAGATGTTGCTTGGCCTTGCAATGTAAAGAATAGGCTTATTGTTCACTTTCCCAAAAAAAGAGAGATTTACTCCTTTGGAAGTGGTTATGGAGGAAACGCCCTTTTAGGGAAAAAATGCTTTGCTTTGAGGATTGCTTCTGTCTTAGCAAGAGAAGAAAAGTGGCTAGCAGAGCATATGTTGATTTTGGGTCTTACTAATCCCGAAGGAGAGAAAAAATATATAGCGGCCTCTTTTCCTTCCGCCTGTGGAAAAACGAATCTTGCCATGCTTTCTTCTTCTCTTCCTGGCTGGAAAATTGAGTGTGTAGGAGATGATATTGCTTGGATGAAGATAGGTAAAGAAGGAAAGCTTTGGGCTATCAATCCAGAAGCAGGCATGTTTGGTGTAGCTCCTGGAACTTCGGAAAAAACCAATCCGAATGCGATGAGAACAATAGAAAAAAATACTATTTTCACCAATGCGGCTCTAACTCAAGAAGGAGATATTTGGTGGGAAGGGCTTAGCTTTCCTCCTGAAAAACTCACAGACTGGCAAAAAAGGGAATGGAAAAGAGCAAAAAAAGAAAAAGCAGCACATCCCAATGCAAGATTCACAGCTCCTTTAAGCCAGTGTCCCATTAAAGATCTTGCTTATGAAGATCCTCAAGGAGTTCCTATTTCTGCTATTGTTTTTGGAGGAAGAAGGAGTAATACCATTCCTCTTGTTCTACAATCTTTTGACTGGGAACATGGCGTTTTTTTAGGAGCTAGCGTCTCTTCTATTACGACAGCGGCTGCAAAGGGAGAAGTAGGGAAACTTCGTCATGATCCCTTTTCTATGCTCCCTTTTTGTGGATACAATATGGGAGATTATTTTGCGCATTGGTTGGAAATGGGTGATCTTTTAGGAAAGAAGAAGCAACCCCTCATCTTTCATGTGAATTGGTTTCAAAAGTCAGAAACAGGGGACTTTTTGTGGCCTGGTTTTGGAGAAAACATTCGTATTTTGCAGTGGATTTTTGAAAGGATTACGCACAAGAAAGAAGCTTATTCTTCTCCTATAGGGCTTATACCAAAATTAGAGGATTTGAACATAGAGGGGCTTTCTTTATCTCAAAAAACCTTGGAAAGGCTATTTCATATAGACCCCCTTCTCTGGAAGAAGGAAATAAAAGGTCTAAAAAGCTATTTTTCCCTATTTGGAAATTCCTTTCCCAAAAAGTTAAAAAAACAGCTGGAAGATTTAGAGAAAAGATTTGGTGAGAGTTTTAATACAAAGGGTTAAAAAATAAGATTAAGGGTAATTTAGGCCTTTGCAAAGAACTCTCTTATTCGTCTTTGTTATCTTCGCCAAGATACACACTTTCCTTGTTTTTTTCCTAAAAAGAAATGTACAAAAAAGAAAGACAAAAGTAAGCTCCTGCCCAATTTTTATCAGGAGGGAAATGGTTATTACGCCATTAGACTCATTGAGGTTTAAAAACTTAAGCATCTTGCAAGACGAGATTTTTGAAGGGCTTTGCTGTAGAGTAATGGGAGTTTGCTCTGTTTATATAATCGGCATAATAAAAATCTCGTTACATCAAACGAATCAAATAACAATTCATTATATCGTTCCAAAGGTATTTCAAAATAGTGAAGAAGCAAAACATATAGCATATCAAATTTTGATCCAGTTACAGGAAGAATCAAAAAAGAGAAAAAGGCAGTTTTTACAAAGGGATATAGGGGATATTATTGCCTTAGCTTCGTCTTTTCCAGGCCATTTTATTTTTTTAGGCAAGAGCCGAGATCTTATTTTTCCTGTTCTTTTGGATCCATCCAAGAGGGGACCGCAGTGGATAAAGAAAATAAAATATTCAGGGAAAAAATTAGAGAATTTATCTGGAAGACTTTGCAGCTGTATTAGAGTTGGACAGTATTATGAAAAACTTCATCCGGAAAAAGGTTTCTTTATTGCAGGTTTTTTTTCTGGCATGGTTGAAAAAGAAGAAAATACGATTTCTCTAGAGACAGATACTCAGGAAGAAATCAAAGGGGGGAGTTACCTAACTTTAGGGTATGAGACAACTTCAGGGAAAACGCTCTATTTTGCGGTAGTTATTTCAGAGTCGATTCCAGAGTATACCATAAGTCTTCCCTCCTCTTGTAACGGAAGATTAAAGGCAAAAGAAGCAGTAAAAAAAGTGGCAGAAAAATGGGGTTTTTACTCTTTTTTTTTGAAGGAAAAAGCTATAGAATACCTCCCATATCCATTGGGAAAAGAACAGACTTTACCGATCTCTAGTTATAGAAGATTACAATGGTTGAAAGCTTTTGATTCTAAAGGTGCCTCTGTTAGGCTTATTTGTCTTTGTAAGCTATTTTTGGTGGTAGTTCTTTGGCGTAGCAAGGTATTTGAAATTATTTTTGATTTTAAAAAAGAAAAAAGGGAGGCAGAACAAATAGCCTGTCAATTAGCCTCTAGGTTTTTTCGAGACGAGAAGCTTTTTCAAAGAGAAAATTTTTATGAGCCTGAGAAACCTTTTCTTGTTTTGATAGAGTATAAAACAGGAATGTATCTTCTAGATCTGAAAGAGGGAAAGAGGATCCAGAGTTACTTCGAAAATATAAGCAAAATGATAAGATAGTGGATCTATCGGGATCAGAGGAAGAGACCATCCGGATAGGAAAAGAGCTAGAGTATGGGGGTGGCTATTTCTTTCTTCCCCAGGATGTTACTCCTTTGTTTAGCAAGATCACTTTCTCTTGAAGGGGAATAAAGATTTTTTTTGCTTGTTTTTTTGAGATAGCTGTCTTACCAAAAGCAACGAATCTTCTCTTACCGAGATAAAATTGCTTCCTTTTTAAAGAAGAAAGCGATTTCTCCTTTGGCTGTTTCAGGACTATCAGATCCATGAACCGCATTATAATCGATACTAGTTCCATAAAGAGCTCTTAAAGTGTGAGGCTCTGCTTTTTTTGGATCGGTAGCTCCCATAATATCTCGGTTTTTTTGGATTGCCTTTTCTCCTTCTAAAACCATAACCATAATAGGGCCAGAACTCATAAACTGGACAAGATCTTGAAAGAAAGGTTTTTCGCTGTGAATTGAATAAAAGGCTCTTGCTTCTTGGTCGTTTAAATGAACCATTTTTGCTCCTATCACTTTCAGGTGTTCTTTTTCAAGGCGAGAGATAATCTCTCCAATTTTGTTTTTAGATACCGCATCTGGTTTGATGATAGAAAGTGTTTGCTCCATTGTTTGCTCCCAATAAATCTCGTGTAAGGCTATTATAGGGAAATTCAGCTATTAATAAAAAGAATCTTCCCATGTCTTATGGAAATTATCCCAATCTAGAAGATATAAAAAAGATTTTGGTTATCAAACTAAGAAATATTGGGGATGTTTTACTTACTACTCCTTTATTAAGAGTTTTAAAAAAGAAATTTCCTAAGGCAGAAATTGATTTTTATCTGAACCAAGAATCTTTTGCTTTGCTAAAAAACAATCCTCACATTAAAGAGATTCTTTTCTATGACAGAGAGAAAAAAAAATCTTTTTTTTGGAAAAAATATTTGTATGAACTTTCTCTACTTAGAAAAATCCGGAAAAAAAAATATGACCTTGTCTTGAATCTCACAGAAGGAGATCGAGGAACCTTGGCTGTAAAAGCCTCTAAAGCACCTATCAGGGTAGGCAGGGAAGGGATGAAAAAGGGTTTTTGGGATCGGGAGAAAAGTTATACGCATATTGTAAAAAATTGTCCGACTCCTAGACATACAGTAGAAAAAGATTTGGATATTTTACGAAAAATAGGAATCCATCCTCCTTATGAGGAAAGGGAACTCTTTTTGTCTCTTTGTCATAGAGCAAAAGCAAAAGTAGAAAGCTACCTGGAAGAGAAGGAAATCACCTCGTTTTTTTTGATCCACCCCAGTGCCAGGTGGCGTTTTAAATGCTGGCCTGAAGAAAAATGGCAAAGACTGAGTAACATTCTTTTGGAAAAAGGATTTCCTTTGCTTTTTTCTTCTGGAACTTCTGCTTGGGAAAAAGAGATGATACAGACTATCCTGGCACCCTTTAAAGGAGAACAGGTTTTTAATCTTTCAGGAAAAATTACTTTGGAAGAGCTCGCCTTTTTTATACAAAAAAGTGAAATGCTTCTTTGTGTAGATTCAGCGCCCTTTCATATGGCATCTGCTTTAAAACACAAGGTAGTTGCTTTGTTTGGTCCCACTTCTTCTAGTCTGTGGGGGCCTTGGAGAAATCCTTTTGCTAGGGTGGTATCACAAGATTTTTCCTGTAGACCTTGCCTTATGGATGGGTGTGGAGGAAGTAAAAAAAGCGATTGTTTGCAGACTCTTTCTGAACAAAGGGTTCTTAAAGAGATAGAGAGTCTAATCGGGCAAGAGAGTTTTTACAGGCTAAACTCGTGCCCAAAATAGAGTCTCTTTGCTTCTTCACTTTGTAAAAGAGCCTCCTTAGTTCCACTTAAAAGCACTTTTCCTTCAAAAAGAAGATAGCTTCGATCTACGATAGAAAAAAGTTCTTTTGCGTTGTGGTCTGTAATGAGTACACTGATTCCTTTTTGCCTTAAATGCTGAATAATTCTTTTTAGATCCTGTACGGCAAGAGGGTCTACATTTGCAAAAGGTTCATCTAGAAGAAGAAGAGAGGGGCTATTTATTAAGGAGCGGGTAATCTCTAGCCTTCTTCTTTCTCCTCCTGAAAGAGTAACAGCTTTTTTCTTACGTAGTTGTTTCAGGTTTAGCTCTTCTAAGTGACTCTCTAATTTTATAAAGCGATCTTTTTTACTAAGAGGTAGCATTTCCAAAATACAGAATAAGTTTTCTTCTACGGTCAGATCTCGAAAGATGGAGGGCTCTTGAGCTAGATAACCCATTCCTTTTTTTGCTCTTTTGTGGACAGGCAAGTGGGTTACCTCTTCTCCTTGAAAGTAGACGGAGCCTTTATCGGGACAGATGAGTCCAATGGTCATATAGAAGGCCGTAGTTTTTCCCGCCCCATTAGGACCTATTAAAGCAAGTACTTCCCCTGGGTAAATATGGAAAGAAAGATCTCTTACCACAGATTTTCCTTGGTAGGTTTTTACCAGGTTTTTTGCTTCACAAAGGGGGATCATATTAGGACAGGCTCTTTGAATAGATAAAAAAATAAAAAGTTCAGATTAGGATCCTTTTGTCATAAGATTTGCTTTCAAATGGGTAGCTGAGAAGTAGGGGATTTTAGTTTTCCAAGAGAGAAATACCTCATTAGCAGAACCGGAAAAAGGGATCTTTTCTACAGCTATATTTTCGGGAAGCTCTTTTCCAGGAAGAGGGAAAAAACTGAGGGCCACTTTTTGAGCTATAAAAGATTGCTGCGAAAAATTATACCATCCTTGAGGAGCTTGTAGCTTCTGTATTTTTTGAAACCACTCTCCAGCTTCATTTTGATACAGTTTATCTTGGGAATAAAGAGTAAGGCTTTCTAGCTTTTCCTTGAGATGCCATTTTCTCCCTTTTTTTTGTAAATAGAGAAAAGAGGTATTGCTTTGAATTTTTACCTGCATTCTTTGTGTTTCTTTAGGGAGAAAAAGCTCTTTGGTAACTTCGGTTCTTAGTTGAGTAATTTCTTTAGGGGAAGAAGCCTGGTGCATTTCTTTTAGGTTTTTTAAATACTGGTACTCTTTCTCATCTTCTGGTCGTAAAATAAAGAGATTAATAAGGGCAAAAGATCCCAAAAGAAGGAGAAGAAAGAAGAAGGAGAAAAACGTTCTTTGTAGCATTAAAGAGCCTTGTGGATCTTTATACATTGTTGTAACAAGCTTTTTAATTCTGAAAAAGGGATTTGCGTACCTTTATCACTTTTTGCCTTTTCAGGATTTATATGGGTTTCTAAATAAAGAAGGTTTGCTCCTGCTGCTAAAGCCGCTTTTGCTAAAAAGGGCGCTAAGAAGCTCTCTCCCCCTGAAAAGTTTTTATTCTTTCCAGGGAGTTGTACGCTATGGGTTGCATCAAAGCAAACGGGATAGCCCCATTTTTGCATTAAGGGAATACTTCTCATATCAGCTACGAGATTATTATAGCCAAAGCAAGAGCCTCTTTCTGTAAGCAGGATTTTTTCATTGCCTTGAGAAGTAATCTTTTCTATGACAGGTTCCATATCCCAGGGGGCTAAAAATTGGCCTTTTTTTACGTTGATAATTCGACCGGTTTGTGCAGCAGTCGTTAAAAGGTCAGTTTGCCTACATAGAAAAGCAGGGATTTGTAAGACATCACAAACTTCTGCTGCTTTTTTTGCCTCACTCGGGGTATGAACGTCTGTGAGGATAGGAAGATCAAGTTCTTGTTGTATTTTCTGCAGAATTTGAAGGCCCCTTTTCAGGCCAACTCCTCTATAGGAATAAAGAGAGGACCTATTGGCCTTATCATAGCTTGCTTTGAAAATGAAAGGCACCTTTAGCTCCAGGGTCATTTTTTTCAAAAATTCTGCCGCGGAAAAAGCCTCTTTTTCTCCTTCAATTACGCAGGGGCCCAGGATAAAAACCAGGGATCTTCCTAAAATAAAGTTACCGCAGGAAAAAGTTTTCATAGGTTGAGAGAAAAGATACGATCTTTTTTAGATCTTGACAAGATTTTTCATAGAGTAAAGACCTGGTTTTTGTTGAAGAAGAAACTGGGCGGCCTTTATGGCGCCTTCGGCAAAAACGGTCCGATTTAAAGCGGTATGATGAAATGAGATCGATTCTTGTGAGGACTGAAATAAGAGAGTATGCTCTCCAAAGAGGCTCTCTTGCCTAAATGAAAGGATAGCAGGAGTAGAAGAAGAGACAGAAGAAATCTCTTTTTGTAAATGTAAAGCAGTGCCGCTCGGGATATCTTTTTTATGTAAGTGGTGTTTTTCTGTAATGGAGATTTCAGAAAAAAACAGAGAAGCTTTTTGAGCAAAATAAGTCAAAAGAGCTACTCCAATACTAAAGTTAGCAGCGTAAAAGATGGGGATCTTTTTAGAGGCTTTTTCTATAGCAGTTTTTTGAAAAGGAGAAAATCCTGTAGTTCCGATCACTAAGGGGATCTTTTTTGTCTCACAAATACTTAAGTAAAGAGATAAACTCTGTGGCAAAGAAAAATCGAAGAGAAGATCCAATCCTTCAAAAGAAGAACTTTTAAAGCAGGACTTTTTGCTTAGTCGCAGCTTTAGAGAAAAAAAAGGATCTGTTTCTAGTAAAGAAGAGAGTGTAGATCCCATTTTGCCTGTAGAGCCTATAATACCCACCTTTTTCATAAGTAATCCTTTGAAGACTCCAAGGGTGAATTTAGCCTGCTTTAGCGTATCAAAACAAGAGAAATCTCTACATTGGTCCACAAAAAAACCCTTGTCATAAAGGAATCTATTTTGGAGAAAAAAAGACTTTGCTAAACTTAAACTATGAGCCCCAAAATAGGTCCCACCTCTCCCGACCCTTCTAATCATCCGCAAGGATCTAAGCCTGAAAAGCTGCGCCCTTCTGATAAAAAGGCCTTTACCTTAGGTCCTAGTAAGACCCCTACTACTACTTTCATGGGAATGCAAGTTACTCAAGCACAAAAACAAAAGATTTATGCCAATCTTTGTAATATGATTTTATCGGAGATGAAAAGAAATGCAGCCAGACAAAAAAGGGCCGCGGAAGCCTTGAAGAAATCCATAGAAGGGACGAATTGAACGGAGGTAACTTTGAAAGTCTGGGGAAGTATTTTTAGAGAATCTACTACTTAGTTCACTCTCCTATAGATCAAAGAAAAAATCCATCTAACTTATTAATAATGAATAAATTGTGAATCTTGACCATTCCTTGCTTTCTTGACAAATAAAGAAAAAAAAGGTATAATAGATGACGTAGGATAAGGAGGTTTTATGGATGTTCTCTCGGTGCACCCCTCGAAAATAGGGAAGCCCTTATTACCAGTTCTTGAGCAGGTCAATAACAATAAAATCATTAAAGCTTTCCTTCTAAAGCAGTTAGAAAGTCAGATCCAGAAGGATAAAAAAGAAGCAGAAAAAGCTAACAGAGAAAATAAAAAAATAGAAAACAACCAGGTCTAACTAAGGGTTTTTTTCTCCTTCTTGCCCTTGCTTGAGGAGGGGAGATTTTTTTTGCAACCTATCTTCCAAAAAAGGTACAATCTAGGTCTTTCAAAGAAGGTCTAGTCATATGGGCTCAAAAGAGGTTTTTTATCAGGAACCTTCCTCGGGAAGCTCTTATAAGGAGAGCTTTTTTTTCATTGTGGAAAAAGAAGAAGGAGAAGAAAGAATAGACCGCCTTTTAGCTAAGAGGTTTCCAGAAAAATCGCGTTCCTATTTCCAGTATCTTATGGGACTCGGTTCTGTGTTTTTAAATGGATCTCCTGCCAAGAAAAGGGAGCTTTTGCGGGAAGGAGATGAAGTAGAAATTTTTTTTGAAGCTACTCCCACTTTTTCTATAAAGCCAGAGAAAATTCCCTTAGATATTCTCTTTGAAGATGAGCATTTCTTAGCCGTAAATAAGCCTGCTTCGATGGTAGTTCATCCTGCACCGGGTAATTGGAGTCATACCTTTGTTCATGCCCTTTTAGGGCATTGTCAGGACCTTCCCTTCGGACAAGATGAGATAAGACCCGGGATTGTGCATAGGCTAGATAAGGATACAAGCGGTATTTTGTTAGCAGCTAAAACAGAAAAAGCCCATCAAAATCTCGTTGAAGCATTTCGCAGCAGGGAGATAGAGAAAACCTATCTTGCTATTTGTATTGGGAAACCTGTAAACGGCTTGATTAAGCAGCCCATAAAAAGAGATCCCGTCCATAGGAAAAAAATGCGAGTTTCTCAGGAAGGAAAACCCTCTGAAACTCTTTGCCAGGTTTTAGCTTTTAATGATCAGATCAGTTTAGTAAGGCTTGTTCCTTTCAGTGGAAGAACCCACCAGATTCGAGTTCATATGCAGTTTCTTAAGACTCCTATTTTGGGCGATCGTGAATATGGAAATATTTCTTTAAATCATGCCTTCAAGGTACAAAGGCAGTGTCTTCATGCATATCAGATGAAGCTAAAGCATCCTATAACCAGAGAAACTATACATCTAACAGCAAAGATCCCAGAGGATATCAAAAAATGGATACTAACTTTACCTTCCTAAAAGGGGTTCTTTTTCCCTGGCGTAAATATTTCTTGGTTTTGTAACATCTCCCCATAAACTTTCGCTTCAATAGGGCGTCGTTGTTAACAAAGAGGATCGGATCATGAAAGAATTTGTTGAGTACATAGTGAAAAATCTCGTGGATCATCCAGAAAAAGTTCGTATCAATGAAATAGGGGGAACGCATACTTTGATCATAGAGCTAGGCGTAGAGAAGTCGGATATCGGTAAGATTATTGGCAAAAAAGGAAAGACCATCAATGCGATCAGAACGCTTCTTATGTCGGTAGCTAGTCGAAATGGAATTCGGGTGAATCTAGAAATTATTGAAGAAGCTAAGTAAATTTTCAAAAGCTCCAAGGGGCGTTTTTTACGCCCTTTTTTCAAAAAAAAGTTCGTGAATTAAAATCTGAGAAGTGATTACCCTGCTCTTTATCCTCTAAAAACGGCAAAGAGGCAAGAGTGTCACTTTTTCCCAGATTTTTTCTAATAACGCTGGTTTCTCTATTTGGCTTTTTTTTCTATTTGCAGAAAAGTAGGCCTTTTTTAGAACAGAGAAAAATGGAGAAACTAAAAAGAGCCACGCCTCTTTCTGATCGCCATTTTACTATTATTGTTTCTTCTGATACCAGTTTTAATACCTGTGAAAAAACGCTTCATTCTATTTTAGAGCAGACATATCAGAACTTTTCTGTTTTTTATATAGATAATGGTTCAGAAAAAACTACTTCTACTATCTTAAAGCAGTGGCAAGAAAGTGGCAAACTACCTCAGCTTTCTATCTTACAAAATAGGGAAGGAAAAGCGCTTTTACAAAATTTATATGAAACCATTTACCTTCTCGGAAGAGAGGAGGTAGTTCTTTTTTTATCAGGAGACTCTTGGCTTTGTAACAAAGAGGTGCTACACACATTAAATAAGTGGTATAAAACTTATGCGGTATGGGCTCTTTGTATGCCTTATCAAAAGTCTATAGATAAAACAACTAGCCATCTTCCCCTTCTTTTCTCTTCTTGTCTTAGAAGGGTACAACTAAAAGAGCCTTTCACGCTTTGTTTTTATGCAGGTCTATTTCAAAAAATAGCGGTAAAAGATCTCTTTTTTAAAGGGGGTTTTCTAGGTAAAAATTCTCAAGAAGCCTATCTTTTTCCTATGTTGGAAATGGCCCAAAATCATGCTGCTTTTCTCTCTTTTCCTTGTTGTTATAAACTCCAAGACCCTCTTATAAATGTTTCCTATAGAAAGGATAAATCCTTTCAAAAAATATCCAAAATATCTCCCTACAAACCTTTGAAGCAAGAGCCGCTAGAGAAAACGGTTTTTCTTGAAGAAAAAGCAGATCTCTTAGTTTTTTCTTATGATAGGCCTTTACAACTTTATGCTTTTCTAGAATCAGCCCGAAAACAGGTAAAGGACATAGAGGCTATCTATGTCCTTTATCGAACTTCAAAAGAAAGGTTTGAAAAAGGGTATGACTTAGTAAAAAAGCGTTTTCCTCACGTTCATTATATCAAGCAATCTGTACTGCCTCATTTAGATTTTCAACCTATGGTGCAAAAAATCTTATTTGAAATAAGTAAAAGCCCGTATCTTTTTTTTTCTGTAGATGATGTTTTAGTAAAAGATTCTTTCGAGGTAAAAGAAGCTATCTATCATCTAGAAAAAACTAAGGCATATTGCTTTTCCTTTCGTCTAGGAAAAAATATTCGCTATTGTTACATGGGAGGATTTTCTACAAAGGTTCCCCAACATCTTTCGCTCGGAGAAAATATGCTAGCTTGGCATATCGATGCAGCAAGAGGGGACTGGACTTATCCAAATAGTCTTGATATGACCCTTTATCGAAAAAAAGATTTAGAAAAAGTGTTCTCTTCTATTTTTTTCAAAAATCCCAATCAGCTAGAGTGGAATTGGCATAGGGCCCAAAAAATAAGAAGGGAAAAAAAAGAGTGGATAGGTCTTTGTTATACCTTTTCAAAAGCCGTAAATATTCCTTTAAATATTGTGAACCCTTCTGCTAATCGAAATATGAATCTATTTACTCCAGAAGAGCTGCTACAAAAACTAGAAAAAGGGTTTTGCTTCGATATAGCCCCTTTATACCAAGTGAAAAATAGAGCGGTTCATATGGAATATGAACCTACTTTTATCCCACTAAATTAAAGAGGGAAGAAAAGGAGAGATCATCGTCTTTCTAGAGTTCAAGCTCCCCGCCTTGTAGTAAAGAATTGCCATAGAAGATTCTTTTAGCCCCCTCTTTTTTCGAGAAGGAGTAGGAAAGAAGCTTTCCTGAAAAATCTGCTCCAAGTTTTCCACTTCTTCCCCTAGAAACTCAACTTCTAAGGGGGCCTTTTGTAAAGCCTCACATTCTTGAAAAGAGCTTAGAAAGCGCTTTAGGTGGCTTCTTCCCATTTCTGTATCAGGAATCCATATCCAAAGTTGGTCCTTGTGCAAATATTCTCCTTCTTTTCCTTGGTATACTTCTTCCGCTCCCACAATAGTGCTAATCATATGAAGATGTAAATCATACTCTGGCTTATCTTCCTGGATACCTAGAGCTTTTTCAAGCCAAGCAGAACGGAGAGCTGGTAGATTTTTCTCCAAGGAGGAGATGTTTTTAGAAAATAACTTGGTCTGTCCTACTCTAGAACATCCATTTTGCTCTTTAGTATCAGCAAAAAAAGAGCTAGATTCTTTTCTGGAGCAAAGCTCTATGTTTTTTTCTACTTCCTTTTCCCGGAAGTGGTAGACTCTTTTATACAAAGAGTACAGGTCCTCGTTTTGTAAAAGTAACTTGGCTGCCTTGGATAAGTAGTCCTTATCTTTGGGAAGCTCTTCTAAAGAGACTATTTCTACTTCTTCCTGTAAGGCAAGGCTTTTTAAAGCATTTAAGAGGGTGCTCACTGCATCTACATCCCTATAAGAGACCTTGGAGAGAAGATCTGTATCATCTAAGATTCCGTAGAGAAAATGGAGATACTCCATCATTTCTCTTTCTACATGGATGTAGTAATCCTGCTTTTTGTGTAGAATTTGCTTCTTTTGTAAAAGGTTCTTTTGCTTTCTAAAAGAGGCGGCATTTTCTTCTTGAGAAAGCTTTAGCAGCTGAGCTTCTACCTTTTCTAAAGATTGGTTTTTTGTGCTATATTTTTGGTTTATCCCGTAGGTAAGTTCAAAGACAATGGCATTACTAGATTGGGCATCTGCTATGATAGCGCTAGGTGGGGAAAAAGTTTGTAAAGAGCTTTTATGATGGTCGATTACACTAATTACCTCTAAATAAGAGGGAATTCCCATTTCTTCTCGGTTACAGAAATCACGCAAAGAAACGGTTCCAAGTGTCTTTTTACGGAGTTCCTCAGCAAAAATAATTCCTACAGGAAAAAGATGGTCTTTTTCTGGATAAACAACCGTTAAGTGTTGGTAGGCATCCATTTTATTTTTTATTTCCTCTACATCGTCTCTTACAGTTACAAAATTGGGGCTATGTCCATAAACCAAATTTTTTACCTTCAAGGCAATATCAAATCTTTCTAGAAAACCTCTTACATTTTGTATCCAGATGTGGATATTTTGTATCGCTTTTTCTAAATAAGAAAAGATAAGGGGACGATCCTCCATTAAAAACCCTTGCTTATCAAAAAAGGGGAGTTTTTCTGCCTGATGAAAAAGATTTTGTACCTTTTCCAGATCAAAAATAGAAAATTGATGCAGCGCCTTGGCAAAGTCTTCGAAAGTAGCTAAAATCCCTTCTTGTACTAGAAAAACTTTTTGTAGAAATTGATTCAGCCTTTCCCGATCCTTCTCAGAATATTCCTTCACAGGCTCTGCTTCTTTTATAGGAATCTGAAATAGGTTCTTTAAAAGGGCTGGAATTTCAGAGAGGTGGAGCTTGGGTTTGGCAAAAAGAGATATGAATTTTACATGCAAATGATTTTCGAACCAGCGTAGAGAACCATTTAAGAGCATGATAAGCTGTCTTACTCCCTGCACATCCATATTTCGCCAATCTCCTAGGAAGTAGCCTTCTTCATCGACTAGGACAACCGCCTTGGTTTCTCTTTCAGGAGAAATAGAGACCATTTTTTCTTCCAAAGTTTTTCGAGTCATACGTTTTTGACTCATCAGATCATTTCCCGTTAAAGAAAGAAAAGAAGCTGTTTTAGCAAGGTGGGAAAAAACGGCATTACCAAAAAACCCTCGAAAAATCATATCAATTTCTATTTGAGAAGAAGGGGGACCTCCGGGAATATTCCAGATATGTAAGTTTGAACCAACTTTTGCTCCAAAGGCATCTACAAAACCCCAAAAAGAGGCTATCGTAGTATCTAAGTCAGGAGACTTATGAGCCGTTACGAAATGAGACCCTTCGTAGAATTTATTCATACCTATGGGGAAAATTCTCTGATACTCCTCCCTGGGGATCCACTTCCCTACAATTTTGGCGCGTATTCGCAGCATCTGTTCCAAGGAGAGATTTGAAGAATGGTTGAGCCAGAGCTCAAAACTGGTAAAAGTGTAGTGAGAAAGATAGTTTTTCTCGTCTACCTTCTCCACAAAATCCAAAACTTCTCTCAGTAAAAAGGCAGGTTCTTTTTCTCTTTCGATCAGCTTTAAAAGGGCCTGGTTGACAATATGGCTTCTTCTTCTATCCCCCAAATTTTTAAATTCTTGTGTTTCAAAAGAAGAGAAGATCTCGGATAAACCTGCGAACGATTTCTTGGAAAAAGAGAGGTCCCCTAAAAGCACTAAAAAGATCCTTTAGTTGTCACAAAAAACGGATTGAGTAGGACTCGAACCTACGACCGCCCGCTTAGAAGGCGGGTGCTCTATCCAACTGAGCTATCAATCCTTGAGTCTTAACGCAGGATTGTAGAGTAGATAGATAAAAAGATGCAAGTCCCTGGTAAAAATCGAAGTATTCTAACAGAGCAGTTTTTGCCAAAAAATAGCAAGAAGGGTAAAAATTAGGTATGGATTTGGGTGTTTTTGGGTTTTATTTTCAAAAAGGTAGTTTTTCAGAAATAGAAAACAGAGTAAAGCTTCTTCAGGAAAGGCTAAAAGGAAGGGGGGTATTTTTACGAACTTGTAGCCGTTTAGAGTTTTATTTTTCTAAAGAAGAATTTTTTTTAATGCAGGAGCTTTTATGGGAAAGTGGATTTCTTTCCTCGGGTTACTTCTTTGAAAATCAAAATGCCTTTTCCCATCTTTGTAGAGTAGCAAGTGGATTAGATAGCCCTTTATTGGGAGAAACAGAAATTAAGAGACAAGTCAAAGAAGCCTATATGCAAGCGAAAAACCTCCCTTTTTCTCTTCATTATTTTTTTCAAAAAGCATTGCACCTTGCCAAAGAAGTGCGCTGCCAATTCTTTTCCAAGCAGCAGCCTAGTCTTGGAAATATTCTGCTCCAAATTTTGCAAAAACCTCCCTTAAACACAGCCATCTCTTTTATAGGAAATTCTCACTTAAATCGGCAAATTATGTTCCATTTTTTAAGACAGGGATTTTTTTCTCTTACGCTCTTTTCTAGACATAAAGGACCTGTGTTATTGGGAGAAAATACTTTTTTTCCAAAAAGTTGGGATCGTTTACAAGAGGCATTTCAAGCAGATATCCTCATTTTCGCAAGTAAACTAAAAAACCCCCTTATTTTTAAAACAGACTTCGAAAAAGCAAAAAAAATATTTGATCTAGGAGTGCCTCAAAACCTAGGGGGAACCCTTCCTTTTCCTGCTCAAATATACACGCTAGATTTTGTGTTGGGTTTTTGGCAAAAAAGATCTAGAAATAGGGACTCTGATAAGAAAAAAGCAGAAAGGCACCTATTGGAAAAGAGCAGGGCTCATTACCGAAACTATGAGATGAAGCAAGCCTGTTCTATCTCTTTTTCCGCTTAAGGCTCTTATCCTTCGCGGGAAAAGGATTTGTTTTCGAACAAGGAGGAAAAGCCCTCAAAACGCTAAATAGCCGGGATACCTAGGAAATGGATTTACATCTCTTATGTTTTCCATTCCAGTACAAAATTGAAGTAGCCTCTCAAATCCAAGGCCAAAACCCGCATGCGGAACCGTTCCAAATTTTCTCAGCTCTAAATACCAGGCGTAAGCTTTTTTATCTAAGTGAAGTCTTTCCATTTTCTTTTCTAAATGAGAAAGCCTTTCCTCTCTTTGAGATCCCCCTACGAGCTCTCCTATTTTAGGGACTAAAATATCAAAAGCACTTACCGTTTTTAGATCCTCATTTTCTCTCATGTAAAAAGCCTTAATCTCTTTCGGATAGTTGATTAAAGCTACGGGGCCCTTGATATGTTCCTCCGCTAGATACTTCTCCTGTTCTGAACTCAAATCTTTCCCCCATTCTACGGGAAATTCAAAGGATTTTTTCGATTTTTGTAGAATTTCTATAGCTTCTGTATAAGGGAGAATCGCAAAGGGTTTAGACAAGATAAGCTTCAATCTTTCTAAGAGCCCCTTTTCTATAAATTCATCAAAAAAAGAAAGATCTTCTAGAGAATTTTCAAAAAGCTTCTGTATAACAAATTGGATATAGGCTTGTGCTATTTCTATAATTCCTGACAAATCACAAAAAGCCACTTCTGGTTCTACCATCCAAAATTCTGCCAGATGTCGGTAGGTGTTGGAGTTTTCTGCACGAAAAGTAGGTCCAAAAGTATAGATTTTAGAAAGAGCGCAGGCATAACTTTCCGCATTCAACTGGCCTGAAACGGTAAGATAAGCGTCCTTTTTAAAAAAATCTTCCTCTATAGAGCTCTTTTTTTGGGGATCTAGTGTGGTTACGCGGAAAAGGTTCCCTCCTCCTTCACAATCAGATCCTGTTAAAATAGGTGTGGGTAAAAATAAAAAGCCCCTTTCTTGAAAAAACTGGTGGGTAGCCCCTGCTAATTGACTACGAACTCTTGCTACAGCACCTTGTGTATTAGTGCGTGCCCTTAAATGGGCAAGGGTTCTTAAGAACTCAAAAGAGTGCCGCTTCTTTTGCAACGGGTATTCTTCCTTGGGACAAAGTCCTAAGATATGAACTACTTCGGCTTGCATTTCTATGAATTGACCCTTACCTGGACTAGATACAACTTCTCCTTCAGCATAAAGGGAGGCTCCAACGCTTAAGTGATTTTTCAATTCTTCTATATTTTCCAAAGAAGAATCGAAAACAATTTGTAAAGAGGAAAGAGATGAGCCGTCGTTGAGCTGTAGAAAAAAAAAGTTCTTTTGGTCTCGAAAAGTGCGCACCCATCCTTGCACTTTTACCTTCTTCCCTAAAAGAGAAGGGTCTTTTTGTAAAATATCTCGAATAGTAGAAGTTTTTAGGTTCATAGAGGGGTTTGGGCAAGTTTTTGTAAAAGAATTATTTCTTCTTTCCATATTGAGGGCTCCGGGGTTTCTAAATACATAGGTAAATGGTTTACTTTAGGGTGTCTTACCAAAGCATGAAAACCAGAGAGACCAATAAAGCCTTTTCCTATACAGGCGTGACGGTCTCTTTTGCTACCTAGTTCTCTCTTTGAATCGTTTATATGAATAGCATACAAGCGCTTAAGTCCTATAACTTGGTCAAATTGCTTGAGCGTTTTATCTAGAGCTTCTTGAGTCCGAATATCATAGCCTGCTGCAAAAATATGGCAGGTATCTAGACAAACTCCCAAAGGAACTTTGGAGCAGACGTGGTTTAGTATATAGGCAAGTTGCTCAAAGGTATGCCCTACAGAGGTTCCCTGTCCTGCAGTAGTTTCTAGTAAAAGGCGGCAAGATCCCTTTTGACAGATTTCAGCCAAGGCATCCAAGCTTTCTACAATGGTGGAAAGACAGATTTTTTCAGAAGAAGAAACAAAGGCTCCCGGATGAAAATTTAAAAAGGGAATATCCAACAAATGACACCTTTGAAGCTCTTCGCTGAAAGCTTTCCTACTTTTTTCTAAAATCTCTGGATTTGCAGAGCCTAGGTTAATCAAATAGCTACCATGACTCATGGTATGAAAAATACCGACCTCTTTTTTCGTATCTTCCCAGATTTTCACTTCTTCTGGAGTAATGATGCGACCTTTCCACTGCTTTTGATTGCTGGTAAAAAGCTGAACTGCTGAAGCCCCAATCTTTTTACCCTCTCTTAAAGCATTAAAAGAGCCCTTTGCTGCAGAGGTATGAGCTCCTAACTTTAACATAGACCTGGCTCCTCAAGGATTTATCGCCTTCCATTGTATAAGATTTAAAAATTCCCTCAAAGGGTTCCTTTTTTCTGAAAGAGAAGTTATGATACACGAAGTATGAGGTCTCTTTTCCTGCTCTCTGCCAAAAAAAACTTTTACGGAACCCTTTTTAGCCGATTAACAGGGATGTTTCGTGATATTTCTCTCGCTTTTTTTTTTGGAGGGGGGGTAGAAATAGCCTCTTTTTTAGTGGCTTATAGATTTGCTAACTTGCTTCGTAGGCTCTTTGCAGAAGGGCTGGTTCATTCTAGTTTTATTCCCCATTTTCAAAGGCTTCATAGAGAAGAAGAAAGAAAGGCAATCTTTTTCTTCCGGGATGCTTTTTTTTCCATGCTCATTGTTTTAGGAGTTATTATTTTTTTATTGGAGGGAAGTTTTTTTTGGATAAAGAAGGATCCTTTTTTTTGGACTTCCTTGAAGATTATGCTTCCTGGGCTTGTTTTCCTGAGCATGTATGCTTTAAATAGCGCTTTATTGCACTGTCATAATCGATTTTTTAAAGCGGCCTTTTCTCCTGCTATTTTTAATCTGACTTGGATTGTAGTATCTTGTATTTCTTACTATTTTCAATTTTCTTCCATATCGCTTCTTCCTTTAGCGGTAGTATTGGGTTTTTTTCTCCAATGGATGTTTACGTTGTTTGTAGCAAAAAGATATTTTTTCCGAGAGGATATTCCTTTCTTTCGGCCGAGGCTTTTTTCTGCTGAAGTACGACAGCTTTTGCCTGCTATTGCTATGGGAGTTTTTGCTATTGGAGCAACACAAATTAACAGTGCTTTAGATGCCGTTTTTGCCAAAATAGCGGATCCATCAGGTCCTGCTTATCTTTGGTATGCAATAAGGTTAGAACAACTACCTCTAGGGCTTTTTGCTGTAGCTATTACCTCGGCTCTTTTGCCTGAACTGAGTAAAAAAGAAGGAGAGGCAGCAGAGGAGCTTTTCTCTTTTTCTATAAAGCTAACCCTTCTTTTTTCCCTTTTCTTCTCTTTTTTTCTATTAGGACAAGGAGGGCTTTGTTTAAATTTTTTGTTTGGCAGAGGAGCTTTTTCTTCTGTTCAAGTAAAAAATACCTTGTTTTGCCTTTGGGGGTATACCGTAGGGCTTTTTGCTATGGCTCTTTCCTTAGTTTTTAATAATCTTTATTACTCTCAAAAAAAATATAAAAAACCGATGCTTTTTTCTTGCTTTTCTGTCTTTTTGAACCTTTCACTAAATATCTTTTTTCTCTTTGTTTTAAGAAAAGGGATCTTTGGTATTGCTCTAGCAACCTCACTGTCCGCTCTTTTTCAAGCAGCTATGCTTTTTGCATATCTTCCTAAAAAACCTAAGGGCTTTTTCTCCTTTTTTTCTAGGTGTAGTCTAGTAGGTTTTGGCTCTTTTATCTTTTCTTCTTACTGGGTGGAAAAATTTTCAGGGCAAAAAAATTCTCTTTTCCATTTTCTCTTTCAACAAGAACTTACTTTTCCAAGAGGATTTTTAGAGCAAAGCAAGGGCTTATTCTGGGGAGCTCTTTTATTTACTCTCTGTTTTTTTCTACTGGGGTGGCTCTTCAATTTAAAAGAGATCTTTTCTTCCGAAAAAAAAGAGCCTCTCAAAGAAAGGCCCAATTTTTGAGATATTCCCTCTCAGAAAAACTAGGGTAAAGAGCCAACTAGTTTGTGTGAGCTAAAAACTCACAAACTAGGGGAATATTGATAGGAAGAGGTAGAGAAATCTGATCAAGCTCAGGGAGCATCTCTAACTTTCCTGAAAACTCCTCGTGAGTCGACAGATAGCCAGGGATTTCTCTGTGGATATTCCCCTTTGCTTCTGCGATGGCTTTCATCTTTTGAGATTTTTCCCTAATAGAAAGAGTCATTCCAGGTTTTACTTGAAAAGATCTTCTATCGACTTTCTTACCATTTACAAGAACGTGTCCATGAGAAACTAGCTGCTGTGCTGCAAAGATGGTAGAAGCAAAACGAAGGCGATACACTAAATTATCTAATCTGCATTCTAGAATTTGCAAAAAATTATGTGCTGTGGCACCTGGCATATTGAGAGCCTTTCGAAAGGAGTTCACAAGACTTTTTTGAGTAAGCATCCCATATACAGCGCGAAGCTTTTGTTTTTCTTCCAACTGAGTTCCATACTCTGACTTTTTCTTCCTTTTAGCGCCATGCATCCCCGGGGCATTAGGCTTATGCAGCAAGGGATTCCTCAGTCTTCCAAAAATATTTACACCAAAACGCCTGGCTATGCGGTTTTTAGGGCCTGTATAACGTGACATCAACTCTCCTTGAGAAACTTTTTGCTTGTAAAACCTTGAATCTTACTGGGACTTTATTTTTTTCACAAGGATTTTTGATGAACAGAATACGCCTTAGATAAAGTAAAAATTTGGATTTTTTACTCTCCTAAATTTTTCATAAAGAATAATTTTTAGCTTTGAAGGTTTTTTAGAGATCTAGAATCCCAGAGTACAAAAAAACCTTTCCTATTGCAAAGCTCAAAAGGGAGGGGGTTGAAATGGATCTGTTATTTCCTTATCTACCATGTGCTTATAATTTCCAAAAGAGAGTCCCAAAAGAACCATAAGGCATGGGGGATTATAAGATGCATAGGCATTATAATCTTTTATGAAGCTTCCTGAATGGGTCATTACGTAGGGCAAAATAGACAAGAGTTCAAACTGATATTTACTAAACCCATGAACTAAGCCCTCTGTTAGATTCTTTAGAGGAATTTTTTGCGTATGCTTTGGCACAAAATAAAGAAAATTACGGAGGTGATACATAGAAAGAGAAGATATTACAGCAATATTTAAGCCAAAATGGTCAATATTCACATAATCTTTTGATAACTCAAAACTAATTGGGCAATCGAAGGTGTCCTTATTGTAACAAGATAAAAAGGAAATATGGGAAGAAGCTAAAAACCAAGCATTACTAGCGTATTCCGGTATTCTTTGTAGACCTTGTCTCCGAGACTAGAGAATAATAAAGCAAGCTCTTTTCCTAATCCTTTTGGGGCACCAGCAATGAAGACTATTCTTTTTTTCATTTACTAAGCTCCTTGATAGAAAAAACAAGATCGTGTTCTACAGCATCTTCTCCTCCAATCTCCTTCCAGGAAGAACTCACTTTCATTGGACTTAAGGAGTTATACCCCAGATCTTTCCAAAATGTGTCCAAACTACGATAATGGGGGGGCTTTTTTGGGTCATCAGGGCCTCTTTGGATTTCACAAAAAGCAATATATTGGTAGTTTTTTTCTTGAACTTGGTCTTCAAACTTTTGGTATAAGGTCTTCCCTAGCCCTTTTCCTCGATATTGAGATAATAAGATAAGATCTCCTAGGTAGAAGATCTGTGGTAAGTTGAACGGTTTTTCCAGGAAAGGCTGTTTGTATTCATTGTCATGATCTTCCAAAGACATACCCAATGCCATTCCTACTACAGATCCGTGATCTTTAATTGTCACACATAGGGCTGATGGCTTATCCATATATGTCTGGAAATATTGAGATTCTTGTTGGATAGTGGCTTCATAAAGGTAAGGATACTCAGCAAAAACAGAAGATCTCAGAGAAGCTATTTCGGAAGCTAACGCGTGGGTAGCCTTACCTTGGAGGGTTTCTATTTGGTATTTCTGATAGTTAGAGGAGTTATCCCTATAATTTCCCAAAGTAATTCCTAGTAATGTTAAAAAAGCAAAAGGATGGTAAGTATAAAAACCGTTACGGGAAAGCTGGTTTGACTGAAGCAAAGCATAAGGCGCAGCCACGGATGGAGGAGAGTGCATTCTATCGGAAAGGTCTAAATAATATCTACAGGAATAAAACCGATGGGAGGGAAGTTACAGATAAAGCCTGACCCCCTGGTACCGATCCAGATTTCGTGCATGAGCGATCGGATATATCTTTCCCTTAAAGATACGTTTGTTCGACTAAATGTGATTTTAAATTTTAATTTTAAGAAGTGAGCTCCCTACTCTTCTTAGGTTAACGCTAACCAACACAACAAGGAGGATATGGAACTCGCCAGATAGGGTAATTTGATGAAGCTTGTAGGTAAAGGAAAATATTTTTCTCTCCGTTCTGTGCTCATCGATAAAGGGGCGAGAAAATAGATTTTTCTTGTGAATTTTCTGAGCGGCAAAAGCAGTCTTGATTCAATCTAATAGCTTAAGGTATAAGTCTCCCATATTTAAGGTAGTTTGAAGGCTTCAGCCTCTGTTTTATGCAAAATTATTTAGTGGTTTCTTTTTATTTGTTCTCTTCTATAGAAAACCCGGAAGAAGAGGCAGTTTTTCTCCGGAGAAATTTTGAAAAGGGGGATTTCAAAGGAAGAATTTATGTTTCTAAGGAAGGCGTTAACGCGCAGTTTAGCGGAAAAAGAGAAGAAATAGAAAAACTTTTGCAAAAACTCCAGGAAAACCCTTTTTATCAAGATATTTCTCTAAAAATGCAGTCTTATTCAGAGCAGGCTTTTCACAAGATGCAAGTGAAAGTACGAGACCTGGTTGCTTTTGATCAGGAAGTGGATCTTTCTTCAACCGGGGAGTTTTTAACTCCTGTCCAGTGGAAAAAAATGTTGGATACTTTTGAGGAAAGCCGCATTCTTATCGACGCAAGGAATAGTTATGAATCTTGTATAGGCCATTTTGAAGGGGCTGTTTTGCCTGATGTAGACTCTTTTCGAGATTTTCCCACTTTTACAGAAAAACTTTTGAAAGGAAAGGATCTAGATACGCCCATCATGATGTACTGCACAGGAGGAATCCGTTGCGAATATTATTCTGCTTATGTAAAGAGTAAGGGCTTTAAAAAAGTTTATCAGCTAAAAGGGGGTGTTCTCCAGTACGGGGAAGAAGTAGGAACAGATCACTGGAAGGGAAAGCTTTTTGTTTTCGATGATAGATTAGTTATCTCTATTTGTAAGGAGAATCAAGAAGATATTGCCCTGTGCCATTTTTGCAAGGAAAAAACGGAGAACTATTATAACTGCGCTAATATGGACTGTAATGAGCTTTTTTTGGCTTGTCCTTGTTGCATTCAGAAAAGTAGAGGATGCTGCTCTATTTCTTGTCTAGAAAAAGGAAGGGTTCGCCCTTTCGATCCAAGTTTGAAACCCAAACCTTTTAGGAAAGAAAAAAAGGAAGAAAAGCAAAAATTCCTTCGCTCTTCTTCCTGAAAAAAGTCACTCTTTAGGGGGATTTTTCTCATCTTCTTTGGAGGTGGGGAAGTTCTCCCAGTTCTCTTCCAGTTCGATAAGTTCCATGGCGGCTTCTTTTAGGGTTTTTAGTCCTTCGGGAAATCCTAGCTTCATAGCGATTTGATGTAGGTGACGTATCTCTGCAGAGAGTAGATCATTGATGGATTCTAGTTTGGCTATCTTATCTTTTAGTTTTTTTTCTGACATAAAATCCCCCTAAAGTTGAAGTGACACTCTAGATAAAGGAAGCAAAAAGCGTGCCAAGGATTTTTTTTTTATAATTTACTTGCAATCAAGTAGATAAAAATTTTTTAACCAAAAAGAGAAAGCTAAGGAAGGGGCAATTTTTTCCGATTTCTCTAGAAGGAGTTGCATAATTTTCCCTTTGCGATTAGATTTTTCTTGTAAGCGTTACTTTAAGGAGATTTAGAATACAATGAGAAAGATCGTATATATGGGACTGGGCCTTTCTTTGGCTTTAGGTTCTTTTGCCTCTTGTGGGAAAAAAAACTCTATGATGAGGGAAGATGAGAGAGACTCTCACTATGATGAAGGTCAGGGCTCTCAAGAGGATCATGGGGGAACGTGTCCCGTGGAGGAAGCAAAAGAGGAAATTCATCTGATGGAGCCTGCCTCCGAGGAAAAAAGTGCCTCTTTGGAAAAAGAACCTGCCGCTCTTTTAGAAGAAAAGGCAAAAAAATTAGAGGAAAAAGTTCTTTCCTTGGTGAAAGAGAGCGAAGTGGCTCCTTCTCAGGAAAAAACTAATTAATTTCTATAAGACTCTTTCTAGTAAGAAGGAGTCTTATTGTGTATTCTGCTCTTTCTGCTCTAGTTGTAGAAAACGTTCTTTAGAGACCGATCTCCCTTGAAAAAACCAATGAGATTTCCATTGGTTTTTCTCTAGAGCAAGGGCTTCCCCATGCTTTTTCCCTTCGTGGAATGGGGTTTTTTGTATCAGGTTTTCTTCTGGATCAAACCGATCTTCTACTCCTTCTAAAGTTCCTCGGTGATAGAGAGATCTTCGGAATTTTTTTCCTTCTCGAAAATCCATTTTCTCTCCATGTAAAATTCCCTTATCCCAGTGAGATATCATGCGGAGGTTTCCTAAAAAGGTGTATTCTTCTTTTCTTCCTTGAGGTAGGTAGTTATCATAATGGACAATTTGGTGTACTTTGCCATTGGGATGGTACGTAGTTCTTTGTTTTAAAAAACCTCTTTCCATTCTATCTTGGTAAAGGAGAATACCTTCTCTATCCCGAAAAGTGCGAAGTCCTGTTCCTTTGGTAATCTTTCCTTCTATCTCGTGAAGAGGAGTGTAGTAGACTCCTTCTAGCAAAAGTCCTCCCTGATACTTTTCGAAAGCAATAGGAGCTCCGTTATTGTCCCAGTAAGACAGTTCCCTAATTCCATCAATAACAAAAGTTTCTTCGTATACAGGAACTCCTTGCCTATCAAAAAATCGTACGGAAAGAAGTTCTCCCTGATCGTAAATTTCCTCTTTTTTTACCTGAGGCGAATAAGGAAAGGTATAGGTAGAAGGCCCGTGCAGAAGTCCTTCTTGGTAAGAACTGTTTACCTCTATTCCATTATCCCAAAGAGAAACTCTCTGTCCCTCCCGACCTCTTTCTTCCCATTCTTTCTTGGAAACGACAAAACCATACTTATGGATAAATTTCTCTGAGACCATGCCGCAAGAAGAGCTTTGGCATCCAGAGGTAAGCAAAATAAGGCAGAAGCTTGTTAGAGCTGCTAAGACACGATCCATTTTCTTCTCCCAAAGTTTTCATAGATACAGGTATTCTTTTAAATGATTTGCGATTTTTTCGGTAAGGAATTGATGCTCTTTTTCAATTTCCTCCAAGGAAAGAGTTCGAAAAAGATCCCTGTAATAAAAACGGAGGGTAAGATTTTTTTTCTTATCCCCTAGCTTTTCTGATTCGTAAATAGCTCTTAGCTCTACTTTTTCTAAAAGAGAAGAACCCAATTTTTTACAGAAAGAAAAGATTTTTTCTACACTAAAGTTTTGCCTTACGGTAAAAGTCCAGTCTCTTTGTGATCCAGGAAATGAGGGAAGAGCTCTCATGGAAATAGCTTCTTTCTTTTGGGAATACAAAGAAGAGATATGTAGTTCAAAAAAATAGACTCTCTGATCCAGGTCGAACTGGGAAAGAAGCGAGGGGTGAACTTCCCCTATTACCCCTGCATAGATATCCCCTATGTATACATTAGCTTGCCTTCCTGGATGAAAACTAGGATGGGAGGAGGGCTTAAAAGAGTAAGAGCCAATTTTTAAGGTTTCTAAAAGGCTTTCTATAAAACCTTTTGCTTTGGAAAAGGCAAAAGAAGATTCTTTTTGAGAAAAGTGAAAAGGAGCCTCTTCTCCTGTCATAATAGAAGAGATAACAGGACGCTCTTGTAAAACAGTCTCTTTTTGAAAATAAATAGAAGCAATCTCAAAGCCTTGAAAAGAGCGGTTTTTATGAGAGAAGTTGTGTTGTAAAACAGTAAGATGAGATCCTAAAAGAGAAGGTCTTAAAAAAGAATATTCTTCACTTTTGGCATGTAATACTTGAAGTAGGTCTTTTTCTTTTAATGTCTCTTCTAGGGAAATTTTTGCAATGAAAGGACTTACTAGGTCGGTAGTTATGATTTCTTGCAGTCCCTGCCTAAGGAAAGTCTTTCTTAGAAGTTGCTCGAAGAGATAAAAGGGATGATCCCTATGGGCTCCTATACGAAACGAGGGAGAATAAGAAGGAAAATGATTCAGTCCGTAGATTCTGGCTACTTCTTCCAAGAGATCTGCTTTTATTTTTATATCATGTCGAAAAGGGGGAACTTCTACCCAAAGCAGCTCTTCTTTTTCCCTTTTTATCAAAAACCCGAGCTTTTCCAAGATTTCTTTTATCTCTGATAGAGAAAGAGCCAAACCCAATTTTTCCTGAAAATAAGAGAGAGAGACATCGATAATAATCGGATCAATAGGAGAGGAAAAGCTAATTTCAGAAAGGGGAATAGCTCCAGCTAATTCTTCAAGCAATGAGGTAGCACTTTGTAGTACAAAAGAAATAAGGGAAGGGTCTAGTCCTTTCTCAGCTCTTTGAGAGCTTTCTGTTTTTAGGGGAAGCTGTTTGGCTGTTTTTCTTACCAGGCTGGGAGAAAAAAAGGCTGCTTCTAAAAAAAGGGAAGCAGTTTTTGGCTGTATGCTGGTTTTTTCTCCCCCTATAACTCCTGCTAGACAAAGGGGTTCTTTTTCACAAACCACACAGAGTGCTTTTTTTAAAGAATAGGTTTTCCCGTCTAAAGCAACAAAAGAAGGCACATCTATTGATTTTACCTCTAGGCAAGAAGAAAGAGTAGAGGCATCGTATGCGTGAAGAGGTTGACCATAGAGCATTAAAAGATAGTTGGTAATATCCACTACGTTGTTTACAGAAGGAATTTCAAAGAGCTCTAAAGTCCTTTTTAACCAGAAAGGAGAGGGTTTTACCGTTATGTTTTCGAGTTTTCTCAAGGAAAAATGAAAGCAGGTGGTAGGGTCTATTTTTAAAGAAAGGCTTGTCTCTCGAGGAAGTGTTTCGGAAGAGAAAGAGGGCTTTTTTAAGGGAAGATTTAAAAAAGCAGCGAGCTCCCTTGCTACGCCAAAAACACTTAGACAATGTCCCAGATTAGGAGTTAAAGAAAGGGTAAAAACTGTGTCAGAAAGCTCTTGAAAAAGGGAAGTTCCTAAAGCAAGTGTTTCATCTAATCGATAGACGCATTCATGAGAATGAGAGAGATGAAGTTCTTTAGAAGAAACAAGCATCCCTTCTGAAAGCACTTCCTGAATGAGCTGTTTCTTTACGACACAGGATCCATTACTGGTGGGTAAAATGGCATCTTCTTTTGCAAGAGCCACTCGATCTCCCTTTTTACAAGAAAGATCAGAACAGACAATGGAATAATGTTGTTTTCCATCAGATACTTGTAGTAGGAGCAAGCGGGAGGTCTTAGGGTGAAAAGAGAGGGAAATAATTTCCGCTGCGACAACTTTTTCAAAAAAGGGAGTGGTATAAACCTCTTCCACTTCCAGACCCAAAAGAGTCAGGGATTTTTCTATTTTTTCCAAAGGAAGAGACAGGTCTAAAAAAAGTTTTAACTGAGAAAGAGGGAGTTTCATAAAAAATCTCTTTTTTCTTTGCCTAATTTAACCTATTTTCGTGATAGAAGGAAGGGAATCTTTTAGTGCTTTTTCTTAAGGAATGGGGTCGTTTCCTCCTTTATGGAAGGGGTTGCATTTTAGAAGTCTTTTTATCGATAGGTAAAGTCCTTTGAAAAGGCCGTATTTTTCCAAGGCTTCTTTGGTATACTGGGAACAGGTCGGAGAGAACCTACAGTTAGAGCCTAGAAGAGGAGAAAGATATTTTTGATAGAGATGAATAAAGAGTAAAAACAGTTTCATAGAAGATTTTTCAAGGAGGTTTCTATGCAGGATACGCCATGGAACGATTTTTTGGCATCTTGGCAGCCAAAATTTGCCGGAATTTCTAAAGTAGTAAACCAGGCTTTCTGGCTTTTAGAAACAACGGGGAGTAAAGATGCAGCTGAAATAAAGACTTTTTTAGATATGCAGCTTAAAACTCTTTTAAGTGACGCAAAGACCTATGAAAAGCTTCTTTTTTTTCAGGAGCAGGTAAAAGATCCTTTAGAGAGAAGGATGGTAGATATTTTACTTCGCTCTTTTAAAGAAAATCAGCTTCCTTTGGCTCTGTTGCAAAAAATAGCGGAAAAAGAAAGTGAAATTGCCTTGGAGTATGCCTCTTTTCGTCCGAAGATACAGGGAAAAAAGGTAAGCGAAAATGAAATACGAGAAATTTTAAAAAATGAAAGAGAAGTTTCCTTTCGAAAAAAGACTTGGGAAGTTTCCAAAGAAATTGGGGCTAGACTGGCCCCTAAGATTGTAGAGCTTGTCAAATACAGAAATGAAGCAGCAGAAAAATTGGGATATAAAAATTATTTTTCCCTGCAGCTTGACTTACAAGAAGTGGAAGAAAAAGCGCTTTTTTCCCTTCTAAAAGAGCTTTCTACAAGTTCTAAAGGTGCCTATGACAAACTCGTAGAAAAGATAGAAAAAGAGCTTTGTCAAAAATTTCAAGTAACCCCTTCTGAAATAGGCCCCTGGGCTTTTAGCGATCCCTTTTGCCAGGAAGATCCTCTTGAAATGGCCGAATTAGATAAATTTGTTAAGAAAATTGATATGGAAATGGCAGCAAAAAGCTTTTTTTCTGACATGGGATTTTCGGAAGTAGGAATCCTTTTGGAAAATAGTGATCTTTATGAAAGAGAAGGAAAAAACCAGCATGCTTTCTGTGTAAACATAGATAGAAAAGAAGATATTCGCACCTTGAATAACTTACTTCCTTCAATGCGCTGGATGGAGACCCTTCTCCACGAACTAGGTCACGGGGTTTATGAACAGCTTTTTTCTAAAGAGCTTCCCTGGCTTTTAAGGCAACCTCCTCACATGATTCCAACAGAGGCCATGGCTCTTTTGTGTGGAAGGCAAGCTTATCTATCCGAGTTTTTGACGAAACATAGAGCTTCTTCAGAACAAGCCATTTTTGCTGAGGAAAGCTTGAAAAGAAGGGAACTTATCTTCAGTAGATGGGTTTTAGTAATGACATACTTTGAAAGAGATCTATACCAAAATCCTGATCAGGATTTAAATGCGCTTTGGTGGAAATATGTGGAGGCTTTTCAGAAAGTGAAAAGGCCTGCAAATAGGGAAAAGGCTTGTGATTGGGCTGCTAAGTATCATATAGGTCTTGCTCCTGTCTATTATTTTAGCTATCTCTTAGGAGAGTTTTTTGCTTCTTCTTTACAAAAAAAAATTAAAGAAAAAGCAGGAAGTTTATTTACTCCTTATACCAAAACTTTTTTAGAGCAAGAGTTGTTTTCTAAAGGAGCTGCTCTTTCTTGGTCTGATCTAATAACTTCTTGCTTAAAAAAGCCCTTATCTTGCGAAGACTGGTTGGAGGAGTTTGCTCAAACAGAAGCCTTTTCCCTAGAGGAAAATTCTCAAGAAGACTTGCTTTAATTTGTTCTGCCAAGATAAGCTCTGCCCTTTCGTTTTTCTTATTTTTTGCGGAAGTGGTGGAACTGGTAGACACGCTACTTTGAGGGGGTAGTGAGAGAAATCTCATAGGGGTTCGAGTCCCCTCTTTCGCATATCACTTGAAGCCCCCGTTTTTTAGCGCATCTTGTGCTATTGTGTGCTTTCTTGGAGTAGAAGAAGTATTTGGGAAAGGGCTCCTTCAGAAAGGAAAAGGGATTCTATCTCGGAAAACTGTTTAGCAGAAAGAAGCGTGAATAAGGCCTGCCAGTCAGAATGAGAGAAGCCAGCGTTAGGGGAATGGCTTTTGCATAGGCTCTCGCCTTTGTGTAAAGAACTGGCTTTGTTTTCACACCGTAGGCAAGTTTTATTTAAATGGAGAAGACCTTCATGATGGAGCATTTTTATATAGAAACTAGCTATAATAGCGGAAGGATTTTTTCCTTTCTCTAGCTTTTTTAGAAGAAATAAAAACAGAGAAAATAATTGGGAATCTTCCCTTTGTAAAAAGAAAATTCCTTTAGCCATGTGAGAAAAGGCCTTAATAAGAGAGAGCTCTCTGCGAATTCCTTCAAAAGCAGACAGAAAGGTATGATCTTGTAAGAAAAAAAAATCTGAAGTTTCTTTTTTTTTCAAAGAAAATTCAGCATGGACTAGAGGAGAAAGGGAAAAACAGGGTTTTTTCTTCTTATCCCAGACGGAAATAATTCCCAAGTCTTTGGTAAAGATTTTTATAATTTTAGCAGAATCCAAATAGGGAACTATTTTGAGAATAACCCCTTCTGTTTTTTTATAAAGCATAACAAAATATAGCAGAGTTAATCGCATTTTCTGGAAAAACTCTTTTTTTAGAAAGGATAATAGACAGATTTTTTTCTTTTCCCTATACTCCCCTTCAGCTTTAAGGTGCACCGATAGCTCAATTGGATAGAGTACTTGGCTTCGGACCAAGTGGTTAGAGGTTCGAGTCCTCTTCGGTGCGAATTCTGTTTTCTTGAACGAAAAGGGCAGAGCTGAGATAGCATTTAGCGGAAAAATTTAGAGGAGTTTATGCAGAAAGGTCATGTTTTTGAAACGGAAGGATATACTATTTCCCTTGTAGGAAAAAATCTTCAAGTTACCGGGCCCATTCAAGAATATGTGTTAGAGAAGCTTTCAAAGATTGAGCGGTTTTCTAAAAATATTTTGGAAATTCAAGTTACGTTAGATGTGCAAAAGCTAGAGCATACCGCTTCCTTTTTTATGAAGTTTTTCCATTTTTCCATAAAGGCGCATGCCTCTACCAATGATCTTTATTCTGCTATTGACAAAGCAACGGATAAGCTTCTTCGTTTAATTTCTAAGTATAAAGAAAAGCTACAGCAAAAGCATGTTGCCAATCTGGGTTCTATTGACTTAAAGGTAAATGTACTCCAACCGCAAAGAGATGAACTCTCTGAGATCAATACAGAGATTGAAGCAGAAAATTGGCGTAAAGAAATGCAGACATACGAATTTCACAAGGTAGTTAGTGCAGAAAAAATGGCAGTTCGTATGTTTACACAGGAAGAAGCTATCATGAAAATGGAGCTTTCAGGAGAATCTTTTTTGGTTTATAAGGGAGAGGAAGATCAAAAACTGAAAGTGATTTATAGAAGAGAAGACGGTAATTTTGGTGTGATTGAAGTGGAAAAATGAACCTTCTTTTTGATGATTTTCGCAAGAAATGGCTTGAAGCTACTGCTGAGGAAAAGGTGAGGCAAAATCTTCTTCATTTCATGGTGAAAAAGAAGGGTTTTCCCAAAAGTCATATAGGGGTTGAGCGCAAGGTTACAACGCTTTGCGATTCTTTTCTTCAGCAAGAGAAGAATTATAGGAGATTTGATATTGTCTGTTATTCTCCAAAAATCTCTTCAGTTCTTTTGCTTATAGAATGCAAAAAAAAAATCTCCTTACGTAAAGACTTTACCCAGCTTTTAGGATATAATAAAAAAATGAACGCTCCTTTTTTTGCCCTAGCAGATGAAAAAGGGATTTTTACCTTTTTTTTTAAAGAGGAAAAACTAGAAAAGCTTCCTTTTCTTCCTACCTACCAAGAGCTTTTAGATGAGTGCTTATGAAAGCTTCTACAGAGCCAATCCAGACTTACCCTGAAACAGAGGTTTTTTTCGTATATAAATGGGATCCTTCTTTTTTTTCTTTTTTAAGAAGATGGCTCGTACAAAAGGGGCGCTACTTAGTAATCTTAGAAGAAGAAGGATTTTGTAAGGATCCTTCTTTAGAAAAGCTTTTAGAACAAGATCAAGTAAGATTTCATATTTTTTCTTCTCCTTTAGAAAAAAAAGAGAGATTGAAGGCTTTTTTTTGGGAGTTTGTTCTTTTAAAAAAGCAGCTTTTTACTAGCGCTTCGTATCAGAAACAGGCTTCCTATCTTCTAGTAAAGGAAAGTTTTGAAGAGCTTTCTCTAGGGCTTGATATGGTAGCTTCTGAGTTAAATGAGATGGATCTTTTTTATGAAAATGTGTACTCTAATTTTTTGCATCTACAAGAGTATCAAAAAGTCTCTGATTATAAGGGAGCTTTTTCTGGGATGCCTGCTTTTTTGCTAGGCGCAGGAACTAGTCTAAAAAGAAACAAAAAACTTTTACAAAATCTACAAGAAAAAGCGCTTTTTTTTGCAGCAGGAACTGCTTTTGAGGCTTTGCAAGACTTTTCTATAAGACCGCACTTCGTCTCTTCTGTAGATAAACAGGCCCCCTCTTCTTGCTTTGAAAAAACCCCCTTAATGGAAGTGCCTCTTTTTTTTCAGCTAAGATCAAATCCCCAGATTGTGCAAAAATCTTTCTTTAGAAAAGTAATGGTTTCTGATCACCCTTTTTACCCTTTACAAAATAGACTTTATAAAGCTTTGGAAATCCCTGAATTTACAGACAGTGGCTGGAATGTAGCTACTTTTTTTCTTTCTCAGATGCTTCATATGGGATGTGATCCTATTATCTTGGTAGGATTAGATTTTGCTTTTTCCTCTAGTGGCTACTACGCGCATAAAAAAGAGCATAGAAAAGAAGAACTTATCCCTTTCAAAAGTAAAGAGGGGAAAACTCTTTTTACCAAGAAAGATTTTCTATTAGCTGCTAAATGGGTAGAAAAAGTAGCAGAAGAAAACCCTGGAAGGATTTATAATGCCTCTTCGGGGGGGATTTCTTTTACAGGAGTAGAAGAGGTTTCCCTGGAAAAACTTTCTGAGAAGTTCTTGCAAGACACTTTTATAAAAGAAGGGGATATAAAGAGGAAAATAGCTTCTTTTCCTTCCTATAGGGTTTCTGTATCGGAAAAAAAAGAGGAGCTAGTTTTTTTAAAGAAAAGTTTCAACCATTGCTTGGAGCACGGAAAGAGGCTCTTCTCTTTTCTAGAAAAGCATTTTGTAAGGCTTTTGAAAAGAAGGCATTTTCCAGACTATCTTTTAGAAAAAGCCTGGAAAAAAGAGATTGCGTATGTAGAGTATCTCGATCCTTTATGGCTCAATTGGAAGGAGGCTTTTTTACGAGAAAAAGACAAGGAAGTACCTCTTTTTTTGCATAACTGGTTACAAAAGCTCATTTTTATTCAGGAAAAGGCAGAAAAGCAGATAGCTCTTATAGAAAAGAGCCTAAGTAGTGATGAAGGATTTTCTTAATCTGAGGTAGCTCAGTCGACGAATTTACACAGCCATCATTGAACTCAGCCGACAACATGCCTTTTATATTTTTAATGAGACAGTTTTCTTGATAGGATTCGCTAATTTTTGAGAGACAAACAAGCTCTGGAATATCAAAGTCTATAAGTCCAGCAATAATAGTGGACTTTGTCTCTTCTGATAGATTTGCTTTTTGGACGGCCCCTATTAGGTTTCGAACTTTTTGGTGAACATTAGGTTGTATAGTCCAAATGCATGCAAGGTGATATAAATCATGTACAGTAAAGCTAAAAGAGGTGGTAGCCATTTTGTCTGCCTGATCCGTTTTTAGTAAATTAGCAGGAATATCCGGAGGAGAAACCGTAAATCCTCTTTTCTTTTCTATATAGTCCCTCACCATGTCTTCTGGATAAAGAATGCCAGCAGAGAAGTAAGGTAGAAGGGAAGGAGAATTAAGAACTTGGCTTCGAAGCGAAAAAGCCCGGGAAAAATCTAGAAGTAAAATAGAAGAGGCGTTCGAGATTTGCCGTGAAGGACTCTTTTGAGTTTTAGCTATGATAGCAGAGGAAAAGAGGCAAATGTCTTGAGTTTTCTGGATATCCGTTGCCAAAAAAAGGGCCTTTACGAATCCATTTCGGAGCATTTCACAAAACATAGCATCCTTTTCCTTACAGAAATAAATCGGTTGTTTAGGTTGTAGTATCCATACAGGATATTTAGGTAGAGAGTTTAATAAAGCCATATCCATTGTGTTTTTTACTGCAGGGTTTTCCCAACTTACCAACCCAGAAGAATTTATTATGGAGTCCTTAGCTTGATCGGTACTACATCGGATAATTTCTTGAGTATGCTCTTGAAAGAGATTTTCCATATTTTTCAAGTGCCATATCGTAGCTAGCAGGGCAACTTCTATTTTGCCTTGCCTAAAAAGGGAAAGAGCTAAGTAGGGATAATTTGGGATTTGTCTGGTGCTATCTGGAAAAAAGTTTTCGTAGTGCTCATCTGGGAAGAATAATAAATAGGAGTTCTGGGTCTTTTCAGCTTCAACGAGTTTTTCGTACACAACCATCAAAGGTTCTACTGGTATTCTAAATAAAAACTGGTAAAAATCCTTAGAAGGTGCATCTTCGTAAAAGGTGTAGTGAACTACGAGAAATACAAAAGTCCGGCATATTAGTGCCTCTGGTACAGGGTTTTCTTGCAAGAAGTAAAAGGCAGCAGATAAAGCCTTAAGGGAAGGTTTTCTTGAGGAATTTTGAAGTTGCTTCCAGGCTGCTAAAATTCTCTTTTTTTGCCGCTCTTGAAACCTGTTCAAGGCTTGCTTTACATATTCTCTAGGATCAGTTTGATCTTTGAAGATAGAGGGAACTAGACTTAGTTTTAGGTTTTTTAAAATTTTTTCAAAGGAACTGGAAGCTTTTAGAAGGGGCCTACTCTTAGATCTAGTTGTCTGGGTAAGTCTGTATACCACTAAAGCCAACAAAGCAAAAGCTACTATCGCAGAAGAAACAACTTTTTTCGAAAGAGAGCTTTCCACAACTTCTAACGGGGTAGTGGGCTTTAAGGAAAAAGAGGAAAATAGTGCTGTGTATAGTCTCATGCATGCATTCTATCATACTTGCTTTAAAGGATCTTTCTGAGATTTTGTAGGAAACTTCTATAGTTTAGTCTAGTACTTATTTCCTCTTACTTTAGCTTACTTAAGATAGATATTATTTTTATAACTCTTTTATTAACAATATATTACAAATCATCCAGCTATACAGTTCTCAGTGGGAGCTTTAGCACAACAAGATTTTACTCATAAATTCAGTTTAATAGACTTTTTTGGGAAAGAGATTTTCTTTCATACTCTTGTAGCTTGTTTCGAAGAGTTCTAGGGCTAATTCCCAGGGATTTTGCGGTATTTTCCCTGTGGTTATCCAATTTTTTTAGCCTTTCTAAAATAGATCTTTCTTCCAGTTCTTTTAAGGTAATAGCTTCTTGGGAACAAGGCTCTTGGTTTTCTTCTAAGGAAAAATCTTTCTCCGATAAAACCTTCTCCGTACTCAAAACAGTAGCCCTTTCAATTAGGTTTGCCAGCTCTCTTACGTTACCCGGCCATGTATAACTAAGAAGCTTTTCCTCTGCCTTTTTAGAAAATTCTTTGAGCTCCTTATGGTTTTCTTGACAAAACTTTTTTAAAAAGTGATTTGCTAGGGAAAGAATATCCTCTTTTCTCTCTCTTAAAGGGGGAATGTGTAAGGGGACAACGTTTAAACGATAATAAAGATCTTCTCTAAATATTTTTTGTTCTATTGCCTCTTTCATGTCACGATTAGAGGTAGCAATAATACGGACATCTACTTCTTGTGACTTTTCTGACCCTACTCTTTCAAAGGTTTCTTCTTGCACTGCACGAAGTAGCTTTGCTTGTAGATTTAAGGGGATTTCTGTTACCTCATCTAATAAAAGGGTTCCTTTATGTGCTAGTTCAAAACGTCCTAGTCTTCTTTGCAAAGCTCCTGTAAAGGCCCCTTTTTCATGGCCAAAAAATTCTGATTCTAACAGGTTTTCTGCAATAGCAGCACAATTTACCCGAATAAAAGGAGAATCTTTTCTAGGAGAAAGATGGTGTAGAGAAGAAGCTAAAACTTCTTTTCCCGTTCCTGATTCTCCCGTGATAAAAACATGTGCTTGGCTTTTAGCGATCTTTTTCACATCAGAAAAAAGCTTTTGCATGGAAGGGCTTTTATAATCTAAAACATAAGGCTCTTGTAGGGAATGAATCTGCTGTTTTAAAGAAAAATTCTCCTGGATCAAGGCTTCATGTTGTTCTGCTTTTTTTAGTAAAGCCTGTAGTACTTCTAAAGAAAAGGGTTTGATTAGGTAGTTAAAAGCTCCGAGTCTCATTGCCTCCACTGCATTTTCGACAGAGGCAAAGGCAGTCATTATTAAAACGAGAGCAGCAGGATTACTTTCCTTAGCTTTTTTTAGGACTTCGAGGCCAGAAGCTCCTGGCATTTTCATATCGGTAAGCACCAGATCAAAGGTCTTTTCTGCCAAAAGATCTAAAGCCTCTTTTCCATTTCTTGCCACAAGGGCTTTCTTTTTCATTCTTTTAAAGCTCTCTTCTAAAAAAGAGCGAATTAAAAAGTCATCATCTACAATTAAGACCGTCTGCATAGCTACTATCTCCTTATAGGAAGTGATAAGGTAAAGGTAGTTCCTTTCTCTAATTGGGAGCGCACTTCGATTTTTCCTCTATGGGCTTGTACAATTTTGTGTGCTTCGGCAAGACCAAGGCCATTACCTTCTTCTTTCGTAGTAAAAAAAGGAGAAAAAATGTTTTCTAGATCTTTTTCAGCAATGCCTATTCCTTGATCGGAAATATTTAGAAGAATGCTTTGATCTTGCTTCATTAAAGAAACAGTTACCTTTCCTCCTTTTTTCATAGATTGAAAAGCATTGATGATCAGATTCCAAAGGCAAGAGCGCATCGCATCTTTGTCAAAAGGGACAAACAAGGGATCATCTGAGATATGGATTTCTAGCTGATATTTTCTATTAAAATTGGGATCCATGATTAGGAATTTACACGTGTTTCTCAAAAACATAGAAAAGTCATGAGAGTGAAGCTGGAGCTCTAAAGGTTTTGTATAGACCAGGACTTTTTCTACGAGTTTATCTAGAATTTTTACTCCCTCTATAATGTTTTGTATCTTTTCCCTCTCAGAACGGGTTTTTAAATCTTGGCAAAGCAAGGAGGCATATCCTCTAATTCCCCCTAGAGGATTTTTAATTTCGTGAGCAATGGTCGCGGCTATTTCTCCTAGTTGTTGTAGTCTACTGGTTCTATGAGTAACTTGTTTTAGCTTTTCAAATTCTGTGATGTCCCTTAAGAGTAGAAGAAGACCTCCATAGGGGTTTTCTCCATCAGATAAAAAAGAAGAAGTCACTTCTATTTCTCTTCTTTCTGCTTCTAGAAAGTGAGTAAAATAGCTCAAGGAGGTGAGCATACCAAAATCAAGAGCGTCCTTTACAGAAAAACCAAAGAAGGTGTCTTTGAAAACTTGCGTATATTTTCGAAAAAGAACCTTAGACTCTTCTATTTTTAAGATTTTTTCTGCTGCTTTATTGTAGGAGAGAATGGTTCCATTCATGTGAATAAATAAAATACCTTGAGAAATATTTTTTAAAAGGCTGTTTAAGTAGGAGGAAGTGGTTTTTAGCTGAGTTACACTTTTTATAAGTTCTTCATGGGTTTTATCCAGGTGCAAGTGGGTCTTTTTTAACTCTTCCTTTAATTTCAGATAGTTCTTTTTTATTCTTTCGCTTTCTTCGGAAAAAAGGTAGAAGGCTCTTGATAAATGACGCATGCCCTCTTCTAGGCTTTCACTGTTTAAAGCCAAAGAAGCTTCTCTTTTTAATTTTTCCTCTAAAGACTCGTGCATTATCCTTACCCCCTCAAAAACCGGACTATAAAAAAAAATCCCAAAAAGTACTACTATCGAGTCAAAAAAGGGAGTTATGCGGTTTTTTTATTTTCTGGGCATGAGTCTTTTCTTGTTCTCTTGCAGTGAGTTAGAGCTTTCTAAAAAGGAAAGACTCCAAAGGGAAAAGGCAAAAGGGGAGTTTATTGAAAGGGGGGACAAGGACGTTTTTTATCCCTATACTACTCCGAAACTTCAAAAAAGAGCCCCTTATAAATGGGAAGAAGAGCGGGAATCTTCTATAAAAGGATCTTAAAGAGGAGTTTGCTTTAATTTTCTTTCCATGATAAAGTCCTCCCATTTGCCGATGTGGTGAAATGGTAGACACGGCAGATTCAAAATCTGCTCTTAGCAATAAGGTGCTGGTTCGAGTCCAGTCATCGGCAAATTTCCAGAAGTATTTTTCATAAATATAGAATTTTTTAGTCATTAGCTAAGAAATTACTTGTTTCGGTAATGACTGCACAAGTGAGGCTCTCCAATGAAGGGAAGGTAGTTTTTCAATTTTAGATTGCATGAGGGGTTCATTTGTAAGTAGAGATGGGCGAATTTCTCCTTTTTGAATCAGGATTTTTAAAAACTTTGCTTCTTGTTCATTAAAAGGCAATAGTTTGGCCAGAGCCTGTTTACACTCTTGAAGTTTGATATCTTTCCAAGATTGATGATCACGTTCGTTCTTGGTATTTCGCAAGACAGGCAGAAGCTGTTTTCGAAAATCAGCTTCATCGAACAAAAGTGATTCAGGGGAGAGTTCATGAGGATTTTTAATTGAACTCATGCCGATATACAGAATAAAGGCTAGCCGTAACCGCTCTAAATTGAACTGTATATTGGTTAGTAAATGATGCGTATCAAATAAATCGCGTGAGGCATTTCTACCAAATAATGCGGTTAATTTCCCAGCTGCTAGCTCGTGAAAATCAAGAATTCGAACTCCGTGTATTTGATGATGACCAATAACTTTAGAGGAACATTTTTGAATATCCCAAAGAGGGACTCTGAACATAAAATTCAGGTCAATTTCTAGGTTACCTTGATTGCCAAGAACACCTTGGTATTTTAGCTGCCACTTTCCACCAGCATGTTTGGTTGGGATGCGGCGTATCATAAGGTTTTCTCGTTGAAAAATAGCTTCCATAGCCTTTTCAATAAGAGGGCGTTCTTGTATCATTCCTTCTCGATCTGGCATCCCTATATAGTTTAAATCGATATCAACTGATAGACGAGGAAGATCGAAGATAAAACAGATTGAGGGCTGTGCCTCCTTTTAAGACCAAACGTTCTTGTAGAAAAGGATGGGCATTAATTCCTTCAAGAACGTTCATTAGGTGCCATACTTTTTCCAATATTTCCAAACGAAAACCCGTGCGACTGGATTCTCGAATAAGTAGCTCTTTAGAGATTTTCATGAGGCTCTTCCCAAGTTCTTTGGAGTAATGATTTTGGAACAATAAGATTCCATCTAGCAATGAGCTGATTAGGCTCTTTACTATGAAGGTCTAAATAGTGGGGGCTTTTGGGTATAAATTTATCAAAATTTACTAAGTCTTTTTCTGAAAGACCAAATGTATCACAGTGTTGATCAAGAAAAAATGCTATTCGAGCATAAGTGGTCGCGTTATTTAGAAGTCTTGCATATGCAAGAACCTGTTGAAGGTCTAGATATTCAATAGATTCTAAAGAACGCCAAATTTCTTCCCAGTTGTCGATTAAAGTAGGTCTATCAAGAATATCTACAAAAGTTCGCTCTAAAGTAGTAACCCGAAGCTTACATCCCTGATAATCGACAATCTCAATGCCAAAACTGGGGCTAGCTAAAGTTCCTTTGGGAATAGAAATGCTTTTAAAAGTGGAGTTGCAAAAAACAAAAGGAGGTTTTAATTTTTTCTGAGTAATATAGATAAAATCAGTTCGTAAAGAATGCAGCTTTCCATGAAATCCCAAAGAGGTATGATATGCCAAGGTGGCATCAGAAGTCATTTTACTGGCAATTAAATAAGGGTCTATCGGATGGGTTTTTGCGTCAGCTCCTCTAGGAATTGTGTAATAAAGACCTTTTCGAATTCGGACGATATGCCCTTGTCGAAGATGATACGCTAATAAGTTATTCAAAGTGCTATTGCCTTTCTCTATTCTGAGAGCAGACCTTATCTCTTTAATCGTAAAAATCTGGTTATGAGCTAGAAATGTTTCCATGTTCATGACTTGAAGATATTCTCCATAGTTACTAATAAAATTAGTGGTTAGAGAGTTTTTTTTCAAATAAAAAATTCTTTTAATCTGAGGCCGTGCTATAAACTACCTTTCACCCCCATGGAGGAAAGGTTTGATCCTGAATCGGGAAAGAAGCGCAAAAAAACTTTAGTGCCGGTTGAACAATTTCTCAAGGTAGATTGGTTTGCTTCACAAGAACCGCACCCTTTTTGTCATAGTTTTTCCTCCTTTCAGATCATACCCGATGATAGTAGCGTCACCTTGTTGCGTAAAGATTTTCTAACTCAAAGATCAGGAAGAGTTTCTCAATGGATGAGCCGGTGCTTATTGTTCTTATGCGGACTTTGCTTGACGATTCTTTCTGTCGCATATTTTTGGGTAAATTTTGGCAGTTCTGTTTGGAAATATTTTTTTGATTCAAATCTCTGATATATGCAACTTAATCTTCTAACAATTTGAGTAGCATTTTTCCTTCCTGAGATCAGTTTGTCGGAGCCGACAAAGGGATAGTTAGGATTATTTCCAGACTGTTTACAAAGCTGTTAGAGCTTTTTTTATTGCATTTTCAAACTTTCTCTATTCTATGTATCCCAGGGACGCTTGAAGGACTCTTGTGTTCTAAACTTCCTATTGTACAAGAAATTGAAGCTCAGTTAACAAAGTCAAAAAAAGATGCTATCAGAAATAAGGGGAGTAGGTTCTAGGTTTGTTAAGGGAGACAACACTGGGACAACTTTACTGGATGATAACGAGTTTCTACGGAAAGAATGCGCTTCTATCAAGAAAAATAAGACTGGTTTTCTCTATTAAGAAAGGCTTTAGTTCATAAATTTTGCGCATTCCTTCGATTACCTGGTTCGATAATTGTCCAGTCATCGGCAACAGTTTAAGCGTTAAACACTTGGGTTTTGGTAATTAAACTTTTTTAGGAAGTTTATTAGACTGTTTTATCAGCTTTTTCTCTTCTGATTTTACAAGTCGCTCTAATTTTTTGATGTCTTCCTCTGGAGGGAGATTTTCTGGTTTGATATTACGCTCAGCAAGCATATCTCGGACACTTTGGTTATTTTGGATATGCTCCTTTGTTATAGCAGGCTCTCCTAGTAGATTATCTTGGGTTACATTGTGATTGGTCATTTCTGTTGCTAGATTTTTGGCAGCAATAGTCAAAGTTGGTAAGAAATCAGCAAGAGGACGACTTTGTATAATTCCATACTTGTTTTTCATGCTTTGGGTGGAGTTACCTCCAAAAAGAGCCTGATCTCCTTTAGAGCGAATGCGACCAAAACCCATTTCATCTATTCCTCGTTCATATATGTTTTGTGAAAGAGTCTTCTCTGATTCTCTAAGCTTTTCTCTAGCTTCTAATCTGGTTTGTAAAAGCATTCTTTTTTCTATTAATTCTTGTTTCCTTGTTTGGATGGCAAAGTAGCTTTGAGCAAAAGCTATAGCTTCTTTTCTAGGATCGCCGTTTTGGGCAATTAAATAGCAGGCATAGCGAGTTAGCATAAAATCTTCTATAGAACGCTCAGCACCGCTACCTAATGTGACCATTTTCCTGACGCCACGAAAATGGTCGTTGGGATCACAATTTGTTGTTTTGCAAGATTCTATGGCACGTAGGATAGCAGTTATAAAATTTTCCCATTTTGCATATCCAAGAGGCTCCTGTAAATCTCTAGCGAACCAGAACTCAACGTTTTCTTCAGGAGTAGATTGGGCTAAACTATCGAAGTGGCTTTGTCGTTTTTGGAGAATCTCTTTATTAGACATGGTAAAAGTTCCTTATTAAGGATAACTGGGATGTAACTTTATAAACTTAATAGCAACTTTTTATCAAAATTTTTTGTATATCTAATAATAGATGGAGGTTCTAGGTTTGTTAAGGGGGATAATACTATAGGGACTTATATCAGCTTAGGATGACTTTCCATGAAAAAAGCTTGCTTTTAGTAAGAATAGCAAGGCTGTTTTTCTCTATTGAAGAAAGCTTTCAGCTCATAAATTTTGCGCATACCTTCCAATATCTGGTTCGATAATCGTCCGGTCATGGGCAAGTTTCTTGTTATTTTCTTTTATTTAAAATATAAGTTTACAGTCTGTTATTTCAAAGAGGTAGTTTATGGCAAATGAAGTAGAAGAAAAAACCTCAAAAATTGCTGTTTTAACAGAAAGCTCTAATCCTCGAAGATATTGGTCAGATTTAAAACTTCAATTAGTTGAAAAAGAAGGCTTTAGTCAACTGTACGATTTTTCCGTACAGTTGAAATTAAAAGCTCCTGATGGAAAGATGCGTGAAACCGACACAGCAAATACAGAAACCATTTTTAGGATTATCCAATCTATCCCTTCTAAGAAAGCGGAAGCTTTTAAAAGATGGCTTGCAAAAATAGGTTATGAACGTATCCAAGAGATAGAAGATCCAGAGCTTTCCATAAAACGGAGCCGAGCTATTTACAAAGCCAAGGGATATCCAGATGATTGGATTGAAAAAAGGATGCGCGGTATAGCTATCCGTGAGCAATTAACCAACGAATGGGAGAAACGGGGAGTAAAAGAAGAGAAAGAATATGCCATTTTAACCGCTTGATTATTTTAAATAGGCTCATCTGTTATGGCCACTTCCCCATGTAAGGCATCTTGAGATACATTGTGGTTGGTCATTTCTGTTGACTCAAACAAAAACAGGCAGATAGAATCTCCCGGTTTTTTAGGAGAAGATATAAATGGGTTGCTTATATAGATGTCTTTTTTGGATATGGGGTTTTTCTTTTGCTTTTGCGGAGAATACAGTAGATCCAGAAATGGAGAAAGAAGAACCTGAAATAGAAGAAATAGCACAGATCGACATAAAGCCTAGTGTTTCCAGCGTGATTCCTGGAAAACTTCCCTCTGTTTCAGAGGTTAAAAGCGCTTCTATGCCTACTTTAAAGAGAAAAAATGTAGGCCTTGCCACGAGTCTTTCTTTGATACCAGGGCTGGGGCATCTTTATTTGGGGGAGGGTAGGACCGCTGGAGAACTTTTTGGGACTTTTTTCTTAGGAAAAATTCTTGCAAGAGATTTTTCAAAGACTGCCTTTTTAAGTGAGGCTCAATATCATGATCCTTCTATACGAATAGGGAGAATTACTGCATCAACTACTTGGCAATATGGTATGTATGCAGCTTATCGAGATGCTCGCAGGTATAATCGACAAGAGGGCTTTTTTTATCCCATGCCTGAAGATAGTTTTGCAGATTTGAGCTATGCTCCTTTCAACTACAAAGTGCTAAAAAAACCGGAAGTGTGGGGAGGAATTTTAGGAGCTTTAGGAGGGGGGATGCTCTTAAGTTACCTGGTCTATTTTGAAAAAGAAAAGGATTGTAGTGCTAGAATTAGGGGAAGCCAAGAAGTGGATGTTCTTTCTGCCTTTGCTGTTGGGTTGAGAGAAGAAGCTTTTTTTCGAGGATATCTGCAGTCTAGTCTTTCAGAAAGGTTAACTCCGTGGGGAGGAATTATTGCTTCCTCTCTACTTTTTGGTGCAGCTCATATACCCAATGCACAGTTTCTTTCCGAAAGAAATAGAAAAAAATACTACCTATTTTCTATTCCTTTTATTACGGTCTTCGGGGGCTATTTTGGGTGGCTTACTCATAAAAACCATTCCTTAAAAGAAAGTACCGCGGTTCACTCTTGGTACGACTTTACGCTCTTTCTTTTGGATGCAGTAGTTTCTTCTTCGACGACCTCTGCAGCCTTGGGAAGGCCCAAGTTTTCCTTTTCTCTCTCCTTTTAAGCAAAAAGTCAATAAGGAATGCTTTCAAGGGAGTTTCATCTGGTCTGGATTTTTTAAACCCCCGTAGTGTCTGGATAGAGCTTCTAGGAAAAACTTTTCCAAAAAGTCAGGATCTTCTGTTTTGGGATATAAAAACTTAACAGGTTCCTGTTTTATTTTTGTTACGAAAAAAACCCCTGGGGTAAACTGCACTTTTGTAAATTGGTTGTAGTAGGCAAAAAGACGAATCCTGCTCATATGATACAGCCATACGACAGGTTTTGGAGGAGAGCCGAAACGATCTTTTAGCTCTTGCAGAATCGATTCCATTTCTTGATAAGAAGAAGCTTCTCCAAAACGGTGATAGATCTCCATGCGAAGACCTACATCATCTATGTACTCTTCGGGAATTTTTGCTGGAAAAGGAAAATCGATAAGAGTTTCCATAAAGGGGGAAGGGCTTTTTTTCTCTATAGAAGCAATAGCTCTTTTCAAAAGTTTACAATAAAGATGAAATCCAATGGCTGCTACTTGTCCTGATTGCTCTGTTCCTAAAAGATCTCCCGCTCCTCGGATTTCTAGATCACGCATAGCAATTTTTAAGCCCCCTCCGTAGCCTCCTGTTTCTAAAAAAACAGAAAGCCTTTTCCTTGCGGGCTCGGCTACTTGTTTTGGTGTTAAAAAATAGGCATAGGCTGTCCTATTCCATCTACCAACCCTTCCTCTTAGTTGGTATAGATCTGCTAGACCAAAGCAGTGCGCATTGTCAACGAAGATAGTATTTGCGTTGGGAACATCTACTCCATTTTCTACTATGCTGGTTGCAAAAAGGACATCAAGTGTTCCCTCTTTAAATTTATGGAAGGTATTTTCCACAGCATCTGGATCCATCTGCCCATGAACTATGGCAATTCTTGCTTGAGGAACCATTTTTTGTATTACTTCTGCTCTGTGATAGATGGATTCTACTCGATTATGGATAAAAAATACTTGTCCTTCCCGAGAAAACTCCCTTAAAAGAGCTGTTTGAATCAGGCTCTCTTCATTTTCCGCTAAGATGGTTTGTACAGGGAGCCTATCTTGAGGGGGGGTATTGATGGGAGATAGACCTCGAATTTGAATCAAAGACATATACAAAGTTCTTGGGATAGGGGTAGCGGAAAGAGTCAGGGAATCAATTCCTTCTTTGACCTTTTTTAAATGTTCTTTTGCCTTTACTCCAAATCTTTGTTCTTCATCGACTACCACAAGACCTAAGTTTTTAAAAGAGACATCCTTAGACAAAAGCCGGTGCGTTCCTATGATAATATCCACATGTCCCTCTGCTACCTTTGTTAGAATTTCCTTATTTTTTTTGGGAGTATTTGCTCTGGAAAGCACTTCTATACAAAGGGGAAAATCCTTCATCCTTTCTTGAAACGAATCAAAATGCTGCATGGCTAAGACTGTGGTGGGAACCAAAACAGCCACTTGTTTTCTTCCATCAACTACCATTTTGAAGCTAGCTCTCATGGCAATCTCTGTTTTCCCGTATCCTACGTCACCTAAGATAAGCCGATCCATGGGCACTGTTTTTCTAAAATCATCTTTAATTTCTTGGATCGCTTTTTTCTGATCTTCCGTTTCTTCATAGGAAAAGGCCTCTTCAAAAGAAAACATTTCTTGAGAATCTTCTAAAATAGGTTCCCTTTCTGCTATTTGTCTTTTTGCATAAAGCTGTAAAAGGTCAGAGGCATATCCTACAATTTGTTTTTCTGCCTTCCTCTTTATCTGTTGCCATTTTTTTGTTCCCAAGGTATGTAAAGAAGGAGTTTGTTCTGAGGTCCCGACATATTTACTTACTAAGTAAGATTGTGATAGAGGAACATAGAGCTTGCTCCCTTCTGCATATTGAAGAACTAAAAACTCAGTGGCAGATCCCTGATGATTTACCTCTTTTTCACAGCCTAAATATTTGCCGACTCCACTATGAAAATGTACTACATAATCTCCCGGGACAAGTTCATGAAACTGAGAAGGGGGAGCAGAAGATAAATTTCTCCATTTCTCCCTGCGTATTTTTTTGCTTCCTGTTAGATCTGCCTCTGTTACAAATCCTGTTAAAGCATCAGATATAATAAACCCTTCTGGAAGGTAGCCTTTTGCAAAAGAGGAAAGGGGAATTTTTTTTTCTTTTAGGGACTGCTCTAGGCGTCTTCTTTTCTCTTCGGAGTCTAGGACAAAGGTAAGATCTACCTTGGGACAAGAAGGAGAAGCTAAAGCCTCAAGAAGGTTTTCCTTTTCTGATAAGAAAAAGGAGGAAATAGAGACCAGGGAGGGAAAAAACTGCCTTACCTCGAAAGTATGAGAGAAAAACTCTAGAGAAATCTCGTGAAAAAGAGGTTCTTTTTTCAAAGTCTTATAGGTGAAAAGAGTATTCAAAGGCTCTTTGCAGAAAAGGACTTTGGGAAAAGAAGAAGCTTTTTCTAAAAGCTTCTGTAAAGGAGTAAAAAAACGAGATTGTTGATGGATAAGAGAAGAAAAAGAGGTATAAGTGTCTTCCAACGAGAGAAGATTATCTAATACCAAAAGGGGAGGCTCTTTAAAGTAGGAAAAAAGATCGCAGAGCGCTGGCTCTTCTTGGAGTGCTTTTTTTTCATCAGCCAGCGTGAAAAGAAGAGAATCTTCTTTTTTCTGAGAAATTTGGCTACCTACATCAAAAGTTCGGATACTCTTGATCTCATCAGAAAAAAATTCTACCCGGTAGGGGGATAAACTAGTAGGAGGGAAAATATCTACAATACCTCCTCGAAGGGCAAATTCTGCTTTGTCAGAAACGAGTTTTACCTTTTTGTAACCGAGACCCTCTAGGAAAGAAGAAATCAAATCAAAGGGAACTTCGTCTTTTACCTTCCAAATATGAACGGCTTTTTCCAATTTTTTTGGTGAAAAAAGTTTTTGTACAAAAGAAGGAACTGCCGTTATTACACAAGGCGCTTTTTCTTCTCTCATTTGAAGCAGAGTAGAAAGTCTTTTTCCCATCACATCGAAACTAGGAGAAAGAGTCTCTCCCGGTAAAGCTTCCCAGGCAGGTAGTTCCAAAGGTTTCTTTTGTAGAAAAAAAGAAAGATCTGAAAACCAATCTTCTTTTCTCACTCCTCCTGTAATGATCAAAAGGGGTTTTTGTAGCGCTTGTTGAGCAATAGACAAAAGGAACGCTTTAGCAGAAGTATTTTGCTTTTCTATTAAAAAAGAGCTTTTTGTCTCCACTAGCTCTTTGAAAAGGGTAAGAGATTTACTTTTTAAAAGAGGGATCTTCAAGGTCTTGTTTCAATTTGGATAAAGCAGTGGATAAATTTTCTCCCTTTTTTCCTCCGGCTTGGGCAAAGGTTTTTTTTCCTCCAGCACCACCCTGGATTAAAGGGGCTATTTTCTGTAAAAGCTCTCTTGCATCAAAGCAAGAAAGCGCTTGGGAAATGCGGGCAACTATAAGACAAGAAAGATCTTTTTTGGAACCTAAAATAATTACAGAAGGAGAAAGCCCTTTAGAGGCTTCTTCTGAAAGAGCCATCAGTTCAGAAGGGGGAAAGTCTACTTCTTCACAGATTAAAGAAAACCCCTTTTGGGAAAAGACCTTTTCTTGCAGTTTCTTAGCTAGTTCTTTTTGTAGAGATTGCAGGGATTTTTTTACCTGTTTTTCGAGTCCTTCTTTTTCTTCTATTAGGGAGAAAATTTTGAGTTCTAGTTTAGAAGGAGGGGTCTTTAATTGTTCCGCAATTCGGTATAAGAGTTTTTCTCTTTCTTGTATAAAATTTTGCGCTTCTACTGCCGTTACTGCTTCGATTCTCCGGGTGCCTGCTGCAATGCTACTTTCTTTTACCACTTTTACGGTTCCAATAGTTCCTGTAAATGAAGTATGGGTTCCTCCGCAAAGTTCTTTAGAAAAGAACATATCCACAACTCTTACTCTTTCCTCATATTTGTCTCCAAAAAATTGCTTTATATGGGGATCTTTTTGCGCCTGTTTATAAGGAATTTCATAAGTGGATACAGCCAAGTTTTCACAGATTTTCTCTTGAATCAAAAGCTCTATCTTAAAAAGTTCCAAAGTGGAAATAGTTTTATGATGGGAAAAATCAAAACGAAACCTCTTCTCTTCTACTAAAGAACCTGCTTGTTTAATATGTTCTCCTAAAACCTTTTGTAAAGCCCAGTGCAATAGATGGGTTGCTGTGTGGTTATTTTGGATTTTTATCCTTCTAGAGTAGTCAAAAAGAGCTTTTACAGAGTCTTGTACACAGAAAGAGCCTTTCTCTACTCTTCCTACATGACCTATCCAGTTTTTCGAAAAAGCTTTGGTATCTTCTACCAAAAAACCCGCCTGCTTTTTGGTGATATGACCTGTATCACCGACTTGTCCTCCCATTTCTGCATAGAAAGGGGTCTTTTCTAAAAATAAAACCCCTTCTTCTCCTTCTTCCAGGGAAAGGACCCATTTTCCCTCCTTTAAAATACCCCCAATTGGAGAAAATTCCTCTTTTTCTTGATAACCGGTGAACACAGTAGGAGGAATTTCAGAAAAGGAAAGGCCTTGACAAATGTGCTCCCTTTTTTTCCAGTGAGCCTTTTGGGAGAGCTCTCTCGCTTTTTTCTCTAAATGCTCAAATTCTTTTGTATCCACCTTTAGCTGATAATCGTGAGCCATTAAACGAATTTCTTCTAAGGGAAGTCCGTAGGTATCCTTTAGCTTGAAGGCATCCTTTCCAGATAAAAATCCCTCTTTTTTTGAAGACTCTAATATAGACTGTAGGATATCGCCCCCCTTTTGCAGGGTCTTTAGGAAACTCTCTTCTTCTTGGTAGAGAATCTCTTCTATTCTGTTAGAGCTTTGTTTTATCTCGGGATAAGCCTCTCCCATTAGATTTACTAAAGGGGTAACTAGATCAGATAAAAACGGCGCTTTCAGACCAAGCTGCCTTCCATATCGAACGGCCCTTCGCAAAATTTTACGAAGTACATAGCCCCTATCCAGATTACTAGGGCAAGCCCCATCTGCTATAGCAAAGCTCAAAGAACGAATGTGATCAGCGATAACGTAAAAGCAGCTCTTTTTTTCCGAAGAAAAAGGAATACGGGTAACTTTTACTATTGCCTGGATCAAAGCCTGTAAAATATCTGTTTCAAAGACGTTATCTACACCCATCTTTAACAGGGCAAGCCTTTCTAGCCCGACCCCTGTGTCAATACTTTTGCTAGGGAGCTCTATAAGCTCTCCAGAAGCTTGTTTTTGGTTTTCCATGAAAACAAGATTCCAAAACTCAAAAAAGCGTTCCCCTTTTTCGTCCTCTAAAGGATTCTTGGCAGAGGAAAATTTTTCTCCTCTATCGAATAAAAGTTCAGAGCAAGGCCCGCAAGGGCCTATATCTCCCATAGACCAAAAATTATCTTTTTCCCCCATCTTCACTATTCGGGAAAAGGGAAGAAAAGGCTTCCAAAGCTCAAGACTTTCTTCATCTTTTTCAAAAACAGTAACCCAGATTTTTTCTACTTCTATCTCCAAAATTTCGGTGGCTACTTCCCAGGCATAGGCTATAGCCTCTTTTTTGAAATAGTCCCCGAAAGAGAAATTTCCTAACATTTCAAAAAAGGTTAGATGTCGTGAAGTATGTCCTACGTTTTCTAAGTCGTTATGTTTTCCTCCTGCTCGAATACATTTTTGAGAGGAGGCAGCTCTTTTGGTTTTAGGCAGCTCTTTACCTAGAAAAATATCTTTAAAAGGGTTCATTCCCGCATTGATGAAAAGCAGAGAAGGATCTTGAAAAGGGATTACAGGGGCAGAAGGAAAAACGCGGTGTCCTTTTTTTTCAAAATAGTGTAGAAATTTTTTTCTCAAACTATCAGATAGCATTGGGGAAAAGATCTCCTTATTTGCAGGTACTTCAAGGGTAAACAAAAAGAAGAGAAAAGTCAAAGTTCTTGCTTCGTAACTAGGCTCTTGGGCAAAATGTGGACCGTAGGTGGTTTCAAGAAAGCGCTTCCACCTCAAGGTAAGGTTATAAGGTCTTATCATAACAAGGTTACTTCCTTAAGAAGAAGAGCACTTCTAGATCAGAGTTTACCCTTCTCCTTTTTTCTTGCGCCTTTTGTAGAAGGATAGGTAAAAAGGATAGGTAAAAAGGTAGCTTTCAAGGAAAATCTAAAGGTTTATTTGCATGAATGAAGAACTGAAAAGTCAACTACAAAAAATCGCAGATACAGTGAAAGGACTTTCTATTGACGCGATACAAAAAGCGGGTTCAGGGCATCCAGGGTTGCCTCTAGGATGCGCTGAGATAGGAGCTTATCTGTATGGAAAAATTTTGAAATATAATCCAAAAGATCCCAATTGGGTGAATCGAGACCGCCTTGTTCTTTCTGCAGGTCACGGTTCCATGTGGCTTTATTCTTTGCTTCATTTAGCAGGATATGATCTTTCCTTAGAGGAAATCAAAAACTTTAGACAACTTCACTCTAAAACTCCAGGTCATCCTGAATTTCCTGAAACACCTGGAGTAGAAGTGACCACAGGTCCCTTAGGGCAAGGGATTGCTAATTCGGTAGGGATGGCTTTGGGATTAAAAATTATAGCTCAAAAATTTAACACCCAAGATTTTCAGTTAATCGATAATAAGGTGTATTGTTTAGCAGGAGATGGATGTCTTATGGAGGGGATCTCTTCAGAAGCCTCTTCTTTAGCGGGATTTTGGAATTTAGACAATCTGGTTTTGCTCTATGATGCAAACCATATCTGTTTGGACGGACCTATTTCTGAGTGTTTTTCAGAAGATGTGAAAATGCGCTATAGAGCCTACGGCTGGGATGTTGTGGAGATGAATCCGTATGATTTTGAGGAAGTAGATAGAGTTTTTGAGGCTCTTTCTTCTCAAAAAAAACCAACCCTTATCGTAGCACATACGATCATAGGAAGAGGCTCTCCGAATAAAGCTGGAACCCATAAGGTTCATGGCGCTCCTTTAGGAGAGGAAGAAGCTGCTTTAACAAAAAAAGGGCTTTGCCTTACTTCCTCAGAACCATTTTATGTTCCTCAGGTAGTCATTTCTTTTTTTGAAGAAAAGAAAGAAAAGGGAAAAGAAAAGCAGGAAGAGTGGGAAGATTTGGTGCGTAAATGGTCGAAAGTGCACCCTTCCCTATTTGAGCAGTGGGAAGTTATGAAAGAAGGTCTTTTACCAAAGGATTTAGAACAAGAAATAAGTCAAGTTTCTATGAAAGCGCAAATTTCAGGAAGATCGGCTTCGAATGAGGTGTTGCAGCTTTTGGGAAAGAAGATTCCACAGCTTTATGGGGGCTCTGCAGATCTTTCTGGATCGGATATGACTATGATGAAAGATTTTGCCTTGATCAAAAAAGGAGATTTTTCTGGAAAAAATATCAAGTTTGGAGTGAGAGAGTTTGCTATGTCGGGGATAGTAAATGGGCTTTCTAGAGTAGGGATGATCCTGCCTTTTTGTGGGACCTTTTTAACTTTCTCTGACTACATGAGAAATGCCATTCGACTTGCTTGTCTTTCTTCCTATCATGTGATTTATCAGTTTACTCATGACTCTATCTTTTTAGGAGAAGATGGTCCTACGCATCAGCCAGTAGAACACCTAGCTTGTTTAAGAGCTATACCACATCTTCAAGTGATTCGTCCTGCAGATGGTTGGGAAGTAAAAATGGCTTGGATTGCTGCTTTAGAGTACAAAGGGCCTACAGCCCTTATCTTAAGCAGACAGAATTTACCTTCTTTGAAACAGACAGAGCTATCTTATGAAGAGGGTCTAAAAAGAGGAGCTTATTTTGTAAAAAAAGAAGAGGGGAAAGTAGACTTTACCCTAATGGCAACAGGGTCGGAGCTTTTTTTAGCTTTAGAAGTAGCAGAGCGTTTAGAGAAGATGGAGAAAAAGGTAAGAGTAGTTTCCTTTCCTTGTTGGCAGCTTTTTGATAAACAAGAAGAGAGCTATAAACAAACTGTTTTAGGGAAGGATTCCGGAAAAAGGGTAAGCATTGAGGCCGCTTCTGATTTTGGATGGGCTAGGTATGTAGGGCTTGAGGGAATTTGTATTGCAGTAGAAGGATTTGGTAAGTCTGCTCCCATTCAGGATTTAGAAGAGGAATTTGGGTTTCATGTAGATTCTATCTTAGAAAGACTTTTAGCGAAGACGTGAAAGCAAATTTTTTAAAAGCGCTAGAGGACAAAGAAACAGGACTTTTTCCTATCTGGATCATGAGGCAAGCGGGTAGGTATCTCCCTTCCTATCAAAGTTTTCGTAGGAAATACCCTCTTCAAAAACTTTTTAAAGAGCCAAAGCTTGCTTGCAAGGTAATGCTTCTTCCCTTTCAAGATTTGAGCTTGGATGCAGCCATTATATTTTCTGATATTACTCTTGCCTTAGAGCAAATGGGATGTGAGGTCACTTTCTTAGATAAAAAAGGGCCTTATGTGCTTTTTTCTAAAAAAAAAACAGGAAAAGCCTTTTCTTATGTTCAAGAGACCTTGGAAAGAGCACGCCCTTTTCTTTCCGTGCCTATCTTAGGGTTTTGCGGGGCTCCATTTACGGTTTTTTGCTATTTTTTAAACGACCGATATCCCTTTCAGAAGACCAAGATCTTTATCCGGGAAAATCCGAAAAAAGCAAAAGAGTACCTTGAAAGGATCACAGAGGCCTGTATCCTTTTTTTGCAGTCTCAGATTGAGAAAAAAGTAGAGGCTGTACAAGTTTTTGAAAGCCACTTAGATGTTTTATCTTTTTCTCTATGGGAAGAATTTTCTTTCCCTTTTCTACAAAAGCTTTGTAAGACTATTTCTATTTCTTTTATTCTCTACGCACCTTCTTGTCTTGGTAAAATAGAAAAAATTAGTTCCTTGCACCCTTCCGCTATAAGTGTAGACAGCACCCTTTCTTTAAAGGAATATCGAAAAAATATTCCTAAAAGTATTTCTCTTCAAGGTAACTTTGCTGTAGAGGATCTTTTTCTAAACTTTTCCGAGATTGAACAAAAAGTAGAAAAGATGGTATCTGCTATGAGGCAAGAACCGGGATACATCGTGAACTTGGGACAGGGGATCTGGCCTAATGTTGCTTTTCCTTCTGTTCAGCATTTCGTCCGTATGGTAAAAAAATATGCCCTTCAAAAACCTTCCCCTAAAGGAAAAACTCTCCTTAGTACGGGAGTTTAACTATTCTGTTCCACGGTATACTAGCTATCCTACTGTGCCCCATTTTTATCCTATCTCTGTTCAAGATTATCTGCAGGGGCTACAAAAGGTAAGAGAGCCTTTTTCCTTGTATATTCATATTCCCTTTTGCCAAAAAATGTGTCTTTTTTGCGCTTGTTCTGTGGTCTTAAATCGAAAAAAAGAAAATAGAGAGATTTATCTAAAGGCGCTTTTTGCAGAGATGGAGCTGTTTTATCAAGCAAAGGGGAGGATAGAGCTTGTAGAGATCCACTTAGGAGGAGGAACTCCTACTTCTTTAGAAGAAGGGGAATTAGAAGCGCTTTTTATAAAATTGAAGCAGTATTTTATTTTTTCAAAAAAAACAGAGATTGCCATAGAAGTAGATCCCAGGTCAGTTTTTCAAGACAAGGGAAAAAAGTTAAGGTTTTTAAAAGATCTAGGAGTAGATAGGATTAGTTTTGGAGTTCAAGATCTAGACTCTAAGGTGCAAGAAGCTATCAAAAGAAGACAATCGTACCGAATGACCCTTGAAACTATTGAGAAAGCCAAAAAGCTAAATTTTTCTAGTATCAATGTTGATCTGATTTACGGTCTTCCCTTACAAAGCCTTTTTTCTTTTACTAGAACCTTGGAGGAAATTTTGCTTTTTTCTGTAGATCGAATAGCGCTTTTTTCCTACGCCCATGTTCCTTGGTTGAAAAAACATCAAAGGGCCCTAGAAGAGAAAATGCTTCCTTCTTCTTTGGAAAAATTTCAACTCTATCAAAAAGCGAAAGAACTATTTCAAGAAAAAGGATATGTAGCAATTGGTATGGACCACTTTGCGAAAAAAGAAGATAGTTTGGTATGCGCTTTGAAGGAAAAAAAACTTATTCGTAACTTCCAAGGATACGCTGTGCAAAAAGCTTCTCAGTATGTAGGCTTAGGGGTAACCTCGATTGGTTTTTTGCAAGGAGAAGGATTTGGGCTCTATGTTCAAAATGTCAAAACTCTTTCAGAGTACTATGCGCTTATTCGTAGAAAAAAAAGTCCAGTTTGTAGGGGGTTTTTCTTAACCCCCCAGGATCAATTAAGATACTGGGTTATTCAACAGATTATGTGCTATCAGAGAGTAGAGAAAAAGCCTTTTCTACAGAAGTTTGCCAAATCCTTTGAAGAACTTTTTTTTCCTTGTTATAAAAAAGCGGAAGAAAAAGGATTTTTACAAGATGGGGAGCAAGAGCTAAAAGTAACAGAAAAAGGCTCTTTTTTTTTGAGGAATATAGCTTCCTTATTTGACGCATATTACGAGATGAAAGAAAACACTTACGCAAAAGGGATTTAGGCATATGAGAAAGATCACTATTTTGGGAGGAGGAATTTCAGGTCTTAGCCTCGCTTATTTTATCCAGAAAAAAGAGCCAGAGGCCCAGATTACTCTTTTGGAAAAAAGGGAAAGATTAGGAGGTTGGTGTCATAGCGAAAAAGTAGGGGGTTTTTTATTTGAAAAAGGGCCTAGATGCTTTAAAGCAAGCAGAGCAGAAGAGATATTATCCCTTGTCAAAGAGCTAGATCTTCAAAGAGAGGTAATTCACTCTTGCCCAGGAGCAGAAACAAGATATATCTATCACCGCAAGAGGCTAAGAAAAATTCCCACAGGTCCTTTTTCTTTTTTGCGCTCTTCTTTGACAAGGAAAGTTTGTTTGCCTCTTCTTAAAGACTTTATCTTTCCGAAAAGATTTGAGGAAAAGGAAACAATACACGCCTTTGTAGAAAAAAGACTGGGTAAACATGCAGCAGAAATACTTTTTGATCCGTTTACCTTGGGGATTTATGCAGGAAACGCAAAGAAACTTTCTATGAAAGAGTGTTTCCCTTCTCTATACGAAGCAGTAAAACAAAAAAAATCGATACTTTCTGCTATGAGAGCTTTTCAGATGCAGCAAAAACTTTCTAGGCAGCTTTCCTACGTTGGTTTAGTGAGTTTTAGAAAGGGAAATTTTTCTCTCATACAGGCTTTAGCAAAAGCATTAAAGAAAGTGACTTTTCATCTGGGCACAGAAGTATCAAAAATAGAGCCTCAAGGGGAAAAGATCCTAATTTTTACCCCCCAAAAAACCTTTGAAACAGAGGAGCTTTATTTAGCGCTTCCTAAACAAGAAACCCAGAGGCTATTTTTCCCTTTAGATAAAAAGGTTCACACAATTCTTTCTCAAATAGAGTGCGCTTCTGTGGCTTCTGTAAACTTGGGTTTTGAAAGAGAGTTCTTTTCAGAGAGATTTTTTGGCTATCTGGTTCCCTCTCTGCAAAAAGATATGCATATGGGAACGCTTTTTGAATCTTCTGTTTTCCCGGAGAAAATGGATTTTTCACAAATGACTGCTTTAGGGGTAATGTTAGGGGGAGCTCAGCATCCCGAAGTAGCGGAAAAAACGGAGAAGGAGCTTGTAGAGATAGCTCGAAACAGTATTAAAAAGTATCTAAAGATTGAAGAAGAGCCTAAGGCGTTTTCTGTTACTAAGGCTATCAAAGCGCTTCCGCAATTTTATCAAGATCATAAAGAAACGATAGAAAATCTTCACAAAAGGTTACAAGAGGCTTTTCCTAAAATTACCCTAGTAGGAAATTATCTAGAAGGTGTTTCGGTAAATGACTGTATAGCCTATTCTAAAAAAATAGGGCAGAAGATCTAAGAGTCTTTTTTGTAGAAAAATCAAGCCTTTCCTGCTGGGAAAAAACCCTCCAAGAGGACAAACTTCTTATGAACTCGGTCTTTTTTGCCCTCCCGATATTAGAAAGATGATAAGGAAAAGCAGAGCAATAAGTAGATAGGGATTGTGGGAGAATATTTTCTTCCTTGGATAGCTTTTTCGTTACTGGCGCAGGTTGTAGTGGGTTTGTTGTTTGGATTGCTGTTTCAGAGTGAATCTCGGGAGGGATAGTTTCTATCTTTAGTTGATCTCTGTTTCGGTTATCTTCCTTGGGTGGATTCTTTTTTGTATTGAAGGGTTGTGTTCCAGATAGAAATTCTTGTCCATATAATAAACAGAGTAATGCACATAGCTTTATCTGGACTAATCTTGGTACTTGTAGAAGGGGACCCTCATGGTAGAATTCCAGTCTTTCTCCTGTTCCTTCATCGATTAGTTCTGTGCCCTCTTCTGCTAGAATAACTGTGACTGGGAAATTTGTTGTGGGACTGCTGTTAGGTAGAGAAACAGTTACTATACCCCTTGATCCTGCTGTAGATCTTGTTTTCTCTTTTCCCTCTGGGGTTGTTAGTATGGATGATTTTTTAACCTGTCCTAAACAAAAGGTATACGAATTTACAAGAGAAAAGAACGCTTTTATGAGATAAAAAGGAGCGGTAACTATTTTTGAAACAAAAGAAAAAGCCTTATTATCTAGATAAGGGCCTATCTTACCCTGGGTATAGTTAAAGACACCCGATACAATGCCCATCGTACTTTCCATAAAATACCTTGCTTATAAAAGAAATTGGCTCCATTTTATAAAAAACTGTTTTTTATTACAAATAATTTATTTTTTTAAAATAAAAACTAATAATTAACAATCTTTTTAAGAATTGACTTTATATTAGATTTATATTAAAATAAGAATAGGGAAATTATTTATAATATACGGAGGTTCCTTTGAAACCTTTTCATAAAGTATCAGAATGTCATCAAAAACTCTCCTGGATATACCAAAAGATGGTTTGTGGAGAAAAAAAACCTCAAGAATTAAGAAGCCTTTTTCAAGAATTAAAAGAAGTTTTACGAAATATTCCAGAGAAAGAGCTTTGTTTTCAAGAGCTTAGAAATTGGGGAGAAGAGCTTCAAGAAAATCTTTTACAAAAAAAGAAAGTAAGGAGAGAAGAAAAAAGAAAGATAAAAAATCTTTTTACAAGTCTGCAGAAGCTGGAAAAAGCAAAATACGAGTTGTCTCCAAGTCAGGTATATGAAAAATTATTTTATATATATGAAAAGCTTTTAAAAATCTCTGGAAAGAGAAATCACTCTCTGGAGTTAGAAGCTGCTTGGGAGCTATTTCACAAGATACATTTTGCCTGGCATTTCCCTATAGTCGAAGAGTTTGAACCTGGCTCCCCTTTTCCTAATTTTTATCAGGGACTGGAAGAAATAGAAAAAGTAGGGAAAGAGGCGGATCTTTCTTTAATTCCTTTGCCAGAAGAGCTGAAAAATATCTTCCGACAAAAAAAACTACCCAAAGAAGAGGCTTTGCCAAAACTGAGAGAAGAACTTTCTTTTTTAGTGGACCTTGCCAGAAGGCAATTTTATCAAGGAAAAGAGCTGGAGGTAAAAGAACTTCGCCTATTGTATGCTTTTTTGGGAGAGGATGCCCTTTTTCTAGAAGGAAAAGAGCTTTGCTTTCTGATAACCGAAAAATTACATAGCTGGATTTGCTAGAGCCAATTGTGCTGCTTTTGAAAAACAATGGGATGGTGAGGCTCTTTTAAGAGATCCCCTGTAGCATAGCCTTGCTTTTTTAAGTAGAAAGAGAAGGAATTTTTCTCTTTTTCTATAAAGCGCGCGCCCTTATTCACATAACCAATCCATAAAAAATATTGAGAAGAAGTAGTAAAAATAGGTCTCAGATCTAGTAAGCTCTCAGGGGAGAAAAAAAGGCCACTTCCTTGATTTTTGGGGAGGAAAGAGTTTTCTTCTGATTCTTTTTTTGAAAAGGAAAGACGAATACAAAGAAGAATCTCTAACCCTTGTAGAGGAAAATAATCTTTGGGATAAAAAGGACTTGCAAAGGGAGGGTACATTTGAGCGTTGGTATAAAAAACTTGCTCGAACCCCAAGCGAAGTATCTTAGCTTGAGAAAGACTAGAAGCAATCTCTGCTAAAGATCTTCGTAAAGTTATCTTTTTTAAATAAGCATCTTGTAAAAAGAGGTCTCTCCCTTCCTCGATAAAAGAGGAAACCGGGTGGGAAATGAACTCATCGGGAGCAATATTTAAGGTTTTTTCGAAAAACATTTTTGCTGAAAGACGGGCTCTTTTACTTTCTTCCAAAGAAAGAAGGTTTTCAAACTCGATGAATCCCTTCTCCCGATAAAAAGAGATCTGTTGTGAGGTCAAGACAAGGCGCATATATTCAACTTTTGTAGCTGATAAATAGCCTCCTTCAAAACAGGAAAAGGGGCAAAAGAAGAAAAACGAACAAATCCCTCCCCTTTTTGACCAAAACCACTTCCTGGAATAGAAATAATACGGGCTTTTTCTAAAAGGTAGTGAAAAAACTCCCAGGAAGTTTGAGAAGAAGGAGTCTTTACCCAAAGAAAAGGAGAATCTTCACCCCCCCATGAAGAAAAACCCAAAGAAGAGAGACCTTCTCTTAGAAAACAAGCTCTACTCTGATATTCTTGGATTTGGGCTTTTATTTGTTTTTCTCCCTCTTCTGAGTATACAGAAGCAGCCGCTTTTTGAAGGATATAGGGAACACCTCCAAATTGAGTATCTACTAGACGGTTAAAAACAGAGAAAAGGGGAGCCTTATCTAAGGTAAGCTCTTTAGGGATCACGCAGTAAGAGACACGAAGACCTGTAAATCCTGCTCTTTTTGAAAAACTACGAAGCTCTATACAAACTTCTTTAGCTCCCTCTACTTCGTAAACGGACTTGGGACTTTGACTAGTGATAAAATCGGCATAGGCGCCATCCCAGAGAATCAGGGCTTTGTTTTCCTTGGCATAGTCGATCCATTTTTTTATCTTCTCTTTAGAAAGGGAGGTTCCTGTAGGATTATTTGGAGAACAGAGATAGATAAGATCTACCGGATGTTGGGGTGGAATGGGGGTAAATTCATTTTCTTCTGTTAAGGGGAGATAGGTAAAAAAAGCGTATTGACCCTTTTCTAAGGGACCCGATCTTCCTGCTAAGACGTTCGTATCTATGTAGACAGGATAAGAAGGATCGGAAAGGGCCACCTTCGTTTCCTGATGAAAGAGAAAACTGAGTTGTGCTAGTTGGCATTTTGTGCCATTGCCGATAAAAATCTCTTCTTCTGAAAAAACATTTTTATAATCCTTTTCTGCTATCCATTTTCTTAAAAAAGAATAGCCCTGGCTGGGACCATATCCTTTCGGCTCTTTTTCTAGGGCTTGAGTAGATTCTAAGATTTCTTTTACTACAGAAGAGGCCAAAGGAAGCGTTACATCTCCTATTCCTAAGTTGAAAAAGGAAAGACAGGGATCTTTTTGTTTGAGCTTTTGTACCTCTTTTTCTACTCTGGAAAAGAGGTAGCCTTCAGAGAGTTTTGCAAAGTGGGGATTGGGTCTTATCATAGTCTTTTGGGTGGGATTCTACTCTGTTTATGAAAAAGAGGGCAATGGTTTTTTAGTGCGGGATTTTTACCATGGGTTTTTTTAAAAAAGAGAAAAAAAATCTTGTTGAAGAAGAATTTTTAAAAACCCAAAGAGAGATAGAAAAAAAACTGGGATACGCTTTTTCTGATGAAAAGCTTTTATTTTCTGCCTTCATTCACCGCTCTTTTCTTCATGAAAACAAAGATTGGCTTAAGGTAAGTTATGAAAGGCTGGAATTTTTGGGTGATTCAGTCCTGGGATTGCTGATCACAGACTATCTGTACCACCGCTTTGCGGAAAAAGAGGAAGGAGAACTTTCTATGCTTCATGCAAGGCTTGTAGAAGCTAAAGCGTGCTGTTTTTATTTTGAAACTTGGGAACTTCAAGAGTATATTTTTTTAGGGAAAGGGGAAAAAAAGACGGCTTCTAGGGGGAAGACTTCTATTTTTGCCGATGTATTTGAGGCCTTAGTGGGAGCTATGTACCTGGATGCGGGATGGAAAAAGATGAAATCGTTACTTATAAAGAAGCTAGAAGGATGTATCGAAAAGGTAATTCAAGATCCTTTGCGCAACTACAAAGCAGAAATTCAAGAGTATTCACAAAAAAAATTCCAAGAACATCCCCTCTATCAGGTAGAATCAGAGGAGGGACTGCAACATGAAAAAATTTTTTTGGTTACCGTTTTCTTTGCAGGGAAAATACAGGGAAAAGGAAAAGGCTCTTCCAAAAAAGAAGCAGAGCAAGAGGCCGCTAGAGATGCTCTAGAAGTTTTAAGAAAAAGGGATAAGCTTGGGTAAGGTAAAGACTATTTGGAGTTGTAAAGAATGTGGCCATACTCAGACGAAATGGGCTGGGTGTTGTGGTGTATGCGGTTCTTGGAATAGTTTTTCTGAGGAAGAGGATTTTTTAGAAGAATCACGGTTTTCTCGGGAAGAAAAAAAAACCAAACCAGTGCGACTTTCCGAAGTAAATTGGGAAGAAAAAGGAAGACTGAATTCCTCTTTTGCCGGTTTTGATAGAATTATGGGAGGAGGTACAGTAAGAGGCTCTTTAACTTTAGTAGCAGGAAGTCCAGGTATTGGAAAGTCTACCCTGATGTTGCAATTAGCCTTCTCCTTTGCAAAAAAGGGGAAGACTATCTTATATGTATCGGGAGAGGAATCTTGTGAGCAGACTGCTTTAAGAGCCAAAAGGTTGGGGGTTTCTCATGAAGCTATTCTTCTTTTTTCTGAAACGCTTTTTTCTGCCATCTACAAGCAAATAGAGCAACTAAAGCCGGATGTATTGATAGTGGATTCAATTCAGATTTTGTATAAAAAAGAGATTCCTTCAGCTCCAGGATCCATTTCCCAGGTAAGGGAGATTACCATGGAGCTTATGATGCTTGCCAAGGTGTACAACATTGCCCTTTTTTTAGTAGGACACGTTACCAAATCCGGAGAAATAGCAGGACCTAGGGTATTAGAGCATATGGTAGATACAGTTTTAGATTTTGAAGGAGATAGGAATTTTGGATTTCGCCTGTTACGTTCTGTAAAAAATCGGTTTGGTCCTACCACGGAGGTAGTGATTTTTCAGATGAAAGAAAAAGGCTTGGTAGAGTTGGAGCAGATTTCGCAGCTTTTTCTAGAAGAAAGGGAGGAAAAAAAGATTGGATCGGTAATCTCTTCCTCCCTAGAAGGAGGAAAACCCTTTTTGCTGGAAATACAAGCTTTAGTAACTCCTACTGCCTATCCCTCTCCTTCAAGAAAGGGAGCAGGTATTGACTTGAGTCGTTTAGCACTTATTTTAGCGGTAATTGAGAAAAAAATTCGTTATAAGATGCATATGTGTGATGTATTTGTCTCCTTAGCAGGAGGGCTAAAAATTGTAGAGCCTTCCATTGATCTTGCTATTTTTTTAGCCTTGATTTCTTCTTTTTCTAACCGGGAGCTCCGAGGAAAAAGTATGGCTCTGGGAGAGCTTGGGCTATCGGGGGAGATTCGAAGGGCATCACACGTCGAGGCTAGAGTAAAAGAGGCAATTCATATGGGATTTGAAAGGGTGATTTTACCAAAGAAAAATCAGGAAGAGGTTCGAGCTTTTTCTACTAAGATTGAGATGGTTTTTGTTCGTTGGGTAGAAGATGCTGCCAAGCTTTTGTAAGCTTATCATTGCAGTGAGAAGTTCCCCTTTAAGCAGAGCGCAATTTGCAGAATTTGCCTCTTTTTTTTATAGAAAGTTTCCTGAAATTTCTCTAGAGCCTCTCTTTTTACAAACCAAAGGAGATAAAGATAAGAAAACCTCTTTAAGAGCCATGGGAAAAACCAACTTTTTTACAGAGGAATTAGACAATTTGGTGTTAGAGAAAAAATGTGAAGGAGCGCTTCATTCTGCAAAAGATGTACCATGCCCTCTCCCGAAGGGACTTTGCCAAGCATTTCTTTCTAAGGGAGTAGATTCGAGGGATGTCTTAGTCATGAAAAAAAAGGGAAGCTGGAAAGATTTTTCTTTCAAAGCTTTGGTGGGGGTCTCTTCTGAGAGAAGAGAAAAAATGGTGCAGCATAAAAGGGGGGATCTTCGTTGTTTTGACATTCGAGGAACTATCGAGGAGAGGTTGGCTCTTTTAGAAAAAAAAGGGGTAGAAGGCATCGTTGTAGCAGAAGCAGCCTTAATTCGGCTGAAAAAGACTTACTTACCCCGTCTTTTTTTTGAAGAACAGACCGAGTCCTTGCAGGGAAAATTGAGCCTTTTAGTACATAAAGAAAGAAAAGATCTACAGCAGCTTTTTTCTAAGGTTCCCCTAGCATAAGACATCTTTTATGAAGGAATTTTTATATCTTGGAATAAAACCTCCTTGCTTTTTAAAAGATAGAGTGTGCCATACTCCTTTGATAAAGCCTTTTCCCCTTTCTTTGGAAAAGAGACGCTTTTTTTTCGAAACGGAAAAGTTCTCAAAAGCCACCCATATCCTTTTTACTAGCCAGGTAGCGGTAGAGTTTTTTTTCTCCTGTGTACAAGAAAAGGGTTTGGCCTCTTTTCTACAAGAGAAAAAATTTATCTCGGTAGGCCCTGCTACCCAAAAAAAGGGAGAAGAGCAGGGCGTTTTTTCTGAAATACCGAAGATTTCTAGTCAGGAGGGATTAATGGATTTTTTTGAAGAGAAAAAGGAAAAGAGAAGTATTTTTTGGCCTAGATCTTGCTTAGCAAGAAAAGATCTTCTCCTTTTTTTTCAAAAAAAGGGCATTTTTTGTTTTGCTCCTATTTTTTATTTTCTCCAATACCAAAATTTTAAGAAAAAAATTCCTTGGGAAAGAATTCGAGGAATTATTTTTACCAGTCCATCGACAGTAGAGGCTTTTCTTCGGACAAAAGAAAAACCTCCTTTTTTCCTACCTTTTTTTTTCCAAGGAGAGTCTACAAAAAACAGGCTTTTACAAAAGATCTCTTGTTGCCCAGAAATTTATTCCGTAGATATACTGAGACATCTTGTTTTAACCTGAAGGAGTCATCTTATATGTTACAAAAACTCCCCGAACTTCCCTACGATTATCAGGATTTAGAGCCGGTGATTTCAAAAGAGATCATGGAGCTTCATCATAAAAAGCATCACCAAGCTTACATAAATAATTATAATGCTACTTTGGAAAAGTATCAGGGAGCGGAAAAAAAGGGAGATCTCTCTTCTATGCTTTCCTTTGAGCCTGCCTTGAAATTCAATGGAGGAGGACACGTTAACCATACCCTTTTCTGGGAGGGACTCTGTCCGGCAAATAAGGCAAAGAAAGAACCTTCAGGGAATATGAAAAAGGAAATAGAAAAAGAGTTTTCCTCTTTTTTGAAGTTTCAGGAACTGTTTGTTCAAAAAACCGTCGCAATTCAAGGGTCTGGGTGGGGCTGGCTCGGTTTTAATCCCGTTTCAGGAAAACTTCAGATAGCTACTTGCCAAAACCAAGATCCTTTGAGCTTACAAGGTCTTATACCTCTTTTTGGAGTAGATGTTTGGGAGCATGCTTATTATCTGCAATACAAAAACTTAAGACCAGATTACGTCAAGGCAATTTGGCAAATTGTACATTGGGATGTGGTTGAAAAGAGATATGAAAAAGCCCTTGCTAGTAAGTAGTAGCCAATCCAAAGGGCTTTTTGAGAGAACTTCTCCAGCTTTCAAACTGACCCTAAGAAAGTATATTAAGAGAAACAGAAGAGCTTCTCTGCCAAGTAAGGCTTGAGAGCTAAAAAGTGGTTGAGCTTAGAAGGTTTGCCTTAGTGGGCTAATCAACTAACGGCAGCCAGTACTATGTCTTTGTCGTTTTGTAATGCTTCGCTTGCATACTTGAGAGCACAACCCGTTTTTTTCACGGCAATCAGCACAATACCTTTGTTGTTTTGAAACTTCTCCGCATACTCAAGAGCATAACCATTTTGTTTGATGGCATGTACTACTACTTTTCTATTTTTCTTTAATGCCTCGCTTGCATACTTGAGAGCGTAACCATTTTGGTTGACAGCAGCTAGGGCTATATTCTCGTCTTCTCTCAAAGCTTCACTGGCATATTCAAAGGCGTAACCATTCTGCTTGACAGCAACTAGTACTATTTCTTTGTCGTCCTGTAACGCTTTGCTTGCATACTGAAGAGCGTAACCATTTTGTTTCACAGCAGCTAGGGCTATATTCTTGTCTTCTCTCAAAGCTTCACTGGCATATTCAAAGGCATAACCATTCTGTTTGACAGCAACTAGTACTATGTCTTTATCGTTCTGTAATGCTTTGCTTGCATACTGAAGAGCGTAACCATTCTGGTTGACAGCAGCTAGGGCTATATTCTCGTCTTCTCTCAAAGCTTCACTGGTATATTCAAAGGCGTAACCATTCTGGTTGACAGCAGCTAGTACTACGCCTTTGTCGTTCTGTAATGCTTTGCTCGCATACTGAAGAGCATAACCATTTTGCTTTACGGCAGCTAAGACTATCTCTTTATTATTTCTTAAATCATCACTTGCAAACTGAAGAGCGTAACCATCTTGTTGAACAGGGGCTATTGAGTCTTTATCACTAGATTCTTCCTTTACAAAATCGGATAATCCCACTAGAACATTTCCCACTAGAGGTACTAATAGTACAGCACATCGATAGAAACTTTTTTCCTCCAGATAAGTGTAGTGATGGTTGTTCCTTATAGACTGTTCTTCAAGAAAAGGAAAAACCATTGATTTCAAGAATAAGTCTATCAGATTAGAGCCGGTACTTAGAAAAGGCACATAATCACAGTATCCATCAACCCGCTTCAAGCAAGCATCTATTTGCATAATACATCCTACATGTAAGAACTTAATAAGAGAAGGATTCTAGCATGGCAAATATAAATATCAAAGAAATTTTTTAATTTATGAGTAGGCATTCTTTACTCTCGAAGTCAAAGGGGATATTCAGATGAAGGTAGTTCCTCGGCTACATTTTTAGATCAGGATCTGATGATTCATTTATTTTTTAATTTTTTCCGACTTCATAAAAGAATTTTTAAAACAAAACTTATTGATTTTCAAAAAGATAGAAAATTTAGAGAGATATCCTTCTGAGAGAGTGGGTGGGCTATTCATTTAAATTCACCGGATCCAGTAAAATAGATGCGTTCTTGGTTTTTATTTAGGGGAATATGGGACTTTTTTCAAGGCAGAAGCCAAAGATCAAGGTACAGACTACTAAAAAGGATGGTTTTAGTGGGTGGCTCAAGTGTTCTTGTTGTAATGAGCTGATCCATGCTAACGAACTGGAGGCAAATCTTTATTTATGCCCGAAGTGCGAATATCACTATAGATTTCCTCTGTCGAAAAGGATCTGCCTTTTAGCTGACGAGGGAACTTTTGTAGAGCTTTTTGCTGAAATAGTTCCGAGAGATGAGCTTTCTTTTGTGGATACAGAGTCTTACCAAGATAGGCTTAAAAAAGCGCAGGAAAAGACCCAAAAAAAGGACGCTGTTAGCACCGGCACATGCAGGGTTGGAGGGCAGGAAGTAGCTTTAGGAGTTTTAGACTTTTCTTTCATGGGAGGATCCATGGGATCTGTAGTGGGAGAAAAGTTAACCCGTCTTATAGAACATGCTTTAGAAAAACAGATCCCTCTAATCATTGTTTCTGCTTCGGGAGGGGCTAGGATGCAAGAATCTATCTTATCTTTGATGCAGATGGCAAAAACAAGTGCTGCTCTTCGAAAGATGCATGAGAAAAAACTCCCTTTTATCTCAGTATTAACCAATCCCACTACAGGGGGGGTAACGGCCTCTTTTGCTTCCTTGGGGGATATTATTATAGCAGAACCAGATGCCTTGATCGGTTTTGCAGGTCCCAGAGTAGTAGAGCAGACATTAAAGCAAAAGCTTCCTGCTAAGGCGCAAAGGTCAGAGTTTCTTTTAGAAAAAGGGATGATTGACTGTATTGTTAAGAGGGGAGAGTTAAAGCAAAAAATCTCTTTTTTCCTTTCTTATCTCATTTCGGAGAAGAAAGATCTTTTAGAAAACTCTCGAAAGAGGCTAAAACAGTTGTTGGATTATGCCTCTTCTGAGTATTCTTCTACTTGAAGGCTTGGGAGGGGTTCCATGAAAAAGCAAGACGTCTTTTTACTCGCAGACAGCGATTTTGTTCCTGTATATGCCTCAGAGGAAGCAGCAGGTGCTGATATCCGGGCTTTTATAGAAGAGGAAAGGGTGATTTTCCCAGGGAAAAGACTTCTTATCCCTACAGGGATAAAAATGGAAATTCCTAGAGGTTTTGAATTACAGCTTCGCCCTAGGAGTGGTCTTGCTTATAAGGAGGGAATTACCCTTTTAAATACTCCGGCAACTATTGACTCAGACTACCGAGGAGAAATTCAAGTACTTCTGATAAATTTGGGGGACAAACCCTTTACGGTAGCTCCCAAGATGAGAATAGCTCAAGCTGTGCTAGTTCCTTTGGTTCAAGCAAAGTATATTGTGAAAAAAGAGCTTTGTAAGACGGTGCGCGGGGAGGGGGGCTTTGGTCACACAGGAACAAACTAGCCCTTCTCTTTTAAGGACTGTAGGGACTTTTTTAAAGGTATTAAATCGTTCGAAAAAAAAGGATGTTGTGAAAATCGCAGACTATCTCGAGGAAGATCTTATTTTTTTCCTAGAGGAAAAAACAAGAGATGAACTCCTTTTTACTCTCGTAAATCATTTGCATGAGAAAAAGAAGCTACCGAGTAAAGAGACTTTTTATAGGGCTATTTTGGAAAGAGAAAAGATTGTCTCTACTGGTATCGGAATGGGAGTGGCTATTCCTCATGCAAAGTTGCAAGAGGTTCCCCATTTTTTTATTGCCGTGGGGATTCAAAAAGAGGGGCTGGAATGGAATGCTTTAGATGATAAGCCGGTTCAACTTATCTTTATGATAGCAGGTCCAGATGATCGTCAAACGGAATATATTCAAATTTTGTCCTCTTTAACCTATGCCTTGAAAGCAGAGGGGGTCAAAGAAGGGATTTTAAGGGCGAAGAATTCTTCAGAGGTATTATCTCTGCTGCAAAAATATTAAAAGTTATTCCCAAGTAATCTTTCCATGACCGGCTTCTTTTAGTTTTAGAAGAAGTGTTGGGTTCTTCGTAGTTTTTTCTTGGTTTTTTTGTAGTTTATCAGGTAGTTTTTTGATAGTGAAAGAGGAGTTTTGTGCGTGGATTTAAAGATAAAAGATGTAGCCGATCTTTTAGGAGTTTCTGTAGCCACTATTCGAAGATGGTTGGTAAAGAGAAAAATTCCTGCATATCGTCTCAATCATCAGTATCGATTCAATAGGGGCGAAATAGAAGATTGGGTTATGAGTTGCAAAACAGGACCTTCTCAAAAGAAGCCTTTGGAAAAAATTCCTCTTGTTGGGGAAAGAACGGCTAAAATCTTAGGGCAAGTAGGAGCTCAAAAATTTTCTTTGTATAGGGCTCTTCATAAAGGGATTTTGCTTCCTAGTCTCGAGGGGCAGACAAAAGAAGAAGTGATCTGTAACGCCATGGAGGAAATTGCCCAGAATCTCCATTTGGATGCAGAAGTACTTTTAGCGCTTTTATTGGATAGAGAAAGGCTCATGCCTACGGGACTAAATCATGGGGTAGCGGTTCCTCATACAAGAGACTTTCTCCTAGAGGAGGCTTTTGATGTAATTTCGGTTGTATATCCAAAAGAGCCTGTAGATTATGGCTCTTTAGATGGAAAACCAGTTCATACCCTCTTCTTTCTTTTTGCTTGTGAGGATAAAAGGCATTTGCATCTTCTGGCAAAGCTAGCTCATTGGGTGAATGAAGAAGAAAATAGAGAGCTTTTACAGCAAAGACCCAGTAAAGAAAAGCTCTTAGCTGCTATAAAAACTTGGGAAGGCAAGGAGTTTTAGACTAACGAAAGGGTCCTTTTCTCTCTAAGGGGAATAGGAAGAAGGAGCGTGCTCTACCTTTTTCTAGTGTTCATTAGAATGACCATTCCTGGTGTAATCTTTCCCTTGTACAAGTACTTGGTCCTGTCATAGCAGACAAGTGCGGCCGTGGTACGGCTCTAAGCAAACTGCCACAGGTACTGCACCAAGAAGAAGTCTCTTGCCCTATTTGTTTACAGGATAGGGGGGCTTTACGCGTTTGCCATCTCCCCGGAATTTTTCTCCTTTTCAGAAAGTTCTTGGTCGATGAACTCAATTGTATCTCCTTTTTTTGTAATGAGAAATTTCCGGTTTTGTCTTGGATCTTTTAGTAGCTTTTCTGCTAAGGGATCTTCCAAAAATTGCTCTACAACTCGTCTTAAGGGACGAGCGCCCATTTCCGGTTCGTATCCTTTTTCAATGAGAAGATTTTTTACCTCCTCTGATAAGGAAAGAACAATATTTTTCCGAAGAAGTCGTTTCTTCAATTTATTGAATTCTAGTTCAATAACCTTAGAAAGTGCTTCTTTATCCAAGGTGCGGAAAATGACAAGTCCGTCAATACGATTCAAAAATTCTGGCTTGAAATGCTTACGAACCGATTTACGAATAGTTTCCTGCATAACATTGTAATCAGTAATCGCCTCTTTTGCTCCAAATCCCACTTCAGTGGATTTCCGGATGAGGTCTGCACCTAAGTTAGAGGTCATGATAACGATGGTGTTTCTAAAATCTACCTTTCTTCCTAAAGAATCAGTAAGTTTCCCCTCTTCTAAAATTTGTAAAAGAAGGTTCATTACATCAGGATGGGCCTTTTCAATTTCATCAAATAAAACTACGGAATAAGGACGCCTCCTTACTTGTTCTGTAAGCTGCCCCCCTTCTTCATAACCAACATATCCTGGAGGAGAACCAGTCATGCGGCTAATAGCAAATTTTTCCATGTATTCGGACATATCTACTTGGATTAAAGCATCTTCACCTCCAAACATATGGGCTGCTAACTGTCTTGCTAGAAGGGTTTTCCCCACTCCTGTAGGTCCTAAAAATAGAAAGGCTCCGATTGGGCGGTTAGGGTCTTTGATGTCTGCTCTACTTCTTCGAATTGCTTTACATACTATGGAAAGGGCATTATCTTGTCCTATAATATGTCCCTTTAATACCTCTTCCATTTTCAAAACCTTCTCAGTCTCTCCCTCAGTAAGGCGGGTAACGGGAATACCTGTTTGTTTAGCTACAATGGCTGCAATTTCCTCTTCATCTACAATAGCTTTTTGTTCTTCCTTAGCTGTTTCCCATTTAGTTCTTTCTTGAGAGAGTTTTTCTCTTAGCTTCTTTTCATTATCTCTGAGCTTAGCTGCCTTTTCAAACTCCTGTTTTCCTATAGCCTCTTCTTTAGAGATCCGAGTAGTTTCTACCTCTTTTTCTAAAGCACAAAGTTCATCAGGTTGGTGCATAGTATTAATTTTTGCCTGAGCTCCTGCTTCGTCCATTAAGTCGATGGCGGAATCGGGTAAAAATCTGCCAGGAATATATCTTTCTGAAAGACGTACGGCCTCTTCTATCGAGCCTTCTGTATAAATACATTTGTGGTGCTCTTCGTATTTTGGTTTAAGGCCTGATAGAATAGAGATACTTTCCTTGATGGAAGGAGGAGATACGGAGATTTTTTGGAATCTTCTTTCCAAGGCAGCATCTTTTTCTATATGTTTTCGATATTCATCCATGGTAGTAGCTCCAATACATTGAATCTCTCCTCTGGATAAGGCAGGCTTTAAAATATTGGAAGCATCAATGGCCCCTTCTGCAGCTCCTGCCCCCACGATAGTATGAAGCTCGTCTATGAAAAGCAGAATATTTCCATGTTTTTTTACCTCATCCATAACAGCTTTGATTCTTTCTTCAAACTGTCCCCGGTATTTCGTTCCTGCAATCATGAGTGTAAGATCCAAAGAGATAAGTTTTTTCTTACGGAGACTATCAGGGACATTTCCACTGACAATAGCTTGAGCGAGCCCCTCCACGATGGCTGTTTTTCCCACTCCGGCCTCTCCTATTAGGACGGGGTTGTTTTTTCTTCTCCTACACAAGATCAAAATTAACCTTTCAATTTCCTTCTCTCTTCCTATAACAGGATCCATTTTTCCTTCTCGACAAAGCTCTGTTAAGTCATGTCCATAGGCTCTTAGAGCAGGTAACTTATCTGTTTGAGGGGGGAGCTTTTCTTGCGTTTTTCCAGCACTAGAAGAAGAGCTAACTCCCATAGGAGGAAGTTGTAGATTAAAGGTCTCTAGTTCTTTTAACACCTCTTTTCGAACTTCTTTCAGGTCGATATTTAAGTTTTCTAATACTTGTGCCGCTATCCCATCCGATTGACGCAAAAGAGCTAAAAGAAGGTGTTCTGTTCCCACATAATTGTGGTTTAAATTGGCTGCCTCTTCATTAGCAAATTCAAAAACTTTTTTTACTTTTCCCGTTAGGGCGGGGTCTCCATAGACTTGAATTTCTGGGCCGAACCCTACGATTCTTTCTACTTCGCTGCGCAAAATGTCATAATCCAGGCTAAGGCTTCTTAAGACGTTAACTGCAATGCCCTGCCCTAGTTTCATAAGTCCCAAAAGGACGTGTTCTGTTCCTAAGTAATTGTGATTCAGTCTTTGCGCTTCTTTTTTTGCCAGTTTTATGACTTGTTTTGCTCTATTTGTGAACTTATCAAACATGAGGCTCTCCCTTGACCTTTAGCTCCCCCATTTTAGGGGATTTTTCTTATTTTTTCAATGGACCCTTTTTTTTTTACTCGGCTCTCTTTATCTTTTCTAAGTAAAGCTTTTGGGTTAAAAAGGAAATCATTTTTTTACTGGTATGCTCGAAATAGTTGATGCTAACAGCTCTAGTGCAGAAAAAAACATGGAGCGGGATTTGTTTTTCTTACGAAACTTGGAGAAGAGTCAAAAGGCAATTTTACATTTCTATAACTGGAAAAATCCTTCTGTGACCTATGGGTATTTTACCGATCCTCAAAAATTTTTGTACGTAGAGAAGTTGAAATTGGATGGAGTAGATTTAGCAAGAAGACCTACGGGTGGGGGAGTAATTTTTCATATCTGGGACTTTGCTTTTTCGCTTTTAATCCCTGCAAGCTCTCCCTTTTTTTCTCAGAACACGTTACAAAATTATGCTTTTGTTCATGGGGAGCTATTTGAGGCTCTGCGGAGCTCTTTTCCTTTTTTTAAAGGGGCGGAATTAATTCAAAACGATTTTCCCGGAAGGAGTCCTTCCTCTAATTCTTTCTGCATGGCCAAGCCAACAAAGTATGATCTTATCCATAAGGGCAAAAAGATCGCGGGCGCAGCACAAAGAAAGACTCGCTTTGGTTTCTTGCATCAGGGCTCTCTTTCTCTTTTCAAGCCTGACTTAGAGAAGTTACAAAAGTGGGTTCCGGATCCTGAGGTTCTTTCTTCTTTAGAAGATTACTCTTATTATTTTTTGCAGGAGTCGAAGAGAGAGCTAAAAGATCATATAAAAAACATTTTAATGAATCATTTTCAAAGGCGGCTAAATAACTAAAACATTTTATTTTTTTCTTCCTTTTTGCGAAAATGCCTTTCTAGTTAGTTCTAAGGAGGCAAAATTTTGGTTTATCCTGTTATTCATAAAGCCTATGAAGGTGTAAATAGTTTTTTAGAAGAAGGTTTTACCAAACCCATCCATTCAGCAATGGATAGTCTAGCCCGGGAATCTTTTTTAGATGGGAATGACAATTTTTGCTATCGAGACTTTGCAAAGAGAGTGTTGTTTTGCGCCTTTCCCTTTGTAGGGGCAGCGGTATCTGCTGCCTATGGAACCCTTTTTGCTACCACTTTTCTTGTAAAACTGGTTGCTTTTGTCTTTTTCGCTTTTTTATTTGGTTCTTTCAACACTTTTCGGGAAAAAGAAAGAGTAAAAAACGAAATTAACTCCCTGCAAGAGTCTGAGTGGGAAATTGGGGACGAGTTTCGTATTTTGGAAAAAGGCTTTTGCGAATTATGGAGGAATTTATTTTCGAATCTTTCTGCTAAGGAGGTTACCATTGAAGGAGCTATTTTACAATGTCTTAATACAGGTCTGGAAGATACCAATAAGAAGAGTCTTGGAACAGCTCTTGCAGCAGTAGAGAAACTACGGGTAGAAGATACAAATGGTAGCTTAAGTTTAATACCGGATCTTAGTTGTCTCGGGAATTTAAAGAAACTTTATTTGTTACAAAGCCCTATAGAGAAGTTGCCTGAAGATTTTGAATCGGTTTTAGCAAAATTGGATATTTTCTATCTCTGCTGTGATAGTTTTGAAGGAGATGCATCGCTTCTTCTATCGGATTTTCCAGATAAAGATATCTACTTAACCTCTTCTTTTGGTTTGGCACTTTGGAAAAAGGATAAAAATCCAAGGGAAAACGAGAATGTTTTGCCTGAAAAATCGGCAAGGGATTTGATAACGCAGTATACAAAACTCTTTTTAAGGCAGGTTCCAGGATATGAGAGAAGGATTTTTTTAAGGAACTTTTCTAATCTCTGTACTAGCATGCAGGGTTCTTTTTCACCGAATTTTGAGGAGAGTTTCTTAGGTATTTTGCAAAATCCAGAGAAAAAAACGTTTCTTTTTACAGTAGTACAGGAAGAAAAAAAGATAGCTCTTTCGGAGGATGAAAACAACATAGTAACAGCTTTTCTCTCGGGGAATGAAAGCGATCTTCCCTAGAATAAATCTTTCGATATAGAGACTTTTTTGCTATATTGACCCCTTGAATAAAGGGTTTTTTATGAAAGAAAGGAAAAAGGCTCTATCTGTCACAAGATCCCAGGACTATGCTAGGTGGTATCAGGAGGTGATTGAGGCTGCTGATTTAGCAGAGCACTCTCCTGCAAGAGGCTGTATGATCTTGAAGCCTTACGGATATGCCTTGTGGGAGAAAATCCAAAAAGAGCTGGACCAGAGAATTAAAAAAAAAGGGGTCCAAAATGCCTATTTTCCCTTGTTTATTCCTTTGAGTTTTTTGGAAAAAGAGGCAAAACACGTAGAGGGGTTTGCCAAAGAATGTGCGGTAGTTACCCATCATAGACTAGAAGTAAATGAACAAGGAAAGCTTGTTCCCAAAGGGGAGTTAGAAGAGCCTTATATTGTAAGGCCCACTTCTGAGATGATTATAGGAGAGGCTTTTTCTAGGTGGGTGCAATCCTATCGAGATCTTCCCTTAAAAATAAACCAGTGGGCCAATATTGTTCGTTGGGAAATGAGAACGCGTCTTTTTTTAAGAACTTGTGAGATTTTGTGGCAAGAAGGACATACTGTTCATATGGAAAAGGGCGAGGCTTTAGAGCAGGCTTTTACTATACTTCATATGTATGGGGAGTTTTTTCAGGATCTTTTAGCGCTGCAACCTATTTTAGGAGTAAAGAGCAAAAGAGAAACCTTTCCAGGTGCCGAAAAGAGCTATACCTTGGAGATGATGATGCAAGATAAAAAAGCCTTGCAAGGGGGGACTTCCCATTTTTTAGGGCAAAATTTTTCTAAGTCTTGTGGAATTCAGTTTCAAGATGAAAAAGGGGAAAGAAAATATAGCTGGACTACTTCTTGGGGAGTTACAACTCGGATGATAGGGGCTTTGATCATGAGTCACTCTGATGATGATGGACTGGTTTTGCCTTGTAGAATTGCTCCGTATCAGATCGTTATTTTACCCATTTTCAAAGAGGAGAATAGGGAGGAGATACTCACCTTTTGTGCGAGTTTACAAAAGAAGTGGGAGGAGCTTTTTTATGGGAAAGAGCCTCTTCGGATTTTGGTAGATGAAAGAGATATCAGAGGAGGAGAGAAAAACTGGTCTTGGGTAAAAAAGGGGGTACCTATTCGTGTAGAGATAGGAGCTAGAGAAGTAGAAGAGGGAAGAGTTTCTGTTTTATTTCGATTAGGGGACTTAACTCAAAGGCATTTTTATTCTTTGCAAGAGTTTGAGAAAAAGCTGTCTCAGTTTCTCTCAGAAATGGACGATAAAATAAGAAGCAATCTAGACTCTTTTCAGAAAAAAAACCTTCATCAAATCTCTTCAGAAAAAGAGTTTTATGCGTTCTTTGAAGAAGAGGAAAAGGGATTTGCTTCTTGTTTTTTTGAAGAAGAAAGTGGTCTTGAAGAGAAGATTCAAAAAGATTTGGGAGTTACCCTTCGTTGCTTTTTTTTGGAAGAGGAAGAAGGGTCTTGTATATTTACCAAAAAAAAAGGAAAAAAAGCCGTTTTTGGACGAGCTTACTAAAGGGAGAAGAAGATGTTAGGGTTTTTCAGAAAATATCAGAAGGGTCTTTTCGCTGTAGTGGCTGTGGTAGTTATTCTTTCTTTTTCTTTTTTTGGAGTCTCTTCTGCCCTTTTGGAAGGCAGCTCAAAGAAAGAAAGGGTTCTTGTAGGGAAAAAAGGGGTTAAAATCAAAGAGGAAGAGCTAAAGATCTTATCGTATCTTTTGTCCACAGATCCTTTTTCAAACCCTCCCAATTTTATTCAGGATGCCTTTTTTGATGACTATCTTTTACAAACGGAAATAGCTTCTTTATTATTTGAAAAAAGCAAAGGCTTTAATGAGGAGTTTTGGGAGAATAAAAAGCAGAGAATCAAAGGGTTTTCTCTATACAAGCATCCAAAGGCGGGTTTTTTAAGCGTAGAAGAGATATGGAAAAAACAGGCGCCTTCTTTGTGGGAGGCTTTTCATAAACTGAAAGAAACCTTTTCTCCCGAAAACTATTTTCGTCTTTTTCTAGAGGAAAAGAGGTATCCTGCTATAAAAACCAAAGAAAAGATTTGGCAGCTCTTGCAACAAGACCTCTCTTTGTACCAAGATCCTGCCTTTTTTGAAAAAGAGTTTTCCCTATTCGGCTTCTGCGGCATGAAGGACTGGTTTTCGCAAGGGTTTATAGAAGAGATAGCAGAGCTTATTTTAGAAGGGGCTTTTTATGCAGAAAAAGAGGGCATTTTCTTATCAAAACAGGAAGGAAGGCAACGGGTTTTTTCCTCTTTACGGAAAAAGTTTCCTTCCGAAAAAGTAGAGCTTATTTTTCAAAAGCAGTTGCAGCTTCTTTCCCTTTCTGAGAAAGCCTTTTTTAGGGTTTGGGAGAAAGTGCTTCTTTTCCAAAAGTGGCTTGATAAAGTAGGTGCTAATTCTGAAAAAGAGTATAAGGCATCTGAAAGGAAAAGACCCATAAAGTCTGTAAAGATCCATCTTTTTTCCCTAAAACCTGAGATAAAAGGAAAAAATACCTTCGATACATTAGCCTCTCAGCTTTATCTTGAAAAAGTAGGGAAAGACTTTTCCAAAAGCACAGACCTTTCTTTTCTTCCTGCAGACGAAGTAAAGAAAGAAATGCCAGAGCTAGTCTATCAAGCATATCGAGTAAGATGGGCTGAAGTAACTGTAGAGGAAGCTTCGTTGAAAGTGGCTACGAAAAAAATGTTAGAGTGGCTTTCTATAGGGGAAAATGGGATAAAGATACGGGAAAAATTCCCTCTGCTTTTAGTGGAAGGGAAAATAGCAAGCTCTTTAGAAACCCTTTCTAAGGAAAAAAGGAAAGAAATAGAGGCTTTTATAAGAAGAGAGATGGTTTTAGAAAAAAAAGAATGGGCTTCCGAATTTTTGAAAAAGAAAAAAAAGAAACAAGAAGAGATTTTAGTAAGTGGAACAAAAGAGCTCTTCTTTGAAAAAGTAGAAAATCCCTTGTCTTTTCTTTCCCTATTAGAAGGGGCGCAAGAGGGGGAGGAGTTTCTCTATCAGGAAGGGGAAAGGGTTTTGGCTGTCGAACTTTTAGAGAAAAAGGGAGCTTTTTCTCTATTTTCTCTGGAAGAGGTATGGAAAAAAGGTCTTTTACAAAACAAAATAGAAGAGCAGCTTTTTACGCAATATAAGGACCTAGAAGAAAAAAATCCTTCCCTATTTAAAGAAGGAGGAAAGAAAAAACCCTTTGAAGAGGTAAAAGAGCTTTTGGGTCGTTTAAAGCTTTCTCAAAAGGCCTGCTTATATCAGGTTACAGAAACGTTTTATCGGGATATAACTTCAGGCAAATCTGTAAGAAGACCTTTTGTTTTGGAGGAAAAAGACTTATGGATTGAAGCGGACTCTCCCCTTTTTCAAGAGGCACTTGATACAGGAGAAAAAGCTTACTCTTCTTTCAAAGTAGGGGAAGACTTTTCCTTTTTTCAGGTATTACAGAAGAAGGAGGAGGACTGTTTGGAAAAAAAGGAGAAGCTCTCCTTAAGAAGAAAGGGCCAATATCAACGTATAAAGAAGTTTTTGGAAGATATTTGAAGGCATGTTTGAAGAAGTTCCCCCTTTATCTCCTTTAGCTTGGTTTTCTTTTTCTCTTCCTTTGAAAAAACTTTCCCCAGAAGCGGAATTAGGGAAAAAGAAATACCTTCTTTTTTCTCCTGCGTTTTTTCATGATGAAAAAGCCTTTTCTAAGATTCACATGGGGTGGAATGAAGAGGGGATATATCTTCAAATTAGGGTAGAGCATATTTTGCCAGAGGTAGTATATCCTGACTTTAGAAGAGGGGATTCAGTAGAGCTTTTTTTTGATACAAGAGATCTTAAAAATAAAAGCTACTTCCACTCTTTTTGCCATCATTTTGTCTTTTTTCCAGAGAAAGTAGAGGGTTTTCTAGTAAAAGAGCTCTCTTCTTTTCGGGGAGAAGAATTTCATCCTCTAGTAGATCCTAAAGAAATTGCGGTTGAGGTGGACATACAAAAGAAGTTCTATCTTATGGATATAAAGATCCCCTCTTATGCGCTTCATGGTTTCGATCCTACACAATTTCAAAGATTTGGTTTTACCTATCAGGTAAATCGCAGAGGAGGCCTTCCTCAGAGTTTTGCCACTTCTTCTGAAAATTTCTTTCCTGAAAAAAATCCCCATTTGTGGGCAAGTTTCGTTTTGGAAAATGCTTAAGTTTTGTATTTTTGTATTGCAATAAGGAGTTTGTTATGAGATTTTCACAGACCCATGAATGGGCTTTGCTAGAAAAAGAGGAAGCTGTTATTGGAATTACAGAATATGCTCAAGAGGAAATAGGGGAGATCGTATACATAGAGTTACCCAAAATAGGAACCTTTTTGAAAAAAGGAGAGGAGATGTGTGTGTTAGAGTCTACAAAAGCAGCTACAGATATTTGCACTCCTTTAAGTGGGAAAGTCGTTGCAATTAACGAAGAGCTTATAAAAAATCCCTCCCTTATCAATCAATCGGCTCAAGAAAAGGGGTGGCTTGTTAAGTTAGAGCCTTTTTCTAAAAAAGAGTATGACTCTCTTTTAGATCCCTCAGAGTATGAGAGTATGTTAAGCTGCTAAAGTCATAGATAGAGAAAGGAATACAGAGATGCTACGAAAAAAAAAATGGGCTCTTTTTTTTTCTTTTTTCTTTTTTCTTTTCCTTTTTTTTCTAGGGGATATTGTAGGGTTTTATGTGAAGAAAAAGGCCTTGCTCAAAGGAGTGCTTTTTACCTACGAGAAAGTGGAACTTTCTTTAAATGGGGTCTCTTTTTCTGGAATAAAAGCTGCTTTTCGGGAGAAGAAAAGCTCTTTACAAGCCCCTTTTTTACAGATCTCTTTTTCTAAAAAGATAACCCTAGAAAATCCTCACCTCTATTTTTTCCCCCAAGAATTTCCCTCTTTTTCTTCTAAAAAACGGAGTTCTTTTTTTTCTTTGAACTCTTTCAAAGGTAGCTTCTCTTTTCAAGAAGAAGGGAGGAAGGAGCCTATAGAATCAGGATGTGTAACCTATGACGCTTCTTTAAAAAAGCTTTTCTTAGGGATAAAAAGGCGGGGAGAGATTTCTGTGAAAAAAAAAGGTCTTTCTGAGCTGGAAATATGCTGCTTTCAAGCTCCATTATCCCAGTGGGGTTTTCTTTTTCCTTTTGAAAATTTAGCATTTCTAGGAGGAAGAATAACCGGGGAATTTTCTTGGGATCTTCAGGAAAATAAATTGATTTATCTTAAAACAGTTTTGCAAGACCTTTCTTTGAAAAAACAGGATTTTCATATTTTTGCCAAAAAAATAGACCTACAGGCCAATTTTCCTTTAGGAGAGGGAAAATATGCTTTTTATAAGGATAATTTTTTACAAAAGTGGGGAAAAAACCCTCTTTTTTTAGAAGTTTTGGGGTTAGAGTTTTTCCTGAAAAACACCCCCCTTCTACAAAAAGGAAATCTCTCTTTCTCCTACAATCCTTTGTTAGGAAGTAAGATAGAGCTACAAGCTGAGGCTTTTAAAAAAGAAGAGGTTCAGTTAGTAGGAAGATCGGTTTTTTCTGAGATGGGAGAAAACTGGCTAACAGCAGATATAACATTTCCCTCACTCGGAAGAGATAGAATTTTCTTTGAAGGAAAAGGTAGCAGGGAAGGGCTGGAGCTTGCTATCTCTTTTCCCTTTCTTAAATCTTCTTATTTTACCCCTTCAAAGGATCTTTTCTCTTTTTTGGATTGGAAGTGGGAAAGGGGGAATTTTAAGGGATTTTTGCAGTTTTTGATAAATTCTGAAAATACCCAACTGGTGATAAAGGAGGCAGAAGTAGAAGATGTATTTCTGGCAAAACAGGAAGAAAATTTTTGTATAAAAAAGGGGGAGCTTTCAGCAAAAGCTTCGTGGAAGGGGTTATTTCCTCAAAGGAAAGACTTTTTTGTCCACAAGATGGACTCCCTTTTGGAAGGGATTTTTTATGAGAGGGAAAAGGTATCTTGGGTTCAGGAGGGAAAAGGGCATGTAAAGATGCAGGAAAACCTTTTTTGCACTAGCCATCTCAGTGGGCTCTTTCATCAGTTTGAAACAAATGTGCAGATAAAAGGGCCTCTTTCTTTCGTAGATTTTGTTTTACAGGCAAAAGGGAAGGGAAAAAATCTTCCTGAGAATTGGAAAAAAAAGGTTCCTGCTTTTGTAGAAGAAGATATTGCCTTAAAAGCCTCCGGGAAAATTTTGGAAAAAAAACTTCTTTTTTCCTCAGAGATGTTTTGGGAAAGGGAGGAGCTTTTTTTTAAAGGGGGAGGGGAATGTCTGTATGAGGGACTTGTCGTTACCGCTTTACAAAGGGGATGGCTTTTTGCAAGGAAGTTTCCTTTAGAAAAGCTCAATTTTTTTTGGCAAGGGGAGCTAAAAACAGAAGGGGAGAGCACTTTTTTACTAAATTATGAGGAAGATACATTTTCCCTAGAAGGAGAAGGGCGATTTTTGGCTTGTAAGACAGAGGACTTTCATTTTTTTCTTCCGCAAGCTAAAAAGCCTTTTCATATTTTCTGGGAAAAGGGAAAAAGAGAGTGGAATATAGATGTTTCCTTAGAAGAGGCCTCTCTTTTTATTCCCGAAAAACAGCTTTTTTTCGAAAAGCTTCGTGGGGTAGCTCATAAAAGAGGGGAAGAAGTTCTTTTTTCTCTAGAACAAGCTCTTTGTAAAGGAGTCTCTTTTGAAGGAAAAGGCTTCTTACAATTTATGGAAAAAGATCTTCTTTTTGAGTTATTTGCAGACAAGATAAAGGCTTCTTTACAACAGTCTTTGGAGTTTAGCTCTCAGTTTATGAAAAAAAGAGCCCCTTTTGCTTTTACAGAGGGTAAATTTTGTGGAGAAGAGCTTTACGTAAAAGGATTTTTGCGGAAGAAAGAAGATCCTATTTGGTCTTTTCACGGGGAGATTTTTGAGGGAAATACAGAGGCTTTTCCTTATGTTTTTCTAGAACATCTTTCTGCAAAAATAGAGAAAAAGCAGGAGGGAGAGCTTTGTGTGAGAGATCTTCAGGCAGATCTTTTTACAGTGGGGCAAAAAAATCCTTTGAGGCTTTACGTTCCTTTTTTTTCGAAAGAAGAAAAAGGGGTTTTTTGTGACGCTAGGATAGAAAAAAAACATTATGAGCTAGCGAGAACCAAATTTTTTCTACAGAAACAAGGGGAAGGATATACCCTTTCTTTAGATCCGGTCCTATCCCATCTTATCGGAAAAAAAATGAAGCTAGAGCAGTTTTTACTGAAAGAAGATTTTTCTTTAGAAGTGGCGAAAGGATCTTTTTTCCTAGATTTAGAAAAACTCTCCTTTTTCCCAGAGCTTTCTTCTTACTGGGAGAAAAAACTATTTGGACAAGTAGAAATAACTTATGAACTGGGAGAGAAAAATTGGATTTTAGCTAGCTCAGAGAAAGTGGGTGTAGAAGAGATCTTTGAGGCTCCTTTGCAATTTTTAGCAAAAAAAGAAGCGGCAGACTGGTGTATTGAGTCATGTAAATTGGGGAGGGTAGTAGCTCAAGGGAGGTGGCAAGTAAATCCCTTAGAGGTAAATCGTTTTTTCTTTTCTGTAGAAGAGCCTTCTTGCTTTCGGGTAGAAGGGGATTTTTCCCTACAGGATAGAGCAAAAATTTCGGGGAATCTTCAGTCTTTGTGGATTCAAACAGAGAAGTTTCCTTCCTATTTTAAAAATATTCAGGGAGATCTTCAAGCTTCGGGGTGTTTTTTTATATACCAAAATGCCCTGAAACATCAGGAACTAAAGGAGAAAGCAGCTAAAGAGACCTCAGAAAACAACCTGTTACCTATTCATAAAAAAGAAACCCTCTCTTGGCAGGTTGATCTGGATTTTTCTCCTCAGAAGATTAAGTGGAAACACCTCACTTTATTCAGTGAAAAACCGACCTATTTTCACTACTCTTCTTCAACAGGGGCTCTTTTAAAGGGCTTGAGTTTACGTCTTTTCTCAGAGGATGTAGATCTTTCTTCTCTTTTTTGTAAAGTGGGCGCGCTTCATTTTGATGACCAATGGTTTTTTGAAAAGGCAGAAGTGCACTTAAAAGGCAATGTTTCCTCTTTTTTAGAAAAAGCGCTGCAGTCTAGTCAGGTTTTATCTTTTATCTCTCCCTCCTGGTTGATTGATGAAACGAAAAGAGATTTGGAATGGACAGGAGATATTCGGCTAGCTACCCAAGGGGATTCTTTTTCTTTTGATTTAAAAGAGCTATATATTCCCATTAGAGAAGAAATCTATACTTTCAAGGACCTATCTTTTACTTACGAACCGCAAAACTGTTTTCTAAAAGGTAGGTGCTTTCGAGAAAAAACTTCTTTTTTCTTTCAAGCTAAAGCAGATCTTTTTCCCTTTTTACGGGGAGAAGTAGTTTTTCAGGAAAAGGAAGAAGAAAAAAATCCCCTTACCATAGTTTGGAGCTTGGAAGAAAAGGAATTTTTGCGTATTCAGGAAATGAAGGGAAATTTTTTTGGTATAGAGGCTTCTCTTTTTGAAAAGAGTTTTGATAAGAAAAAGGGGACTCTTCTAGGGACTCTTTATTTTGATTTTTTCCGTTTTTTACCCCTTTTACCCTCCCCTTTTCGCTCTTTTTTAGAAAAAGCGCAACTGGGAGAAGGATACGAACTAAAGGGTCTTTTCTCCTATGACAATATTCCCCGATTTGAAGGAATTGTTACTGCAAGGGATTTTGAGATAGGGGGATTTCGTTTTAAAACGCTACTGTCTAAAATAGAGTGGGATCCTTTGGTTTTACAATTAAAGGACTTAAAGATGAGCGATTCCTGTGGGATGCTTAAACTAGAGTCTCTTTGTATAGAAAAAACCGCGAAGGGGAGAAAGGTTTATATTCCTAAAATACAAGTGAAAGAATTCCGCCCTTCTTTGATGAAAAAACCGGGAAAAGAACCTCAAGCTCTACAACCTTTTTTAATTAGATCAGCCTTGTTAGAACAAGTGCAAGGCTATTTAGAGGATATGTCCAGTTTTACGGCGAAAGGATCGTTGTTTTTTATCAATTCCTTTAAAAGGGAGCATACCCTATTGGATATTCCCTCTGATGTTTTAGGAAGAATTTTTGGGCTTGATTTAGAGCTGTTAATTCCTGTAAGGGGCGATGTAGAGCTTCAACTGAAAGAGGGGAGATTTTTATTGACGGCTCTCAATGAGGCCTATTCTGAAAACAACCGTTCTAAGTTTTTCTTAGTAGAAAAAGACACGCCTGCTTACATTGACCTACAGGGTAATCTTCATATCAATGTAAAGATGAAGCAATATGTTCTTTTTAAATTTACCGAAAACTTTATTATAAAAATCCGGGGAAATTTGCAAGATCCCAAATGGAGTTTAAATCGAAAAAAAAGTTTTTTTTCTGATATGTAAGACTCCTAGATAGGATCTTACACTTAAAAAAGTCCTTTTGTTATGCTTTTCTAAGTCGTTTTTTTAAGAGAATACCTATGCGTTTTATAGTAATTACGGGAGCCTGTGGATTCATTGGTTCTTGTTTTGTCAGACACCTCAATGATTTAGGAATAGATAACCTTATTTTAGTGGATGATTTCAAAAACTCAGAAAAATGGAAAAACCTGAGAAGAAAACGATTTAAAGAGCTTATCTCAAAGGAAAAAGTCTTTTCTTTTTTAGAAGGGAAAGAAAACCAGATAGAGGCTTTCGTTCATTTAGGTGCCTGTTCTGATACTTTAGAAAGGGAAGGGGATTATCTTTTAGAAAATAATTACCGTTTTTCCATTCGCTTAGTAGAGATGGCTCTAAAAGAAAAGATCCCGTTTGTTTATGCTTCCTCTGCCGCTACTTATGGAGATGGAAAGTTGGGGTTTTCTGATCAAGAATCTCTTTTGTATCAGTATGAGCCATTAAATCTTTATGGGTTTTCCAAACATCTTTTTGATCTATGGCTTTATGAGAAGAAAAAGTTAGACCAGGTAGTGGGTCTAAAGTATTTTAATGTGTTTGGTCCCAATGAAAATCATAAGGGAAGGATGGCTTCTATGGTTTACAAAATGGCGCATAAAGTAAAGGAGGAAGGAACCATTCAGCTTTTTAAATCAACAGAGCCTCATCTTTATAAAGATGGAGAACAGGTTCGAGACTTTATTTATGTAAAGGATGTAGTGAAGATGACCTATTTTCTCTTGCAGCAAAGGAAAAAGAAGAAAGCCTCTGGTATCTTCAATATAGGAAGAGGGAAAGCTGTTACTTGGAATAGTCTTGCTAAGGCTCTTTTTAAAGCGCTTGGTAAAAAGGTTTCTCTGGAGTATGTGGATATGCCAGAAGAGATGGTCAAGGGCTATCAAAACTATACCAAGGCAGAAATGGGAAAATTTTTCCGTTTAGCCCCTTCTTTTTCTTTTACAGAAATAGAAGAATCTGTAGATGATTACGTGAATAACTACCTTATAAGAGAAGAGAGATGGTAGAGCTTTTTCGCTCTTTTACCAGATTAAAGCCTGTCACTGTTTTGGTGGTGGGGGACTTCATGCTCGATGTATATACCTTAGGAGAAGTAAAAAGAGTTTCTCCGGAGGCTCCTGTATCTGTTTTAAAAGTAAAAGAAGAAAAAAATCTTCCTGGAGGAGCAGGGAATGTTGTTTTAAATTTAGCTTCTTTAGGAGCAAAAGTGATTCCTTTTGGCAGAATAGGTCAAGATTTACAGGGAAAAGCCTTAAAACAGGCTTTACAGCAAGAAGGGATTGATACTTCTTGTCTTTTTGAGGAGACGTTTTATAAAACCCCTGTAAAAAATCGCTTCATTGCCAGTTCGCAGCAGGTTTTAAGAGTAGATTGGGAAGAGGCTACTCCTTATTCGAAAGAAAAGGAAGCTGTTCTTTTACAAAAGCTATTCCCTCTGCTAGAAAGGGTGCAAATAGTGGCTATTTCAGACTACCAAAAAGGGCTTTTGACACCCTCTTTTTTGCAAGCTTTAATCCAGAAGGCCTCCCAAAGAAAAATTCCTGTTGTCGTAGACCCGAAAGGGAAGGACTTTACTAAATACCAAGGGGCTTATCTTATCAAACCAAATCAAACAGAAGCTATCGAAGCTTCCCCTCTTTCTGAAGAAAGCTCTTTTGAACAGATTTGTTCAGCTCTTTTACAAAAGACAAAAGTGAAACATCTTTTAGTAACCCGCTCTGAAAAGGGAATCTCTTGGCTTTCTGCTTCCTCTTCTGAGGTAGTGCATTTCCCGGCCCAGGCTAAGGAAGTAAAAGATGTAACAGGAGCAGGGGATACTGTTTTAGCAGTAATTTGTTTGGCTCTTGCAAACCGGCTTACTATCACAGAGGCAGCTTCTTTAGCAAATATGGCTGCGAGTATCGCTATTGAAAGAGTAGGATGTGTGAGAGTGGCTCTTTCTGATCTTGCTAAAAAGATGGTACAAACAGATACCAGTATAAAAATCTTCGAGGAAACGCAGCTTCGAGCTCTGACGGAAATGCTGAGGAAAAAACCTTTTTCCGTGGTATCTTTAAGTAGTGAAAAAGGAATTTCTTCGTTTTTATTGGAACAACTTTTTGTGAGGCAGCAGAAAGAAAAGATAGTGATCTATATTCAAGAGGAAAAACTCTCGAAAGGTCTTACCCAATTTGTCTCTGTTTTGCAGTCAGCAGGGTTTGTTTTTTTACAAAAGAAGGGGCTAAAGAAGCTGCTTGAGGCACTGCGTCCTAGAAAGCTTTTTTTAGGTAGAGCAAAAAAACTGGAGGAAGTTTCTCTGGAAGCATTTTTTAAAGCTGGATAATATTCAGTGCAATGAAAAAGATGTTTTTTTCTCTAAGAGATTCTTTTTTTTCTTTTCTCTATCCTCAGTATTGTATTCATTGCGAAATAAGGTTAGAACCTTCAGAGAGGCTTTTTTGTCATGTCTGTTGGTCTTTTTTAGAGTTTACTACCAGAAAAAATCGGTGCAGGCAGTGCTTTTCTTTTTGTTTATACGACAGATGTGAAAACTGTGGGAAGGAGCTACGCAAGGTTTCCTCCAAGTACATGATAGAATATGGGGGCTCTGCTATTTGTTTGCAGCAAGAGCTGGAAAGAAGTTCTTTTTTGAAGGAGATTTTTTTTATTTTCTTCGTGTATCAGCTTCTTTCTCTCTTTGAAGAGAATATGGAAGGAGTTCTTTTCTTTAAGGCTTTTTCCTCTCCCTGTATAGAAAGAATCAGTAAGAATGTAGCACGTTTTCTAAAAATTCCTTTTTCAGAAAGGCAAGAAAGAGTTTTTTTGCAAGGAAAGAAGATCCTCCTCCTCTCTTTATTCAAGGAAGAAGAAAAAGAGGAAAAAATAGAGAAACTTTTAGAGCCCTATTCTTATAAAAAACTTTTTTTTCTCTCTCTTCTTGATGTAAAAATGCTAGGTTAACAGAGTAAAAAGTAAGATCAAGGGTGAAGAGACTTTCTTACAAAAGCTATCTGAGTCTTTAAAGAGTCGTCTTTTTCTAGCTTTTGTCCCACTTTTTTCCAGGCATGGATTAAGGTGGAGTGGGTTCTTCCTCCAAAGAAAGAGGCTATTTTATTTAAAGAGTCAGGAAGAAGCTCTTTTGCCAAGTACATAGCAACTTGTCTTGCCAAAGCGATCTCTTTTTGTCTACTTTCTCCTTTCATTTCAGAGATATTTACTTCAAAGAGTTTTGCGACAGACTGTAAAATTTGCTCGATACTTACCTTATGATAAGGGCTCTTTTGAATTAGTTCAGATAAGATTTCCACTACTTTTTCCTCAGTTAAGGGGATTTTCATGAGATTGTAATAGGCATAAAGACGGTTAATAGCTCCCTCTATTTGGCGTACGTTTACATGAATATGCTCTGCGATAAAAAAAGCGATTTCTTCACTTAGTTCCAGTCCTCTTTGCTCTGCTTTTTGATAGATAATGGCTACCCTTGTTTCCAAATCAGGAGGGGCTATGTGTGCTACTAGCCCCCATTCCATTCTTGCTGTAAGTCGTTCAGAAAGTCTGAGTTCTGAAGGGGGTTTATCACTGGTGATAACGATTTGTTTATTGTGATGAATTAAACTTTCAAAGGTATTACAAAATTCTTCTTCAAAATTCAGCCTGCTTTGCAAAAACTGAATATCATCTACCAGTAAAACATCCAAATTTCGATAGTGTTTTTTCATCTTATCTACAGACTTATTTTTTAAGTGATCCACTAAATCATTAATAAAAGCCTCTGTAGTTATTGACTGAACTTTCAGTTTTCGATTGTGCTTTTCTACATAATGGCCGATACCATGCAGTAAATGGGTTTTTCCTAGACCAACTCTTCCATGAATAAAAAGGGGGTTGTAGGTTTTCCCTGGTCTGTGGGCTACACCTACTGCAGCAGATTTTACGAACTGATTGGAAGGGCCTTCTATAAAGGTTTCAAAGGTATAATTTTTCTGTAGTCCTGAAGTAGGAGAAAACAGCTTTTTTATCGAAACAGAAGGAGAAACGACTTTGGGTTCTTGGATGATAAAGGCAATATCTTTTTCTGCGATGCCCGTAGAAATAAAAAACTCTCCTAACTCTTTCTTGAAGTTTTCCAGAAAATATTCTTTTACGAAAACATTAGGAACCCCTAAAACAAGCTGGGAAGAACTTTCTTCTATCAAGGAAATAGGAGAAATCCAATTTTGGAACTCTGTAGAACTGGAGTTTTTTTTTAGGATCTGTAAAAAAAACTCCCAAGGGCTTTTTATGGCGGTTTCTAAGGACATATACCCTGTATTTTTAAGCCTTGAATGGTTTACATATCTTCTTTGAAGAAGAAGTTTTCATAGCGTAAAGTTAGCATTTTACAGAAGGTTTGTGCAATAGATTTTGGAGAAAAAAAAGCGCTTTTTTTTTAACTCTTTTAGCATCAAAAGAGAGATCAACCTACTTTTTCTAAAAGGGTATAAAGAAGGGCAGCTTGCCGCGCCACTTTTGCATCAGAACATGATTTTAACGATTCTACAATCTCGTAGGCTTGAGGGAGATGTCCTAAGGAAAACAAGGCTTGAGCTTTGTTAAGAAGAGTGGGGTAGTGGTGAGGATCGAGTTGCAGAGCCTTATCAAGACAGACCAAGCAGTCTTGAAACTCTTTTAACTCTAACTTTACAGAGCCCAAAGCTTGCCAGTTATAAGCCTGCTTTGGCTCTAAAACAGTGAGTGCTTCGAAGAAGGTCTTAGCAACATCGTATTTTCCCTGCTTAAGATAAAGGAAAGCAACCATCTGTAAATCCTTCAACTGTTTCGGTTGCCATCCAAGAAATTCCATCCAGCTTTCTTTCATTTTATCCTTTTTGAAAATGGTCTCTAAGCCCCATGAATAGGGAAAAATCTCCCTCTAGGTCTATTAGACAGTGTAGCATTTTTTCTAAAATCTTTTTTTCCTGGGTAGATCTATTTCCTTTCTTACTTAATCTTTTCTTTTTCTCTTCCAAAACTTCTATAGGGCCAAAGGCAGGAACTATTTGATAGCTGAAAATAGAGGAGGTATGAGAAGCAAAGTCCTGAGGAGCAAAAAAAAAGGCTAAGGTTTTTGGAAGAGAAAAGGAGAAATAATGAGAAAAGTGAAGCTCTTTGGCAATGTCGAAAACGGTAGAAAAAGTAAGCGTTTTCGCATGGGTAGAAAGGCTTAAGTCTTCCTCTCTTTTTAAAAGAGGATCTAAAAGACGCTCGTTCTCTGCATATTGTGTAGAAGATTGGATGTCTTTTTGCATAGAGGGAACAATATCTGCCATGGGCTCACCTGAGTAGTCCTTTCTCTGAATTGTAGCAGTGCTCATTTTTTTCACAAATCTGTTTTTCTTGCTAAGTTATCAACAAGCAGATACCTGTCGAATAGGTTTTCCCTAAAGCAATGCTTAACTAGTTGATAACAAATATATTAAAAACAGTTTTTTTCTTTTTATAGGAGGTTTTTTGGAAGTTTAGAAGGTTTTTATGAACAGATTTTCCACAATTTTCCACAAAAGAAGAAAAACAAGGAAAATTTCTTATTATGAATAACTTAAAGAGAAAAGCTTCAGGCTAAAATTCTTTTTTTTTGTAAAAGATTTGCCAGTTTTTAAGATAGATTGCTAACATGTGGAAAAATGGGGAAAAGGGAAGTTTCATGAGTTTTTTCTTCAGCGGGAGTTATTCCTTGAAGCTAGACGAAAAGGGGCGTTTTGTTTTGCCTCAATCTTTCCGTTTAGGTCTTGTTGAAGAAGGAAAGTTAGAGTTTGTCGTTTGTCTCGGGTTTGGTAAATCTTTAAACATCTATAAAAGGTCCGATATTGAGAAAATAGTGAAAAAATTACAGCAAAAGCAGCATGTAGGTAGGTTACAACCCTTTTTTACTACGTTTTTCTCTACTATGCATCAGACAGGTTGTGATCGGTTGGGAAGAGTTATGCTTCCTTCTTTTTTAAAGCAGAGGGTAGGTATTCAAAAAGAGTTAGTAGTTTGCGGGGTATTAGACAAGATTGAGATTTGGGCCAAGGAATCTTACGAAGAGAATTTAGAGAGAAAAGAGGGATTTCATTCCATGATGCAGGAAGCTTTTCTTCTTTTAGAAGAAGGGACCTGTTCAGAGGGAGAAGAAGCTACTAAGACAAAACTTACAGAAGAGATTTTGAGTAAAGTAGGAAGGGAGCCTTCTTAGTAAAGACGCAATGCATATTCCTGTCTTAGTCGAAGAGGTATTAGAGGGGTTTTCCTCTTGTGATTTACCGGTTTTTGTAGATGCTACAGTAGGACTTGCAGGGCATGCAGAAGTGTTGTTACAGGCGCATCCTGAGATATCCTTATACATTGGGTTCGACAAAGACATCTCTGCCCTACGAAAAGCCAAGGAAAGGCTCGAAAAGTGGGAGAAAAAAGTTCGACTTTATCAGGGGAGTTTTACCCAGATGAGAGAGGTTTTCCAGCAAGAAGCAGTAAAACAGATCCATGGGGTTCTTTTTGATTTTGGGGTTTCTTCCTTGCAGCTGGATGATCCATTTCGAGGATTTAGTTTTCAAAAGGAAGGACCCTTGGATATGAGGATGGATAACTCTGCCGGGGTTTCTGCAGAGGAGGTAGTAAATCGCTTTTCTGAAAAGAAGTTGGGAGAAATCTTTCGAGAGCTGGGGGAAGAGAAAAACTGGAAGAAGATAGCAAAAGCTATTATCCGTTTTCGAGAAAAAGAAAGAATTAAGACGACAAGGCAGTTAAAGGAAATTATAGAAAGCGTTTACCTAGTACGAGGCAAAAAGCATTTACATCCTGCTACTTTGACTTTTCAAGCGATTCGTATTTTTGTAAACGAGGAGCTGAAGGAGATGGCAAAGGGGTTGGAGTTGGCCGCTGCAAGACTGGCTCCTAACGGGAAAATAGCTGCTATTTCGTTTCACAGTGGAGAAGATCGGGTTGTCAAAAATACCTTTAAGGCTTTAGCAAAAGAAAAGGGGTTTAGGTTGTCTGTGAAAAAGCCTTTAGGACCCAGTTTGAAAGAAGTTCGAAAAAATCGGAGGGCTAGATCAGCAAAGCTGCGATGGATACAAAGACAAGGGTAAGAAAGTGGTTTTTTTTCGAGAGTTTTTTTTCTCTTATTATCTTTACCCTTTGTTTGTATCTTTATGTAGAAAAACAGAACTATCTTACCTATCTTAGAATGGAAATCCCCAAGAAATCTTCTATCATTCGTCATTTAAAAGAAGAGATTGTGGAATATGAATACGAAGTGGATCAATTAGAAAGCCCTATGCGGCTTATGCAACTTGCCAGCTCTTCTCAGTTTTCCCATTTAGTGCACCCTTATGCAGAAGGGGTTTTAACCATAAAGGGAAAAGAGTTTTTTCCAAAGTCTGAAAAAGCAAAGCCAAGTCCTTCTTTTCCTGCTGTTTTAGGAACAGGAAAGTGAGATGTCTTCTTCAGCGCGTTTTCAGGAGAAAAAAAGACTCCTTGTCTTAGGGCTCTTTCTTTTTTTTCTCTTTTCTCTTCTATTGGGACAGTTTTATAAGATCCAAGTAATTGAAGGACAAAAATGGGCTAAACAAGCCAAAGGACAGCATCAATTTATTATCCAAGAACCTTTCATGAGGGGATCTTTTTATGCAGGAGCCTTTTCCAAAAAAAAAGGTCTTTTTGAAGAACAGATACTGGTAATGGATGTTCCTCGATTTCATCTCTACATCGATCCCGATTCTTTACCCCTAGAGCAAAAGGAGGTAATTTTTGAAAAAATCCTCTCTTTTTTTCCTTTAAAGGGAGAGCAAAAGAATACGCTAAAAGAAAATTTTTATAAGAAGAGTAGATCTAGAAAGATTATAAAATGGATAGAGGCAGAAGAGAAAAAAAAAGTACTAAAGTGGTGGGAAGTTTTTTGCAAAGAGCAAAAAATACCAAAAAAGGCTCTTTATTTTCAGTTAGATTACAAAAGATCGTATCCTTTCGGTTTTTCTCTAGGACAACTTTTGCATACAGTACAAGAGGAAAAAGAAGGAAAGACCTTTCAGGCTTTTCCCACAGGGGGACTGGAGATGCAGTTTCATCCCTTTTTACAAGGGCATTTGGGAAAAAGAATAGGATACCGCTCTTCTAGACATGCCTTGGAAATGGGGCCTATTCTTAGCTTTGCCGAAAATGGAGCCGATGTTTACCTAACGATTAACCACTATCTGCAGGCAATTTGTGAAGAAGAACTAAAAAAAGGAGTAGAAGACGCAGAAGCAAAAGGGGGGTGGGTTTTTATGATGCAACCTCATACAGGAGAAGTTTTAGCCAGCGCCCAGTATCCTTTTTTTCATCCAGAAGAATATAAAAGATACTACAATGATCCAGATCTTTTAGAGCATACCAAAATAAAGGCTGTTTGCGAGTTATTTGAGCCGGGGTCTATTATGAAACCTCTTACTTTAGCAGTATGTTTACAGGGGAGTTTTTTTTATCAAGAAAAGTTTCATGAGCCTCTTTTCACTCCGGAGGAAAAAATAGCCACTTTAGACGGGTCTTTTCCTAAGACAAGGTTTCGTTTAAAAGACGGAAGGCCTCGTAAATATATGAACTTTCATATGGCTTTGCAAAAATCGGGGAATATTTACCTAGGGAAAGTGGTCCAGAGAATTCTTGAAAACATAGGAGAGAAGTGGTACCGGGAAGCATTTATTCACATCTTTGGCTTAGGCAAAAAGACGCAGATAGAAGTTCCTTCAGAAGAGGAAGGAAAAATTCCCAAACCGGGAAGATTGCATCCTAATAAAAGGCCAGAGTGGTCTGTTCCCACTCCTTACTCAATGGCAATTGGACATAATCTTTTAGTAAATACAGCGCAGATGGCAGCCGCTTTTGCTACCTTAGCAAATGGTGGGTTCAAAATAAGGCCTACCCTAGTAAGAAAAATTGCAAAAGGGAAAGAGCTCATCTGGGAAAACCCTCTTTTTTCTCAAGAGAAGGAAAGGGTTTTACATAAAAAAGTAGTAGAAGAAGTGTGTAAAGGGCTTCTTTTAACAACCCAGTTAGGGGGAACATCACCGAGAGCAGACATAGAGCTTTATACGGTTTTAGGGAAATCAGGGACCTCTGAAAAAGTGGAAAAAGGACAATATTCCCAGGAAAAATATATCGCCAGTTTTGTAGGATTTGCCCCAGAGGAGGATCCCGAGTTTGTTTTGGCGGTTGTACTGGACGAGCCTAAAAAAAAGTGGATTCCTCAGGCAGGTAAGAACTATCATGGAGGCGTTTCTGCTGCACCTATCTTTCGTAAAATTGCAGGAAGATCACTTCTTTACTTAGGAGTTTCTCCAGAAAAGAAGAAAAAAAAAGAACAGAAAGAACGAGCCAGAGAATGTAGGAGGCTTTATCAAGAATGGAACGAAAATTAAAGGCTCTTTTGAAAAATCTTCCAGGGATTCGTGTAAGAGGCTCTAAAGAAAAATGGATCTTTGGGCTTTGTAATGACTCTCGAAAATCTGCCCCTAAAAATCTTTTTTTTGCTAAAAGGGGAAAACAGAGCCACGGACGCGAATTTATCAAAGAAGCGGTTCAAAACGGCGCTTCTGCAGTCGTTTCTTCTGAATACGATCCTTTTTTAGAGGATGTAACACAGATCATTACTTCAGAAGTGGAAAAACTAGAAGCCCTGATAGCAGCTCGTTTTTATAAAGATCCTTCTAAAAAGTTAGAGCTCATAGGTGTAACGGGAACAAACGGAAAAACTACCGTTTCCTATCTTGTGAAAGCCCTTTTGGGCTTGAAAAAGTCAGTAGGTCTCATAGGGACCGTGGAATGCGTTTTTAAAGGATATCAGTTTCCTTCTACCCTTACTACATCCGATATTTTGACTAACCAACGATTTTTAGAGCAGATGGTGAAAGTAGGTTGTAAGGCAGCTGTTATGGAGGTAACTTCTCACGCTTTAGACCAAAACCGAGTAGAAGGACTCTATTTCGATAAAGCCATATTTACCAATCTTGAAAAAGAGCACCTTGATTACCATAAAGATATGCAAGCCTATGGAAACTGTAAAAAAAAGCTTTTTCATAAGCTCTCCTCTAAAGGGATAGCCATCTTAAACCAAGAAGAGCCTTTTTCTCACGAGATTGCTAAAGAGACAAAGGCTCGCATCTATACCTACGGTCTTTGTCAGGGAGCAGATTATTGTGCAAAAGATCTACAGTTTTCTTTTGAGGGAACCTGTTTTTCTCTTGTATACAAGAATAAGACTTTTCCTATAAAAACCCCTTTTTTAGGAGAATTTAATGTCTATAATCTCTTGGCTGCTATAGCAACTGCGCACCTTAGCGGGATTTCTTTAGCGGAAATAAAAGAGAAGATTCCCACTCTTGCTTTTCCTCCGGGAAGGATGGAAAGAATAGAAAGAAAAGGCATCATGGTTATCATCGATTTTGCTCATACAGCAAAGGCTTTAGAAAAAACTTTATCTACGCTTTCTTCTCTTTCTGTGAAAAGAGTTTTTACCGTATTTGGCTGTGGGGGGGACAGAGATCCTTTCAAGAGGGAAAAAATGGGAGGAATTGCAGAAAAATATTCTGACTATGTCATTGTAGCTAATGATAATCCTCGTAAAGAAGCTCCTGAAAAAATAGCAGAAGCAATAGAAAAAGGGTTTTCTAGAAGGGAGAAAAAAGAGAGAATCCTAGACAGAAAAGAAGCGATAAGAAGAGCCCTTTTTCTAGCAGAAAAAGGGGATCTTGTGCTGATTGCCGGAAAAGGGCATGAAAAAATGCAGATTCTGCAAAACCAAACCATCCCTTTTGATGATAAGCAGGTAGTTTTAGAAATTTTAGCAGAAAAAGAGGTGGCTTTATCTTAAAGAAAGCAGTTTTGTGTAAAAGTACAATAGCGCGGTTTTGGTTTTTCTTGATTTTCCCTTGGTTTGCTTCTTGCTCCTGTGTAAAAGGGTCTGCAGTACCTTCTTCAGGGATTTCCTTTTCCAAGGCAGAGAATAAGCCCATTATTGTTTTAGATCCAGGGCATGGAGGGCTTGATCTAGGGACTAAAGCAAAACTTCCTTATCTAGAAGAGAAAAAGGTGGCTTTAACCACAGCTTTGTTAGTTCGTAAATATCTAGATCACATGGGGTATAAGGTAGTTTTAACGAGAGCTTCTGATATTTTTGTTCCCTTACCAAGGAGGGTAGAGCTTGCTAATCACTCTAGAGCTAGCTTATTTGTTAGTCTCCATTTTAACTCTTCAAAAAACGAGATAGCACAAGGCATTGAAATCTTTTACTGTAATTGCAAGAAAGATCTCGTAAGGGCTAAAGAATCTAAAAAGCTAGCTTCTTCAGTTTTGCAAGGGCTTATTGAAAGAACTCGGGCCAAGTCAAGAGGTATTAAAATAGGGAATTTTTACGTGATAAGAGAATCAAAAATTCCTGCTATTTTGATAGAAGGTGGATTTATTTCCAATTCACAAGAGAGAAAAAAACTGAGGGAAAAATCGTATCTTGTCGAGCTTGCTAAGGCAGTAGCCCAAGGAATTGATCAGTACTTGAACAAGTCGAAGTAACCTCCTAAGATTTATCGAGGAAAACCTTAAGACCTGGCATTCTTGACTAAATACAAAGAAAGAACGTACCTTATGGAAGCAGCAAAAGCGTCCCCGACCTGAATTGAACAGGTGACCTACCGCTTAGGAGGCGGTCGCTCTATCCGCTGAGCTACGGGGACAAGAAAAACTGGGCCGACCAGGATACAAGATAAGTAAGAAACAATACAAGTTCTAGGAGAAGTTAATGGAGAAAAAAGAAGCAGATTTTGGGTTGATAGGGCTGGCTGTAATGGGACAGAACTTGGTTTTAAATATGGAGGATCATGGTTATAAAGTGGCCGTTTTTAATCGCACTACTTCGAAAACGGATACTTTTTTGCAAGGCCCTGCTAAGGGGAAAAAAATTGTGGGAGCCCATGAAATAAAAGAATTTATTTCCCTTTTAAAAAGACCAAGAAAGGTAATGCTTATGGTGAAAGCAGGGTCTGCTGTAGATGAATTTATTCAACATCTTCTCCCTTTTCTACAAGAAGGAGATATTCTCATTGATGGGGGAAATAGCCATTTTCCTGACACACAAAGAAGATATGAGGCCTTAAAAGAGAAAAAAATTTTATTTATAGGAGCTGGAATCTCTGGGGGAGAAGAAGGAGCAAGATATGGCCCTTCCATTATGCCAGGAGGAAATAAAGAGGGTTGGAAAGAGGTTCAATCTATTCTTCAGGCCATAGCTGCTAAAACTGAAGGAGAGCCTTGTTGTGACTGGGTAGGAGAAGGAGGGGCCGGTCATTTTGTAAAAATGGTGCACAATGGAATCGAGTATGGGGATATGCAGCTTATCTGTGAGGCTTTTGATCTTTTACAAAATGGTTTGCAGGTTTCCTATGAAGAACTTTATGGGATTTTTGCTGAGTGGAATAAAACAGAGTTAGATAGTTATTTGATTGAAATTACTGCACAGATTTTTCAGAAGAAGGAAGAAAGAAGAGCCGTTTTAGACATCATCTTAGACGTAGCAGGACAAAAAGGAACGGGAAAGTGGACTGTCATGGATGCTTTAGAAAGAGGGCTCCCCGTCACTTTAATAGCGGAAGCAGTTTTTGCAAGAACTCTTTCTTCATTAAAAGAGGAGAGAAGTCAGGTTTGCAAGGTATTTATCCAAGAAGAAAAAAAACCTTCTTTAGAAAAGAAAGCTTTTATCGAGGAAGTGAGAAAGGCTTTATATGCTTCCAAAATTTTAAGCTATGCACAGGGTTTTATGTTAATGAAAGCTGCTTCTGAGGAGATGAACTGGAATTTAAACTATGGTTCTGTAGCCCTAATGTGGAGGGGAGGATGTATCATTCGCTCCAAATTTTTAGGAAAGATCAAGGAAGCATTTACTAAGAATAAGACTTTGCAAAACCTTCTTTTGGATGGGTACTTCACAGAGCAAATAAAAGGATCCATTCCTTCTTTAAGAAAGGTAATTCAAGAAGGAGTTTCTTTGGGAGTTCCTCTTCCTTGTTTTAGTGCAGCTTTATCCTTCTTTGATGGCTACCGAAGAGAAAGACTCCCTGCTAATTTATTGCAGGCTCAAAGAGATTTTTTTGGAGCTCACACTTATGAAAGAGTAGATAGACCAAGAGGACAGTTTTTTCATACTAATTGGACGGGAAAAGGAGGAAAGGTAAGTTCTAGCTCTTATAATGTGTAAACCTTCAAGAGATTGTACTGCATCTAGATTCGGTTAAGGGCGCGTTTTAGATTTTTTTATTTTTCTTGCATAAAACTTTTGAAAAAGAGGAAAATCCGCTGCTTAACATTTTGTAGTTAGGAGGTTCTATGGCTCTTTCTGGGGTTTTTAATCTGGTATGTACTCCCCTAAATCAAGCAGGGGGTAGGGTCTCTATAGGAGCAAACCCCCTTTTTCAAAGAGATGGCTCTTTTATTTATTCTGTCACTGTTGAGGATATTTTAGATCCTTTTGCCTCTATTATTGAGATTTTTAAAAAAAACTCCTATAAACCGTATCTTTTAGACAGAGAAGACATTGAGGGGGCGCGTTTCGTTTTTTTTGTTAAGGAAGGAGGGGAGTCTCCTAATCATTACGTTTCTTTCAAGTGTGCTCAAGGTCTTCGTGAAAAAATACGAGAAATATATCGAGGAGTAGTGCAAGGAGTAAAGAAAAGTGAAGGGAAAAGGACAAATATAGACTGCTTTGTAAAAACCCCTCTTACTAACAATGAGTTAGTCTTAATTCGTTTAGGAGATAAAGAGCTACAAGGAGTACAAAGAACGTAAAAACCGATAGAAGTTGCTTAGAACAAAAAGAATCTTCTTTTTCTGAGGAATTAGTTTGTATAAAAAGAAGGGTGCATATTCAAGATTCTCTTTTAGTCTTTATCAAGACTGTTTTTAAGGAAGAGGCCATCTTTGTGAGTAACTGCCAGCCCCGTTAGAATCTATCATATAAGCTTACCAAAAGAAGATAAGAATTTGCTTGAGTTTTATCAGAAGCATTTTTTTTGTTATTTTCCAGATCCTGTTGAACTAGAAAAAGATTTTTTACAATGGAAGAAGGAGTTTAATCTCCCCTTTTCTATTTACCCTCTTAAAATAGATAAGGAGCAGATATATAAGATTGTCCCCGAAAAGGTGGAACAAAACATGGGCCCTTTCTTCAAGGAATTGGAAGAGAAGGGATTCAGGTTAACTTTCCAAGAGACTTTTTCCTATTTTATCTTGCCAGAGCAGTAGCAAAATCTTACTTTCTAATCAGTCTTTAATACTTCGATGAAGGCGCTTTGTGGAATAGTTACTTTCCCGAACTCCTTCATCCTTTTTTTTCCTTTTTTTTGTTTTTCCCAGAGTTTTCTTTTTCGGGTAATATCCCCTCCATAGCACTTTGCCGTCACATTTTTCGAGAGAGCAGAAATGGTCTCTCTTGCAATAATTTTTCCTCCAATAGCTGCTTGGATGGGCACTTTAAAAAGCTGAGGAGGGATAACTTCTTTTAATTTAGCGCATAGAGCTCTCCCTTTTGACTCTGCTTTGGATTTGTGGATAAGACAAGAAAAAGCATCTACCGGTTCTTCATTTACCCTTATCTCCAATTTAATGATATCTGCTTTTTGATAATCTTGTAGCTCATAATCAAAGGAAGCGTAGCCTTGCGTGATAGATTTGAGTCGGTCATTAAAGTCAGTCAAAATTTCATTCATGGGAAGGCGACAAGTTAGGATAATTCTCTCTCCTGAAGAGCTTTCTGTTTTTTGTAAAAGCCCCCTTTTTTCAGCAATTAAATTCATTAAAACTCCTAAGTAGGAGGAAGGAGATATTAAGGTGGCTTTTACCCAGGGCTCCTCAATTTTTTCTACTGTAGAAGGGTCTGGATAATGAACAGGGTTATCAATCTCTTGTTTTTCTCCCTTTTTTAAATAAAAGTGGTAGACCACAGAAGGGGCAGTAGTAATCAGCTCGAGGTCAAACTCTCTAGTAAGTCTTTCGAAAGTAGTTTCTAAATGCAAAAGCCCTAAAAATCCACAGCGGAAACCAAACCCCAAAGCAAAGCTTGTTTCTTGTTCAAAATAAAGGGCAGAGTCGTTGAGTTGCAGTTTTAAAAGGGCATTTTTTAAAAGTTCAAAATCAGAACTGTCCATAGGATAAATCCCTGCAAATACTACCGGGGTAATCAACTTAAAACCAGGAAGGGGTTTTTCTGTTTTTTTCTTGAGCAGTGTGATGGTATCACCTACTTTGATGTCAGAGGTTTCTTTAATATTTCCTGCTAAAAAACCTACTTCCCCTAAAGAAAGCTTTTCTACCTGTTTTTCTGAGGGAGAAAAGATTCCAAGCTGGAGTACCTCAGTGTTTTTTTGCGTGGCCATAAAATAGATCTGATCTTGTCTTTTTAGCTCCCCCGATACAATTTTTACATAAACTAAAGCTCCTCTATAGGGATCATACCTTGAATCAAAGACCAAAGCTTTCAAAGGGCTATCCTTTTGTTCTTCTTTAGGAGGGGGAATTTTTTTTACAATAGCTTCACAAAGTGCATTAATTCCCTTTCCAGTTTTGGCAGAAATACAAAGGGCTTCAGAAGAGTCTAGTCCAATAATCTCCTCTATCTGTTTTTTTGTCTCTTCTACTTGGGCAGCAGGCATATCAATTTTGTTAATTACGGGAATAATTTCTAAATCACGCTCTAAGGCTAAAAAAACATTGGCTAATGTTTGCGCTTGGACCCCTTGGGTAGCATCCACTACTAAAAGAGCTCCTTCGCAAGCAGATAAAGAACGAGAGACTTCATAGGAAAAATCAACATGCCCCGGTGTATCAATAAGATTAAATTGATAGGTGGTTTGATCGTGGGAAGAAAAAAGCATAGTTACAGGTCTTGCCTTTATAGTGATTCCTTTTTCCCTTTCCAGTTCCATATCATCTAGAAACTGTTCCTTCATTTCCCTAGAAGAAACCGTTTTCGTATTTTCTAAAAGACGATCTGCTAAAGTCGATTTTCCATGATCGATGTGGGCTATAATGGAGAAATTGCGAATTTTTTTCGGGGAGAAGTTCATGGTAAAATATCCTACTGCTTTAAGGAGCATTTTACTAAAAAGAGGAGAATCTTGGCAATTTCCTCTGAAGAGCTAAGAGAAATAAGTAGGTGTCTTATCTATGCTAGTTCTTCTTAAAACCACCCAGTCAAAAAATCTAGACTAAAACAAAATAAATCTTTATCTTTTCTTAACTTTTTGAGTTTAAAAAATGGAACAGGGAAAGATGGAGGATTTTCTTAAAGTCAAAAGTATATCGGATCGCAGGGGAGATTTTTATGAACAAAAGGAAGATCTATTTTTTCGAAAAGCTTCTGGAGAGAAGAAAAAGAGAACCCTCTTTTTTGTATTAAAAGAGATTCAAAAGAATCCCAATTATCCCAGTTCTCTTTGGGCAAATATTCGATCTCCTAGACTTCTCTTAGATCTTTTTTCTCTCCGAACCAAAAAAACTATTCCAAGAGTTTTTGAGAAAAAGGAAAGGCAAGTATTTTTTTTCGAAGACAAACCTGTAGGTATTTCTCCTCCCAGATATGGAGAATGGATTTGTGCTTTTTTACAATTTATCCTCTTTGTTCCAGCCCTTTATGAGATGTTTTTTTTCCTTCCTTCTTCCTTATCTCCCTTATTAGATTGCTTAGTTCAGTATCAAAAAGCACAGCAAGAAGAGAAAAAAGTAGAGGCAAGGTTTGCCGCTACGGTTTTAGAGGCCCTTCGAAAGAAGGTAATTCCTGCAATAGATCCAAAAAAAGAGGGGTTTTTGAATTTATACTCTCTTTTAGAAAAGATTATGGAAAAAGTGATAGATCCTCAAAAGCCCTTTCCAGGAGACCTTCTTGCCTTTGATCCTGCTTGCAGAATCTACTGGGATTTAGAGAAAGATCCTTTCTTATGGGAAGGTTTGGGCGCTTATATAAAAGGAAAAAAAGTAGAGAGACTTTTATTAGGTCTTACTCCTCTTCTTTTGAAGGAGCCGTTTTTAGAGAAGTTCTTTGAGTTAGAAGAAGAGCTTTTTCTTTCTGCTTTTGTAGAATATAGGGCAGAAAGCCCTGGAGAAAAAGGGGTTTATATCACCTATCTCTTCTCTTCTTATACCTGGTACCAATGTTATCAGGGGTATGTTATGGCTGTAAAAAAAGAAAACCTTCTCCTTGCCTTACAGGGAGCGATAATCCTGTATTATCAAAAAGGCTAGCAACAGCTAAAAAAGCTCCTAAAATAGAGAGAAAAACGCTATTTTTAGGAGCTTTTTTGTACGTTTTTAAGAAGCAGAAGCGGCCTTTTCTTGTAAAGAAGAAGGCTGTTTTTCTCTTTGAATATCGTCTTTTTCTGCTGTTAGATTAGTAAACTGGCGATTCAAAGAACGAACCGAAAGGAGCCATATTACAGAGATAGCTCCTAAAAAAACTCCTAGAACCGGAGTCACTACGGCAATAGAGCCAAAAGCTAAGATCAAGGTTTGCTGTAACAAAGATCCTCCCGATTTTCCGAGCCTTGCTCCCACTACGTCAACTGCTGCCTTTCCTTTTACCTTCGACTCTTGATCCAAAGGAATATAGGCCATTTCCTTGGTAGGATCAAAGAGAGAGTACTTAGTTGACTTACTCAAGATATTTTGAATCATACCAAACAAAACAGCTAGAAAAAGAGGGGTAGTTCCCAGGGCAGCGATAGGTCCTATCAAGCTTTCCTTGAATACCACAAAAATAAAGAAAGCAGCTCCTGTGATAAGGAGAACAACCGGGGTAGTGGAAGCAGCAAAACCCCAGCCTAACTTCCGGATGACATTTCCTCCTACGAAAAGGGTCATAAGAACCGTGAAGAGTCCAGTAAAAAAGGAAAAGCCCCCCATAAAGGCGCTATAGTCATTCGGATTGGGATACTGCAACTTCAACTGACTTTTCCAAGTCACTTCCACAATATTGATACAAATTCCATACGATATTACCAAAAGAGCTAAACATCCAATATATTTGGATTTTGCTAGGAACTTGAAGCTCTCCATCATAGACATTTTCGGCTTGGATTTCTTCGTTTTTATCTGCTCTTCTGGGTTGTAAAATCGGGAATCAGTCAAGACATTTTTATTGATCCAATGATAGATAGCCATAATTGCAAATCCTGCAAAGACCACCATAGTCATAAGATAATTCAAAGTAACCCCCCAAGCATCCACTCCCGCGGGGACTGTATCTCGGATTTTTGAGGTAATGCGAATTAAAGGTCCTGAAACCATAAGAGCAAGATTGGCTCCCACCATCAATACAGTATAGAATCTCCTTGCCTCAGTAATTTTCATAATATCATTGGCAAAACCCCAGAATAAAAGAGAAAGAGCCACACTTCCCCAAAGTTCTGAGAGAATGTAAAAAAGGGCAAAGGTCCAGTTGCGTAAAATAGCAATTAATCCAGAAAACCCCTTCGGTAAAATAGACTGTAAAGTATCAGCAAACTGCGTAGGATGTAAAGATTCTCTTAAAGGGTATAAGACGGTGGCAAAAAGAGCAAAGAAGAGAATAAACGGAGTTATAGTGGTATAAAAGAGAACAGGCTTACTGAGTTTATTGCTTAATTTAGCGTAGAGGAGCATAAACAAAATAGCAAAAGGCAAAACTCCCCAAACCTTGAGGAAAGGAATTGCCTCAGCTCCTGAACCAGGAGCAGTAACGATCAAGGTGTCCTTCGTATCTCTCAAAATGGTGTAGTTAAAGGAAATTAGAAAAAACATAAAAAACAAAGGGAGTAGCTTTTTTAACTCGAAACCGTGTACGGGCCAAAGAAGCGATCTCAGTTTTCCAAAATGGGGTTCTGCTGTTTGAGACATAATAAGGTTAGCTCCTCTATATAGGTAAAAATTTTTAACACAAATTTTCTTCGCGGGATTTATAGGAAATTTTTCCCTGTGCGAAAGAATCCATTTTACAAAAAAAGGGAAAAAAATCAAGGAAAATTCCCTACTAGAATCCAATTCAAGGCTAACAAAGCTTTTTCTTAGAAGGCCTCGTTAACCTTGGATGTAGTCTTTTTTTTAGGAATGCGAAGAAAGAGTTTCAGCCAGGGTTTGAGAGGCTTGTACTGATTCCACATAAGCATTCCAAAGCTCTTGATCTACTCGGTTATTTCGAACTGCCTGTATTAAATCTTTTTTGCAATTTGTTAAAGATCTTTTAGGGCTAAGCACAGCGATAATTTCTTTATCTCCTGCCAATTTTGCAATATTTAACATTCTCTCGAGTTGTGTTTTAGAAAAAAGAAGTTGATCTCTTCTTTTCCTAGATCCTCTGGCTGCTCTAGCTTTAGGGGGAATAATTGAGGGCTTTTCAGAATTAATAATAAATTTTTGAATTTTTTCTTTTAATTCCACAGGCTGTTTTGTCTTCATTTTTCTCAAAGTAAAATGATGCATATAGCCACCCGTTGTCATGGGGAGATATTTGCAGAGTTCGTTTTCTTTTCGAGCTCCTACTTTTTTAATAGCTTTAGTAATTATTTCTTCTAATTCCTTCAAATTTTTCATAGATTTTCCTTTACCTTTATCTATTTTATTTAAACATCTCTCTTTTTAGTTAAGCTAACGAATATCCCCTGGTAGAAGATTTTGAGTTGTTAATCAATTTAAATGGTTTCATCAATTTAGTTTGTTATCTGGATTTATCATATCTGATTTTTTTAATCCATTTTTTTTTGAAAAAAGATTTTTCTCTTTTCTAAAAATAGAAATAAAGAAGGAAATATTTGTAAATTTGAATTTGCTTTTTTAAAAAGGGTTTTATTTCAAAAAGAGAAGGCTGCTTTTGCCAATAAGTAGGGTAAGGTGCTAGTATAAATTCTTCTATTTTATCTAAGGCTTTTTATGAAAAAAGTTTTTTTATGTTGTTTACTTATCTTTATCGGGTTTTCTTGCTCAAAAAAACTTTCCCCCAAAAAAGAAGAAAGACCTCTTGGAAAAAAGAAAATTCTATCTACGGTTGGTATGATTGAAGACTTGGTAAAAGAAATAGGAGGGGAAAAGATTTTTTCTGATGTTTTAATTTTGGGAGAGATAGATCCTCACAGCTATGAAATAGTCAAAGGGGATGATGAAAAGCTAGGAGAAGCAGACCTGATTTTCTATAATGGATTAGGTCTGGAACATGGGGCCTCTTTAGCTTTTTATTTAAAAAATTCTTCTAAAGCTTATGCCTTAGGGGATCAGATTTTAAAGAACTTTCCTGAAAAAATTTTACGTCGAGAAGAAGTAATAGATCCTCATATTTGGATGGATCTTTCTCTCTGGGCTAAGCTGGCTTTTTTGATAGCAGAAAAACTCTCTGAATTGGACCCAGAGAATAGGGCTTTTTATTTGGACAAAGCTTCCCTATTGCAAGAAAAGCTTTTAAAACAGCACGAAGAAACGTATGAGCTTTTGCAGACGATCCCTTCGGAGAGAAGATATTTGGTAACAAGTCATGATGCGTTTCACTATTTTGCTAGAGCCTATCTTTTGTCAGGAGAAAAAGAAGAAATTCGAGCACAAGCCCCAGAAGGGCTTGCCCCTGATGGAGCTATTAGTCCTTTGGATATAAAAAGAATTCTTGATTTCGTTAAGGAAAAAAAGATAACCACGATTTTTGCAGAAACTAATATATCTAGAGCTTCTTTGGAAAAAATAGTACAAGATGCCCGGAAAAAAGGGGTAGAACTACAGTTAGCAAAAAGACCTTTGTATGGAGATTGTATGCCGGAAAAAGAAGGATATCTATCTATGCAAAGGCACAATACCAAGGTGATCTTTGAGGCGCTATGTCAAAACAAGACGTAATTCAAATAGAAAATCTTACGGTAAATTATGGGAAAAATCTGGTTCTTTGGGAAGTATTTCTCTCTATTTCTTCTGGAAAGATGATAGGGATTATTGGTCCCAATGGAGCTGGCAAAAGCACTTTCTTAAAGGCTCTAATGGGTTTTTGTCCAAAGCTTTCTGGAAAGATTACCTTTTGGCAAAAAGCGTTTTCTTCAGTAAGAACCAAGATTGCTTATATTCCGCAGAAAGAGGAAATAGATTGGGATTTTCCTATTACTGTGTATGAGGTGGTATTGATGGGACGGTTTTCCCATCTCAGATTTTGGCAAAGACCCAAAGCTTTTGACAAACAAAAGGTTTTTGATGCTCTGGAAAAAGTGGGGTTAAAGGAGTATGCTAAAAGGCAGATTGGGCAACTTTCCGGAGGACAGCAGCAAAAACTTTTTTTAGCAAGAGCTATAGCACAGGAAGCGAAAGTTTATTTACTAGACGAGCCTTTTCAGGGAGTAGATGCTACTTCTGAAAAAGTCATTATACAAGTTCTAAAACAGTGGAGAAACGAAGGGAAGACTATTTTAATTGTTCATCATGATCTTTCTCGTTTGAAAGAGTATTTTGATGAACTGGTTTTTTTAAATAAAAGAATCATTGCCTCTGGTCCTTTGGAGCAGGTCCTTACAGAAGAGAACTTACAGGCCGTTTTTGGAAATAGCCCTATGCTTTTTGAAGAAGCTTCTCGTCTTCAAGTAGCAACAATGGGTGTTTTGTAATGTTGCTTTTTGATGCCTTAAAACTTTTATGGACTGATCCCACTTTTCAAATTCCTCTTTGGGGGAGTTTATCGGCATGTGTTTGTTGCGCCTTGATGGGAAGCGTTATTTTTGTTCAAAAAAAGACCCTTTTGGGAGAAACCTTATCCCATGCTGCTTACCCTGGAATCGTTTTAGGAGGTTGGATAGGATATGAGGTTTTTTCCTCCTTTTCCTTACTTTTAGGTGGGTTCATTTTTACTCTTCTTGCCCTTTTGGCCTTTGATTTTTGCCTTCGAAAAGCAAGGATATCCCAGGACGCAGCGCTTAGTTTTCTTCTTTCTTTTTTTTGGAGCATAGGGGTTTTAGCGCTTAGTCGTTTACAGTTTGTTAAGATAGCCCTTTTTAGGGAGGTAAAGACTTTTTTGTTGGGACAGGTAGCGACTTTGCCCTCTTTTTATTTTGGGCTTTCTTGTTTATTTTCTTCTCTGCTTATTTTAGGGCTTTTCTTTTTTTTTCGTCCTGTACAACATTTTCTATTTGATAGCTCCTACAGTACCTCTTCCTTTTTTTTTCTGATAAAAGGCGCTTTTTTTTCTTTCTTTGTTTTTGCTTTGGTCTTAGGGATGAGGTCGGTAGGAGTGGTTCTTATTATGGGCATGTTAGTAGCTCCTCCTATATTTGCTCGGCAGTTTACAGAAAAACTTTCTTCCTTGTTTTGGATTGCCTCTGTTATGGCTTTTTTTTCTGCTTTTTTAGGAAATCTTATTCCTCTTTTATACCAAGGGGGACTGTCGAATGGTCCCTTGATGGTTTGGATTGCCTCTTTTTCAGCCATAGGGGCTCTTTTTTTCGCTCCCAAAAGAGGGTATATTTATAAAGTTTTACAGGTTCTTTTTTTTCGAAGAAAATGTCACATAGAAAACTTACTTAAGACGATCTACAAAGAGGAGAAAAGTTCTCTTGCGGAAATAAAAGAGAAAATAGCTCTTTCTTCTCCTTGGTTTTTCTTCTATATCTGGAGGTTACAAAAGCGGGGGTGGATGGAAAAAAGGGGAAAAGCTCTTTCTTTAACCTTGGAAGGGAGGACCAAAGCCCTTCATATTATAAGGCTTCATAGACTTTGGGAGTTATACTTAGTAAGCCATATGAACATAAAACCTTCTGAAGTGCATGAAAAAGCGGAATATATGGAACATATTTTAAATGAGGATTTAGAGAAAAAATTGGACAGCGCTTTATTTTCTCCTCAAAAAGACCCCCATGACCAACCCATTCCCAAGAGGTGAAGATGCATCCTTATTCAGGTGATACTTTTTTCTCTTTTTTTCTGACTCTTTTTCAAAGGCTTCCTCTCCTTTTATTGGGAAGAGAATCTTTGGCATCAGATGAAGTTCAAATACTTGCTTTGTGTCTTATCAGTGTAGGAGCGTGTTTTTTAGGGACTTTCCTTCTTTTAAAGAAGATGACGATGCTTGCCAATTCTTTGTCTCACACAGTTTTATTAGGAATTGTGGTTTGTTTTTTATGGGTACCTGTAAAGCAAGACCTGTTTCAAGGAGAGGTTTTTCGTCTTTTGATAGCCTCTTTTATTACGGCCTTTTTGACAACTCTTACCACGGAGTTTTTTACAAAGACCTTAAAGTTGCAAGAAGGAGCCTCTATTGGTTTAGTTTTTATCTTCTTTTTTAGTACAGCCCTTCTATTAATCAATCTTTTTTCTAAAAATGTCCACTTAGGGATTGAAGCAGTGATGGGGAATTTAGATATTTTGCAAGAAAGGGACGTTAAAGCTTTTGCTCCCTTACTTTTATTGCAGCTGATCTTGTTTCCTTTTTTATATCGAGGATTGAAGGTAACGACCTTTGATGCCTCATTTTCTTACAACTTGGGATTTTCCTCTTCTTTGTATCATTATTTTCTGATGTTTCTTTTATCTCTTACGGTGGTTAGTTCTTTTCGGGTGGTCGGAGTTCTTTTGGTATTGGGATTTTTAGGAATTCCTTATTTAACAGTAAGGCTTTTTAGCCATACCTTGAAAAAGATTTTACTTTTTTCTATTTTGTTTTGTTGGCTTATTTCTTGTGTAAGTATTGCTTTTTCTAGGCATTTACTCTCAGTGTATAAAGCTCCTATCTCTTCTGCAGGTCTGGCTGTATTTTTTCTAGGGCTAGGGTATCTTGGTTCTTTATTGCTTTTCTTTCTTGGGCAAAAGATAAGACAAAGAAGGCTTTTTAGGGAGCTTTTATGAAAAGAATAGCAATTCTCGGTTCTACAGGATCTATTGGTAGGGCTGCTTTAGAGGTAGTTTCTTCTTTTCCAGAAGTAGAGGTAGTTTCTTTAGCAGCAAAAGAAAATGAGATTCTTTTGCAAAAGCAGATAGATCATTTCTCCCCTAAAAAGATATTTTTGTATCAGGAAGAAAAGGCAAAGCGTTTACAGAAGAAAAATCCTTATCTGAAAGTTTTTTCTAAAAAAGAAGGGTTAGAGGAGATAGTAGTAGATCCTGGGGTAGATCTAATCTTATTTTCTATGAGCGGCTCTTATGCCTTACCCGCTTTTTTTACGGCACTAGAGCATAAAAAGCAGATAGCCTTGGCCAATAAGGAGCTGCTCGTAATGGGGGGGGATCTTTTACAGGAAAAGTTTTTAGAGCAAATTATCCCAGTAGATAGTGAGCACTCTGCTTTATTTCAGTGTCTTAGAAAAGAGGAAAAGAAAAAAGTTCATCGCCTTATTTTAACCGCTTCTGGAGGGCCTTTTTTTCATAAAAAAGAGGAAGAGCTGGAAAACGTTACTTTAGAGGATGCTTTAGAGCATCCTACTTGGAAAATGGGAAAAAAGATTACGGTGGATTCTTCTACTCTTATGAACAAGGGGCTAGAGGTGATTGAAGCTCATTACCTTTTTGGAATAGAAAAAGAAAAAATAGAGGTAGTAGTTCATCCACAGAGCTGGGTTCATAGTTTGGTGGAAATGGAGGATGGCTCTATCTTAGCTCAGATGTCAGAACCTGATATGAGACTACCTATTCAATATGCTATTACCTACCCGGAAAGAAAAAAAGGAAGGCAAAAATTTTGGGATCTTAGTAAGCAAAAAACCTTGCAGTTCTTTCCCGTGGATTTGAAAAAATTTCCTTGTTTACGACTTGCTTTTGAAGCCCTAGAAAAAAAAAAAGGAGCTTCTTGCTATTTAAACGCTTGTAACGAAGCATTAGTAGAGAAATTTTTAGCAAAAAAGATTCTTTGGAGAGAAATTCCAAGGCATTTAGAGAAACTAATCTCTTTGCAAAGCCCTCTGGATGTGATAGACTTAAAAAGAATTATGCGATTAGAGCTGGAAGCAAAAAAACAGGTAGAAAATCTTTTATGTCCATCTTATTAGCCATTTTAGGTCTTGGTTTTTTGATATTCATCCATGAGCTGGGTCATTATTTCATGGCCAAGAAAGTGGGAATGAAGGTGGAAGCATTCAGTATTGGTTTTGGTAAGCCGTTTCTGAAATGGGAAAGAAAGGGGGTGCAGTGGCGTCTTTGTTATCTTCCTTTCGGAGGATATGTAAAGATTGCGGGGATGCAAAAAGAAGGGAATAAAGAGGCTCATGAAATAGAAGGAGGGTTTTTTTCTAAGACTCCTTGGCAAAGAATTCAGGTAGCTTTCATGGGGCCTTTAGTAAATATGGTTTTTGCTTTCCTGGCTTTTACCGCTCTTTGGGTTGCGGGAGGGAGAATAAAACCTTTCAGTCAGTTTACGAAACGAATTGGCTATTTGCAAGAGACTACAGAGCTATATCAAAAAGGAGTAAGACCAGGGGATGAGATTCGCTATGTAGAAGGAAAACCTTATACAGGATACCAAGATCTTTTGTATACCATGTTAGTTAGTCAAGGGTCTTTGGTCTCTTTTAAGGGATATGAGATTGACTATCCAATTGGAAGAAAAATTCCTTTTTCCTATGAGTCTTCTCTGGGAGAAATGGATGCAAAGGGGATGCCGCGGCTTTTTATTTTTCCTGCCCAATATCTTTTTTATGCGAAAGAGCAGTTTTTGCAAAATTCCCCCCTAGAAAAAACGGGAATTCAAGAAGGAGACCGTCTTTTTTGGGTAAATGGGGAATTGGTATTTTCCTCTTCCCAAGTAGGGGCTTTACTGAATGAATCTACTGCTTTTTTAACCGTAGAGAGAAATGGCTCTTTCTTTCATTCTAAGATGGCTTTGGCCAAGTTAGAGGATTTTCGTTTAGATCGATTACAAGAAGGGGAATTAGATGACTGGAGGCATGAGGCAAAGATCACATCTTCCCTTAAAGAACTGTATTTTTTGCCCTACTTTTTCAAAGCAGACAATACGATCTCTGAGAGAATTGATTTTATTGATCGTTTAGATCAAAAAAGGGCCTTTTCTTCTTGTCGAAGGTGTCCTTATTTTCACCCTCTTCAAGAAGGGGACAAAGTCGTTGCTGTGAACGGGGAGAGAGTGTTTCATTCTTTTGATCTTTTAAAGGCCCTTCAGAAGAGAAAATCCCTTATGATTGTGGAAAGAGATCCTTCTCTTTTGCAAAAAGGTTCTTGGAAGCAAGCAGATAAAAATTTTGATCCAGCGTCTTTATTGAAAAAGATAAAACCCTTAGTTCAAGAAATTGGAACAGGTCAAAAAATCTCTTCTTCGGGAAACTTTGTCCTTTTAGAGCCTTTTGTCCCTTTAAAATTAGAGCAGATTAAGCAGACTCCTGCCCAGTTTTTTTCTACTAAGCTCTCTTCAGAAGAGCGTAGAGTTTTTTTAGAAAATTACGCGGGGAAAGCCCCCTCTACTTTTATTCTAGGGACTTTTTTTCAGGATAAGCAGGTGCAATATAATCCTGACCCTTTTTCCCTTTTTTCGATAGTCGTAAAAGATATGGGGAAAACTTTTTCTTCGCTTTTTCGAGGACAGTTGAAAGCGAAGTATTTAGCAGGACCAGTTGGTATTTTACACATGGTGCAGCAAAGCTGGCTTATAGGATTCAAAGAGGCCCTTTTTTGGCTGGGCTTAATTAGTTTAAATTTGGCTATTTTAAATCTTCTTCCCATTCCTATCTTAGATGGAGGACATGTAGTGCTTTCTTTTTTTGAAATGTTTCGTAAGAAAAGAATCAGTCCTAAAACTCTAGAGAGGATGATGCTTCCTTTTTTCGTTTTGATGGTCTTCTTTTTTGTTTACGTTACTTATCACGATGTTTTTCGTCTTATCTCTTCCTTTTTCTCTTGAAAGGAAAGCCTCTGTTTATTCATAAGGGTATCCTTCCCTCTTAGGGGGCGTAAAAAAATTTCTAAAAATCTTATCGAATCTGTAGAGAAATAAATTGAAAATATCAAGCGCCAGATTGAAAAAAGTTGGAAAAAAAGAAAGGTTTCTATAAACTCTTTCCGGATTCGAAAAAAAGGAGTAATAAGGATGGAGTTTCCTATTTTACCTGCAGGAGGTTCTTCCTATTTACCACGATCAGAAATACAAGAAAGCTCTTCTTCCTACCGTTCAATCGATCTAGCTTCTGATAGACCTCAGGGGGGAAATAGGGCTTTGATTCTTTCCTCTGTTTTCAGCATAGCTACTTTAGCTCTTCTTTTTTTTCAAGAAAATGTTAAAGGTTTAGGCTCTACCGCCCAGAGTCTTTTAGCATGTTTTTCGGGAGCTCTTTTAGGCGTGTCTTTGGAGCTGATTTCTAAGGAACAATCTAGAGAGCAAATACGAATGATTTCTTCTGCTTTTTATCAGACCTTGTTTTACCTTCTTACCTATGTTGATTTGAACGCTTATGAGAATGATATAGAAGAGGAAGAGGAGCTAGATCGAAAGATACGTATTTTTCTTTTATATTATGGGTTAGCTTCCATGGTGGTACCTCCTTTGATGGGAGGTGTTAGGAAAGTAAGGGAGGGGGAGATACTCACTGAATATGCCAGTTTTTTTCCTGAAGAAAATAAACCTTATCCCGTAATTTCTCCTAAAGTAGAAGCCGTTAGGGTACTTTCTCTAGCTGGATGGATGGGACTTCACTTTTTTTTAGCTGATTTTCTTGGAGAGCGCTCTGAAAATCCAGATTTGAGGCTTTTTTTTCATTCTTTTGGCTTTCTTTACTTGGGTCAGATTATAGGATATGTTTCTGAGCTGGGAATGTTTTATAAGATTTATGTTATAGACTGTTCTCAACAAAGGACGGGGGCTGCTTCTTTAAATGCTTTTTTTAATACTACGATGCCTCCAGCTTCCTCTTTTTTATTTGCCTCTGTGATAAGTAAGCATGGAAGGCAAGCAAATCAGAGGTCTTTTATTACTACCTTTTTTCTAGGGGTTTTTCTTAGATATCTTGGTCAAAATCAGGCGCGTAGGGAAGAAAATCCCGCTGACAAGCGCAAGGAGATTTCTCGGGAGGGATATCTTGATAATTTAGGAATAGGGTCTTTTCTTTCTAAGACAGCAAAAATGGCTGTTTTATTTATTCCTCCTGTGGGGACTTTTTTCACGGCCCTTCGCGAAATGTGGAATGCAAGCCAGGCGGGCGCAGAAGATAGAGATATAACTTTCTCTTCTATGTTGGGCTTAACAGTGGGGATTGTTGCTTCCTTTCCTACCTTGTGGGGTTGTCTTCAGGTAGTTAACGGAGAGCGGTCTGTGTATTTTCAAACCGTAGGCGATCAGGGAGAGGAAAGGGGCCTTGTAAAGAGGCTAACAGATAAGATTCGACATGTTTTTCAAATCAGCTTATTTAATCCAGAATTTTTTCCTCTAACTTTTCTCCCTTCAGGGACAGTCTATTTTCTTACCACAGCGTTTTATCATATGAATCAAGGGGAGAGTCCTCCTCGAGCTTTAGCTGTTTTTGCTTGGTATGACTACGCGGCCTTTATTAAGCAGTTTTATCTCAGGCTTTCTAACAAAGAATCTTCTATAAGAGTACTTTCCATAGGAGAGGCTAACCTAATCATACTTTTTCTAAAAACAATAAGGAAGGATTAAATATGACTCCAATGTCTTTAAAGGAGAATGAGGGACCATACCTTGCCCGAGTTTTTCATTTAGGAGATCCTCAAAAAACCTCCTTCGAGAAAAAGGGTTTTTTTTCTTTTTTTCAGAGAAAAGGGAAGACTCCAGAGGAGGCTTTAGCAGCTATTGTTTTTGTCTGTCAAGTGGGTTTTATGCAGACAGAGGCCCAAAACAAGCTACCTAAGACGTTTCAAGATCTAGTAAAAAAAGTTTATAATTGTGTAAGAGAACTTTTACAAAGACATAGAGAAGGGAAGCCTCGAATTACCGAGGGTGATTCGAGGTGGGCGCCTTTAACTACTCGAATGATTCGACAGGCTTTTCCAAGCCTTGTTGAGAAGGCCTCTGCTTTTTCCCTTTTTTACGATACAGTTATTCCGAGCAATTTGAATAAACTTGGTAGGAGTTTGTATTTTGAAAATGCTTCAATAGAGGGACAGAAAAAGGAATTTCTTTCGGAATTACGTAAAAAGGAAGCCGAGGGGGCTGTTTTATTTATCCATCTTGTAGATACTTTCGTTTTATCTGTTTTAAGGCCCCCTGATGTAGTTTCTCGGGGATTAGATTTATCGATTAGCGAGGTATCTACCAGTAAGGAGGAGGAGGGTATTGAAGATCCCTATTCTTTTGAAGAATCTCTTTCCATTTCAAAAACGGGAGGCGATTCCGTTCATTCAAATTCAGTATCAGCAGTAGCCTACCCCGATTTACAAGGTCGAGCTCAAATCATTCGTGCTTTAAATACAGAAATTACGCTAAGAGATTCTTTTTATGAATGGGCCAAAAAGTATGGTTTCGGTTCCTATTTTCCTGAAGAGTTTTTTAGTCAGTTTTTTTTGGAAAAGGGCTGTTGTTTTTCTTCAAGCCTGGATCCAAATAGAGAAAAATCCTGTTCGTTTTCCCAATTTTTGTTAGAAAAAACAAAGAAAACTGTAGGGGCTTTTTTTGGGGTAGAAAAGCTTTCTTCCGATATAGAAGCGTATCTTTTTGATCACATCGGAATAGAGGAAGAAGAGGATTTTACAAAAGCAGTATTCAAGGAACAAATGAGACAGAGCCTTTTAGTATATCTACCACTTCCGACTTCGATAAAAGATACAAACTCTAGTAAGCCGCATATAATTTCTCTGGATTTTCCTAAGCTTTATTCTGCTTGCAAAGATTCTCTATTTTTCTTGGAGTCCTTCCAGATTTTTGCTTTTCTTTCTGTTCAGTATAAAATTTCTTCTAAACAGGCAGATCAAAGAAAGACTTTATTTGAAATTCTATCCCGAAGACCCAAAACGTATACTTTTTCTCTAATAAAGGGAACCAGTTCTTTACAAGAGTGGGAGGAAAGACAGAATCACCTTCTGATGCAAAAAGAAAAACCTCTTGAAGCTCTTTTAGAAGAAAATGGTCTACCGTCTTCTCGAAATATTTCCGATGTAGGTAGATACCGGAAGTATTGTGATGAAAGAAACACCCAGAGATTACAAAACTTATTGAAAAAAGTAGAGACGCTTTCTGGAGAAAAACAGCTTCCCTTTCTCCACCTTATGTTTTCTTTAGCAGAAGACCCAACAGCAGCTACAGAATTGGATAAATTTTTAAAAGATAGCTCGAGCCAATATAAGACCCTTTCCCAAAATGAAGGACTAATAGCAGAGAAAATTTTAGAAGTACCTGAGTATTTTTTTAGAAACATTTATCAATTCGTAAAGCAGGTACAAAACCATTTAAATAGGCAAAGCCCAAGTAGCTCTCCTTCCTTTTCTGAAGAGGACTTTCCTTTACTTATGGGGTTTGCTTTGAGGCTTCCGAAAAATACAAAGTTTTTTACTGTTAAGAATCAAGAAGAGTATGACCGCTTTTGTAGGGCTTGGAGACTTTTAAAAGAAGGAGTGCATAAAGAAAATAGCGAACAGGCTTTCTTTATCTTGCAGTTTTTAACGCAATCTCCACAAGGCTTACTTTATATAAGAGTTTTTCAGGCTCTTCGAGGGATTTCTCCAGGGCAGGACTTGGAGGAAGTTTTTAGGAACTTTTGTTATGGCAATAGCGATCTTGGAGAAACGGAGGATCAAGCCCGCTCTTCTGTAGAAAAGTTTGAAGCCTTTGTAGAGGAATTTTGCAAAATTTGGCGAAGTAGATTTCCTATTCTTCGTGAATCTCAGATAAGGGAGGTAGTAAAGAAGCTGTTTTTTGATCAGGTTATAGAATGGAGGAAAATTTCTTCCATGCCAGAGATAGATTCTTTAGAACCTTTTGTAGGGGCCTTATTTCGTCTTTTTTCCACTTCACAACAAGATTTATATTTACCTGTTTTACGAAAGTTTTTTGCGGGAGAAATTTCTCTTGTTCCTATACAGCTTTTACAGTTAGCAGCACTAAGATGGGATGTAGCAGATGAACCTGTTTTTAAACGTATCCTCACGGAAATTTCACCAAGTTGGACAACCTGTAGCGTAAAAATAGAGGAAGTTACTACCCAACGTCAGTACGAAAAGATTTTCTCTTTTATTGCTTCTATAGAGAGGTTCTATCAACAGCCTCCCTTTTTGGAAGAATTAGCTATGGAAGATAAGCTTCGGCTTTTCTTGGCTCTTTGTGGTGATTCCATCTTAAATCAGGGGAAAGCTACTGTAGCGATTCAGTCAGATATAGCAGCAATTCAAGAGTTTGTAGGTCCTTTACCTAGTAGTGTCGTAGTTTCTTTCTTGCAGTTTTTACCCAATATTTCTGATTTGCTGAAAGCTTGTTTAAAGGAGGCTCAAAAAGTTATCCGGGAAGAGGCTTTGTTTGTATCTAAAGGAGCAAGGAAAAATTTTTCTTCAGCTTTGGACGCATTTATAACAGCTTTGGAACAGACAAGTATTGATGCTTTGTGTAGAACAGGGATGCTTTTGAGGTTGATATTTACCTGGAGGCTTTTTCCTACAGGATTACAACTTTTTACAGATATTTTGAAAATAGCTCATTGGGAATCTACTAGAAATAGTCCTGTCTTTGAAAGTATGCATTTGGATACTCATATAGGGCTTGAAAAGTCTCCTCTTGCCTTTGCTCAAGATAAGGGTTTACTAAAAGTTTCAGCGGATTGGAAAGTGGTAGAAGAGAGAGGGTTCCCTTGTCTTTGCGTTACTTACAGAAAGGGAGAGCATAGATACACTTTAGATATACCCATAGAAATTCCTTTAGCAAGTCTTGGAGAAGATTTTTTTTCCTTACTTTCTTGTCTCCATTTTTTATTGCAAGATCCGGAGGAAGGGCCAAAGCCTAGCAAAAAAGGAAAAACCTCGGATCAAGAAAAGCTATTTCAGGAATTTCCTTTAGCAAAACTCTTCTTGGATTTATATGAGAGGGGGCTTTTTTACGGATATGGGAATTTAGTAAGAAAGGGAGATGATCTTTTAGAAAAGATTTCTTCTGAAAAAGAGAATTTTGAGGAGAATTCGCAAGAGCGAAGATCTCTTTCAGAGCTGTCTGCAAAAATTGGTATTTTGAGCACTTCTGCACAAAGATATGACAGGAAGAAGATCGAAGAGAGCTTGTCTTTCTTGGGTTCCTTTCCCCGGTTAGGATCTTCTGAATTTCAACAGGTTCTTTCAGAATATATTTTGGTAATTCAGAATTATCTTAAAAGGTCGTCTATGGAAGACAATTCTTTTGGCCAAGAAAAGTGGAGTCAGTGTCTTCAGCATTTACGTAGTGGAAACTTTGCTTATAGCGAGAATAGTTTTTCTGAGCTTTCTACCATGGTAAGGGGCCTGACTCAAGATTATGAAGTTCTTCCAGAAAGAAAGAAGGAAGCAGAAGCCCTTCTTCAATTTGTTCTATCTTTTAGAAAAGAAGTAAAACAAATTTTTTATTCTTTGATGGGACACTTTGAGTCAGCGGCATTACATGACAGTGAGCTTTCTCTTTTTAAAGGAGATGATTGCCTAATTGCAAGATACGCTGCAGGAGGCGTTCCTACTTTAGTTCCCCTTTCTCTTCAGAACGTAGTGGATATGGAACTTTACTCTCCTTTTCCCATCCTGGAGTCTGACTTTACCCGTTTCATGGAAGAAAAGGAGCGGCGTTTCAAAGAGTTAGCTCCAGGACAAGAAATGAAGTTTTCCTTTTCGTATTTGTCTTTCAAGGGAGAAAGAGCAACTGCCACCCTGTTTTGTCAAAAGCAAGTAGAAAGGGAAAACTCCTTCAAACAAATGAAGGTTTTTATAAAAAATCCTAATACCCCTTTTGGGAATCAAAACAATGTTGTTGAAAGAGAGGGGGTTTTCAAAGAAACCTCTTTTAGAGAGGACTTTTCCCAACTTATTCTTTCTCTATTTTTTGATTTTCAAAAGAAGCTTAACCGAGGCTAATATTCTGCCTCTTTGTTGTCGCATTTTCCCCCTGGAGTGGGCCCAAATCTCTCGTCTTCTTTTTTTTCAGGGCTGCTGCAGGCAGTGAAGGTAGCAAAAAAGGTTAAACTTAAGATAAGAAGTTTTATTAGGCGCATGTTATGACTCCTGAATGGGTTTTTGCTCATCTGTAGCAAAAAGCTATTTTTTGAGCTAGGGAAAAAAGATTGGGCTTAAAAACCCAGCTCTTTTACTTGTGTTCTAAACTGGGACTTGCGTCATATTCATTTCCTGCCATACAATCGCCCTACATGACACGAAAGATTTGAGCTACAAGGTAGCATGAGATTGGTTTTTTAGAATTTCGGTCCTGTAGTTCCCTTGTTTTTGTGCCAAGGGAAATATACCATGTAAACTTCATAACCTTTAACAAGGAGGCCTATGAAACTTCCCCTTTTTCAATTAGAAGAATTTTGGAGAAAATATGAGTTTTCTGTTCCCCATCTATTGTGCTGCTCGGATCCAGAAAGCTGGAAATTACAGGAGCTTTTAGAGCTTGCAGATCCTGAATCAAAGAAGATGTGGGAGAATTTATCTTTTGGGTATACAGAGACTCCAGGGCTTCCTCTTTTGCGAGAGGAAATTAGAAAACTCTACGTGAAAATAACAAAAGATCAGGTTTTTACCTTTGCCGGAGAAGAAGAAAGTATCTACTGCTCAATGAGAGTTTTGGTAGAGCCTGGGGATCACGTAATTGTGGTAGATCCTTGCTATCAATCATTGAAGACTTTACCTGCTTCTTTCGGGGCAGAGGTTTCTAGTATTCCTCTTACCTTTGAAAATCATTGGAAGTTAGATTTAAAAGAGATGAGAAAGGCTTTTCAAAAAAACACAAAACTTGTGATTCTTAATTATCCACACAATCCCACTGGGAGTCTTTTACCTAAAGAAGATTTTCAGGAGATCGTAGAGCTGGCTAGAAAACAGGGGGCTTATATTTTTTGTAGTGAGATGTCCCGATTTTTTGAGACGGATGAAACAAAACAAATTCCGTCTATAGCAGATACTTATGAAAAAGGAATTAGCCTAAGTGCTATGAATTCTTTTGGCCTATCGGGGCTGCGTGTGGGATGGGTAGCTTCTCAAGATAAGTCCTTCATGGATGCGGTTGGCTCTTACAAACTGTATACCTCCATCTGTAATAGCGCCGCTAGCGAGGTTTTAGCTTTGATAGCTCTTAGAGCAAAAAAGGCTATTTTAGAAAGAAATCGAAAACTAGTTCAGAGCAATCTAAAAATTGTAAATGCCTTTATTAAACGTCACCAAGGCGTTTTGCAGTGGGTTGTTCCCCAGGGGGGATTTGTGGGGATTATTAAGCTTCTTCTTCCGATTTCTATTGAAAGCTTTTCAAAAGAGTTAGCAGAAAAAGAAGGTGTTCTTATCATGCCAGGGAATCTTGTAAATCTTTCAGGGAATTGTTTTCGCATTGGATTTGGAAGGAAAAATCTATCTGAGGTGTTAAAGCGTTTTGAAATGTTCCTTACCACAAAAAACCCCAAGGGATTCATAGCCGGCTAAGAGTCTTTTTGTAAGGGGAAAAATCCGGGGGATTTTATAGAAAAAAAGCCCTCCCCTCTCGGGGAGAGCTTTCTGTGTAGGAGAAGGGAGTGTCTTACTTTTCCTCTTCTACAATTTCTGCTTCCTCTATCTCTTCTTTAGGTTTTGCTTTTTTGATGCTTTCGCTGCTAGCTTGGGCTTGAGGTCCCTGTCCCATATTAGGAGGAGTTGCTGAAGCGCCTTGCTTTTGAAGGGTTTCTCCAATCTTTTGCATTACTTGTTGAAGAGCCTCAGAGGCTTCTTTGATCTGAGCGAGGTCTTTGGTTTCCAAAGCCTTCTTGGTTGCATCAATTTTCTCCTGAATTTGAGAAGCAATCTCAGAAGGAAGCTTGTCTTTATACTCACTTAAAGCTCTTTCCGCTCTGAATACAGAAGCGTGTGCTTCATTTTCTACTTCTGCTTGCTCTTTTTTCTTTTTATCTTCCTCAGAATGGGCTTCTGCATCTTTCACCATTCTATCAATTTCTTCAGAAGAAAGGCCTGACTTTGCCTCAATTCGGATTTTTTGCTCTTTTCCCGATTGCTTATCCTTAGCAGAAACATTCAAGATACCGTCTGCATCAATATCGAAGGCCACTTCAATTTGAGGAGTTCCTCGAGGTGCAGGAGGGATATCTGTCAGATCAAATCTCCCAATTTCTTTGTTATCCTTAGCCATCGGTCTTTCTCCTTGCAAGACGATAATTGTAACCGCAGGTTGATTATCGGTTGCTGTGGAAAAAATTTGGGTTTTTCTGGTTGGAATAGTGGTGTTTCTCTCAATTAAAGGAGTTAAAACACCCCCTAAGGTCTCAATCCCCAAAGTCAAAGGAACTACGTCAAGAAGGAGTACATCTTTTACATCTCCTCCAATAATTCCCCCTTGGATTGCGGCACCACAAGCTACTGCCTCGTCGGGGTTTACCCCTTTATGAGGTTCTTTTCCAAAGATTTCTTTTACCATTTCTTGAACCGCAGGCATACGAGTCATTCCTCCCACTAAGATCACATCTTGGATCTGATCTTTAGAAAGGCCCGCATCCTTCAAGGCATTTAAGCAAGGTTGTTTTGTTCTTTGGACTAGTTCATGGCAAAGGCTTTCTAGTTTTGCTTTAGTAAGAGTTACAGAAAGGTGTTTAGGTCCAGAAGCATCCATGGTGATAAAGGGCTGGTTAATCTCCGTAGAAGAGGTTCCCGAGAGCTCAATTTTTGCTTTTTCTGCCGCATCTTTGAGCCTTTGAAGAGCCATTTTGTCCTGGGAAAGATCTATCCCATTTTCTTTTTTAAACTCTTCTAATAACCAACGGATAATCACGTTATCGAAATCATCCCCTCCTAAGTGGGTGTCTCCGTTTGTAGAAAGTACTTCAAAAACACCATCTCCAATTTCTAAGATAGAAATATCAAAGGTTCCTCCTCCCAGATCGTACACAGCAATTTTCTTATCCGCTTTTTTATCCAAGCCGTAGGCCAAGGCAGCAGCAGTAGGTTCAGGAATAATTCTCTTTACGTCAAGACCTGCGATTTTTCCCGCGTCTTTAGTGGACTGTCTTTGTGAGTCATTAAAGTAAGCAGGAACTGTGATAACAGCTTCTGTAACCTTCTCTCCTAAATAGTGCTCTGCCGTTTCTTTCATCTTGATTAAGATTTGGGCTGCAGCCTCTTCTGGAGTAATAGTTTTTCCACTTACTTCAAAAATGGCATCTCCATTAGCATTTTTGACAACCTTATAAGGAACTGTCTTGATCTCTTCTTCTACCTCGTCCCTTTTTCTTCCGATGAAACGCTTTGTAGAAGAAAGCGTATTTTCTGGATTTGTCACAGCTTGTCTTTTCGCTGGGATTCCCGTTAACTTTTCATTCCCTTTGTAGGCAATTATAGAAGGAGTAGTTCGAGTCCCCTCAGCACTGGCTATAACAGTAGAGGTCCCTCCTTCCATGATAGCTACGCAGGAGTTTGTAGTCCCTAGGTCTATCCCAATGATTCGTTTTTTCTTACTTTGGGTCATATCTTCTTACTCCTTTTCTGGTTTTTTTGTTAATTCTTCTTTTAAAGAAGGTTTCTTAGCCACCTTTACCCTAGCAGGGCGAAGGGTTCTTTCACCGCTTTTGTATCCTCTAGAAAACTCTTGTAAAATAAGACCTTCTGGATGCTCTTCAGTTTCATGCGTTTCCACAGCTTCGTGGAGATGGGGATTAAAAAGAGTTCCTTCGGAAGAAAAAGAGACAATTCCCTGGTTTTGTAAAAGCTCTTTTAGTTGGGTAACAAACATGTGGAACCCTATAGCCCAATTTTTCACCTCTTCAGAGCTTTTTTCTGCAAGATTCAAAGCTTTTTCAAAGTTGTCAATAATAGGTAAAAAGTCAGAAATGGTTTTCTCTGTATTAAAGCGAAGCTGCTCTACTTTTTCCTTATAAAGCCTTTTTCTTGTGTTTTCTAGCTCGGCTAAAAGGCGAAAATATTTATCTTTCATCTCTTTAAGCTCCTCCTCTACAGAGACTTTTTTAGAAGAAGTCTCTTGAGGTATTTCTTCAGAAAGAATCTTTTCTTGGTTTTCTGCTTCTTTAGAATCGGTGTCTTGCATAGCACTCCTTATGGGGTTCCTTTATCTTCTAGCAAAATGGAAGGAGAATAGGGACGGAAAGGATAAGCCCTTTCTTCCTGGCTAAAAGGAATCTGGTATTTATAAACATTTTTTGTCAGATTTTCTGATAAAAGCTCAGAAAAGCGTCTCATTATAGGGAAAACGGATTTATAAGAAACCCTCATAGGAGCAAAAAGCGTGATAGATCCTAAGAAGGTAGGTCCAATCTTGTAGGGAATGGAGATAACACAAAAATCAAAACAACCCGGGAGGAAAGAGGAAAGCTGCTCTCCAATCAAGCAGGTAAGTTTTTTCTCCTGTAAGCTCTTTTGCAGTAGCTTTTCCAAAGAGGAGGTATTTTCAAAAAGGGAAAGAGCCTGGGCCAAATAAGAGGCGTCATTACATTCAGAATAATGGAGAAGCTTGGAAATGCCGGTAGAATAGAAAGAAGGAGTTGATCTATCGATTAAATGGCGAAGTACAAGTTCGTTATATAGTCTCTGCGCCCATTTCAATAAAGACCCTTCTTCAAAAGGTTTTTCTTGCTTGCTCAGTCTCCAGTAAAAATAGTTTTCTAAGTAAGTCAGATCTTTTTCCTCAAAGCTTTGGGGAGAGTAAAGAGTTTCTGTATGGGTAATTCCGTAGCCGGTAAATAAAATGGCTGCAATTTTCTCTTTGTCTAAAGCAAAGAATTTTACTTTCTGAATAAAATCCATTTCTAATGAAGGCTCTGAAATGGTAATAGGAGCAAATAGCATCTCGCTTAAAAATTCTGCTGCTTTTTGGATATAATTATGGATTTGAGGAGTTTCTTTTTCTAAAAACTCCTTTAAGCTTTTTTCTGTTTCTTTTTTTATTTTTTCCTCTGAAAGAAAATGCTTTGCGTAATACTGAAACCCTTTAGAAGTGGGAATCCTTCCTCCTGAAGAGTGTTGCTGGGTTAAATAACCCTCTTTTTCTAACTTGGAAAAGTAGTTTCGGATCGTAGCAGAGCTTAAATCAGAAAAGCCATTTTCTTTTAACGTATTAGAACCTATAGGTTTATAGCTTTGTATGAAAAGATCCACAATCCCTAAAAGGACTCGCTTTTCTCTTTCACTTTTGCCATTTCGGGCGTTTGATAAAACCTTTAAAGCAGTTTTCATAAGTAGTAAAAATTTTTTATCTGCCCCCAGTATAACAAAAAGGAAAATTTTTTAGCAATCTAAGGTTTCAACTGCCAATTTATATTCGAGAAATATTGTGTAAATAACTAATGATTAATAAGATAACTTATTATATATCTTCTTCAAGGGAAAGCAGAGGTAAGATATCTACGATGGAAGGAGACCAGTTTAGCCCTTTCTTGTAGATTAGGGAAGAGGCTATATGACAAGCTATAATAGCCTTTTTATAGACTTCGGGGATCTTTTCTAAAAGCGTAGAGGAATATTTCTCCCTTATAAGAGGGGGGACATAGTGTAACAAACACCGGATGAAGGGATTATTCAGCTCAGTAGAAAGAGGCGTATTTTCTAGGTAATCTAAGATTTGATATTTGTAGGTATTGATTTTCTCAGAGATCTTTTCTGAGCCTTCTGTGAGAGGAAGTCGAAGTTCTTGGTGGCCTTTCAAAAGAAGAAGGGCTTCATCAAGGGCCTTCTTTTCCAAAATAGAAAGAATCTGAGGTACAAGTCGTGCTTTTTCTTGTAAAAACTCTTCTTCCGTTAAAACCAGGGTTGATAAGACCTCAAAAGAAGAGCAGATGACGCCTCCTTTATTGGCGGAACTATCTTTTATGATCAGTACCCCAAGGCTTTCTAAAATCTTTCTAGCTCCTTGGGTGAGGTAGAGATTGGCTCCTTCCACAATAGCTCTTGCCGTAGGCTCTTTTCTTTCATTTAAAAAATCTGTGTAGTTTTCCTCATGAAGGGTTTTCGGTCTTCCTCCTGCGGGAACAAAAATATCTGTCATTGCTTGGTGAACGTTGTAGCGAAAGAGGTGGTTTGTATCGCTTCCAGAAAGCCAGTCTTGTAAGAGTTTTCCTTCTTTTTTACGATAACAAAGTGTTTGCTGGATATAGGCGGTTTGCTCTCTTTTGGTAAAAAGGTCTAACAGAAACCCTCCTTCAGAAAGTTTTTCAGGAGGATAAAAGCGGATAGGCAGCCCTTTTTGGAAGAGGGTATCTAGCTCTTTCAAAAGGAGTCCTTCAGGATCAAAAATAGTTCCAGAAACATCCGTTAGAGCCAGAAGTTTAGCTGTATGGGGATATTTTTTATAGAGGTGATGTATCATATTTCCCGCTACATCACCGTCCGGACCCCCTGAGATTTTTAACGTGAAAGAATCTCTTTTAGGATCTATTCCCAAATAGAGTAGAACTTGTTCTACATAAACTAAAACTCCTAAAGAGGTGACGCCAAATTCCTTATGATTAATTCCCAGGCCTGGTTTACTAGTGATAAAAGATTTTTTGGGGGGATAATTTTGTTTGAAGCTCAGCTCTGAAATCCACTGAATGACTTCGTTGTGCATATTTTCATCGGGTCCTAAAAAGATGTACTCTGGCTTTTGGTAGTAATCGATAAGATTTTTCTCTTTTAAGGGGCCTTTTTCTTCGCAATTAATCAGGGTTAATAAACTATAGATAAAAGACCTTTGTGCTTCGTGGAGGTGTTCTTGTTTGCGGCAAGTAGTGAATCTTTCTAGATTCTCTTTCATTTCAGACGGACTGAGTTTTGCCGTTTCCATCTCTTTTTTATAGATAAAAAGCTCATGGATCCGCTTCTCAAAAGGCTCTAGAAGAATAACTCCTTTAGATCCTCCTTCAGGGATGTCTTTATTTTTTTTTTGTTGGGTAAGGCCTAAATTATAGCATTCGGAGAAGATTTGGTTTTTTTCCACTACAAACTGCTCTGCTTTTTCGGGGACAAGAGTTCTAAGCCCTCCTCGGGCCAGGTCTTTAAACCGGATATGAAATCCTACGAAATAAGGACCTTTTATATAGAAAATAGCATAAGGTAAAACAGAAAATTTCTCCTTTCGGGAAAAAGGGAGGTTTTCCAGGTAAAGAGGATCTAACCGAAAAGAAAAAGAGGTCTTTACTTCTTGGTAAAAATTGGTTTTTAACGTGTTATCTATGAAGTTTAAAGCCTGTTTTAAAATATTTTTCCGCCTTTTGTCCATTCCAGGATGGCCTGTATCTAAATTATCTACTAGGCGAATGAAGCTAGTTCTTGCCTTTTCTAGGCTGCTCAAATTATGTTTTTCTGGGTGAAATTTTAGGGCAAAGATTTCACAAAGATTGACAGTAAGATCTTGGTGTCTACAAAATCCCTCCTCTATGTTGGAAAGGGAATATAGATTAGGATCCAGGTGCAACAAGATTTGATGAACAAAAGAGAGGATACATCGTAAAAGGTTGCCTTCATTACCACTCAAGTATTGGGTTTTTATGAAAGAGCTCTCTATAAGGTCGTGGTTTTCAGCAAATTTTAAAGAAGTAAGCTCTCGGAGAAAATCAGGGATATTTGCCTCCTCCCAAGCAGCCTTTTTTTGGCTTCCGTGTAGTGCTAAAGAAAGGATTAAAACACTCTGCGCCTTATACGGGTCGATATAGGTAGCGGCTACTTTTTGAAGGTCTAATCGGTGTCGTAGAATTGTTTGAGAAAGACGAAGTAAAAACCGGTATTTAGGAACATTTTTCCATGCCATTACGATATGAAGGGAGGAGCTTTCTTTTTCTTGCCAATCCTTTATATAACGCAACTGGTATTGGCAAGAATCTCGCTCTTTAGCCTTAAAAAAAAGATTTAGAGCCATTTCTAGATTTTCTAAGCTGACAGAGCGTAAAAATCGAGGGTTCATTGACTCTAGTAGGAAAGAGAGCTCTTCTTCTTTTATGTCGGGATAATTTTTTCGGTAGAGGGCAAGGATTTGTTCCTTTTTTTTTAAATCCATTGTTGGTTTTTCCTTGGCAGGAATAGCCGTAAATAGAAGGTAGGTAACTTTTAAAAGTCTTTTTTTAGCATCTCTTAATAGAGGAGTTTTAGAGGTAAACGACCGATAATAATGAATGCCGTACATTTCATAATGCTTTAAAATGGCAATATCTGCTCCTAAGCCATCGGGACAGAGAACTACAGATCCTTGCCGAAAATTAATCTGAGAAAAATTGTCTTGTAAGTGAAGGCTCATGAGATTGTGGGTAACTAAGATAAGCCTTTCTTCTCCCATCTCTTCAAAAAAGGAAGAAGGCATATTTTCTTCCAGCCAGAGATAGTATTTCTTAAATTCCTCCGATTCACGTTCGATAGCGAGTTGCAGCTGTTTTTGAGAGAAAAAGCCTTTTTTTTTCTTTGGCTCATCCATAGGGAAAGAAAAGCTCCTTGTCTTTGCCGATTCTACTCTAAAATCATCTTTTTAAAAGACGGAGGCTATTTAGTCCTACTAAAATTGTGCCTCCTTCATGAAGAAGGACCGCAAGCCAGAGAGGAATAAATCCATATAAAGCAAAAAACGAGGCAAAAAGAATAACAAGAAGAGCAAAAGAAAGGTTTTGTTTTACCAAGAGATGGGTTTTTTTTGCTTTTCTTAAAAGCCAAGCAAGGACAGTCAGATCTTCTTGCAAAAGGATTACATCAGAGGCTTCTATAGCAGCAGAACTCCCTATTTTCCCCATGGAAATCCCTACGGAGGCTCTGGCTAAAGAAGGGGCGTCATTTATCCCGTCTCCTATCATAGAAAGGGATTCTTTCTGGGAAATTTTTTCTACTATCTCCAATTTTTTTTCAGGACGAAGGTCTGCATAAATCTCGTCAATTCCTAACAAAGAGCCCACTTTTTTTGCATTTATTTCATGGTCTCCTGTTAGCATGAGGGTTTTTAAAGAATCTTTTTTTAAAGCACAGATAGCCTCCTTTGCTTCCTTACGAATAGGGTCGGTAAAACAAAATAAAAAGGCTGCTTTTTCTAAAATGAGAAGAGCTAGAATTTTTTCCTCTTTTTTTTCTTGGAGGGTTTTTTCTAAGATAGTTCGTTCTTTTTCTGGTAAAAAAGAAAGTCCCTTTTCTAAAAGCCCTAGAAAAGCAAAATGAAAATGATTTCCTATTTTCACTTTGCCTTGTAGGCCAAAACCTGGTTTAGTTTCAAAGTTTTCTATTTTTAAGACAGAAAGCCTTTTTTCTTCTGCCTTTTTTAAAATGGCTTCAGAGATGGGATGCACTACATTCCTTTCTAAAGAAAAAGCTACTTGCAATGCTTGATTTAAAGAAAACAAGGAAGCAGGTTCGTTTAGAGGGAGAATTTCGGAAAGAGATAAAGATCCTGTAGTTAAGGTACCTGTCTTATCAAAGGAGATTTTCGTGCATTTAGCAAGAGCGTCTAAGGTGACGCCCCCTTTAAGTAAAATACCTTTTCTAGCGCAAGAAGAAATAGCACTTAAATAGGCAGTAGGAGTTGCTATGATTAAAGCGCAAGGAGAAGCAGCAATCATAAAAGTAAGCGCTCTATAAATGGAGCCTTCAAATCCTAAAAAAGGCAAATTGAAAAAAAGAGGAAAGGAAATAGCAAAAAAGACTGTTAAGAAGATAATGGCAAGAGCATATTTTTCTCCCCACGTATCCAAAAACCTTTCTGCTTTGGGTTTTGCCTCACTGGCTTGGGTAATAAGGCCTAAGATTTTGGTAAGAGTAGATTGACTTTTCGCTTTTGTTACCTGAAGTATTACAGATTTTTCTAAGATTTTAGCCCCAGCAGGGATTTCTATTCCTCTTTCTGTTTTTAAAGGAAGAGCTTCCCCGGTAAGATGGGCGATGCTATAATGGGAGTCTCCTTCTAATAAAAGACCGTCTAAGGGAACAATTTCTCCTGCTTTGACTAAAATAGAAGTTTTTACTTCTATCTCTTGAGTTGATTTTTCCAAAAGATGCCCATTTTCTTGTACTACCCATGCTTTTGTAGGAGAAAGCTGGTGTAGGTCGTAGACAGCTCCTTTTGCTTTTTGTGTAACAGTTTTTTCCATAGAAGCAGAAAGTTTGAATAGGACCAATAAAAGAGCTCCTTCAAAAGCTCTCCCAATTCCCAGAGATACAAAAGCAGAAAGGGTCATCAAAAGATCGATATCAATCTCTAAAGACAAAAGTCCTTTAAAAGAGTCCATTAGGGCAGGGATTCCTACTAAAAAAAAGACGAAAACCAGGAAAATATGGGCAGAAGGAGGAGAAAAAAAAGAGAGAAGGAAAGAAAACAAGAGTAAAAACGCCGCTAAGAGAGAGCTTTTTAAGGGAAGATTTTTGCCCCACTTTCTAGAGGAGCTTTTCAAAAAAGGACTAAACCCCTCCTCTAATCCTGAAGCAAAAAATAGATCAAAAAGATGGTTTTTATCCATATCAAAGAGAGGAGAACAGAGTATGAGAAAAATATAAAACTAAATGCACTAATAAAAAAATACCCGTATTCCAAAAAAAAGTGGGGATAAGGGGTATATTTTCTTTTTTCGCACAAATAAGACTGGCCCCTATTAAGAAAAGAAAAGAGATAAGGTAAAGAGAAATGGGATAAAGAAAAACCCCTATTCCCATACAAACACAGAGGGAAAAAACTCCTAAAAAAGCGCTGAAACCCAGCTTCAAGGGGTGTTCGAAGCTTTCTAAAGAAAGACCAAACTCTTCCGTGAGCATAGTTTCTAGAAGACGATTATCGTCTGCCATCAAAACATCTACAACCTGGTCTAACATCTTTCCAGAAAACCCCTTTGCCTGGTACATAGCAGCAAGCTCTTCTCTTTCGGTGTTTCTATGGTGGTCTATTTCCCATTTTTCTTCTTCTATTAACCGATGTAGCTTGTATAAAGTTTTCCAATGAAGTAGCGCCCTTTGTAAGGGGGCCCAGATAAGGCTCCCAAGACCAAAAAGCAATAAGATTTTTTCCTGAGAGGGAGCATAAAATTGCAAGCTCATAAAAAGAAGGGAAAAAAGTACAGCGAAAGTCTTTATAGTTTCCCAAAAAACGCTCCAAGAACAAGAGGGGGCATTTCCGTGGATTTCTTGCGTGATAAGCTGTCCTTTCTTACGGGCCTGAAAAAGGTGTTCTAAAGGGGGTTTTCCTTGAAAATGATCCGAAGAGGACAAAGGGACTCCTTTTTCTTAAAAATAGGGTTTCTTTTCTTTTTTTTCTAGGGAGATTCCCCTTAATTTTTTTCGTGAAGATAGGAAAACCTATCTAGGTGAGGGAAAACAACCTTCTTTAGGGAGAAAATCTCTCTTTTCCCAAGTAAGACTGTAAAACCTTTGGAATTAAGATAGAGCCATCTTCTTGCTGATTATTTTCTAATAAGGCCACTACAAGTCTAGAAGTTGCTACCCCTGAACCATTTAACGTATGCACATAGGAAGTTTTTTTTTCTTGATTTCGGTAACGAATCTTAGCCCTCCTTGCTTGATAGTCTGTGCATAAAGAAACAGAAGAGACTTCATAATACCTATTTTGTCCAGGGAGCCAGACCTCTACGTCAACGGTTTTTGCAGAAGCAAAGGAGATATCTCCTGTCACTAAAAGCATATTTCGGTAATGCATTCCTAGTCCTTGCAAGACCTGCTCTACAGAAGAAAGGATTTCTTCAAAAAGAAAAGGACTTTGCTCCGGGGTACAAAGAGCAAAAAGCTCAACTTTGTTGAACTGGTGCATTCGGATTAATCCTCTTTCTTGCGAGCCTGCCGCTCCTGCTTCTCTTCGGAAACAAGGAGAATAAGAGACATATCTTATGGGAAGTAATGGCTCTTCTAGAATCTCTCCACTGTGAAGGCCATTTAAGGGAGCTTCTGCTGTAGGTATTAAGTAAAAGGGGAAGTCTTCATCTTCCAATTTAAAAAGCTGTTTTGCAAACTTGGGAAGCTGCCCCACCCCTTGCATGGTCTCTTCTTTCACTAAAAGAGGGGGAAGTAGAAAAGAAAAACCCTTTTTTTTATGAATATCTATCATATATTGCAAAAGAGCCCATTCCAGCTCTGCTCCTCTGCGGGTATAAAGGGGCCAATTGCTCCCTGTAATTTTAGCAGATCTTTTAAAATCAAAGAGACCCAAAGTTTCGTTGAGCTCAAGATGATTTTTAAACGGAAAAGAGAAAGTTTGTTTTTCTCCAAATTCCTTTACGCAAACGTTATCCTTGGGATCTAAAGAAATAGGAACTTCAGGAAGAGGAAGGTTTGGAAGAGCCAAAAATTTCTGAAGGAAAATTTCTTCTAAACAGTGGAGTTCCTTTTCTATTTTATCCTTTTCTTTTCCTATTTCTTCTACCTCTTGCATCAAAGGGCTGGCATCTTTTTGTTGCTTTTTCTTCTCTCCAATTTCTTTGGATAAAAGATTTCTTTTTGCTTGTAGGTTTTCCAGCTCTGTCTTGAGTTTTCGGATTAGTTCTTCTTGGGAAAAAAAGGAAAGGTCAAGGTGAGGATCCTTTTGCTTCAGTAACCTTTCTTGAGAAGAGAAATTCTTTCTAAACTCTTTTAGATCAAGCATATTTTTACATAGCTATTTTTAAGGATTTATCATAAAGAGGAAAGGATCTTTAAGTCAAAGGCCTTTATTAAGAGTAACGTTTGGCTTATGCGAGACGCTACTGTGAAAGAGTGAAATCTTCACACTCCCTAAACTGATTAATCATGGGGGCGTGTTATCAGACGAAAATCTCTTGCTAAAGCGCACGCATTGCCAACTAAGCTAACTCCGTAGGGAAGTAGTATTGACAGGGATGTAGAAGAAGACAGTGAGTCAGCAGATACCGAAGTAGAAATAATTGCAAAAACAGACACGGCAAGATTGGCTATCTTCATCGTGGTAGCAAGTTTTATTTTACAGCTGAGGGCTCTTTCCCTTGTTTCATCGGCTAAATTCTCTTCTCCTGCCTCAATAATAAAAGGAACCGCTGGGAGAGTTGTAGAGACGCCCATTAGTACCAATTTGGGAGGCTCAAATAGATGATGAACAAGCGCCGTAATTAGTGCAGCTGACGTAACTGTTTGAAAACTTTCACCTACTGCTATAATTAATTGAGCATACTCCCGACAACTTGGCCTCTGAAGGCTTGGTCTCTGTTGACCATCGGAATCCACTACACTTATTTCTACTTGCGTTAAGGGTAGCGGCTCGTAATTTGCTCGTGCAAGGTTTGCGATGCGGTTTCCTAAGGCTTCCAAGGCAATACCCGATATAGAGAAAAAACCCTGGCGCAAAGGAGCATATTTCAAATCGATCAGAACATACTGACAATGATGAGCTAGCCGAGTTAGGGAAAAATTAGGACTCATGAATGTAGTAGCATCTCCATAATACGCGGCAAATTATATAGGAAATGAAGTATTTAATCCATCTAAGATATTTTTTGAAAATACCGATAAATAAGGAGACCCTTTCTTTTGAAAAAGGGTATAGGTTCCCTAGTAGCCCATTGCTTGAAGTAGGGGAAGTGTTTCTTTCCTTTTGCTCAAAGAACTAATTGAAAAAGCGGCTGGTTTTTCTGGGAAAAAGCTTAGCGGCTTTGAATTAGTGGCTTTGAATAGGGGCATGTACTAGATTACATGTTGGTTTTTTTTTGAAGAAAGACCTTGTTTTATCAAAAAATAACTATTTACAACCAAGCCAGTTCCGTACGGAACTACCACTGATAAGGAATGGGGATCGCTCACAATCAGAAAACAAGACGTAGCAAGATTGAATATCTTCAATGCACTTGTAAACATAGATTCAAAATTCTGTATATTCTTCCTTGTTCTATCAGATACACATTCTTTTATTAATGTAGTAGAAGGAGGAGTCATTAAAAAAGCCATAAGGGAGATATCGTGCACACTCAACGTTAGTAAAGCAGAAGAAGAGGTTCCAATTAGATTAGAAACAAGCACACCTGTAAATATTGCCGGTGGAACTGTTTGTAGGCTTTTCCCTATTGCCTGAGTATACTCCCGGTTTTCCATTGGATCGCATATTCCCGATTCTAGGTCCGTTTGAGTACCTTCAGCACCTACGGCGTTTTCTAGGCCAATTCCTATTAAGGGAAGGGCAGAGGCAAGAAAAGGAGCATAAGAGTTCGTCATAATTTCTTGAAAGTTCCGAACTATTTGAATTACAGTCATAAAATGTTCCTTTTCTTGATTTGCAGGACATTATGGAGAAAAATAGGTATTTAATCCAGCTCTTTCTTAGGTATTTTAGGAGAGAATGAACAGGAAGGTTGCCTTTTGATTTTGCCCTTCGATGCATCAGCAGCTAAATAGGCACTTTCTCTTTCGATTGAAGACAATTTTAAATTTTATTTTTACAAAAAAGAGTTGTTTTTGTGGTCTTAAAGAGAAAATAAGGGAAAGAAATGCGTAGTTTTTGTTGCAACTCATATGAATCCTTTGATACCCTCTTGGGAGTATGAGTAAACAGGTTTTACAAATTCAGAATCCTTTGATATTGCGCTATCACCGGCTAATGGACGCCTTTTCTAAGTCGGATGATGAAAGGGACTTTTATTTGAGCAGGGTAGAGGGCTATATTCTCTATGTTGATTTGGATAAGACAGCAGATGAGCTTGACCCGCTTTATCGGGAAGTAGAGAAGTCTCCAGAGTCTTTTGTTCTTATCCCTAAAACTACTTTCTATGAGATCAAGAAATTAATGGAGGGTTTTGTCAATGAAAAAGTATACGACATTGACACGAAAGAAAAGCTCTTAGACATTATCGCTTCGAAAGAAGCCAGAGAGAATTTTTTAGAATTTATCTATGATCACTTAACGGAGTGGGAAAAATGGCAGCAATACTACCAAGAAAGGTCCCGTGTTTTAGTGATAGAGTGGCTCCGTTTAGAGGGAATTGAGTTTGTTTTTGAAGAAGATTTGGATATCAATCGAAGCTTAATGGAAAAAGTAAAAAGAGCACAATTTGAGGTAAAAGTTTCTAAAGATATTGCGGGTATAAGAGAGATGCTTCGCAGTAAAGCCAAAGTATATTACTCTAACGAAGCGCTAAATCCAAGACCGAAAAGGGGAAGGCCCCCTAAGCAAAGTGCAAAAGTAGAAATAGAGCCCCAGTTCACGGCGGATATCTATGTTACGGTTCCCTCTCTTTTAAAGAGGTTTTTGTATGTTCCAGGTCCTTCTTCCCTTACCTTTTCTTCAAAATTTGATCCGGGAAGACTCTTTAGAGGATCTTCCAAGTCTGCTGTTAGTCAAAGGCTAGAGGAGCTGTCTGCGAAGTTGGAATCTTTAAGGACCCTTTCCCAGACTCTTTCCTCTAGTGAGAGGAAAGAAGGACTGGAAAAAATGCCTCTTTTTAAGCCCTTTTCCGCTCCCAAATTTAAGAAAGGAACCTCGTTTCAACTTGGTTCTGAAAAAGAGGAGAGAGTGGAAACGGCTGTGGAAGAGATAATCCCTAAAAAGAGGGGAAGGCCCAAAAAAGAAGAAAAAGAGGCAGGGCCTTTTGTTTCGCAGTCTCGTGGTTTCACAATTAAGCAAGTTTCTGAAATTAAAAAGAAAAAATAGCTTTTATGGTTATGGATACAAAACTAGATCCGGTCTTGAAATGTACTTCTGTGCCTTCACGAACTTTGAAGGGTCTCGTGGAGGTATCTCGGAAAAAAGCTGTTTCTGAGCAAGCCCTTTTAGTTTACAAAAAGATGGTCAAGGTCCGTCTTGTAGATGAAAAAATGGCGAAAATGGTTCGCCAGAATAAGGGGGGGACTTTTCACCTTTCTACTAAGGGGCATGAGATGGTCGGAGTCTTGTCTGCTCTTTGTTTGCGCAAAGGAATAGACTGGGCCTTTCCCTACTATAGAGATCGCTCTTTTGCTATCGGTTTTGATCTTTGTTTAGGGGAGCTTTTCGGTGCTTTATTAGGCAAAGATATTCTGCACCATTCCGGAGGAAAAATGATGCCAGATCATTTTTCTCACAAAGAGTTTCGAATTCCTTGCCAGTCCAGTTGTGTTGGTTCTCAGTTTTTGCAAGCTGTGGGGCTGGCAAAGGGGATTCAGTTGAGAGGAAAAAAAGAAGTAGTTTATGTTTCTGCGGGAGAAGGAGCTACTTCTCAAGGAGATTTTCACGAGGCTTTAAATTTTTCTTGTATTCATAGCCTTCCGATTGTGTTTGTAATTCAGGATAATGGCTGGGCTATTTCCGTTCCTGTAGAAGAACAAACAGCAGGAAAAAATGTTGCTAAGATAGCAAGAGGGTATGAAAACTTGGAGATTTTTGAGATAAAAGGATTTGATTACCTATCTTGTCAAGAAGGGTTGGAACTTGCTTTTACAAGAGCAAGAGAACAAAAGGGACCTAGTTTAGTGGTGGCTAAGGTGGCAAGGCAAGGGCCTCATAGTATTAGTGATGATCCTAAAAAATATAAAAGTGAAAAGGATCTTTCCGAAGATGAAGAGAGGGATCCCCTTGTGCTCATGAAAGCTTTTTTGCAGGAAGAAGGTATCGTAGAAGAAAAAGATCTAGAAGCTATCCAAAAAGAAATAGAGAAAGAAGTAGAAGAAGCGGCAAGATTTGCTGATGCATTGGCTTTTCCTCAGAAAGAAAAGGCTTCTGAGAGGGTTTTTATTCCTTTTTCTGTAGAAGAAGTACAAGGAGAAAAACAGGAAGTAGTAGTTATGATGGATGCTTTAAACCATGCTTTGAAAGAAGAAATGGCTAAAGACTCCGGAGTAGTTGTTTTTGGACAAGATGTAGCAAGAGGAAAAGGAGGGGTTTTTGGTATCACCCACCATCTCACAACCTTGTTTGGAGAAGAGAGATGTTTTAATACCCCTTTAGCAGAATCAACTATCGTAGGTCTTGCTATTGGACTTTCTTTAGATGGAGAGCATCGCCCCGTAGCAGAAATCCAGTTTTGTGATTATTCCTGGACAGGTATGAATCAGATAATAAATGAATTAGCAAGCTTTTGTTATAGATCAAATGGGGAGTGGAATTGTCCTTTAGTTTTACGAATGCCTTATGGAGGATATATTCAAGGAGGGCCTTATCATTCTCAATGTATTGAAGCACACTTGTGTCACACACCGGGGTTAAAAGTAGTGATTCCTAGCAATGCAGAAGATGCTAAAAGGTTATTGAAAGCAGCAATTAGAGATCCCAATCCTGTCATTTTTTTAGAACACAAGGCGCTTTATAGACAAAGAGCTTTTTCTGCGAGAAAAGAGCCTATAGAAGAGGCTGTTTTGCCTTTGGGAAAAGCAAAAGTAGTGAAGGAAGGAGAAGATCTTACTGTAGTTTCTTGGGGTTTTACTCTTATGTTAGCAGTGCAAGCAGCCGATCTAATGTTAAAAGAAGGGATCTCTGTAGAAGTAATCGATTTACGAACTTTAGCTCCTTTAGATTTTGAAACAGTTCTTACCTCTTTGAAAAAAACGGGAAAGATTCTTGTAATACAAGAAGCTCCCATTACAGCTGGTTTTGCAGCAGAAATTAGCGCACAAATCATGGAGAAAGGATTCTCTTATTTAGATGCTCCTGTTGTTCGATTAGGGGCGAAAGATTGTGTAGTTCCTTATGCAAAAAACTGGGAAGAAGAAGTTCTCCCTCAAATGGAAGATATCCTGGAAAAGGCTAGGGAACTTTTTTCATTTTAGAAAGTTTTTTTCTTTTGACCCTTTGTAAAGAAAATACCCCCATCTTTTTTGAGAGGTTTTCAAAATTTCTTCCTTGCATTCTGTGCAGATGAATCCACTTTTTCTGTATAGGAAATTTTTGTGCTTGGGAAGAAAAATGCTTTAAGGTTTCTCTTCTTTCTGCAAGCTTGTGATCTGTTTGAATTAAATGAGCTAAAAGACTCTCTTGAGTTTTTTGAAAAAGCCCCCTTTCATAAGAGGTAAGTCTTTTTTCTGAAGCTTTCTCCATAGCTTTCGCATTTTCTACCAAACGATCTAAGGTTTGATCTATTTCTTGTAAAATCTCTTCTCCTATAATCATGATAAAAACTCCCGCTATAACCTCATTTTTTTTTAAACAAAACTATTTGTCAAATAATTTTTCAAAAAAACTGTTTTTTTAATTAAAAATCTCCATTTTTCAAATGTTTCTCTATGAAAATTTTTCGAAAAATAGTTTATGTAAAATATTTTTTTATATAAAAAGACTGTAATTTTTTATTAAAAAACAGAAAAATTTTTTATAAACTAAGAAAAAAGCGGGTTGATAGGAATCTTTCGTTTTACTTTTAGGCGTTTTCAGTAAGAAAGTATAGTCAATTCGATTCAGGGGAAGCAAAGAGAGGCATGATAAAAGCCCTGAAGGCTATTTTTGAGGAGGCAAAAAGTAGAAAAAACCATTTCCTTTTCTCAAGGTTTTTTTTAAAATGAAGAGAAATATAGAGAGAATGTGTGGTTTTATTTTGTCCCTTAGCGTCAGGATCCAAAGGGAATGCTTACCTTGTTAAAACAAAAGAAACTACCCTTTTAGTGGATTGTGGTCTTTCTGCAAAGAGCTTGCAGGCTAGACTTTCTTTTTTGGGGATTTCCCTTTCTGAAATTGATGCTATTTTAATTACCCACGAACATAAGGATCACATTCAGGGATTAAAAGTTTTGGGGAAAACGGCTGTTCCTGTTTTTACCAATAAAGAAACAGCAAAAGGAATTTATAGCGCGCTTTATATAAAACCGAAGCTTAAGATTTTTTCTACTCATGAGGAGTTTTTGTTTCGCGATATTACCGTGTTTCCTTTTTCCGTCCAGCATGACACACTAGATCCTGTAGGAGTGGTATTACAAGTAGAGGGAAAAAAGATAGGAATATGCACAGATCTCGGAACTTCCTCTTCTTTTTTAGAAACAAAGCTTTCGTCCTTAAGCCTTTTGGTAATAGAAGCAAATCATGATGTAAGGAAGGTACAAGAAGCAAAAAGACCTCTGGTTTATAAGAGAAGGGTTTTGAGTAATATAGGACACCTTTCGAATGAACAATGTGCTCTATTTCTCAGTCGGTTACAAAAGAAGAATCTACAAGCGGTTTATCTTTCTCACCTTTCCCAAGAATGTAATGAGCCAGAGCTTGCTTTACAGGTTGTATTAGAAAGTAATCCCGCTCTTTCTGGAAAGCTCCTTATTGCTTATCAAGAGAAACATTCTGAAGTAATTACTTTATAACTATTTTTCTCTTTTGATTCTCGATGTATTTATAAATATTTTTTTAATATAACTATGAATAACTCAGGAGATTATGAAGAAAAAAAGTTCCTATAAAAGATTCTCTGGTTTTTGGGTAAGTATTTTGCTAAAATTGCCCCTTTAACAGAGAAGGGAGTGGGGTATGAGTTCTTCTTGCTATCCAGTTAGCTCAAAAGAGCAGATGTATTTTTTTGCTCTAGAACTAGGAAACCTTTGTGCTAGGGATCCTTCACAAGTTTCCCTAGGAGAGCTGATCTCTATCTCTGAAAAGGTTAAAAAAAGCGCTTCTTCTAATATCCGTGAAACACTTGATGATATCCCTCAAACACAAGAATTGTGCGATAAATTTGGGCAATTTTCCCAGTTTTTTGGATACCCGTTAGGGAGTTTACCTGAGGATTTTTTCACAAACCGGAATGTTTGTGCTTTGACTGAACAAACCGCCCGAGTTTTTTTTGGGAGTAAGCTAGATCGTAGTTCTTCCCAAAAGATCTCTTCCACTGTGAAAAATTGCTTGGAGTATCAGAAAATCGGTGACCGTTCTAAAGCTATAGCAAAGGTTAGTATGGCATGCAATCTCCTTTTTCTTGCCTTTTTGGCCGTTATACGACCTAGTTTACTTTTTACCGAAGAGGGGAGAAGATCCAGGATTACTGCTATGCCAATGTACTTTTTATCAGGGCTATTTGTTGGGACTTTTCTTTTAAAAATCTACTCTTTTGTGAGCTTGCGTCTGCAGAAGGTAAAGATACAAAATGCGGCGTTTAAGGATTGTGTTTTAGAGATAAAATGCTTGTCTCAAGGGGCCACCACTTAAAAGCTACTGCGCTTAGTAGCTGGACTGACTGACCTTAATTGATACGTTTTCTACTTGCTTCTCTTAAAGTCAAAATTTTTTATCAAGTTGTTGCAGGATGCTAACTCTTCGGGCTTTTTTCTCCCCATTCTTCTTTGGAAAGGGTATCATAATAACTCTTGGTAAGAGCGTCTCATTTTACGCTGCTCCTACACATTTGGTTGGTATAAGCAGGAGTTAACACTCCTTTTTTCCTACTGGCTTGTTGCTACTTTGTAGGCAAGGAATTGAAGCAGCTATCAGTGAACTGTTTCCTATTAGGAAGGATCTTTCTCGTATAATACCTCTGAAGAGGTAAGGATTTGCCTTGGCCTACTTCCTTCAGCAGCACTTATGATTCCATTTTCTTCTAATTCGTCCATCAAAGAAGCCGCTCTTGCGTAGCCGATTTTGAGTTTTCTTTGCAGAAAAGTAGTAGAAGCGTTCTTTGAACTGACTACTACTTCTAGTGCTTTGTTATACAAGGAATCTTTTCCTGTAAAATCGGTAGAGTCCTTTTCTTCTTTTGCCATTTTATCGAAGGAAGAAATTAAGTAGTTAGGAGGAGCTTTAGAAGAAATCCAGTCGATCACTTTATTAATATCTTCATCACTAATATAGGCCCCTTGTGCCCTTACCAAATTAGAGCTTCCTGGGGGTAAAAGAAGGAGGTCTCCATTTCCTAAAAGACTTTCAGCTCCTACCTCATCTAAAATGATCTGAGAATTGATTCTCGAAGATACCTTGAAAGCAATGCGGGTTGGAAAATTTGCCTTAATAATCCCGGTAATTACTTCTCTAGAAGGTCTTTGCGTAGCTAAAATGAGATGGATCCCTACAGCCCTTGCCATTTGCGCAATTCTAGCAATAGGAGTTTCTAGATCAGAGCTGGAGACCATCATCAAATCAGCAAATTCGTCAATGATAGCTACGATTAGAGGAAGCTTTTCAGGAATTTCTGTGGAATAAGAGCTTTCTACGTCTTCTTTAATTTTACGAGAGTTAAAAGCTGTGATGTTACGAAGTCCTAGGTGTTTTAAAATATCGTATCGTTTTTGCATTTCTCTTACGAGCCATTGCAAGGCGGCGTAAGCCCCGTGGGCTTCTGAAATAACAGGCGCTATCATATGGGGAAGATTAGAATATTGGGTAAGCTCTACTTTTTTCGGATCTATCATTAAGAATTTGAGCTGGTCTGGAGATGCTGTCATTAGAAGAGACATGATAATAGTGTTGATACAGACAGATTTTCCCGACCCTGTAGCGCCTGCTATTAAGCAATGTGGCATTTTAGCAAGATCTGAGATAACCGAGTCTCCATTTACGGTTTTTCCTAAAAGGATGGGAATTTGCATTTTTTTTGATTTCTGCAAGTAATGAAGGAGCATCTCTTTGAAACTTACTTCCTGAGGATGGGCTGCAGGTACTTCTACCCCTACTACCGCTTTTCCAGGAATAGGGGCTAAGATCCGAATGGATTTTGCTTCCATATTCAAAGCAATATCATTTTCTAATGCTTTGATCTTTTGTACTTTTACTCCAATAGGAGGTTGTACTTCAAAAGAAGTAATAGAAGGCCCACAATTAATTTCTACTACTTTGGCTTCAATTCCAAAGCTTTTTAAAGTTTCTTCTAAAGTAGAGGCCTGCCTTGTGAGATCTTTTTTCAAGGTAGGATGGTCAATAGGTTTGGGGTCAGAGAGAAATTCGGGAGAGGGAATATCATATTTTCCTAAAGTTTTCTGTTTCGTATCTATCGTAGAAGGAGTAAAGGGCTTGACGGTGTGGATTTTTACTGTATCGAGAAGGGGATTTATTTCCTCCTTTTTCTCTTCAAAGGGAAAAGCTTTTTTAGATAAAAGGGGTTCTTTCTTTAAAGAAATAGGAGGCTTTTTTTCTCTTCTTAGGAAAACTTTTTTACAAAACCTTCTTAGGTAAAAGAAAAGGTTTTTAGAAGAAGAAAAGGGGTTTTTTTGACGAGGGGAGGAAGTTCTTGGTTTATTCAAATAGCCCCAGAGGGTTTTCCAGGGTTTTACAATAGGGATCTTGGTTAAAAAGGAAAAACTAGCAAGAGTGGAAATTAAACCTAGTAAGAGGCAACCCACATCGCTGAGCATTCTTTGTAAAGAGAAAAAAGGAAAGTCTGTGTAGCAATAGTAGGTAGGAAGACCTCCCAAATTGTATCGGATTTTCATTTTGGGTTCTTCAGAGAAAGTGACAAAGCTTTCTGTATAAATTTTATTCTGGAAATGGGAGACCTTTTCAGGAAAATGCTCCGCAATTTGGTTTAATAAAAAAGACAAAGAGAGAAGACACCATAGAAAAAGAAGCCCCTCTTTTTTTAAGAGGGCTCCCTTCGTAAAGGAGAAATAAAATTTTGCTACCCTCAAAAAGAAAAGGGGAACAAAAAAACTAGGGAGTCCCAAAAAATATAGAAAAACTAAAGCGCTATAGTGACCCGATACCCCTAGCCAGTTTTTCTCAGGGTGTGCAGAGACAAAAGACAAAAGAGATAGAAACAAAAAAATGGCTCCCCCTGTATAGAAAAGAGCCTTAGCTTCAGGGTGAAGTCCTTTTTTACCACGTTTTTTCTTCTTTTTTTTCATCTCACCAATAAACCAGACTAAAGAGTCCCATACTTAAACAATATAGAGCAAATCCCAAAAGCCTTTTTTTGGAGAGTCTCTTAATCTGTTGTACCGCAAAAAGGCCGAGAAAAAAAGAGAAAAAAAAGCCTAAGGCGTAATGGGTAAAAGAAAGAGAGGGGTTTTCATTTAAGGCCTGGATGCTTTCTAAAATAATTCCCCCAAAAACGGTAGGTATAGCCAAAAGAAACGAAAATTCCACCGCCTTTTTCATTTCCCATCCTCGAAAACAAGCTGCTGCTATAGTGCTTCCAGATCTGGAAAGACCCGGAAATAAAGCCATCGATTGCATTAGCCCAATATATAACACATCTCGGTATCTCTTTTGCGAAGGAGCCTCTTTGCTATAAGAAGCTAAAAAAAGCAAAGTCCCCGTTACCATGAGAAAAAAACCAAACCAAGGAGAAAATAAGGGGAGATACTGCTTGAAAAAAAGATAGGCAGGAATTAACGGAAGTAAAGCCAAAAAATAAGGAGGCCAGCTTCTAGGAGAGAATAGAAGGGAGAAAAGCTCCTTTTTAAAAAACCATAGTAGGGAAAAAAGGCTTCCTAAGTGACATACAAGATCAAAGAATAGGGGGGTTTTTGTATCAATGTGAAAAAATAGCCGCAAAATCTTCAGGTGTGCTGAGGAGCTTACAGGGAAAAATTCGGTAATTCCTTGCAGGGCCCCCAATAGGACCGCCTCCCAATAAGACAAAGCGCACCTTACCTAAATAAAAGGGCGATTGACGGGGCTCGAACCCGCGACCTCCGGAACCACAATCCAGCGCTCTAACCAACTGAGCTACAATCGCCACAGAAAGCAGAACCCTTATACCGTAAAGAGAGGTTTTTGGTCAAAGGAAATAGGGGGACAAGCTAGAGGCCCTTCTCCTATACTTCTGTCTATTGGGGATGGTAGAAGGTTTTGATGTCTAGGCAAGATCACAAAATATGTGATCTTTTAGGGTGGAAGTCCTGGTCTTTCCCGCTTTTGTCATAAATTTTCCCAAGAGAAAACTTTTGCGATTGCAACCTAAATCTTGGGAAGGGTATAAAATCCCTTGCCGAGAACCTTGCAGCTTGGTTTTAGTGAATTGGTTTGAGGGGGAATTATGCGCATAGTGGGATTAATTTATCTTTATTTGCTTACCCTTACTTTTTTGTTGTAGTGGATAGGATGAGTCTTTTTGATCGGATGACGATATAGGGGCTTTTAGGAAGGGGGGGGGATAAAACAGTTCTGTGCGGCATCTGATGCTATATTGTTCCTAAAAAGGGTAGGCTTTTCTATTTCTTGATAATTTAGCGAGAGGTTTTTTTATGGTTCGATGGTTTTTTTGTTTTCTTGCAGCTTGTAGCATGCTTCAAGCCAAGACGCGGGTTTATGTGGATATCGTAGGAGATTTATTTCATGCAGGACATATTGAGTTTTTAAAACAAGCTAAATCTTTTGGGGATTACTTGATAGTAGGAGTGCTTGCAGATGAGAGTGTAGGAGAATACAAAAGGATTCCTGTGCTTACCTTGGAAGAAAGGGTAAGAACAATTAGAGCCTGTTCTTTAGTAGATGAAGTGATTGAAGCCCCCCCGATTAGGCTGACAAAAGAAATGATAAAAGAGTGGGAAATTGACTATGTAATTCATGGAGACGATTTTGATCAGGCTCTTATTGAAGATCAGTATGGAGCTGCTTTGAAAGCGGGTATCTTCCGGACAGTTCCTTATACAAAAGGAATTTCTACTACAGAAATCATCAATAGAATTATCGAAAGACATAAAGAAGGAGAATTTCAATGAGGTATAGATGGGTTATTTTACTTCTGGGATTAGCTCATACTTGGGCTTCAGAAATTGAGGAACAGAAAATATTTTTTAATAAGTACGGCTACCTGGTAGTCCGAAATTTTTATTCAAAAGAGCAGGTAAGGCTTTTGAGAGAATACTCTGAAGAAATTCACAAAGAATCAAAGCAGTTGTTAGAACTGGCTGAGAGATTAGATACTACGCCGCAAGCCTTGGCCTATCAGATGCCTCGTTCTTTAATCGTTGTTCCAGAGGTAGAGAATCAAAAACAGATTTGTAGATCAGAAGATATGCTTAGCTGCTATCCAGGGCTGTGTTCCTTGATTGAAAGAACCTTACTTCCCTTTATTGCTAATTTGATGGGAGAATCTTACATACCATTTAAAGATAAGTTAAATTTCAAATGGCCAGGAGGGGGAGCCTTTTTGCCTCACCAGGATTTTCCAGCCTATGATTTTTTTGGACCAAAAGTCCATATAACAGCCATGGTTGCAATTGATGAGGCAACGGTGGAAAACGGATGCCTGCAAGTAGCTCAGGATTGGAAAAGTACTTTTATGGAAAATCCAGAAGTGGAGTCTGATAAGTTAAGACAAGGTAAAGCAATTTTGCCCTATGTGAAAGGGGGTAAAGCTCATGGCTCTATCGAAAAAAGATTTTCAGATCAGATACAGTGGATTCCTTTAGAAAGCCAGCCTGGGGACGTGATCTTGATAACTTCTTTTGTCCCTCACTACTCAGAACCAAACGCCAGTTCTACGCCTAGAAGAGCTATGCTCTTTACCTTAAATCGAGGAGCAGAAGGAGAGCACAGGGCCACTTATTACCAAAAAAAACGGGAAGATTCCGATAATCCAGCTTTTCATTTTGCCACTCCGACCAGGGGAAGATCGAAAGGGACCTAGCAGGATTGTCTAGGTCCTAAGCGTGTAGGAAATTGAAAGGGACTACTTCAGGTTAGCAGCAGAGTCCACTCGGTCGATAACCACTTCTCGGGAGGAGACTTGTTTAGCAAAAGGAAACCGCTTTGTTAAGTTGTTAAGGTTTGTCATTTTGGTTGTGTCTTCTGCACTCGAATAAAGGTCGTAGTGTCTTGTTATCGTTATCTTGTTCTTAGAAGGGGTAGCTGAAACGAAAAGCAGCCCCTGTTGGAGTAAATAGTGAGCGGAAACTGCATTTACGCAGGTGCAGGTAGGATCGAATTCGTCTGTCACAACCGTTATGATATGAGCAGGTCCTGATGATATTTTTTTCAGTAGTCCATCCCGAGTAGCAAGTTGACTTTCCTGCTTCTCTTCCTCTTCAAGTCTCTTTGAAGTAAATTCTTCGTCGTATAATTCAAAACCAACAGTATAATGGGCGCTATTTTCTACGGGGGACATTTATTACTCCTTTTTTAAAAGTTTGGGGAGACTTTAAACGATAGAAAAATTCTTAGCAATTTTTCGTTTTGATTTTGCGTTTTAAAAATATAGCTGAGAGGGGTCCACATCGAGAAAAATGAAAAGACTTGAACTGGTGTATTTTTCTTTTAAGGGAAGAATAGAGGCCATCGTTTTTGTTACGTTTTTTGTAAAAACAGAAATATGAAATCGGAATTTATCTTTAATCTTTGCATGGCCGCAGGGAAGAGGAGGTAAAATTTTTACCTCTGGGCTAAGTTCTTCTTTTAGTTTTTGAAAGAAAGTTGCGGATTTGTTTGCCACCTTGCTTTCTTCCACTCCTGAAAAGATAAGGCGGATTATCCTTTGATAAGGAGGATAAGAAAATAGCTTTCTTTGTTTCATCTCTCCTTCATAAAAAGAGAGGAAGTCTCCTTTTGCTGCTAAAGCAAATAGGGGGTGGTTTGGGAAAAAAGTCTGAATCATTACCTCTCCTGCTACTTCCTCCCTTCCAGCTCTACCTGAAACTTGAGTAAGGAGTTGAAAAAGCATTTCAGAACTTCGAAAATCCGGGATATGGAATAAAAAATCAGGGTTTAAAATGCCTACCATGGTTACTTTGGGAAAATGAAGTCCTTTAGCAATCATTTGCGTTCCAACTAACACGTCAGCTTTTCCTGCTCGAAACTCTTGAAAGATCTTTTCAGAGGACTCTTTTTTCTGTGTTGTATCTCGATCCATTCGAATCACGCGAATATCAGGCAGTAGGGCTTGTAAACTAGCTTCTACATGCTGGGTTCCAAAGCCTTTGAAATCTCCTGCTTGGAAAGTCTTACAAGAAGGACATTTTTGTAAAAGAGAAGCTCTATACCCGCAAAGGTGACAAAGCAAGGTATTTTCTTTTTTATGAAAAGTTAAAGACAAAGAGCAGTGAGGACAGTTGTAGGGCTTTAAGCAGCCCTTACAAATTTTACAAGAGTAAAATCCTCTTTTGTTCAAAAAAAGAAGGGTTTGCTCCCCTAGAGAAACCCTCTTTTGTATGCCTTGTAGGAGCTCTTGGGAAAAATGGGTAAAGCTTCCCTGTTTTTCCCATTCTTTTTTTTGTGAGACAATTTTTACCTTAGGAAGGGGCTGGTTATTTGCCCTTTTAAGGAGAGTAAGAAGTTGGTATTTTCCTGTTTGGGTATTATAAAAGCTTTCTAAAGAAGGAGTGGCACTTCCCAAGAGAACGGGGATATTTTGCCATTTACCTCTCATGACGGCGATATCTCTTGCGTGATATGTGGGACTCTCTTCAGTTTGTTTATACGAAGACTCATGTTCTTCATCTACTACGATAAGCCCTAAGTTTTTCAAAGGGGCAAAAACAGCAGATCGAGCTCCTATAAGAATTTCTCCTTCTTCTTGTTGAATTTTTTGCCAGCTTTGGTATTTTTCTCCTTGGCTTTTTTTATGATGGAACACATGAATAGGCTTTTGAAGCCTGGAACGTAGATTTTCTATGAGCTGAGAGGTAAGGGCCACTTCTGGAACTAGAATAAGAACGCTTCTTTTTTTTTGTAAAACAGTTTGGATGAGTTGTAAATATACTTCAGTCTTTCCACTTCCTGTTATGCCGTATAGAAGAAAAACAGCAAAAGTATGTAGTTGTTTTTGCACCGATTCTAAGGCTTTTTTCTGCTGCTCATTTAACGGCTTTTTTTCGGTAGGGAAAAATTCTACGTCAGAAAAAAAATCTTCCTCAGAAGAGAGTAAAGCCTGGGAGTGGAGAATCCCCTCTCGAACAAGAGCTTCAATGGGTGCTTTAGATATTTTAGTAGCTTGTAGGATTTCCTGCAGATAGGCACTCTTTTTTTGTTTTAAAAGAAAATCTAAAACCAAAGCTCTTTGGGGTTTTTTTTCTCGAAAAGAGGGGAGGATTTTTACTATCTCTTTTCTAGGGGATTTTAGTGTTATAAAAAGACGTTTTTTGGGACGAATTTCTTCCTTCACACTTTTGGGAATCATAGAGTGGAATGCCTTGGATAGAGAGCATCCGTAATAAGAGGAGATCCACTCAGCCAGGGGAAAAAGCTCTTTAGGAAAGGAAAGTTCTTGAGAAAGCACTTGTAAGATAGGTCTTACCGAAGGGAAGTTTTTTTTCTTATGAAAAGAGACAATATACCCTTTTTTTTTTCCTCCCTTTAAGGGAACCTCGACTCTAGAGCCTATAGAGGCTTTACAATGCAAAGAGAAAGGGATCTCATATTCTAGAGGTTTAGGAAATCTTTCATCCAGAACAACAGAACAAAAAAGGGGTTCTATAGGTTTGACAGTTTTTGGCATAACTCATTCCACAGAGTTTTTTTCTTGTAAGGATTTTTATAGTAACTCGAAAGCTTATCTAGAAAAAAGAGAGGAGTATTGTGGAGGAACCATTCTGATTGACTGGGAATTTCCTTTACAAAAGACTGGGGAGATCCCTTTTCCCAAAGGGCGTATTCAGTAGCAATGATACCTTTAAGATGGGGTGTTGTAAGAAAAGATAGCCAATCCATCTCTTTTGTATTTTCTAAGACTTTGCAAGGGAAGAAATAGAGGGAGATGGCCTTGGCAAGTGCTTTTAGAAAAAGGAGATCTTTTTCTTTCACACAGTAGGCTAAAAGGGTTATTTCACTAGCCTGATTTTTATAGATGTAGGCTTTGGCTATTTTTTTGCTAAAACCATCTTCCAGGGGATTTTCTAAAAGCTTCATAGAAGGGTAGTAAGTTTTGTAAAAAGTTCTGATTTTGGAAAAGGAGAGGGAGAGATCTTTGGTAAAAACCCTTTGCTCTTTTAGGATTTTTTTTTCTGGAATAGAGAGGATTTTGTCTTTTTCCTTTTTCTCGAGCAAGTTTTCTTTTGTCAAAGACCCTTCTACCGCAAGGGGTTGTTTCGCAGTAGAACGAAAAGAACTTAACGGTTTTTGGGGAGAGAAAAGAAGATTTTGTGAATAGAGGAAAGTCTTTTTTTCCTGCTGTATCCAATAAAGCGTATCCTGTATGAGTTTTACGTATTCCATAGATAGAAAGTAGCAGAAGTAGTTTTATTGTAGAAGGGCTTCTACAAAGGCCTTCGGTTCAAAAAGGAGGAGGTCCTCTTTTTTTTCTCCCATTCCTACCCATAAAGTATCCAATTGAAGTTCTCTTTTAATAGCCGCAACAATTCCCCCCTTTGCTGTTCCTTCCAGTTTGGTTAAGATAATCCCTGTAAGGGGAACAAATTTATGAAAAAGACGAGCTTGATCTAGCGCGTTTTGTCCTGTAGTTCCATCCAGTACCAAAAGCGTTTCATGAGGGGCTTCAGGCAGTTTTTTTTGGCAAACTCGGTAAATTTTATTTAACTCTTTCATAAGGTCTACTTTAGTGTGAAGTCTTCCTGCCGTATCGAGGAGGACCACATCATGCTTTTTTGCTATAGCAGAACTAATTGCATCAAAAGCTACAGAGGAGGGGTCGCTATGAGGTTTGGAGCAGACTATATCCACTCCTATTTGGTTAGCCCATTTTTGCAGTTGCTCAATTGCTGCAGCTCGGAAAGTATCACAGGCTGCTAGGAGTACTTTTTTTCCCTCTTGCTTGTACTTTTCGGCTAGTTTTGCTGTACTGGTTGTTTTTCCAGAGCCATTTACTCCTACTAGTAAAACAACGTGAGGAAACCCCTTTTTCTCAGCCCTGTTAGGGGTATCAAAAAGTGCTAAAAGTTCTTCTTTTAAAAGATCAATAACCTCTTCTTGAGAGGGATCTTTGGATTGAGTGAAAAGGTCTCGTACTTTATCTACTAGCTCTAAAGACAGGGAAGATCCTAAATCTGCTTCAAAAAGCAATTTTTCCAAATGTTCAAAAGAGGTCTCTTCTGCCTTTTTAGAAAACAGATGTCTAATTTTAGATCCCAGCTGAGAGCGGATCTTTTGAAAAGAATTTTTAAGTTTTTCCCAAACGGATTGAAACATAGCCATTTTCTGGTTGAAGGAAAAAGGGAGTGTAACAGATAAGGAAATTCAAAGAAAGGCTCCGCAAAATGCATCTGCACGAATACCAGGTAAAAAAATTGTTACACCAAAAGGGGCTCCCTATCCCAGATTTTGGTGTGGCCTCTACTACTGCTCAAGTAGAAACTATTCTGGAAGAGCTGAATCTAGAAAGCGCTGTCATGAAGATTCAAGTGCATGCAGGGGGAAGAGGAAAAGGGGGTGGAGTGAAAATGGCGAGGGGGAAAAAAGAAATCCTTTCTAGCTTTTCAAAACTGCATGGGATGAAACTCGTAAATGAGCAAACAGGAAAAGAGGGGATTATATCGGAAAAAGTGTTGATTACAAAGCCCATCGATATAGTACAAGAGATGTACTTTAGTTTTTTTATCGATCGAAAAAAAGCAAAACCTACCCTTATGGCTTGTAAATCGGGGGGAGTAGAGATTGAGGAAGTAGCAAAGAAAAAGCCTCAAGATATCTTGTATATCCCCTTCTCTATAGAAGGAAAGTTTTATTCGTATCATTTGCTAGAGCTTTGTAAATTTATGCATTGGGAAGGAAGGAAAAAAGAGCAAGGAAAAAAGATTTTTACGAGACTGGCTGCTTTTTTTATGGAAACGGAGGCTTCTCTTTTGGAAATCAATCCCTTTGTTGAGGATACAGAAGGGCTTTTTTGGATCTTAGACACCAAATTTACGGTAGATGACAATGCTTTATTTCGTCATCCAGAACTAGCCATTTACTATGATCCTTCACAACTTACTAAAAGAGAAGCGGTAGCAAAAGAGTTTGATCTCTCCTATATAGCCATGGAAGGGAATATCGGATGTATGGTAAATGGAGCAGGCCTTGCTATGGCCACTATGGATATGATTCAGCTTTATGGAGGCAGGCCTGCTAATTTCTTAGATGTGGGAGGAGGAGCTTCCAAAGATAAAATTGCTGAGGGATTTCGGATTATTTTGTCAGACTCAAAGGTAAAAGCCCTTTTCGTCCACATTTTTGGAGGGATCATGAATTGTGAATTGATAGCAGAGGGAATCTTGCATGCTGCAAAAGAATTACAGGTAAAGGTTCCTATTGTGGTTAGAATGAAGGGAAATCGGGCGGATAAGGGGACAAAACTTTTAGAGGGCTCTTCTTTACCAATCCAGGCTACAACCACTTTGGAAGAGGCAGCAGAAAAAGTAGTACAATTGGGACGAAATGGGCATTTGGGTAAATAAACAGACAAAGGTGTTGGTTCAAGGCCTAACTGGTTCTTCTGGAAGATTTCATGCAGAAAAATGCCTTGCTTATGGAACTTCTATCGTAGGGGGAGTTACTCCCGGAAAAGGGGGGGATAAGGTTTTAAATCTCCCTGTTTTTGATACAGTAAAAGAAGCCCAAAAAGAAGTTGTATTTTCAGCTACTCTTATTTTTGTACCCCCTGCTTTTGCTTTAGAGGCTATTTTAGAAGCAGAAGAGGCAGGGGTAGAATGGATCATCTGTATTACAGAAGGGATTCCTATAAAGGATATGCTAAAAGTAAAGCAGGTTATAGGAAGTTCAAAAAAATCCCGGTTGATTGGTCCTAATTGTCCCGGTATTATAACCCCAGGAGAATGTAAAATAGGAATCATGCCCGCAGAAATTCATAAGAAAGGGAATATAGGAGTCGTTTCTAGATCAGGAACGCTTACTTACGAGGCGGTTTTTCAAACTACAGAACTCGGGCTGGGACAATCTAGTTGTGTAGGAATTGGAGGGGATCCTTTAAACGGAACGGGATTTATAGAGGTGCTCGAAGCATTTGAAAAAGATCCTCAGACGCAAGGAATTTTAATGATAGGGGAAATAGGAGGGGATGCAGAAGAAGAGGCAGCAGAGTGGATTCAAAAAGAAGGGAAAAAACCGGTAGCGGCTTTTATTGCAGGTAGCTGCGCTCCAGAAGGCAAAAGGATGGGACATGCGGGGGCTATTATTTCTCAAGGAAAAGGGAGCGCCAAAGAGAAAATAAGAGCCTTGGAAAAAGCAGGTGTTGTAGTGACCAAAAATCCAGCTCATATGGGACACGCGATGCAGCAAGCCTTGCAGAGGAGATAATGTGTTAAAGATTCCTGGAAGAATTCCTATTTTTATTCACCCTTGGTTTTGGCTTACAGCGGGTTTTATTGGTTTTATTAATTCACAAAGTTTTTTAGGAACCTCAATTTGGGTAATCGTAATTTTTGTTTCCCTTTTAGTTCATGAATTAGGGCATGCTCTTGCTGCTTCTTTATTTAAAAAACCAGCCCGGATTGATTTAGTGGCTTTTGGAGGCGTTACTTCTTATCCCTTGGGGGGGTTAAGTTATAAAAAACAGTTTTTAATTGTATTTGCGGGACCCTTATTTGGGTTTTTTCTCTTTTTAGCCTCTCTTTATTTGTCTACTTTTTCTTTTTTCCAAAGCTCTCTCCTTCTCTTTTCCAGTTTGCGTGTTTTTGTCTTTGTGAATCTTTTTTGGACTATTTTAAATCTCCTTCCGGTTCTTCCTTTAGATGGAGGACAGCTTTTGCGTATTCTTTTGGAAGGTATTTGGGGTCCTAAAGGGTTTAGAGTTTCTCTATTGATAGGGATGGTTGTTTCTCTAGGGATAGCTCTTTTTGCTTTTTTATACCAAAATCTTATCTTAGGCGTTCTTTTCTTTCTTTTTGCTTTTCAAAGTTTTGACCATTTTCGGAAGGCAAAGTTTTTCTCTTCTCAAGATCAAGATAGCCACTTGAAAGAAAAGTTACTACAAGCAGAAAAAGCGCTTCAAGGAAAGGAAAAAGAGAAGGCAAAACTTCTTTTAGAAGAGCTCAGAGGAGAAGCTAAGGAAGGAATGCTTTTCTATACAGCAACCCAGTATTTGGCCTTTTTATACTTTGAAGAAGGGAAAAAAAAGGAAGCCTATGAGCTTTTACTCTCTTCTAAAGAACAAGTAGGGCAAGAAGCACTTTCCCTTTTACATTTTTTAGCCGAGGAGGAAAAAAATGACGCTCTTGTGGCGGAGCTTTCTTCTTCGTGCTATGAATTTTCTCCCACTCAAGAAGTAGCTCTCAGAAATGCTAGGGCCTTTGCTAGACTCGAAAAAGCCCTTCCTTCTGCTGGGTGGCTTCAAAGGGCTTGGAGTCATCATCACTTTGACGTAGAAAAGCTGCTTCAAGAAGAAGCTTTTTCTGCAGTGAAAAAACAAGAAACATTTTTAAAACAGATAAAAAACCTGCATTCCTGAAAAAATCTGGGTAGTTTTAGCCAAAAATAAGGCAATGTATTTAATACAAAGGATTTGTGTAAAATAAAAATAGGTTCTTTTTTTTCTCCTTTTGTTGTAAAGTTCCTCCAGTTTTTTAAAAAGGAGAAAGGGATATGCAGCCATGTTTTGTTGATTCATCTAATACAAGACTCATAAATTTAGAGGATGTCGCCAAAAGATTAGGCGAGCTACCAAATCCTGATGAGTCTGCTTCAAATTCCCAAGGGGAGAGCTCTAGTTTTCGCAGAGGTCTTTTTGATAATCTTCCTTCCCTTCTAGCTCTTTCTTTTTTAGGAAGAAGAGACCAGAACGTACAGATTAATGTGAATAGCTCTTCCTCAGGTAAAGAAGAAAGAAAGGAGAAGCAAGATCGCAGTGATGCTTTTCATGCCGCTCTTGCTATGGTGGCAGCCACCCTCTTTGGGGGATGGAATTACCATAGAAGTTTTGGATACTACAAGGAGTTAGAGTCTAAGATAGATTCTCTTTTGGCCGCTCTTCAGGGAGGAGATTATAAAACGAAGGTTCGTTTTTTTGAAAAAGTTGAATCAGGACCTACAGCGGCGAGGGATTTTTTCAATCCAGAACAGGGTGCTTTTGAGGTCACCTTACAGAAACAAGGGAAACTTGAGTTCTGTCCATCAGGAGAATTGCAGAAGATTCAGGATTGGGTAGGGTCTGTATCTAGAGATTTAGTTTATTATCAAAGGGCAATTAAAGAGCGATTAGAGTACCAAGGACATCTGCTGAAAAGTTGTGCTGTGATATTCTTCGGCGCTAGTGCTGTTTTTTTAGGCTCTTTAGCGGCTAGCTCTGCCTTAAAAGTAGCCGGACTGGTGGCAAGCGTTTTTGCTATTTGCTGGGTTTTATTTCATCTCTTTTCTAAATACCGGTTTGATGAAGGAAGTTTTAATCCACAAGAATCTCTAACCGAGATCGTATCCTTGTTTTCTCCAGCTACGGGTAATCCTGGAGAGCAAGTGTCAAAAGTTAAGGCTCTTGAGGGTTTTTCTCTGAAAATCCGATATGATCGATCTACAATTAACTAGGCCTTTTTCTGAAGAGAGGATAGATCTCTCTGGGTTTTTCTTGTCTTTTAAGTATAAAGAGGTTACGCCCCCTTTTTAGGGGGCCTTTCCTTTCCAGCTAGTAGATCCATCTCTTTTTAGAGTTCGAAGGATTAAAAGGCTATTTTGAAGATTATAGTGTCTAAAAAAGATCGCCTCTTTTTGTAAAGAGAGTATAACTTCTTCCTAAAAATCTATATTCCTTTCATTTTCAATAAGTTATCTCTTTTTTTAGAGATGTTCTTTAGAGAGAGATAAAAATACAATAGCAAATAAAATTTTTAAAAATATAAAGAAAATATTAGTTTTTTATAGTTTTTTTAAAAATAGTAATAAAATAGTATTTTTTTGATTATATTCTTTTTTTATTTCTTTGAATTTGTTAAAATTTATTTCGAATCTTTTACAAGAAAAAGGAGATAGAATGAGTGTAGATTCTATACATATTAAGAGGGTATTGGCCCATATAAGTTTATTGCAGGAAAATTTTTGTGAACTAGGTGAAGATCCTTCTGAGGGAATCTTCCGCGAAGATAGAGATAGCATAGTGCAAGATCATCAAAAGGCTTCTGGGTATTTGCCGTCTAGTTATAACTATTCAATGGCTTATGAGCTTCAAACTCAGGATGGCTTTTCCGTTACAAACTCCCAAGAGGTTTTTCAATGGCTTACGAATACAGCTACTCTCTTTAAAAGAGTAGAAAACTCCCAAAAATCGATCTCTTATCGAGTTTTTGATGTGGCAAAAAATATGCCTTCTAAAGGGGGGTTTTCTTTCATAGGAAAAATAGTAAGATTAGTAGCGGAGATCTTCTTTGAAGTATCAGGCTTTTCTACAGAGAAAAAACGCCTTATGGAAGAAATGGAAAAAGCGCTAAAGCAAGGAGAAGCTTATCAAGAATACAAGGCGAAGTTTATTGGAAAAGCAGAAGGAGAATAGATTATAAGAGCCTTCAGAAGAAGAAGCAGGAAGCGCTTATTTTGAAGGCTTATTTTCTTAATCTTGCAGCTTTATGGTGTAATATTTCTGATAGTTTTGGTGTCTTACAATCACGACGAGATACTTTTTATCTCCAAGCCCTTTTAAAGCATCGTTGAAGTCTTTTGTATTAGTAATTTTTTTGTGCTCGTTATCTTGGGTGACTACACTGGTAATCAGAAAATAAGGCCTAAGACCTGATAAAGCAGAGGGAGAGCCAGGCCTTACTTTGGTAATAATTACTCCTTCTTGTTTGGCTAAAGGCCCTAGCTTGTGTAGTACATCTGATGGTAGATCTTGTAGATTTTCTACGGTCATACCCAGCTTTTCTGAAAGCTCTGCAGAGGCTACCTCGGACTCGGTTAGAGTACCTAACTGGATCGGAAGGTTCAAAGACTTCTTTCCTCTAAGAATTTTTAAAGTTATCTTTGCATCAGGCTCCATTAAAGAAATCTGGTTTCTTAGCTTGGTCATACTTTTTACCGGTTGGCCATCTAAAGCAAGAACGATATCTCCTTGCTTTAATCCTCCTTTTTCAGCAGGAGAGTTAGGAACTACTTCTGCGATTAAAACTCCTGATGTTTCTTCCAAATCCATAGCGTGAGCAAGCTCTGGGTCTACTTCCTGCAAAATTACCCCTAGATAGACCCTTTTTACTGTGCCTGTTTCCACAATTTGATCAAAAATGCGCTTAGCTAGATTACTAGGAATGGCAAAGCCTATCCCCATGCCTCCTCTTACCTTAGCCGTATTAATGCCAATAACGTTTCCATTTAGGTTTAAAAGAGGCCCACCGGAATTTCCTGGATTGATAGCGGCATCCGTTTGGATGTAGTCCTCTAAGGCAGCAATTCCTAGATCTTGTCTTCCTATTGCGCTTACTACCCCTACTGTTAAAGAAGACTCCAGGCCAAAAGGATTTCCTATAGCAATAACCCATTCTCCCTTTTCTAGCTGGCTTGAATCAGCAAACTTCAAGTAAGAAAGACCTTTTTTTTCAATTTTTAGTACGGCAAGGTCTGTTCTATGGTCAGTTCCCACTACCTTGGCTTTATATTCTTTGCCATTGTTGAAAAGAACAGCAATAGAGTCAGCATCCTTAATCACATGATAGTTCGTGAGAATATAGCCATCTTCAGAAACAACTAGTCCAGAGCCACCTCCTACGGTCTCTTCCGCTTGTAATTTCTCTGTTAGAGGAAAAGCAATGGAGAGAGGAAGGGTAAAAAAAGGGTTGAAATGCTTAGAAAAAGGAACAGAGTTATACTGTCCAAAAAAGGGAAATCTAGGAAAATGGTCAAAAAACTCTTCCAAAGGGCTATCGTCAAAGGGATCAAAATTTCTAGGAGGATAGTTATAGCCTTGAAAGCGATTTTGGGTTTTTTGTCTGGCTTTGATGAACACGGAAGAAGAAGAGGCTTTTTTCCCAATCTCTGTAAAAGCCTTTGAGGTTTGTTCTAAATATTCGAGTCCGGGAGAGCTTTTGAAGCTGAGAGAGAATAAAGGGCTTGCAATAAGAGAGAAAGAAAGGAGAAAAATTATTTTCTTTATACTAGACATAACCACCTACCATTTTCCTGAACCAGGATTGTAAAGAAAACAAGAGTAACCAACAAACACTTTCTCCATTTAACTCCTATCTCCTAGCTAGATCTTGTCTGTAGAAGGAAATTTTTTTAGGCCCTCTTTGAAGAAAAAGGTTCCTTCATACCCATTTTTTCTTTTTCCAAAAGAGTTTCAGAAGTAAATGTTACTGTATGAAAATTTTTCATATTAGGAATAAGTCTTTCTTCCAACACTCTTAAGATATCCTTTTTTTCTAAAGAAGCAAGTCTTTGCCGAAATATAGATCTAGCTTCGAAGCTTTTTCCCTTTTTTTTATAAAAGAAAGCTACCTGCGCTCTATCTTTGGGCAAAACAGGAGAGTCTAAACTTTGAAAAAGGCCCAATTTCGCTTCCAAAATCTCTTCTTTGGTAAAAGATCCTTTTGCGAGATTTTTTACCGAGTTTTCAAAGGCGAAAAGAGTTTTTGCTAAGTGAGGATCTCGGTAGGCGTAAAAAGAGAACTTTCCTGACAGAGGATCAAAGGTAGCTCCTCCCCCATAGGCTCCCCCTTTTTCTCGAATTTCTGGATGGAGAAAAAGATTTTGTAAAAGCTCTGCTATAACGCATAAGCAAGGAGCTTCTTCTTCGGTATATTTTGCTAAGAGAAAAGCGCTTGCTGTAAAGCAGACAGGGACAGCAAAGGTATAGGCTTCCCTTTTTGTAGGGGAAGTCCTTTTTCCTTCCCATTTTTTTTCTGGGAAAGGGGAGGGTCTTTGTACAAATCCTTCCAGGACGTCTTTTTTTAAAGAAAAAAAGGTTTTTTCTTCTGCTGCTATAACAATCTCAAAAGGAGCATCGAGGAAAATCTTCTTATAAAGGTTTTGCAAGAGGGGAAGAAGGCTTTCGAGTTCTTTTTCTTTGGCAAAGATAGATCGAATCGTTTGCAAAAATCCATAGCCATACCAAAGATCTTGCAAAAAATCTGCCTTGGAAAGAGAAGAAGCAGCAAGAGAGGAAGCATAGTTCATCGCATTTTTAGCTAGCTGGCTTTCTAGATAGGTTTTTTCCTGTAGAAGAAGTTCTTGGATTCTTTCTTTTTCGGTAAAAATGGTTTCAAAAAGAATTTCTTTTAGAAGAGAGAAAAGAAGGGGAGCATATTTGTCTAAGGCTTTTCCTCTCAAAGTAAAGGTAGGGATAAAGGAAAAAACGTCTGTCGCTTGTTTATTCAAGGATAGATAGCTATAGACCCCTCCTGTATAACGCTCTTTTTCCTGTAAGAGTTTTTCATAGCCCTTTTTACACGAGCCTAAGTTTCCCAAGAGGAAAAGAAAAAAAGGGAGGTAGGTAAGCTCTTTTTCTGAAAGATCGGGAAGAGCAAAAACTATATCTACATAAGTGATGTGATTGGTAAAGCTGTCATGAAAATAAAGAATTTCTTCCTGCTGTAAGCAAAAGTTTTTTGGTTCTCGGGGAAGATCTTCTAAAGAGATAAAAGGAAGAAGATTTACATCTTGTCTATCTTGCTTTTCTTGATAACTCTTTAACTCTTCCATCTGAGAAAGGATTTTCTGTTTTTGCGCTTTGGTAAGATCCTGTTGTAATTTTTCTAAAACTCTTTTTTCTTCCTCTTCCTCTTTTTTCAAAAGAGTTTCTTCTCCTGTCAAGGTTAACTGAACAAAATGAGGGTTCATGATCCAATACTTTTCGATTAAAGAAGGTAGATATAGAGGGTCTTTTAGGTCTTTTTCTAGCGCTTGCAATAAAGTATGAATTTTTAAAGCCTCTTCTGCTTTGGAGCCTTGCATTTTTAAAAGGCCTGCTCTCATAAAAAGGGAAAGACCGTAAGGAAGACCTCCCCCTGAGATTTCTAATCGGGAAAATTCCATTTGATGCATAGCCGCTTCTACTCTTTCCTTGGCAATAGAAGAAGAGGCTATTTTTTCGAGTGTTTCGAAAATAAGCAGGCGCAACTTTTCTACCTTTTTCTTTTCTACTCCCTTAGCTATAAGAATCCAAGGAACTTCACTCAGTTCGGTATCTAAAAAAGCATAGAACTCTCCTGCTAAATTTGCTTTTAAAAGCTCTTTTTTTAGCAAGGAAGCATCATGCTCCATTAAAATAGTATCTAAAAGAGAAAGAGCTAAAATCTCTTTTTGTTCGTTTAAGGGGGAAGTTAACCAGGAAAAGGAAACTATTGTATGAGGTTCTTTTTTTTGCTCCTTTGAGATGGGATAGGGTTTTTCTACAAAAACAGGGGAGGTAAATCTTGGTTGTAAAGGGAAAGGGGCAAGATAATTACTTTTTTCCTTTTTACTCAGCAGGTTTTCTTGGAGAAAATCAAGATGCTTTTCCAGAGCAATATTGCCATAGAAGTAGAAAAGGCAGTGAGAGGGCTGGTAAAAGGTTTTATGAAATTCCAACAGCTCTTGGTAGCTTAGAAGAGGGATTTCTGCAGGATCTCCTCCTGAGTTATAGGCGTAAGGGAGATCGGGAAAAAGATTTTCTAAGAGGTGGTGAAATAATCTAGAATCAGAAGAGCCCATAGAACCTTTCATCTCATTGAAGACAACTCCCTGGAAAATAAGAGGGGAATTCATGTCCTTAGGATCTTTTAGCTCAAGTCTATGTCCTTCCTGTAAAAAACTCATCTTTTTTAGTTCGGGAAAAAATACCGCATCTAAATAGACTTGCATGAGATGAAAAAAGTCCTTTTCTACTTGGGAGCTTGCTAAGTAAAGGGTAAAATCAGGCCCCGTCATCGCGTTCATAAAAGTAGCTACACTCCTTCTTGTCATAGCAAAAAAAGGATCTTTGACAGGATATTTTTTAGAACCACAAAGAACAATGTGCTCCAAGATATGAGGGGCGCCGTTGGAAGAGCTAGGGTAGGTAGGAAGAGCAAAACAAAAGGCGTTCTCTTCATCTTCACAGCAAAGATGCAGTACAGTAGCTCCTGTTTGTGTATGAACCAGTTCGAAAAGAGTGGCTTCTATCTCTTCTAAAAACAGTTTTTTAGAAAGAACGAAGCCCTTATAAGAGGAGCCTATTTTATTCAAAGGGGACATACTTTATGGATTTAGTTTTTTTAACTGGGTTACAAGAAACTCTTTTCTCTTTTCAATCTCATCAAGCTCTATTTCATCTCTTTGGATTTGAGAGTGTATAAAATCATATTCTGGATCATGAATCTCTAAAGTAGAAAGCGTTTCCTTAATAGTTGCTATCCTTTGGTAAAGCAAGTTTTTCTCCTGCTCTAACACGTCTAACTCCTTACGTAAGAGCTCGTTAGAAGAGGAAAAGTCGCGGGTATACTTCTTTGCATAAAACTCCTCGGGATCTTTTTTCAGGTTGCGTACCATTTTTTAGTTCCAGTCCAGAGTAGATGCTGATTGATATTCAGTAACTCTGGTTTCAAAAAAGTTTTTTTCTTTATTTAGATCTATGGTCTCACTCATCCAAGGAAAAGGATTTTTAGAGAAGTAGCGAGCCTTTAACCCTATTCTTTCCAATCTACGATCGGCAATATATTGCACATACTCTCGGAACATAGCAGAAGTAAGTCCCAGAATTCCCTTAGGCAAACAGTCTTGGGCATAGAGAATTTCTAGTTCTACAGCTTGATCAATTTTTTCTACAATATGATTTTGAAAAGCTTCTGTCCAAACTCCTGGGTTTTCTTCTTTGATTCCATTAATAAGATCAATTCCAAAATTTAGGTGAATCGTTTCATCTCTTAAGATGTATTGGAATTGTTCTCCGATTCCCACCATTTTATTTTGCCTTAAAAAAGAGAGGATCATTACAAATCCACTATAGAAAAAAATCCCTTCCATGATGAGGTAATAGCCGATTAAGTTCTCCAAAAATTTTTGTGTTCCTTCTAAGGTTTCTGTCGAAAAATCTTCTCTTAAAATATCTTCTGTCAGATGCATCTCAAAACGGTCTTTTTCATGGATGGTATTTACCTCATTGTACATGTTGAAAATTTCTCCCTCGTCCAGTCCCAAAGATTCCACGATATAGAGGAAAGTGTGAGTATGAATTGCTTCTTCAAAAGCTTGTCTTAAAAGGTACTGCCTTACTTCTGGATTGGTCACATGCTTAAAAATTGCTAGAACAATGTTATTTCCCACCAAACTCTCTGCTGTGGCAAAAAAACCTAAATTCCTCATGATCACTCTTCTTTCTTCCTCAGAAAGACCGTTTGATTTCCAGAGTTCTATATCCTTGTTCATGGGAACTTCTGTAGGCATCCAGTGATTGGCGCACCCATTTAAGTAATGTTCCCAGGCCCATTTATACTTTAAAGGCATAAGCTGGTTCGCATCTACTTTATTACAGTTAAGAAGCTTTTTCTCAGAAACCTTTACTCTCTGTTTTCGCATCTTTAATCCTCCTCATTTATTACTGACAGCTTTCACAGCCTTCTTCTAAATTACATGCTTTTGGAGCTTCCCTTTCTATTTTGATATTGCTAGAAGCTGACTTGTTTTTCATCCATTTTGGTTGAACCGATCTTCCCTTATTGATGTCTAACGTAGACTTTTCAATCTGAGTAGCAGCCACACAACGGAGGTAATAGGTTGTTTTTAATCCTGATTTCCAACTGAGTCGGTACATATGATCCATTTTCTTCCCAGAAGGTTGGTTTAAGTATAAATTTAAAGACTGGCCCATATCAAGCCATTTTTGTCTTCTAGCAGCGCATTTGATAAGCCACTCAGGCTCCACTTCAAAAGCTGTAGCAAAAAGCTCTTTGATTTCTTGTGGGATTCTTTCGATTTCCTGAACAGAACCATCAAAGTATTTTAGGTCATCAATCATTTCCTGGTCCCATAGTTGTAATTCCTTTAATTTTTTTACTAAAAAAGAATTCATAATGGTGAACTCTCCGGAAAGGTTAGACTTTACGTAAAGATGTTTGTAGGCAGGTTCAATAGAGGGGATAAGACCTGTAATATTGGCAATAGTGGCTGTGGGAGCAATTGCCATAGTATTACTATTTCTCATACCCCTTTGTTGAACCTTTTCCCTTATATAATTCCAGTTCATCTTATAACAGCGGTCTACCTCAATTTTTTCCCCTCTTTGTTGTTCTAAAAGGGAAAGAGTGTCAATCGGCAAAATACCCCGATCCCATTTAGAGCCTTTAAAGCTTTCATAAGGTCCTCTTTCTTCTGCTAGCTCAGTAGAGGATAAAATGGCATAATAAGAGATCATCTCCATACTCGTATCTGCAAATTCAACCGCTTCATAGCTAGCATAGCTATATCCCAACTTATATAAAGCATCTTGAAATCCCATCAGCCCAAGGCCTATAGGGCGGTGGCGTAAGTTGGCATTCTTTGCTTCTATAATGGGATAGAAATTGATGTCGATTACGTTATCTAGCATGCGAATGGCTGTCTTTATTGTGGAAGCTAGTTTTTCCTCTTCTAGTCCTTTTTCTGTTACGTGAGCTGCTAAATTGAGAGAACCGAGGTTACATACCGCAGTTTCTTTTCTCGAGGTATTGAGTAAAATTTCAGTACAAAGATTGGAGGAGTGAACTACCCCTTCATGATCTTGAGGAGATCGAATGTTAGAGGGGTCTTTGAAAGTGATCCAAGGATGACCTGTTTCAAAGAGCATGCTAAGCATTTTTCTCCAAAGTTTGAGCGCTTCTACCTTTTTGAAAAGTTTTATCTTTCCTTTTTCTGCTTCTTTTTCATAAAAGGTGTATCTTTTTTCAAAATCTTCCCCATAAAGATCATGTAAGTCAAACACTTCTGCAGGATCAAATAAAGTCCACATTTCGTCTTTTTCTACCCTTTTCATAAAAAGATCTGGAATCCAGTTCGCCGTGTTCATATCATGAGTTCTTCTTCTCTCATCTCCTGTATTTTTTCGAAGCTCTAAAAAATCTTCTATATCGAGATGCCAAGTCTCTAGATAAGCGCACATAGCCCCCTTTCGTTTTCCTCCATTGTGAGCTAAGGCAGAAGTAGTCATGTAAGATTCGTCTCCTTCTACAAGAAGATCGAATACGAAAGGAGCTGTTTGCGAGGGCAGGACCGCTTTGATGGGACTAAAAAGGAAATTTTCGTGGATAAACCAGGTTGCCTCCGTCAAAAGTGGATTCTCTTCCTTTTTAGCAAGAGGGCCTGTTGCTAGAGCTTTTAAAGAAAAAAGGGAAGAAGAGTTCTCCTGGGCCCTTGAGTCTTCTTCTCCTATAGAGGAAGGGATTTTCATTCGAAGAAGTTGATAGCGAAGTCCTTCTACGAGTTCCTCAGAAGAGTCTGAAAAAGAAATCTCTCCTTTTTCGGATAGACCTTCTTTCGCTTCCAAAAGTCCCTGCACTAAAGCAAGAGTTTGGGAAAGAGGAAGGTGAGAAAAACGAGGAGCTATTTTCTTTCCTGTCTTTTCAAAATAGAAATCATCTTTAGTAAAAGGCGTAAAAAAAGGGGAAACCTCTAGACTTTCATTCCCTGTTCCCTCTTTGGATATTTTCAGATCAGGGGTTATACAAAATCTTATCTCTCCCTCTTTTTGAGGGATTTCCTGATAAGAAATAGCTTGGTTTTGTAGGTAAGTTCGAAGGAAATTTACGTAAGAGTCTCTTTGAGAATTTGCAGAAAGGCTCCATTTTTGCCCTCCTTCATAAACATGTCCTTGTGCAAGAAAGATTCCATAAAAGCGCATGTCCTCTTCTTCAACCCCCCTTTGGGCTACGATTTCTTGAGGGATCACTTGAGCTACATAGTCCCCTTGTTTGAGGTTTTTTGCCTCAGTCCATTTGGGTTGGTAGGATCCTTGTTTTAGTTTTTCCCTTGTTTTTTCCGTTGTTTCTTGCTCGGGGATATTACAAAGAGCGTAAAAAGGGTGGGCTTCTGTTACCACTGTTTTACGAAGAGAATATTGAACCTCTAAGGCGAGCATAGGATCTTTTTGGGGGTAGGCAAAAGTATTGAGTACTTCTCGATAAGTTCCACTGATTCCTAAAACGAGATCTTTTTGTCTCACTTTAGAAATAGGGAGGATTCCTCTTTGAGTAAAAATAGGAGTTTCTGGAGAAAAACATTGGTTGACTGCTACAGCAGTATCATTAGCCACCTTTAAAAAAGGAATAACTCCTTGTGATTTGCCATTGGTTCCTTTAATTCGAGATCCGGTAGCTCTGACATTAGTCCAGTCATTTCCAATTCCTCCTGCCCATTTAGAAAGTTGGGCATCATCTGAGATAATTTTAAAGATATGTACTAAATCATCCTCCACGGAAGAGAGATAACAAGAGCTAAGTTGAGAGTGGAGGGTTCCTGCGTTAAATAAGGTAGGTGTAGAGGAAACAAACAAAAAGGAGGAGAGTACGTGGTAAAATTCAAGGGCTCTTTCTGTCTTATTTTCCTCCAAAAGAGCCAATCCCATAGCAACTCTCATCCAGAAAATTTGGGGTGTTTCTAGTCTTTTTTCCTCATGGTGAATGAAATAGCGATCATAAAGAGTTTGTAGTCCCAGATACTGAAAGAGATCATCCCTTTGTAAGACTAAGGAAGAAGCGAGTTTTTCTAGGTCAAAATCAAGAAGTTTAGGGGAGAGTTTTTCATAGGAGATTCCATTTTTTATATATTTGGAAAAATATTTTCTGTGAGTTCTTTCCAAAGAAGGATCGGAAAAAGAAATTCCCAAAGTTTCTTGGTAAATTTGATCTAGAAGCAAGCGAGCAGATACTTTAGAGTAAACTGGATCTTTCTCAATTTTGGAGCGAGCAGAAAAAATATTACAAAGATCTAGCTCCTTTTCCTTGATCCCTTCATAGAAAGAAAGTAAGGAGGTATGCACCAGCTCTTCTATATCGACTCCTTCTAAATCTCTACAGGCAAAACGGAATTTAGCCCTGAGTTGTCTTTCTGTAACGGTTTTTTGAGCCCCTTCTTTTGTAAGGATGGTAAATTGTTTTTCTGTCTCTTTTTCTGGGAATGTTTCTATTTTTTGTTCTGTTTTTTCCTTCTCTGCTCTGTATAGGATAAACGCTTTGGCTTCAGGAAAAAACTGCTCTTTCATGAGTTCTTGCTCTATCCAATCTTGCAAGGTATATACAAAAAGAGGGGTTCCTGTTTTAGAAGCTTGCAAGGCATGCTCTATGATTTTTTGTGCGATAAGATTGGTTCCCTCTAAAATCTCTTCTTTGGTTTTATTTGTTTTGGCAAGTTGAAAACATCTCTCTATAGAAAGGGTAAGCTTCATTGGATTAAAGCGAACCTGGGTAATTTGGTCGTGTCTAAAGACCTTTATATTTTGAATCGAGCTCTCCCTTTCCAGTTTTCTCGAGTCTCTGTAGAGGATATAGTCCCTGGCTACGTCATGATGACCCTGTTTCATCAAAAAGACTTCTACAAAATCTTGGATTCCCTCTACCGTGAGACAAGCGCCTTTTTGGGCTAGTTTTACAAGTTGATAAACGATTTTTTCGCAGATATTTTGTAGGGTAGCTTCTAGTTCTTTGGGAAAAAGGCTTTCTTTTCCTATTTTTTTTGTGTCACGAAAAGCCATTTCTAAAGCCTTATAAATTCTTTCTTCTTGAAAAGGAACAAGGGCGCCACTTCTTTTTACTACTGTGACTTGCTCCTTAGTAAGCCGTTTTTTTTCTTTCCCTTCTCCTTTACTTTCGACGGTTTTTGAATCCATACTTCCCCTTATTTGAAGATTTTTGTCCTCTTTTCAGGACCATTTTTTTAAGTTTCCCAGTTTAAGCTACTTATTTGCTTTTCTACTAGATATAGTACGTTGCTTCGGGATCTACACACTATATATGGTAGTTTTTCGTTTCTCGTCCACAAAAAAATAAAAAAAATATACGCCTCTTAAGGAGAAAAGAAACAAAGAAAGCTTTTTCTAAAATTAGGAAGATCGTGCTTTTTTTGGTTTGCTTTTTCTAAAATGGGGGAAGGTAGGGGAGAGATTTATGAAGAGGGTACATTTAGTTCCCAATCTTATTACGGCATTTGGTTTGGCTTGCGGACTTTTTGTTGTCTTCAAGGTAAATATGATTGAGCCAGGAATGGGTACTTATCAGGTAATTTTTACTTCTTCCTTGCTTTTGGTATTAGCTGCTTTTGCTGATTTTGTAGATGGAGCTGTTGCTAGGGCTTTTAGAGTAGAAAGTTCTTTTGGCTTTATGTTCGATTCTTTGGCGGACACAGTTTCCTTCGGGGTGGCTCCTTCAGTACTTCTTTTAAAGAGTGTGTCTTTAGAACAGGGGACTTTTTTCTCTTTTTTCCTAGCGATGGGTGCTATGGTATTTTCTCTTTGTGGGGTACTCAGATTAGTTCGCTACAATGTTCAAGCTATGTTGGTTCCTAAAAAGATAGAGAAAAAGGGACATAAACCTTTCACAGGGCTTCCGATTACAGCCGCAGCTGCTTCTTCTGTTTCGATAAATTTGCTATTTCTCTTTCCCTGGGTTCGGGAGAACTGGTGCGTAGAATATACTTATGAGCCGCTCATTTTAGGATGCGCTATGATTTTTTTGGGTTATCTGATGGTAAGCAAGCTAAAGTTTCCCACCTTGAAGGTCTTAAATTTTAAACTTCCCTCTTTTCAATTAGCTTTCCTCACAGTAGTTTTAGCCATTTTTGTTCTTTATGGTTTGCTTCATTATTTTCCTTTGGTACTTGCTTTTTTCTCCTGGGGTTATATTTTCGTCGGTCTTAGCTTGAGCTTAGCGCGCAAATTTTTTGGAAAAAAATCAAAGGCCTTAAAAGATTTTGAGCCAGACAGGGAGGATTAGTGGCCCTTTTTGCCTTTTTCTTGGTGTTTATTTTTCTTTTAGCCGGTTTTTTCTGGCTTGGAATGCAGAGAGGATTAAAAAAAATAAAAGAAGATCTCCCGCAATTTTTTAAGGCAGAGTCTTTAGGAGTTATGGAAAAAATGCAGAGTCATTTTTTTTCCTTGGCTAAAGAGCTTTTTAAGACTCATCAAGAAGGGGCTAAAACTGATTTAGAAAGCCATCATAAGTCGGTAAAGCATTTGGTAGAACCCCTACAGGGGGCAATCGAAAAGTTAGAGAAAGAACATCGGGAACTGGAAAAAAAAAGAGAAGGCGCCTACTTGGTAATGGAAGAACAGTTAAAAAATCTCATGGCTTCAGAAAAAGCTCTGAGGCTGGAGACGATTAATTTAAGTAAGGCCTTGAGGTCTCCTTCGGTTAGAGGAACTTGGGGGCAGCTTCATTTGAAAAGGGTGGTAGAACTTGCGGGAATGCAAAAATATTGCGATTTTTTGGAAGAGCCTACTGAGGAAGTGGAAGGAAGGAGAATAAGGCCAGACTTAGTAGTACATCTTCCAGGGCAAAGGCAGATTATAGTAGATGCAAAAACACCTCTATATGCCTATTTAGAGGCCTTGGAAAGTGGAGAAGAGGAAATACAAAGTAAAAAAATGAAAGAGCATGCAGCCCACATAAGGCAGCATGTGAAAGAGCTTTCTAATAAGGAATATTGGAAGGGTTTTTCCCCTACTCCAGAGTGCGTTATCCTGTTTTTACCCTCAGAAGCTTTTTTTTCCGAAGCCGTTCGACAGGATCCAGGACTCATAGAGACTGGTTTTTTGCATAATGTGATAGTTGCCACTCCTACTACTCTCATATCTGTTTTAAAAGCAGCTTCTCTGTCTTGGAAACAGGAGGGCATTTCTCAAAATGCCAAGGAAATTGCTGAGCTGGGTAGACAGCTTTATGAAAGACTCCTTTCCATGTCTTCCCATTTTAGTAAGCTAGGAAAATCCGTGAATCACTCTGTGGATGCTTACAATCAGGCTATCTCTTCTTTAAGGACAAGGGTAATGCCTTGTGCAAAAAGATTGCAGGAAAGGTCGCATCATGGCAGGCAAGCAGAGCCCCTTTTAGAAGTAGAGACCAAAGCCCGCTTTCAAGAAGAGGAATAAAAAAAAGGCAGCTTTCTAGCGGAATTTAAGCTATAGAGCTACTTTACTTCTAATACAAAGTAGGCAGGAAACGCAAAATGATGGTTGGGCCTCGGAGAAACAAGGATGGTTACCTTTTTGCCTAAAAAGGTATCTAAATCGTAGTAAGTGCTGTACAAAAAGGCAGCAAAGGCCCCATTTTTTCGTAAAACGTAATCTCCGGGACGATTATTCATTCCAGGATCATAAGCCTGGATTACCCCCTGTAAAGTGTCCCCATTAACTTTTTGTTCCAAATAAAAATCTTCCACACTTTTTTGAGGATGAAAGGCATACCAGCTATCAAAAAGTTCTTTTTCTACGAAAACCCATGTTTTCATTTTTGGCGTTAAGGTTTTATTCAAAAAAGGGTTCTTTTCTTTCCAGATCTCTAACGAAAGACTTGTTTCTGCGATCTCTTTTTGATTAGAAGTCTCTTCTTTTATATCAGGAAAAAAAACTTCTTCTACGGATTCTTCTTTGCTTGCCAAAGCAAGATAAGAAAGTTTTTTCTCTAAATAGTTTTCTTGTAAGCAAGCAAGGCAAAGTTTTGCCTGTTGTACTTCAGGTTTTAAATCAGAAAAGGCTTCTATAACTTTTTGTAGTTTAGCAATAGCTTCTTGAGGCTGCATCTGTTCAAAAGGTTTTTTTTCTTCTTGATCTGCCAGAGAAAGGGCTTCTTGTAAAAGCTTTAATCCGGCTTCTTTCCTTTTTTCTCTCTCTTCCAGATAAGAGGGATTTCCAGCATAACCGATGAATTCTTTTGCTACGTACAAAGAGCAGCTTTCAGGAACAGCTATTTTAATCCATTTCAGATAAGAAGTATCATCCCTTATCAGTAGGGCATAGCCCATATTTAAGGAGCCTAAAACAGTAGATTCTTTGCTAGGTTTTACTCTGATATTGACCCGATCTGCATCAATTTTCCCTTCTGACACAAGATTTTTATAAACAAAAGCGCTCAGATTCATAGGAGCTTTTACTTCATAGAAATCTCCGATTTCGCCTTTTACCAAGAGGAGATCTCCTTGCATAAGAGTAGAAATTTCCTCTCCTTTCAAATCAGGAGAAGGACGCAGGCGCACCTTTTGTCCCAAAACTTTTCCGGTAAAAGGGGTAAAAACAGGTTGTACAACCTCTGCCTGTAGGAAAGAGGCGATAGATAAAAAAAATAAGAACCTAATACGGAAAAATCCCATACTCCTCCTCCATTTAGGGAATATGGCTCTCACTATAAGTTAAGGAAAAGTTTTTGAGAAAAGAAATCTTTAACAGTTTTTGAGAAAACAAAAAAGCTCTTAGCTATGAAGCACAGCCTTTATATGTTCGCAGTGTTTCTGTCCACAAGTGCATCCCAAAGGCTCTCCCAAAAATACCTGATAACATTCATTAGTATCCAAAGGATTCACTACGTCATACAGTTTTTCAGCTCTTTGATGGATATCCCAGTTTTTGAAAGAAAGATCTTCTGAGCAAACCTCTTCTTCTCCGCCTTCTTCCTCCTTGGAACCATTTTGTAGCGATCTAGCAATTTGGCAGTAAGCACAGTTACAGTGGGGCTCTGCTTTGAGTACGTTCTCTGAAAGAGTAAGTCCTACTGCTTTGGCAATAGAGGTAATTTTCTTTAAAACATCCTCTGGTAAATTAGGAAGACTAGCCTGATCTGGATTGTGTTGTAAAATATTTTCTAAAGGCTCCATAGTTCCAGGAAGTCCCAATCTGAAAGGGGCGCCCGCTTCGAAAAAGGAAGGGCCCTTTTCTTTTTCTTTGTCTGTATTCTTTTTTTCCATATATTGGGCGTGAGCACGAAAAACCTGTTCTAAAAGGGTTCCTTGTAAATTAGGGATTTTGACTTGCTTGCTTGTTACTAAATCCACTACCAGAGAAGTACCCTCCACTCTCAAGGAGAGGACGTTTTCCCAACTTGTTGATATATAAGGAGGTATGCTTAAAATAAGGGAGCTGATTTTCATAAAAACCCCGTTCTACATTTTTCAAACTCTATTATATTCCTATTTTTTTTGCCCGTCAAGTTTTTTAGCACTTTAGGGTTTTGAGTGCTGAATTTTATTTAATTTATTTATTTTTAACCTCTTATAAAGATTTTCTTCGAGAAAAAGAAATCTACTCAGAAAATCCTTTTTCAGGCATAGAAAAAGGGGTTAGATAGCTTTATAACGAGGGGAAATTTTGTGAGTAAAAAGACTTATGTCATAGACACCAATGTTTTATTACATGATCCATCGGCTTTAAAAAATTTTGAAAAAAATCAGGTGATTATTCCTCTTTTAGTTTTAGAAGAGCTGGATAACCTAAAGAAATATTCCAATGAACTAGGACACAATGCGCGTTATGTAATGAGATATATAGACTCTTTAAAAAGTCAGGGAGATTTGCATAAGGGAGTAGAGATTCCCGAAGGTCCTTATATTCGGATTTTTTTAGAGCCAAAATTAGAAAAAGGAAAAAACTTTCCCTTGCCTTTGGATAGAAATAGCAATCGGGTGCTTTTCATGGCTCATTTTTTGAAAAACAAAGGAGAAGATGTCATTTTTGTTACCAAAGATTTTGTAACCAGGGTAAAAGCAGAAGCCATGCTTTTGGCTACGGAAGATTATGAAAACAAGCAAATTTCTTTAGATAAAGCCTACAAGGGAATCAAAAAGCTCTCAGTAGAGAAGAAGGATATCGATCTTTTTTACAAAGAAGGACAAGTACCAGAGGGAAATCATGTTTTTTTACCTAATGAGTATTGTCTTCTTACCTCTGATGAAAGATCTTCTGCTGTATGTAAATATAACAAAACCAAACAGAGGTTAGAGCCGCTTTTACATACACAAAAGGATATTTGGGGGATTCAACCCTTGAATATTGAACAAAAATGTGCCATGGATCTTCTTTTACGAGATGATATTCATCTAGCTACTTTGGTAGGCCCTGCAGGAACTGGAAAGACACTTCTTGCTTTGGCTTGTGCTATGCATAAAGTATTTGACGAGGGAATTTATAACCGTATCTTAGTTTCTAGACCCATTATTCCTTTAGGAAAAGATATTGGATATCTTCCAGGGACAAAAGAAGAAAAGTTATATCATTGGATGCAGCCTATCTATGACAATCTAGAGTATCTCTGTGAAAGGACAAATGGAGAAGGTAACGGAAGCTCTTCCTTAGAATTTTTAATGGAGAGCAAGAAAATTGAAATGGAAGCTGTGACGTACATAAGGGGAAGGTCTCTGCCTAAAGTTTTTATGATCATAGATGAAGCACAAAACTTGACACCTCATGAAATGAAGACAGTAATTTCCAGAGCAGGGCATGGGACAAAAGTAGTTTTAACAGGAGATCCTTCTCAAATAGATAACCCTTATCTGAATAAAAATGCCAATGGGTTGACGTATACTATTTCCCGATTTAAAGAAGAAAAGATCTTTGGTCATATTGAGCTGGATAAAACAGAAAGATCAGAGCTGGCTTCTTTAGCAGCAGATATCTTGTAAAATTTTCCTTCTTTGCAATAGACTTTCTTTCTGTGAAAGAAAAGTCTTTGCTCGAGGAATTAGAGAAAAAAAGGGGCCCTATTACAGGGCTCTATTTTCATATGCAAGAACATCCTGAGCTTTTACGCAAGTTTTCTGATCTGGGAGGCTATCTTCGTTTTCAGGGGATTTTGCCAAAAGAGGTAAAAAATTGGATTACACTAGTAGTAGCAAAGAAACTTTCCTGTAAAAGAGTATGGGAAACGCACCTAAAAGAAACACCGCTTTCTCAAGAGCTTCTTTCCTCACTGCAAGAAGAAAAAAAACCGAAGGCACCTTACGGACTGTTAAGAGATTTTGTGTGGGCTCTTTTGGAGAGAAAAACGGTAGATTTTTCCTTAAAAAACGCCTTGAGGAAGATCTATACTGAACCAGGTTTTTTAGAGATTATTTTCTTAAGTCTTTTCTATGAATCGTTTATTCAGGCCAGTAAAGTTTTACAAATTGAGTAAAGAGAAAAACGTAGGGGAAACATCTTCCCCTACGAGATGTTACGCTATTTAATGTGCTTGCTGATACAACCAGCTAGTTTTAACATATCGATCGGTCTTGAGCCCAGTACTTTAGAAAGTTTATTGTCAGGAACAATCATTCTTCTATTTTTTCTGTCTTGACAACCGTGCTTCTTAATGTACTCCCACAATTTTTTTACAATTTGAGGCCTTGTTTTAGAGCCTGACCCTACCACATTTGCTAATTCAGATGAAACGGAGTAGGTAAGTTTTGTTAGTCCTGAAGCTTTTCTTTTTTTAGAAGTTTTTTTTCGAGATGTTTTTCTCGTAGCTGTTCTTTTAGAAGCTTTTCTTCTAATTGTTTTTTTAGAAGCTCTTTTTTTAGGAGCTTTCCTTCTTGTTGTTTTTCTTTTTTTAACCATAATCTTTCTTCCTCTTATCTATTCGAAAAATGTTAAGAAAATTTCTTTCTTACACCTACTCTTATTCCATAAAAATTATTTGAAATTCTTGCAAGTTATTTTCCAATGAAAGAAAAAAAGAATAACAATACCTACTTGAAAAAAAGGATTTTTTGCAGTCTGAATATTCAGTTCATTTTTATTAATTTTTCCGTAGAATAGAGGCCATTTTCTGGGAAAAAATAGGAAATCCCCCTTGTGACGAATAAAAAACCACAGCTTTTTATTTTGCTTTTTTTAGTTTCTTTTGCCTCGGTAGGAGCTGTTTTATTTTCTCCCGGTCTCCCAGGGCTTGCTTATTACTACGGTATTTCTATTACCGAAGCACAGCTTCCTGTAACGATTTTTTTATTGGGATATGCCTTGGGACAGCTTCCTTGGGGTCCTATAGCAAATAGAATAGGAAGAAAAAATAGTCTGGCCTTGGGGATTGGGTTACAGATCTTAGGTGCTTTGGGAGCTTCTTTTATGGGGTATCTTTGTTTTTATTTTTTCTTTTTGTGTTTTGTTTTTCTCATGGCATTAGGCTCTAGTGTAGGTCTTCAGATGAGTTTTACCTTGATTGGAGATGCGTTTTCTAAGAAAGAAGCTACTAAGTACGCCTCTTATACGGGGCTCTCCTTTGCTGTGGCTCCTGGGCTTTCTGTGGCTTTAGGAGGACTTTTAGTAAAGTGGTTTTTCTGGCAAAGCTGTTTTTTATTTCTCAGTTTTTATGGTCTTTTCCTTTTGGTTTTATCCCGTCTTCTCCCAGAAACAGGATCAGGAAAGGATAAAACCGCCTTAAAGATGAAAAATATTCTAAAGGTTTATGCAGCTGAATTTCGCAATAAAATTTTAGTGTTTTCCGGGCTTACTTGGGGCTGTGTTACTACTATTATCTATCTCTTTGCTCAGTTTGCGCCTTTTTTGGCTTTGAATCATCTGGGATTAGACCCTGAAGAGTATGGTTTTTTGAATATGATACCTAGTGTAGGTTTTGTTTTAGGCTCTATAATCGCTCGTATCTTAATTTACGGTTCTGCTTTTCAAACGATGTTTCTAGGCATCACTTTTGTAAGCATTGGGATTTTTGTACAGCTATTTTGTTTTTTAACCGGATATGTTAACTCTTGGAGCCTTTTCTTTCCAATGCCTGTCATATATTTAGGAACGCCTTTGATTTTTAGCAATGCCTCTTCTTTTGCTCTTACCTACACGGAAAATAAATCTATAGCTTCTGCCATCTTAAACTTTCTTAATGTGGGAACTGCCGTTTTAGCTACGATGCTTTTGGCATTTTTTCCTCTTAAAAAAGCCTTTATTTTACCTTCTTTTTTCTCTGTTTTACTTATTTTAGTAATAGTTTTAATCACTACTTTGAAAAAAATAGTGCCCAACGAAAGTGAATAGAGAGGATTTTTTGTTCGTAAAAATGTAGGGGTTAAAACGTTCTATTTTTTGTATGGCAAGGGCAGCACAAAAGATGATCATCTACCATTCCCACGGCTTGCATATAAGCATAGATAATAGTGGAGCCAACAAATAGCATTCCTCTTTTTTTTAAGTCTTTAGAAATTACCATACTGGTAGAAGAGCTGGCAGGGACTTTCTCTGGAGCTTCCCAGTAGTTTATTACAGGTTTATCCTCTATAAAAGCCCAAATATAGGAAGAAAAAGAGCCAAATTCTTTTTGGATTTTTAAAAAGACCTTAGCGTTTTGCCGTACACTAAAAATTTTTCGATGGTTGCGAATGATCCCTTTCTCTTGTTTTAGTTTTTCTAACGCGCTATCTTCCATATTTGCTACCTTACGAGGATCGAATTTATGGAAAACTTCTCTATATTTTGCTCTCCTTTTTAGGATAGTTTCCCAGGAAAGACCCGCTTGGGCGCCTTCTAAAATGAGCATCTCAAAAAGAGGGATGTCTTCATAAATAGGACGTCCCCATTGCGTATCATGGTACTCAGCGTACTCTTCCTGCCCTGCTTTATTTCCAAAGCAGCGAAAAGTTTCCATGGAAAGAAGCTTTTTTTTTCGAAGAAGTCCTCCTGCATAACCTCCTAAATTTCCTTTTGCTTGAATCACCCTATGACAGGGAATCATAATCGATAGAAGATTATGTTTATTGGCAGTTGCTACAGCACGAAAAGCTTTGGGATTATGTATCTCTTGGGCAAGTTGTCCATAAGAAAGGGTTTTTCCATAAGGGATTTTTTGTAAGCTTTCCCAAACCTTTCTCTGAAAAGGGGATCCTAGCAAAAGGAAAGGGGTCTTAAAATGGGAGATTTTCTTTGTAAAATAAAGGGAAAGTTCTTTTTCTATACTTCGAATAGGAGCGGTTTTTTTAGGGAAAAACGGTAGCTTTAAACTTTCTTGTATCTTTTTTAAACTTTTGGCCAACCCTACCTGATCTAAAAAACCAAGCAGCAAAAGTGATTTTTTTTCTGAAGCCGCTAGCATAACCCCTAGGAGAGTCTTTATGGGAAAAAGAAAAACAGCCTCAGAAGGGCCCTTTTTGAAGCAATGAGAACAAGGAAACAAAGACAAGAAAAGGGCTTCTTCTATCTTAGTAAAAAAAAGAGGGTTTTTATAAATCCTCTTTTCACAACCCTTTTTACAGAAGAACCCTTCTTCTTTGGAGCCTATAAGGGAAAGCTTTTTAGGAAAAGTGGTTCTTTTTCCTAAACCCCTTTTTTCCCCTTTTCTTAGGAAAAGGTTTTTTTCTGTCTCTGAAACGATTTTTTCTTGCAAAAGTTCTATGCTCCTGCTTTCCAAAACCCTCTAATTTTTCTATAGAGATCTTTTGGTCCAATGTTTGCTCTATCTTTTTTACAAGAAAAAGATCTTTTTTAGATATAAGAGAAAGAGCTATCCCCTTAGAACCGGCTCTTGCGGTTCTTCCAATCCTGTGGGTATAATCCTCAACTACTCTTGGAAGATCAAAGTTTACTACGTGACTAATATCTTTGATATCAATGCCTCTAGAAGCCACATCGGTTGCAACTAAGATTTTTATCTTATTTTGTCGAAATTTTTCTACAGTGCGGTTTCTCTGGCTTTGGTTCATGTCACCATGTAAGAAGGTAGCTGGGTGACTTTTTTCTTGTAAGAACAGAGCAAGTTCTTCTGCTGATCTTTTGGTCGAGGTAAAAATAATGGTACTTTCCCAGCTTTCTTTTTGTAAAAGATGTTCTAATAAACGGGTTTTTTCTTGAAGACCGCTTACGAAGTATCCTTTTTGTTCTATGGCTATGGAGTTTTCTTCTGTTTTCTTAGCAACGATATCCATAGGTTTTTGAAGGAGCTCTTCTGACAGTTTCCGAATTTCCTTAGACTCTAGGGTAGCAGAAAATAAGAGAGTTTGTCTTTGAGAAGGAGTTTGTTTTACAATATCTCTTACGGGTTCTACAAACCCCATATCAAGCATTCTATCCGCTTCATCTAAGACCAAAACCTCTACTCTTGATAAGGAGATTTTTTTTTGTTTTATAAAGTCAAGAAGCCTTCCTGGAGTAGCCACCAGAATATCGTAGGGAGCTTGCAGTTTTTTTAGCTGTTTTATGTAAGGAATACCCCCAAAGATTGGGACGGTCTTTATAAAGGCAAGGTGCTTACTGTAGAGTCTTGCCTGATCTGCCACTTGTATGGCAAGCTCCCTAGTGGGAACTAGCACAAGAACTCTAGGACCTTTTCCTTTTTTTACTTCTTTAACAACTCGATCAATACAGGGGAGAAGAAAAGTTCCTGTTTTTCCAGTTCCTGTTTGGGCAGAAGCTCGAATATCAAATCTTTGTAAAATCTTGGGAATCGCTTTTGCTTGAATTTCAGTAGGAGATAGATAGCCCTTTTCGGAAAGAGCTTTTAGGATTTTTGGGTGTAAACTAAAATTATTAAATGTCATTTATTTTCTCAGAATAAGGGTTTATAAAGGAGGTAATTTTCTCAAAAGAAACCTTTTAAAGATATTGAATAATGCGTTTTTGATAGAAACTAAAAAAGAAAAGCTTTTCTTCTACCGGGAAATTCTTCAAAATTAGGTTAAAAGAAGGGTTTTATGAGGATAGGTTCTATTTTTTGGATTACCTTTGGCTTTTTCTTGTTACTAGCTCTTTTTTCTATGGGAAAGGGAGTCTTAGCCTTACAGAAGAGCTCTTGGGAGAAAGAGGTAGAGCAGATAGATCGCCAAATAGAGGATCTAACAGATAGAAAAAAAGGACTGGAATCTCAGGCTCTAAGACATGAAAACCAAGCGCAGAGGCTTCAGTTTCGACAAGGGGAGCTTTCCACAGCGAGAAAGCACTGGAAGATAGCAGATCAAAAAAGAGCTAAAGCAGCAAAAATCCAAAAAAAAATTGACAAACTAGAGGAGAAGAAGAAACAAATTATTCGAAATCACCGACTTGCATAGTTTTCGCTCCGAAAAATACTTGGATGTTTTACGTTTTTCTTCTCAAAAGAAGTTTTTCCCCTGTTTTAAACAAATCTTTTCACGAAAATAAATATCATAACTCGTTTATTTTTCGTTATTTATAAAAAAATTCGACTAAAATTGGATCTCATCCTAAAATAGACGCTATGTGGATAGAACGAGATTTATTAAGATTTTTACAATCGAGAAGAGGCCTTAAGCTGCCTATTAAAGTACTAAGAGGGCCGAGACAGGTGGGGAAAACTTCTCTATTGGCTCATTTAAAAACTCATAGATTAGTTCTTTTCGATGACCTGAAAATCCGAACTTTAGCGGAAGAAAACCCAGAGCTGTTTTTTGATCAGTTTAAAGGTTCCTTAATTTTGGATGAAGCGACTTTAGCGCCCCAAATTTTTCCTGAGCTAAAAAAGAGGGTAGATGAAAAGAGGAGAGTATCTCAAGAGACAGGATCTCCTCCCGAAATAGACATTTGGATTACAGGATCAAATCAGACTTTTTTACAAAAATCAGTTCGTGAATCTCTCTCTGGTAGAGTTAATTATTATTTTCTCAATACTCTTTCTATTCACGAATGGAAAGAAGCTTTTCATAAAAAATTCGTTTTAAGTGAGTTTTTCATGAAAGGCGGATGGCCTGAACTACATGCTTTTGCGGAACTAAATCCAGTTCAGTATCTCAATGATTTTATTGCAACTTTCATTGAAAAAGATATTGTAGTCGCAGCGGGAATCGAGAGAAAAAATGCTTTTAGTAAAGCTCTACAGTTATTTTCAGGGAGGGTAGCTCAATTAGCGAATGCTTCTGATATTGCAAAAAATGTAGGCGTAGACACTACCACTGTACAATCTTGGACGAATTTGTTTGAAGAAAACGGAATTTTACGAGTGCTGCGACCTTATTTTACGAATCTGAATCAAAGATTAATTAAAACACCAAAAATTTATTTTGAGGATGTGGGGTTAGTAGTTAGACTTCAAGGATGGAGTCAGTTTGAACCGATCTTGTTGAGTCCTTATTTTGAATTTCTTCTTGAAAACTTGGCCCTTACTGAGATTACCAGATTTTTTATCAATCATGGAACTCGCCCAGAAGTTTATTTCATTCGTTCGAAAGAGCAGGTAGAGATCGATTTTTTACTACAGCTGCCTAATCAAAGATTTATTGCCATTGAAGTGAAAGCAAACCCCGCGGATTTCTCTACAGCTCAGCTAAGACTGATTGACTCTCTCCAGTTAAATGTCATAGATTACTGGGTTATCTCAGGAGTTTCTTCTCCCGATTTTGCTAAGGCAAAGGTAGTATGCCTCGATCAGATTTTTGAATGCTTAAGTGAATTTATGGATCATTAACAGACAAAAGGAAATTGAGGAGGGAGTTTAATCCCTTTTTCACAAAAGCGTTTCCATGCCTTAAGAAGAATTTCAGAACGGAGACCACTTAATCCATTTTGGGGATCTCGAATCCATACATGAAGTTTCAGCTCAATGCCGTTAGAGGCAAGATCTGTGAAACGAACAGAGGGAGAAGGAGTCTTTATTACCCGAGGGCAGTTACGGGCTATCTCTATTAGAAGGGTTTCTAGTTCCTCTAAGTCTGTATTTAAATGAACTTTAAAGGGAACTTCCAAACGAATCAAAGAATCGCTGTAAGACCAATTTTCTAGTTTATTCGTTACAATTTGTTGGTTGGGAATCAAATGCTCTTTTCCTTGTCTTGTTTTTACAGAAACATATCTTGCATTTAACTTATGGACTACTCCGTAAACACTATCTCCTAGACTTATAACATCTCCTGGTTTGATAGAACGATCGAGGAGAAGAATAAGACCACAGAAGAAATTTGCTAAAATATTTTGTAGTCCAAAGGCAACCCCTACTCCTAAGGCTCCAGCAAAAAACGAAAAGGCAGAGAGGTCCACTCCTAGAACAGAGAATCCCAAATAAAGAGAAAAGGAGAGGGAAAAGATCTTTGTTAGTTTCGCAAAGATCAGTCTCATAGAGGGTTGTAGGTACTTGTGGTTCTCTATTTTTTTCTCTAAATACCGAGAGAAGATAAGAGCTAACCAAATGAAAAAAGCGGTAGCCAAAATGGCTTTTGATAAGGAAAGCAAAGAAAGCTGGTTAGAGCCTATTTGCCATTTTATGGAGCCTAAAGCCTGTAAAAAAGGATCCAGATATCCTCTCATGTAGGCAAAAATAGCAGGCCAAAAGAGAAGACGAAAAAAAAGGTGGTAGCTTTTTTTCTTAGTGAATAAAGAGAAAAAAGCGACAAGTGACTCGGAAAAGAGAAAAAGGAAAAATCCTTGGGTCATAAGGAGAAAATACCCTTTTTGCCCCTGAAAAAAAGTCAGATAAACCGAAGAGAAAGAGGCTAAAGTCAAAAGAAGAAAAGGAAGTCGGCCTTTAAGTATAAAAGCGAAAGATCCTAAAGGAAGCCGCTTTTTAAGAAGAAAAAGGATCATTTTTGAAAAGAGAAGGCAAGCAGCAAAGGCGGACGGGATGACAAGAATAGGGGAAAAATACATAGGAGCTGCTCCTTTTAAAAAGAGTACTTTAGTCTACAGTAAAGAAGCGCTTTTCGCAAAGGCTTCCCGGAAAAAAGTTTCCTTGAAGAGTTTTTTCCTTTTCCGCTAAAGTCTCCCTCTAAAAAGAGGGAAAGTCCTATATGAGCGCCTGTCCTTGTAATAGCAAGAAAGAGTATGAAGCCTGCTGCAAGCCCTACCATCTGGGAAAAAAGACCAAAGATACTCCCACTTTAGTAAGAGCTCGTTATAGCGCTTATGTTAAGAATCTTCCTGAGTATATTATCGAGACAACCCATCCAACAAGCCCTCAGTTTCAGGATCATAGAAAAAAATGGGAAGAGGACATAAGGGAGTTTTGTGAGAAGACAGAATTTCAAGAATTGGAAATTTTAGAGGTAAAAGAGGAAGAAGAGATTTCTTTTGTCTCTTTTTTTGTAAGGCTTTTACACCAAAATAAAGATGTATCTTTTACCGAAAAGAGTCTTTTTGAAAAAAGGGAAGGAAAATGGTTTTATAAGGTGGGAAAGCTTATTTCTGGAAAAGCCCCGCATTTAATGAGTGAAAATCATAAGGGTGTTTTGCCTTTAGCCTATTACGGAGAACCTATTTTAAGGAAAAAGGCAGAGCCTGTTGTTTTATTCGACAAAGAACTAAAAAAGCTGGTAGACCAGATGATAGAGACGATGGATTTTTACAATGGTATGGGATTAGCGGCTCCTCAAGTGCATCACAGCATACAGCTCTTCATAATTCGAGTCCCAGAAGAGGAAAATTTTTCTGGAAAAGTAAAAGTTTTTGTTAATCCTACTCTTTTATCTCAGAGCGAAAAGACCTGGAAGACCTTGGAAGGATGCCTTTCTATTCCTACCATTCAAGGGAAAGTGGTTCGTCCAGAGGAAATTTCTTTGGAGTATCATAATCTGGAGGGCGAAAAACAAATAGAAACCGTGTCTGGGTGGGAGGCAAGGGTTATTTTACATGAGTATGATCATATAAAGGGGACTCTTTTTTTAGATCACCTATCTAAAGTAGAAAGAAAGGAATTAGAGCCTTTTTTGGCTCGATTAAGAGATAGGGTGCATAAAGGAAAAGAGCTGTAAAAGGTGAAGCGGGAACTTTTTGGGGAAGAAAAAATATCTTCTGCTCTTTTTACAGACTTGTATGAGCTTACTATGGCTTACGGGTACTGGAAGAGCGGATGGGAAAAAAAAGAGGCCCTTTTTTATCTATATTTTCGGAAAGAGCCGTTTCGTGGAAGCTATGCTGTAGCTTCTGGACTGGAAACCATTATTCAGTTTCTAGAAGGCTTTCAATTTTCTTCTTCGGATATTGCCTATCTTTCTTCTTTGAAGGATAGCCTTCAAAGGCCTCTTTTCGAAAAGGATTTTCTCACTTACCTGAGGAATCTTAAATTTTCCCTTGATATAGATGCTGTCGAGGAAGGGGATATAGTATTTGCCCAGGAGCCCTTAGTACGAGTAAAAGGACCTATTTTGCAGGCACAGATTTTGGAAAGCATTTTATTAAATGGGATTAATTTTCAAACTTTGATAGCTACTAAAGCGTCTCGTATTTGTTTTGCTGCTGAAGGAGATGAGGTAATTGAATTTGGGATGCGAAGAGCCCAAGGATACAATGGGGCCTTAAGCGCTTCGAGAGCAGCTTTTATCGGAGGCTGTAGAGCTACTTCAAACGTTTTAGCAGGAAAAATCTTTTCTATTCCGGTGAAAGGAACCATGGCACATAGTTGGGTTATGACTTTTGATAAAGAAGAAGAGGCTTTTACCCGTTTTGCAGAAATATTTCCAGGGAGTGCTTTTTTTTTAGTAGATACTTTTGATACTAAGCGAGGGATAGAAGCTGCAATTAGAGCGGCCCGTTTTTTAAAGAAAAAAAAGATATCTCTTTTGGGAGTACGATTGGATTCAGGAGATCTTTTTTCTTTGAGTGTCTATGCAAGAAAAAGATTTCAAGAAGAGGGTTTTTTTAAGGTATCTATTATGGCCTCTAATGAATTAAGTGAGCAGAAAATCCAGGAGCTTAAGAGGAAAAAAGCGCCGATTTCTATCTGGGGAGTGGGAACTCACCTAGTAACAGCCAAGCAGCAGCCTGCCTTGCAAGGAGTTTATAAACTTTCCTGTGTACAAAATGAAAGGGGGGTCTGGGAAAATAAGGTAAAGATATCAGACCAAAAGCAAAAAAGCACTTTTCCTGGTTTTTTGCAGGTAAGAAGAAAATACGAAAGGGGCGAAATGGGAGCCGATCTTCTTTTTGACGAAAGGGAGGAAAATATTCCCCCTTCTTTTGTCAAAGGGCGCCCCCTTTTAGTGCCCATTTATCGAAAGGGAAGGCTAGTGTATACACTTCCTTCCTTAGCTAACATTCAAAAGAGGGCAAGGCAAGAAGTACAAACCCTACCCCAAGAACTAAGGCAGCTTTTTCCTAAGGAGAAATATACCGTAAAAATTGCAGAGAGTTTACAAAGTGAAAGAGAGAGAAAAAGGAAGGAGCTTCAGCTTTGAAGAAAAGGGCTTTACTCATTATCGATATGCAAAACGACTTTATGCCGCAGGGAACCTTGCCTGTTGCGGGATCAGACAAAATCATTCCTTTGATTAATGAATTAATGCCTTGTTTTGATTTTGTGATAGCCACTTTGGATTCTCATCCAATAGATCATGTAAGTTTTGCCGTAAATCATGGTAAAACTCCGGGACAAGAGATAGTAGTAGGAAAAAAAAAACAGATTCTTTGGCCTGTTCACTGCGTACAAGATTCTTTAGGGGAAGAGTTAGTAGCTTCTTTGGATACAGGAAAAATCAATCAAAAGATCCATAAGGGGACGCATCCCAACATAGATAGCTATAGCGCTTTTTTTGATAATATAAAAGAGCATAAAACCAGTTTAGAAAACTATCTTCATAAGCACGAAATTAGTCAACTTTTCTTTACAGGTGTAGCTACAGAATTCTGTGTTTTCTTTTCTGTTTTAGATGCCTTAGAGCTGGGTTTTACTGCATTTGTTTTCCAAGAGGCGTGTAAAGGAATTTCTCTAGAGGCAGAGAAAAAAGCTCTTGCTAAAATGGAGGGAAAAGGGGCTAAAATGGTTTCTGTAAAAAATTTTTTATAAGGCAATGAAGGTTTCCAGCCCTACCTACGCCGATTATATTTCTCCTTCTTCTTTTTTTTCGCATAAAATTAGGAGGGAAGTTTTTTATGGGATAACTCTTTATTTCTTAGGGTGTCTAGCTTTTTCTTTTACTCTAGCTCTTAGAGAACTGCAGGTTTTTTGTACTGTTTTTTTTTCCTATGCGGTTCATTATTTTTTTTCAAAAGCACAAAATACCTTTCATTATCAAGACCTAGCTGAACTAACCGAGTTGAGAAAAAAAGGAAAGATAGCTTCTTTACAAGATTCTTTAGAAAGACATGGAAGGAATTTTTTTGTGGTGGTGTCAGAAGAAGATTTTTATGTCAAATTTTGGGAGGAAGGAGGCAAAAAGGAAGGGGGAATACAAAAACTTGTTAGCTATTACAAGACCATAAAAGGGACTGCTAAGAGATATGGCCTGCAGGAAGAGATGGTAGGAATTCTTCAAAGAAAAAAGCAGAAAGAAGAAAAGAAACAAGAACTGAGGGGTAATTTGGCAAGGTATATGGAAACATTTCTCCCTTGTTCAGAGGGTGAGGTGAGCAAAATCCCTCAGTTTTACCGAGAGGAAATCCCTTTGCTAGTAAAAGAGATGGGAATAATTTCCTGTAAGGAAGAGGAAGTTTTATTAGGTCATTCTTCGCAGGACCTTTATGAACAGGATATTTTGGGTCCTATTCCAATCTCAGAAGAAATAGGCGCTTCTTTCTCTAGAGATAACACAATGGAGAGTTTTTTAGACATTCAACCGAATGGAGAGTGCTCAAGGCTAGAGGAAGGAAAACGAAGAGAAGGTCGCTTTAGGCAATTCATACTAGCGCTGAAGGGGGCGGTGGTGGAAGACTTCGATGATGACTTATAGAATTGAAAAAAAGAGGTAGCTGTTATACAGAGAGATTAAAAGAGATTTGAAGAAGGAGGGTCTTTGCTTTTTTTTTCCTTAATAAGCTCTCTTTGCGAAGTAGATAGTTTTATCAAAAAACCTCCCAGCGTCCTTTCCCTAGAGGAGCTAACAAGTAACTGGTTTCATTGGGTAGCTTTTCTTTTATTTGCTTTAGCGGTGATACATACCTTCTTAGTAAATAAGATTACCGAATTCGCTAAAAAACTCGAAAAAAAAGGAGAAGAAAAGGGGGTAAAGGAAGATTCTTTTTCTTCTTTTCTGGTAAAGATTCTCTATTTTATGGGAGAGATAGAGGTGGTTTTTGGCCTATGGGCTATTCCTCTTTTTTTCACTATTACCTTTTTTTTCAGCTGGAAGACGGCTCTTGAGTACATTAGTACAAGAGATTTTACGGAAGCTATTTTTGTAGTGGTTATCATGAGCTTGGCGTCTACTAAGCCTATAGTAGAGCTTTCTGAAAGGGTTTTATCTATGGTGGCTAAACTTTTTGGAGGTAGGCTATCAGGGTGGTGGTTTGCTATCTTAGTAGTAGGGCCTCTTTGGGGCTCTTTCATTACAGAAGCAGGAGCTATGACATTGAGTGCTGTTTTGCTAAGTAAGAAGTTCTATCAATATAAGCCCTCTCCTTCTTTAGCGTACGCTACAATAGCTCTTTTGTTTGTTAACATATCCATAGGGGGGTCTCTAACGAATTTTGCGGCGCCTCCTTTATTGATCGTATCCAAATGTTGGGGTTGGAATTCTTGGATGGTATTTCAACTTTTTGGAGTCAAAGCCTTTTTAGCTATTTTTTTTTCTTCTTTGGTTTATTTTCTCTTTTTTCGAAAACAACTTTTCCTTTTGCAAAAAGAAAATAGTTCTTTGTGGAAGGAAAACCATGAAAAAGAGGAAAACCGTAGCAAGACCCCTTTTTGGATTATAGCAGTACACATTCTCTTTATTATTTGGGTAGTAAGGCATGCACACTATCCTGCGGTCTTTGTTTCTAGCTATCTTCTTCTGTTGGGATTTATGCAGGCTACTAGTGTACATCAATACACAAATCATTTAAAAAAGCCTCTTTTAGTAGGATTTTTCTTGGCAGCCCTTGTGATTCATACAGGAGTACAAGGATGGTGGATTGTTCCCGTTTTACAAGACCTAAAAGGGGAATCGGTCATGATACTTGGAACCATTTTAACAGCTTTTAACGATAATGCAGCAATTGCCTATCTAACTTCTTTAGTTCCCAATTGGTCTTTAGCGCTGAAATATTCTATCATGAGTGGTATATTAGCAGGAGGAGGTTTAACTATCATTGCCAACGCTCCCAATCCAGCCGGCTACGTAATTTTAAGGCCCTATTTTAAGAAGGGAGTTTCTTCTGTATACCTTTTTCTAGGAGCTTTTTTCCCAACCTTTATTGCTTTCTCCCTCTTTTTCTTTTGGTTTCTGTGAGTGATCCCTTGTCTAAAGGCTTCTAGGGATTATTCCCAGGCTATCCAATCCATAAGGCTAAAATATTTTGCGCTGGATGAAAATCCCGTTGCGTCATATACCTGCATCGGCGTTATGCTCTTTGTCTGTTAGCTTTTTCGACTCTAGGTGTTTACATTTTCAGCACGTTTGGCTGGTGTAAGCGGGATTTAACACTCCCATTTTTCTACCAGTTTCTGCTGCTTTGTAGGTAAAGAACTGACGAAACTGACTCTCTTCACTTACTCATCAAATATCCACCTTAGAAGTGAGCGTTTGGAAAATAGTCCACAGTTTAAAGGGGTATCCTTAATAGCTGTTGCGAAAAACAAAATTATCCTGGTATTCAAAAAGCTCTCTGAGGAAAAAATTTGTGGTCACTGAGCTATTTTTAGGGACTTATGCAGAGCTATTTTTGACGGCCTTTAGCAGTACATTCAACAACAGGCATCTGTAGAAATTTGAGGGCGGGTTATATCCTAACCCTGAAGAAGTGGAGTTTACGCTGTCAAGGATAAATTTTTAAAATTCTTAAATTTTTTTTGAAATAAATAAATGATACTTCTAAAATTTAGAACAAAAATTTTCAAGGAGAAAGTATCATGAGCAGCACTTCGCTAAATCTTACAGAAGGAACAGGGGGGCTTTCTCCTGTACTGGAAGCCTCAACGGAAGAGCCGCAAGGTTTATCATCTCTTCCTAAGCACGTACCTTCTTGTTCAGGGAGCCATCCTCACATGTCAAGCATAACTTTAACAGGGAAGTCTCTTACAAACATAGCAAAGGTTATCGAATCTTTTTTTATGGGGTTTGGCTTTACGTTTGGGGTAGCTTCGGCTCTCTGTCTTCTGGTATTGCTTTTTGACCATCCTTGGATGGGTACAGCCTTTATTGTTTGTGCTTTGGTAGGTAGAGCTTTGAAAAGAGAAGATACTTCAGAAAGGAGGGCTGTATCATGACACCTGTTTCTTCTGTTTCTTCTGATGGTTTCGTATTGGTTACTTCTCCTATTTCAGATTTGCCCGGTTCTGGATCACCGACATCCTCCGGTGTTGTAAGTCTCAATTTACAAGATCCCGTTTCACCTGTTTCTATTGATCTTGGTGTTAGTAGTAGTAGCAGATCTCCTGGAGCTGCTGATAATGATAGTAGTGATAGTAGCATACATAGTATTGTTTCTCTTCGCCGCAGGCTCACACCATTACCATTACGTTCTTTAGGTGTTTCTCGTCGTAGTGGAGGGGGTTCGCTTCCTAATAATTTCCCATCTCTGCGCTGTGTTTCTTGTAGGAAAAGTTTTCCTATCTCGCCAATTTCTCCGCCTTCTTCTCCTGGCCTCTTTTCCGGAGTTCCAGATAAAGATGATGCTACGTTTAATATTTCGGGGGCTGTTGATGAGACTATTTTCTCTGAACAGGAAGAAAACCTGAATCAAACAAGCTCTAACATCTCTCAAATTTTTTCTTCTCTTTATGGTAAATTTGGTTCCTATAGAGAAGAGATTGCAGCTAATTCTTCTGTCTCTCAGGCAGTTAGAGTAAGAGTTTGTCAAGCGGCAGACCCTGAAACCTTGGGGGAGCTATCTTGTGATCTGGTTGCTTTTACGATAGAGAGTGTTTTGTGCTTTGTAGGGGATACTTTATCTTATGTTGGGTCTTCCTTTATTGCGGGCTAGACAAAAGCTTTGAAGAAAAAAGAGGCTTTTTATATGTCTGGTTCATATGGGTTACGATCCTGTTTTCAGAAGGCTTTTTTGTCTTAAGACTAAGATACGCTATATCTCGGATGTAGAGATAGATCCTAGGTACGTTAAGGGTTTTACGAGGAGCTGGAAAGCTTTTTATAGTTCTTCGAAAAATAAGATAAGTCCAAGTAGAAGGAAGATTTTCTCTTCTTTTTTTAAGAGATTGAAGAGCCTTGGAACAGATGAGCCTTTTTGCAAGAAAGTTGCGATCCGTTTTGTGAATAGGAAGATGGGGTATGGCGTTTTTGCTTTAGAAGATATAGGAAGATATGCCCTTTTAAATCACTACGCAGGGGTTTTGACAAAAGACTCTTCCATTGGTCTACACAATAAAAGTACTTTTACTTTTCAAGAATTTCCCCGGTATTCTCTGGATGCAGAAAAGAGAGCTAATTGGTGTCGTTTCATGAATCATTCAGAGGAAGGGAATGTATTGGCTTGGGAATATTATCTTCCTGAGGGTCCCAGGATTATTTATACAGCAGGCTCTAAGGGAATAAAAAAAGGGGAGCAACTTCTCTATTCTTATGGGGACGACTACTGGACAGAGGAAGATGTAGTCCTATGAGAAGGAGAGCCTTTTCGCTTTTCTTATTTCCCTTTTTTTTTATCTGTTATGAATTTTCAGGAAACCTTTCTACAGATATGTACTTACCTGCTCTTTTGGAAATTTCCCAGGAAATGGGAAAAAGCTTTGATGTGTTACAAGAAACTATTACTAGTTGGCTTTTAGGGCTTGCTTTATCGCAGCTTTTTTTGGCCCCCTTTACTGACTACTATGGAAGAAGGGCTGTTTTATTAGTAGGTGGGGGATTTTTTTTATTGGCAACTCTGGCTTGTTCTTTAGCTACTTCTTTTTGGATTTTATTTTTTGCGAGGATGTTACAGGGTTTTTCTGTCGGCTCGATTATGATTTCGGGTTATGCCTCAATCCACTCACTGTATCCGGACCGTAAGGCTACTTTAATTCTAAGCTGGACTTCTACAGCAGCGATCGCTTCTCCTATGTTAGGCCCTTTAATTGGGAGTTGGATTCTTCTTGTAGGATCGTGGCGAGAAATTTTTTTTCTCATTTTTTTATGGGCTTTGATAGCGCTTTTTTTTCTGTTTTTTATCATGCCAGAAAGTCTTTCTCCTTCAAAAAGACATCCTTTTAGGTTTCGAAAAATTTGTGATTCCTATTGTAAGACCCTACTTTGTAGAGGGTTTTTTTTGAGATGTCTTGCTTTTGCTTTCCAGGACGGAGGCATGGTCCTTTGGATTAGCGCTTCCCCTAAAATTATTATGACTCATTTCGGGTACTCCCCTCAAAAATTTGGTTATTTACAAGCTTTCGTTTTTATAGGATTTGTACTAGGAGCAAGATCTATTGGTTTTTTGCTGAAGGTAATGAAAAGAGCTTATATCGTTTATGTGGGGATGGCTTTTTCTTTGGTAGGAGCTATTTTCCTTCTTAGTTTTTCTTTATTTCGAGAAATAGAAGTTGTAGAACTTCTTGTGTTCGTAGGAATTTATGCCTTGGGAGTCGGATTGAGTTCTGCTCCTTTAGTAAAGGAGAGTTTTATCGCATCTCCTTCAAGAGAGGGGTTTACTACTTCTGTCTATTTTTTAATCGCCACTACGGTAGGTGCTTTTATCAGTTTTGTAATAGCTATTTTGCCTGATACGGTATTGGAAGTTAGTTCTCTCCTTTGTATTGGGATTTTTCTTTCCTTTTTTCTATATCTTTTTCGAGATACTCCTTTTTTAAAAAAAGGATAGCCTTTCTATTCTAACAAAACTTTGGGAAGACTTTACTCTCTTTTATGGAAGAGAAAGGGGAAAAATAGATCCAAAATTGGGGTTAGTGGTAGGCGTTTTTCTAAAAAGAAGCTATGCTAAAAGGCATGTTTTTTTGGATAAAAAGTCGATATCCTCTTTTTGCAGCAATTTTTTTAGTGGCAGGAACTTGTATAGGGGGAGGTATGCTGGCTCTTCCTGTAGATACTTCTGCAGCAGGGTTTACTCCTTCCTTATTTTCTTTAGCTCTTTGTTGGCTTTTTATGTACATGACAGGTCTTTTTTATGTGGAAGTAGCACTTTGGATGGAGGAAGGAGCTCATATCATGACCATGTCAGAGAGGCTTTTGGGCTCTTTTGGAAAAGTTTGTAGCTTCCTCTTATTTATTTTCATGGGATACGCCTCTTTAGTAGCCTACAATAGTGGGGGAGCTTTTCTTTTTCAAGGGGTAGGAAAAGCCTTATTTTCCCAAGATCTTTCTTATACAGGAGCTGTTTTTCTATTTACTCTTAGTTTTGGGACCCTTTTTCTTTTAGGGGCTCGTTTTATAGGGAAAATGAACGCTATTTTGGTAGTTTCTATGATAGCTACATATATAGGTCTTTCAGCAATGGGTATTTCCAAGGTAGATCTTTCTTTATTGCAACAGAAAAACTTTATGAAAAGTTTTACTGCTTTTCCTATTTTACTAACGGTATTCAGCTATCAAATGATTATTCCTACTTTGGTTTCATATGTAAAAAGAGATAAAAAAGTTTTACAAAAGGCTCTTTTTTGGGGGACTTTTCTAGCATTTGGTATGTATGCGATCTGGGAGTGGATTGTTTTAGGGACGGTTCCTCATGAAGGACAAGGGGGGCTTTTGGAAGCTTTTGAAGCTGGAAAACCTGCTACGGAGCCCTTTCGGCAAAAGGTGAAACATCCTTATTTAATGCATTTTTCCGATACTTTCGCTTTTTTTGCCATCGTTACCTCTTACTTGGGAATAGGGCTAGGATTTTTTGACTTTTTAGCAGATTCCTTTCGAATGAAGAAACAGGGAAAACAAAAACTTTATTTAACATTCTTAGTGGTTTTCCCTTCTTTTCTTTTAGCTCTTTTTTTTCCTAAAGCGTTCCGTTTTGCTTTAGAAGTCACAGGGGGATTTGGGGACGCCATTTTAGGAGGAGCCCTTCCCGTTTTGCTTCTTTTTTCTGGAAGATATTTTCAGAGGAAAAAAGGGGAGTTTACCGTAAAAGGGGGCAAACCTTTACTTACAGCCGCTTTCGCTTTTTCCCTTTGGATCATTTTTCTACAGATAAAAAACTTTTTTTAAAAAGAAGAGTGGGAGAGTTCTTCTAAGGCTTTTCTTTTTATATGAATTACCATCTGAGAAAGCCCATTTGATCGGTTTAAGGAAAGAGAGGAAAAAATACCAAGCTCTTCTAGGAAAACAGCCTTTTCTTGGATCAGAGTATCAGGGGATTCCCCGCTGTAGACGTAGCTGAGGATGTGTATCAGACCGGAGGAAATCAGGGCATCTGAGGTTCCTTCAAAAAAAAGATTTCCTTCTCTCAAAAAAGCACGAAGGTAGGTGGTACTTTGGCATCCCTTTACCAAATTTTCCTCCGTTTTAAAGAGGGAAGGAAAGTTAGGAAGCTTGCTACCTAATTGAATGATGTTTTGATAAATCTTTTCTTTAGGAAGATCCCTAGAAAACCACTTTCTTAAAGAGTCAACTTTGGATGCTAAAGTCATGGAACGCATTTTAGCGAAAAAATGAAATTCATAGCAATAAAACTTTGTCAATAAAACTTTTCAAGGATTTTTGAAGAACATCTCTCATAGAGATAGAAAATCTATGAGTCCTTAGGTGGGAAGATTTTTTCTAAAAAATTTGCTTAGAAAGCTGTCTGTATCCTATACTTTGATCCGAGCGTTGCGGTTTGCGTCTTTGCTTTAGGTAAAGATTTTTTCTGTAAAAGTGATTTTGTAAAGAGAGTGTTCACCCTATTCATATTTCCTTATGGCTAAAGAAGAGACGATTAAGATTGATGGTAAGGTAGAAGAGCTTTTACCTAATATGCATTTTCGGGTGATATTAGAAAATGGAATGAAAGTGGTGGCGCATCTTTGTGGAAAGATGAGAGTCCGAAACATCCGGGTATATGCGGGGGATGTAGTTACGGTAGAAATGTCTCCCTATGATTTGAGTAGGGCTCGGATTATATATCGACAGAGGTAAACTGCTTTAAGGCCTTGAAATAGTTGATTTAATTTGGCTTGCGAAAGTAAACTTTTCCGCTTGTGGTGGCGACAAAAGCCCAGATAGCTCAGTGGTAGAGCACTTGCATGGTAAGTAAGCGGTCGTAGGTTCAATTCCTATTCTGGGCAGAGTTTTTTAAGATAAGAGCCTAATGGAGGATTTTTAGAGATGGCAAAAGAAACATTTAAAAGGGATAAACCTCACGTCAATATTGGTACGATAGGTCACGTAGATCACGGAAAGACAACTCTTACCGCAGCGATTACGAAAGTGCTTTCTAGGGTAGGAAAGGGAAAGTTTCGTGATTATGCCTCGATTGATAACTCTCCTGAAGAGAAGCAAAGAGGGATTACCATTAACTCTTCTCATGTAGAGTATGAAACAGATAACAGGCACTATGCTCACGTGGATTGTCCAGGTCATGCCGACTATGTAAAAAATATGATTACAGGGGCAGCTCAGATGGATGGGGCTATTTTAGTAGTGGCAGCCACCGATGGTCCTATGCCTCAGACTAAGGAGCATATTTTATTAGCAAAGCAGGTAGGGGTTCCTTCTATTGTGGTTTTTCTAAACAAGATGGATCAGATAGGACAGGGAGATGAAGAGCTTGTCGAGCTTGTCGAAATGGAGTTGGGAGAGCTTTTAGAGGATAAGGGATATAAGGATGTTTCTATTATTCGGGGGTCTGCCTTAAAGGCTTTAGAAGGAGATTCTAGCTATGAAGCGAAGATTCAGGAATTAATGGACATTGTGGATAAGAAGATCCCTACACCAGAGAGAGATGTGGATAAGCCTTTTTTGATGCCTATTGAAGACGTTTTTTCTATTTCAGGAAGGGGTACTGTTGTCACTGGGAGAGTAGAAAGAGGGGTTGTGAAGGTTAACGACAAAATCCAGATCGTTGGTTTAAAGCCTACCCAAGACACGGTGGTTACGGGAGTGGAAATGTTCAACAAAATCTTGGACGAAGGAAGAGCGGGGGAGAACGTAGGTCTTTTGATCCGAGGTATTGAAAAAGAGCAAGTACAAAGAGGCATGGTTCTTTGTGCGCCTGGTTCTTGTAAAGCTCACACAAAGTTTAAGGGAGCTGTGTATGTTTTGACGAAGGAAGAAGGGGGAAGGCATAAACCTTTTTTCAGTAGCTATCGTCCACAGTTTTATCTTAGGACTACAGATGTTACAGGTACGGTGACTCTTCCTGAGGGTACAGAGATGGTGATGCCTGGCGACAATGTGGAGATCACAGTGGAGCTGATTGCTCCTGTGGCTATTGAGGAAGGGATGCGTTTTGCTATCCGAGAGGGAGGTAGAACGATTGGAGCAGGGACTGTTTCCAAGATCCTGGACTAAGTGAGAACCGGGGTGTGTAGCTCAGCTGGCTAGAGCAGCGATCTCCAAAGTCGCCGGTCGGGGGTTCGAATCCCTCCGCACTCGTTTTGAAAACAACGTATGAAAAGATGACAACACCTTTGACGAAAGTACAGAAGACGAAGAAGAAGAACTATTTTTCTGAAGTCCGGAAAGAGCTGAAAAAAGTGAGCTGGACTTCTAAAGAAGACCTGCAGGTGGCTACCAAGGTGGTATTGGTTTCTGTTCTTGCTTTTGGTTTTGTAATTTATGGAGTGGACTTGCTGGTTCGAAGTGGGCTGGATACGGTATCTTGGGTAGTGAGATGGTTAGGGGGATAGAAGTTGTGCATAAGTGGTATGTTGTGCAGGTGGTCTCTGGTTTGGAGAAAAAGGTAAAGAAAAATCTAGAGGAGTTTTTACTTCTTAAGGGATTAGAAGGACAAATTTCAGAGGTTTTGATTCCTACCGAGAATGTTTCTGAAGTGGTAAGGGGAGAGCAGAAGATCTCTGAGAAAAAACTGTGGCCTGGGTATCTTCTTGTCAAAATGGAGATGACAGATGAGGCATGCACTTATGTAAAGCATACAAATGGGGTCCTTGATTTTTTAGGAGGAGGAGCTCCTTCTGCGCTTACTGATCAGGAAGTGCAAGATATTCTATCTGACTTAGCTGAGAAGAAAAAAGGAGTGGTCCAAAAGCACAAAGTAGAGGTGGGGGATAAGGTAAAGGTTACCGATGGAGTTTTTGTGAACTTTGTAGGGACAGTTATCGAGGTATTTCACGATAAAGGTAGAGTCAGTGTTATGGTTTCCATATTTGGAAGAGATACTAGAGTAGATGATTTAGAATTCTGGCAGATAGAGCAGGTAAATGAAGAGAATCAAGGATAGTAATCTATGAGTAAAAAAGCGGTAAAAATAATCAAGCTCCAAGTGCAGGCAGGAAAGGCAAATCCAGGAAGACCGATAGGGCCTGCTTTAGCTTCTGCTGGAGTAAACATTATGAATTTTTGTAAAGAGTTTAACGCAAAGACCCAATCTATGGCAGGAGAGGTAGTGCCTGTAGAGATTTTTGTCTATAAAGATAAGTCGTTTGACTTTATCATGAGACAGCCTCCTGTGGCCCAACAGCTTTTGAAAGTGGTGAAAGTGGAAAAAGGCTCTCCTGTTCCCAATAGAGATAAGGTTGGTTCTATTACTAAGGCACAGGTGAAAGAGATTGCTGAAAAGAAAAAGCCTGATTTGACTGCTTCTTCTCTAGAGGCAGCCATGAGGATGGTAGAAGGGACAGCTCGTTCTATGGGCATTGACATTGTTGCGTGATAAGGTAAGGAGTTATGGCAAAGAGATCAAAAAGATTAAAGAAGATAGATCATCAGATAGATCAGTCTCGCTCTTATAAGTTGGAAGAGGCTGTAGAAGTACTTAAAGGGTGTCCTGTTCCCAAATTTGATGAATCGCTGGAGGTTTCTCTAAAGCTAGGAGTGGATCCCAAAAAATCGGATCAACAGGTCAGATCAACCGTTTCCCTTCCCCACGGGACTGGAAAGAAGGTTATTCTTTTAGTCCTTGCCAAGGGAGAAAGAGCGGCTGCTGCGGAGGCGGCTGGTGCAGATTATGTAGGAGCAGAAGAGTTTTGTGAAAAAATTCGCCAGGGTTGGACAGATTTTACCGCTCTTATTGCCACACCTGAAATGATGCGGGAAGTGGGAAAGTTAGGAAAAGTCTTAGGACCTAGAGGCCTTATGCCTACCCCAAAGACTGGAACCGTTACCAATGATGTGGAAAAAGCGATCCAAGAGGTAAAGGCTGGGAAGATTGAGTTTAAGGTGGATAAGGCGGGGTTAGTGAATGCGGCTGTAGGAAAGATTTCTTTCCAGAAGGAGTCGCTTTTAGAAAATTTGGCCCTTTTTTTGCAGGCTGTGCAAAGAGCAAAACCTTCTACTGCAAAAGGGGTTTATATGAAGGGGCTCTACCTATCTACAACCATGGGTCCTGGATTAAAAATAGATGTGAATTCTTTAGGAATATAGGGAAACTACCATGAGAAAAGAGAAGCAGTATTTATTTGATGAGATAGAAGGACAACTGGAAGGAAATTCTTCTTTTGTAGTGGTTTCTTATGAAAAAATGGAACCTAATTTATCTTGGTCTTTTCGTACTTCTTTAAAAGAAGTGGGAGCTGACCTGGAAGTAGTAAAGAAGAGAATTTTTTTCAAGGTGCTTCAAAAAAAGCAGATAGAGTCCACTCTATCTGACTTATCAGGAAGTATTGGAGTTATCTTAGCAGGTCAAGATGTAATTGGGGCTAGTAAGAAGGTTGTGAAGTTTAATGAGGAGAATGAAAATAGGATAAAACCCATTTTTGCTTTCTCAGAGAATGTACTTTATACGGCAGCCGAGGTAAAAAAACTAGCAGAACTTCCTTCTCAAGAAGAGATGAGAGCCCAATTTTTGGGTACTTTACAGGCACCTATGGCTGAGACTCTTTCTGTAATAGAAGGGCTATTGACAAGTGTTATGTATTGTTTAGAAAATAAAGCGAAGTCAAGTTAAACATTAATGAGGTAAAAAGTGAGTACAAAAGAGCAAAAAATTGAGCAGTTAGTGGAGGAGCTTAGCCAGCTTACCGTTTTGGATATGGCTAATTTAAAAAAGGCTTTGGAAGAGAAGTGGGGAGTAAAAGCGCAGGCAGCGGCAGCTGTGGTAGCAGGACCTGTGCAACAGGAGAGCAAAGCAGCAGCTGAATCAACCGATTTTCTAGTTACCTTAGAAAGTGCTCCTCAGGACAAAAAAATTGGAATCATTAAGGTAGTTCGTGAGATTACCAGCCTAGGGCTAAAGGAAGCAAAGCAGCTTGTAGAAGAAGCTCCTAAGACATTAAAGGATTCGGCTCCTAAGGCGGAGGCAGAGGCAATTGTAAAGAAGATTGCTGAAGCGGGAGGCAAAGCTTCTTTAAAAGGCTTATAGAAGAGACTTTTCTTCCTACCTTTATTTTTTGTCTAAGGGGGTTAATGACTTTTTCCGAGGGATTTTTTCCTTAGGCAGGGTGGCTTTGTATCCGTCTTTTGAAATTTTGTAAAAAACTCAGGTATTCTTGCGTCGTCGTTGCAATTAATAGGAGAAAAAATGCGTAAATCAAACATGCGGCCTCTTTTCCGAGAGAGGATTGCTTTTCAGGAAAAAGAAGAAATCATTGATCTGCCCAATCTGATAGAGATTCAGATTAAGTCGTATAATCGGTTCCTGCAGACAGAGAAGCTACCTCATGAGAGAACCAATGAGGGTTTGCAAGAGGTTTTTAACGAAATTTTTCCTATTACTTCCTATGATGAAAAGACCACTATCGAATTTTTATCTTATCATTTAGGAGTGCCAAAACATGATCCTGAAGAATGTATTCGTAGAGGGGTCACGTATAATGTTCCTTTGAGGGTAAAGTTCCGTCTTACCGATGAGACGGGAATTAAGGAAGAGGAAGTATACATGGGTACCCTTCCTATTATGACAGAGAAGGGGACTTTCGTTATTAATGGAGCTGAAAGGGTAATTGTTTCTCAATTGCACCGCTCTCCTGGAATTGCTTTCGAGCAGGAAAGGCATCCAAAAGGGGGAATGCTCTATTCTTTTCGTATCATTCCTTATCGGGGGAGTTGGTTAGAAGCGTCTTTTGATATCAATGACATGATTTTCATTTATGTGGATCGAAAGAAAAGAAGGAGAAAAGTGTTAGCCACTTCTTTTGTAAGGACTCTAGGGTTTTCCTCTGATGCAGACATTATAGAAGAGTTTTTTGAAACCTATAAAGAAAAGATCAAAAGTGAGAAGGATTTTGTCAAATTAGCAGGGAAGGTATTAGCCGAAGATATCATTGACGAAAAGACAGGGCTTGTTTTTGGCAAAGCGGGAGAAAAGCTTACTACGGCGATGCTAAAAAGGATGTTAGACGAGAGGGTGGAAGCGGTAAAAATTGCGCAAGATGCAGATGAAAGCCACCCTATTATTAAGATGCTTTCTAAAGATCCTACGGATTCTTACGAATCTGCTTTGAAGGATTTTTATCGTAAGATAAGACCCGGAGAACCAGCGACTCTTTCTAATGCAAGGTCCACCATGATGCGTCTTTTCTTTGATCCAAAAAGGTACAATTTAGGCAGAGTAGGGCGTTATAAGTTAAACAGCAAGTTAGATTTTGCGATAACGGATGAGGAGCTAGAAACAGTTACTTTAAAGAAAGAGGATATTGTTGAGGCTTTAAAGTATTTAATCCGTTTAAAGCAAGGAGATGAAAAGACCTACATTGATGATATTGACCATTTAGCAAACAGAAGAGTTCGTTCTGTAGGGGAGCTTGTGCAAAATCAGTGCCGCATAGGTCTAGCTCGTATGGAAAAGATTATTAAAGAGAGGATGAATCTGTTTGATTTTTCTTCCGATACAATGACTCCGGGGAAAATTATTTCTGCAAAAGGTTTAGTGGGTGTTTTGAAGGATTTTTTTGGTAGATCGCAGCTTTCTCAGTTTATGGACCAACAAAATCCTATTTCTGAGCTAACCCATAAAAGAAGGCTTTCTTGCTTAGGCCCTGGAGGGCTGAATCGAGATCGGGCGGGTTTTGAAGTAAGAGACGTTCACCCCTCTCACTACGGGAGAGTTTGTCCTATTGAGACTCCAGAAGGTCCTAATATTGGTTTGATTACCTCCTTATCTTCTTTTGCTAAGATCAATGAATTTGGTTTTTTAGAAACCCCTTATCGTATTGTTCGAGATGGGATAGTTACTAATGAGATTGAATATATGACGGCTGATCAGGAAGAAAGATGTGTTATAGCGCAAGCTTCTGCTTCTTTGGATGAGTTTCATATGTTTAGTGAACCTCTTTGTTGGGCTAGGTACAAAGGCGAGCCTATGCAAGTAGATACGAAGCTTATTACTCACATGGATGTTTCTTCTAAGCAGCTGGTTTCTATCGTTGCTGGGTTGATTCCTTTCTTAGAGCATGATGATGCCAACCGGGCTTTGATGGGATCTAACATGCAAAGGCAAGCGGTTCCTCTTTTAAAGCCAGAGGCTCCTTTGGTAGGAACTGGTTTAGAGGCCAGGACAGCGAGAGACTCTGGGGCTGTCTTGATTGCTCAAGAAAATGGAGTGATTGAGTATGTAGATGGATTTAAGATTGTAGTTTCTCCCGAAGATAATCCTACTCAAAAGAAGGAATATCTTTTGAAAAAGTTTATGCGTTCGAATGCGGGCTCTTTGATTAATCAAACACCTATTTGTTCTATGGGGCAAAAGATTAAGGCAGGGGATGTTATTGCGGATGGACCGGCTACTGACTTAGGAGAAACAGCTTTGGGAAAAAACGTGTTGGTTGCTTTCATGCCCTGGCTTGGATACAACTATGAAGATGCGATTATTATTTCTGAAAAGCTTATAAGGGAAGATACCTATACCTCTGGTTATCTAGAGGAGTTTTTTATTTCTGCCAGGGAGACCAAGCAAGGAAAAGAAGAGATTACCCGAGACATTCCCAATATTTCTGAAGAAGCTCTAGCAAATTTAGGGGAAGATGGGATTATTCGAATTGGGGCAGAGGTAAAACCTGGTGATATTTTAGTAGGGAAAATTACCCCGAAATCGGAAACCGAGCTTTCTCCTGAGGAAAGGCTTTTACGGGCTATTTTTGGAGAAAAGGCAGCGGATGTAAAAGATGCTTCTTTGATAGCTCCTCCTGGAACAGAGGGGATTGTAATGGATGTAAAGGTCTTTTCAAGAAGGGACAGACTTTCTAAGACAGATGATGAGCTAGTAGAGGAGGCTTCCCGGTTAAAAGATATCCATCAAGAGTATAAGACAAAGTTAGAAGAGCTTTCTTTAGCGTTTCATGAGAAAGTGGGAGCTATTTTATTGAATGAAGAGGTACCGGCTCCTATTATGCATCGAATTACGGGAGAGATCCTTCTCGAAGAAGGAGAGGTTGTTTCTCAAGACAAATTGGAGCAGCTTGAAAACGAGCAAGTAGAGAATCTTTTAATGCCAGAAAATGAGCTTTATATAGAGCTAAAAAAAGCATTTCATGAATATGAGCATGCTTTACAGGTAGTACAGACAGCTCATAAGACAGAGTTAGAGTTAACGAAAAAAGGGGACATTGATTTAGACCCGGGTGTAATTCGTCAAGTGAAGGTGTATATTGCTACGAAACGTAAGTTACAAGTAGGGGATAAAATGGCCGGAAGGCACGGAAATAAGGGGGTTGTTTCCCGCATTGTTCCCGAGGCCGATATGCCTTACCTTCCTACTGGGGAAACCATTGAAATTATTTTGAATCCTATTGGAGTTCCTTCCCGTATGAATATGGGACAGCTTTTGGAAACCCACCTGGGATATGCTGCTAAAAAGGCGGGAGTTTTTGTAAAGACTCCTGTATTTGAAGGATTCCCAGAGTCTCGTATTTGGGAGATGATGAGGGAGCATGATCTTCCAGATGATGGGAAATTGCATCTTTATGATGGAAGAACGGGGGAGAGATTTGATAACCGGGTAGTAGTAGGCTACATCTATATGCTTAAACTAGGCCATTTAGTGGCAGATAAGATTCACGCTAGAGCCATTGGTCCTTATTCTTTAGTTACTCAGCAGCCTCTTGGAGGAAAAGCCCAAATGGGGGGCCAGAGATTTGGAGAAATGGAGGTATGGGCTTTGGAAGCTTATGGAGCGGCCCATTTATTGCAAGAGATGCTTACCGTGAAGTCGGATGATGTGGAGGGAAGAACGCGAGCTTATGAGTCTATCGTCAAAGGTTCGAATGTCTTGATGCCGGGAATTCCTGAGTCTTTTAATGTTCTCATAAAGGAGATACAAGGACTTTGTTTAGATATAAATTTTGCAAATGTGGATGAGTAATTAAGTTTTAAGAGGAAAAGATAATGTCAGAAGAATTTCAAGGTTCTCAATTTGATAGTTTACACATCAAGATAGCCTCGGATGATGTGATTCGAAATCGTTGGTCGAGAGGGGAGATAAAAAAACCAGAAACTATCAATTATCGAACTTTTAAGCCTGAAAAGGGGGGGCTTTTTTGTGAGAAGATTTTTGGTCCTACTCGAGATTGGGAATGTGCTTGTGGAAAATACAAGAAGATCAAGCATAAAGGGATTGTTTGTGATCGATGTGGGGTAGAAGTAACTCTATCTAAAGTTAGAAGAGAGAGGATGGCTCACATTGATTTAGCGGTTCCTGTAGTTCACATTTGGTTTTTTAAAACGATGCCCTCTAGGATCGGAAATATTTTAGGGATATCTACTACTGATTTGGAAAGAGTGATTTATTACGAAGAGCATGTTGTGATAGATCCAGGCCATACCGATTTAGAGAAAAAACAGCTTCTAAATGATGTGGAATATAGAGAAGCGCAAGAGAAGTGGGGTTTTGATGCTTTTGTTGCTAAGATGGGGGGGGAGGCAATTCATGAGCTTTTGCAAAAAGAAGATCTTTCTCTTTTGGTGCTTGAGCTAAAGGAAAAGCTTCGAAAAACTAAGTCGATGCAGGCTAGGGTAAAGCTTGCAAAGAGGTTAAAGATTGTGGAAGGCATGGCAGCTTCTTCCAATCAAGCACAAGACATGGTTTTGTCCTGTGTTCCCGTTACACCTCCTGATCTTCGTCCTTTGGTTCCTTTAGATGGAGGAAGATTTGCTGCTTCAGATTTAAATGATTTGTATCGCAGGGTAATCAATAGAAATAATCGTTTGAAATCTATTCTGAAGTTAAAAACTCCGGATGTGATCATCCGAAATGAAAAGAGGATGTTACAAGAGGCTGTAGATGCTCTTTTTGACAATGGTCGTCATGGCCATCCGGTTATGGGAGCGGGAAATCGTCCTTTAAAGTCTCTTTCAGAGATGTTAAAAGGAAAGAGCGGTCGTTTTCGACAAAATCTTTTAGGTAAAAGGGTAGATTATTCAGGAAGATCGGTAATTGTAGTGGGGCCTGAGTTAAAATTTAATCAATGTGGGCTTCCCAAGCAGATGGCTTTGGAGCTTTTTGAGCCTTTTATTGTGAAGAGATTAAAAGATTTAAACTACGTGTATACAATTCGCAGCGCTAAGAAGATGATTCAAAGACAAGCCCCTGAAGTGTGGGATGTTTTAGAAGAGATCATTAAAGGCCATCCTATTTTGCTGAATAGGGCGCCTACCTTGCATAGGCTTGGGATCCAAGCTTTTGAACCGGTTTTAATAGAAGGGAAGGCGATACGAATCCATCCTTTAGTCACTCCTGCTTTTAATGCGGATTTTGATGGGGATCAGATGGCAGTTCACGTTCCTCTTTCCATAGAAGCGCAATTAGAAGCAAAGCTTTTGATGATGGCAACGGACAATATTTTCCTTCCTTCTTCGGGAAAACCCGTAGCGGTTCCTTCTCTGGATATGGTAGTGGGGCTTTTTTATTTGATGCACGATCCTGTCTACAATCCGGAAGAAAAGGGGAAAAAAGTAAAGATTTTCTCTTCCGTAGAAGAGGTTCTTTCAGCAATTCATATTTCTGAGCTAAGTTCTCCGGAGGTAAAAGAAGGGGAAAGAGTGGATCGGCTTGGTTGGGGTATTTCTATCCATGAAAAAATCAAGGTGCGTATTGAGGGCAATATCATTGAGACTACTCCGGGAAGAGTGATTTTTAATTCCTATGTCCCTAAAGAGTTGGGTTTTCAAAACTATGCTCTTAGAAAGAAAAGGCTTTTAGAATTGGTTACCGAATGCAATAAAAAGGTAGGGCTAGAGAAGACGGTAGAATTTTTGGATTGTTTGAAAGATATTGGCTTTACCTATGCAACAAAAGCCGCTCTTTCTATAGGGATTAAAGATTTGTACATACCAAAGAGTAAAGCTAGAATTGTAGAAGAAGCGAATAAAAAAGTAGAGAAAGTAAAGAAGCAGTATGAAGATGGAATTATCACAGAGGGAGAAAGGCATTCTAAGATCATTAGTATATGGACGGATGTTTCTGAAGAGGTTTCCGATGAACTTTTCCAGATGTTGAAGCAGATTGAAAATGGAGTAATCAATCCTATTCATTTAATGGTAGATTCTGGGGCTAGGGGAAACCGTTCTCAGGTGAAGCAGCTCGGAGCACTACGAGGGCTGATGGCAAAACCTTCTGGGGAAATTTTGGAGTCGGCGATTCTTTCGAATTTCCGGGAGGGGCTTACGGTTTTAGAGTTCTTCATTTCTACGCACGGAGCTAGAAAAGGTCTTGCAGATACAGCTTTGAAAACAGCAGATTCAGGCTATTTAACAAGAAGACTAGTTGATGTTTCTCAGGATGTAATTGTTACAGAAGAGGACTGTGGAACTTTAAATGGTATTGAAATAGAAGCAATTAAACAAGGGCAGGAAGAGCTTCTTTCCTTGAAAGAGCGTATTTTTGGAAGGACTTGTTGTGATGGGATTTATCAACCAGGCGATAGTGAAAAGATTTTAGCAAAAGCCGGAGATATTTTAACAAGTCAGCAAGCAGAAGAAATTGATGACGCCGGAATTGAGCTTGTGAAAATTCGTTCTGCTCTGACTTGCGAGGCAAAGAGAGGGGTGTGCGCTAAATGTTATGGGCTCAATTTAGCAACCGGGAACATTGTGGGAATGGGAGAGGCAGTAGGAATTATTGCAGCTCAGTCTATTGGGGAACCTGGAACTCAGCTTACTATGAGAACTTTCCATACAGGGGGTATTGCGTCTGCTTCGGTAACTCCTGAGTTAGTTGCGGAAAAAGACGGGTTAGTGATTTACATGGACACTCGTGTAGTGCAAAATGAGGAAGGGAACTGGCTTGTTTTAAATAAAAATGGAATGATCCACCTTGTGCGAGAAGAGGGAAGGTCTTTAGAGGAGTATAAGAAGCTACTTCGTACAAAATCTATTGAACCTTTGCAGTCTTTTTATTTAGAGCTTGGAGCAGAAATTCATATTGAAGACGGAGCTCATGTAAAAAAAGGGGTAAAGATTGGGGGCTGGGAACAGCACAGTAGCCCTATTATTTGTGAGAAACCCGGTTATGTGAAATATGAGGATTTGGTTGAGGGAATTTCTACTCAGAAAGAGGTAAATAAGCAAACGGGACAAACCGAGCTTATTGTTAAGCAGCACAGAGGAGAGCTTCACCCACAAATCATTATCTACTCCGATAAAGAACATAAAGATCTGGTAGGGACTTATGCGATTCCATCGGGAGCGGTAATTTCTGTAAAAGAAGAGCAGAAAGTAAAGGCAGGGATGGTTCTGGCAAAACTTCCTAGAGGAGCAATTAAGACTAAAGATATTACAGGAGGACTTCCGAGGGTAGCAGAGCTTTTTGAGGCTAGAAAACCAAAAGATAGCGCAGAGATTGCTAAACTCGACGGGGTAGTAGATTTTAGGGGAGTTCAGAAAAGTAAGTTGATTGTGGTAATCCGAGACGAGGTCTCTGGTATGGAAGAAGAACATCTGATTCCTTTAAGTAAACACTTGGTAGTACAGAAAGGGGATCATGTTGTAAAAGGGCAGCAGCTTACAGAAGGACTTGTGGTACCTCAGGAGATTTTAGAGATTTGTGGCGTGAGAGAACTCCAGAAATATCTGGTTAATCAGGTCCAAGAAGTGTATCGTTTACAAGGGGTAGACATCAATGATAAGCATATTGAAATCATTGTGCGCCAAATGCTGCAAAAGGTTCGGGTAACAGATCCAGGAGATACTACTTTCTTATATGGTGAAGACGTCGATAAAAAGAAATTTCACGAACAAAATGGAAAAACTCTTTCAGAGGGAGGAAAACCGGCTCAGGCAACTCCTGTTCTTCTAGGAATTACTAGAGCGGCTCTTGGAACGGGTTCGTTTGTTGCTGCGGCTTCTTTTGTGGAAACAACTAGAGTGTTAACGAATGCAGCAAGCAATGGAGAAATAGATCACCTTTTTGATTTCAAGGCGAATTTGATCATGGGTCATATGATTCCAGGAGGTACAGGGTTTGAGCGGCACAGGAAAGTGAAAAAATACATTGATAGAGAGCATGAGGAAAGGTTGGAGTTTGATTTTTCTGAAGTGACTCCTGTTGCAGGATAGCTTTTTAGGGATAGGGATTTTTTCCCTATTTCATTGGATAGTTGAGTGGGCTGTTTTTATCTTAAGGTGCAGTAGCCTGCAGGATCAGCAGCGCATCTATTCGGTTCGGAATTTTCTAGTTTAGGAAAGCCTACTTTCTCATAGGCATGGGTGGCTTTTGTATTCTCTGTGCTTGGATCTATAAGTACATAGGCATAGATTAAATAGTTTTTTCGTAATTTTTCTACATATGGTTCCTATCGTCTTTCGAGCTGATTTCTAGAAAATTTACTTCTGGGTATTTCAACTGTAATTTTCTAATTTTTTCTGTATATTTAGCAGAAAAATTCCACAAGTATTGGATAAGTTTCCGTGAAATAGAGTTTGGAGACTTTTCAGGGCTATCTTCTTTAGGCTTATCCGACTTCGGAAGCTTGCCATATCAGCCTCTTCTGTAGCCCATTTCTAAAGTTTGCACGGCATTTTCTCTCTTATGATCCAGTCAGCTGTTTTACGTATTGATTTAACGTTATGATCTCGTTCTACCCAATTTTTTTCAAAAAAATGCTTATCAATATGAAAGAGAGGAAGCTGCAAAGCTTTAGACGTTTTACAGGCAAGATGGGAAAAAAATACATTTTTTTTAAGAGAGCTTTTTTCGCAAGTTATCTTCTAGTTTTCGGATATCTTGGGAGAACTTTCGGATTCCTTCAGAGAGCTTTTCCGTTGCCATAGCATTTTCATTGAGTAGGAAACGAAACATCTTCTCGCTTGAGGGAAGTTTTTTTAGCTTATTGGATTTTTCTGGTTGTAGCTTTCTTATGACGGGTTTATTTTCCTGTTTTAACTCTTCTAACAGTTTAGGAGCTATAGTTAGAAGGTCACATCCTGCCAGTTCCAAGATTTCTTCTTTATTGCGAAAAGAGGCTCCCATAATCTGAGTTTTATAGTCAAACTGCTTAAAATAATGATAGATTTCTGTAACGGAAAGGACTCCTGGGTCTTCTGAAGGAGAATATCCTTCTGGTTTTACATTTTTCTTATACCAATCTAAGATACGTCCTACAAAGGGGGATATAAGAGTTGCTTTTGCTTCTGCACACGCAGCTGCTTGAGGTAGGCTGAAAAGAAGTGTCATGTTGCAGTGAATCCCTTTTTTTTCTAGCTCTTTGGCAGCTAGGATCCCTTCCCAAGTGGAAGCTAATTTGATTAGGACCCTTTTTTTATCTATACCTGCTTTTTTATAGAGCTCAATGAGATAAGTAGCTTTTTGAATGCTTCCCTCTACATCAAAGGAAAGTCTAGCGTCTACTTCGGTAGAGACTCTTCCTGGAATCTTTTTTAAGATTTCACAACCAAAATTGACAAAAACCTTGTCGAGTGCATGAGAAAGTTTTTCCTCCGCTGTTTTTCCTTTAGCTTTTCCAAAGGAAATTGCCTCTTCTACTAAAGGGCGGTAGGAAGTCTTTTGAGATGCATCTAAAATCAAGGTAGGATTTGTAGTAGAGTCGGTCGGCTTATAAAGGTCTAATGAATCGATATCCCCTGTATCGGCTACTATGGTAGTAAGCTTTTTAAGCTCCTCCAACTGACTCATAGATCCACTCCTTTCCTCTAGTGTAAAAAGAAAATGTTTTCTCTGCAACAAAAGGAAAAATTAGCTATGAGAAGCACCAGGAGTCTCCCCTGGATTAATAGCGGTTAAGGTAATTCCCACGGCTGCTAAAAGAGCTGCTATGGAAGTATAGATTGGGGTAGTCCAGTTTTTCTTTATAGTTTGGGAACCTTGTTGAGGGGCTGAAATAGCAGGCTTTTCTGTATTGATAGAGGAAGCCTCTTTAGAAGCTTTTACTTCATTTTTCATAGAAGTTTCCTCAGGGTATCCCCTGGATAAAAAAGAAAAGAAAAGAAGAAAAATGAGGAAGCTACTACGCATGAAACTCCTTAGGGGTTCTTTGGATAATACTTTTTTAAGAGTAAAAACTGCCAATGTTTCCCCATTTCAGGGCATTTTTGGGCAAGCATTTTCTCAAGCTCGGGCAATATTTTTTTACGGTTAGAAGAGTCTTGGAAAGAGCTAAGAAAAGCTTCTAATTCCAACCTTTTTTCCTTCTCTTGAATCTCCCCTATTAAATCTTCTGTATAGGTCAAAGAGCGAAAGACCTTTACAAAAGTAGAACGAAGAGCAGAAAAGTCTTTTTCTGGAGAAGATGCTGTAAGTACGTAAGCCATCCCTTCTTTTACAAAAAGGAGCTGCCATAGTTTTTCTTTTCCCCAAGGAGTTTTTCGAGTAATTTCGGTAAGCCTTGCTAGCCCTGCTTTTGTCTGAAAGTTACCTAAATCCCTCCAAGTTTTTCCTCGATCTTTTTTTTGTTCTTCTTTTACTGCTTTTACATATCCTTGTAAATTACCTGTCACTTGTTCCTTGGCTAGATTTACAGAATAAACCAATCCCGAGGTGCTTTGTTTAAAAAATCCAATTTCTAAGCATCCTGTTACGGCCTTAGCAGGATAACAGTTCCAGTTTTCGGGAGGATGGAAATAACAGAGAGCATGAGCAGAACAGAGGCAATAGGAGAAGAAAAAAAACAGACCCCTAATGAACATGGCTATGGGCTGGGGTTACATCTTCTGAAGAACTTTCCACAAGAACCGATAAAACAGCTATTCCTATTGCAAGACCAACTCCCCAAAGCATCATCGAAACAGCTAAGGAACTATCTAAGCCTTTTGCGGGAGCCGAATAATCAGGCTTAGGGGCATAAGCTATATTAGTAAGAGGTGGACCTTCTTCTTCTGGTTCTAAAGAGACCAAAGAGGACAAGGTAAGCGAAAAGATAAGCAAATAGGAAAAGATCCTCTTAGGAAAAAACATGAAAGCTTCTTCTCACCCAACACAATAAGCATCACTTTTAGCAAAAAAGAAATTTTTCCAAAATAGAAAAATGAAAAGGCCCCTTGAAAAGTGGGGCCTTTTAAAAGAGTCTTAAGCGTGAGAAGAGACGCTGCTTGAAGCGCTAGCTGCTACGATACCCACTACAGTTATAAGAGCTGCACCGCTAAGAACACCGACGGTGATTCGGGCAGCATCAGAAGAGCCTGACATGCCGTCTTGACTAGCTCTTCCTTGAGCATGTGCTCCAGAAGAGAAAGTTAGCAATAAAGCAGTCAAAGCAATGGCTAGTTTTTTCATTTTTATTTTCTCCCATTTAAAATTAAAAACAAACTCGAGGTTTTACTTCATATTCCTCTACCTAAAAAGAAACACAACCGAGACTTATTTTTCTATTTTTTTTTTAGAGGACTTTGGGGTTTTTGATAGTAATGTTTTGAAAGTAAGTTTGTTAAAGTTTTTTTTCTCTTTCTAGTTACAGAGAGCTTTTTTGGGATAGATTTGGGATAAATTTCATCTGCCAAATAAAGGCTCCCCTCAAATTCTTCATTTGTGTAAGCTTGGAGCATCTTTAGCTACTAAAGGAAGGTTATCTTGGAAAAGGGAAGAGAAAAGATGCAAGAGATTTGTCATCTTTTGAGGAGGGAGACAATAGAGCCTGCTAAGCAGGAGGCTTTAGAGATTGTGGAAAATGCCCAAACAGAAGCAGAGAAGATTGTAGAAACAGCTAAGCAAAGAATAGAAGAGCTTAACAAAGAGCAAGAGCAAAAGAGAGCACAAAAGGAAAAGGCTTTTCGAGCTTCTTTATCTTTAGCTGCAAAGCAAGCTTTAGCAGAGCTAAGGCAGACCTTAGAAGAAAAACTTTTTCGAGAAAATCTTAGAGAAGAAATAGAAAAAGTGGTAGGGACCAAAGAAGTTTTAGTTTCCTGTATTGAGGCTCTTTTGAAAATAGCTCAGAGAGAAGAAGGAGGAGAGGATTTTTCTTTAGTTCTTCCTGAAAAGGAGAAAGAGCTTTTATTAAGAGAAATGGCTCGCAAGGGTCTGGCTAAATGGGAAGAGAAAATGATTTTTATAGAGGGAACAAAGGGAGGCGTTCAGCTGAAGCTAGAGAAAAAAAGAGTTACTCTCGATATGAGCGAGGAGGCTCTCTTTGATCTGTTGAGTCGGTATATGCGTTCTGATTTTAAAGAATTTATTTTTAACTCAAAGAACGGCTAAGTGACCCATTATTATTATCTTATTAACTCTTTTCCCCTTCTGAAAATAGGAGAGGAGCCGGCATTGAACGTAGAGCAGCTGAAGGTAGCCTTTGAGGAAAATCTTTCTAGGAAAGATAAGAAAGAGGTAAGGGATTTTTTATTTTATCTGGATTTAAAAAATATTAAGGCTTTTTGGCTGGGATTTCCTCTCGATGCAAGAGCCAACTTTCAGGAGAAAGAATTAGAGGAGGCTTTATTGGTCCCTGACTCCCTTCCTCTCTACGTATATGACTTTTTGGATCGGTATGAAACAAAAGAAGAAAGAATTCGATATTTCCCTTTCTTGTATGCTCAGTTTTTTTGCTCTTTTAAGGAAGGGTTTTCTCAAGAGTATTTTTCGCAGGAGAGAAAAATCCGTCTTCACTTGGCAGCTCTTAAGGTAAAAAAGGAAGGAGGAGATATCATACAACAGATGCAATTTGAAGATCCTCAAGATCTTGATGTTTCCTATATCCTAGCGCAGAAAGATAGGGAGGACTATGAACCTCCTGATGAATATGAGCCATTAAAGCAAATTTTCCTCAGCCAGTACCAGATACCAAAGGCACTGTTAAAAGCGTATTTACAGTATCGATTTCGCCTAATTGAGGAGATGGAAGAGAAGGATGTATTTTCTTTGCCGAGAGTATTAGCTTTTTTGGCTAAACTACTTTTAGTAGAGCAGTATCAATTTTTAAAGCAGCCACAAGAGGAAGAAGTAGACAGAATATGAAAAAGCATACGCACGCAAAGGGGAAGGTAGTAAAAGCTTTTGGTAATCTTTTACAGGTATTATTTGAAGGAAACATTTACCAAGGGGAAGTTTGTACCATCCTTTTAGCAGATCTGGCTCTGATGGCAGAGGTTATTGAGATTGTAGGGCAAGAAGCAAAAGTTCAGGTCTTTGAGGATACAAAGGGAGTTGAACTTGGTATGGAGGTTCATTTTTGCTCTCATCTTTTAGAGGCAGAACTAGGCCCAGGTCTTCTTACTTCGATCTACGATGGACTTCAAAATCCTTTAGAGAAAATTAGTCAGAAAACAGGACTTTTTTTGCAAAGAGGGCACTATTTTCCTGCCCTAGATCGGGAAAAAAAATGGAAATTTACCCCTCTTGCTGAGAAGGGAGATAGATTAAGTAGAGGAGAGATTTTAGGGAAGGTATTGGAGACTCGATTTGAGCATAAGATCATGGTTCCTTTTGCCTTTTATGGAAAATATGAAATTTTTTGGATGGCAGACGAAGGGGAGTATTGCGTAGAGGAGCCTATTGCTAAGGCAAAAGATTCAGAAGGGCAAGAAATCACTTTTACCATGATGCAAAGGTGGCCTGTAAAAATCCCCTTACAGGAAGGGAGAAAAACCAAGCCTGTTGAAATGATGGATACAGGACTTCGTATTTTAGATACACAGTTTCCTGTTTTAAAAGGGGGGACTTTTTGTTCTCCGGGGCCTTTTGGAGCAGGAAAGACGGTATTGCAGCATCATCTTTCAAAGTACTCTTCTGTAGACATTGTAGTAGTGGTAGCCTGCGGAGAAAGGGCTGGAGAGGTAGTAGAGGTTTTGCGTACTTTTCCTCATATTGTGGACTCTAAAACTTCAGAGCCTCTTATGAACCGTACAGTAATTATTGGGAATACCTCTTCTATGCCCGTTGCAGCAAGAGAGGCTTCTGTTTATATGGGAGTTACCATTGCAGAGTATTATAGACAGATGGGGCTTGATGTACTGCTTCTTGCAGACTCTACTTCTAGATGGGCTCAGGCTATGAGAGAGATGTCCGGGAGGCTGGAAGAAATTCCTGGAGAGGAGGCTTTTCCTGCCTATCTTGCTTCTAGGATTGCCTCTTTTTATGAAAGGGCGGGAGTGCTAGAAGTATCTGGGGGAATGAAGGGGAGTTTGACTATAGGCGGCTCTGTTTCTCCTGCAGGGGGGAATTTTGAAGAACCCGTTACCCAAGCTACCTTATCCGTAGTAGGGGCTTTTCATGGGCTTTCCCGGGCCCGTTCTGATGCAAGAAGATACCCTGCTATTGATCCTTTGATTTCTTGGTCAAAATATACGAGTCAAGTAGGGAAATTTATGGAGCAGCAGCTTGTAGGCTGGGAAGAGAAGGTGGATCTTGCCTATCATATTTTAAGAGAAGGGGATGAGATTGGTAAAAGAATGGAAGTAGTAGGAGAAGAAGGGACTGCTTTGGAGGATTTAGTGATTTATTTGAAGGCAGAGCTTTATGAGCAAACCTATTTGCAGCAGAATGCATTCGACAAGGAAGATGCTTATGCTCCCTTAAAAAGACAGATAGCTAGCTTTTCTCTTCTGACAAAGATCTTTGATAAAGAGTTTCATTTTGATTCTCATGATCAGGCAAGGGGCTATTTTTTAACCTTGCAAAATCAATTGAAAAATATGAATTTTATCCCCTTTCTTTCAGAAGAGTATAAGAAAATCTTGCGGGCTATTCAAACTCAGATTAACGCTTAGAAAAAGTGGGTTCTATGAGAAAGGTATATGATCGTATTTTAGATATGAGAGGGAATTTAATCACGGTGGCAGCGGAAAAAGTTTGCTTGGGAGAGCTTGCCCTGATTGAGAGGAAAAACAAAACGAATACATACGCCTCTGTCATTCGTATTGAAAACGAACTAGTAACTCTTCAGGTTTTTGAAAGTACTCGAGGCATTTCTACAGGGGATAAGGTTATTTTTCTTCGTAAAGAGATGGAAGTACTTTTTTCTGAGGATCTTTTAGGGAGAAGACTGAATGGCTCAGGAGAACCGATAGATCAGGGGCCTTTGATAGAAGGAAAACAAACTCCCATAGCAGGGCCTTCTTTCAATCCGATTTGTAGGATTGTTCCTAAAGAGATGGTAAGGACAAATATTCCTATGATAGATGTGTATAACTGTCTCGTAAGATCTCAAAAAATACCGATCTTTGCAGCTCCTGGAGAGCCTTATAATCAACTTTTGATGAGGATTGCTAACCAGACGGACGCAGATGTAGTAATTATTGGGGGTATGGGACTTCGCTTTGATGATTATCAAGCTTTTATTGACAATGGAGAAAAGTCTACTTCTTTAGAAAAGACTGTGATGTTTATTCATAAAGCAACAGACCCTTTAGTGGAGTGTCTTTTAGTTCCCGATATGGCGCTAGCTGTTGCAGAAAGTTTTGCAACAAGAGGAAAAAGCGTTTTAGTTCTTCTAACAGACATGACAGCATATGCAGATGCTTTGAAGGAAATTTCTATTACTATGGACCAGATTCCTTCCAATCGCGGATATCCAGGATCTTTATATTCTGACTTGGCTTTTCGTTACGAAAAAGCAGTAGATATTGAAAATAGTGGCTCTATCACTATTTTAGCAGTTACCACCATGCCAGGAGGCGATATTACTCATCCTGTTCCTGACAATACAGGATATATTACAGAAGGACAATTTTACCTAAATGGAGGAAGAATTGACCCCTTTGGGTCTTTATCTCGTTTAAAACAACAGGTAATTGGTAAAGTAACTAGGGAAGATCATGGAGAGGTAGCCAATACCACAATTCGTTTGTACGCAGATTCCAAAAAAGCTAGAGAGAGGCAGTCAATGGGATTTCGTCTTTCTAAGTGGGACCAGAAACTTCTTCGTTTTTCTTTCCTTTTTGAGGAAAGATTGATGAGTCTTTCTGTAAACATCCCCTTAGAGCAGGCATTGAATACTTGCTGGAACACTTTAGCAGAGTGTTTTGCAAGAGAAGAAATCGGTATGAAAAGAGAGATTGTCGAAAAATATTGGCCTAAAGAGGAATAAAGCTTGATAAAGTTAACAAAAAACGAGCTCCGCCTTCAGGAAAAAAAATTATCTCAATTACAGAGATATCTGCCTACTTTGCAGTTAAAGAAATCTCTTTTGCAGGTGGAAGTGGGACAAGTGGAGGCTCTGATTTTGGAAAAAGAGAAAAAAGAGAAGCAGCTAAGAGAAGAAGTAAAGGAGTTTTCTGGTTTTTTTAGAGAAAAGGTAGAGGTCAACTTATCGGAAAAAGCCCAAGTAGTTCATGTAGAAAAGGAGTATGAGAATATAGCGGGAGTGGAGACACCTTCTTTTAAGGCCATTGAATTTTCCTCGGAGGAGTATTTTTGCTTTGATACCCCTATCTGGTTTGATAGTGCTTTACGGAAAGTACGAAACATGGTGGAACAAAGGGAAGAAATAGAAGTCATGAAGGAAAAATTAAGGGCTTTAGCAAAAGAGCTCAGAGAGGTTTCAATCAGGGTGAACTTATTTGAAAAGGTATTGATTCCTAAATCGAGAGAAAACATAAGTAGGATTCGGATTTTTTTGGGAGATCTGTTTTTGATGGCAGTTTCCCAAGCAAAGGTAGCAAAAGAGAAAATAGAAAAAAAACGAGCTACAAAATGATTGTTACAATGAAAAAAATTCTCCTTATGGGAGAGGAAAAAAGTCTAGATGCTTTTTTCAAAAAAGCGCAGGAAAAAGGGATTTTAGAGTTCATTGGATCTTCCCGGAAAAAAATAGAAGATCCTTCTTTGCAGATACTTTCTCAAGCAGTAAGAATTTTAAAAAATAGACAGGTGATCTTAGCACAGACTAAAAGCTCCTTGAAAGAACCCCTTTTTTTAGCAAAAGAAGTCATAGCTGCAAAGGAGGCTCTAGAGGTTTTGCTAGAAAGAAAAAGAGCACTTTCTATGGAAATTTCTCGGATTCACGTCTTTGGAGATTTTTCTTTAGAGGATAAAGAATTCATAGAAAGAGAGGGGAAAAGAGTTTTTCAATATTTTGCCATGAAAAGGGAAAAAACAAAAGAGACTCTCCTTTCTCCCTCTCTTCAGTATGTAGGGACAGAATATGACTTGGACTATTTTATAGCAATTCACAAAGAGAGAAAAAGCTATTCAGGGATGATAGAAATCTTCATAGAAAAGCCTTTAGGAGAGCTTAAACAAGAATTACAGGAAGTAGAAAAACAGCAAGAAGAAAAAGAAAAAACTTTAAAAGAGCTAACAGCCCACTTAGAGATTTTACGAGAGAGTTTCATAGAAAAATTAAATACATTTCATCTTAAAAGCGCTAAAGAAAATGTGATGCGTCCTCTTTCCCACTTATTTGCTTCACAGGCTTGGATTCCCTCCAGCAAAGAAGCTCTTTTACAAGAGATCCTAGCGCCTTTTGCCCTCATCTATGAAGTAATTCGGATAGAGAGTAAAGATAAAATCCCTACCTATATGGAAAATCAGAAAACGGCTAAGATAGGAGAGGATTTAGTAGATATTTACGATACTCCTTCCAGAGAAGATAAAGATCCATCTTCCTGGGTTTTTTGGTTTTTTTCGCTTTTCTTTGCTATGATTGTATCCGATGCTGGATATGGTTTTATCTATTTGGCTTTGGCGCTTTTTTTAAAGTGGAAATATTCTCATCGGAAGGGGCTTTTAAAGAGGTTTTCTAATCTAATTTTAACCCTTTCTCTGTTTTGTATTGGTTGGGGGGGGCTAACGGGTTCTTTTTTTGGATTGCAATTTTCTTTAAATAGTCCTTTTCGAAAGATTTCTATTTTGCAGTTTTTAGTAGAAAAAAAGGTGAAATATCATTTTACACAAAAAGATGATGTATACGAAAAATGGGTTCAAAAATTCCCTGCTCTTAAACAGGAAAAAAGTCCTAAAAAGACTTTAGAAATAGCCTCTTCCAGGGACCCTGCAGGAAATACAAAATATGAAATGTTAACGGAATTTGAGGGGAATATTCTGATGGAAATCTCCCTTTTCATTGGGGTAGTTCATTTGATTATTGCCTTTCTCAGAAATGCGAAAAAAAATGCAGCAGGCTTCGGTTGGATTGTATTTATGATAGGAGGGTATTTGTTTTTTCCCTACGTGATAAACGCCACTACTTCTCTTCATTTTCTGGGGCTTATTTCCAAAGTGGTAGCAGAGACTTTGGGTTTTTACCTGTTGTTTTTCGGAATAGGTCTTGCCGTGGTTTTAGCAGTAATTCAACAGCGTTTAAAGGGAATTGCAGAAATTATGAATGTTATTCAAGTTTTTGCAGATGTTCTTTCTTACTTAAGGCTTTATGCTTTGGCTTTAGCTAGTCTAATCATGGCTGCTACCTTTAATGAGATAGGGGAAAGGTTGGGGTATTTAGGTATTTTGGCAATTATGATAGGTCATGGTACCAATATTATTTTAGGAATTATGGGAGGAGTCATTCACGGTCTTCGTTTGAATTTTTTGGAGTGGTATCGTTACTGCTTTGAAGGAGGGGGAAGGCTTTTTGATCCTTTGCGTTTTATTATTTATGAAAGAGGTTAAAGTATGGATTTTGGTATGATTGGCCCCGCTATTGCACTGGCTTTGGGGTGTTTTGGAAGTTCTATTGGTTGTGGTATAGCGGGGATGGCTTCTCACGGAGTGATGTCTCGAGTAGAAGAGGGGCATGCTAAGTTTATTGGAATGTCTGCTGTTCCTGCTTCCCAGTCTATCTATGGTTTTGTTTTAATGATTTTAATGAAGAATAGCATTCAGGCAGGTAGATTATCTTCTCTAGCAGCTTTAGGAATAGGTCTTTTTGTAGGTCTTGCGATCATGGCTTCTTCCATTTACCAGGGAAAATGTGCTGCTACAGCCATCCAAGCCTCAGCTAAACAGCCGAATGTATTTGGAAAAGCTTTTGCAGCTCTTGGAATTGTCGAGTCTTTTGCTTTATTTGCTTTTGTGTTTGCTATTCTTTTGCTCTAGTAAAATAAGCTTTTTTAAGAGGGGAAAGTTTGCATTCTGCAGCGATTGCGTACGAAGAAGGTGGTGTTTCACTCGAGGGCTTTGTAGCCTATGCAAGCAAAAAAAAATCGCCTCTTGTGATTTTATGCCATGGATGGGAAGGACGGAGTGAGTTCATAGAAAAAAAAGCTAAAAGGGTAGCTAAGCGAGGATATGTTGGATTTGCTCTTGATATGTATGGGAAAGGCGTTTTAGGTAAATCCAGAGAAGAATGTATAGCCTTGAAAAAACCCTTTCTTGAAGACCGATACCTTTTGCAACGCAGAGTGGTTAAAGCCTTTGAAATAGCTTCTCAGCTTCCCTATGTAGACTCAAGACGAATAGCAGTTATTGGATTTGGTTTTGGAGGAATATGTGCTCTTGATCTTGCGCGGAGCGGAGCGGACTTAAAAGGGGCTGTAAGCATCTATGGGCATTTTGATCCACCTCCTTATCATTTAGTCAAATCAATTCGGGCAAAGCTTCTTATCCTTCATGGATATAAGGATTCCCTAGTTTCTCAGGAAGAATTGAGACGTTTTGAAAAAGAAATGGATGGAGCTAAAGTAGATTGGCAAGCCCATATTTATGGGAATGCTATGCATGCTTTTGCAGCACCAAGAGCCAATAACCCTGATGCGGGAATTCTTTATAACTCAGCAGCAGCCACTCGTTCTTGGGTGGCTGCTGAAGTTTTTTTGGCTGAAGTATTGTAGCCGCGTAGTAGATCCTTTAGGACTAATAATCTTTAGAAATCTTAGTTCTTACCTGTTAGTATGTTTTTGTCTGCTGGGGGCGGTTAAATGAAAGAGCTTCGATTAGAAAAAGATACGGGCCTTTTTCAATTAAAAACAAAAAGGGCCTTGCTTTGGATGAAGCTTTCCCATGAGCCATTAGTGATTTTATATGCCCTTTTACCTTTTATTTTGAGAAAGAATTTACAGGCTTCCCTTTTAGAAATCTCTATTTTATCCGCTCTAAGGCCTATTCTTCCTGTTTTTTCTTTTTACTGGAGCGCAAACTTAAAAGAAAAAAAACACCTTCTAAAGAGTAACTTAATCAGTGCATGGATTTTTGCAAGACTTCCTTTCCTCTTTGTTCCTTGGATCTTGAATTCTTGGTATTTGATTTTTTGCGCGGCGTGTTATGAATTTTTCAATAAATCGGGAAATCCTGCGCTCATAGAGATATTGAAGAATAATATTCCCAATCAAAAGCAAGGAAACGTATACACTTTCTATTTTGTTCTAAGTTTCATTGAGAGTATTTTTTTAGGTTTTGCTATTATAAATATTCTTAACTGGGATCCTTCTTTATGGCCATTATTGTTTGGCTTATCTTCTTTAGTAGGACTAACTTCTCTTTTTTTTCAATTTTCCATTCCTATTTTAGACCTAAAACAAGACCAAGCAGGATCTAGTTCGACCCGCCTATCCTTCAAAAGCAGGGTAATTCTTCCGTGGAAAGAAAGCTTTTCTTTATTAAAAGAACATCCAGAATTTGCGCAATTTCAATATGGGTTTATGGTAGGAGGATTTAGCTTGATGCTTATCAGTCCTAGTTTATCGATTTATTATGCAGATATCCTCCATTTACCCCACGCTTCTGTAATTACGGGACGTTCGATTTGCATGGGTATTGGCATTGTGCTCTCTTCTTGGATTTGGAGAAGGTACTTGCAGAAAGAGAAGGTGTTTTTTTTGACGCAGTTGATTCTGGTTGGTTTTACTTTTTATTTACTTTTTATGATCTTTACTACATTTCACTTGAACTGGTTTTATCTCTCTTTTTTTCTTTATGGAATTGCTCAAGCAGGCTCTCATGTGATATGGAACCTTTCTGGTATATTATTTTCTCATGATAAGGATAGCTCTCCTTTTTCAAGGTTAAATATTTTGATGCTTGGGATAAGAGGAGCTATAGCTCCTGCTTTTGGAGGTATATTATGCTATTTGTGGGGTCCTGAGTTTGTCATAATGCTAGGTACAGTAATTTGTTTTCTGGGAATGATTTATATGGGACGAGTAGCTGCTTCAAGACAGAGCGCTTTTTACAAAGCCTGAAGAGCTCAGAAAATACCAAGGTCAGATTTGATGCTTTAGTGTTAAATTAAGTCCATTTTTAAGATGGCAAGGGTTCTGTTTTTCCCTTCAAGAAGGTACGTCTCTCAAATCAATTTGTTTCACTCCCATATGAATATAAAAATCGGTTGTATTTGGGTCTGATTCCCAAGTTATAAACTTGGCTTCCAAGCTTTTTGCAGTAGAGCACAGAGGGAAAGATTTATCATTATTTTGATGAAAAGTACTATTTATATCACCCTTTCAAGGGGTTATAATGGTTTTTATCTATTTTTATAGATATTTACCTAAATAGTCATTATTTTGAAAGGAAATACCAAAAAAATCAATATTTTGATGGGAAAATAATCGATTTACAAGTAATGTCTCTAAGACCGTTCGTCAAAACATAATTTTCACGGAGCACTCCTTACAAAGGGCTATCGAGCGTGGAGTTACAAGAGAAGCAATTTTCGATGCTATAGAATCTCCTCTAAAAGTCAGTCCTGTTAAACTTGATTCGAGGGGAAGGCCTAGTCAACGCTTTATAGGAAAAAAAGCGGAAGTTGTTCTGAACCCAGAAACAGGGGGAATTGTTTCTGTGAATCCAACATCAACTAAAAAAGCAGAAAAATTAATCAATGAGCTGTCAAATGTTAATAGTAATTAAATTAAATCAAGATGAGTACAGCTATCTTTGTAAAGCATCTTTCCTTCCGGATAGGTTGAGGCAGCTTTTTTTTCTTACGGAAAGGGCGGAAGAAAACACCTATAAGCTTAATATCACAGAAGATCAAGCCGATGAAATAAGAGATCTTTGTGGAGAACAACTGCAACTAGTAGGATTTGATGAGAAATATGACCCTACTTCAGAAGGCAAGCTTCTTGAAGATTTGGTGGATAAATTCTACATAGGGTAGTCATCTTAGCCCCTGCTTTCATTCACTTCAGCAAGCATATACAAGAAAAGATAGAACTTATGATGGACATTTTTCAAAAACTCATCAAAAAAAATCAAGTGGCTATAGAAAAATGAAACAAGACCCTCCAGTGATAGATGCTTCTCTAGTGCGCCGTTTAATTGCCTCTCAATTTCCAGATTGGCGAGATTTGCCTGTTGAACCTGTAGCAATGAGTGGATGGGATAATCGAACCTTTCATTTGGGAAAGGAAATGTTGGTTCGTTTGCCTAGTGCAGCAGACTATGAATTGCAGGTTGAAAAGGAACATAAGTGGCTGCCGAAGTTAGCCCCAGCTCTTCCTGTATCGATACCAGTCCCTTTAGCAATCGGAAAGCCTCAATATGGATATCCATGGAAATGGTCAATTTACCGTTGGCTTGAAGGTGAGACAGTTGCTTCAACCCCTGTCAGCGATCTAGTTGGGTTTGCGACCGACCTTATTTCTTTTTTACATGCTTTACACCGCATTGATACAACAGGAGGACCATCTCCTGGATTGCATAGCTTTTACCGCGGGGGATCATTAGCTACCTATGATGCTGATATGCGAAAAGCGATTCATTCCCTAAAGGGAAAGGTGGATTCAAGTTTAGCAACTGATATTTGGGAAAGAGCTCTTTCAACTTCTTGGAAAAAGCCCCCAGTATGGATTCATGGAGATATTAGCGCGGGTAATCTTTTGGTGCAAAAAGGGAAGCTTTGCGGAGTGATTGATTTTGGGCAGCTAGCTATTGGCGATCCGGCATGCGATCTTGCGATCAACTGGACCCTTTTGCAAGGGGAAAGTAGAACCGCTTTTCAAAATGGGCTTTCTCTGGATAAAGATACTTGGGCACGAGCGCAAGGTTGGACTTTATGGAAGGCTTTGGTTGTTGCAGCTGGTTTTACAAATCCAAGCAATTCAGAATCGAAACAATGTTGGCGCATCATTGAAGAAGTTCTTTTAGATCATCAGAACTATATAGCCGATTAAATTTATGATGATAAGGAAATCGATCCAGATCTTTTCACAAAATAACTTAACGCTCGATTTCGCTGACTTGATTTAAGTCAGTGATCTTTGGTCAAAATTTCAACCTGCTCTTGCCGTTGAGCTTTTTCTAAGGCCGCTCTTTCTGTAGCTTCTTGTTTTAATCGCTTTTTTTCAGCCTTATAAGAGGCTGAGCATAAAGAGCAATAACAGCGGTTTGCAAATGGCTTATGTCCACATGAAATACAAATAGCTGACCTATTCCACGTCAAGCCTTCGCTAAACTCCTGACGACTTGCAAAATAACCCGCGATAGCGTTTTGGCATAAAGAACATTTTTCGGGAATGAGAATTTTGCCGATGGAATGAGGGCCATGCATTTGTGGATTGGCGAATTTCTCTAAGGGAGTGTCGCTAATTGCTTGATTCCAAGTTTGGCCGGTCCAATATTTCTCCATCACTGCATGCATCCAGGATTCGATATGTCTGTAATCTGTTTCGTGCATAGTTTTTCTGTCGCAGTTGAACTTAGATTGTTTTGCGGTGGAGATGTTGTATTAAAAACTAGATCACCACAAGTTGTCCAAAATCATGATAGCAGTTTCATTTAAGAAAAGGAAGCGCTTTGCGCCTATTTTATCCAGTCTAGTGCGTAAATAGTGCGTAATTGAGGTTTGCGCGGCGGAATTTTTCGGGGTGAATTTGCTGGTGTATATCACTGAAAACAAAAGGCTTCAGTTGTGAAACTGAAGCCTTCATTTGGGTTGGAGGTGGAGAGAATCGAACTCTCGTCCTTACTCAAATCCCCAGTTATGACTACATGCTTAGCGTTCTTGAAGTTACCTATCTTGTTGCAAGAAGCCCCAATTCAAGACAGGTCCGTCCTCTGTTTCTCGAGAATAGCCAAGAGGTACGATCACAGCTACCCTCATGCCAAGATGAATGACAGCAGGTTCTAAAACTCTTGGTGAATTCTAGACTGCCGGGCTAATTAAACTGTTAAGTTTAATTAAGCAGCTATGACCATCTCTTCTTCAAAAGAAGAAGGGAAGTTCACGATTTTCGTTTCTTTGCCAACTAAACGGCTTGCCGGTTGTTTAAAGAGGCCCACCGACAACCTCTGCATGCCACAAATGCTTCCTTGGTAAGTCGAAACCAGTACACCCCCGATTTTTCTTCTATTGTGTCATAAACAAACTTATTTTACAATTACTTAAATTCTAAGCAGTTAAAAGAAATCTATGAGAAAGAATCGATTTAGCGTGAAAGAAGAAAGTTTTCCTGAAAGAGAAGAAAGAATTCTACGGTTTTGGGAGAAGGAAAAAATTTTTGAAAAATCTTTGGAAAATCGAAAGGGAGCTCCTTATTTTTCTTTTTATGATGGACCTCCTTTTGCAACGGGTTTACCTCATTATGGCCACTTGCTCGCGGGGACCATTAAAGACATTATTCCCAGATATAAGACAATGAAAGGATATCTTGTCCCTAGAAGGTTTGGGTGGGATTGTCATGGACTTCCCGTTGAAAATGAGATCGAAAAGGCTCAGGAGCTCTCGGGAGCTAAAGCGATTGAGTCTTTTGGAATTGCTAAATTTAATGAAGAATGTAGAGGGATTGTACTTCGATATACAGAGCAGTGGCGTTTTGTAGTAGAGAGAATGGGCAGATGGGTTGATTTTTCTAAGGCTTATCGAACTATGGATCCTTCCTTCATGGAGAGCGTTTGGTGGGTTTTTAAAGAGCTATTCAAAAAAGGGCTTATATATGAGGGTTTCAAGGTAATGCCTTTTTCTGCAAAGTTGGGAACCCCTCTTTCTAATTTTGAAGCGAATTTAAATTATCAGGAGGTAGATGATCCCTCCCTTACAGTAAAATTCTTAGCAGAAGAAGAAGAAAATACCTATTTCTTAGCCTGGACTACTACTCCTTGGACTTTAGTTTCTAACCTGGCTTTAGTGGTTCATCCAAAAATAATTTACGTAAAGATTTGGCATAAGGAAAAACGGGAGCACTATGTTTTAGCCGAGGACAGATTAAGCGTATACTTTCCTGATAAGCAAGAGTATGAAGTGAAAAGAAAGTTTTTAGGAGAGACGTTGAAGGGAAGATCCTATCTACCCCTATTTTCCTATTTTTTTGCTCCTAAGAAAGAACCTTCCTTTTTGGTAATCGTTGATGAATTTGTATCTACGGAAGAAGGGACAGGAATAGTTCATGCAGCTCCTGCTTTTGGGGAAACAGACTTTTTTGCTTGTAAAAAAGAGGGAATAGAGCCTGTTTGTCCCGTAGATAATAATGGAAGATTCACTAAAGAAATAAAGGAATGGGAAGGGGTTTTAGTAAAGGATGCAGATAAATCTTTGATGAAAAGATTGAAAGAAGAGGGAAAAGTGTTTCGTCAAGGAACCGTTAGACATCGCTATCCCTTTTGTTGGCGCTCTGATACTCCCCTAATCTACAAAGCAGTGAATACCTGGTTTATAGCAGTAGAAAGTCTTAAAGAAAAGCTTTTGGAGATGAATGAAAGGATTCACTGGGTGCCTGCCCATATTAAAAAAGGTAGATTTGGGAAATGGCTTTTCAATGCAAGAGATTGGGCTATTTCTAGAAATCGATATTGGGGAACACCTATTCCCCTATGGAAGTCAGAAGAAGGAGATCTTTTCGTAATAGGCTCTAAAAAAGAGCTTGAAGAGAAGGTAGGGAAAAAAGTGGAGGATCTGCATAGGCACTATGTGGATGATTTAAGCTTTGTTTATAAGGGAAAGAAATATCAAAGAATCCCAGAGGTATTTGATTGTTGGTTTGAGTCAGGTTCTATGCCCTATGGACAAAACCATTTTCCTTTCGAAAAACAAGATCTTACTTTAAAGACTTTTCCTGCGGACTTCATAGCAGAAGGATTAGATCAAACAAGAGGATGGTTTTATACTTTAACAGTTTTAGCAGCAGCTCTTTTTCAAAAACCCGCTTTTAAAAACGTAGTTGTTAATGGAATTATTTTGGCCGAAGACGGCAACAAGATGTCTAAGAAGCTAAAAAACTACCCTGAGCCTTCGGGAGTAATCAACTCTTACGGAGCAGATGCGGTGCGTCTTTATCTGCTTCACTCTGCAGCAGTAAGAGGGGAAGATCTTCGCTTTTCGGAAAAAGGAGTGGAACTTATTCTCAGGCAAATCCTTCTCCCCCTTTGGAGCTCTTACTCCTTTTTAGCAACTTATGCAAATATTTATTCCTTTAACCCTTCTGAAGTATCTCTTTCTTATAAGAAAGAAATAGACTGCTGGATAGTATCACAGTTGCAGAAGTTAGTTATAGAAGTCACTACTGCCCTGGATCAATATGAGCTTTCTTCTGCTGTAGAGCCTTTTATATGGTTTATCGAACAGCTTACAAATTGGTATATAAGAAGAAGTAGGTCGCGCTTTTGGGCGGAGGAAGACACAGAAGATAGAAGAGAGGCTTTTGCTACTTTATATCAAGTTTTACTCACTTTGTCTAAAGTAGCAGCTCCTTTCATTCCTTTTCTAAGTGAGGCTTTGTACCAAGGGCTAAAGATGGAAAAAGACGTAGAGTCAGTCCATTTATGTGATTTTCCTTTGTATGATAAAGAGCTTCGGAATCACAAACTAGAAGAGGAAATGGAGCTTACTCAAAGGGTAGTGCGCTTGGGACACTCTTTGAGAAAAGAACAAAAATTAAAAGTACGGCAACCCCTTTCTTATGCAGCAGTTATTTGTGGGGAAGAAAAAGTTTTACAGGCGTTAAAAAATCAAAAAACTCTCATAGAAGGGGAGTTGAATATCAAAGAGCTTCGTTTTTATCAGGAAGAGTCCTCCTTTGTTTCTATAAGCATCAAACCCAATTTTCGAGTTTTAGGAAAAAAGGTAGGAGCTTTGATGCCAAAAGTACAAAAAGAGATAGAAAATCTTCCAAAAGAGCAGTGCAAAGCTCTTCTTGAACAAAAGGAAGTGGAATTGTTAGTGGGTAAGAAAAAGCTTATGATTCATGCTGAGGATGTTCAAGTAAGCCGCTCTGTAAAAGAGGGGCTCTCTGCTATAAATGAGGGGGAAGTTACTGTAATGATTCATACAAAGCTTACTCCTGAGCTCTTAATGGAGGGGCTAGCCAGAGAGATTATCAATAAAGTCAATACGATGAGAAGAGATTTAAAGCTCCATGTTTCTGACAGAATTACAATTACCATAGACACTACAGAAAGAGTAAAAGCTTGTCTACAGCTTTACCAGAGCTATATCTCCCATGAAGTCTTAGCGAAAAAAGTGGTCTTTTCTGAAAATGAAGGAGTAGAATGGGACTTAAATGGAGAAAAGGCCATCATCTCCGTGGAAAGATTTACCTCTTGAGCTTTTCCCTTAAGCAAAGGCGTGCGTCACGCTGCATTAGGCTTTTCTTAAAACAGATCGAGTATTTTTTTTCTTCTTCTTCGCTGATAGAGAAAAGCAAGAAGCAGCAAAATAGAAAAACCGAGCCAGATTATTAAGTTAGGAAAGCTTAAAAAAGGGCTTGTAGGCTGTAATAGCAAACCTAATCTTTGCAAGGGAGGCCAGAAAATAAAGGAAACTTTTCCTTTAAAATTTTGCTGCGGGACAAAACCAAATAAGCGGCTATCCCCACTCATGGAATGATTATCTCCTAAAACAAGGTAATGTCTTTCTGGGATTTTCAGCCCTTCTCTTTGGATCAAAGAGATATCTAGAGAACCATCTTCCTTTAAAGGGGCTTTTGTATCTTTGAAGGGAAGATACGAAGGAAAAGCTTTTTTCAAAGAAATTTCTTTTTCTAAAAACTGATGTAAATTCTCCTCTCCTTGTAAAAAGACAGGTTTTCCCATTAGATAAAGATCTCCCTTTCGAAAGTAGGTATATCGGGAAGGAAGAAAAAAAGGGCTTTCATTACTAGGAGAATAGAGAGTATCCCACTCGATTCCTAAATTGAAAAGAGTACTTAACCATTTGGGATCATTTTGGTAGATTGGATGAGAAGGATCTAGTTTTTTCGCTATACTTCCCCAAAGAATTCGATACGCTGTTCCATTGTCCCACTCGTAGGTTCCCTCTTCAATATCAGGGGGAACAGAAGGAAGGTAGGGGTAGTCTTTGGCAGAGTTAAAAGAAAGACCATAGCGATAGGCTTTCTGGTTTTTGATAACAAAACGGGAGGTAAAAAGATGGCTTTTTAGTCTTTTTACCTGCGCTTGTGTGAAGGGAAGAAGAGAGGTTTCATGCGAAAGAAAAGGGCGGATTTTCCCATAATGGTCCGTGTAAATTTTTGCTTTTTGGATAGAAGGGTGGTGAGCAATTTCTAGATAGAAAAGAGCTTTTGGTACAGAAAGGTTCGGGTACAGTCGCTCTTTTTCAGAAAAAAGAAGAAAGCGGACCATACCAAAGTTTTTAAAGCCCCAGAGATCAGAATAGTTTTTTAGCCCTTCATAGGGGGGAGATAAAGAACTTTCTAACTGACCGAGCTTATTGAAATACAGTTTTGCAACAGGTTCATTCATCTGGTAGAAAATACAAGAATTGCCTCCCCCAGGTTCTTTTTGATTTTTTATCTTTCCCTCGAAACTTAAAAAAGGAATATGCTCTATTTGTCGAGCCCAATCAGAATTTCTAAGGGAAGAAAGGTCTTTTCCTTCTTCATCCATTCCGTAGACAAGGCCTCCATAGAAGTAAAGGGTATCTCCCGGTTTGGCTATGAGTCTTTTTACATACTGCTTAATTCCTGGGAAAAGAAGAAAGTAGCGGGTGTAGTTATCTGCAATAGCTAGACCTTCTCCTGAGAAAACTACTACAGCACCTCTTGGCATGAGGGAGCTATCAAAGTATAAGGGAGCATTTTTTAAAGGGGTATTTATGGAAAAAGAGGACTTGCTTACAGCCACTAAATCCCCCTCTTTCAGGGTAGGTCTCATAGAACCCGAAGGGATCTTATAAAACTCAAACCACTCCTGACGGATCACGGTAGCCACAACTAAAGCGAACAAGAGATTAAACAAAAAGGTAGTGAATTTGCGAAACTCTGATTTAGGAAAATAAGACTCTATTTTTCCTTGCAAAGACTTAGCCAGATCACTAGCTTCTTGTCTTTTTTTCTCTTGTATAAATGCTTTCAGCTTTTGTAAATTTTGTTTCAAAATTTTTTGAGATTCCGGAGAAAGCGTTTTTTCTTTTTTCTGGTAAAGAGTGGCCCATTGGAAAAAAAGCCTTTTGGATTTTCTCAAAGAATAAGCCATGAACCTCTCCGCGTAAGCTATCGATTATAGAAAGCCTTTTAAAACTTTACAATAGAAGAATAGCTAAAGCTACACTAGGGGTGTGGAAAACTAGTTCATAACTAAATAGGAAATCTTAGACTTTCCCGAAGAGTTATAGGAAAGAGTTTTTTAAGTACTTCATGGTAAATAACCTTTTCTATGAGTTATAGGAAGAGGGGATTTTTGTTTAAAGAAGAAGAGATGTTCATAATTTTAAAGAAATCATAAATTTTCTATAAATTTTTTCTAGAAATAGTCTCTTGTTTTTGTATGGAGAGTTCAGGGTATTTTTCAGGAATTATTCGCAAAGAAAAGCGAGTTTCAGGGAGTCTTTCTGGAAAAATATGGAGAAAGTAGGTCTCTTCTTCTTTGTTTTTTACAGAAAGGGTAAAGTGTTTTTTCTCTACAAGAAGCAAGGTTTCTTTTTCTCCTAAGTAAACAAGAGAAAAAGGAAGACAGTATTCAGGAATTTGTATTAGGTAAACTATCTCAGAGACGTTTTTTTGCTTTTTTTCTAAGAAAAAAGGGGCTCTTTTAGGAAGAAACGAATGAGGGGAGTCTAGATTGTCCCCTGAATCTATTCCTTTTAAAAACCCCGAAAGATGATCTCCTTTGGCGCTGATCCAAAAGGGAAAGGCAAAAGAGCTTTTTTCCTCAAAATAAAGCTCAAGAGTTTTTCCCGAAAGAGGAGAGGAATCACAGGGCCACTGTATGCGATAAACCAAAAAAGAGGGGGTATTTACTCTTATCCCTTTTCTTATCAAGGGAGGGGACCAGGCTTTTCGGGTATCTACTTCTCCTGGGAGAGGAGGAGGGCCTATCTTTCTCCTATCCTGCAAAGAAATTTTTTTACAAGGAAGAGTTAAAAGAAGAGGAAGGGGGTTTTCCTTCTCCCGAATCTTAATCCAGCTTTGTTTAGAAAAGGAGAAAGCTTCTATGATTTTCAGGGTTTTCAAGTCAATTTCATATAAGATCCAGCTAAGGTGTCCTGGGGCCCTATCCTGGAGCCATTTTTCATAACTTTTTGGTTTTACGTTACTTTGAAAGGAGATCTCTTCTAGAATAAGGGAGGTTTCTTTTTTTTCGTAGATCCGTAGTAAAGAGCAGGTATTCTCTTGTTCTGTGACGATATAGTCCCCTTTTTTGGCCTGAAGAATTCTCTCGTAAAAAGGGTTGGCAGCTTCTAAAAATAGGGTCCAAATCAGAAAAAAAGGAATAGCTATTTTATTTATATATATAAACATTTTTTGAATATAAATTTTTTATTGTAAAAATTTGTTTTTATTTAAAAAAAAGGTTTTATTTATTAAAATATACCCACGCTTATGAGTTTAAAAAATATAATCACACAAACAGAGTCTTTTTATGAAAGGCTAGTATCACAAGTCGAAAGGAGTCCCTTTTTGTCGGGGGTTTCAAAGGCTTTATGGGAGGTAGGAAGCTATTTTTCTTATATAGAAAAACCGCTTCTGCAGTCCATCTCCTTACCTTATAGACTAGCCTATCATGCTGCCCGGCCTTTATATCTTACCTATAAGATAGTGTCTACCATTTTAGTTCCGGCTGGTTTACAGGTCAAAGGATTAGATTCAAAGATAGGGCAGCTTTTAATAGAAGAAACAGAAAAGAAGCTTCAAACTTGCTTTAAAGAGGCTTTTTGTTTGGGAGAAATGAAAGAGGTAAGCTTTTTCTTTCGGCAGTTTACCATCCAATTTTTACAATCTATTCTTTCTTGTTTACCGGAAGAGAGGATTCAAGCTCTTCAAGAAGAACAAGTAAGAAAGTTACTTACGAGCAGTTGGGACAGATCTTTTTTAGAAGCGATTCAACAACAAGGAAAAGAGGCTTTAGAAGAGAATTTTTCAAAACTGAGCGTTTCTTTTCTTTCAGATCTTCTTTTTCAGGAAATTCCTTTTCTTGAAGAGTTGGCGCAAAGATCTCCCGTAATTTCTAAGGAGAAAGAAGATATCTTTTTTGAGATAACACAGAAACAAGAAGGGAAATATGACCTTTCTCTTTATATTACCAATGTTTGTCAAAGCGATGCGATGAGCGCCAGTGAACTTTCTTTTCCTATCTTTTATTTTTCTGGTGTCTCTAAGGAGAAATTAGAAGAGCTAAAGCCTTTTTTAGAAACGTGGCAGAAAAAAGGATTTGAACAGATTCCTGTGAAAGTCACAGAAATTCCTGAAATTTTAAAAAGACATTTTGATCTAGACTATACAGAGAAACGAACTAGCATAAGAAGAACCGGCTCTTTTACTTCTTCCGAATTTCAGCAGTGGATACGCCAAAAGCTTTCTGCTTCTATGCCTGAAGAAAGGAATTTTTTGGAGGCAGAAAAAACCTTTTTAGCTCTGCAAATGGCAGAGCTTAGCTTTGTTATTCTACAAAAGAAAGAAGTAGGTTCTTTTCCAGAGCTAAGTGAGCTACTAAGGCGGGTTCACGGATTACAAAAAGACCTTCTTTTCCTGGAAAACTCGATAGAGGAAGAGAGATATCCTGAAAGAGAGATGTACAGGCAGACTCTAGCAGAAATGGAATATGAAGTAAAAAATCAAATGGAGATTCTTTTTTGTAAAAACGCCCCTTTTCAAAGTTCTTTTTCCTTTTTTAATCCTCTCCTTTCTTGGGTAACGAGTTTGCAAAATCCTTTTTTGCTCAAAGTAGAAGAGGGGTTCCAAAAAGCGTTAGGACAAAACTACCAAACTTTCAGGAAAGCTGCTTTAGAAAAACTTCCCCAAGAAGAGACCCTTAATGGAAAAGAGAAGTTTTTTGCTGTAGTTAGCTGTTTTTGTATTCAGATGATAGCTTTTGACCTGCTTTCTCTTATTCTAGGCATGGCCTTTCCTTTCCCCGGGAGTTTTCTTCATACTTTATTGACTGGATGTGCCTGTTTTGGGGTAACTAAAATAGCTTCTTTTATCCCACAAAAATATCAGAGAGAATTTAACCGAGCTTGGGGGGAAGTTTGCTATTTTTGGGTGCCTTACTTAGTTAATTGGGGGTATCACTTTTTTACTGGTAAAGAAGACAAGGAAGAGATTTCTTATTGGATTCAGTTTTTAGATGCACTTTCTTTTAAAAGTACCTTTGAAGAAATAGGGAAAAAAGAGCCTTTAGATCCTATTTTTTCTCCTACGGAAAGAAACAAGAAGATGCTAGATTTCTTGCAAAAAGAGATAGAAGATGTAGAAAAAAGAGCCGCTTCAATAGAAAAAAAGGAAAAAGCTTTAGAGAAAAAACCAGATTTCTCCCAATCTCGTTTTTCCTGGTATTTCGAGCAAATGAAAAGCATGGAGAAAAACCCTTCTGAATATTTTTTTGCCCTTTCCCACAATTCAGAATCAGAGGGTTTAAGAAAAAAGCAATGCGCTTTTTATAGAGAAGTCCTTTCGAAAATGCCCGAAATTCTTTTGGGCATCTCTAAAAGGGAAGTAGAGTCTGTTTTTGAACAAGGGGAAAACCTACAAAGAATTTTTCCTGGAAGTGGATTTTCAGGAGAGGGTATTTTTTGTTTTCAGTTTCATCCTAGGAAGGAGCCTTCTTTAGCAAAGCTTTTGAAAGAAAAAGCAGGGGTTTTTTATACAAGCATTTTGGATTCGCTAGGGCTTCCTGAATTAGTTCAGGAAAGGCGCTTTTCAGAAAGATCTATCGACGTAGCACCACCGGTAGCAGATGATCGGTTAGTAAGTAGGGTAATAGAGCCGCCAAAAGAAAAAGAGGGGGAGGCTTCCTCCGAAGTTTTGGTAGGTTCTACTGAGAGAGTTATGCTTTCTTTCAAAAAAGATTTAAAAATAGAGGAAGGAATAGAAGCTTTTTCAGAAATAACAAACTTGAAAAGGGAGTTTGCTAGAAAATTTTCTGGAAAAATAGAAAATCTTAAACAGCTAGAGGACTACCTGGAAAACCTTCTAAAAGAGGTTGAAGCTAAAAGCATTGTTTTAAAAGAGCTTTCGATAGAGGAGAGAACCTCTCTACTTCTTACAGAAGCTATAGAAGAGACCTTTATTGCAAGTCTGGCCAAAATCCCTTTCTTTGAATTAGAACTGAGAAAAGCCGATATTTCAGAAAAGCTTTTCTCTCTGCTAAGGAAAAGCGCTTCCAGGATAAAACAGACAAGGGAACCCGTTTTTAGTGATCCTGAAGCCTCTTTGATTTTTTCCGTCTTACTCCATTTTTTAGAAGATCTTAAGCAACAGCAAGACCCAAGCTATAGGAGGCTGTATTTTGGGCTTGGAGTTTTTCTTTTCAGTTTTTCTGACCGGACCCGGTTAAGAACTTTTCTCCATTTTTCTTCGAAAGAAAGTTTTTCCCTTCTTGAAAAGCTTTCCCTTAGATATCACGAGAAATTACAAAACCTGAAAAAGAGAAGGGAAAGATATACAAATCTTTTCAGTTTACAGGAAATACAGAGCATACACTATTTACGAACAGATAATATGCGTATTAACCTGATGCGTATCTTTAGTCAGACAAGGTATGAGTGTTTGGAAGAGTCGGAAAAGAGGTTTTTGATAGAGTATATCCCTAATTCAATCTTTGCAAGTGGATTAACAAATTCCATGGAGTGCCTTCGTGATGGTTTGACGGAAGAGCTCGATTTCTTTTCCGAAAAATCTTCCTTTTTTACCCTTTGGACTCGTAGGCCTAGTTCAAAAAAACTAGAAAAGTTTTTTAAAGAAGGTTTTTTCGGTCCTTTTCTAGATGAGATGTTTTCTTTAGAATCTGGCAGCGGATATCCTCTTATATTGCGGCAAGAGGATCTTCTTCCTTTAAGGAAAGAACTTTTTGGAACAGAGGAGGATTCTGAATCTTCCCTATATGATGAAGGGACCTTATCTTTGCTTCTCCCTTCTGCTTTATATGATTTCTTAGCGAATCTTAAAAATATAGGAGCAAAGGATGTCAGCTTAGACCTTTTAGATGCCTTTGGTAGCCAGGTTTTTTATTGGAAAGAGCAAATTAGAGATAATCCCGATTTAGCCCTACTTATTTTAGACACGTTTTCCCACTTGAAAAATAATCCCAAAGATTTTGACCATTTACTGGCTAGGGGCTCTTCTTTTAACAAATTTAATTTTTACTTTTTCTCTAAGTGGAGTCTTCTTACAGTAGAGCAGTTTCACCCTGAGATCTTACAAAAACATTTAAGAGAGCGTCAACTTTCTCAAAAAGATTACTGCTTTGAAGAGCTTGTATCCCGTTCAAATCAGCATATTATAGACTTGAAGACTTGGGGAAGTATGTTGGATGAGCTTAGCGAGGATAAACTCTTTGAGGCATTTTGGGATCTAATCGTTTTTTTTCAAGTCAGAGGATTCCAACCTTTTTTAGATACATTTGACCCGACTAAGTCTACCATTTACGAGCTCGATTCTATTCTATCTATAAAAAAACTCATCCGGGCTTTTTGCGAAAAAGCAGCAGAAGGAGAAGAGAAATTAGAAGAAAAACTCTTACAAGCTTTTTTTAGAAAAAACCCCCAAAGAGGCAATTTGGAAGGCTATAGGGTAAAGAATTTGAAACAGATCATAGAATGTATTTTTACAGTACGAAAGATAGAAAACCCTATTGTGCTCCAGCAGGGAGAAAAAAGGTCTTATGTAGTGAACAAAGTGTGGGAAATGAATTCCCTAAAGCAGGTATCTCAAGAGAGTTCATCTACTTCAAAACCTGTTTTAGAAAGGAATAGAATACGTATGTCTTTTTCAGGGAGGTCTTTTCCTGAAAATAGTATTTTAACGGCATTTCCAGAAGAGGGAATTTGCCGTTTATCAAAGGGAGAGTTTTCTAAGAGTTATCCATTGCCTGAGGGGAAGGGTGTAGAGGAGTTGAGAGAGGCTTTTTTCTGCGAAAATACTTCTCCTTTTTGGTTTTTTCCTTGTAAACAAACGGTTAGTAGTAATGTTCTCCCTCCCATTCTAAGAGCCTTTCTTCGGGGCAGTTCTTATTCTTTTTACGAGAGTCACGGAAAAACTTTATGTGTTGCAGAGGTAGGCAGAAAAAAGCTTCTTTTTTTGCAGGAAGAAGGAGTATGGAAATGCCTTTCTTTAGGGGGAACTCTTTCTAAAGTACAAAGGGTCTCTTCCTTAGAAGATATTTTAGGGGACTATTTAGTTCTCGATTCTTCTGGAGGAAAGAAGAAGGTATTATACATGCGTTCTTTTTCTGAAGGGCTCTTTTGGGAAGTAATGGAGAGAAAATTTTTTAAAGTGGGGGGATCCTTACAGAAGCTATTTTCGTGGTTTCCTGAAACGGGGGTTTTATTTTCTCAACTAGAAAGCCAAAGGGGAGAAGCAGAAGTTTCTTTCGAAGTTTTATCTTTGGATAAAGAAGGAAATCCAGAATATAGCGGTTTGCCAGAGATTAGTTTAGCTCTTTTTTATTCTTTTTCAAAAGACAGAAGCACATTCCGCCTTCTTTGTAGGCAGCTTGGTCAAAAGGTGAGATTAGGAGTCTTTGAGGAGAGGGGAGTTAGCTTTTCCCAGATTATTTTAGCTTTAAGTTTTTTACAACTAGGAGACCCTTCCGAAGGGGATTTTGTAGAAGTTCTTAGATTAGCTAGTCTCTTTTTTGAAGAAGCCTGTTTGAAAAAAAAGCGGATTTCCCTAAATAACAGAATTGCTCTTTTTAGCTCCTTTTTTATCCTGTATCTGAAATACAAAGAAACGCTGAATGCTATAGAAGGAGATTTTTCTGAAGTAGAAGAGGCTTCTTTCTTAGCAGAGCTTATGAACCAATACACATTCTGTATAGAAAGGTTTTTGGCCGAAGAAGGCTCTTCTTTTGCTTGGGCTGAAAAAATTATAAAAAACGGTTTTTTCCCTGTCTTATCTTCGATCTTTTCTAAAGATTTTGTGGATCGTTTGCAGTATTTAGATAAGCAGTATCCTCAGCTGGGAAACAGCGGTTTAGTAGAATCTCTTTTAGGGCTTTATCGAAAATCTAGAGAAAAGGCTTCTATTTTACCTTCTCTTCCTTCTTTTGCTTTTCCTTCTATAGCCCTTCTAGATTTGTTGCCTGTTTCTCAGCTAAATATTCCCAGTCAGATCAGCTATCATGTAATAAGCTATATAGTTCAGGCAAATTGCCAGAGAGAACCTTTAACGAAAGAGCATTTTCTAAAGTTAGAATTAGAAGCGGTAGATCGGTTTTCCCCCATTTTTGCATTAGCTCTTTGGCCCGAAGAGGAGGACCTAAAATATAAACCCTTTAAAGAAGTTAAGGTCAGCTTTATCCAAAAATATGGAGAGACTTTTTACGAAGCCTTAAGACAGGAAATTCCTCCCAAACTAAGAAATGTAGAAATTCCCAGAAAAGGGGAATATAGGACTCTTTTAGTTTTACAGCATTTTCTTCTTTTCATTGAGGAGAAGAAGAAAGAGGGAACGAAGTCTTGGGATTATGAAGTATTTTTGAATTGTTTGCGATCAGCTAAAGAAGAGGCGGATCTAGAAATACAGCGCTCCTTTGGGAATAGGGTTACAAAACAGCTTGTATCCCTCGGAAAAGGGGCCTTGCAAAAATCAGAAAAATTAGCCCAGGTTGTTGGGGGGCAGTTGGTTCACACACTGGCTTCAAAAATACCGGGTATTTCGTTAGTTCAGCAAACAACCCAGAGGGCTTCTATGGTTTTTGGACCTGCCCAATCTCTATTTTTTACTCTTCTGGAGGCAGATAGAGCCCGCCCTGCTGTAGAGGAAGGAGTGGAAAACTATGAAGTAGCGCTCCTTCTAAACGAAAAAGAAGAGGAAATGCAAAGGTTTTTTCGGAAGACATTCGTCCCTTTTTTTCAAAGGAAACAGACAACTGAAGAAAAATCCCAATTAGAAATTTATTTAGAAGAGGGAGATGATCCTTATTTTCAAAAAAGAATAAAAGACTCTTTCAAAACGAGAAAAACTACCACTTCTTCCTGGGTTTTTCAAACGGGACTTTCTGAGCTAAAAAAAGAAGTTAGCTCTTTAGAAGAAAATCTTGATGCTACGATAAGACATCTAGAAGAGGCGCTAATGCGCCTTTTCAAGGCCTATTCTCAAAGGCCTCTTTCTTTTTGTGAGTTAGAGCAGTTTCTTCTTGAAAAGGAAGCAGCTAAAAAAATACAAGGTCTTCTGCAATGTAGTTCAGAAGAGGCAAAGCTTTTTCGAGACAGATTAGGACTTTTCCTCTTCTATAAGAGCTATCTAGTAAAGTTAAAAAAAGCAAAGAAGATTTTACAGCAAGAAGTATGTTTTCCTGAAGAAATAGGAGCCATTTTATTAGAGCCTAGGAGTTATGGATTTTTGGAAGATCGTAGATTTGCCCTATCTTGTATGACTTTTACCGCTAGAACTTCCATGTGGTTAAAACCTCTTCAGGTGCAACAGATGGTAGCTACTATGAACCATCCTTACTCAATCATGGAGGCAATTCCTGGTTTTGGGAAGACTTCTGCTATAGTACCTGTTTTAGCGCAAGTTTGTGGAGAAAAGGGAAAGGTTCCCTTGTTAGTTTTTACCAAAGCTTTGATCGATTCTAGTAAAGAAAAAATAGGAAGCACTCTTTTTGAGGCTTTTGGAAAGGAATGTTCTTATATAGGTTTTGAAAGAGAAAACAGCAGAGCCTATTTAAGGCATGCTTTATTAAAAATAAAAAAAGCGCAAGAGCTGGGACAGGGAATTTTTACTACCAAGGAAGACTTGCAGTGTCTATGGCTTTCCCTAGTGGAACTTGCTTATTTATCCTCTGAAAAAGGGGAAAATATAGAGCAAAAATGGCTTCTTTCCAAAGAGATTTTATCTATCTTATACAATTCAGCTTCTATGGTAGTGGATGAATGTCATGAGGCTTTTTCTCCAGAGCAGGTGGAAAAATTTCCTATAGGAGAAGAGGAAAATTTGACAAAAGTAGATATTTATGGAGTAAAAAAAGTGTTTGAAGCCTTAGTAGAGATAGCAAGAGAAAAAGGGATCCCCGTAGAAGAATTACTTCGTGATAGGAAAGCATTGGAAAGTTGTTTTTCGCTAATACCAGAAAAGGTGGCTTCTTCTTTTCCTATTTTTTCCCGAGAGCAGAAAATAGAATTAGCCCTGTACTTTTCCTCTTTTAAAAAGGAATCTCCTGAATTTTTAAAAAGAACCTCTTATTTTTCTGCTGTGGCCTCTGCAAGAGGGGCCTTGTTGCAGTGTCTTCCTTCTTTAGCAAGAGAAGGGGGAATAGATGTAAGCTACGGCAGATCAAAACAAGAAAGAAAAAAAGAATATATGATTCCTTATGCAGGAAATAATAACCCAGAAGAGGGAAGTAGCTCTGAGTTGCCTTATGAAGCATTAGTCCGTTCCTTCAGCTATTATTTGCAGAAAGGACTAGAGAAAAGACAAGTAAAGCAGGTAATTCAAATCCTGCAAGAAGGAATAGAAAAGGAAAGAAAAGAGCTAGTTTGTGAGGAAGAAGAAACAGAGGTAATTCAATTTTTACAAAGAGCTTTAAACAGTAAGCAAACTAAGCTGGAGGATTTTTCTTTAGAAGAAATGCAAAAGAATCCAGAAGTAATTCTTTTCTTTGTTGAACGAGTAGTAGGCCCTAGCATTCCTTTTTATCCTGCTTCCATAGACTGTAACTCTTCTGATTTTGCTCTTATGGCTCCCGTAGTAAAGGGCCTTTCAGGGACTATTTATAACGAAGATTTATACCCTGAAGATTTCTCCTCCCAAAAAATGGAAGGAACCACAGCAAATTCGTTACTGTTAGCAGAAAAAGCCCTTGAAAGGGGAAAGCTTGTAAAATTAAAGAAAGAGCCAGAAGGAAGGCTTAGAGAGCAATTTTTAGACCAATTTGTTCGAGATGAACAAGGCATGATGATCGTCGATTTAGGGAACCTATTTTATGGGATGCAAAATCAAAAAGTAGCTTCTGAAATTTGGAATAAGCTTGCCTTGTCTAACAGAAAAAAGATCAAAGGAGTTGTCTTTTTTGGAGAAGATAACGAACTGAAGGTATTGACAGAAACGGGAATAGCTGCCTTGGAAAGCTGTGGTCTTTCAGAAGAAGAAAGGGTTTGTTATTTGGATGGAGGACATTTTTACGGAATAGATATCTCTCAAAAACAAAGAGCTCGATCCCATGTTACAGTAGGCTTTAATACTCTCTCAGATTCTTTTCAGGCAATTCTTAGACTTAGAGGAATTAAAGAGAAAGAGCAAAGCTTAGCAGTACATGTTATGCCACAAATCCCCTTAGAAGAGGAAAGAATTTCTTTACCTGAATTAGTTCGATATCTTACCGAGCAAGAAAAAGAGAAATTACAAAGACTTTCTCTACAAGCCGCTTCTCAAAAGTTTTTTGCTATTTTACGAAAAGAGGTGATGTTAAAGCTTTTGGAAAGCTCTTCTCGCAAAAGAGATAGGATTTTTAAAGAATTTTCCGATTTGTTTGTTTCCAAAAAATGCTTTGAGGGAGGAGTGTTTTTTGGAGGAAAAAGAGAGGAGATAGATCCGGAAAAGATAATCTTAGGATGGAAGGCTTCTTGGGGGGAAAGAATAGAAAAAGCTACCTGTTTTTCTATAGAGGAAAAGCAAAGAATGCAAGAGCTTTTTATCGGTTTTAAGCAAAAACTACTGCCCGAAAAAGTGCTTACTGAAGACATAAGGGCAAGAGGGACAAATAGGGTAAAGCAGAAGACTAGTTCGAAGACACAAGAAAAACAGCAAGAAAAACAGCAGGAAAAACAGCAAGAAAAGCAAAATTTTTCACCTGTTGTTCCCAGATTTAAGAAAGATCCTTATATCCCTTGGAAAAAAGATTTAGACCTTACAAAAGAGCTTGCTTTTGTAAAGCCTTTAACAGAGATCCTGCAAGGCTCTTCCGAGCAAGCCTGGAGGATTTTTTCCTATTTCTTCGAAGAGAAAATGGAGGCAACCCACAATTTATTGCCTTTTTCAAAAGGGTTTTTTCCTTCCTGGCAGCGTTTTTCTACTCTGTCAAGAAATTGGGGAAAACAGGCTACTCATATACTATTGGTAGTTCCTGATAAGTCAAAGCCAGAGCAATATTCTACTGTAGGGCTAAGCGGACCTGATGCTTTATTTTGGCAAAAGAAAATACGGGAGGCAAGTTCTTCCGAAAATCCATTTGCCTATGCCATCTTACACGTAGAAGAGGACCGGTATTCTTTTTGCTTTACCGATTATGACTGCTTTAGAAAAGTGGTCTCTCAGCAAGATTTTCAGAGGAAAAAAGCTCTTTGGAGAATTTTTCATTTTCCTCCTATATTGCACAAATGGGAGCTAAAGATTTTCGAAGAAAAAGTAAAGGAAATCATAGAAACCGAGGCGGCTTCTTTATTAGACCTAATTAAAGCAATGAAGCAAGTAGGAAAGCTAAAAGGGGTAGAAGATAGCAACAACGCCTTACTCATTCATCTGGAGAGAATGCAAGAACAAATTGAAAATCCTCTTATTTCCAGATACCTATAGCTTCTTTTACTTCAGAAAGGGTTTTTTCTGCTACTGAGGAGGCTTTGTTAGAGCCTTCTCGGATAATCTTTGCTATATAGGTAGGATCTTTTTCGTACTCTTTTCTTTTCTTTCTTATAGGAGATAAGAAAGCTTCTAAAATCTCTAGAAGATAACCCTTTACCTTAGAATCAGCAAGCCCCCCTCTTTGATAATGCTCTTTTAGTCTAGACACTTCTTTTTTGTTTGAATCAAAAGCATCTAGATAATCAAATACAGGATTTCCTTCCACTTTTCCTGGATCTTCTACCTTTAGGTGAGTGGGATCTGTATACATTTTCTTTACCTTTTTAGCTACTAGATCTATTTCATCAGATAAGAAGATTGCATTGCCTGTCGTTTTACTCATTTTAGGTTTCCCATCCGTTCCAGCTAGTCTTTTTGAAGAAGAAAGAAGTGCTTTCGGCTCTACCAAAACCCCTTTCGAATAGGTTTGAGAGAATTTTCTAACTAACTCTATTGTTTGCTCTATCATAGGAATTTGGTCTTCCCCCACGGGGACAAGCTCTGCTTTGAAAGCTGTGATATCTGCTGCCTGAGAAATAGGGTAGATCATAAAACCTGCGGGGACGCTTTCTTTAAATCCTTTTTGTAAGATTTCTGCTTTTACGGTGGGGTTATGTTTGAGGCGGTTCCAGGTAACCAGATTTAGATAAAAAAGGGTAAGCTCTGAAAGAGCCGCAATTTTTGACTGAAGGAAAAGCGTAGTTTTTTCGGGATCAATCCCTACAGAGAGGTAGTCCAAAACAACCTCCCTCACATAGGTACGCAGGACCTGTGGATTTTCAGCATGGTCAGTCAATCCCTGCATGTCTGCAATCATGACAAATTGGTTGTTTCTCTCTTGTAGAGAAACTCGGGCTTTTAATGAGCCAACAAAGTGCCCCAAATGAAGAGGGCCTGTGGGCCTGTCCCCCGTCAAAATAACCTTTCCTTCATAAGAGGTAAAAAGATCTTCCATAGGTTCCCTGTATGAGAAAAAACTTATTCAATTTGTGCTTGTATTAAAATATCTTCTTGATTACTCAAAAGCCCGATTCTAGAGCTCAGTCTATGTTAAAGTCAAATGATTTAAGAAGAGAAAGATAAGGGCATCTTTACCTTATTTTATTAGATTTGAGGGCTGTTTTTGAAGCTAACTTGATTGAAGGAGACTTTAGGTTTGAGTAGGAGGGTCTAGTTTTCAGAGATTCCAAGACAATATATTAGATAGTCAATGGTTTAAAAATTTAAGAGAGAGGCTCTTGTATCAAATTTTTCCAGGGCCTTATTTTTTCAGCATTGAAGGATAAAGGAGAAATTGCTTTTATTCATGTGACAGAGGCAAATCTATTCTCCTTGAGTTGCTATGGGCAATTTAACTGGGAATAGATCCGGGTTAACTTATGATAGATCGCTATACGATAAAGCAGAGCTTGGGTAAAGGAGGAATGGGGGAGGTTTTTCTTGCTTATGATCCTGTTTGTAAAAGAGAAGTTGCTCTAAAAAGGATCAAACCTGAGCTAAAAGAGAAGAAATCTATTCAAGTTCGTTTTCTAAGGGAAGCGCAGATAGCCTCCCAGCTTACCCATCCTTCGATTGTGCCTATCTTTACCATTAATGAAGAACTTTTTTATTACACGATGCCTTATGTGGAGGGGGAAACACTTCGTCAAGTTTTGAAAGAGACGAAAGAAGGACAAAAAAGGGGAAAGATTCTCCCTCCTGTAGGAGGTTCTGTAGCTTCTTTACTTCGTATTTTTCTACAGATTTGTGAAGCTATCTCCTACGCTCATTCTAAGAAAATTATCCACAGAGATCTAAAGCCAGAAAATATCATCATCGGAAAATATGGGGAAGTTATGATCTTAGACTGGGGGATTGCCGAGTTTTTAGAAGAGTCTGTTTCCCGAAGAGGAAAAGTAGCAGGCACTATCTCCTACATGGCTCCTGAAAGAGTCATGGGAAATCCCAGTTCCATCAGAACAGAGATTTATGCTTTAGGTATCATTTTGTATCAAATTTTAACCTTAGAACTCCCTTTTCATAGAGGAAATTTAGCGGCTTTTCGGAAAGTAGCGGGAAAAGAGAAATGGATTTCTCCTATAGAGTTAGCTCCTTATAGAGAAATTCCCCAGGAAATAGAAGCCATTTTGCAAAAGTGTCTTGCTAATGAGGAGGAGAAAAGATTTGCTTTTGTCTCTGATTTAATTGAAGAGATCAAGAAGGTAGTGGAGGGACAATCTAGCTGGGTTTTTGCAGCAGAATTGAAGATAGAAAAGAAGGAAGATTGGGAATTTCAGGAAAATGTTTTTTTAGCTAAACACATTGCTATTACAAGGCATGTAGAATTTATGGAGTGGGTAAGCTTAATGGTTTCGCAGCAAATGTTTCCTGGGAATATTCGCATAGAAACCAAAGTGAAAATCAAGGAAAAAGGGGGAGGAGCCGGTTTTTTATTGAGCATACCAGAGCTTTCCCAAAGAAAAAGCTTAGAACAAGGCTACTGTCTTTGGCTGGGGCCCCAAGGTTGTCAGCTCTTTCGCTGCAATGTTTTAGTAGCAGAAACAGAAGTTCCTTTTTTACAAAAAGGAAAGTGGCATCAAATTTGCTTAGAGAAAACCGTATCTTTTGTGAAGGTTTTTCTAGATGAAGTTCCACTGATTTCTTATAGCTCGCACTTTCCTCTTTCTGGGACTCATATTGGGATGCTTCACAAGGATGCAGAATTTGAAATAAAACCGCTTCGAGTATACACCAGCTCTTATAATGCTATGATAAACTGCCTTGCTGTACCGGATGCTTTTTATGCTTATAAAGATTATGAGCATGCCCTTTTAGAGTATCGAAAGATAGGCAGGTCTTTCCCAGGAAGAGAAGAGGGGAGGGAGGCTTTTTTTCGAGCTGGGCTTACTCTTTTACAAAAGGCAAAAGAAGAACAGGTAAGAAAAGAAAAAAAACAGCTTTTTCATCAAGCTTTAGAGGAATTTGAGCATCTTACAGCAGCTGGAGCTCCTTTACAGCTTTTGGGAAAGGCCATGGTTTATGAAGCCTTAGAGGATTATGAGGAAGAGGTAAAATGTTTAGAATTTGCTTTGAGAAAGTATCCCAAACATCCTTTACTTTCTCTATTTGAGGAATACATTTTATTTCGTATGCATGAAAGCTCTCATACCAAAAGACAAGCTGCTTATCATCTAATCCTTTTAGCGGTCCGGTACTTTCCTAAGATATTTCATCAAAGAGATACAAAAAATCTTCTTGAAGGGCTTAAAAAACACTGGGAATTTCCTTTTTTCATGGAAGAAGCTCCAAAAGAGAGTCTCCAGGCAAGAATTGCTATCATATTGGCTTTTTGGGTGAGAAATAGAGCTATTCTGGTGGAGATATCTCAAGTATTTTCTAAGATGAAAGAAATAGAGGAAAAAACGATACAGAACGCATTAATGGGGCTTTTTGAGCTTGATTTTGTAGAAGAGCTAGAAGAGTTAATGCAAGAAAAAACTGTGCAAAATAATCTTCCTTGGGGGTTAAAAGAGCTTTTATTGGGAAATTTACCTGGAGTTATTTCTTTGTTGGAAAAACAAGGGCCCAAATTAGATAGAAAACAGATTCGTATTTTGTATTTCCTTTTGAAGGAAAAGCTACTGAAAAGCCAGTTTGAAGAGGTACAAAAATTCTTTTCTTTGCTCCCTAGTTTTGAGGTATCTAAAGAAGATCTTTCCTATTTAGATGAGATGCTTCTGTGGGCTCTTTTAGCACAAGGTAAGCGCAAAGCAGCAAAAAACTTAGTAAAAAGATATTCAGAAAAAATGCTTAGTTCTGCTTTTACTCCGCTGCACACGGCCTATGGATGTTTTTTATCTTTGGAAGAATCGGAGGAAAAAGCTACGCTCCATTTTACTACTTTACAGGAGAAAAGATATCCCCCTCTTCACGCTTTAGCAAGTGCTTATCTTTGTGGAAAGATAGAGGAGGAAAAGGGCTGGATAAAAAGTGCTTTTTATTACGAAAAAAAGATCCTTTTTGAAAGGCTCATCTTATTTTTTTACTGTACAAAAGAAAAAGAAAAAGAAACTTTTTTCCGTAAGAGGTTGGAATGTCTGAAGAGAGTCCCCTAATAGAAAAAAAAGAGATCCTTTATGAGGGTTTTTTTAGCTTACAGTTAGATCATTTGCAAAGAGAAGAAAAGAAGATGAGCTATCTGGTTTTAGATATTAAAGCAGATGGTGTGGTAGTTTTAGCCCGTAACAAAGGAAAATATCTTCTTTTAAAAGAATATAGACACCCTTTAAGGCAGTATATCTATGGCCTCCCAGGAGGGAGAGTAGAGGAAGGAGAGTCTTTAAAACAAAATGCACAAAGGGAATTTTTAGAGGAGACTGGTTATAAAGTCTCTTCTTTACAATATTTGGGGTTTTATCTTCCCTTGCCTTCGATTTCCCAACATAGGATTCACCTGTTTTATTCTTCAGAAATAGAAAAAAGCGCTTCTCCTAAAAGAGAGTCTTTTGAGTTCATGGAAGTAATTTTTTTAGAAGAGGAGCTTATTTTTGCTAAAATGCAAGGTAAAGAGCTTTTTGATACAAGTATTCATTCCGCTTTTTTTTATAAAAAGTTTCTTTCAAGCTAGAAGCTTACTCTTTTTTTTGCTACCCTCCCTTCTTTATAGGAAGAAATGACATGGAAAAGAATTATTCCCCTTTAGAAATAGAAAAAAAATGGCTTGAATTTTGGAAAGAAAAGAACCTATTTCAAGTAGACCCTCATTCTTCTAAAAAACCTTTTTCCCTAGTTCTCCCTCCTCCTAACGTAACAGGGGTTCTTCATATGGGGCATGCCTTGGTAGATACTTTGCAGGACATTTTAATTCGAAAGAAAAGAATGGAAGGATTTTCTGCTCTATGGCTTCCCGGAACAGATCATGCAGGAATTGCCACTCAGACTGTGGTAGAAAATAAACTGTACAAAGAAACGGGGAAAAGGAGAAGGGATTTTTCCCGATTCTTTTTTGTAGAGCAGATTTGGAAGTTTAAGGAAGAACACGAAAAAAGGATCCAAGATCAGCTGAAGAGACTAGGTTGTAGTCTTGACTGGAGTAAGTACCGCTTTACGATGGATGAAAAGAGTTCTCAAGCGGTAAAGAAGGCTTTTAAAATCCTTTTCGATAAAGGTTTATTATACAGAGGAGACTATCTAGTAAATTGGGATCCTGTAAGCCAGACTGCTTTATCCGATGATGAGGTAGAATGGGAAGAAAAAGAAGGATATCTTTGGTATATAAGATACCCAGTAAGAGGAGAGAAAAATCCCCTTGTTATAGCAACTACGCGCCCAGAGACAATTTTAGCGGATACAGCGCTTGCCATTCATCCAGAAGATAAAAGGTACCTACGTTTTATAAAGAAAAAGGCCGTAGTTCCCTTCGCAAACCGGGAAATTCCTATCTTGCAGGATAGCTTTGTAGATCCGGCATTTGGAACAGGGGTAGTGAAAATTACCCCAGCCCACGATTTTCATGACTATGAGATGGGGCTAAGGCATAACCTTTCTAGAATCAACTTACTTACCAAAGAGGCCAAAATTAACGAAGTAGGAGGACTCCTTTTTGAAGGACTTACTATAGAAGAAGCGAGAAAAAAGATCATAGAAGAGCTTAGTAAGAGAGATCTTTTGGAAAAAGCAGAGCCTTACAAGATACGACTCGGGGTTTCCTACCGTTCGAAAGCAGTAATTCAACCGTATCTTTCCAAGCAGTGGTTTATTCGGATGAAACCCTTTAAAGAAAGGCTTCTTTCTTTAGTAAAAGAGAAAAAGATAGAACTTCTCCCAAGTCATTGGGAAAACACCTATTTTCATTGGATCGAGAATTTACGGGATTGGTGTGTTTCTAGGCAGCTTTGGTGGGGACATACGATTCCTGTGTGGTATCATAAAAAGGAAGAAAAAATTCTCTGTTCTGAAGAGGCTATACCTTCTGAGGTACAAAAAGAGCCAGATCTTTGGCAAAAAGAGGAAGATGTATTAGATACGTGGTTTTCTTCTGCTCTTTGGCCCTTGACGGTTTTAGGCTGGCCTGAAAAAACCCCTCTTTTAGAAAAATTTTATCCTACCGCTGTTTTGGTAACAGGGCATGATATCTTATTTTTTTGGGTAGCCAGGATGATTCTTATGGGAGACTTTTTAGAAGATAAGGTGCCTTTTAAAAAGACTTTCATTCACGGATTAATCTATGGGAAATCTTATTTTGTTCAAACCCCAGAAGGAGTTTCCTACGTATCTAGCTTGGAAAAAAGGGCCTATGATCAGGGAAAACCTCTTCCCAATCAAGTTCAGGCAAGATGGGAAAAAATGTCTAAATCCAAGGGAAATGTAATTGATCCTATAGAAGTTATTGAAGAATATGGTGCGGATGCTTTGAGGATGACTCTTGCTTTTTCCACAACTTATGCAAGGCAAATTGATTTAGATCCTAGAAGGTTTGAAGAATTTAAGAACTTTATCAACAAAATCTGGAATGGGGCTCGTTTTATTTTTCTCCATTGTGTCGAAGGAAGAGATCCTTTAATAGAAACAGACCTTTCAGAAGGGCTTGAAACTTCTATATACACTCTAGAAGATAGGTGGCTTTTATCGGAAATGGAACAGAATATAGGAAAAGTAGAAAGGGCCTTAGAAGACTATGCCTTTGATAAAGCAGCTCATCTTGCTTATACTTTTTATTGGGATCGTTTCTGTTCTTGGTACTTGGAAATGGTAAAGCCTTATCTTTTTCAAAAAAAGGGAGAGAGACAACAGAGAAAAAACAAACAGAAAATTTTACTTTTTTGTCTTCAGAGGATGATTCGTGTAATGCATCCTTTACTTCCTTTCATTACAGAAGAGCTCTTTTCTTATATAAAAAAGGCCTATCCTGTTTTTTCTAAAGATCCAAAAGATTCGTATGCAAAAGACTTTTTAGAAAGTCTTGCGTCTATAGCTTGCGCTAGCTCTTCTTACCCTAAGCAAGAAAAGGAGAAGATAGAGGAAAAAGCCTTACAAGAGTTTTCTAAGATAGAAAGAATTTTGTATGAAATTCGAAAGTTAAGAGGGGAAATGGGGCTTTCTCTTGCAGAGAAGACAGAACTTTTTTTCTTAGGGAAAAAAGAAGAGGCCTTTTTAAGGGAAAATCAGGGGATTTTTGAGGCTCTTCTTCCTGTAGAGCAGATTTTTTTTACCAAGAAAGAGCCGGAGGCTTTCGGGTCCTTTTGTATTGTGGAAGGAGTAAAAGTCTTTCTTCCTCTTCCAGAAGAGTTGAAGCAGAGAGAAAAAAAACGCCTTTTGAAAGAAGAGGAAAAATTACAAAAAAGGATAGAAATATCCGAAAGCAAACTAAATAATCAAGCTTTTTTGGAAAAAGCTCCTAAAAAAGTAGTAGAAGAATTTCAAAAACAGGTAAAAGAGGCAAAAGAAGCTGTGAAAAAAATAAGAGATAAGCTTTCTTTATTATGACGGATAAAAGGAGTTTTTATGACAGATAATCTAGCAGATTTTTCCAAAGAATATGAAAAAAATATTCCAGAGAAGATAAAGCAAGTCGAGGAGCTTATTTCTTCTTTACAAAAGGAAATGAAAGAAGAAACGCTTCATTCACTACAAGCTTTGGTTCACAAAACGGCAGGCACAGCTGGATCCTTTGGTTATATGTCTGTTACGAATCTGTGTAGAGAATGGGATCAAAAACTCAAAGAAGCAAAGGAAAATCTTTCCCAAGGAAAAGATCTTTCCTCTCTTCCTAAAGAACTAGAGGGATTTTTACAAAAACTAAAAGAGAATTTTTCTCGGAAAGGATAGGTTAGAAACGAGAGTTTTCTGCTCTTAGAGCGTTAAAGAATCTGTGTAAAAGGGCATGCCGTCTTTGTAGCTTTTTGCTTATTTTTGATTTTGACCAGAGGAGGGTGGCGGCGTAGAAGAAGGGGGATTTTTCTCTAAAACTAGGAAGAGGTATCCTATCAGATTTTTAGCTGGGTCTAAGATAACAGAAAGGTGAAGTGATAGGGAAATTTTTGACCGATTTTTCTTTAAAAGAGAAAATTCTTGGTAAGGTGCGATTTCCTTTTCTAAAAAAGCCTGGAATACAGCAAATCCCGGTTCTATTTTTCTTTTCAAAATAGAAGAAAGCTCTTCGGCTTTTTTCTTCAACTCCTCTAGATCACATAGAAGAGTTAATTTTTCTTTTCCTATAAGATCTTCTGCTCGATATCCTAAAAGCCCTTCTGCCGTGGAATTAAATAAGATAAAAAGGCCTTGAGTATCTGTAGCAAATAAGGCTTGTTTTAGGTGATCTTGTAAATGAGTTTTTAAAAAAAGATCTTTTTCATTGTTGTCCAGATTTTGATACGAAGCGGTTTTCTTTACTATGAAGTAAAACAAAAAGACTAAAACTACCGTAAAAATCAAAGTAAAAGATAAAATAAGAAAAGGGTAGAGGCTTTTTGTTTCTGAAGTTTTGAAGCTAGAAAAAGATAGCGTCCAGTAAAGATCTCCTAATTTGAGGTCTTTGGTAGTTTTCCAGGAAGGAGAGATTTTTCTATTTATCTTTTGGAAGATTAAGTTTTTTGCTATTTCTTCTTTTCCTGAAAAAACTTGTAGGTTAATCTCTTTTAAAGAAGTTCCTTCGACAACCCCTTCTAAAAGAATGGAAAAATCAATGAAGGCACCGGCCCATCCAAAAATGGATTCTTTTCCTTTAAATATAGGAAGGAAGAAAAAAAAACTTGAGGGAGATTTTTCCAAAGAATGGAGAGAAAAAGCCTTAGAGACCTCAATTTCCTTACTTCGTATAGAATTTTGTAATTTTGTTTTTTGTTCTGGCTTGCTGGCAAGATTAAAGCCGAGCCAAGGGTTAAAGTAATGAGGGTAGATGTAAGTTATCGGGAAAAGATGTCCTTCTGTACTCTTCGGCCATATTTGATAAGAAGAGTTTTCTTTTTGGCGAAAAGAAGAAAGAAAAGAATCCTCCTCAAAGGAAGGGATATACTGAATGACGGAGACCCACCGGATTCCAGGAAATTTTTCCTTGAGGTTCAGGCCTTCTATGTATAAATTCCATTCTTCTGAAGAGACATAATTTGAAGCAGCAAAAAACCCTCTTATACCTTCTAATACGAGCTGATTTCTAGAGTAACGCTCTTGAATAGCGTACAAAAACCCCTGAACTTTCTCCTCAAATTTTTTCTGAGATAGCTGATTTTCTTGCTTTAGAGCTTTTTGAAAGACAAACCAGGATACGCTAAGTCCTATTAAGAAAAAAAAGATGAGAAAGAATAAAAAAGGACGAAATGATTTCATGTGCTTCCCAAAAGATGCTGCGCCATTTTTTTTCTAAGTTCTTCTAAGTTAATAGGTTTTTGTAAAAAGTCATCAACCCCTGCCGATATGATACTTTCTCTTTCTGAATTTAATGTACTAGCAGTAAGAGCGAGTATGGGGATTTTTTTATTGCCTTTTTCTAACGCTCTAATCTCTCTAGTAGCCTGAATACCATCTTTATTAGGCATTCTGATATCCATTAAAATAAGGTCAAAACTTCCTTGAGAAAACTTAGTTACCGCCTCATTTCCATCCTTTGCTATTTCTATTTGGCACTGCATTCCTCCTAGGATATCTTTCATCATTTCTTGGTTAGTGGTGTCATCTTCTGCTAGAAGAATTTTTTTTCCTGCAAAACAAGTCTTGTAATCCATAGAAACCTTTATGGGTTTAAAATTTTCTGTAGGGAGGAAAAGAAATCCTTAACGCCAATAGGTCTTATAAAACAGGCTGCGATCCCTTCTTCCTGTCCTTCTTCATTTTTAATGAGGGCAATAGTTTTTTTCCCTTTTTTTGCCTCCTCTATTTTCTCCTTTAAATCAGAAGAAAAAATAGAAAGGTTTTTATCTGCTTCTGTCGTTAAAAAAACTTTCCAGTCTCTTAAGTACCTTGATAAGATATCTTGCTCTTTTGCACAAGAGCTTTGCAGCTCTATTTTCTTCCCTTCTAGGGAGTAGTTAGAGGAAGGGGGCTGGTTAGAAGCTAGATAAAAAGGGATTTCTGCCCAAAAACAAGAGCCTTTTCCCGGTTCACTTTCTACCCCGACAGAGCCTTGCATGGCTTCTACTAAGTGTTTACAGATAGAAAGACCAAGGCCTACTCCGCCTGATTTTCTTGCATGGGAGACTTCTACTTGAGAAAACTTTTGAAAGAGTTTTTGGAGATTTTCTGGGGAAATTCCTATTCCAGAGTCAATGACCTCTATTTTTGTAAGAAGCTGTTTATTCTCTTTCTCCTTATACGAAATCCGGGTAGTAATGGAGCCTTTTTCGGTAAATTTTAAGGAATTATTAATAAAATTCGTTATGATTTGCTGGAGTCTGTAGGGGTCTGTTTCTATATCAGGCATAGAAAAGGAAGGAAAATCCAGTAGGAGATCGAGCCCTTTTTCCTTTGCTTTGAAGAGTAGATCTTGACTTGACTGCCTTGCTATATCTAGGAGGTTGCAGGGCGCTTTTTCTATTTTTAAAGTGCCAGACTCCATCTTGGAAAAATCTAGGATGTCATTTAAGAGATTTAAAAGAGAGCGGCTGGAAAGGTTAATACGTTTTACGTATTTCTTTTGTATTTCATCTAGATTGGTTTCTGTTACTAACTGGATGGTTCCTATGATTGCGTTTAAAGGGGTTCTAATTTCATGGCTCATGGTAGCTAAAAAAGTACTTTTAGCAACAGTGGCTTCTTCTGCTTTTTGTTTAGCTGAAGCAAGTTCTTGATTCTGTTTTTCTATGGCCTTTTTCTTCATCCTTATGGAAACGGCTAGGTAAGTTGCGGCAAAAGATAGGGTGGTAATCAAAAGGCCTCCTAAAATAAGGAAGAAGGTAAGCTGCCAAAATCCCCCTTTTAAACTATCTTTGGTAATGTAGATTTCTAAAACCCAGGGAATATAGCTAAAGTTTACAGAAAGGGGAGAGCCTACCACAACGGGAAGATCTTCACCAGAAGAGAAGAGGATGGTATTTTTAGAAAGTAATAAGATCAGATAATGGCTTTTTCCCAAAGAGCGGAGGGATTTTTCAAAGAAAACTTTAGGATCTAATTCAGAAATAAGGGCGCCTTTGAAAGAGCTTTGAAAGAATAGAGGAATAAAAACAAGAAGCTTTTTTGTGGTTTTATCTAACTTGATTGTGGTCTCTTTTTTCTGTAGAGCTTGAAGGGTTTTTTCTTCTTCGTAAAGCTGGGATAAGACATTATCTGCCTTTCCTGCTTGTTTTAGGATCTGAAAGTTTTTATCAACTACAGAGATAAAAGCTAAACCTTTTAAATCATTAAGGTAATTCTGTGTATCTTTTTGCCACAGAGCTTCTGGATATCCTTCCAAGATTTCCCATCTCTCTGCTAATCTTCTTAAGATCCCAATTTCCTCTCGTAAAGAGTCTTCCATATCTGCCTTTAAATATTCCAGGACATCTCTAGCTTCTTTTTCTGCGAAAAAAAATTCCTGTGCTTTGAAGGCCTGCCATACAGCTACTGAACTGGTCAGGGCAAGCATAGCAGCTGTTAGAGGAAGAGTAATTAGTTGAGTAGAAGAAGTTAGCGATTTTATAACGATGTGTAAACCAATAGAAAAACTCAGAAAGATAACACAAAAGGCAGTATGGACAGCCATCCTAGAAAAGTTTTTCCATCCTGCTAAAGATTCTAAGCCTGTTAAGTAGCTTAAGAAGCTAACTATAGCAAAGCTAAGGACGATAGCAGAGAGGATTAACGCAATGAGATCAAAAATTTCAGTATTGAAAGAAAGGGTTATTATAATCAAGCCGAGAAAAAAGAGGCAGAAGGCTGTATTTAAGGCCATTCTCCCTGGATGATTCATGGTAGTTTCTAAATTATAAGTGAAAAAGAAGTTGTCGATGCCAAAATCAGTCTGTGCAATATCTTGAATTGCAGTAAAAAAAGTCAGAACAGCCACAAAAAGACAAAGAGCCCTTGGTATCCAAGATTTTTCAAATAAAAAGAGGATAATGGCAGCACTTAAGAGAAATATACAAAGCGCTGTGTTGTATTGCATACCCGTAAAATGAGGGAGAACTCGGATCAGAGCTATGTTTTTTATATACCATCCCACGAGTACCATAAGGGATACAAGGAGGGGGATTCCCGCAAAAAAAAGGGGTACACTTCTTTTCCAGAACGAGAGCATAAGAAAGCTTTTGTTACTTTCCTTGCTTATAAGAATCTTTTTTTTTCTCTACAAGAATATTTAAAAGATCCCTGGCCCTTTTTTAAAGATTTCGGTATCTTGGCTCTTTGTTTTTTGGTGGGTCCTCATGAAGAGATTTTTTGTTTTTTCCTTCTTTCTTCTCCCTCTTTTTTTTCTTTGTAGCTGTCAAATTTCTAGCAAATATGCTGTGGAAGGAAGTGGAGGAAGAACTGCTTATAACACGGTGCTACAAGAGACAGGTAGTGAGCAGATGCTTCTCAATTTGGTCAGGCTTCGCTACTACGATACGCCTTTTTTCTTAAATGTGGGAAATATCACTACGCAGTTTACTTTCAAAACTTCGGGAAATGCTGCTTTTAAGATTCCTGGGTTTACTATGCCAAATCCTGTTTCTGTAGGAGGAGATGTTTCTTGGCAAAATCAGCCTACTGTTCAGTATGTCCCTTTGCAAGGACAGGCTTTTGCAAGACAGCTTTTGCACCCTATTGATTTAAGAGTTATGCAGCAGCTAGTTCTTTCAGGCTGGAATATAGATCTAGTCTTTCGTTTGGTAGTCCAAAGCTTTGATGAGCATCTTAATGCCCCGGAGGCTTCGGGTCCTATTCCCGAATATGTTCCCAGATATGAGTCTTTTTTTGAGGTTACAGAGCTTCTTCGTTATTTTCAGAAAAGATCGGAGCTTCACTTAGGAGTGCGTATCGAAGAATGTAAAGAAGGAAAAGAAGAAAAACAAATCTTGCAGGTTATCTTTCCAGAACAAGGAAAGGAATCTGAGAGGTTAGCAGAACTTCTCCCTGGAGTAAAAACGGAAAATGGGCATAGATTGCTTACTGTAGAGCTTGGGTATAACACCAAGGCAAGAGTGGGAATTATGCCAAGGTCTCTTCTATCTTGTATGTATTATCTCTCTACAGGAATTCGAATTCCTGAAGAACATATGGAAAAGGAGATAGTGGCTTTAACTGTAGAAAAGGGAAGCTTTTTTGATTGGAAGCAGATTACTTCTCAATTGATGCACATATACTGTTCTTTTTACCGTCCCAAAGGAGCCTATGTAGCAACAAAATACAAAGGGTACTGGTTCTACATAAAAGATACAGATATGCAGTCCAAACAAACTTTTCTTTTGCTTTTACAGCTATATAATCTTCAATCGGAAGATAGAAAAGCTCCTCCTCCTGTGTTAACTCTACCTTTAGGATAAAAATGGAAATCATAGATATTGATATACTAACTGTTTTAGTAGCTGCCTTAACCTCTTGTATAATAGGAGGGATCTGGTATTCCTCTCTACTTTTTGGAGAACTTTGGAAAAAAGAGCATCGTATTGACTCTAGAAAGGGATCCCTTTGGAAGCTTTCTTGGGTCCTTACGGTGCTTCTTTCTTTTGTTACAGCTTTTTTTTTAGCAGTTTTCTTAGCCTTTTTGGGGGCAACTTCTGCTTTAGACGGAGTTTATGTAGGAGTAGGGATTTGGATAGGTTTGGTAGCGCCTGTTCTTTTGTATCCTGTTATATGGTTAAAAGCGAGAGTTAGGCTTTTTCTCATTGACTCTTTTTTTTGGTTTGTGAATCTTGTGGCTATGGGGGCGATTATTGCTGCTTAAAGGATACCTATGAAAGAAAACCTCAGCCTTTCTTTAAAAGAGCACTCCTTTTTATTGATTACTACTTCTGGAGGAAATGGAAATTTGCAGGCTGCTATTGCTAAAGAGCAGCAGCTTAAGGAGGATTATCCAAAGGCAAAAATTGCAAAGATAGATCTTTTACTGCAAGGATTGAGTTTTTTGGGTAGGATTATTCCCCATTTTTGGAATACCTATCAAAAAAGAGGAAGTACAAAAAGATTAGAATGGATGGCGAGCAAGCTGCAGTGGTTTGATGTAGTTTTTTGGCCTTATGTTTTTTTTTGGACCTTATATCATTTAAAAAAGCAGAGTCCTGATAGAGTTTTTGACACACAGCCTCTGGCAACTGCAGGGATTATAAGAGCCATCCGGGTGTATAATTTTTGGCAGAAAAAAGAGCTTGTTTTGGAAAAGATTTTGTTAGAGTTTCCTACTAAGCAGGCCAGTTCTATCTTATTCCCTATTCGTAGACTTTCAAAAAAAAACCAGAAGTATTTAAAGCTTATCACAGTAGAGCCTCTCCTAGAAGAGGAAAAAACAGAAGGGGAGTTTTGGGAAAAATACTGTAAGCTTTCTAAAGAAGAGGTAAACTACCAAAATTTTGTGATCCGGAAGCCTTTTTTAGAGTATCAAAGGCGGAAAAGAAGAGAAGTTCCTTTTTCTTTCTCTTTTTCTTTTCCCTCGGAAAGGGAGAAAGAAGAAGTTCAGAGGATTGTAGAAAAGAGAAAAAAAATAGGCTTTTTTTCCCAAAGATCATTTCGTTTCGAGATTGCTCCTTCCGACATACTGATTACGGTGCTTTTGGGTTCTCAGTCTGCTTATTTGGCTAAGATCAAATATTTAAAGATTATTATGGAAGTAGCTTCGAAATTCCCAGAGAAAAACCTCTATGTGGCTTCTTTTTGTCCCCACTCTCCGAGCGAGAAGAAGACGCTTTTTTCTATGGTTTGTAAGGAGGTATCGAAGAAAAAAGACTTTCCTTCTAATCTAACCATAATCCCGCTTTCGTTTCAACCCGACGAGGTAATAGCCCCTCTTTTTTTTCGAAGTGACATTACCTTGACCCGATCAGGTGGTCAAACTTCTATGGAGCTTTTGGCTGTAGCTCGGGGTATTTCATTTATACATTCAGAAATCTCTTATAAAACGGAAGAATTAGAGAGTCTTTTAAAAGGGATCCCCTGTTGGGAGTCGGGAAATGCTTTATACCTGATTCGGAAAAAAGAAGCGGAAGTGGTAACCCCTTATATCTTTTCTTCTCATCTAGAAAAAGCTTTAGAGAAGAGGATGGCTCCTTCAAGCTTGTCGGTTCATAAGATAGCGAACTAATCCTTCCCAGTCTTTACTTTCAAAAAAGGCTATAAGCTCTTCTTTTGGAACAGAGATTGCTTTGGCAAAATCTTCTATATAAATGTCGAGGTCATTCATTTTGGATTTGACTGTTAAATTTCCTGAAAGACCTCCCATGAGTTGATTTCTTTTAAAAGAAGATTTAAAGATTTCTATGACACAGCCTTTCATCTCTTCTGAAGAAAACATGGTTTCTATGAATTTTAAAGGATGAACGTTAGAAATAGAATTCCCGAGCTCTGTAAGTTCTTTTTTCTTAGGGAGTAAGCCTACTACGCTATTTTCTGCCATAGTTTGGATAATTATATGAATGGCTTCCTTGTTTTCTTTGGTAAACTCTAGCTTACTATAGGAAGGGCCTTTTGTTTTTGGTTTTGGTTTGATAATAAAGGCTTCTACTAAAGGAACCTTCTTTAGGTAGCGGCTTTTTGCTAAATAGTGGTGGTGTTTGGGGAAGTCTTTTATATTTACCTCTAGGAGTGTCATGTTCTACCTCAGTATTAAGAACTACGTTTTTTAAGATTTTTTTTTGCCTTTTAGCTCTAGGATAGCTTTTAAAAGAGCGCCTGCGCCCTCTTCTGGTAAGGGTATCTTATTTATATTCGAAAAAAAAGTAACATAAGCAAAAGTTGAAGTAGGTCTTCTTTCCATTTGTATGGGGGCTTGCCCTTTTGCCTGATCAATATGACTCTGTACTGTTTCCTCACTCAAGCCTGTTTTTTCACAAAATTGCTTTAGGAGAGTCCCTTCTTGTAGGGTCCACTCTTTTTTAAAACCCTCTATGCAAGAATTTATAGTTTCTATTTTCATTAGCTTTGATCTACCTTCAGCGTAGAAGAGACATTCACCAATACTTTTGAACTTATCAAAAGAGTAAAAAAAAGCAAAATACAGAAATCGCAGGGGATGAAGAGGTTCTAGTTTTTGCTGCAAAGATGATATGTCATTCTTTTTTGGAGGAGAATTAGCCTTAGCATATTCGTACAAGGTATCAATGTTTTTTCTCATTTCTTCCTGGCAATCTAGATAGTCGGATGAAGGATTTCTAGGGGAAGAAGATTCGCTGGTACTCTCCCCAGATGAACCTGCAATATTGAAGCGAGTATTACTATAGAGGGAATGTAAGGAGGCCGTGGAAGGAGTAGTTAATAGCTGGTTTCCTATTTTTTCTAATTGGTTGCTAATTGTTTGTAGAAGTTGAGTTTGCTCTTTAAAAATCTCATTTTTTGTCTCAAGCGCTTGTAGTTTTCTTTCTTCTAGGTCTCTACCAGGAAATCTAAGGTAGTCTAAAAATGTTGCAATAGCTTGCAAAATACGCAAAAGAAAGAGAAAAAAAATTCCTGCATAACTAAGGGCATTTTGAGGAAGAGTTTTGAAGTTGTCTTTAGATGGGACGCAGGAAGAGATGAAAGCTAACAAGGTCAAAGTCCTTTTTGGGAAAGAGACTATTTTATCTTGATTCTTTTGGTCAAATAAAAATTATCCGTCTTTTTTTCAATCGAGTTTTATGGTAGTTTTAGGGATTACTTTGCAAGGCGCTCTATGAAGATAAGAAAGCTTTCTTTGGGGTTTTTCAGCATTATTTTTGTGGTCTTTTTTGTGGGATTTGGATGGCATTTTTTCCATTCTGGATTTCGTTTACAAAAAATAGCCTTTGTGATTCCTGAAAAGGAGCAGTGGAAATCTTCTGTTTCAGAAGAAGAAATGAGTAGGATAAAAGAGGTCCTAGAGCAACCCTTTTTTTACCTAGACAAGGGGCGCCAGTCTTATGTTTTTTCTAGCAGGGATGGGAAATATGTGTTGAAACTATTTCGTTATCATTTGGTAAAAAAAAGATTTTCTCTATATGTTTTGCGTTACTTAAAATTTTGGGATCCCAAAAAAAAGCAGAGGCTTTTTAATAAAAAAAAGCAATTGCAAAGCTGGATGGAAAGCTACCATTTAGCTTTTGAAAGATTAAAAGAAGAGACAGGGCTTTTATATATGCATCTTGTAAAAACAGAAGGTCTTCCCAAAGCAAGGATAAAAGATGGACTAGGTAGGAGTTTTACTTTGGATCTCAATACATGTGGGTTTTTATTACAAAAAAAGACTTCCCTTTTTTCTTCTGTAGTAAAAAATCTAGTGGCTGAAAAGAAAAGGGATCTTCTTAGACAGGTGATGAAGGCTTATTTTAAGACAGTTGCTTCGAGACATCAAAAGGGAATCGTAAATAAAGACCATTCTTGGATCAAAAACTACGGGATCATTGGTTTTTCTGAGGCTGTGGAAATTGATGTAGGAAGGTATTCAGTTGTCTCTGCTGCAAAAACCAGAAAAAAGCTAGCTTTTGATTTATATTCCTATACGAGCCCTCTTCGTTGTTACCTAGAAAAAAATTACCCAGAAATTATGCAAGACTATCAAGAAGTACTTGAGGAAGAGGTAGCAAAATGGTTTCCTTCCTGAAGCGCTTCTTCTCACTTTTTTTCCTTTTTGCTTTTCTCTGTCTCATAGTTAAAGGTTGGTATTTTCTACAAAAAGGGTTTCGGATTACTAAAGTAGCTCCTACTTATTCGGTGCTTTCTGGTTGGGAAGAGGAAGAAGATTTTTTTCAGAAAAAGACCGAGGGAGTATATTACTTAAGCGAGGAACTTTCCCTAGAGGATTTATATAAACTTTTTGAAGAAGGATTTACCTTTTTAGGGAAAGGACAGCAATGTTTTGTATTTCTTTCAAAGGATAAGCAGTATGCCTTAAAGTTTATAAGACTGGATAAGTTTCAACAAAAGCCTTGGTTCTATACCCGGCTTTCTTGGGGAAAGGCTTTAGCGCAAAAAAGAAAAAAAGCTCTGGAAAAAATAAAGGAAAGTCTTCTTTTAGTAAGAGAAGAGATGGTGGAAGAGCAAGAGGTAGCCTGTATTCATTTTGGGAAAACACATAATTTTCCCACTCAGACTTTTTTAATAGATTCTCTAGGAAGGGAAAAAAGGATTTTTCTCAATAATACTTACTTCGTATTGCAAAAAAAGGCGGAGCTTTTGGCAGATATTTTACCAAAGGCCTCTAAAGAGCAAATCAGAGAAATTTCAGTAGCTCTTTTAGATGCGGTAATCCAGAGAGCGCAAAAAAAAATCCGTAATAAAAATAGACATTCTTTGCACAATATGGGCTTTTTCAAGGGAAAAGCTCTCGAGATAGATCTAGCAGAGTTTTTTAAAAGACCTCAAGCAGATGCTTCTTTTCTCTACAAAGAAACTTCGAAATCTTTGAGAGAATACGAAACTTTTTTGCAGGAAAACCATCCAGAAGAATACCAGTTTTTCCAAGATAGACTTAGAAGAATTAAATAGGTAATATAAAAAACTATCTTTCAGATAAATATTTTTTAGATATTTGATCTGATATTTTTCTTTTTGTTATCCTTAACTTCCATGAGAAAGATTTTACTATGTTCTCCTAGAGGATTTTGTGCTGGAGTAGAAAGGGCGATTCAAACCGTGGAAAAAGCCCTTTTTATGTGGGGGGCTCCTATCTATGTAAAGCATGAAATTGTTCATAATCAACATGTAGTGGATAGCTTGAAAAAAAAGGGAGCTGTCTTTGTAGAGGATCTTCAAAAAATCCCTGTAGGGAGTAGGCTTATTTATTCTGCTCATGGGGTGTCTCCTAAGGTACGAGAAGAAGCTAAGAAAAGAGGATTAATAGAGATAGACGCAACTTGCGGGCTGGTAACGAAAGTCCACTCTGCCGCAAAAAGGTATGCAGCAAAGGGGTATCATATCCTTTTAATTGGGCATAAAAATCATGTTGAGACTATAGGTACTTTGGGAGAAGCTCCCGAGGTTACCACAGTAGTAGAGACGGTAGAAGAGATAAAAAAACTGCCTTTTTCTAAAGAAAAAAAGCTTTGTTATTTGACACAAACCACACTTTCTCTTGAGGAGGTCAAAGATATGGTAGAAGAGCTTCGAAGAAGATTCCCTAGAATTGAAACAATTCCTTCTTCTTCTATCTGTTATGCTACGACGAACAGACAAAGGGCGCTTGGCTCTATTTTGGACAGAGTGGATGTAGTAATTGTAGTAGGAGATCCTACAAGTTCTAATTCAAATCGTTTAAGAGAGGTAGCCCAAAATAAGACGATTCCCGCCTATCTGGTTCATTCAGAGAAGGAAATAGACCCTTCTTGGGTAGCAAAAGCCACTTGTATAGGGCTTACAGCCGGCGCTTCTACTCCTGAGGAATATGTGCAAAGGTCTATCTTTTATTTACAATCTCTAGGAATAGAAGAGGTGGAAGAGGTATTTTTTACCGAAGAAAATATCACGTTTTCTCTTCCTATTTTACGGTAATTTAAAAGTTTTTTAAGAATTGAGAGGCTTCCAAGAGGTTTTTTGTGTAAAGATTCTTGGGCTCGGTAAATAAGCTTTCTTTATCAGTAAACTCTACTTGTCTTCCTTTTTGTAGAACTAAAACTGTGTCGGCTAAGTAATTTACCTCTGCTAGGCTGTGTGTGATGAAAAGATAAGAGAACTTCTTTTCTTTCTTTAGATCCACTAAAAGAGAAAGAATTTGCGCTTGTACAGAGACATCTAAAGCAGAAAGTGCCTCATCGCATAGGATAAATTTAGGCTGTAAAGCTAATGCTCTGGCAATAGCAATTCTTTGTTTTTGTCCCCCACTAAATTCGTGGGGATATTTTTTTTTAACAGATCTGGGAAGCAAGACCATTTCTAGAAGGGAGTCAATCTGCTTAGGAGAAAAGACCTTTTTATGGATCAAAAAGGGCTCTTCTAAAAGCTCTTCTACTGTTTTTTTAGGACTTAAAGAGGAAGAAGGATTTTGAAAGATTACCTGCACTTTTTGTCGAAACTGTAGCCTTTCTTTTGAAGAAAAAGTTTGCCTGTCCTTTCCTTCAAAAAGAATTTCCCCAGAGAGGGGTTTAAGAAAACCCAAGATAAGTTTTCCGAGTGTACTTTTGCCAGAGCCAGACTCTCCTACTATGGCTAGGGTTTCTCCTGGGAATAGGGAAAAATGAATGTTTTCTAAAGCAAAAGAGATCGTTTTCTTAAAAAAGAACCGGTGAGAGAGATTCTTTACTTCGAGAAAGGGTTTCATAAGGGTTATCCGGGTGATATTTCCAACAGGCAGCTCCCTTTTCTAAATAAGGAAAAAAAGGAGGAATCTTTTGTGTACAAACGTGCATCGCATGAGGACATCTTGAAACAAAAGGACAATAAGTAAAAGCTACATTTGAAACAGGCAGAGAGCCAGGAATAGGAGTAAGTTTTTTCTTTTGAAAAGAAAGACTTGCTCCTATCAGCGCCTTGGTATAAGGGTGCAAAGGATTTTTTAAAAGAGAAGAAGTGGGTTGCTTTTCCACAATTTTTCCTCCATACATGACAAAAATTTGCGAGCAAATCTTTGCTAAAAACCCAATATCGTGGGATATCAAAATTAAAGTAGTAGAAAATTTTTGATAGATCTTTTGAAAGAGGAGCAGGAGCTGCTTTTGTAAAATAACATCTAAAGAAGAGGTAGGTTCATCTGCTATCAATAAAAGAGGATAGGTACTAAGCGCCATAGCAAGAAGAATCCTTTGCTGGATTCCTCCACTCATCTCGTGAGGATACTGCTCCATTTTCTGAAGGGGAACCTCCATTTCTTCCAAGAGAGAAGCTACTCTTTCCAAGGCTTCTTTTTTGGGTAAGATCTGGTGATAGATTAAAGCTTCTATGAGTTGGTCTTTGATTCTTTTTCTGGGATGAAGTGAGAGAAAAGGATCTTGGGGGACCCAGCCCAGTTTTTGATACACTTTTTTTCGAAATCTCTTTTCTGAAAGAAGAGAAATCTCTTCGTTATCAAAAAGACAATTTTTTTGCCGTATTTGAGCCTTTTTATTCGAGTTAAGCCGAAAAAGACTTTGAAACAGGGAGCTTTTTCCAGAGCCAGACTCTCCTACTACTCCCAAGATCTCCTTCGGGAAAACTGAAAAGCTTACTCCTTGTACAGCATGATTTCTTGTTTCTCCAGATTTATAACAGACAAAGGCTTCTTCTACCTTGAGCAGGGGATTCATTTTTTCTCCCTTGGATCTAAAAAATCCCTAAGGTAATCTCCTAAAAGATTTAAGGAAAGCATAATAGTGGAGATAAAAAGGGAGGGAAAAAAAACCCTCCAAGGGAAAAAAGAAAGAGTGCCTATGCCGTCTCCTATCATCCCTCCTAAACTAGGAGTTGGGGGACTTATACCTAGAGATAAAAAGCTAAGAAAGGCTTCCAAAAATATAGCATGGGGAATAGTAGAAGTAAGGGTTGCTAGAATAGTGCCCCACAAGTTAGGGATTAAATGAGAAAATAAGATCCTCTTCTTACAAGCTCCTAGGGCTATAGAGGATAAAATAAATTCCTTATATCTTAATTCAAGAGCGTGGCTTCTTACAGCCCTTGCCATATTTACCCAGCCCGAAAAACAAATGGCCAAAAAGATAACAAGAAGCCCTTTTCCAAAAGTAATGATCAACAAAAGGACGATAAGTAGATTAGGTAGAGCATGCAGGATGTCACAAAATCGCATTAGGCTCTCATCCCATTTTCCGCTACTGTAACCAGAAAAAGCCCCTATCAAGACGCCAAAAAAAAGATCCACACAAGAGGCAAAAAGACCGATCCCTAAAGAGATTCTAGCTCCATAAAAGACACGAGTGAAAATATCCCTTCCTAAGTCATCTGTCCCCATCCAAAAAGAAAAAGAGGGAGGTTCATTGATGTGACTTAAGTGAAGTTGGTCAATATCATATGGAGAAAACAGGGGAATAAAACAGGCTGCAAGGCATAGAAAAAGAAGGATCAGAAAAGAGGCAAAACAAAGAGGTTTTTTTCTTAAAGAAGAGAAAAAATTAGGAGGGGGAACAAGAAACTCTTCCTCTTTAAAAACAGCAAGAGAAGAAAAGGGAGAAAAATCATGTTTCACGAGGTCTTCCTAGTTTGATTCTGGGACTGAGCCAAGCCCTTATGAGATCTGTAAAAAACACGGTAGAAAATAAGAGAATGCTGAAGAAGAGTATAAGACCCATGATAGTGGTATAATCTCTCTGCAAAATGCTAGATACAGTCCATTGACCTAGTCCCGGAATAGCAAAGATCTTTTCCACAATAAAGCTTCCTGTCAAAAAGTAGGCTGCTAAAGGACCTAGAAAACCAAGAATAGGGATAAAGGCAGAAGGTAGAGCGTGTCTAAATAAAATAGTGGAAGGGGAAAGTCCTTTTGCTTTAGCAAGAAGAATGTAGTCTTGTTCAAGAATTTCCAGTAAAGCAGAGCGAATCACCCTGGCTATGTAGGCCATAGGCATAAAAGAAAGAGCAAGGGAAGGAAGAAAAGAAGAATAAGGAGCCCTCCACGTAGCTATAGGAAAAATAGGCCACCAAATGGCAAGAAAGTATTGAAGTAGCGTTGCAATCACAAAATTCGGAAGTGAAAGACCTAAGGTGGTAACAAGAAAGGGAAAAATATCTGTTCTTTTCCCTTTTTGTAAGGCTGAAAAAATACCAAAAAGACTTCCCAAGGTAAGGGAGAAAAGAAAGGCTTGTACGCCCAGTCTTGCGCTAATGAAAAATCCTTCCAAAATGATTTCTCTTACCCCTCTTCCTGAATAGATTAAGGAAGGGCCTAAATCCAGGGTAAGACATCCTTGTAAGTACCGTAGATACTGCTTCCATAAAGGCTGATCTAGACCAAAGTGAGCATATAAATTTTGTAATACCTCCTCTGGAACTACTTGATCTCCTGAAAAAGGATCCCCCGGTAGGGCTTTCATCAGAAAAAAACTAAAAGTAAAGATAAGAAACAGGCAAAGACAAAAAACGGAAGCTTTTCTTACAAAAGCCCAGACCATACTCTCCTCATCTCAAGGTTTATTAAGACCTTTTAAAGAAAAACCGATTTTTTGCAAAGGCAAAGATGGCTTTTTTTCCCCTTTTTTGTTAACCTAACCGGGGCAAAGGTAGAGGGTTTTCATGAATGGAAGAAAGATTTTGGATTCTTGTAATAAGGTTCACTTCACCAGCCTTGGTTGTGCTAGAAATCTTGTAGATAGTGAGGTAATGATAGCCCTTCTTTTAAGATCAGGATATGAACTAACTCCCTCTTTAGAAGAGGCCGATTTTTTAATCGTAAATACTTGTGGGTTTTTGCAGTCAGCTCGGGAGGAGGCACTCCAAGTATTTGAAGAGCTTTTTTCTTATAAAAAAGAAAGGGCTAAGGTAATTGCTGTAGGTTGTATGGTACAAAAATGTCCTGAGATTTTAAAAAAAGAGTTTCCCAATATACATGCTCTTTTAGGTTCAGGAGATATGGAAAAAATTGTGGAAGTGATACAAAAAGAGACTTTTTCGAAAGAGATAACAGAGAAAAAGAGCTACCTACAATGGGGGGAAATTCCCCGGTTTTTGTCTACTCCCAAACACTATGCCTACTTAAAAATTGCAGAGGGGTGTAAGAAGAGATGTTCGTATTGCATTATCCCCCACATTAAGGGGAAGTTAAAAAGTAAATCGGTTGAACAGATATTGAAGGAAGTGCGCCTTCTTTTATCTCAGGGAGTTTTTGAGATTATCCTAATTGCACAAGATTTAGGAGATTACGGAAAAGATTTTCTTGAAAAAAAGTCTTTTTCCTATCTTTTACAAAAAATTTTAGAAGAAAAAGGGGATTTTTGGATACGCCTTTTGTACCTTTATCCCGATGAAATAGAGGAAGAGCTTGTTTCTATTATCGCCTCAGACTCTAGGGTATGTCGTTATATAGATATGCCTATCCAGCATATAAACGGAGATCTTTTGAAAAAGATGCATCGGAAAACCTCTCCTGAAGACATTTATCAGGTCATAGAAATGATTCGAGGAAAAATTCCCGATATGGCTATCCGAACTAGCTTGATGGTAGGATTTCCCTCTGAAACACAGGCGCAGTTTGAAGAACTTCTTTCTTTTGTGAAAAAGGTCCGTCTTTCTCAAGTGGGGGTGTTTGCCTATTCTAAAGAAAAAGAGTCTTATTCTGCCCGCTTACCTGGACACCTACCCCAGGAGATAAAAGAGCAAAGACAGGAACAACTACAAGCAGTTTTGTGGCAGATAGCAAAAGAGGAAAATCAGAAAAAAATAGGAATGCGATATCCGGTTGTTATAGATGGAGTTCACCCCGACTCTTCTTATCTTTTGCAGGGGAGAAATCAATATCAATGCCCTGAAGTAGATGGGGTAGTTATTTTAAATGATTTTGAAACAGTTCCTGAGGTTTCAAGAAGGTATCTTGTGGAGATTACAGATTATGCTGACTATGATCTAATTGGGAAAGTGGTATCTTCTATTCCTATTTGTAAAAACACTCCTTTGGTAGTTCTTTAAAAAAAGATTTTTGGAACTATCTAAAACTCAAAGATCCCTGTATTTTTTTTGCAAAAAGGGGGTTTTTCGCTTTTCAAAAAAAGAAGAATTTCTAAAAATGGCCGAATAGTCTTTAGTTATTTTCTCCATGAGAAAGCTAGGAGTTTAAAGAGGATTTCATGCTGGAAGAGGATCCTGTTTTTTATCTAAATTATTTGAACTACGAGCAGCTCCCTTTTACAAGTAGGGACCCCCATGAGAGGCTCAACTGTTTTTATTTAGCAATCATGGAAGCTATTTTTGCGGGAAACTATTCTATAGCGTATGAGATCTATGAGGACCTTCTTTCTAAAAAGGAATTCTTTTCCTCAAAGGGGTGCTATCCTTTTCAAGAGGAGTTGAGTGATTTGCAGTTTGAGATAGTGGAAGCGCTCACCGGGTGCGGGCTTAGGGCTTCGATGAACGATTTTTCTACTAGGTAGGAATTACCAGCCTTTTTTGGCCCAATGGGTTTCTGTTTTTTCTACCCATTTATTTTGTCGGATTAGACTCCACACCAGTTTTTCTATTTCCCTCGGATCTTCTAGATCAATCCACAAAAGACAGTCCCAAGCTCCTGAAAAACTCCAAGCTTCCTTGATTCTGCTTTCTTTTTTCCATTCATTCCAAGCGCCGTCAGGAGCTCCGGGTTTCCACTTCACAAAAACCCAAACCCCCCACTGTTTTGCAGATCCTTTTACCTTAGGTGCAATCGACATGGTTTTTCCCCCTTTGAAGACTCAAAGTTAGTCTTATCATGAAAAGCGCTTGAACTCAAATAAAAAATTTAGTTCACTCAGAAATAGGTATATACAAAGAGAGGATCTATGCAACACCCCAAAGCTGCCCTTAAGTTTTTACTATTTTCTGTATTCGTTGCTTCTTTGGGAGGCCTGCTTTTTGGTTTTAATACAAGCGTTATCTCAGGTGCTTTACTATTTATTACTAAGCAATTTTCCTTTTCTACTTTTGATCAAGAGTTGGTGGTGAGCACTCTTTTAGTTGGAGCTTTAATTGGAGCTTTATTAGGTGGTTCCATGGCGGATAAATTGGGAAGAAAGCTAACTCTTTTTTTTACCGTGTTTTTATTTGCTATAGGGGTTTTTTTCTTGGTGGTAGCAGATACGCTATCTTTCTTTTTAATAGGAAGATTTATATTGGGATTGGCAATTGGAATTGTCTCTCTTTGTGTTCCTCTGTATATCGCGGAAATCTCTCCCCCTAAGATCAGGGGCGCTTTAGTTTCTTGCAATCAACTAGCTATTACTATCGGCATCTTGATAGCCTACCTAGTTGATTATGGTTACTCAGATCAGGGTCAATGGAGATGGATGTTTGCCTTTGCTTTTTTCCCGACAGCGCTTTTGTTTATAGGGCTTTTTTTTATTAAAGAGACACCGAGTTGGCTGTTGGAGGAAGGTAGAGAAAAAGAAGCAAAGAAGGCGGCAAAACAGCTTCATCCTGAGCTAGTTTATTCCCAGGAAACAAAAGAAGGGATTCTAGCAAAGAAGAAAGGAATCTTTCATCGATCTGTACGAACCCCTTTTATCATAGGAGTTGGGATTTCTATTTTTCAGCAAATAACCGGAATTAACGTAGTGATTTATTATGCCCCACGAATTTTTCAGGCAGCAGGATTTCAAAGTAGTCAAACAGCTATTTTGGCAACAGTTGGAGTGGGAATAGTAAATGTGATCATGACAATTATTGCTCTTTGGTTAATTGATAAAGCAGGAAGAAGGCCTCTTCTTATGGTAGGATTAATAGGCATGTTTTTTTCCCTACTCATACTGGGTTTTTCTTTTTATGAGGAGGCAAAAGAGTTAGGTATAGCTTCTATTGTAAGTATGATCACTTATGTCGCTTTTTTTGCTATTAGTTTAGGTCCTGTTGCTTGGCTAATTATTTCTGAAATTTATCCTCTAAGCATAAGAGGAAAAGCCATGGGGATTGCTGTCTTTGCTAACTGGACTTGTAATTACATAGTTTCGTTAACCTTTTTAACTCTTTTAGAGCAGCTTAGTACAGCAGGGACTTTTTTACTGTATGCAGCCATTTGTCTTATAGCACTTTGGTTTGTAAGAAAGTGGGTTCCTGAAACAAAGAATAAGACTTTTGAGGAAATTCAACATTTCTGGGCAAAAAAATCTTGAGATGCAAAGATCTTTTTTCGTATGGTTTGCTGAAGTTTTAGGGGAGTTATGGATCTTTCAGAAATAGAGTCTTTATTGGGAAAAGAAGGGGAGGATCTTTTACAGTTTCAGTCAAAATTTTCTAAAGAGCTTCTCTGTGCTCCAGGAAAAGACTGGGTGGATAAAGTTTTTTTTCCCTCAGATCGTAATATTCGGACTCTTTCTTCCCTGCAAAGGTTATTTTCTCAAGGTAGACTTGCCCAAACAGGATATGTTTCTATTTTGCCTGTAGATCAGGGAATAGAACACACGGCAGGCGCTTCTTTTGCAGTAAATCCTGATTATTTTGATCCAGAAAATCTCTGCAGACTTGCCTTAGAAGGAGGATGTAATGCCTTGGCTACTACTTCAGGAGTTTTAGGTCTTATTGCACGTAAGTATGCTCATAAACTTCCCCTAATTTTGAAACTAAACCATAACGAGCTTCTTTCTTATCCTAATAGTTATGATCAGATTCTTTTTACTTCAGTTCATAAAGCCTATGAGCAGGGATGCGTAGGGGTAGGAGCTACCATTTATTTTGGCTCTTTGGAAAGTAGAAGACAGATTATAGAAATAGCAAAGGCCTTTGAAAAAGCGCATGATTTGGGAATGTTTACGGTTTTGTGGTGTTACTTGAGAAATAGTGCTTTTAAAAACAAAGAGGATTTTCACGAAGCCTCAGATCTTACTGGCCAAGCAAATCATCTAGGGGCAACACTCCAGGCAGATATTGTAAAGCAAAAACTTCCTTCCACTAATAGGGGTTTTGAAGTACTTAAATTTGGAAAATTCTCAAAACAAATGTACGATCTTACTTCCGATCACCCTATAGATCTTTGTAGATATCAGGTAATAAATGGCTACCTGGGCAAGATAGGCCTTATTAACTCGGGAGGCCCTTCTGGAAAAGATGATCTAGCTCAAGTCGTTAAAACCGCAATTATTAATAAAAGAGCAGGGGGTATTGGGCTTATCTCTGGAAGGAAGGCCTTTCAGAAAAAGATCCAAGAGGGAGTAAGGCTCTTACACGCAATCCAAGATATCTATAAAAATCCTAAGATCACTCTAGCTTAGAGGGATATTTTTTGGGGATATACTTTTCACAGGGGATTTTTAGATTCGCTTCGATCCTATACTTTCAAAATAAAAGCGGCCCTTTTTATAGTGCCCTTCTCGTGGGGAGGGGCTTTTCAAAACCTTGAGCAACCTACCTTACGTAAAATTGGGAGATTATTCGACAGTAACCGACTTGGCTAGATTTCTTGGTTGGTCAATTTCTGCGCCTCTATTTTTGGCAACGTAGTAAGCAAAAAGCTGTCCTGCTACAGAGGAGGGAAACACAGCTAGCTCATCTAGAGTATAAGGAAGATAGAAGATATCATCTGCTATGTGATTCATTTCTTCAAACCCTTGAGGAATTAGGGCAAAAACAGGAGCACCTCTTGCTTTTACTTCCATGAGATTAGAAGCCATTTTTTCATAAGTTTGTAGGTTAGCGCAAAAAGCAATGATAGGAAAATTTGCGTCTAGTAAAGCAATAGGGCCATGCTTTAGCTCTCCTGCCGGATAGCCATTGGCATTTACATAGGAAATCTCTTTGAGTTTTAAAGCAGCTTCCAGGCATGTTGCATACATGTACCTTCTTCCTAGAAAAAAGAAGTGGTTATACTGGCTGTATTTTTTGGCAATAGACTCAATTTCAGACGCTTTATCCAGTACTTGTTTTATCTTTTGAGGGATCTTTTTTAGATGTTGCCAGAAGAAAAAAGTCTCTTGTTTATTAAGGTGGCGAAGACGAGCCATAAGCAGGGCAAATAGGTATAAAACAGCGATTTGTGAGGTAAAGGCTTTAGTAGAGCAAACACCAATTTCAGGACCTGCCTTTAGGAAAATGCAGCTATCAGATTCCCTGGTTAAGGTAGAGTTTTTCACATTACAAATTCCAAGGATTTTGGCTCCTTTGGTTTTTGCTTCTCTTACAGCAGCAATGGTATCTGCGGTTTCTCCTGATTGACTAATAGCTACTACTAAAGTTTCTTTGGAAATAATAGGGTTTTTATAACGAAGTTCTGAAGCTATTTCTGCTTGGGTTGGAATACGCGCTTTTTCCTCTAATATAGCAGCTCCAATGCATCCTGCATGCCAAGAGGTACCACAGGCTACCATCAAAATATGGCTTGTAGCAGAGAGCTCTTTAGGGCTGAAATGAAAGCTTTCAAATTCTACGTTGCCAAAACTCTCTGAAAATCTGCCCAGAAGAGCTTTTTGGATAGTCAAAGGCTGTTCATAGATCTCTTTGAGCATGAAATGTTCAAAGCCTTTTTTGCTCGGCGCCTCATATTCGGATTCTAGTTTTTCTGCCTTCTTGAAAATTCTCTCTAGGTTTTTATCAAAGATCGTAATGGCCCCTTTGTTTACTCGCGCTATTTCATCATTTTTGAGAAAAAAGATATTTAGGGATTTTCCCAAAAAAGAGTTAGGGTCAGAAGAGATCCATCCTTCCGTCTTCTCTGTGTCATAACCGATAGTTAAAGGGCTTTCTCGAGTAGTAGCTACAATTTCTTCTGGAAAATCTTTGTGAATTACCGCAATAGCCAAAGATCCTTTAAGAAGTTTTACTGCTTTCTGAACGGCCTTATATAATTCCCCTTTGTAGTGGTACGCAATGAGTTGCGCAATTACCTCGGTATCTGTCTCTGAACGGAAAAAAAACCCCTTGCTTTTGAGCATTTCTTTTAAAGAGTCATAGTTTTCTATAATCCCATTGTGTACTAAAGCCAAAGAAAGCTTTTCATCAAAATGAGGGTGAGCATTTTCATAGGTAGGTTTCCCATGAGTTGCCCATCTAGTATGCCCTATAGCAGCATCTAAAGAGTAATTTTTTTCTAAAATTTTCTCTTCTAAGAGACTGATTTTACTAGAATCTTTGACAAAGACAAGTTCCCCATTTTGTACCCCAGCAATTCCTGCAGAGTCATACCCTCTATACTCCAGTTGTTTCAGCCCTTTAAGACATATCGCTAAGGAGTTTTCTTTTCCTGTATATCCGAAAATTCCGCACATAGCTTCCCTCAGAAGTAGACTCTATCCTTCATGTTATACAGTGTTTTCTTTTTTTAAAAATGAAGTGTTGAAATAGCCAAAAAAAGGGGAATCTCTTTTCTGGCTCTATTCTCTATTCGAGCTTTTTTTCCCGTACTTATTTTATGGGAAGGCCATTCCTGTAGATCTTCTATGACAAGAGAGCCCTGTTTCAAGCTTTTCATAAGATCTTGTAGGCTGAAATGGAAAGAATAGCTTTTTTTAGAAGGGTTTTTCCCCGGCTGCATTTGGATAGGAACCGATAAAAAGGAAAGATAGGAGTCAATTCTTCGGTATTGGAGCTTTTTTTTCTCATCAAATCCCCAAGAAGATTGTCTTGGAATCCGAAAGCAGGGATGGTTTAGTACAAATACAGCCTTTCCCTTTTTCTGTAAAAAGGAAGAGCTTCTTTTTACTATTTCAAATGGCTCCTCCATGTTTTGTAGAGAAAGTAAAAAACAGAGGTGAGAGAATTTTCTTGGCAAACAAAACTTTTCAGAAAGATTTTGTACCGAAAATTTATGGTTGGATTTTTGATTTAGCTTTTTTGCCTCTTGGATCAAGGAGAAAGAAGCATCAAGTCCCCAATAAAAGTCTATCTTGGGAAGGTTTCTAGATAATACCCCTTGGCCGCACCCAAGATCGAGTAGAGAAGAGTCTTTTTTCAAATCCAACAGGGGAAGAAGGCGAGGCAAGATCACTTTTTGGTGATATTCGTGTCCCTTTTCTCCTACTTTTCTATGGTAGGAGAAAGCGCTTTCTTCCCAAGAAGTTTCCTTTTTCATTTTCTCTCCAAGTAAAAGTTTCTATGGAAAAGAATGAAAGAATTTGCTTTTTTTAAAAAGATGAAAAGCAAAGGTCAAGAGCTAAATCGTAGTGTTTCTCAATTCGCTTCTAAAGAGCATGCCTCTTTTTTCATGGAAGATACGGTTTTTGAAGCTTTAGAAAAACTCAGAAGAGAAGGGTTCCCTGACAAAATCATTTATTTTTATGTAGTAGATGAACAAAAGGCCTTAAAAGGAGTGGTTCCCACTAGGAAACTTTTACTAGCAAATCCTGAGAGTAAGATTAAAGAAATTATGGAAGAGTCTGTAATTCACCTTCGAGAAAGCCAGACATTAAAGCAGGCTTTAGAAACATTTGCTTTTCATAAACTATTAGCTCTTCCCGTAGTCGATAAGGAAGGGAAACTTCTAGGAGTAGTGGATGTGGAGCTGTATATGGAAGAGGCTTTTGATGTAAAAGACTCTTCCCATAGAAGAGAGGTCTTTCAGCTCTTGGGTTTTACTCTGGAAGAAAAGGCTTCTACTTGGAGAAGCTATAAGTTGAGGATGCCTTGGCTTTTTTGCAATATGGTGGGAGGGTTTGCTTGTGCTATTATTTCCCAGATTCATGAGATAGTAATAGGAAAATTTTTGGTTTTGGCTATGTTCATTCCTTTGGTTTTAACTCTTTCTGAGTCAGTTTCTATGCAGTCTATGACGCAAAGTTTACAATTTTTACGAAAAGCCCAGCTTTCTATTCAGTTTGCTTTAAAGAAAATCATAAAAGAGTGGAAAACGGTGGTTTTTTTATCTCTCACTTCAGGAGGTTTTGTAGGAGCTATTTCCCTTCTTTGGGGGGAAGGAGCTCTTTCTTCCTGTACCATTGGGCTCGGAATTTTTGTTTCTGTGCTTCTTTCTTCTTCTTTTGGAACCTTGATTCCTATTTTGCTTCACGCCTTGCGACTGGATCCGAAAGTAGCTTCAGGACCTGTAGTTTTGATGTTTGCCGATGTTTTAACTACCTTCTTTTATCTATCGCTAGCTACTTACTGGCTTCTTTGAGAGGAACTCTTCCAATTTTCTTTCTTTTTCTCAAAGATGATTAGGGGAATTACGAGAAAAAGTAGCACCCCTGCTATTAAAAAACTTTCATACTGAAAGAGTCCTCCTATGGAGATTTGTTCAGGAGGAATAAAGCCTAAAAAGAAGATGAAAATACAGGAGAAAAGACCTACAAGACAAGTTATCCACATGCCTATATTCTTCCTACCTGGAATTTTATATGCTCTTTCTACCTCCGGTTTTTTGTAGCGAAGAACTATTGCTGAAACGAATAGAATCGCATATAAGATTAGATATAGTTGGACAGTAAGATTTACCAAGATCCAATAAGAACTGCTCACATCAGGCATAAGAAGAAAGGCCAGAGACAAAACTGTGACAAAAATGGCTTGCAAGAGCATCAAGGCAGTAGGCATACCCTTTTTATTTACCTTCTGGAATACAGGAGGTAAATCTCCATCTAAAGCAGAAGCCAAGACTCCCTTAGTAGGTCCAATAACCCAAGTGCTCATCATGGAAAAAGCTCCAAAGGCCATAACAAAAGCAATAAAAGGAATGGCCCAGGAGGCTCCATAGCGGTTTAAGAAAAGAGAAAAAGCTTCCATGGCCCCTCCTACTAAACTCATTTCCTTAGCAGGAACTACGATTGCTACAGCTAAAGATCCCAAAGAAGAAAGAACCAAGATCAAAATAGCAGAAATAAAAATTGCTCTAGGGTAATCCCTCTGGGGATTTTTTACCTCTAAAGCATGAACGGAAGACATTTCCATTCCAGCTAAAGAGAGTAAAATACCTGCAAAGACTACTAGCTGATTGATTGAGGTTAAATCGGGAAAAAAGGCTTGGAAGGAGAGAGAAGTTTGAGAGGGATTTCCTTGAAAATACCATAAAAAGCCTAAAAAAATAATAAGAATCCCAGGAACAACAGTTCCTAAGGCTGCCCCTATGGTAGAGATCCAACCAGAGAGGGTCATTCCAAATAGATTCACTAAAGTCACAGCCCAAAAAGAGAGGAGAATCACGGTCAGAATGTAACTAGTATTAGAAGCGAGCTCAGGGCTAAACATGTAGGCTACAGTAGCAGCAATAAAGGAAAGAATAGTAGGATACCAAATAATGTTATTAGCCCACTGAAGCCAAATGGCTAAAAACCCCATTCTATCTCCTAAAGCTTCTCGGACCCAGATATAAATTCCCCTTTGAGGCCATCCGGTAGCTAGTTCTGCGGAAACTAAAGAAATAGGGATAAAATAAGTCAAAGCCGCTAAAAGAAAAAAGAAAACCGTAGAAAGGCCATATAGGGAAGAAAGAGGAAAATTTTTTATATTACAAATGGCTGCCACATTAATCATAGTTAGCACAAAAACAGAGATAGTTCTTTTTTTAGGAAAAGAGTCAGCCATGTAAGAATTCCTTAACCTGAAAGATTCCGCGGATTGTACAGGAAAAAAGCTTTCTTCGCACGGCAAAAATCGAAGGGATTTTATCACGGTTTTTTTCCCTCAAACTATTTGGGAAAAACTCCTATTTTCTATACCCTAAAAGGGGAATTGAGGATTTTTTTTGACTTATAGAGAGACGTGGAAGTCTAGAACGGGATTTATTTTAGCTGCTTTGGGCTCTGCGGTAGGTCTTGGAAGCATATGGCGTTTTCCTTATTTAGTAGGGGAAAATGGAGGAAGTGCCTTCATTTTGTTATACCTTGTTTTTTTAGTCATTATGGGATTACCCGTTTTGCTTAGCGAAATCTTGTTAGGAAAAAAAGCGCATAAAAATCCTTATGGAGCTCTGAGGCTACCCTTGGGTAAAAAAGGAGGTATTTTAGGAAAAGTCGTGATTTTGACAGGGCTTCTTATCAGCTCCTTTTATAGCGTAATAGCAGGGTGGACTTTAGGGTATTTCTTTTATTCTTTGGCAGGAAAAATCTCCCTTTTACAAAACTCGCAAGGGACTAGTTCTTTCTTTTCTTCCCTTTCTACTTCCGCTTTTCATTCTTTGCTGTTCCATGCTCTTTTTTTAAGTCTCTGCCTTGCGATTTTAATTTCTGGGGTAAAAAAAGGCATTGAGGCAGCAAGTAAAGTTTTGATGCCACTTCTGTTTTTAGTACTTTTTTTTTTAGCGATCTATGCGCTTTTCCTACCAGGGGGAAAAAAAAGCCTTTACTTCTTATTTTCTCTGAAATTCTCAGCCATAAGTCCTAAGGTATGGATAGCAGCTTTGGGACAAGCTTTTTTCACTTTAAGCATAGGACAGGGGACCATGATAACCTATGGAAGTTATCTTGCTAAAAAAGAAAACATTGTAAAAAGCTGTGTTCCCGTTGTTTTTCTAAATTTGCTTCTTTCCCTTCTCATGGGAATTGCTGTATACGGGATTGTTTTTTCTTTTCCGATAGCTATAGATAAAGGGCCCTCCTTGATTTTTGAAACCCTCCCTCTCGTTTTTTCTTCTCTTTCTTGGGGAGGACTATGGGGTTGTTGTTTTTTCTTTTTAGTAGTAGTTGCTGCTTTGACTTCCGAGATATCTGCTTTGGAACCTGCTATTTCTTATCTAGTAGATGAAAAAGGCTTTTCTAGGAAAAAGGCAAGCCTTTATGTAGTGTTATCAGCTTTTATTTTAGGAGTTTTTTCCGTTCTTTCTTTTACTCCGTTTAGAGAAAGGGTTTTTTATGGATTTTCTTTTTACGAAATGATTTCTTACCTTAGTGTAAATATCTTAGTTCCTCTCGGAGGATTGGTAGCTGTCTTGGCTGTGGGCTGGAAATGGAAGAAAAAAGCTCTTTTTAAAGAGCTCTCTTTAGAGGAGAAAAATCTCTTTTCCTCTATTCTCTTCTTGTGTTTACGTTATATTTCACCCCTTTTGATACTCTATATTTTTCTGGATCTGCTATTTTCTTTTAATGGCTAGCTAAAGTACTCTTTGCCATTATGAGAGTCATCTTGGAATTTTTCCTTCTATCCTTTGCTGTGTGGGGACTGAATCTTGTCGCCAAGAGGACTTTTCTAAGAAAAGGCAATAAGGTAACCAGTGCTATCCTGTCCTTTGTAGTAGTGGGCCTAGTGATTTTTCTGCTATCTCCCTATTTTGTAAAAGATGTCAACCCAGCCTGGCTTTTCACTCCCATGCTCCTTTTTCTTCTTGTTAGAGACATAAAAGACTCTCTCGAGGAAAAAAGATGAGATACTGCCTTACAGGAAGCCCACAGTCTGAACATTTCTCGTATAAAATCTTGGTAAAAAATTCTCTGATTATAGAGGAAAAAAGGCGATCTACTTTGCGAAGAAAAGGGGGGATTGTTTGAAGATCCTTATACAGACACAGTAGAGCTACTGAAAAAACAGTAGCGGGAACTTTCTGAAATAGGAGATAACAAGAAACTATCCCACCAGAAAAGAGAGCCATCAAAGAGATTTTAAGGACTTTTTGGCAGAGAAAAAGTAGAAGAGAATCCACCTGTTCAAGATAACTAACTCCCCTCGCTTCGTCAGAGCCCCCCTCGATTTTAATTATACTCATAAGCCCTTCCTTCTTTTTCTAGAGTTACATAGAGAAATTCTTTATTTCGAGTATTAATCAGGATAAAATCACCCCGGATTAAAAAACTGGCATTTACCCCTACGATAATAGGATCTCCTACTCGCCATAGATTCAGTCCCTTGGTAGAGAAAAAACAAACATTGTAAACACTTCCTTCTTCTAAAGCAATCAGGCCCGAATGAAGATCTAGCTCTTTAATAAAAGAGCCTCGATCTTTTTCGGGATTAGAAGGAGAAAACAAAGCAACTTCGACAATTTCATTGAGATGCCTGTTTTTCAGACAATAAGGATAAGAGGAGACCCAAGAGGTGTTTTGTTGAACTAAGACCAGATCTTCCTTTTTCCACCTCTTTAATTTTCTTCTCTGCTTTGGATTAATTTTCCAAGTAGAGCCATCTTCCAAAAAAAGGAGTCCGTTAGAGGAAAAATAGCGAATTTCATGCCAAAGACCCAAAGGTTTATCTAGATACAAAGAAAAGAAGCTTTCCTTCTCCTTGAAAGAATCAGGAAGGGCAAAAAGGAGCATGGGGAAAAAAAACCAAAACACTTTTTTCATAAGCGGCCTCAAAAAGTTTAAACTGCGACAAATCCTATAGAAACTAGCTGAATATTATCAAGAAAAATTTTTGTTTTATGCGGCGCAAAAAAGCTAAGAATTTTCTCCTATTCCTCGTGGAGCAGTTTTTACCCACCTCTCAGGAAGAATAGCCGCTTCTTTTGTCAATATCGGTTGTGTCCTTATTAACTCTGAAAAACTAGTAGAAGAGTTATCCTTTTCGTAGTAAACCGACTCCTCGTTGAGGAAGTGCATTGGAAATTTTACCTTCTTGACGCCATAGTCAAGGTGGGGAGGGAAAAGTTGATTCCTTTCGATTTGTCTAAATTTCCAAAGATCGCGTAAAAGGCTTTCTTTTGTGATAGTTTCAAAACTCTCCGGTGAGAATTCCGATTGTAAATCCAAGGAAGAAAAACCCAATTGCGAACGTGACTCTATTCTAAAACCGCTGGCAATTAAGACAGCAAGATCATCTCCAGTCGAGGTTACTTTTACTTCAAAGGGTTGATAAAAGAAACTATTTTGCCACGCTACTTCTATCATAATTTGAGTGAGAAATTGATCTAGTTTTCTATCTGAGCCGGTAGCTGTTTTTACAGAATCGCGATATTCCAAACCATCATTTATTAATAGGTAGCCCCTATTCTTAAAATCAACCCTTTCTAATATTAGATCATCCTGTTCTTCTGAAAAAATCTCGGTTTGTTGCTCGTATTGACCCTCTCTTCCTATAATCGCGTTAAAACTGTGGTTTTCTCCCTCGGGACCTAATCTTGAGTAAAGATAAGGATCTACCTGTCGCTGAAATATCCCTATGCTTGTCTTACCAAAACACAAAGAATGGAGTCCTATTTGATTTCCTCTTTTTTCATTGCCAAGAGGGTGAAAAGCTAGTACGTCATATACCTTCTCACCTAAGGTAAAACAACCAATTTTTGCAAAAGTTCTTTTCGACCTATTCTCTAATGTCTCTCTCTGAATAGGAGGATCTATAGGTGATGCAGTCGTTGGATAGTTTGAGTTTCTTATTTGTGTATTTTTATATTCCCAATAATCAGAAAGCTCTCGATCTACATGCCAAAAAGCTAGTAGGGTATTTTTTAGCTGGAAAATAGAGGTAGGAGCCATTTTTTCAAGAAACTGTATCTTTTTTGTATACTCGTCGAAGATGCTTTTATCGAAGTCATTTTCTTTTCCAGATAACCAATTCTGTTTTTGTAAAGGGTCATTCGGTGCTGTATAACAATTGGGATTTCTATGCATATCAGGCCGTTTACCGAGGATTGGAAAAAGAGATAAAAAAGTTTTATCCAGAAGATCTATTAGGTTGTGTTATTTCCCCTAGCTTTTTCTGAACAAAGCGCTCAATAGCCATTTCACGGAAACCACCTTTAGAAGAGTATATCTCTTTAGAGCAGCAGCTAAGAGAGAGGATGTCTTTCCATTCTGAAAAGCTTCCTATAATCTTAGAACAATCCTCACCAAGATGTGTTAAGCCTATTGCTCCCATAAAAAACCCTATTTTTGCAATTTTAGGCTCTATGCTACAGATAGTGAAATATTAAAAAAACTTTTTTTAGGTTCTTTTCTGCTTCAAAGAATTGCCGATAACAAAAAACATCGCTTTCGTAGAGTTATTTTTGTATTCTAGGCTGTGTTGTCCTCTAGAGAGGATGATTATCATGTTACAACTAAAAGGGTTTCTGAGTTTACCTGTAGAGGTTAAACCTATTTGAAGCAAGAACATCGGGAAAAACAAACCTATAGTTTGGGTATTTTGGAAAAGGAGAGGCTTTTTAAGTGAAAAATTTATGTTTTTGGCTTTTTAGAAAAAGCTTTTTCCTGATCTTTTGTAGCTTTTCTTTAGTAGCAAAGGAAAAACCGGCGCTTCTTTCTCTTGGAGGAGGAATTTTTGAAATAGTGCGCCATAATAGGCATCAGACAGAGGAGTTTCGCATGGAGTATAAACCCTCTTTTGAGTGGTATACTTTTCGCCCTTTGATAGGTTTTATGTTTACCATAAACGGTTCTACTTATCTATACGCAGGGGGAGGATTTGAATGGATTGGGAAAAACCGTTTTGTTTTTTCTCCCAACTTTGCTGCTGGGTGGTATCGAAAAGGGGGAGGGAAAGATCTTCATTTTCCTTTGGAATTTCGCTCTGGAGTAGAGTTGGCTTGGCAATTTCGCTCTTTTACTAGGGTAGGAGCCCACTTCTATCATATCTCTAACGCAAGCCTAGGGAAAAAGAATCCAGGAGAAGAGTCTCTTGTATTTTTTATTAGCATCCCGATAAATTAATTATTTTTTAGACATAATTAAATAATTAACTTTTTTCTTAAAATTAATTTAATTTTTTTGTAGATTAATAATTAAATAGAAGAGAGAGTGTTTTGAGCACGGAGCTTCCTTTTAATCCTTTTCCTTTTCTAGTTGGTTCCCATAGACAAACGATCCTGGGCTCCTTTTTCACATGGAAAAAAGTGATTCGTTCTAAGACTCATTTTGTAGATCTTCCAGATAAAGATCAAATTGCTATAGAAGTCGCTATTCCCAAAGAGTGGAAGGAAACCGATCCTACTGTGGTTATGGTACATGGCCTGTGTGGATCTCATAACTCTCCTTATTTGGTCAGGCTTAGCAAGAAATTATACAAAGCAGGAATTGCCTCTGTTAGGGTTAATTTAAGAGGATGTGGTAGCGGAAAGGGTAGAGCAAAGCAAATCTATCACAGTGGTAGAAGTGATGATATCTTAGAGGCCTTAAAGTACATAAAAGACCTTCTTCCAAGATCTGCTTTGACCTTAATGGGTTTTTCTCTGGGGGGAAACATTGTCCTAAAATTAGCAGGAGAGCTAGGGCCTTTAGGAAAAGAGTACATCACCAGGGTAATCTCTTTATCTCCCCCTACAGACCTTTATTCTAGTATTCAGCTTTTAGGAGAGGAAAAGAACCGATTTTATGAGAGGTATTTCTTACGTCTTTTAAAATTGGGCGTCAAATATCGGGAAAAAAAGTTCCCTGATGTTCCTAAAGTGCACTTTCCTAAAGAGATGAATCTGATGTTATTTGATGAACTCTATACAGCCCCTCAATCAGGATTTAAAAGTGCTATGGACTATTACGAGAGAGCCAGCTCTGTTTGGGTTATTCCCGAAATAGAGGTTCCCTGCTATATCTTATTTGCTGAGGATGACCCCATTATTCCCTCTACTTGTTTAGACGGGATTAAACTTGCTAAAAATATCCAAATATTTAAGACCAAGTATGGAGGGCATTTGGGCTTTTTAGGGAGTCCTTTAAAAGGAAAATTTCATTGGATGGATGATGTGCTTTTGAACTGGGCGCTATCCCCTTTCAAAGATTAGTTTGTTTCTAGCTCTTCTTCTATAGAGCCCTCTTCAGCAGGGGTCTGTAAGAACTGTTTATTTAAGGTCTTTACAGAGTAAATCCAAAAAGCCACGGTAACTGCGATAAAAGGCATAAGCAAAGAAGTAATAGAAAGAACAGAGCCGGTACTGGAAAGGGTAATCAAGGCAACCTGAATCCAAGAGGAACCTGCTTTTCCTAGCCGAGAGCCTACAATATCTACTGCAGCTTTACCTTTTACCTTAGACTCAAGATCTAGGGGTATAAAAGCCATTTCCTTAGTGGGATCAAAAAAACAATACTTTACTACCTTACTTATTACATTCTGAAAGGCCCCAAAAAAGACTAGCAAAAATAGAGGGGTAATTCCCAAATAATGGGAAAAAAATCCTAGTTTATCCTGGAAAAGAAGGAGCAACAAGAATAAAACCCCTGTACCCCCCACTAAAACAGGCGTGATCTGAGCGCTAAAATGCCATCCCAAAACTCGAATAAAATTACCACTGAAGAAAAAAGCAACCACTAAAGAGGCTATCCCTATTAGGGAAATCAATTTTCCAAAGAAAGCTTGGTATTCATGGGGGTTAGGGTATGCAAGGCGAAGATTTGCCTTCCAGCTTATTTCAATTAAGCTAATTGCAAAACCATATCCTATTACCATGACGGCAAGACACCTTAAGGGTTTGGAGGAGAAAATCTTTTTCAAGGCTTGCACCAAGGACAAGGTGGTCTTTTTTTCAATTTCCGAAGAATTCTCCAAAGGAAGCTGTTGGGGATCTATTAATACTTTTCTTGTAAGCCAGTAATGTAAAGCCATGATAATAATCCCGAAGCCCACAAGAAAAGAAGTTTGCCACTGGAGTGCATAGCAGAAGTTCGAGGGGCCATACTTCTGTGCAAAAAAAGCGACCAAAGGTCCTGTCAAAATAGCTGCTGTGTCTCCTGCTGCAATAAATAGAGTATAATACCTTTTTGCCTCTCCTACAGAACTGATCTGATTCACAAACCCCCAAAAAAGGAGGAAAAAAACAATTCCTCCCCAAAGTTCTGAAGTAACAAAAAAAAGGGCTTGCATCCAATTACGATAAATAGCAACCCAGTTCTGGTACTTAAATCCTACCTTGCTAATCAGCCAATCCGAAGAGGCATGGGGTGATAAAAGCTCTTTATTTGGATAAAGAAAGAAAGCATATACTACAAAGAAGAGGAGAAAAAAGCTCAAGATTCCATAAAAAAGAGTAGATCTACGAAATAGATTGGAAAGTTTAGAGTAAAAGGCAGTAGCCAAAAGAGCAAAAGGGAGAACTATCCACCCCTTTAAAATAGGAATTACTTCTGCTCCAGAGCCTTTTTCCGTAACGACAAAAGTATCTTTTAAAGACAGAAGGATACTGAAGTTGAAAGAAATAAAAAACTTCATGAACAGAAGAGGCAAAAACTTGCGTAACTCAAAAGAGTGAACAGGCCAAAGTCTTTGTCGCCACTTGCCGAGTGGGGGTGTTTTCATAAAAATTTGCTTTACAATTTAAACCACCCGCCAGATTATATCTGAGAAAGAGATATTTAAATAGGAGAAAAGCTATAGATCCCTTTTCAGGAAGCCACTTTTATTTTTTTCGCCTCTAAAAGGCCCTTATTTGCTTCTTTTCTTGAGAATCAAGGAAACAATTGACATTTATATGAATTAGATTTTTTAATTAGGCAAGGTGAGAAATACAACACAAGGGGAAGGGGAGCATGATCAGAAGAAAGGGTATTAGAAAGAAAAAAGGTGTTCCTATAGAGTCCAAAAAAAAATTGAAAACTCTCTTAGGAAAAATTTTATTACATGTCTCAAAGATGAGAGAAAAGCAAAAGACCAGTGCAAAAAAGATAGCTACAGCCAATAGAAAACATACTTCTGCTAAAGACCCTTCAGAAAAATTATCCCACCTTTTTGACGTAGAAGGATTAAAAATTCACTCCTTTCAGATACTAGAGCCTGATATAAGGGCCATTGTTCCCTTAATGAATCAAGCTTATGCTATCTCCGGCGGAATTGGAGGAAAAATCAAGGAAGCCTATCAGGCTCTGTGCGGACACCTAAATAAGGGATTTAATCTTTCCTTATTGGAAAAAGACCTCAAAAAGCTACATAAGGGACTCTAAGGGCTAACACTAGGATGTGGTTTTCCAACTGCAAGGCTGTTTTCCTATTTCAGAGAAAGAACCCTTTCTAGGTCTTTTTGCTGGCTCTCTTGCTTTTCTTTCTTCGGATTTAGATAGCTCCAGTCTAGGATAATTTTACCGCAACTACCTCCTCTCATAGTAGAGAAGGCTTTTTCAAATTCTTCGGCAGGAAATTGGTGAGTGATTACGGAAGATACATCCAAACCGCTTTGTAAAAAAGAGGTCATCTTATACCACGTCTCATACATTTCTCTACCGTAGATTCCTTTCAAGGTAAGGCTTTTAAAAACTACACTAATCCAGTCTACACCTACAAAAGAGGGTAAAATTCCTAAAAGAGCAATCTTTCCCCCATGGTTTATCGAAGCTATTATATCGTTTAAGGCAGAAGGGCTTCCTGATACCTCCAGTCCCACATCGAATCCTTCTCTCATGCCTAGCTCTTTCATAACCTGTTCTAAGGATGTCTTCGTAGGATTAATAGCTCTTGTGGCCCCTTCTTTTTGAGCGAGTTTTAATCTTTCTTCATTTATTTCTGTGATTACGATATGCCTTGCTCCTAAAAACCGTGCCAGTTTAATTGTCATAATTCCAATGGGGCCCGCCCCTGTGATTAAGACATCTTCTCCAGCAAGGTCAAAAGAAAGAGCGGTATGTACTGCATTTCCCAAAGGATCTAAAATAGCAGCTACCTCGTCTGGAATATCCTCAGGAATTTTGTAGGCATTACTAGCAGGTAAAGCTAAGTATTGCGCAAAACACCCCGTTCGATGGTATCCCAGCCCCACGGTATTCTTACAAAGATGCTCTCTTCCTGCTCTACAGTTCCTACAGGTCTTGCAAACTAAATGGCCTTCTCCTGAGACACGATCTCCTATCTGAAATCCTTCTACTTTTTCCCCCATTTTGCAGATAACCCCAACAAACTCATGCCCTACTGTCAAGGGGGTAGCAACATTTTTTTGAGCCCACTCTTTCCACTCATATATGTTGATATCAGTTCCACAAATTGCGGTCTTTTCAATCTGAATTAAAAGATCATTAGATCCTATTTCCGGCACCGGAGCTTCATAAAGAGTAAGACCCTTTCCTGGTTTTAATTTTCCTAAGGCTTTCATGTTTTACACTCCGATTGGTTGTGGGGCTTCTTTTTTTATTTTTTCAAAAGCATAAAGGGCTTTACTTAAGTCTTCCTTCGTATGGGCGGCAGACATTTGTGTGCGAATTCTAGCCTTGTTTTCCGGTACTACAGGATAAGAAAAACTAACGGCTAAAACGCCTTGCTCCTTTAGCTTTTGTGCCATTTGAGAAGCCACTTTTGCATCGCCTATCAGAATAGGAATAATAGGATGGTTTTGAGAGGTAATGGTAAATCCCAAAGAAAGGATTTGTTCCCGAAAATAGGAGGTATTGCTCCAAAGCGTCTTTCTAAAAGACGGATTTTTTTCCAAAAGATCCAAAGCCTTTAAAGATGCTCCCACAATCATGGGGGCCAAAGAATTGGAGAAAAGATAGGGTCTTGATCTTTGTCTCAGCATACGGATAACTTCTTTTTTTCCTGCAATGAATCCTCCACTGGCTCCTCCCAAGGCCTTTCCCAAAGTCCCAGAAATAATATCTACCTCTTGTACCACTTTGCAATACTCATGGGTTCCTCTTCCTTTTTCTCCTAAAAAACCTGTTGCATGGCAATCATCGATCATGACCAAAGCATCATATTTTTTAGCAAGTTGGCAAATCTCAGCCAAAGAAGCTATTGTCCCATCCATGGAAAAAACCCCATCTGTTACGATAATGCGAAAGCGGGAACCTTTTGCTTGCAGAAGCTTTTCTTCAAGATCTTCTAAGTTATTATTTTCGAAACGAAATCTCTGTGCTTTGCAAAGACGAATCCCATCGATCAAGCTGGCATGGTTTAAAGAGTCTGAGAAAATCGCATCTTCTTTGGTAAAAAGGGTTTCAAAAATACCCCCATTAGCATCAAAACAAGAAGAGTATAAAAGGGCCTCTTCTTTTTGTAAAAATGAAGCTATCTTTGTTTCGAGCTGTTTGTGGATATCTTGTGTTCCACAGATAAAGCGAACAGAAGATAGACCAAAACCATATTTCTCTGCTGTTTTTATAGCAGCCTCTACAATTTCTGGATGGTTGGAAAGGCCTAGATAGTTATTAGCACACAGGTTGATTAACTTTTGATCTTTCGTATTTACATAAGATTTCTGTGCGCTCGTTAAAATAGTCTCTTTTTTATATAAACCTTTTCTTTGAAGAGAGTCTAGTTCTTGCTCTAAAAAGGTAAAAAAAGAAGATCCCATAAAGCCCCCTTTTCATTTTGGGGGGTATTATCTTATATTTTTCTCTAAGCTGTCAAGAAGGAGAGCCAAGGAATCAAAAACGGTAGAAAACAAAAGAGCCGAACGTTTGAGCATTTCTGAAAAAACGTTCGGCAATATGCCCAGGATAGGACTCGAACCTACACACCGTAAGGCACCAGATCCTAAGTCTGGCGTGTCTACCAATTTCACCACCTGGGCCTTTATACAGTAGAAACTGTATGGTTTAGAAAAGTTTTTCGTCAATAGAAAAGGAGCCTTTAAAAAAAAGAAGGGCTTAGTTATTTCTTGAGCTATGAGAAAAATATTTTTATTCCTTCTTTTTCTTCTCCCTGCAATTGCCTTTGAGGGAAGGGAAAGGGCTTTACTTTTAGATTTAGAAGAAAAAGTAGAGGGTCTTGCCTCTTTTCTGAAAAAGATGGAAAAAATCTTTCCTCATAGCTTTGAAGCTAGAAATCAGTTTGTAGTTTTAGTAGAGGAAAAAAATCACCTTTTACAGGAAATTACTCACACCTTACTTTACCAGTTTTTAGTAAAAATCGAGATGCAAGATTCTTTATATGAAAAAAAACTGATAGCAGTCCATCAAATGCTTCTTAGCATTTTACAGATGAAAGAAAGTCCTTCTTGGAGGGAATATCAAAAGCTTCAAACAAGGCTTTCTTTTCTACAAAGCCTTTATACAGAAAAAACCTTGCCAAGGGTAAAGGAGAATCAGCCTCCTAGAAAAGGAAAGCGTTTTTTAGATTCTTAAGGCACTTATTTTTCGGAAGGGGTATATACAGGATAGATGGGAAAGCCTAGTTCTTTTACCCCGAAGATTAAATGGGCAATAGAATCCCAATTCGCTTTTTTATCAATATGAAGAAAAATCTCTAATTGCTCTTTATTCTCAGGAAGTAGCCCCAAGCTATATTGTTTCAAAAGCTCTTCCTGAACCGAAGCTATATCTTTCATAGGATAGCTTTGAAATTCTGTAACCCAGCGATATCCCCCTTTTTCATCGATACCCAAATGGATTTGTTGTAATTTAGAAGAAGAATAGAAAGAGGTTTTTTTATCCGGTTTGAGCTGGGTAAGCTCTATCTGAGTATCAAATAAAGAGCTTCTAGAAAGAGCCAGTGTAGCAAAAAGAGCTAACATCAAAAATAAAAAATCTACCATAGGAGCAAAAGGTAAAGTAGCACTTTTTTGCAGCTCTTCCTCTGGAATAAGACTCATGTTTGCTTCTCTTTTCTAGGAGATTTTTTAGAAGGTTTTTTTTCAGAAAAGTTTGGTTCAATCAGATGAGTAAGTTCCATAGCCTCTCCTTCTACTAAAGTAAAAGTCTTAACCAGTCTATGTTTGAGCGTAGTGGAAAGTATCATAGAGAAAAGAGCCACAATTAATCCCATCACGGTAGTTCCTACTGCAATTCCTAAACCATCAAACAAACTAGCCATACTTTCTATAGAGCGATTAATGTCATAAAAAGCATAGAACATTCCCAGTACTGTTCCTAAAAGCCCCAACATAGGAGCTATTACTGCTATATCGTTTAACAAAGAAAGTTTTTGCCAAAAACAGCGAGAGGCTTTTTTTCCTTCTGATTTTAAGGAGTCAATCATTAAATGCATCCCATGCTCTCTTAGTTGAATAGGGGCTAGCATAAGTGAGGAGAAAAGGTGTTTTTTAGTTTTACAAGAGGCTAAAGCCTTGTCAAAGTTTTTTTCTAAGAGAGCCATTTTTAGTTCTTTTAAAAAGGGAGAAGGCATCAGTTGTTTTTTTCGAAAAGCAAGGAGAGTATATATCCAAATTGCTAGAGAAGAAACAGATAAAAGCAGCAAAAGGGAATAAATAACAGGAGAAGCTTGAAAGACCTGTTCTAGCTGGACTTTTGTGTGAGGAAAAGAACTAGAAAGCTCTTCTCTAGAAAAACCCGGGGAAAAAAGAGAAGAAAATACTAGAACCCTCAGCCAATACCGCATACAAACCCTCACCGTTAGATCTTAAATTTTTTTCTTTCCAGGAAAAACTCAAGACTATCTGAGCCTTTGAAATAAAGCAAGAGGCTTAAGCAAGATCATTTTTCCTCTTTTGCAAAAGGGAAGCTTTAGTCAAAATAGTAGAGGGTTTTATGGTAAGAAAAGAAGATTTTTTGATTCCTTGTTCTTTTGAAGAAAGAAGACCTTATTGGCTGGATCAGTTTTTATTTATTCCTTCCGAATATGAGGGGCATACCCAGTTTAAACCAGAGGGAGGAAACCAAATTTTTCCTGGAGCAAAAAAGACTTGCCTAGAACTTTGCAGCGGAAATGGAGAATGGATTTTGCACAATGCAGAACGAGAAAAAGAGATAGCCTGGATTGCTGTAGAAAAAAAATTCGATAGAGCAAGAAATATTTGGATTCAAATGAAAAAAAGAAATCTTGGGAATCTCTTTTTGATTTTTGGAGAAGCTTTGACTTTTTTACGGTATTATCTAGAAAAATATTCAGTCGACACTCTTTTTATTAATTTCCCCGATCCTTGGCCTAAAAGAAGGCATGCTAAAAATCGTTTAATCAACTCTGCTTTTTTGCGGGAAGTAGAAAAGGTATTAAAACCCAAAGGAAGTACTTTTTTGGTTACCGACAGTAAAGACTATCTAAGGTCTTCTATACAAAGCTTTTTTGAAATGGGCTCTTTTACCCCCCTTTTTGCTCCTCCTCATTATTTGACTGAATGGGAAGATTTTGGCGCTTCCTTTTTTCAAAGACTTTGGAAGGAAAGAAATAGGACCATTTTTTACACAGGATTTAAAAAATGTCTTTGTTAAAGCAGCAAGACCCTCCTGAATTTTCTTTTGATCATAAAAACTTTTATGAAGGAGATAGACCCTTTTTTCTAAAGATTTCTGAAAAGACAGACAAGAAGGCAAACTGCTTTTTTCTTCCTCTAGATGCCTCTTTTCAGAGCACTTTTTCTTGGCAAAAGCAGAAAAAAGAGGCCCTTTTTGCTATTTCTAAAAACCAATATCTTCTATGGCATCTTCAGTTTTCCTGGGAAAAAACCGCTTCTTTACAGGAAAAAGGGCTTTTTTTGCCTTCTGCCATTTTAGCAATAAAGAATTTCTCTGAAACACTTTGGCCTTTATTTTCACAAAGTACGTTGGGTGTTAGCCTCTTTCGGGGGGCTCCGCTTGAGGCTACAGAAGAATGGATAGAGGATATGCATGAAATGGCAAGCTATCTTCCTCCTAATTTTCCTCCCTTTTTATTTTTTGATTTTTGTGGGAAGAGAAGCTATTTAGAACAAATTCATTTTTTAGATAAATTCCGTGAAGAGAGATTCATTCTTGGTTTAAAAAATGCTCTTTTCTTTTACCCCTCTATCTCCTGGGAAAAGGGGAGGGGGAATTTAGGGATTTTAGGGGGAAAAAGAGAAGAAGAAGAGAGCCTTTTGGGAATTTTACTACCTGAGCCGCTACCTTTAGAGTCTTTTTGGGAGGAGTTTTTTGTCTTCTTAGAAAGAACAAAAAGTAGATATCGCCTTTTGTATCAAAGCTGCGCTACCCAAAAATGGGATGGTCTCTATGAAATATGTACTTTTTCTTACTGCGTAAATGAAAAAATGGAAAGGATCTTACAAGGGTTCCAAGCAGCGGGAGGCAAAGTGAGACTGTTAGAGAAGAACTTCGGGGCAGAGGGATTCGAACCCCCGACCTACTGGTCCCAAACCAGTCGCGCTAGCCAAGCTGCGCTATGCCCCGAAAGATAGGCAAAAGCATAGGGCTTTTTTTTTTTTGTGCCAAACGAATTTGGAGAAAAAAGAAAAATTGCTTGAGTCGCTTTCCTTTTTCTGCCATCTAAGAGCTTTAGGAGGGTTTTGCTATGTCTTTTACTCGTTATAAAAGTTTTTTTCTTTTAAAGCAGCTGGCTAAAGCACCACCTGACTTAAGCAAAAAAGGGGGATTTACAGGAAAAAGAATTATCGATTTTTCAATGAAGGCTTTAGGGCTTACCCTTCTTTATTCAGGGGAAAGAGTAGATGCAAAAATTTTACAGGCCTTGTGTGATTTAGCTGTAGAGAGTAAAGCTGTGTCTAAAATGGAGGCTATGCAAGATGGGGAAATAATAAATCGAATAGAGGGTTTTCCGAGTGAAAACCGAGCTGTCTTACATACTGCTATGCGAGATTTTTTCTTTTCCCAAAAAAGGAAAAAAATAGCTCAAGAGTCAAGCCAAGCTGCTTGGAAAGAGATACAAAAACTAGAGCATTTTTTACAAAAATTTTCCGCTTCTTTTACAGACATAGTGCAAGTAGGAATAGGAGGCTCTGACTTAGGGCCTAGGGCTCTTTATATTGCTTTAAAGGCTTATAAGAAAAAAGGGAAGCAGGCGCATTTTGTTTCTAATGTTGATCCAGATGATGTTTTTGCTACTTTAGAAAAGCTGAATTTAAAAAAGACTCTTTTTGTCATTGTATCCAAGTCAGGAAATACTTTAGAAACGCTTACTAATGAAGCGTTTATAAGAAAGGCTTTGAAGAGAAAAGGGCTTGATCCGAAAAAGCATATGATAGCAGTAACAGCAGAAAAAAGTCCCATGGATGACCCCTCCCAGTATTTAGCCTCCTTTTACATTTGGGATTATGTAGGGGGGAGATACTCTGCTACTTCCATGGTAGGGGCTGTCAGTTTGAGTTTTACTTTAGGGATTTCCCGATTCAAACAGCTTTTAAAAGGGGCTAGCGCCATGGATAAGCATGCCTTGGTCAAAGATCCCTTAAAGAATCTTCCTCTTCTTTCTGCGCTATTAGGGATTTGGAATCACAATTTTTTAGACTTACCTGCTGTGGCAATTCTTCCTTATTCAGAGGCTTTATCCAGGTTTCCTGCTCATCTACAGCAGCTAGACATGGAATCGAATGGGAAGAGCGTTGATATAAGGGGAAGAAAAGTACATTTTTCTACAGGTCCCCTTGTTTGGGGAGAGCCTGGAACCAACGGACAACATTCCTTTTATCAATTGATTCACCAAGGTATTTTATATACTTCCCTAGAGTTTCTTGGATTTAAAGAGTCTCAGTACGGAAAAGACCTGGATATCCAAAAAACATCCTCTCAAGAAAAACTTCTCTCTAATCTGTTTGCCCAATCTGTTGCTTTAGCTCAAGGAAAAAAGGAGAAAAATCCTAACCAAAATTTTGTAGGAAACAGGCCTCATAGAATGCTTTTAGCTAAGAAATTAGATCCTGAGATGTTAGGAAAGCTTTTAGCTTATTACGAGCACAAAGTAGCTTTTCAGGGATTTATATGGGGAATCAACTCTTTTGATCAAGAAGGAGTTCAGCTGGGGAAAACACTAGCTAAAAGAGTAATGGAGTTGTTCAAAGGAAAAAAGGGTTTTTCGGAAGGAGAAGCTTTTTTTAAGAAGTTAAAAGAGCTTTAAAGCTTTGGAGATGGATTTGAAGCTTGCTTAATTTTTCCCGAGACAATTTCTTGGCAAAACCAAGAAGTAGACTTGGGAGCAAAAGGGTTTGTGACAATTACCTGGGATAACCTAGATAGGGTTTTTGCAAAAAAATCTTTCCTCTTACAGTCAAAATGAGCGTCAAAATCGTCGATGGCAAAAGGAACTTTTTCTCCTGTTTGCTCTGAGAGGAAGTGCCACTGCAAAAGTTTTAATAAAAATAGAAAGCTCTTTTTTTGTCCCTCACTCGCAAAGGTTTTAGCGGAGCCTTCGTCAAAACCAAAGAAGAGTTCATCTTTATGAGGTCCTGATTGGGTACTTTTCATAAGAAATTCTTTTTTTCTATTTTTTTCCAGAATTTCTAGATAGAAAAGCTCTAAGTTTTCTTCAGTTAGAGGAAAAGAGGGCTTATATTCTAAGACAAACTGCTCGTAGGGAAAGGAAAAATCAGAGAGGCATTTTCTTAAAGAGTGTTTAAAAGAGAGTATCAGCTGAGCTCTTTTTTGCATTAAATAACTAGCAGAGGAGGCCATCTGCTTTTCCCAGAGAAAAAGGGAAGAAGAACTTCCCTTTCTTAAGAGAAAATTCCTGGTTTTTAGAGATTTATGGAAACGAAAAAAGTGATGTACATAGAGGGGATCAATTTGAGCTAGAAGAAGATTTAGAAATCTCCTTCGAAATAAAGGAGGACCTTCAATGAGCTGAATATCTAAGGGAGAATAAAGAACCAAGGGAAAAATCCCCAATAAGTGGGTAAAAGAGGGATATCTTGTTTGGTTATAGAGTATTTTTTTTTCCGAAATAGAAAAAGTGATTTGTATAGATTCAGATACACCTTGCTTTTCGAAAAAGGCCTGGACGTGGAAAAAAGGGGCGTATTTTCCTATAAGCTCTTTCAGCCCAGCTGTGCGAAAAGACTTTCCTGTTGCAAGCAGAAAAAGGGCTTCTAAAAGATTCGTTTTGCCTTGGGCATTGTCTCCATAGAAGAGGTTCTCCTTAGGAGAAAAAAAAATTTCCTCTTCTCTATAATTGCGAAAATTACGCAAAAGCAGGCTTTTCAAATGCATCAGTTATTTCAGAAGGTTCTGTTAATCGCATAGGCATAATTACATATAAGGAGGAAGAGGAATCAGTAATAATCCCAGGATTATAAGAATTACTTGCTTGGAACTGTACTGTTTCGTCTTGAGAGTGCCTCAAAATATCCAGAAAATAGAAAGGATTAAAGGCTATTTCTAGTTTTTTTCCTGAATAGTTGACAGGCATACTGGTTTTTCCTTCCCCAATATCTTTAGAGGCAACGGCTAAAGTAAGCTCTCCTTTTTCAAAGAGGAAACGTACAGAAGTACTATTTTCTGAAGTAAAGAGAGAAACTTGTTTTAAAAGGGTCATAAGCTCTTCCCTGTGCAAAGGAAAGGCATGCGAAGAATCTCTAGGAATTACCTTTTCTATATCTGGATACTGTCCCAAAAGGAGTTTACAAATCAAGGTGGTATTCCCAAATTCCAAAGAGGCCTTATTTTCTGGTAAAAAACTAAAAGAAGCGAGCTCTTCTGTGTCATTTAAGATCTTAATAATCTCTTCTACAGCTTTCATAGGCAGAACATAGCTTCCTTGAAAGGAGGGATCTACCTCAATCTGAGTGCTAAGGCGGGAGAGTCTTTTTCCGTCCGTGGCAATAAAAGTAGCTTCCTTATTTAAGATCTTTACTAATACCCCTCCTAGAATATAGCGAGTATCTTCTTTCATAGCACAAAAAGAGGTTTTCACTAGCATTTCTTTTAGTTTTTTACTCGCAAGAGAAAAACAAACGGAATTTACAATCTCTGGTAAATTAGGAAATCCTTTACTGTCCATTCCATGGATTTTAAAGTGGGAAGTGCCTGCTTTGATCTCTGCCACTTCACCTTCTTGGGCAGTGATCTTGATCTGAGGAGATAAAATCTCCCTAGAGAGTTGAAAAAAACGTCTTGCAGGCAAAGCTATAGATCCTTCTTCGATGATTTTTGCCTCACCTGCATAGATTCGCATACTCACGCTAAGGTCTGAAGCGCTTAAAATAAGCTGATCATCTTTTGCTTCTAGCAGGACATTTGCTAAAACGGCAACAGAGGGCCTTGCAGGAACAATTGACTGCAGTTTTCCTATGAGCTGTACAAGCTCTGACTTTGAGATGACTATATTCATATTCCTTCCCCAATCTGTTTCGATTTCCAAAAAAATAAGGGAATCAAAGAGGCTCTGTCAAGGACAAAGGCATTTTTTATAGGTTTTTTTTCGAGGCTCTTTCCATCTGTTTTTTCTGTTCTTTTTCTCGAAGAGAAGCTCTCTTATCATAGAGTTTTTTCCCCTTTGCGCAGGCGAGTAAAACCTTGATTTTTCCTTTTTTCCAATACAAGGACAGAGGAATGAGGGTTATCCCCTTTTGGATAGCCTGTTTTTTTAGCTTTGTAATTTCTTTTCTATGCATTAAGAGCTTTCTTTTTCTCCTTTCTTTATGTTGAAAATAAGAAGAATTAGGGTAAGGGGCTATGGAGGCATTAATTAGCCAAAGCTCCTGTTCTTCGATGAAGATATAAGCATCTTGTAAGGAGGCTCCCTGAGAGCGTAGAGACTTTACCTCAGATCCCACTAAGACAATTCCCGCCTCATAGGTACTGAAAATTTCATACTCATGAAATGCCTTTCGGTTTTTTACAAGAGGTTTCTTCTCTTCCATAACCTATTCCATAACAAACATCTCTCCCAAGGAGGTTAGACGAAAAAAAAGCCTTTCCTGGCAGGATCCCAGAAGTATAAGACCTGCTTCAAAAAAACACTCTATGAAAAGTTTTTTTAAATACTCTTTTTCTTCCTCGGTATACTGAGGGAATTGGTAATTCCAATTTTTCCCTATTCTTTTTAGCCTTATCTTTGTCTCCTCTCCGAGACAAATAAGCCCGGTTTCCCAAACAGTTTCTAAGCAAATCCAGCTTTGTCTAGGAAAGCCTTGTAAGATTTTCTCAAGTTCTTTCATACACTTTTCAGAAAAGAAGCTATTTTCTGAGACAGTCTTCCGGTAGAGAAAAAGGGCTTGGTCTTTTTCTGAGCAACTAAGCCAAGCTCTTCCAAGCTGCGTTAAGGTTAAACCTTTTGTTTCTTGCACAAGGAAGCCCTCTTCTGCTTTTTTTACGATTTTGCTTAGATAAGCATTTTTGAGGTAAAATGGGTTTTTTAAAGAGAGAGGGTTCTTTTTAAAAAAAGCTTCTTTAGATGGAGAGTTTTCCTTGAAAAAGCAAAGGGTTTTTTTCAAATCCTGTAAAAAAGAAGGCAGAGGCAAAGGAAACATAATCGCTAAGGAAGATTGCTTTTTTTGTTGGAGGAAAGTCAGATAGTTTTCCCATTCCTTTAAAGGGCGTAAAACCCTTTTGAAATGGCTATTTTCTTTTTCGTAGCAGACAAAAGCAGCGAAATAAAACTCTAATTGAATCAAAAGAGCCTCTAGCTCTTCTTGGCTGATTTTCAAAAAGATTTCCAATTCTGCTATGTCTATTTTTTTACAGGTTTTAGAAAAAAGTAAGGAAAGGACTCTCTCTATAAGAGGATAGTTTTTTATCTCTAGGAGATGTCTTTCATAGAGATTAGGATAGTTTAGGTGTTTTTCTATGATGGAAAAAGCGATATGATCTGAGGTTCTTGGAATAGAATACCAATTAGGGAGCACGTGAATAGGAACTTTTTTCAAAAGAGACTGAAAAAAAGAAAGATCAGGGGCAAAAGTTTCTTTAAATCTCTCCATTTCAATCTCTAAGTATCTTTTCGTTTCTTTACCCACGCAAAGTAAATCGTCCTCTATACCACAACCCAAGGGCTCTAGACAGTCCATACACTCTCTTAATTGGGGAAGGGGGATTTCTAGGTTTCTGCTGAGATTTACCAAGGGAATAGTCGAAGGATTGAATAAAATCTCTTCTAAGATTTCTACCTGTAGGAAAGAAAGATTAGAAAGACTTAGTCGAAACGCTATATCTTTTTCTGAGTCATAGTCTTTAAGTTGGACTTTATTTCTTTTAAGAAAAGCTGTATCCACTTCTCAACCCTTTCCTATTGCTTAGGTTTTTATGGACTGAACCCGGGATGCTATCATTTCTTAAATATTCTTGACAAGCAAGCGGCTTTTCTAGAAAAAGGAAGAAAAGAGAGGGTGTTATGAAGCTTCTTGCTTTTCTCGGAGTGCTGCTACTTTTTACCGGTTTTATACAAAAAAAAGAAAGTGCTTTAGAACTGCAAAGGCTTGTCTTAAAAGATCCCAGTGGGACAGGAGAAATTATTTTGGGTTTTGCAAAGGGAGCTCCTTTTTTTCAGATGAGAGAAGGAAAAAAAGAAAGTGAGATTACCCTTTCTTTACAAGAAGGCAAAGGAGAGGTTTTACTCTTCCATAAAGGCGAGGTGCAAGTCGCTGTGCAATCCGGAGAGCAACCCCAGGTCACCTTTTATCAGGAAAAAAAGCCAGCTGTAAAGCTTTTTTCTTCTACCGAAGGAGCTGGAATTTTTTTAGCGAATAAATCCATGCTTCCTTCCCTGCTCTTACAAGGAGGAGAAACACCAGGGGTTTTTTTTAAAAATGAGAAACAAGAAACAGTAGGTTCTTGGGGTCTTTTATCGGATGGAGGTTCTGCTATTGGTCTTGGTATGCATGGGGGAAAAGCCTCTACTGTCTTACGAGGAGGGGATCATCCTAGTATCTCTTTTTTCTCTCGTCAGGGAGATCCCATGGCAGCTTTAGGAATGATTAAAGAGATTCCCCATCTGCTAGTTTCAGGGCAGAAAGAACAGGAGGGGATCTTGATCCACGGAGGAAAACCTTCCAGTATGTTAGTGGTAGATGAACTCGGAAAAGTGAAGATACTCATCTCCAAACATGGAGTCTTTCAGGGTAAGAGAGAAGATCCTCCCTCTACTAAAAAAAAGGAGGAGAGAATCTTCTCTTTCCAGGATCTAAAAAAACTCTCTATTGAAGAAAAAAATCAGGAGTCTTGAAAAGCTAAAAGATCCTCTTGGTTTTTGATAACCCACTCCACAATCAGAGAGGATTCATAAAGGAGCTTTTCCCCTGAAGTGCCTTCTTTTGTCAAAAGACAAGGAACCTGTATTTTACCCCCCTTTTCTTGTAGAAAAATTTTACTCTCCTCGTCCTGAGAAATATCTACCGTTTTCATAGAGACTCCTGAAAGTCTCATCTGGTGAAACACTTTTTCACAGTAAGGACAGTTTGGTTTGTAGTACAAAACGGGTTGGGCCATATCCATGATAAACTCCTTGTTAAGGCTTAAAGAAGTTACAAGGGTATCAACTCTGAGAAATAAATTCCTGCCTAAAGATCTAAGTAATTAGGTAATTAAGAGGAAAAAAAGGGGGAGTCTTTTGAATTTACTTCAAAGGGCTCCCCGAGAAAAAAGCTACTTATTTTTGAAGGTTATCTTTTTGCTTTAGAACGCAAGCTTTTCCAAGAGAAAAGAGCGTAAATAGCAGAAGCCCCTATTAAGAAATAAAGAACTCTGTCGATCCAAACTCGTCCAAATACATAGTCTACGAGATTAAAATCGAAAACCCCCCAAAGACCCCAGTTAAGTCCTCCAAGGATTAATAGTAGCATAACAAAAAAATCGAGATTTTTCATGGTATTCCTCATATAAATAAGATAAATCTTACAACTCCTGTATGTGTCAAAAATAAATTTTATGATCAAGCTTTTTCTACCTAAAAAACAGAGAGTTAAGCTCCAAAGTTTCAAAGAAAATTATCTATCTATTTAATAATAAATTAGTTAGAAAAACCTTTCTTTTTAACTTAAAAAACCTTTTATGACAGAATAGGGGGAGTTTTTCTTTATAAATAGGGAGTTCTAATTAGTTTTTTAAATATATAGCGTTTTATTTTTATATGTTTTTGTTAAATTAATGGATTTTTTGGTTTTTTGATTTCTAATTTTTTGAGATTAAAATCTATTTTCTTTGTTGAATTTCAGTTTTTTAACAAAAAAATAAAACTTTTTTTGAAAAACAAAAAAAGCCTCTATATATAGTTCTGAACTAGTTTTTTTGAAATAAATTAAAATAAAAAATCAAGATATTTTTATAAATTAGTTTTTTTTTAATTTTAAAATTTATATATTAAAAATTGTAAGGTTAATCAGTGTTAGGGGGTTATTGCCTCCAGACACCCAAAAGACCCGCTCTCTGTAAAGAGAGTAAATAAGGAGGAAATTATGGTAAAACGAAGAAAAAAAGCGACTAAAAGTCGTAAGAGAGCTAGAAAAGCTTCTACTCGTCGAAGAAAAACTTCTCGTAGAAAGGCTACTAGCCGGAGAAAAAAAGTAGGTAGCCGAAAAAGAAAGACCTCTAGAAGAAAAAAAGCTTCTAGAAAAACTTCTAGCCGAAGAAAAAAAGCGGCTAAAGCTCCTGCTAAAAGACGTAAAAGAAGAAAGGCTAAAAAAGCAGCTTTGCCTTTCCTTAGCGCTTAAGTAAATTAGTGTAACTATACTCGGATCGAGCAGTGCTTTTTAGGCTTGCTCGATCTTTTCTTTTTGCCTAGAAAGAAAAAGTTCCTTCACAAAGGATCTGCTCTAGGGGTTTTCTCTGAGAAGGGACTTCTTTTTCTTGTAGCTCTTTAGATAAAACCTCTTTGTCGGCAGGAATGCCAACGGCTATCATAGCCTCTACTTGGTACTCTGAAGGAATTTTTAACTCTTTTTGTGCTCTTTCATAATTGAACCCTTGCATAGAGTGAACTACCAAATTGTGTAGCATTCCTTGAAGAGAAAGATTTTCTACTGCAGCACCTGTATCAAAGCTATGTGTTATAGAAGGTTTTCCCTTGGCAAGAACCTTATGAGATAGAACAAGTACCAGGGAAGAGGCGTTTTTACACCACCCTTGATTAAATTCTACTAAAAAAGAGAAGAAAAGGGAAAAAGCTTCTGTTTCTCTCATAGCATACAGAAAACGCCAAGGTTGACTGTTATAACTAGAAGGAGCCCATCTTGCTGCTTCAAATAAAGAAAAAAGGAGCTCTTTCTTGATTGTTTCTCCTGTCATAGCCCTAAGAGATCTACGATGTAAAAAAAGGGGATCTATAGGATAAGTAGGCTCTCTGTTCATAAACTCTTTCCTTTCCTTTCTTCATAGTGATTTTTCCAAAAATCTTTTTTCAAAGAGTAAATAACCAAAGGGATGGCCCACATGGAGAGAACTCCCAAAAGTAGAAAGCTCTCGTAAAACCAAAGACTTCCTACTTGTAACTGACTAGGGGGAACGAATCCTAAGAAAAAGGCACAGGAGCAGCTTAAAATACCTACACTACAGACAAACCACATCCCCTTATGTTTATAAGGGATTCTGTAAGGGCGATCTACATGAGGATGAGAATAACGAAGTCTAATGGCAGAAATAAACATCAAAATATACATGGAAAGATATAAAAGAACCGAAAGAGCGCTTAAAATCCAAAAAGCACTACTAGAAGAAGGCATGAAAAGAATTACCAAAGAAGATAAAGAAACAATGACACCTTGAAAATAGAGAAGGTTTGCAGGGATTTCTTTCCGGTTTTTTTTCTGAAAGAAGACGGGGAGATCTCCATGCTTTGCTGTGGCATAAAGGCCTCGCACAGGGCCTATAATCCAAGCATTTACCTCTGCTATAGAGCCCGTAATAATCATTAGAGAAAGCAAAGGAAGAAAAAAAGAAATTCCCAAAGGCTGTAGCATAACTTGAAACGTTTGAATAAGTCCTGCTATCAAGCTAATCTTTTCCTTGGCAATTACAGCGGCAATAGCAATAGAGCCAAAACTTAAGAGCAGAAAAGCCAAAAAGGCAGCAAGCAAAATAGCTCTAGGATAATCTTTTTGGGGGTTTTTTACTTCTCTCGCATGTACTGCATTGACTTCAAGTCCTCCAAAGGCAAGAAATAGTCCCGCTAGGAAGGCCAAGTCTTTAATTTGGTAAGAATCAGGAAAGAAATGAGCCCAAGAAAAGCTAATTTGTAAAGGGTAACCTGCTCCCATCCAAGAAAGGGCTAAACCTATGATGAAAAGACCAGGAATAACCGTTCCTGCTATTACTCCTAGAATGCTAAACCAGCTGGATACTTTTAATCCCATAAGATTCAAAAAAGTCATTCCCCAAAAGCTGATAAGTACAGTGGAAAAAAGAAACCACTTGTTGTTTGCTAAAGAAGGGGCGAAAACATAGGCCAATAAAGTAGCTACGAAAGTCAAAATAGCAGGAAACCAGGTGACATTGTGAACCCATTGCATCCAAATGGCAAAAAATCCCCAACGGGCTCCTAAAGCCTCTTTTACCCAAACATAAATTCCTCCAGTGCGGATCCATCCTGTAGCTAGTTCTGCCGAAACTAAGGCGCTAGGAAGGAGAAAGACAAGAGCTACTACCAAATAGAGGAATATACAAGAAAAGCCGTACTCTGCTACCACCGGTAGATTTCGCAAGCTGGCCATGATGGCAAGATTCAGCATAGCAAGCAAAAAAACATTCAAAAATCTTCTAGGAGGGGAAACCACAAAAAACCGAAATACAATTAGGCTCCGGATTCTAACCCTGTAAGAAAAACAAAGCAAGACCTATTTTTTAAGAGTGAAAAGACGAACCAAGATGGTTCTTTTTCTATTAGGACTTCGTTTTGAGTAAAGAAGTTTTATTGAGAAGTAAAAGCTTGTGGATAGGTACGTTCCATTGCTCTAAAATCCAATTCTTGCCAAGAGATTTTGATAAATGTTGAGTTTTGAAGATCTAGCTCATCTGATGTGCTATTGCACTCCAAGAATATTTTTTGCTCTACTATTTTCTGAGCTAGAGCAATGGTAAAATTCCTCGGTAGAATCGCCTCAACCCTTCCCGTCATCTCTACCAAAAAAGGGATTTGTGCATGAGATTGTTGTAAAGACTGGATACGAGCTAAAAGGATTTCTACTAAAAGAGCCGGCATTTGGGCTTGATGCAAAAAAGAGCTAGTTTGATCAGAAAAACCAAACCACTTCCTAGGGTCAATACATGTTTCTAAAATAGAGACCGCTCTTCCTTGAAGAGCATAAGGTTGATGAGTCACGACCTCTTCGTGGATGCAGTGATTTGCCATAAAGGTCAAATAGGTCAGCAAAGTCTCATCCATAATCCTTTTTACAGGGCTGTTTCGAAATAGCTCTGCATACTTTTCTAAGCTGCGGTGGCCAACCCAGGGGTCTAAAGACCTCAGTACTTTTTTCTCTAAACAAGTAACGAATAACTCCACCTGTTTTTCAGAGATCTGCTTTTTATCGAAAAGGGTCTTTATCGTATTAGCTATGGGAATGTGCCTATTGATAAAAATATCAGGCGTAGTATTGTTTTCATCAGGAAGTAGGAAGCACTTCATTAAAGGAAGCCAGTACTTATCATGACCTATAAAGGGAGAAGTTACCAGGATTTGAGGAAACTTAGGAGAGGCACTCCTTGGGCAAGCTTTTAGTAACTCGATATTTGTTTGACAAGATATTTCAGGCTTTTTCAATTTTTCATAGAAAGCCTTGCCGGACAAAATGAGATTTTCCTGCTCTTCATCATTTAGGAAAAAAGAGATTCTCTCTAGAGCAGAGATGGGCAAATCCTGTAGCTGAAGAAGAGATTGTCTATTATTCAGATCAGATGTTTCAGGCTTTTTAGGTTCTTCCTTTTTCAGAAGAATAGGAGTTTTCTGCAGCGGGATAGTCGAGATTTGTAAATAGAAACGTAAAGTCCCCTTGATAAAAAGGGCAATTAAAGGAAAAATTAAGGTGAAGTAAGAAGCAACTTTGATAGAAATGTGAGTCCAAGAGCAGACACAATTTTGGTCATTGGGTGAGAAGTAAGATTGAGTAGGGTTTTGGTCAGAGGAAAAAATACTTACGTGAAATTTATTCCCGAGACAGAAATACTCGTCGACCTTTTCGAGCGCGCGCTGCGGTAGCGTTTTTTCAGAGTTTTGATAAGTAACCGGGGTAAAAAAATGGATCTGCTCCATGGTTTCTCCTATAACCGACAATAGAGAAGGAAGCCATTGTACCTCTTTTATCTTTTACATTCTAGAAATTTTTCTTAATATGTTTATTGTAAATAACTTATGTTTTTTGAACGTATAATAACCAAAAAAATTATAGATCGGACTGAATAGAAACCGGTTTTTCTCGAGCCTATCTTTGGAAAAAGTTCTTGGGGAAGAGGGCAAAGAGCTGTAATAAAGTGAGCAAACCCATAAAAGCAGGAAAAAATTGAAAAGACCTATAGAACCTAAATAGAAAGAAGAACAGGAGAAAAAGAAGTACCAAGAGGGCTCCCCCAAAAGCCCAGGTCTTTTTCTGATAAAGAAAAAAAGCAAAAATCAGTAAAGCAATTCCACTACAGCCTCCTGCAATTAAAGAGGGAAGACTAGAGGCTTGCTGATAACCATAAATTCCTAAAACAAAGACCAAAATAGCGTAGAAGGTAAGGGAAACAAAGGATCGATACATAACCTCCTACACCTATATAAAAAAAACAGTTTAAAGACACGCTTTTTCTTTTAAAAACTTCGTGGAAGCTTCTTGTTTTTTGGAAAGATCTTTGGTATTCTTCCGTCTTAATCCATAGGGGAAATCTCCTAAAAGTTCCTCGGTTTTTCTGGGAGTGCGTTTTAAAGATATGGAAACGATCTATATTCAAGATCCTTCTGAGATTACTTTGGCCTCTAAAGCTCTTCGAAGAGGGGACCTCGTGGTTTTTCCCACAGAGACAGTCTATGGGTTAGGGGGAAATATTTGGGAGCTTTCGGCTGTTGAAAATATTTTTCGTGTTAAGAAAAGACCCCAAGATAATCCTTTGATCGTTCATATAGCGGATATAGCGCAGGTAAAAGATCTTGCTGCAGAAATTCCTAAAGAGTTTTATCTTCTAGCGCAACGGTTTTTTCCGGGGCCTTTGACTTTGGTTTTAAAAAAGCATTCTGGGATTTTTCCTATTGTTTCTGGAGGTTTAGAAACTATTGGAATTCGAATGCCTAGCCATCCTTATGCTTTGAAATTATTACAGGAAGCCGGAGTGCCGGTTGCTGCTCCTTCTGCTAATCATTCGGGAAAACCTAGCCCTACAAGTATAGAGGATGCTTTGGAAGATCTCAAAGGAGAAGTGCCTTATGCTATAGATGGGGGAAGGTGTGAAATTGGTATCGAATCCACTGTGCTGAGTTTAGTGGGAAAAAATCCAATTTTACTCCGCCCTGGTACTATCCAAAAGGGAGCCTTAGAACAAGTTCTACAGAAGAGGATTTCTGTCTCTCAGTCGAAAAAGGCGCTTTGTCCTGGTATGAAGTATAAGCACTACAGTCCCAAAGCAACTATACTCGTATTTTCTAACCTAGGGAAATTAAAAAAGCATGCTCTTGCTTCCTCTTGTAAGAGGATTATTTTGACCCAAAAATCCCTTTCTACCTCGTTTTCTTGGAAAGAGCTCTCTACGAAAAATTTATACCATGCGTATAGAGAAGCAGACCGACTTGGCTGTGAGGAAATCTTAATCTACTTGAATAGAGCTGCCCAAAAAGATCTTGGTTTACAAAATAGAATTCTTTTATCTCAGAGCGCTTTTTTTTGATGTCCTAAAAAGGAAAAATCTCTATGTAAGGGAAATATGAAAGAATATTTTGACCCTTCCTATGACATCTTTTCAGAATCCCACAAGGCACTCGATTCTTTTTTTTTTCCAAATACGATCGCTGTGATAGGAGCTTCTGAAAGAGAAAACAGTGTGGGAAAAACCGTGTTTACCAATCTGAGCTCCTACAAAGGGCAGGTAATTCCTATCAATCCTAAAAGGGAGAAAGTATTAGGAAAAAAAACTTATCCCTCTTTGGAGAAAGTCCCCGGTAGTATTGATTTAGTCGTTATTGTAACCCCTGCTTCTACTGTAGTTAATTTGATTTATGAGTGTGTTCAAAAACAAGTTTCTTCCGTAGTAATTATTTCTGCTGGATTTAAAGAGATGGGAAAGGAAGGAGAGGATCTAGAGAAGAAAATCTGGGAAATAGCTCAGAAGGCTTCTTTGCGAATTATTGGTCCAAACTGTCTTGGTATCATGAATACAGCAGCGGGATTGAATGCAACTTTTGCTGCTGATATGGCTCTGGAAGGAAATCTTGCTTTTATTAGTCAGTCAGGCGCCCTTTTAACGGCAGTTTTAGACTGGAGTTTAGAGGAGAAAGTAGGTTTTAGTTCTGTGGTCTCTATAGGATCTATGTTAGACGTAGGTTGGGGGGACTTAATTTCTTATTTTGGATCAGATCCTAAAACAAAAAGCATCCTGTTGTATATGGAAAGCATAGGTAATCCAAGGAGTTTTTTGTCAGCGGCAAGAGAGGTAGGTAGAACTAAACCTATTATCTTGATAAAAGCAGGGAAATCAGAAGAATCTGCTAAGGCAGCCGCTTCTCATACTGGATCTTTATCTGGAAGTGATGAAGTATTAGACGCTGCTTTAGACAGGGTAGGCATACTCAGAGTGAATAATATAGCAGATCTTTTTAGCATGGCGCTGGTTTTATCTAAACAGCCAACCCCTAAAGGGCCCCATCTTTCCATCATTACCAACGCCGGAGGACCTGGTGTTATAGCAACGGATGCTTTAATAGAAGCTGGGGGTAAGCTAGCTCCTATTTCTCCTTCTACCTTTAAGAGCTTGAATCAACTTTTACCCCCTCATTGGAGTAGAAACAACCCTATAGATATTTTGGGGGATGCAAGTCCAGAAATCTATTCAGAGTCAGTAAGGATTTTAGAAAAGGATTCCTCTTCAGAAGGAATTTTGGTTATCTTAACCCCCCAGGATATGACAGATCCTGTAGCTAGTGCAAAGAGATTAAAAGAGATAGTGAAAAAGAAAAAAAAACCCATTATGGCCAGTTGGATGGGAGGGAAATTAGTACATGAGGGGATGAAAATTTTACAAGAATCGACTATTCCTTGTTTTAGCTATCCTGACGAGGCTTGCAGGGCTTTTGCTTATATGTGGAAGTATCATTATACGCTGGAAGCCATTTATGAAACGCCCCTTTTAAGTAAAGAAATTGAAGATCCTTTTCTCGTACAAGAAAAAGAGGATGAAATACAAGAGCTTTTAGGAAAATTAAAGAAGGAAAATAGAGTTCTTCTTACAGAATATGAATCAAAGAAAATTCTAAATCTTTACAAGATTCCTACGGTTGCTACCATGGTAGTACAGACCCTTGAGCAAGCAAAAGAGAAAGCGGAAGAAATAGGGTTCCCTGTGGTATTAAAGCTACATTCAGAAACAATTACTCACAAGACAGATGTGGGAGGGGTAAAATTAAACCTTTCTAGCAAAGAGGAAGTGGAAAGAGCCTTTTCAGAAATTTTTCAAAAGCTTTCTGAAAAGGGACTACAAAAAGAATTTCAGGGAGTTTGCGTGCAACCTATGGTTCAATACAAGGACTCTTATGAGCTTATTTTAGGAAGTTCCATAGATGCTCAATTCGGATCTACTCTTTTATTTGGAAGTGGAGGACAACTAGTAGAAGTGTATAAAGACAGAGCCTTAGCTCTCCCTCCTCTCACTACCACGCTGGCTCAGAGAATGATAGAAAAAACCAAGATCTACGAAGCTTTAAAAGGAGTAAGAGGACGTAAAGCGATTTGCTTAAAAAAATTAAGGGAGATTATGGTTCGTTTTAGCCATTTAATTGCAGAGCAGAGTTGGATTGCAGAATGTGATATCAACCCCTTATTAGTAAGCCCTGAAGCTATCCTAGCTTTGGATGCAAGGATTATAGCTCATCCGTTTTCTCTTTCTTTATTTCCTGAAACGGCCATACGAGCCTACCCCACAAAATATGTAGCAAGCCACTCTTTAAGGGGGGGGGAAGAGATACTCATTCGTCCTATTTTGCCAGAAGATGAAGTAAGAATGATCCAGTTTCACAGGGAGCTTTCTGAAAATTCTGTACTACAAAGGTATCTGAAAATTTTGCACTATGATGAAAAAACCTTAAAAGAGAAGATGTCCCGTCTTTGTTTTAGCGATTACAATTTAGAAATTCCTCTGGTAGTACAAAAAATGCACTGGGAAAAAGAGGCTATTTTAGCAGTAAGTAGGCTCTCTAAGATTCCCAATACAAAAGCGGGGATTTTTTCTTTGGTTGTACAAGACGCATGGCAAGGAAAAGGAATAGGGACAGCACTTTTAAAGAAAATTTTAGAGATAGCAAAAGAGGAGGGAGTAAAAGAGCTTTTGGCAAAAATGCTTCCTGAAAATGAAAAAATGCTTTCCCTTTGCAAAAAATTTGGTTTTTCTTCCCAGAAGCGAGGAAAGTTGATTCATATGTCTTTACAGCTACATTAAGGAGCTACCTAAAATTAAGGCTCCTAGAAAATAGCTTAGAAAAGATAGGGCTACATATTTGTAAAGGGGTGAAGAAATAGAGATTTCTTTCCAAAACAGGATGCCCCATAAAAAAGCCATCAAGATACTTGCTTCATGAACGCCAAAAAAAAGAGCATACCCTGCCACTTCGTGAGTTAAAAGATTTAAATAAAATCCAAAAGCCCACAAAACACCTCCTATTCCTCCCCATATATGGGACTTAAAAGGCATCTTTAGAAAAGAAACATTTTCTAGCGAATGGCCAAAGATGGGTTTTTTCATAAAAAAAGGATACATCAAAAGATTGCAGCTTAAAACCCCTAAGGAAAAGAAGAAATATCCTAGAAAACTAGGGATGTTTTCTGTTGCTAAGAGAGTAATAGAAGTTACTAAAATAGGGTGAAAAAGCCCCATTAAAACTCCTCCAATTATCAGGAAGTAAGAGAGTTTTTTGATCAAGAAAATTTGATTTTCCTTTTTTTGAAAAGCAATCCTTATCCAAGAAAGAGAGAAAAATACCAAGAGAATTCCCACGAAAAGAAAAAGAATATTATTGAAATGATTTATAGCAAATCTAGCCAGTGTATCGATGATTAAAGCAGTTCCAAAGCAGAGAAGATAGGAATAGGAAAGACTGATTAAGGAAATGCCTGCTACTAAGAAAAAAGTAGCTACGTTAAATAAGACCCCAGAAACAATGGATAAAATGACAAAGCGAGGGTCTTTTTGAATTAGGGAAGAGATTTCTTTGCACCTTTCTCCAAAAAATAGGAGAAGGAGAAGATTTACAAGAAAAATTCCTACCAAAAAATCGAGATAATAAAACTCAAAGCGGATTCCTCTTCCCATTTTTATGGTGTTTGCCCAAAAACCCCACAAGAAAAAAGCGGTTAACAAGAGTAAAAATACGGATAAATGCACAGAATAAAATTTTAGTAGGTGGTTTCCCTTGGGTATAAACAAAAAGGGAAAAGCTTTGCAAGCTAATACTCGGTAAAATCGGGGTTAAAAGGGTTTTTTTTGTTGTATTAGCATAGATAAATCTAAAGGGTTATGCCACCCCATAAATTCAAAAAAACTTTCCCAAGAACAGAAAAAGTTTCTATAATGAAGGTTTTTCATAAGCGTAGGGTGTCTTGCTATGTCATCTACCACAAAACGATTGGACAATTATCAGGGGCGGGGTATGTTTTCTTTTTTCACAAAAAATAAAACGGTTTTTTCTTTTTTATTTGCGGTTTTCTTAGGAATCCTTCTCTGGAATATAGGGGCCCCAATGGGGGTTTCTCCTAAGGCTTGGCAGCTTTTCTCCATTTTCTGTGCTACCATTTTAGGAATCATTTTAAAGCCTTTTCCGATGGGTGCTATTGCTGTTATGTCTTTAACAGTTTCTATTTTAACTCGTACCTTAACCTTCGCAGAGGCTTTCTCTGGTTTTTCCAATGATGTAGTCTGGCTTATCGTTATGGCTTTTTTCATTGCAAGAGGATTTATCCTTACGGGGTTGGGAAGCAGAGTGGCCTACTTTTTTATGGAGCTTTTTGGACAGAGTACTTTAGGATTAAGCTATGGCATTTTAGCCACTGACCTTATCTTAGCCCCCACTATTCCCAGTGTAACTGCTAGAGTAGGAGGAGTTATTTATCCGATCCTTCGTTCTGTAGCAAAAGCTTTTCATAGCGATCCACTAGATGCTTCTTCTCAGAAGTTAGGCGCTTTTTTGATAAAGGTTGCTTTTCAAGGTTCCACAATTACGAGCGCTATGTTTTTAACCTCTATGGCAGGCAATCCTTTAGTAGCGCAATTAGCAGGTCAATCTGGTGTAGTATTGAGTTGGGGAACTTGGGCTCTTGCGGGACTAGTCCCTGGTTTAGTTAGTTTGAGTGTAATTCCTTTTTTGATCTACAAGTTATATCCTCCTCAGGTAAAGAAGACACCTCATGCAAAAGAGTTTGCTCGTAAAAAAAGAGAAGAACTAGGAAAAATGAAAAAACAAGAGTATCTAATGTTAGTTACTTTTGTTATTTTGATTACACTTTGGATTTTTGGAGGTGCTTTTGGCATTAAAGCAAGTGTAGCAGCTTTAGTAGGGCTTTCTTTTTTAATTCTAACCAATGTTTTAAGTTGGAGGGATATCTTAGAGGAAAAAGGAGCCTGGGATACCTTGTTTTGGTTTGCCGTTTTAGTCACTATGGCCACTTATTTGAATCAATTTGGACTTACTACTTGGTTTGGTAGTGCTGTAGTAGGTAGTGTCAAAGGATTGAGCGTTTATGCGGGTTTTTCTGTTTTGGCTCTTCTTTATTTTTATTCTCATTATTTCTTTGCTAGTAATTTAGCTCATATCGGGGCTATGTACGCTCCTTTTTTAATCGTAGCAATTGCTTTAGGAACTCCTCCTTATTTGGCGGCTTTAGTTTTAGCTTTTTTTAGTAGTCTCTTTGGAGGGCTTACTCACTATGGTTCAGGGCCTGCTCCTATCTTGTACGGAGCAGGGTATGTTCCTCTTACCAAGTGGTGGAAGATAGGAGGTGTGGTAAGTGTCGTAAATATTGCTCTTTGGTTTTTTGCAGGGGGGCTTTGGTGGAAAGTTCTTGGGATTTGGTAAGATCGATCTTTACAAAAAAAGGGAAAAGAGCGATCTAAAAAAGGAATAGTCAAGGGGGACTGTATGATTAAACTTCCGGTGAGCTTTACCGTTTTTTGCGAGGCCTCTTCTGGTATCGCTAATATCTGGAAGTCCAAGGCAGATGACTTCCCTCCTATAGATTCTGCGATTCCCCCTGAGTTTGGGGGCCCAGGTAAGGGGTATTCTCCAGAAGACTTTTTTGCCCTTTCTGTTCTAAATTGTATTGTAGCCACTTTCAAGGTCTACTGTGAAAAATCAAACCTCTCTTTTCAAAAACTATTGGGGAAGGCAGAGATTCAAATGGATAAGCATCCCCAAGAAAATCATCTTTGGATATCTCATCTCGATATTTCTATTAAAGTAGAACAAGCCTCTGAGAGAGTGAAAATAAAAGAGACTTTAGATCGGGCTATAAAAGAGTGCGCTGTAAGCAATAGTATAAAGTCGGGTAAGACATTTCATTTAGAGGTTGTTTAAAAAAACTCTTCTCTAAAAGGGAAAAAACTTCCTTTTCTCCATGAGAGCTTTCTGCTACAATGGTTTCCTTCAGAATTTGGGTTTTTTCGGAGCAGCTATGGATTTATTGACCTCATATAGAGGGGGTTATGCCCCTATAATTCTCTTGTTGCTAGGACCTCCAGGAGCAGGAAAGGGAACCCATGCGCTTGCTTTAAGTAAGAAATTGGGTCTTCCTCATATTTCAACAGGGGACCTTTTTCGGGAAAGCGTCAAAGAAGGGACTTCTTCTGGAAAAAAAGCGCAAGAATTTATCAAATTAGGAAAACTGGTCCCTGACGCACTTGTTTTAGATCTTCTTTTTTCTAGAATCGAAAGACAAGACTGTAAAGGGGGAATTATTCTAGACGGCTTTCCTAGGACTTTGGGCCAGGCAGAAGCTTTATATAAAAGACTTTCTTTACAGAAAGTAGTAGCTTTACATTTCGATATTCCTCGAGAATTTCTTGTAGAAAGAATCGTAGGGAGGCTTACCTGCTCTTTCTGTAAGGCTTGTTTTCATAAGAAACATATCCCTCCCCAAAAAGAGGGGATTTGTGATTGTTGCAAAAGCGCTTTATATCAAAGAGAAGACGATCAAGAGGAAATTTTTAAAAAGCGTCTACAGATCTATGAAGACCAAAGCCGACCCCTTCTTAATTTCTACCGTGAAAAAGAAAATCTATACAAGATTGACGCAGCAGGGGCAAAACAGGCAGTAATAGAAGAGATCTTTAAAACTATGGATCTCCTTTTACCTGCCAAAAAAGAAGCAGCTATCCTTTAGCTTTTTCTACTAATTCCAGAAAAGATTAGTCCAGTTACTAAGAGGGACACCTCTATCGGGTGATGGAGGGGCTAAACTCTCAATTTTTTGGTGAAATGAATTTAGGAATTTTTGCGCCGAATTAGAGCTAGAAAAAATCAGAGCAATTGCTATGAGGTTACTAAAATAGAGAACTAGAAATTCCAAAGCTATGAGAGGAACATCGGTAGTGCAAAGATTTTTCCAGTTTTTTTTCTCCATTGAAAAGGCATTTTTTAAAAAATAAGCCGCATGAAAAACAAGACTCAACTTGGCAAAAGTGGGAAGAACGGAGGCAAAAACTAAACCAGCTACGCATTTTTTCATAACAGCAGGAGACTTTTCAGATTGGTTAATATCACCTTCCTCTGGAGATTCGGGAATTAGGTAGGAGGCAAGATTTAGAGCAAAGCCGAGAGAAGTAAAACGGGAAGCAGGACTTTGCCAGTAGGCACTTAAATTGTAAGACATGAACATCTCCTCTTTAAAATTTTGCGGCTGATTTTGGGTAAAGTTTTTTTTTATAGCAATATTTTTTTTGTCTACTTTGGGAAGGTTACAGGGAAAAACGGACCCTTCTAAGTCTGGTTCTTAGCTTGAGAAATAGAAAAAAAGGTTCTATCCTAGGAAAAATCTTGAAGAGAGGGTTTTTTGCAAAAAATAGATCTTCCTTGGATTTTTACAAAAGAAGGAGAAGTTACCCAAGATTATGAGGGTTATTTTCAGATTCGATATGCGGACTGTTTGGAATATGAAAAGTTTTCTTATCGCTTAAAAGTGGAAAAGATGTGCCAAAAAGCTAAGAAAAAAAAGGGAATCAGTCAGGAGAGAAAATGGCTAGGGGTTTATTATCATAAGGAGTTGAGAGAAAAAAGAAGTTCTTTTGTTGCGATAAAGTCTGTAAATGAGATCATTGGCTATGGGGTTTTTGCCTTAAAAAATTTGAAAAAAGGAGATTTTATAGGGGAATATACAGGGATTTTGCGTAAGAGAAAAAAGAGAAAGGATCAGAAAAACAGCTATTGTTTTGAGTATTTTATAGGGGAATATAAGAAGACTCCTTACACCATTGATGCAAAAAGACAAGGGAATTTCACCCGATTTATGAACCATAAGGAAAAGGGAAATTGCGATTCTTTTTTAATATTTCATGAGGGGATTATGAAGGTAATTTTGTATGCAAACCGAGATATACAAAGAGAAGAAGAGCTTTGTTATGATTATGGAAAGGACTATTGGGAAAAAAGGGAAAAACCTCTATGAAGCTTTGGTTTTTTTTTCTTTTTTTTCTCTCTTCTTCTTTTGCTACTGTATGTGTTCCTTTCTCTATAGATTTAGAGCAAGGATTTAGGCAGGATCATCTCAAAATTAAAGCTTTCTTCATAGGAGACGATCTACAAAAGCAGACTTATAAAAATGTTCGCTTTTATCAAAACTTTGTCACCTTTAGGACTGTACAAAGAGATATCTATCTTCTTGTTAAAGGGGGGTATGCCTTTTTTGGAAAGGGAAAAGCTTTTTTTGAGCCTGAAAATTTAAGCTTTACTTCTACCCCTACCCCCTTTGTTTTACAAACAAAGGGAGAGTCCTATGATTTAAAGGGGGTCTTTGGATACAGCGTAAATCTAACCCCTGAAAGATACTACAAGGTAGTTTTAACCCCTTTAGTAGGCTATCAAGCCCTTTGGGAAAAATTAAAAAGGAGTCAGACTCTGCCAGACCCTTTTGAAGGAGATTTAGGTGGGGGGGCTTTTTTTCAAAGAAGTTTCAGTGCTTCCTCTAAAAATTTATGGACGAAATGGATGGGGCCTTTTATAGGAGTAAATTTTTGGATAGATCCAGGAGGCCCTTTTTCTATGCGAATGGACTACGCGTTTCATTTCATACAGCTAAAACAGGCAACTTTTCAGAGGGAAAACATCTTTCAGTTTGATACCAGTGGGGTTTTAACTAACTTTCAAACGATCACTTTTAACTCTCATACGAAAAAAAAGGGAGCTCATGGACATTCTGGAGCTTTCGAATTAATCTATCTTTTTTCCTCAAAATGGAATTTTTCTTTGGGGGGAAATATATTTTATTTTTCTTCCCATGTGCAAGGAGTAGGGATAAAAAAGGAGGAAAGAGGGGTGATTCCCTCAGCCCCCACTTTGGTACAAATATTACAAAGTCGCTATAAGTGTAACCATCTTATGCTGGCAGCCGTTTTTTCAGTGACTAGGATGTTTTAGATGAAAAAAAAAGAAAAAGCCCCCTATTTCATCATGGGAATTAATCCAATAGAAGAAGTTTTAAGGGAAAACCCGAAAAGAATCTTAAGGGTATACGTTTCTTTTTCTTCCAAAGTAAAGGATCGAAAAAAAGGACTGCTTCAGAGGCTCCAAAGAGAAAAAATTCCTATCGAAAAAAGAGAGTCTTCCCTTTTACAAAGGCAGACAAACTCTTCTTCTCACCAAGGAATTATTGCGCAAGTTCTTCCTAAAAAACTCTTTTCTTTAAAAGAGCTTTTCCGGAGAAAAAAAGAGCGCTCTTTGATTCTTTTTTTAGACGAGATTTATGATCCTCAAAACTTGGGTGCTATTTTAAGGACAGGGGAATGCTTTTCTGTTGACGCAGTTTGCTATACAAAAGGAGCAGGTCTTTCTCCTGCTGTTTCTAAAGCAAGCTCAGGAGCTTCAGAAATGGTTCCTTTAATAGAAATAAAAAACTGGGGAGAAGAAATAAAGACCTTTAAAAAAGAGGGTTTTTCGATCATTTCTCTTCAGATGAAAGAAAAAGCAAAAGATATTCGTTTTTTTACCTTTCCTAAAAAAACGGTTCTTATTTTGGGATCTGAGGGAAAAGGGATTCAACCGCGAATACAAAAGCTTTCTGATCTTTCTTTGTATATTCCTTTACAAGGGAAAATTTCCTCTCTAAATGTTTCCCAGGCAGCTGCTATTGCTATTTTTTGCTATCAAATGTTACGTCGCTAGCTATTTCTTAGGCAATTCTGTTTTTTTTAAAAAACGAAAAAGAAGAAATAGAGAAAAAAAGCTTCCTGCTAAAAGCATACTTGCTCCCCCTATTAGGATAGGCATGTGAGGGTAAACTCCCACTAAATAGCCAGAGAAAAGGGGACTTAAGGCAAAGGCGGCAGATTGGGTAGATTGTAAAATGCCCAACATTTTCCCTTGCTCTTTTTCTCCTGCTTCCCTGGAAATCATGGCAGTTAGTGTGGGGTAGACAAGAGCTACTAGGAACAGCAAAGGAGGAAGGTAGGCCCAAAAATAACCGGGATGAGAGACCCATAGAAATAGAAGAGAGTAAAAACCGGCTAGAAAAAGGGCTACCAAAAATATAGCCTCTGAGGTGAATCTTTTCACCACTGGTTTGATAAAAAGAGCGCAGCTCAAAGCATAAAATCCTCCTGAATAAGCATAGAAGTTTCCCACATCGGAAGAGGCAAAGTGGTATTTTCCAATAAGATAAACAGGAACAAACTCGAAAAAAAAAGACCAGCCAAAGCTAAAAATAAAAGCGCAAACCAAAAGAGAGCACACCTTTTGCCTGTGCCATATCTTTGTCTTTAAAGAAGGTTCTTGTAAAGAAAGTTTCAAGAAAGAAGCTTCTTTAAAAAAAAGGGAAAGCATAGAGATATTTATTAAAATGAGCAAAAAAGAAAAGCAGAAGGGGGTTAAGAATCCACTTTGTCCGAAAAAGGAAATTTCCGAAAGCTTTCCTCCTAAGAAAGGACCGATGGTAAATCCCGCTCCAAGTACCATATTAAAAAGCGCGAAGGCATGTGGCTTTTCTTCTGGAGCGCTCAAATCAGATAAAGCAGCCTGAACTACAGACACAGATCCTCCTCCTATGCCTGCTAAGGCTCTACTGAGTATTAGCAAAGTAAGGCTGAATTGGGAAATAGCAAAAATCCCTACTAGATAGGAAAAAGCCAAAATAGAAAGGCTTTTTAATAAGATGGGTTTTCTCCCTTTTATGTCAGAATACTTTCCCCAGAAAGGGGCGCTAATTAACTGAAAAATAGGCATTAAGGAAAGTAGGATTCCTAGACAAAGACCTCGTAAAACAGGACTAAATTCTTCGGGAAGAAAAGAGGAGCTTGGATGAAAAAACAAAGAGGAAAAAAGAGGGTAGACAAGCCCAATTCCTAAGTAGTCAATAAAGCCTACTAAAAGAAGCCAAAAAAGAGACCAGAAAGATTTCAAAGCTTTCCCCTTTTTTTTCAAAAAAACAAAACTAGATTAAAAAGGGAAGGAGTTAAATTTTGCGAAAGAACTTTCCTAACACCAGGTAGGAGATACCCAAAAGGACCAAGTTAGCTCCTGAAAAAAGCCCCATTAGCCAAGAAGAATCCTGAGGCCACCTGGACCAAACTAAGAAAGCAAGGCATATACTAATAAGGCCGCTTACAAAAAGCCAGGCTCTAGAAATAGGGGGGAACTTTGTGTGAAAAGCAGTAAAAAGACTGTAGAGTCCCTGGAGAAAAAATAAGAGAGCTAAAAGAAGTGTTAGCGTTTGTACTCCTTCTAAAGGGTAAAAAACCAGCAGAAGACCCACTCCTGCATAAGCTACAGCAAGTAGCAAAGACTGAGAAAAGGGTAAGTGATTCTTTTTTGTAAAAAGGGCAAAGATTTGAAAAACAGCAGAGAGAATAAGAAGCCATCCCAGAATAAGTTCTATAGCAAAGGTTGAAATGTGGGGAAACAAAATGGCTAAAACACCAAGTATGATAAAAAAAATTCCTTCCCAAACTAAGGCTTTTTTCATAAATCCTCCTCAGGCCAGGAGAGCTCCATTTGAGTTTTTCCCCACTGGCAAAACCAGACATCCATGTTGTGTTCTATCTCTTTAGCTATTTCAACTAAGCTAAAAAACTCTGCTGTTTCTTGGCAAGATTCTACCTTTTCCATCAAAGATTCTAGCTCTTCATAGAAGGAATCAGAAGTATCCTCCTGGGAGTCAGGAAATAAGGAAAGAGCGGCTTCTAAAGATTCCAGATTATCTAAAACCTGCTTTTTCTTTTCTAAAAATTCTTTAGCAGGGTCTTTGCGCATAAATACCCAATGTGTAAAAGGTCTTTAGTAGATTCTAATTTTTTCATCCTCTTGAAAACTTTAAGGTATCTCATAAAAGGAAATATTTACTATGGAAAAAACTAGATAAAAATGATCTCTTTGAAAGAGAATGCTCTGTTCGAAGAATTTTATAAAGAGGTAGTCATGTCAAAGGAAGTAGCCCTGTGTGTTCGGCAGTTTTGTGCTGGATTAGGGCTTAATGGTTATGAGGAAGGGGACTTAAAAGAGAGGTTAAGAGTAAATTTAAGAGGGCGCTATTATTATCCTACTGATTCAATTCTTGGGAAAAAGCCCGTATTAGTGCTTGATCCTTATCAAGGACTGCACCTTCTATTTTGTAAAAACTTACAAATAAATGAGGCTAATTCTAGTAAGAATGCTGGTACATCTAAGACAAAAAGCCGTAATAACACCCCTGCTAGAAAGAGCCCTAGTTGGCGAGAAGTAGGAGGTATTGCCTTTCACCAACTTCAAGAAAAAATAACTGATCTCTTCAATAGCGCGAAGAACCAAGATTTTCTCTCTTTTTCTCTTTGGTTTCAAATAGGTATACAAGCTCCTGTGATGTCTTTGATCCCTGGAGATATGCAAGTCCCCGGTTCAAGTCTTCTTATAGCTCAGAGCGCGAGGGATCAAGTCATTAAGTATACCCACTGTTATAGTCAAAAGGTCTTTCAAAATGTTTTAGGGCAGAATCCATCTTACGTTATGGGGGGAACAGTTTTTCCCTTGAAAACAAGTTTTGATGGTTCCCAAGAATTATATTTTATTATCAAAAATGGAAGAATTCAGTTTGCTGGAGGTGGAGCAGATGGGGAGGATGTAGAGGCGGCGGCGATAAGAGAAGCTTACGAGGAGCTTGGATTTAGAGTAAAAAGTGATTCATGCTTAGGAGGACTTCGTTTTGATAATCACGGGCTTGCTCCAGCTTTGAATTTCTTGTATCTTTGTAGGGTAGAAGAAAGGGCTTCGGGTGTTTCAGCTAAAACAGATACAGATGGAGGAAAAATTACCAGTAGGTGTAGGGTATTTTTAACTGGTAAAAACGGTCTCATAAACCATCCTACACTTCAATCCTTTCTCTCCGGGAAAAAATCTCTGGAGGATGTACGTATCTATTTGAAAAGAGATCCCGGATTGGGTGATGTTGCTCTTATGAGTCCTCTTACAAAAGAAGAAGAGGGGGTTTTTTCTCGTTCTCAAGGGCCTTTTTACTTAAGTGCTGATGGTTCTCAAATCGATTCTGAACAGATTGGATCAAACCCTACTTCGGGCCAAGATTACCACACAAAGTTTACTCCTCCAAACATCCTTTTTTTTGACTCTAAAGGGAAAAATATAGAGCTTTCTAAGGAACAGATTGGCAGTCCCCATTTTTGGAAGAGAGTGAAGAATATAAAGGAAGGAAAGACGCTTTCTATAGAGGTTGAGCCAGGTAAGGGCTCTTTAGATCTTGTTCCTATGTCTGTATTCAAGTTATCTAAGGATTTTTTAGAGGCTCTTCGGGTCTATCACTTAGGTGTTCGTATAAAACAGACCTTTGATAGTGGATTTATGAAGAGTTTTTTTCCGGTTATTACTGGATCTGGAAAACGGGAAAAAAAGATTTCATTCGAAGACGACCTTATAGGAAAGAGGATTGAGAATAGAAGCGGCCTCTTTAGTGTCATTGGTGCGGCTTTAAGGCTCTTTGTTCTTTTGGGTCTACTTTTTCTGGGGGTATTTTCGGGGGCTTTTCTCCAGAGGAAAAATCCGAACCTATTGCCGATTTAGTAGTTTTCACTGGTTTTGAAGAAGAAGGGGCTTTTTTATTATAGAGGCCCCTTTCTGTCTAAAAGATTTTCTATCTATAAGGAAAACCTCTTCTTGCGATAATATGGGGATCTAGTAGGAGATGGAGCCGTGGGTAAGGATTTTCTTTCCAAAGACAAAAAAATTTATGATTCTTTGCATGGATTTATCCGTTTTGGCTCTTCTGTAAAAAAATTAATTAGCTCAGAACCCTTCCAAAGACTCCATTATATTCGTCAGCTAGGACTTTCGTATCTCGTGTATCCTGGAGCTACCCACACTCGCTTTGAGCACTCTTTAGGGGTAATGGAGCTTGCAACCCGGATTTTTCATAATTTATGTAAAAATGTAAGACCCGATATTTTTGACCTAGTCCCCAGAAAAGGCTCTGAAGAATACCATTATTGGAGAAAGGTGCTCCGTTTGGCAGCTTTATGTCATGACTTGGGACATCCCCCTTTTTCTCATGTAGCGGAAGAAGAGCTTTTAGGGGAAAAAGGACATGAGTGGATGACTTATCAAATTATCCATAGCTCTTATTTAAAAACCGTTTTCGATCCAATTCAGGAGGAGTTTACTCAAATTTTCCCAGATAGAGATTTTCGAGAGGATGTAGCTAAGATTGCTATAGGAGAAAAAAAGTATTACCAGTTTTTTGGAAAACATCTTACTCCTTGGGAAAAAATAGTCTCCCATATCATTACTGGAGATTTTTTTGGAGCCGACCGAATTGATTATCTCTTGAGAGACTCGAAAAGCACTGGAGTGGCCTATGGCCTTTTTGACTATGAACAGCTTATAGAAATGCTTCGTATTTTACCTTGTCCGCAAGGGGGGTTGGCTTTGGGAATTAACGAAAATGGTGTAGAGTCTTGTGAAGCTCTTTTACTGGCTAGACATTTTATGCATAAAAGAGTTTATCAATACTCCTCGGTGAAGGCATATAATTTTCACCTGAAAAGGTTTTTGTCCTTTTTCTTCGAAGGAATAAATCTTACTGATATAGAAACTTTTCTATCTTATAGAGATACAGAAGTGTTATCTGCCCTTTTTCAGTGTGCCAAAAATCCTGAGAAAAAAGGGTATGAAGAAGCGAAGAGGATTTTATCTAAAGAACATAGATTTAAAGCGATGCCCTTATCTTTTGCTATGGCTGAGAAATCCTTTGCAAGTCTTTGTAAGAAGGTAGGGATTCCTGCTTCTTTTGTAGCTTGGGAAAAGCAAAAGCCGTCTGTATCTCAAGAAGCTCTTTGTTTTCCTGTTTCTAGAAAGCATCTTATGGTAGAAACAGCTAAAGAGTGTTCTGAGCTGTTGGGCAAGGTAAATAATCCTTGTTCTAGTTGGATTTATTTTTCTCCTGATTACGAGGAGCTTCTTTTAGAGGCTCTGAAGAATTACAAGGGGTAAAAATGTTTAGTCAGGTAAAAGCACACTACAAAGGACTTATATCTACTAAAAAGTTCTTTTTTTTTGCTGCGATGCTTTGTGGTTTTTTCATCAGTGCAGAATATGGTGTAAGCAGACCCACTAGCAATGCCTTTTTTATTACCCATTTTTCTGCCAAACTCTTCCCTTATGCATGGCTATTTTCCCTTCTTCTAAATTTAGGGATTATCTCTTTTTATAACTGGGTGCTACCGAAAATAGGGGCTTATCGATTTTTTCGGGCTTTTGTCTGTTTTGTGATGGGAATTAGCTGTATTAGCTTTTGGTTTATCAAAGATTATCCCAGCATTTCTTTTTTTCACTTTATCTGGAAGGATATCTACATTCTTTTTATGTTCAAACAACTCTGGTCGATGATTCATTCTACTATACCCTCCTCCTCAGCTAAGAGCTTATATGGAATTATTTTTGCAGCAGGAGGGGTAGGCTCTGTTATAGGCAGTCTTTTTCCGGGTTTTTTAGCAATTCATACTGGATCAGAAAAATTATTGATTTTAACAGTTCCCTTTTACTTGGTTGTATTTTTTGCTTACCGCTTTGCTTATAGAAGGAGCGAGGTATCTCAAGGAAAAAATCTCTTTTCTGCCTCTTCCAAAGGTTTTTCTGTTGTGGGAAAGATAGTTTCTTCCAAATACCTTTTTCTTCTTCTTTTTTTAGTAATTTCTATGCAAACATCCGTTGCTTTGATTGACTTTCAGTTTGGATCTTTTTTGGAAGGTGCCATTCAAGATTTAGATTTTAGAACTCAGTATTATGCTAGGGTAGTATCTGTTACTAACCTAGTCTCTACTTCCTTCCAGGTTTTACTGGGAATTTTTTTATTATCTTGGATAGCTCCTGCTGTAGGCCATTGCATGATCCCCCTTTTTTTAGGGTGTAATATTTTTATGACTTTTTTATTCCCTTCCCTTTCCACTGTTTCCTATTCTTATGTGAGTCTAAAATCAGTAGATTACTCTTTCTTTGGGGTATTAAGAGAGCTTTTATACGCTCCTTTACCTCTGGATGAAAAGTTTCGGGTAAAGGCCTTTATTGATGTTTTTGCCTATAGAAGTGCAAAAGCCCTTGCTTCTTTTTTCCTCCTTTTTTTTCCGAGTTTTTTTTCTATAAAGCCCCTGCTTTTTTCTACCATTTTGTTGGGGATAGTTTCTCTTCTTTGGTTTTATGCTGCTTTTCAAATGGGGAAGATCCCAAGAAATTTCCTAGATCAAAAGATTCTTTCCTAAAGATTTTAAAGGAAATTAATTGGGGGAATGATTCGTAGAAGTTACCAGGCCACAGGAAATAGTAAATTTTAAGGCTTCTTCGTTTGTCATAGAAAGATTTTTTAAATTTTTTTCTGGTACCATGAGCAGATAACCGGATATGGGGTGCGGAGCCGTTGGTACAAAGACGGTTTTTAAAGGGTCTTTTATTTTTTCTTGGCAACAAAAGGGGACAACTCCTGTTTCAAAGCCAATTGAATGAGTATTTTCCTCTGGGAAAGGAATAATAATAGGGTTTCGAAAAGCTTTTGCCTTTTTTTCTGAAAAAAAAGCGCTAATAATATCCTTGGATACTCTATATACAGTGCGAATTACAGGAAGCTTAGAAAAAATTTTCTGCGTAAGCTGGATTAAGGAACGAATAAAAAACCACCTTGCAATAATCCCTAAGAAAAAAGTGAAGAGAGTTAATAAAAACAAGATAGTTAAACGAGAAAGAAAAATAATGAAATCAAAGGGGATAGAGGGGTAGTGCAAGGAGAATTTTTGTAATAAAAAAGGGAGAAAAGGGGCTGTAAAAAGATCTAGCAAGTACCAGAAAAGCCAAAGAGTTAGAGCAAGAGGAAGCAAGATGATCAATCCTGTGAAAAAATAGCGTTTCATTCTTCTCCTTTTTTTTCAGGGATGATTACCCCACAAGAAACGATATATTTGACCGCTTCTTCTGTTTTCATATCAATAAAGATTAAATCCTCCTTTTTAAATAATAAAAGAAAGCCCGTAGTAGGATTTGGAGTGGTCGGAATAAAGACAGAAACCAAAGAAGCCTGCAAGGAAGCTTTACAATTTTCAGGGGAATCTCCCGCAATGAGACCAATAGAATAAACTCCTTTGTAAGGAAAAGGAGCCATTACGACCTGCTTAAAGGAGTTTTTATCCGAAGCAAACAAATTTTTAATAATATCTTGCGTAGTTTTATAAACTTTATTCACTAAAGGAATTTTCTGTATAATCTTGTCAGAAATTGAGAAGAAAAACCGAAATATGACCCATCTTCCAATTAACCCTAGCAAAAGAGTAATAAAAAAAAGTCCCACTATAATTAGAAACTGACTGCCATAGCGGATGAGCTTTTCTGGGGGAATCATGAAGAGCTGGAAGTTTTGTAACTTAGTCAGGGAGAGAAAATGGCTTACAAAACCAAGAAAAGGCTTAGTAAGGAGGTTAACCAAGAACACGACAACGGCAATAGTCACCGTCAAGGGTAAAAGGATTACTAGCCCTGTGAAAAAGTATTTTTTCATAGAGCCTCATTTTTCTTTCTTTTTCTTTATTTTGCAAGGAGAAGAGAGAGCTGACGGAGCAAAATTTTTTCAGGAAGTGCCCTTTTCCCAATTTTGGGAAATAAGCGGTCTTTAAAGCTCAGACGTGGATCTTAAATAGGTATCCGAATTTTTCCTACATTCTAATTCCAAGTAATAGACTTTCTCAAGTTCACCTACTGAAGTCCTCTTATAGGTCCATCAGGCCATGTCATTTTGAACTAAATCAAGGGAGATTTTAGAAACTAAATTCTAAGGAGACGTTTGCTCCGTGTATACTTAAGGCTCCAGGGCTTGCCCCAGTTTGAGCTACTAGCTCATCCACTAAGGCTCTCATCTTATTCTCTTCCCAAAAGATCTGGAAAACATAGTCCAAAAGAAGTTTAAAGTGCCATTTGTAATGAGAAAAATAGGTTCCACAATGGATCCCTATTCTAGCATCTAGTTGGGGTTTTATCTCACGGTAGAGGGTTTTTACATCAAAACTTTTTTGAAAAGAGCTTGTGGTGGCATCGTCGATAACAGCGTGAACTCGGTTTTTTTCGTAAATGAAAGAAGAGGCCAGCTTTCCCTGTATAGTAAAACTTTTGGTAAGATGCCAGTTACTACAAAGCCCAAGTCTTGGCCCCAAGCACCAATATTGGCTGGTATTTCTAGAAATTTTCTCTTGTCCGTCTAAATCAGAAATAGAGGCAGAAATCTTATATCTTTGCTTTCCCCAAAGAAGGCGGGGACCTAAAAAAGGCCTCATAGAAAGCTCTTTCCCTACAAAAAAAGATCGCCCCATCTCTGTATCTACTTGATTCCATAGAAGATTCCACCTAGAAACAGCAGAAGAGGCCCTAGGAGAAGAGGAAAACCAGCGCATAACTAAAGCTCCTGTGGGTAGGGCGTTTACTGAAGTGGTAATATGAGGATGATAGCGAAAGAATGCTGCCTGAAAATCCCAATTATCAAAATCTGTAAAAAACCCAAAAAGAGCACTAAATCCGAGCTTGAATTTGTAATCAGGCTCCAGTTTTTTTCCGAAGACTAAAGTGGAAGTAGAAGTCACATCAGAGAGCGTGAAGTCAAGCCCTCTTTCTTTTGCTATCTGGTAAAGCGCTCCTCCTCCAAAAAAAAGGTTCCAACTAGACCTTAGATCAATTCTAGAAGGAGCATTATATCCCTCTATCATGGGAGGGGCATTTTTTTTTGGTTTTACAAGGGTTTCTTTTCTAGGAAGACTCTCTGCAAATAGAAAAGAGATAAGACTGAGACAAAAGAAGAAAAATTTCATAAAGAAGACCCTTTTCTAAAACATAGAAAGGCTTTCTTTTCTTTTCAAAGAAAAATTGAAGTTTCTCCTTTTAACAGGAGGGAAAAAGTAGAAAAAAGAAAAAAACAGAAAGGAAAGGCCGTAGAGAGAAAAAATAGCTAAAGAGGGAGAAAAAACCCCGTTTTCACTAAAAATCAAAAGGGAATTTAAAAGGGCTTCAAAAAGGATAAATCCTAATAGAGAAAAAGCGTAGAAAAGAAAATGGATATTTCTTCTTTGAAAAGAAAGAAAAAAAGGAAAAATAGCAAAAGCAAGAAGGGGTAAAAGAAGAGGAGAGCTTAGGTGATGGAAAAGGGAAGTATGTAAAAGGGAAGTATCTTCTTCAAAAAGCAGAGAGGTTTTTTGGGTCTGCTGGTAAAGAAGCGAAAGAGGTTGAAATTTTGTGGGGAGGAAAAGGAGTTTTTGAGGAAGGGTAAATGAGGGAAAAGAAATCTTTGTTAGGGAAACCGTTTTTGTTAAAAAACCCTTTTCATTTCGTAAAAAACGATCTGCATAAAACCCCTCTTTTTCTTTTCCAGTGGAAAGGGAGTGAAGATGCCAAATCTCATCAGGATTTTTTATCCAAAAAGCATCAAAGATTTTATGCAAAGAAGGAACATATCTTTCAAAAACCAGTTTAGATCCATCCCTTAAAGGGAGAGTAAATAACCCCTTTTTTTCCTTTTGGAAAGCTTGCAGATATTGTGCTGATTTTGGTAGGCCCCACTGCATATGACCATATAAGAAAAGCATTAGGATAAAGGAAAAAAAAAGAAAAGGAAGAAAAAGCTCCCTTCTGCTAAAGCCCGCTATTTGTAACCCAGCAATTTCTAGGTGATTTCTTTTTTTTATGAGAAAGTGAACCAAGGTTAATAAGCAGCTGGCAGGGAAAAAAAGGTCTAAGTAAAGGCTAAATTGACATAGATAATACAGAAAAAAAGAGGCAAAAGAAAAACTAGAGCGGTTCAACAGTTTCCCACCGCCTAAACTCATATCTACCAAGAGAAATAGGAAAAAAAAGAGAGATAAAAGAAAAATAAAAGAAAGGAAAAGCTTTTGAAGCCACTTTCTTTGCCAAAAAAAGAACCTCATTCAATACCCCTTCTGATTTTAAGTAGGGAAAAAGCCCCAAAGAAAAATAAAATAAAATGAGGCAAGATAAAGAGGGAAATAGAAAAAAAGAAGGAGACTTTCCATCCTTTTGCCAGGAAATAAGAGAGAAAAAAAAATAAAACAAGAAGAGAGAGTTGAAATAGTTTTTTGAAAGAGACAAAACGAGAAAGGGATAGGCTAAAACAAAATCCTACGAAGGTAAAGGAAATTACGGAAAAAGCAAGGGAAAATCTTCTTGTGAGCTCTTTTAAAAAAGAAGCCATTTTTTCTGTTTTTTCCGAATACAAAAGTAGGATCCTTAAAGGTAGAGAAGTGGCATTCATTCTTTCTTTACTCTTTTTCATAAAAGAAGAGATCTCTGGGGCGTAGGAGGTAATAGTTTCTTGGTTTTCCAAAATAATTTTATCAAACCCTTCCTTTGTCGGTTTAAAAGTAGATAAAAAAGAGCATTTTTCCCCTATTAGGTTTTGCTTTTTTAAAAGCATTTTCTTTGCCGAGACTAGTAAGAGCCCTTTAGTATCAGGATTTTTGAAGATAAGCGTCATATTTTGTGCTCTTTTTCCATCGCTACTCAACGTAAAGTCGATATAGCTTTTAGGAAGCCTCAAAAGCTTTTGTCTTTTTAAAAGAAGCAGAGGGTTTTCCGTAGTGCTTTTTAGTACCATCTCTCTTGATTTATGCTTGGAGTAGGTAGTCAGCTCAGAACAGATATAAAAGTGGGATAAAAAAAGGAAAAAAGAGGCGATAAAGATAGGAGCATATATAGGCAAAAGGCTCATTTTAAAACAGCGAAGAGCCGTAATTTCAGAAGAAAGAGTTAGATGGCGAAACAAAGTAAAAGAGGCAATAAGAGAAGAAATAGGAAGAGCTATAGACAAGATATGGGGGGTCTGAAGTAATGCAAACAGCAGGGTATTTTTCAGACTAGAAGAGAGAACGGAAAATTGGGCTATATCTTTTAGTTTTGCCGACATCAAAATAGTAATAAACCCAAAAGTAGAAAGGGTAAAAACACGAAAATATTTCTTTAAAAGATAAGTCCAAAAAAGGGGCATAAAAGCTGGTTTAAATGGCTCTTAAAGGCTATCATGGCTCTAAGTAGTTATTTTAGGAAACCGTTTTTCTAGAACTAGGTAAAAGACTCCTTTTGATGCTCTCTTTTTTTTTATCCCAATTTTTACAAAAATATTTTTCCTATAAAAAACCCCTTCTTCTCGCTTATTCTGGAGGAGGAGATTCTCAAGCGCTTTTACAAGCGCTTTTGCAGTGTAAAAAAAAGAAAGATTTTTGCTTGCATCTTGCTCATGTAGATCATGGATGGAGAGAGTCTAGTGCAAAAGAGGCTTTACTTCTTCAAAAAAAAGCGGAAGAAAAGGGGCTAATCTTTCACTTTGCCCGAAAACCCTTTAGAGAAGATAAAAATCTGGAGGCTTCCTCTAGAGATTTTCGATATCAATTTTTTTCTTCTCTACAAAAAAAGCAGGAGTATGAAGCGGTTTTGCTCGCTCATCATGCAGATGATTTAGCAGAAACGGTTTTAAAGCGGGTTTTGGAAGGAGCTCGTCTTTTTCATTTAGAAGGGATGAAGCCTATCTCTTTTTTTTTGAATATGAAGCTATTTCGTCCTTTTCTTGGCTTTACTAAAAAAGACTTAGAGAATTTTCTTTTAGTGGAAAAAAGCTCCTTTTTAGTGGATGAGACAAATGAAGACCCTCATTTTTTGCGAACTAGACTCAGAAAGAAAATATTCCCTTTCTTGGAGAAGGAATTTGGGAAAAACCCAAGAAATCCTTTATGTTTTTTATCAAAGCAGTCTTCTGAAATGAAGCAGCATCTCCAGGAGAAGGTGTTTCCGATATTGAAATTAGCCCAAGAAGAAACTCCTTTAGTAAAGATACTTTTTATAGAGAAGCTACCTCCTCTTTCCCGTTGGGAAACCCGGTATCTGCTATGCTGTTTTTTTGGTAAGACTCTTTTACGACAAGAAGAGGAAAGGTTGTTGGAGGCATTTTGGCAAAGAAAACAGACTTTTCAGATAGGAGAGAATATTTTTTGGAATAAGAAGAGACTTTTATGGTATAAGAAAGGAAAAGCCCTTTCCGCAGAAGAAAAAGGCTTGGTCCGGAAAGAGACTAAAGAATAGGTTTATTTGTAATTTTTTACAAAACCTTACGTGGATTAATTTCCGTTTAATTTCGTTTTATTAAATAAAAGCTTTATTTTATTTAACTTTTAATGTTATTAAAATATATAAGAGAAGGTAGTGTTTTTGGCCTCCTCGTAGGAGGCTCTGGAGTTAAGATCGTTGGGATATGCCATATTTTAAGGACTGCCGTTTAGAGAAAAATCAACCCCTTTTGTTTGCAATATGAATAAAGATAATCGTAAAAGACCCGAAAAAAGAGGCTTTCCCGGAGGCTTCTTTCTTTTAGTTTTAATAGGTATGGTAGTTTTGCTGACATTTCAATCGGTCTCTTCCGATAAGTCGGGTAGAGTTTCCTTTAGCCACCAGTTAGAGCATTTAGTTAATTTAGATCTCGTTCATCCGGAAGAAAATAAAAAAACCGCTTTGAATGATAGCCTAGTTACTTTCAGTGGAAAATTTAAGGAGCAAGAGAGTGAAAGAGGGCAAGACAGAATTCAGTATTTACGGCTTTTACAGAAAAATCATGAGCTTTCTAGAGAAAAAGGCGTCCTTTTTCAGAGCTTGGAAAAAGGGGAAGAACAAGCTAGGCAAGCTGCACTTTTCTTTCTAAGAATCACAGGGTTTTCTGTCCTAGAATCGGGGTATTCAGTAGTGGGAGCTATGTATAATACCTCGGATAGGTCAAATGAGATTCTTTTGAAGAGATCTGTAAAAAAAGATCCTGATTGTCTTACTAATCTCGAAAGGGAGTATAAAGTCCTTTTGCAGGGCAGCTCTTTAGATAAAGTTTCTTCTTTTGGAGTAAGGCTTTCTACTTTGGTCAAGCTTTTTCTCTCTCCTACTTTAGGGGTAGGAGATGAAAACCTTAAGAGGGAGCTAAAGGGGTTAGAAAATGACCTTACCAAAGCAAAATCCTCCTCTGCCTCTAGCGAGAAGCTTGAGCAGTATGGTCTTGTTTTGAACCATCTCCTCCGTCTAAGTAAGCGTTTGAATCAATCGGAAGAGGGAATTAGGCTGCTTGGGCTAAGAGCCGTTCGCTCTTATGTTGAACATATAGACCAGTATGGGGTTATATCCCAAGAGCTAGGAGAAAATGAAGTTCTTTTGAATAAGGCAAGGCAGAAGGTAGCAGATGTTATTTGGTTTTTTAATAATGAAGAACTCTCTACTACCGCTTTAGAAAAGCAGGATACAGAAAAGTTTCATCACTGGTATAACGGCGCTATAGAAGAGTGGAATAATTTCGCTAAGAACAAGGGGCTTTCCTTCAAAGCGCCAGATCAACCTAGGAATAGGGTCTTAGAAAAACAATTTAAAAGCCAAGAGCCCTCCCCAAACTATTTAAGCTATCTATTTACCTTTCTTCCCGTTCTTATTTTGCTCTTTTTGCTCTATTTTGTTTTTTCAAGACAGATGAAAGGGGTAGGCTCTGGGGCCATGAATTTTGGAAAATCTCCTGCAAAACTGCTTACTAAAGAATCGAATAAAGTGACTTTTAAAGATGTAGCAGGTGCTGAAGAAGCTAAGGAGGAGCTAAAAGAAATTGTTGATTTCTTGAAAGACCCTTCTAAATTTACAGCTTTAGGAGCTAGGATTCCGAAGGGGGTTTTATTAGTAGGATCTCCAGGGACTGGAAAGACTTTAGTAGCTAAAGCAGTAGCAGGAGAGGCCAATCGCCCTTTTTTCTCTATTTCTGGTTCTGATTTTGTAGAGATGTTTGTAGGGGTAGGAGCTAGCCGGATTCGAGATATGTTTGATCAGGCAAAAAAAAATGCTCCTTGCATCATATTCATGGATGAGATTGATGCAGTTGGAAGACATAGAGGGGCTGGAATTGGGGGAGGCCATGACGAAAGAGAGCAGACTTTGAACCAACTTCTAGTAGAGATGGACGGATTTGATACGAGGGAAGGGGTTATTCTTATGGCTGCAACTAACAGGCCAGATATCTTAGACAGAGCTCTTTTAAGACCAGGGAGATTTGATCGAAGAGTAGTATTGGATCTTCCTGATGTGAAAGGGCGTTTTGAAATCCTAAAGGTTCATGCTCGTAGGATTAAAATAGATTCTAAAGTGGAGCTCATGGATATTGCTCGGAATACACCAGGTGCTTCAGGAGCTGATTTAGAAAATATTTTGAATGAAGCCGCTCTTTTGGCTGCGAGAAGAGGAAAAGCCTCTGTTACCAGTGGGGAGGTAAAAGAGGCTTGTGATAAAGTTCGTTTTGGTAAAGAAAGAAGAAGCCTGGAAATGGATGAAGAAGAGAGAAAAAGGACAGCATATCATGAAGCAGGACATGCTATTGTAGGACTAAAAGTGGAAAACTCTGATCCTGTTGATAAGGTTACCATCATTCCTAGAGGTATGTCTTTAGGAGCTACGCATTTTATGCCGAAGAAAAATCGGTTGGGTTATTGGAAAAAAGAGGCTTTGGATCTTTTGGCTGTTTTGATGGGGGGAAGAGCTGCCGAAGAGGTATTTGTAAAAGACATGTCTTCGGGGGCCCAGCAAGATATTGCACAAGCAACGCATTTGGCAAGAAGTATGGTTTGTGAATGGGGAATGAGTGAGATTCTAGGTCTTGTTTCTTATGATGAAAGAAGTGAATCAGGAAAATACCTGGGAATGAAAGACTATCACGACAAAGTTTATTCTGAAGAGACTGCAAAGAAGATTGATCAAGAGATTTATCTTCTGGTACAAGCGGCTTATAAGCAGGCAGTGAAGATTGTGGAAGAAAATAAAGAGAAAATAGAGCTTATGGTAAGCATGCTCATGGAATTTGAAACACTTGAAGCAGATGATATCAAAGAAATCATGGAAGGAACCTGGGATTCAGAAAAGAAAAGGGAGCGCTTGAAAGAAGAGAAAAAACTCTACGGAACCCCCCCCCCTCCTCCTCCAAAACTTCCTGAGGGAGGCCCCCCCCCTTTAGAACCGGGGATTTCTTAAAAGCCTCAGACCCAAAAAAACCACCCAGTCTGATGGGTGGTTTTTTTGTGATACGAAAAAAAAAGGGGGATCCTTTTTTATGTTGTAAGGTTTTCGGTAGCAAGAAGTACCTTATGGCTAAGCTGGACTCCTTTGTCTGTGATATCTGTGACTTTTACCTCTAAAAGATCTCCCACTTTGAACCTCTTTTTTAGCTCTTCTTCTCCTTGAATACGAGAATGAGATATTTGGGAAATATGGCAAAGACCTTCTTTTCCAGGAAGAATCTCTACGAAAAGTCCAAAGGAAACAATAGAGGTAATTTTCCCTTTATAGACCTTTCCTTTTTCTGCCTCTGCAGTTAGTCCATGAATAATATTTTTTGCTTTCTCCATAGCCTCTGGATTATTTGAAGCTATACTTACTATACCGCTATCGTTAATGTTAATATCCACCCCTGTTTCTTCTATGATAGCCCTAATTTGTTTTCCGCCAGGGCCTATCACTATAGCGATCTTATTTGGGTTAATCTGTATTCTTTCAATTCTGGGAGCGTGTTCAGAGAGCTCTTCTCTAGAACTAGAAAGGATCTTTAACATTTCTTGTAAAATATGAATTCTTCCTTCTTTTGCCTGAAAAAGAGCTTGTTTCATGATGGAGGGGGTAATACCTTCTACTTTAATATCCATTTGAAAAGCGGTAATTCCCTTCTCATCTCCTGCAATTTTAAAATCCATATCCCCTAAAGCATCTTCTACTCCCAAGATATCAGATAAGATTTCATAGCGATCCTCTTCTAAAATTAATCCCATTGCAATGCCTGCTACAGGTCTTTTAATAGGAACTCCTGCATCCATCATAGCAAGACACCCTCCGCAAACAGAGGCCATAGAAGAAGAGCCATTGGATTCTGTAATATTAGATTCTAGGCGAATTACATACGGAAAAGCTTCTTCAGAAGGAAGTGTTGCTTCAAGAGCCCTTTCAGCAAGTTTTCCATGGCCTAGCTCTCTTCTTCCTGGAGGTCCCATTCTTCCTACTTCTCCTACAGAAAAAGGAGGAAAGAAATATTGCATATAAAAGCGGTGAGCTCCTTCTCCTTCTAAGGTTTCATAACGCTGTCCCATGCTTTCTCCCCCTAAAGTACAAACCGCTATAGATTGTGTTTCTCCTCTAGTAAAGAGAGCGCTCCCATGAGTTCTTGGGAAAAGAGAAGATTTTCCCGAAATAGAACGGATCTCGGTAGTTTTTCTTCCGTCTATTCGAACTTTTTTCTCCAAGATTTGATCTCTCATAGAAGAAGAAAGAATCTTTTTATAAGCCAACATCACCTGTTGCGGATCATACTTGGCTTCTTCAGAAGAAGGGCTTAACGTGTCTATAAGGTTTTTCTCTATCTCAGAAAGAGCCTTTTCTCTTTCCCCTTTTTCTGCTATCTGAAGAGCTTTTTTTAGTACAGGTTCAACCAGTTTTTTTGCTTCTTCTATAAGTAAAGAGGGGAGCTGTTTTAAAAGCTCAGATGACTTTGGTTTTCCCGCTTTTTTGGTAAAAGCGTCAATTTCTTGGCAGATTTTTTGGATAGCTTTATGGCCATATTCGACGGCCTCTAGAACTTGCTCTTCTGTAAGAAAATCAGCAAATCCTTCAATCATCAAAATGGCTTCTTCAGTTCCTGCTAAAACCAAATCAAGCTCTGAGGTTTTTAGTATTTCCTCACTGGGGTTTAAAACCCATTTTCCCTCGACTCTTCCTACCCTCACAGCTCCTATACTTTTTTTGAAAGGAATATCAGAAAGGCAAAGGGCACAAGAAGCAGCACAAATAGCCAATACATCCGGTTTATGAGATGGGTCAAAAGAGTACACATAAGCTAAAAGTTGTATATCATGATGGTATCCTTCTTCAAATAAGGGACGAATAGGACGGTCGATGAACCGGCTTACCAGAATCTCTCTTTCTGTGGGTCTACCTTCTCTTTTGATAAAACCACCCAGGGTCTTTCCTGCTGAAGAAAATTTTTCCTGATAATCTACTCGCAGAGGTAAAAAATTAACCCCTTCCAAAGGGGCTTTAGAAGCGCAAGCCGTTGCTAAAATAGTAGTATCTCCAGAATGAAGAAGTACAGATCCTCCAGCCTGGCGAGCTATAGCTCCTGTTTCTAAAATAATTTCTTGACTTTCTAAAAATATGGTGTGTTTTTGTGCATTCATAGAATCATTCTCCTCGTGAATTAGGGCTAAAGACTTTTATCAAAAATCCCTTGTAAGAAGAAAATAGAAAGCAGAAACGAATCCTTGCTGTCTTGCCCAATCAAGCAATCGTTTCTGTTCTCTATCTTTTAAAGGTTTTTTTGATAAAAGTTTGATATAAATTTATTTACGTAAGTTTAAACGGGTTAATAAAGTTTGATATCTTTTTGTGTCTGTGGAATTTAGATAATCTAAGAGTTTTCTTCTTTGCCCCACTAGCTTTAAAAGTGCCAGTCTAGAGGCTTGGTCTTTAGGAGAAAGTTTCAAATGTTCCGTAAGTTCTAGGATCCTTTCAGTTAAAATAGCGATTTGAACATCTGCAGAGCCTGTATCTTTTTCATGTAGCTGAAATTTTTTCGTAATCTCTTCTTTGGTTCCCTTATCTAAAGACATTGGAGGCATCTCCTTTAATTTCCTAAAAGCTCGATTGTACTAGAAAAGCCTTTATAGATCAAGCAAGAATCCTTACTCATAGAGACTTAAAAAAAACCTTATTCTCCTTAAGTAACTAGATTTTTCTGAGAAGACTTCCTAAAATAGGGTTGTTCTAGATGGGGAGAGGAGTTTGGAAGTTCAAAAAAATCTTTTACAAAAAGAAAAAGACACCTACTTCATGAGGCTTGCTTTGAAAGAGGCAAAAAGAGCCTTTTCTCAGGAAGAGGTGCCGGTAGGGGCTATACTGGTGGTGAAAGAAAAGGTGGTAGCTAGAGGGTGTAATCAGGTAGAGCTTTTACAAGATGCTACAGCCCATGCAGAGATGCTCTGTCTTTGTTCGGCAAGTGGTGTTTTACAAAATTGGCGTTATGAAACAGCTACCCTTTATTCTACTTTGGAGCCATGTGCTATGTGTGCTGGAGCTATGTTTTCTTGTAGGATAAAAAGGCTTGTTTGGGGAGCTCCAGATCTTCGTTTAGGAGCTAATGGGAGCTTCTTTGATTTCTTCTCCTTAAAGCATCCGATGTGGAAGATGGAGGTAACAAAAGGGATCTTAAAGGAGGAAAGTGCTCTTTTGATGAAAGAATTTTTTCTTCGAAGAAGGAAAGAAAAGCCTTATTCCTCTAAATCTTTCTAAGAGTTTCCCCCAGAAGATCCTATATCGTAAATTTGGCATTTACTTTTCCGTTTTCTTAGGAAATAGGTGTATGAAAGGATCTTTTTTTCCCATTTGTGCATCCTTGGAAAAGGGCCTAGGCAACCCCATTTTAGCAAGGCATAGAGATAACCAAAAAGGGTGCACCCTGTATAGAACAAAATTTCTAGATATTTCTCGTCGAAAAAATCAAGGATCAGACTAGAAAAAAAGACCCAGCCAAAAACAGAAACTGCTTTGAAGGGGACTCGGAAAAACAGAAAAAAACGACTGTTACAATGAAGCATGATCCAGGCAAGAGCTATTGCATAAATAGGTCCCACAAAGCCTGTGAAAGAAAGGGAAAAAGGTAAAATAGGTAGAAGAAAGAGAAGGCCTGCTAAGGCACTGAAAACATAGAGGATGCAGAAGGAAAAAAACCCTTTTATCTGCGTAATAGAAATAGCCACGAATCGAAGAACGTAAAATTTCATAAAGAAGGAAAAAAGAAATCCAAAGGAAATATTTTTTTCTGGTGAATCAATCCAAAAAAAAGTAAGGAATTGCCACCATTTTTGCTCCTTAAGACCTTTATAAGAGAAAGCAAAAAGAGGGTAGAGGGTCTTTTGAGCAAAAGGGGAAAAGAACATTTCAAAAAAAAGGTACCCCCCAGAAAAAAGGAGAAGAAGCCCTAAAAAGACTTGTAAAGGTCTAGTGGTATTTGCGAAAAAAGAGCGTAAAATTTTTTTGAAAATCATGGAGGAATAATAACAAAAAAGAGTTTTGTAGTCTACCTTAATAGGTAGAAATAAGCTCTGCCTAGGTAGGGTAAAAAGAGGGTCTTTAAGCCTTTCTTTATTCTGGGAGCTTTCGAAGGGAAAGTTAGAATTTCTTGAAGTTTTTATCCAAAAAGGGATACACTTGCCCCGTAAAAGCTTCTTAAAAGGTCATATGAAAAAGAAAAATACGCATCCATTTTATCAAGACGTTTTGTTTATAGATTCCTCCAATGGTACTAAATTTGTTATTGGATCCACTTTATCTTCCAAAGAAAAGGAAGTATTTGAGGGAAAAGAATACCCCGTTTGTAGGGTTTCTATATCTTCTGCCTCTCATCCTTTCTTTACGGGAAGTAAGCAATTTGTTGACTCTGAAGGAAGGGTAGATAAGTTTACCAAGCGGTATAAAAGAAAACAGGAAGCGATTTCTTCGGAGCAGGAAAAACAGGAAGAAGAAAAGAAGAAAATAGAAGCTGCTAAGGCTAAGAAGAGAAAAAAGTAGTTTTTCTTCATGGAAAGGAAAATCGCAAAGCTTCTCAAGCGATACCAGCAGGTAGAAAAAGAGATTAGCAGTCCAGAGGCTTTGTCTGACTCAAAATTATATAAAAAGCTTTCCCAAGAATATTCTTACTTACTTGAAGTAAAGCAGGTTTTTGAAAAAAAACTTCAGCTTGAGCGGGACTGTAGGGACTCTCAAGAACTTCTCCGCCTAGAAAAGGAAGAGGAGATGGTGCAATTTCTTCAGGAAGAGATTTCTTTAAGAGAAGAAGAATTGAAGAAGCTTTCCCAAGAACTAGAGCTTTTATTAGTTCCGCCTGATCCAAGAGATAACTGTAATGTAATTTTAGAACTTCGGGCTGGGACAGGAGGAGAAGAGGCTAGTTTATTTGTAGCAGACTGCATTCGTATGTACAAAAACTATGCAGTGAGGAATAAATGGGAAGTTGAGTCTCTTTCTGCTACTGAATCAGGGCAAGGTGGTTTTAAAGAGTACGTTTTAGCAATTAGTGGGAAGAATGTTTTTCGTTTCATGCAGTATGAAGCAGGGACTCACAGGGTTCAAAGAGTTCCTGAAACGGAGTCTCAGGGTAGGGTTCACACTTCTGCGATTACAGTAGCTGTCTTACCTGAGGCTTCTGAAGAAGAGAAGTTAGAAATTAAGGAAGCGGATCTTCGTATTGAGACATACCGTGCTTCGGGAGCGGGAGGGCAGCATGTAAATACAACAGATTCTGCTGTAAGAATTACCCACATTCCTACTAATACCGTGGTAAGTTGTCAGCAAGAAAGATCTCAGCATAAAAACCGAGATAAAGCAATGCGTCTTTTAAAAGCAAAAATTTTAGAAACGGAAAGGAAAAAGCAACAAAAACAGCTTTCAGAGCTTCGTTCTTCTCAAGTAGGAACAGGAGACCGCTCTGAAAGGATTCGGACCTATAATTTCTCTCAAAACAGGGTAACCGATCACCGTATTCAACTCACTCTTTATAGTTTAGATAAAGTAATGGAAGGGGATCTTTCTGAAATAACTAGAGCCTTGGTTTCTTTTTTTCATCAAGAAAAGCTAGCCTTATGAACACGGTAGAAGAGGCTTTTCTTTTTTTAGTTACCTTCTTTACAGAAAAAAAAATAGAGCATCCAAAACGGAGTGCGGAGGAGATTCTTTCTTTTGTTTTAGGGGTAAAAAAACTGGATATTTACCTGGAGTGGAAAAAGCCTTTTTTGGCGAAAAAAAGGCTTGTAGATTTAGCCAAAAAAAGAGCGGAAGGAACTCCCCTGGGATATCTTTTTGAAGAAATAGAGTTTTATGGTCTTAAATATAAAGTAGGTCGTGAGGCTCTTTTACCTAGGCAAGAGACAGAAATTTTAGTAGATCTTGCTAGGAAAAAATGGAAAGAAAAGCTTGCTTTAGGAGGAGAGTTTTGGGACATTTTTTGTGGAACGGGGGTAATAGGGCTTTCTTTTAAGAAAAATTTTCCTCAGTTAAAAGTGACCTTGTCTGACATCAGTGAAAAGGCGCTTTTTTTAGCAAAAGAAAATGGAGAGAAAAATAAGGTAAAAGTTTCTTTTAAAAGAGGGGATTTTTTAGAGAATTTTTCTAAGGAGGACAAGGTGGATTTCTTCGTAGCAAACCCCCCTTATATCTCAGAAAAAGAGTATAGGTATTTAGACCCTCAAGTTCGTCTTCATGAACCCAAAGAGGCTTTGGTCTCAGGAAAAACGGGAGAAGAGTTTTATAGAAGAATAGAAGAAGAGCTTCCTCTTTTTTTAAATCGCGGGGCGAAGATTGCCTTAGAAATAGGAGAAAGGCAGGGAGAGAAGGTTTTTCAAATTTTTTCTGACTCTTTTTGGAAAAACAAAGAAATTCTTCGCGACTGGAGCGGAAAGGATCGTTTCTTTTTTCTTGAAATAGAATGATTTTCTAGAGTAATCTGTTTACAGCTATTGTCAATAGAAAGCTTTTATGTTCGATGGTTTAACAGAGAAATTAAAAAAAGTAGTTTCCCTCTTTTCTAAAACAAAGGAGTTAAATGAAGCGGCTTTAGTAGATGTTACCAGAAAAGTTCGTTTAGCTCTTTTGGATGCAGATGTAAATTATTCAGTGGCTTCTAAGCTAGTGCAAAGAATTAAAGAGAAGGCTATTGGGCAGAAACTGATAAAATCTGTAAAACCTACGGAACAATTTATAAAAATTGTTCACGACGAACTGGTAGAGCTGATGGGAAAAGAAGAAGCTTCTCTAAGTTTTAAGGGGAATCCTTCCGTATTTTTTTTGGTAGGCCTTCAGGGTTCGGGAAAGACTACTTCTTCTGTGAAGCTGGCTTACTATTTACAAAATGTTTTAAAGAAGAAAACATTGGTTGCTGCCTGCGATTTACAAAGACCTGCTGCGGTAGAGCAGCTTAAAGTATTAGGAGAGCAAGCTGCTGTGGAAGTTTTTTCTTCGGAAGAAAAAACAAAAAAGCCTCTCCAAGTTGCTTTAGCAGCTGTAGAAAAGGCTCGAAGAGAGGGTTTTGAGGTTTTAATAGTGGATACGGCAGGAAGGCTTCACATAGATCAGAATTTGATGGAAGAGCTCGAGAAGATGAGACAAGCTTTGGACCCTTCAGAGGTCTTATTTGTAGCTAATGCAACTCAAGGGCAAGATGTACTTCGTAGTGTTGTAGAATTTGACCAAAAGATAGGGGTCACAGGCTCTATTTTGACGATGTTAGACGGTGATGCAAGGGCTGGAGCTGCTATTTCTATACAAGAAGTAACCCAAAAACCTTTGAAATTTGAAGGAGTAGGAGAAAAGGTAGTGGACTTTCAGCTTTTTCATCCTCGCTCTATGGCAGATCGAATTTTAGGAATGGGTGATGTAATTAACTTGGTAAGAAAAGCAGAGGAGAATTTTTCAGAGCAAGAGAGAGAAAAAATAGAGCAGAAAGCAAGAAAGTCTTCTTTCAATTTTAAAGATTATTTGGAACAGATTTCTCGTATGAAGAATATGGGCTCTTTATCGAATCTTCTCAAGATGGTTCCAGGGGCTTCTGAGATGGTTAAGGATTTTTCTGCTTCTGAGGCGGATTTAAAATCGATGGAAGCTATGATCTTTTCTATGACTCCAGAGGAAAGAGAGGAGAGGGTAGAGCTTCATTTTCACCGAAGAAAGAGAATTGCTTTGGGGGCAGGAGTAAAAATGGAAAAGGTAGATCAGCTCATAAAAAAGTTTGAGAAAGCAAAGAAGATGATGAAAAAAATGCCGAAAATGGGAAAGAACGGACCCGATGTACAATCTTTTAACCCTATGGGGAACATAAAATGGCGTTAGTGATACGTTTAAGACAGCAAGGAGCAAAAAACAAGCAAACCTATCGGTTGGTCCTCACGGAAAAAAGGAATCCAAGAGATGGGAAATATATAGAAAAGTTAGGCTGGTATGACCCTTTTCAAGAAGGGGAAAAGCAAGCTTGTGTAAACCAAGAAAGAGTGTTTTTTTGGCTTGAGCAAGGAGCTGAGATAAGCGAGAGGGCCAGAGCTCTGGTAAAAAGACTTGCTCCTCAGGCTTTAGAAAAAAAAGCAAAGAAGAAGGATAAATCTTCGGAGAAAAAAAAGGGTAAGACGACTGATAAGGAATAAATTTTAGGGATGCACTTTGATATTCTTTCTCTTTTTCCGGAGTATTTTCAGGGTCCTTTCTCTACAAGTATAGTAAGGAGGGCTTTAGAAAGGGATCTTATTTCTATTTCTCTTACGAATATAAGGGATTTTGCTAAGGGAAGGCATCAGCAAGTAGATGATCGTCCTTATGGAGGGGGGCCTGGGATGGTTTTATCAGCGGGACCTTTGGTGGAGGCAATTGAATCTGTAAGGGATCGGGATGCTTATGTAGTTTATCTCTCTCCTCAAGGAAAACTTTTGGACCATAAAATGTGTAGAAGGCTTGCGGAGAAAAAACATTTGGTTTTGGTGTGTGGTCACTATGAGGGTATTGATGAGAGGGTAATACACCAGGAGATAGACGAGGAGATTAGTATTGGGGATTATGTTTTAACCAATGGATGTGTAGCAGCCATTGTTATTTTGGATAGTATCATTCGGTTTATCCCAAAAGTGTTAGGCAATGAGGAATCAGCAAAACAGGATTCTTTTGAAAAAAGGGAAATATTTGAGGGGCCGCAGTTTACAAGGCCTTTTATCTTCCGGGGGGAAGCCGTTCCTGAGGTGCTTGTTTCTGGAAACCACCAGGAAATAGAAAAATATCGAAGAGAGAAAGCATTAGAAAAAAGTTATCAAAACAGAGGAGCCCTTTGGCAAAAAAAGGATTTTGTTGTTGAGGGAAAGGAGAAATTATCGTGAGTCGCAATAGCTTAATTGAAAAAGTGGAAAAAGAGCAAAAAAGGCAAGAGCATCCTTTATTTCATGTAGGGGATACTGTAGATGTTCATATGCGCATTATAGAGGGAGACAAAGAAAGGATCCAGATTTATGGTGGAACTGTGATAGGGAAAAGAGGAACCGGTGTCTCGGAAACCTTTTTGGTCTACCGTTTAGCCTATGGATCTAGCATGGAAAAGATGTTTCTTTTGCACAGCCCCAAGATAGCCAAAATTGTTGTAAAGAAAAGGGGAAAGGTAAGGAGAGCCAAACTGTACTATCTGAGAGGACAGTCAGGGAAAAAAGCGAGGGTGCAAGAGCTTTTAAAGGCAAAAGCGGTTTCATCAAAGGCTTCTGTAAGTAGCGTAGAAGAGGGACAAGCAAACTAAAAACCCTAGAGAGGATCTTTGTCTTTTTCCCTAAAAAAAGCTGCTTCAGAAAAGAGGATGGGGTTAATAGAGGAAGAGCTGTATTTTCAAGGAGAGCTTGTCGCGGGAGTAGACGAGGTAGGTAGAGGTCCTTTAGCGGGTCCTGTCTTTGCAGCTGCTTGCATCTTGCCCCCAAACTTTTCTCTTCCTGGACTTAAAGATTCAAAAGCTCTCACAGAAGAGATTAGAGAGGCCCTTTGTCAGGCTATCACAGACAACCCTTCTGTCATATACAGTTTTGTCTCTATTGGTGTGGAAATTATTGACAAGATCAACATTTTACAAGCTTCGCTACTTGCTATGAAAAAAGCTGTGGAAGCTTTAAAAGAGCCTCCTACGTTTGTTTTAGTAGATGGAAATCAGCTTTTACAGCTCAATTGTCCTATGAAAAAGATAGTGAAAGGAAAGGGGTTTTATACTTCTTCGACTTCTATAGCGGCTGCTTCCATTATTGCTAAAGTAAAAAGAGATAAGTATATGAAAGAGGTAGCTCATAGGGCCTTTCCTGAATATGGTTTTGCTATGCACAAGGGCTATGGAACGAAAAAGCACAAAGAGGCTTTAGAAAAATATGGCCCCTCTCCTTTTCATAGGAAAAGTTTTGCTCCTATGAAAAAACTTACCTAACGCCTTTTTTTCTTAGAAAAAAGAAAATCCAGCCCTATGTGGGACAAGTCGGCAGAGAAAAAACCTAAAAAGATAAAGGGAAGAAATGATTTCTTTTTTTCTAGCAAATACGTGAAGCCTTTAGGGGTATTTCCTTGAAAAAAGAGATAGCGTAGCAAAACTAGGAATCCTATCATCCAAACTACCCTCGATAAAGTTCCTAGAAGGGGGTGATGAGAAATCCCTCGGTGTCTAAAAAAAAGGCTATAGGAGCGAAAAGGAAAAGTAAGGATCCCTTTCACAGAAAAAAGTTTTGTCTTGTGGGCAAGATCTAGGTCGGGATGAAAAAAAAAGGAAGCATATAAAAAAGAAAGAGAAAAAGCGTAAAGAGATTTCTTAGGTATAGGGAAAAAAAAGGCAAAAAGCAGAAGCCAAAAAGGCAGAGCCAAGAGTACATTGAATCTTATATGAGTATGAAATAAAGGCATATAGCTTCTCTACTATACTGAAAGAAAGTTTTTGATATAGTCTGAAGGATTGTACTAGGAAAGATTTTTTAACAATACCTAAAAGATCTCACTTGACTCTCTTAACTCGCTTGTTTAAAATTGGTTGGACCCGTTTTTAGGGATTTTTATGATTCATAGTATGACAGGATTCGGGCTTTATAAGCTCTCTTCTTTCTTGGGGAAGATCACAGTAGAAGTACAGTCTGTCAATCACCGCCATTTAGAGGTTTATCTTCAAGTTCCGAGAGAGTTTTCTTGTTTTGAATGGGTCTTAAAAAAGCGAATAGCTACTTTTTTTCATAGAGGGTCAGTAAGTGTAAAGTTGCGCATAGAGTGGAATGAAAAAAAACACCTTCCCCAGATTTCTTTATTTAAAAAAGTGAAGAAGGAATGGGAAGATTTAGCAAAATCTTTAGGATATGAAGTTCCCTTAGAGTTTTCTTTTTTATGGGATAGAGTAAAAGAGCTCGGCAGTGAGGTTTTTTTGCAGGATCAAAAAAAGGTAGAAACGCTTTTATTGCATGCTACAGAAAAAGCCCTAGAAAAGACCCGAAAAATGCGTCTTGAAGAAGGAAACTTTTTGCAGGAGAAAATAGAAGAAAGTCTTGCAAAGATGCTCTTTTACTTGGGAAAAATAGAAAAAAAAACTCCTCTTTTTTTAGAGAAGGAAAAAAAAGATCTTCAGGAAAAGGTAGCTTCTTTTTTGCATTGGGAAAGCAGGGAAGAGCTAGTTTTGATTCGAGAAGTAGCTTCTTTTTTTGAAAAGAAGGATATTACGGAAGAGATTCACAGGCTTCATTCCCATGCAAAGCAATTTAAAAAGACTTTAAAAGAGAGTTTTTGTGGAAGAAAGCTGAACTTTTTAGTACAGGAGATGATTCGGGAAGCAGGAACTATCTGTGCCAAGTCTTGTTCTTCAGAGGTCATTGCTTTTTCTGTGGAAATGAAAGGAGAAATAGAAAAAATCAAAGAACAAGCAGCGAATATAGAATGAGTGAGAAGCTACTGGGAAAATCCTGTAAGGGAAAATTATTTGTGATAAGCGCTCCGGCAGGAACAGGAAAGACAACTCTTGTGAGAATGCTTTTACAGGAGTTTTCTTGTGTAAGGCAAGTTCTTTCTTATACGACGAGAAAACCAAGAAAAGAAGAAAAAGAGGGGAGCGATTATTTTTTTATCTCGCAGGAAGAATTTTTTCAGATGAGGGAAAAAAAAGAGTTTTTAGAGTGGGTAAATATCTTTGGGAATTATTACGGTTCTTCCAAAAAATTTATAGAAAAACAAGAGCAAAAAGGACATCACCTTATCATGGTAATTGATACCCAGGGAGCCCTTCAAATTAAGGAGAAAAGGGAGGCGGTATTTATTTTTTTACATCCACCCTCTGTAAAAGAGTTACAAAGAAGGCTAGAAGATAGAGGAGCACAAACAGAAGAAGAGCTAAAAGAAAGATTAAAAAAAGCGGAAAAAGAAAGAAAAATGGCGTCTCATTATGACTATCAAATTGTGAATGACAAGCTTTCTGTTACCTATGAAATTTTACGGGCTATTTTAATAGCGGAAGAACATAAAACTTAAAAAATAGGAGATATATGAGAAGAAAAAAAAGTTTATCCAATGAGTTTTTGAGAAAGTATTTTATTGGTAGTTTTTCTTTGGCAAATTTTGCTATCAAAATAGGGAAAAAGGAAGTAAAAGAAGGGGATTTTACTAGTTTAGATTCTTTACTAGAGAAGATAGAAACCCAGATAAAACTTATTTCTGACAAGGAAGAAAAAAAAGAATTAGGTCTTCGTTCTTAGATGGAGCAAAAGGTTCTTATTACCGCAGCTCTTTTATATGCTAACGGCCCCCTTCATTTTGGCCATTTGGCAGGGGCTTTTCTACCAGCAGATGTATACGCTAGATTCCAAAGAATGCAAAATAAGAAGGTTTTGTTCCTCTCAGGGTCTGATGAATATGGTCTTCCTATTACTTTGAATGCAGAAAAAGAAGGGAAAACCTATCAGGAGTATATAGAATTTTTTCATACCCTGAATGCCTCGTTACTTGCTTCCATGCAGATTTCTTTTGATCATTATTCGAGAACCACTAATCAATTTCATAAGCCCTTAGTTCAAGAGATGTTTTTGGAGATGGAGAAAAATGGCTATATAGAAAAGAAGAAGAAAAACCATCTTTACTCTTCAAAAGAAGGCAAGTTTTTAGCAGATAGGTATGTAGTGGGTGTCTGCCCTAAATGTTCTTATGAAAAGGCTAGAGGAGATGAATGCCCCCAATGTGGAGCTAGTTTTGAAGCGGAACAGCTGATCAAACCAAGGTCGAGCTTAACTGGATCTTCTTTGGTTTTAAAAGAGAGTCTTCACTGGTATTTAAGACTAGACCTTTTCAAGGAAAAGCTTCTTTTATGGATTAAAGAAAAGCCTTGGAAGGAATCTGTACTGAGCTTTGCAAAAAACTATATCGAAGAGTTGAGGCCGAGGGCAATTACAAGGGATTCTTCTTGGGGAGTAGAGGTTCCTTTAAAAGAGGCCAAGGATAAAGTTTTTTATGTATGGTTTGATGCTCCTATAGGTTATCTTTCTGCAACGCAAGAATGGGCAGAAAAAATAGGAGAGAAGGAAAAATGGAAAGAGTTTTGGGAAGATCCAGAGGTTTGCTACGTGCAGTTTATTGGAAAGGATAATATTCCTTTTCACGCTGCGTTTTTTCCTGCTATGCTTTTGGGATTAAAAAAGCCTTATCATCTAGTAGACGTTCTTGCTGCCAATGAATTTTTTCTCTTGGAAGGGAAACAATTTTCTAAATCTGAAGGGTGGTTTGTAGATTTGGCCTCTTTTTTAAAAAGATATACCTCAGACCAGCTTCGCTATGCTCTTTGTGCCAATGCCCCGGAGACAGCTGATTCTGAGTTTAGCTTTAAAGATTTTCAAAGGAGGAGCAACAGCGAGCTTTTAGGAAAATTAGGGAATTTTGTTCATAGAACGCTCCTTTTTTGTAAAAAGGTCTGGGGAGATGAGCCTCTTCCTAAAATATCCCTTTTAGAAGAGGAAAAGAAGTTTATTCGTGAAGCAAGGGCTCTTTGTGAAAAAGTCGCTTTTTGTTATGAATCTTTTTCTCCTAGAAGGGCTTGTCAGGAGATTATGAATTTAGCCCAAAAGGCTAATGTCTATTTTGATGCAACAAAACCCTGGGTTCTATTCAAAAGGGAAGAAGATAGAGAAAAACTTTATTCCGTTCTGTATTCCTTTTTAGAATGTGTAAAGCTATTGGCTATTAGCTCGTTTCCCATTATTCCGGAAAGCGCTTCAAAAATAGTGCAGTTTTTAGGATTAGAAGGACTTTTACAGGGAAGTTGGAAGGAGGCTATCCAGAAAAAAATAGAAGGACCTCTACAAACGCCAACTACCCTTTTTCAAAAAATAGAGGAGGCGCAAATGGAAAAAGAACTCGAAAACCTCAAGGGAGATACCCCTTCTAAAGATCCTTTTATTACTTTTGAAGAGTTTCAAAAAATGAAACTGAAAATAGCAGAAATTCTTTCTGTAGAGAAGGTGGAAAAAAGTCATAAGTTATTAAAAATAGAAGTTTCTTTAGGAAAGGAGACAAGGACAGTGGTATCAGGAATTGCTCCTTATTTTTCTTTAGAAAATTTAATAGGAAAAAAAGTACTTTTTGTTGCTAATTTGAAACCTGCTAAGATCATGGGAATAGAAAGTGAAGGGATGATTTTGGCGGCAGAGTCTTTTGGTAAGTTGGAGCTTCCTTCTATCCAAGATCTTCCAGCAGGGAGTATTGTAAGCTAGCTCAAGCTATAGACTCTTTTAAAAAAGCTTCTAAAGCAGTAAATCTTTTTAAGACTTTATCATTTTTCACAGCAAGAGCTACTGCTTTCTTGGATCCTACGAGAAGAACCAGCCTTTTTCCTCGAGTTATTGCTGTGTAAAGAAGGTTTCTTTGCAAAAGGATAAAATGGCTTGTATGAATTGGCATAAGGATACAAGGGCATTCACTGCCTTGGTATTTATGCACTGAAACTGCATAAGCTAAAGAGATTTCATCTAGTTCTGAAAAGTCATATTCTACTTCCTTTTCTTCAAATAAAATAACCATCCTTTGCTCTGCAAGGTCAATTCTTTCTATAAGGCCTACGTCCCCATTAAATACTTTTTTTTGATAATTATTTTTGACCTGTATTACCTTATCCTTCTTGTGAAACTTTCTTCCTCCTCTGTAAAAAGGAGAGGAGCTAGGATTTAGGGTTTTTTGTAAAAGCTCATTTAATTGCTCTGTTCCTATAAGGCCTTTTTTCATAGGAGAAAGCACCTGTATGTCTTGCAAAGGATTCCACTTTTTTTTTCGAGGAATTTCCTGAAGAAGCTCTACGATCTTTTCCTGAATTTTCTCTGGTTCTTCCACAGAAAAAAAACGGAAATCACTCTTTTCTGATTCAAAAAGATCGGGAAAATCTCCTTTGTTAATTCGGTGTGCATTTAAAATAATCCTAGAATAAGAAGCTTGGCGAAAGATTTCAGTAAGGGTAGAAACAGGGATTTTTTGGGAGGCAATAAGATCTTTTAGTACAGATCCCGGACCAATACTGGGAAGCTGATCAATGTCTCCAATGAAAAGAACTTGAGAATGAGAAGGAATAGCAGAGAGAAGATGAAGCATTAAAAAGGTATCGATCATACTAGCTTCATCTACAATCAAAAAGTCACAAGAAAGAGGGTTATTCCGATTTTTCTTAAAACCACCGCTTATAAAGTCCATTTCGAGCAAACTATGGATAGTGAAGGCCTTTTTGTGGGTAATTTGTGTTAGTCTTTTAGCGGCTTTTCCCGTGGGAGCACAAAGGAGTAAATTAGGAGTGAGCTTTTGCAGAATAGTAAGCAGCGCTTTCGTAATAGTACTCTTTCCTGTACCGGGCCCTCCTGTTATGATATGAATTTTTTGTAAAAAAGCTTGTAAAAGAGCCTCTTTTTGTTTTTCTGCTAGAGAAATAAAAAGCTTTTCTTCTACCCAGGAAAGGGCCTTTTCTTTGTCTATGGAACGAATGGCAGAAGGCGCTTCTATAATTCTTGTGATTTCTTTGCAGATAGTTTTTTCGCTGTTATAAAGGAGGGCAAGCCATATAAAGGGGATATTTTCCCCTTCTAAAAGTTTATTCTCTTTTCGGATTTGGTGGAGTTGTAGAAGAGATGCTAAGTTTTTTTCAATCTCCTGTTTTTCTACCTCTAACATAGTAGAAGCTTTTTCTATCAGAGCTTTTTCTGGGTAGCAGGTATGCCCTTCAGTAGAAAGATCCCATAACAAAAACTCTAAAGCAGCCTGAAGCCTTTCTGGAGAAGAAGGATCAAATCCTAAGTTTTTTGCTAAGCTATCTGCTATTTTAAAGCCGATTCCAAATACTTCTTTGGCTAGCTGATAGGGATTTTTTTTTACCTGCTCTATGCTATCTTGGCCATAAGCTTTGAAGATTTTCTGGGCATAGGCAGGGCTTACTTCATGCTTTCTCAGGAAAATCATCACGTTACGGATGGATTTTTGTTCTTGCCAACATTGGATGATACTTTGGATTTTTTTCTTTCCTATTCCTTCAAGTTCTAGAAGGCGATAAGGAGTCTGTTCTAGAATTTCAAGAGTTCTTTCCTTGAATTTTTGAATAATTTTCTTGGCGTATACAGGACCAATTCCCTTAATAAGGCCTGATTCTAGATACTTTTGAATTCCAATAAGATCAGAAGGAGCTGTTATCTCATATTCGGAAACTTCAAATTGCATGCCATGCTTGGGATGGCTCTTCCAGCTTCCTTTGCAAAGTAGAGATTCTCCAGGCTGTACGGAAGGGATGTAACCGAGAACAGTAGTAAGAGTTTTTTTCTTTTCTTCCTTAATTTTGGCAATGGTAAAACCCGTATCTGGGCTAACGTATAAAATAGTTTCTATGAAACCAGCTATAGAGTCCATAAGAGGCGTATCTAGGCAATTTTCAGATACTCTAGCATTTTCTTTCCTGAACAGGCAAGGTTCTTGGAAAGAAATTAAGAAGGTTTTTACCCGAGGCGCTCTTAAAGTCAGTAATTCAAAACCGGAGATACTGAGATAGGACAATTGCCCTATTCTGTAAATTTTGCTTGCGATTTTCGAACTTTCCGTCTTACAATTCGTTCCTTAAAAGACCTTGTATATTAGTATCCAAGATCTTTGGCGGGGAGGTTTACCCTTGGGGTGTCATTTTCCGTTTTTTAATCCGGATTAGCTCAGCGGTAGAGCAGTGGACTGTTAATCCATTGGTCGCTTGTTCGAATCAAGCATCCGGAGTTTCTAACCCACTCATTTTGAGTGGGTTTCTGTTTTTTGCCCCTTATTATTGGCTTTATCTGCGTTTTATCTGCATAATACAATGTATAAAATATGCTGATAAATTGCTGTTATTATGCCGATAAAGTTTAAGCCAAACTACACTATTTCTCCTAAAGTCATGTCCTATCTTATGCGCATTGAGTCTGCAAAAGAAAAAGTAATGCATTTACCTGTGACTCCAATGATTTTGAATTCTTTAAGGGAGACAGCTCGTTTGTACACGACACATTATTCAACGATGATTGAAGGCAATCAACTTGAGCCTAATCAGATTCAGGAAGTCGTGAAGCATAAAGGACATTTTCCTGGAAGAGAACGAGAAGAGCATGAAGTTAAGGGGTATTACATAGCTTTAACGCAGGTGGAGAAATGGACGGCAAAAAATATAAAAATCACAGAAAAACATATTCAAACCCTGCATGCGCTTGTTATGGCTAATGGAAGGCAGAATGTACAGCTATCAAAATACCGTGATGGACAGAATGTAATTCGAGACGCTCGAACTAAAGCGATTATTTATATGCCTCCTGAAGCTAAGGATGTTAATAAATTAATGGTATCTCTTGTAAACTGGATTAATCACAATAAAGACCTTCCTTGCCCTTTAATTGCTGCAATTACTCACTATCAATTTGCAACTATTCACCCTTATTATGATGGAAATGGAAGGACAGCTAGGCTTTTTACAACGCTGATTTTATATCTAGGTGAATATGACTTAAAAGGAATCTACTCATTAGAGGAATATTATGCTCGTAACTTGGGAGCTTATTATGAGGCAATAAGTATTGGAACGTCTCATAACTATTGTATGGGACGAGCGGATGCTGATATTACAAAATGGATTGAATATTTTGTTGAAGGGATGGTTTTTTCTTTCGAAAACGTTTTGAAGTATATGTCAGAAGCGAGCGAAAAAGGTTTTTCTGATCAAAGCAGTTTATTAAAAAAACTTGATCCTAAACAACGCAAGGTTTTGGAATTATTTCAACAATTTGAAGTCGTTACAAGTCATCAAATAGGGGAGCTATTTGGTTATAAGTCGCGTACAAGTGCAGCTCTTTGTTCTCAATGGGTAAAAGAAGACTTTCTTACAATTATCGATTTTTCCAATAGGGGGCGCAAGTACAAGTTGTCAGCTCGATATGAAGAATTGCTGAAATAGTGATTAAGAATATCATTTCTCAGATTTAACCAATCAAAAGAGGGAGATTAAATGGAATATTACCTTGATCAGCTTAAACGTTCACTGAGTCAAGACTTGCCATTACTTTCATTACTTGGAGCTTTTACAACAATAGATGTCATTTCAGCGATTGATTCTGAGGATGGAAAAACCTCTGCAAGTAAGTTTTGCAGTTGGTTTCGGGAATATTTACCTAACTACGAAGTTTCTCCCGGCATCAAAAAGATATATTCTCAAAAGCAAACAGAAAAACAAGGACAGGACCCCCTAGTTAAAGCGAAAGATTATCATAATTTTAGATGTAGTCTTCTTCACCAATTAACAGGAAGTAGAGAGGGAGATTTATTTGCCTCTCTAGCATTTTTTCAGAAACGCTCACAAGTTCAGGCTCATCTATCTATTTTACATGGCTATTTTTTTATATGTCTTGAGCTTTTTATAGAAGATATTATTAAAGCAACTCAATGCTGTATGGAAAAATCCTCCTATTACCCTATTCATAAAGAAAGCATAATTACTCTCCATCCAGAAGGTCTTTCTTCTATTAATAATCTTATAAAGCTAGGACAGTCATTGCCTGTTATTGCTTCTAAAACAAGAGGAGCGGCAAAGCCTTCTAATTGGAAGAAGTGATAATAAGCTATTAGGAGAGTCTCAAGTTTAAACCCAAAGCAATAACTAAAGAAACCAGTGTATGCCACCTAGGGTTTCCTTTTCCGGAAAGAGTCTTATAAAGGCTTTCTCTCCCTAAGTGGGCTTTTTTTGCTAAATTTCCAATTCCACCTTGAGCTTCAGCTACATTTCTAAGAGCCAGAAGAAAAAGATTTTGAGATTCTTCGTCTCCTTTAAGACTTTCTTCTAAGGCTCCATTAAGGTAAGCTACAGCTTGTTCGTGATCTTTTAATTCTTCTATTAAAAAGTCTTGGTATTTTCTACTTTTTGGCATGTTTTTCCTTCTCCTTTAAGTAATCTTTTAAGTAGTCCTTCGCTTTAGATATATCTTTTGTTTGAGATCCCTTATCACCGCCACAAAGAAGAAGAGTCTAACTTTTTAATTTTGTAGTTGTTATGATTGGCCTGATGTTGTGGGGGGTGGAAGGGAAAAGGACTGTTAATCCATTGATCGCTTGTTCGAATCAAGCATCCGGAGATCTTGACTAAAAGGCACTTGAAACGAAAATTTTCAGGTGCCTTTTTTACTTTTGCAAGAATTGAGCTCTATCTCAAATCTCTTAGACTAGTTTTTTTCTATTAAATAAAAAAAAATTTTTGTTAAAACAGGTTCTGTTTTTATGATTTGGTTTTTTTATGAGAAAAGCATTTATTTTGACTTCAGTAGCATTTCTATTTTGTTTATTTGGAGAGAAAAAAACAGCTGAAGAGCTTAGGCAAGAAGGACAGAGTAGATTGGAGAAAGGCTTTGAGAATTTTGGGTGGGGTGTTGTTGAATCTGGAGTAGGTATTATTCAGTTTTCTAGAGGAGATCCTATAGGAGGATCTGTTGGTGTTGGAGCGGGTTTAAAAAGTTTTCGAGATTCTTTTGAAGATTTTGGGGAAGCTAAAGATCGCTTTGATCAAGCTAGAGAAAGAGAAATGGGGGAAGAGTAGTATGAGTAACTTATTTTTAATAGTTTATTTGGGAGCTTTTTTCTATTTTTTATTCAAACTTAAGAAATCCAAAGAAAATAGAGCTCTAAATGGATTTTCTGCAGGAGTTTTTTTAATTATATTTATTACCAGGGCATCTCCTTTGTTTGCTTATTGGATAAAAGCAGTTTTTTTCAGATAAAAGGACTGTAGATTTTTCCCGAAACTTTTTCCACTCAATTATAGCAAACTACAACAGATATAAACATTTTGTAGTTTAGAAAAATCAAATATCCGGATATTCCAAATCCGTTAAGTCTAATTGCAAGTGAACTATTTACACCTTGTTATATTGGAGGTTGGTCCGCGGCTCAACACTGGGGATTTACTGAGCAGATTTTTGAATCAATGCTGATTGTTACATCGAGACATATCAATAAAAAAGAACAGTTAGCTGGCGGTCTTCGTTTTTTGATCAAGCAACTAAAGGCAGAAAAGGTATTTGGTCTTAAGACCGTATGGAAAGGGCGGCTTAAGGTGTCAGTATCCGATCCCCATAAAACAATTATAGATATATTTGATGACCCTTCTATAGGAGGAGGAATTCGATCTTCAATTGACTTTTTACAACAATATCTTTCGTCATCTCATTTTGATCGAGATATCCTTTTTGAATATGCCATTAGGATGGGAAACCGTACTATTTTCAAACGTTTGGGTTTTGTTTTGTCTAAAATTCGCCCTCAAGAGACTACGCTCATCGATTACTGCAGACGAAATATTAGTCAAGGTAACTCTCAAATGGATCCTACTCTTAAAGGAACCCGTTTGGTTAAGAAATGGAAGCTTTGGATCCCAGAGATTTTTGAAAAATACAATAAGTTAGATCGAATATGATTGATAAACTAGAAGTGCTCCAAGTAGCTAAAAAACTTGGGCTACAAAATTCTACGATTGAAAAGGACTATGTTTTGGGATGGGTGCTAATGGGCATCCAAAATCATTTTAAGATTAGGGGTTCATGGATTTTTAAGGGTGGCACATGTCTAAAAAAATGCTTTTTCGATGAATATCGCTTTTCTGAAGATCTGGATTTTACATTGATGGATGCCTCTCAGATGAACGAACCTTTTCTAATGGATATTTTAAAAGATCTAGCTGAATGGGTTTATGATGAATCTGGGATTGAAATCCCTTTAAAAACCCTTTCCGTGGAATTTTATACCAACTTACAAGGTTCTCTTTCAGCTCAAGGCAAGCTCTCTTATATTGGGCCTCTGAAGCAGAAAAAGGTAAATAGCCTTCCTACCATCAAATTAGACCTGACCCCAAACGAAAAAGTTGTACTGCTTCCCGAAAGTCGTGAGATTTTTCACCCTTATTCAGATAGGCCCCTAAAATCTTCTAAGGCTTTCTCTTCCCAAGGGAGTTTTTTTGCTAAATTTCCAATTCCACCTTGAGCTTTAGCTACGTTCCTAAGAGCCAGAAGAAAAAGATTTTGAGATTCTTCGTCTCCTTTGAGACTCTCCTGTAATGCAGTATTAAGACAAGCTACAGCTTATTCATGATCTTTTAATTCTTCTATTAAAAAATCTTGGTATTTTCTATTTTTTGCCATACCAATTTTCCCAGGGTTATCATCTTTTTAAGATTTTTTGGTTGATTATAAAATATTTTAATTTTTTATTTATCATTTTATAAATTATTGACAATAAGCAAATAATGAAATCATTTGTGTTTTAATTTGTAACTGAGTAACATTTGCGCTAAAAAGAGGGTAGATTTTTGCCTAGTCCTCAACGACCTAAAAAGATTGAGAACTTGCTTCAGGTTATTTATGACTGTCTTGAGCAAGGTAAGTATCGAGATACGAGCCAGGCAAAAATTCGGAAACAAGAAAGGTGTATTACTTTACCTGAAATAATCTATGTATTAAAACATGGGAGACATGAAAAAACGAAAGATAAATTTGAGGGAGTAATACATGGAATTATGCTATTAGAGGGAAAACTCTAGATAGTGATGACCTGAGAGTTATAGTATCCTTTGATGAAGAGAAGAAGCTTTTAATAATAACAGCATTTTATCTAGAGAGGAGATGAGTAAATTTATGCCAAAACAAAAAATAGAAAAAGAATTTTTCTATCTTGGACTTGGCTTTCCTATTGTGCTTAGGAATGTCCCCATGATTCAGCTTAGAGGAATTTGGACTCCCAATATAGATTTAAATATTTTGCAGAAATTTGCTCTTTTAGCTCTAGCACATCAACCTACGGATCTCACGGGAAATCAAATTCGTTTTATTAGATTGTGGCTTAATCTAACCCAAACAGCCTTTGGAAAACTACTTGGAGTTACTCATCCAGCAGTAATAAAATGGGAAAAAGCAGAAAACCATTCATCTAAAATGAGCCTTTCTACTCAGAGGGAGTTAAGGCTATATATACTGGATCACCTTTTGTCAAAGGATGAAGACTTTAGGAAGGCTTTTAAGTTGATAATTAATGTTACCAAATACAAATCAGTTATTAAACCCCTCGAGGTTGATGTTCCTACAGATTTAATAGCAGTTTAAAAAAACTGGTAGGAGCCGTCTTTAAAAGCAATCACTGGAGAGATTATGCTTTATGATATAAAAAGAGTAAAAGTAGTAGAGAATTATGTTATTGCCCTTCAGTTTGAAGATGGCGTGCAAGGTCAAGTAGATATATCGAGAGTTGTCTCTTTTGAAGGGATTTTTGCTAAGCTTAAAGATAAGGATTACTTTGCCACAGTATATATAAACGAAGAACTAGGAACGATTGCGTGGGGTAATGGAGCTGATATTTCTCCTTCTTTTTTGTATTCTCTTATTTCTAAAGAGAATTCTTGAACCTGAAGTTTTTCTCCAAAGTTTCCTCTCTCACCCACAAAAAGTATCCAAGTTGAGTCGTTTTTTTTTGTCCCTAGTGGAATTTTTTACAACTACGTTTTTTGAAGAGCCTATTCAAATAAAATCTGAGGTGTCAGCGCAATGTTAAAATGACACCACCTTTTAGCAAAGTTATTTTGCTACCGTCCTGCGATAATAGGGCTTTTTTTCACAGGGGTTCGAGGGGGCTTTGCCCCCTCCACTCAGTTGTAGATCCCCCATGGGGGATCGCGCCTTTTTCATCTCCATGGATGATTCCTTTTCGGTTTACGTACCCCTTGCGTTGGCCAGTATGCTTCCAGCTCCTTCGCATCTAATATCTTCGGCTTGGTAGTAAACCCTTGGTTCCATTTCTTATAGGCGTAACTTTTCCCCTCTCGCTCCACTAAAATAGGCTTACCAGGAAGGTCCAATATCTCCACATATGCTTTTGTAAACCGATTCGGTGTATCCGTATCAATTTGATACACGATCCCTTCGTAGCTAAAGCTGAGATCTTTGGATACCTTTCTTGTGGACCTCTTCGCAAAGATCCTTTCTAAATTCATTTCTGGAGCCAATGGCCTATGGCCATCTTTAGATTCTCGAGCTTCGACTGCATACTTTGCATTGTACTCTTCTATAAAAGCAGACAAAAAAGCATTTGCTTCTTCTATGCTGCTGATGTTCCGCAGTCTCATCTCTTTGATCAACCGATCTTGCAGAGTTCGCAGGAACGAATTTACTAGCGGTGATTTTACCAGTTGCATCGTCTATAAGAATAACCATTGTACATGCAGGACCTCGACTTTCGAACCAGGCATGCCTTGAGGCATCCCCCTGAATAAGGTCCTCAAACCTCCCTCGGCGTTGCCTTCGTGGATAAGCTTTGCTTTTTTTCTTCTTTTTTGATATCCATAGGCTGCTTTCGAGCATCCATTTACGAATGGTTTCTGAAGAGAGGCAGGGGCACTGCCTCTCTTCTATTTTATCTCGAGCAGAAGTGGGTCCAAAACCCTCATACTCTTCACTTCTCAAGAGGTTCATGATCTCAGACTTTATTTTAGGATCTGTTCGGTTAGGGCTAATCTTGCCCATATGCTTAGAAATCAGTCCCTGTGGCCCCTCTAGTCGGTATCTCCTTCGAATCCTTTTTATCTGACTTAGCGAGAGAGCAAACTCATCGCTTGCCTCTCGCAGAGTCAAAACTTTTCTATCAATTTGTTGCATGATACCAAACCTTCGGGCTTCTTTTGTGCTCATTCTTCTCTCCATTTATGCCCTTAGTTGTTTCAAAAAAGGTAGCATAATAACTTTGGCGAAAAGGTAGCATTTTAATGTTGCTCCCACAGTTTCTAATTTTTCCTTGAGAAAATATCAAAATATTGCTACACTCTCTCCCTCAAGAACAGGGGAGATGTATGTCATCAACATTTGAGCGTAGTTCTACTTCGGGCAGTCTTGTCTGGTATTTGGTAGAGGATGGAAGGAGCCGTACTATTGAAGATCCTGAAAGTTCTGAAATTAAAGAACTTAGAGGAGCTCTTTCCAAACAGGAAGAATATGTTAAAACCATTGAGAACCTTAGCAAGGTTAGCGTTTGGGATCCCGTGCTAGAAGCTGGGACAAAATTAGGTAAGGTGCAAGAACTATTCAAAATATTTGTTTCCGAAGTGCTTTTTTTAGGAATTGGAGGCTATTATCCTAAACATACAGAAAACCTTTTAGGTCTTAGAGGGAAATACCTCTCCGAGGAAGCCCTTTCTTCTTTTGTTAAGCCCCATAACCACCCTGCCTATTCTTATGACCCTTTTAATGATAGGACTCACAGTGTGTATCGGGTAAGTAATTCAGAATCTGAACAAAGTACAGTACTTGCTACATTAGAAGCTCCTCTTGAGACAATTACAAAGCGTACTCTCCGTGATAAGAATATGTTTGTAAGCCTTCTTACTATGAAAGTCTCCTTGATTGGTTTCGGTATTTCGTTTACGGCAGGCAGATCGATTTTAGTATCTTCATTTAGTCCCCCTCTTTTGTTATTAGTAGCTACGGTACAGACCATTTTTGCTATAGCGTTTCTAGTTGGGAGTCTTCTTGTCCATTGCCACTACGAAATTTAGTCTCCCTCTTTTATTATAAATAATCCGATTGATCTTCTCCGTTGTTTATTTGTACTACACGAAAGATGTAGCAGAGGCCAGGTAAAAACTCAGCGTGGAGTTTTGTCTAGGATGACCGTTTCAAAAAGGAGGCTGTAGAAAAATTAGTGTGCAAGAACTCTTCGTAGGCTCCTTGAAAAAGAAGGTTTCCTCCTTTTTCTCCTGCTCCAGGGCCTAGATCTATGATGTAGTCAGCATGTTTTATAAAGTCCAAATTGTGTTCTACTACGATCAAGGTGTTTTTTTTATCTACCAAGGTGTGGAAGAGGGGAAGAAGTTTGGCTATATCTTCCGGGTGTAGTCCTAAAGTAGGTTCATCTAGGATATAAAGGGTTTTCCCTGTGGATCTTTTAGCAAGCTCTTTAGAAAGGCGTAGTCTTTGTGCTTCTCCACTGGAGAGAGAGAGGATTTCTTGTCCTAACTTTAAATAGTCAAGACCTACCTTTTGCAAGAGATCAAATTTTCTTAGGAGGGGACGAAAATCTTCAAAGAATTGTGCCGCTTCCTTCACTGTGAGGTCTAAAATTTGTCCTAAGTTTTTCATCTTGTAGGTAACTTCTAGACTTAAAGGGTTGAGTCGGTATCCTCCACATCCTTCACAGGGCATTTTTACAGGAGGTAAGAACTGTAAATTTACCCAGGTATGTCCTAGACCCCAGCATGTTTTACACATTCCTTTTTTGTGATGATAGCTAAAATGTTTTGGTTCTAGACCTCTTGTCTTAGCGCTTTTTAAAGAAGCGAAAAACCCCCTTAAAGGAGTTAAGATGTCCGTATAGGTACTTACATCAGATCTAGGGGTTGTACCGATGGGGGATTGATCTAGGAGAATGAGATTGTCAAAAGCATCTAACCCTTTTAAAGAAGCAAATCCTAGTTCTATGTCACAAGATCTTGTCTGTATGGCTTTTTTTACCCCTTCCTGGAGAACATTTTCTACTAAAGAAGACTTACCCGATCCAGAAACCCCCGTAATACAGGTAAAAGCATGAAGAGGGATTTTTATTGAAAGACTTTTCAAATTATGTACAGTTGCTTTTTCGACAGAAAAGTAGGAAGAAAAACTCCTTTTTGAAGAGGGGGTATCTATAGTTTTTTTCTGAGACAAGTAAAGCCCTGTAAGAGAGTTAGGATTTTTTTTGATCTGTTTTAAAGAGCCTTCAGCTATAATTTGGCCTCCTTCTTTTCCTGCTTTCGGGCCAAAGTCAACTACATAATCTGCTAGCTCGATAGTCATAGGATCATGCTCTACAATAATGAGAGTATTTCCTAAATTTTTTAAGGCGATTAGAGCTTTATTGAGTTTTTCTATATCGGAAGGGTGGAGTCCAATGGTCGGTTCATCTAATACATAAATGCAACCTGAAAGAAAAGTACCCAGTTGCTTAGAAAGGCGCACTCTTTGTAGTTCGCCACCACTTAAAGAGGGAGCTGACCTATCCAAAGAAAGGTATCCCACCCCTAAGTTTTTCAAGAAGTAGAGATGCTTTTTTAAAAGAGAAAGGCTCTCCTTCAAAAAAGGGGCTTTTTCAAAAGATAAGCTTTCTACAAATAGGAGGGCCTTTTCAATAGAAAAAGCACAAAAACTAGGAAGAGAAACCCCTTTAATTTTTACATTCCTTGCTAAAGGATTTAAACGGCTTCCTTCACAAAAAGAACAAGGTTTTTCTTTCATTTGGTACAAAAGCGTTTCTCGAATAGGAGCAAAAGTATCCTTGGCTATCTTTTCTAAGAAAGGTTCTATTCCTATAAAAGTAAAAAAAACCCCCTTTGAAAAAAAAGGGGTAGTATCTCCTTTTAAAATCAGTTTTAGCGTATCCTTTTTCATAAGATGCAGAGGCTTTTTTATATCAATGCCTTTTTTTTGGAAGTATTCTTTGTAGAACAATAAAAAATCTCGATTTTCAAGATCTTTGGTAAAAAAAGAGAAAATATCAGAGAGTGAGTGGGTTAAAAGAGGGGTTTCTTTGACAGGGAATCCATAAGTTATCCCTAGCCCTTGGCATTCTTGGCACATACCTTCCTCTGCATTAAAGGAAAAAGTTTTTGCTGTAATATTGGGGTAGGATTTGCCTGTTTTTTTTACTGCAAAAGAGAGATTGAAAAAAAGATCTTCTCCTTCTTTATCTATAAGTAAAGTGTTATTTCCTATTTTAGCTGCGACTTCTAAGGCTTCAAAAATTCTTTTTTCGACTCCTTTTTTTATTTTGAGCCGATCTACTACTAGGTAAAGCTCTTTTTTTCTCCCCATTTCATCAGGAATTTCTTCTTCTATTTCATAGTAAACTCCGTTTAGTCGTATTCTCAAAAATCCCTCTTTTTGCAGTTTCTGTATGCAAGAAGAAAGAGTTTCCCTCTGTAAAGAGATAGGAGCTAATAGGTAAACAGAAGTATTTTCTGAAAAGGCTAACAGGGTCTCTAGAACGCTTTGCTTACTAATAGATTCTATTTTTTCTCCCGTCTCAGGGCAAAACGCCTCTCCTAAATGGGCGTATAAAAGGCGAAGAAAGTCATAATTTTCTGTTAACGTACCGAGGGTGCTTCTTGGATTGATCCCCCCCTTGTTGGCTTCTAAAGCAATCGTGGGGGAAAGGCCTTCTATCTTTTTCAACAAAGGCTTAAAGCAAGGTTTGATAAAAGTTCTTGCATAAGAGCTTAAAGAGTCACTATACCTTCTTTGTCCTTCTGCATAGATGGTATCGAAGGCAAGGGATGTTTTGCCCGAACCAGAAGGTCCCGTGAAAAGAACAAGATCTCCTCTATTGAGCGTCAAATCAACTTCCTTCAAGTTATTTTGACAGGCTCTCTGGATTACAATTTCAGAAGACTTAGAAGGAGGAGCTATTTCTTTTAAAGGAGCCTCTTTTTGCCTAAAACTTTTTTGTAAAGCCCTAGCTGTAGGAGTTTGCTTTTTTAGAAAGGAAGCGGGAATTCCTTCTGCAATTAGTTTTCCCCCTTGCTCTCCTGCTTTGGGTCCTATTTCAATCAACCAATCCGCTCTTTCAATCAGATCCAGATTATGTTCTATGACTAAAACCGTATTTCCCTTTTGAATTAATTCTTGTAAAACTTGGATAAGATGGGAAAGGTCATGAAAATGAAGCCCTGTAGTTGGTTCATCGAGTAAGTAAAGCGTTTTTCCCGTATCTGGACGAATTAGCTCTTTACAAAGCTTAATTCTTTGAGCTTCTCCCCCAGACAAAGTAGTAGAAGGTTGCCCTAAAGGAAGATAACCAAGTCCTATTTTTTCTAAAATTTGCAGCTTCTTATAAAGAGAGGGGATTTCTTCGAAAAGAGAAAGGGCCCTTTTTAAATCCATTTCTAAAATATCATGGATGGAATGATTTTTATACTTTACCTGCAAAACAGAAGGTTCAAATCTTTTCGCTTTACATTGAGGACAAAGCACAAAAGCATCTTCTAAAAAATCCATATCTACGGTTATATAGCCCATACCCCTGCAATAACAACAGCTTCCTTCCTTTACGTTAAAGCTAAAATGACCAGGCTTAAAGCCTCTTACTTGGCTCTCTTTTAAGGAAGAGAAAAGATCTCGTATCTCATCGAAAATCTTCAAGTAGGTGCCTGCATTGGATCTAGGGGTTCTTCCTATAGGGCTTTGATCTATGGCTATAATTTTATCCAGATTTTCTAGTCCTTTTACTCCTTTATGTTTTCCTACTGCTAATTCTGAGTTATGTAATTTATTTGAGATAGCTGGATATAAAGTATCCATGATCAAAGAAGATTTTCCCGATCCTGAAACTCCCGTTATACAAATGAGACCTCCAAAGGGAATTTTTACATCTATTCCTTTGAGGTTATGGTGATGAGCTTTTTCTAAGATAAGGCCTGGTTGTAGTTTTCTTTTTCCCGAGAATCGGGGGATTTCTTTTTTTTTAGAAAGGTAGGCTCCTGTTAAAGATTTGGGTTCTTTCAAAATATCTGAAAAAGACCCTTTTGCTACGATTTCTCCTCCTTCTTTTCCTGCTTTAGGTCCAAAATCTACTAAAAAATCAGAGGCTCTCATCATCTCTTCATCGTGTTCTACAACAACTACGGTGTTGCCTAGATTTCTAAGTTTTTTCAAAGAATCTATTAAAAGATGGCTATCTTGGGGATGAAGCCCGATAGAAGGTTCGTCTAATACATAAATAGCTCCTACGAGTCCTGAGCCGATTTGTGAGGCTAAACGTACTCTTTGAGACTCTCCTCCACTTAGTGTAGAAGAGGTTCTTTCCAAGCTTAAGTATCCAAGACCTACCTGTTGAAGAAAACAAAGTCTTTCCTGAATTTCTTTCAAGAGTTCTTTAGCTATAAAAGCTTCTTCTTTGTTCAAGGAAAGATTTTGAAGGAAAGAAGATAGATCCTGCAAAGTCATCTGTGTCAGTTCTCGTAAGGTTTTCCCTCCTAATTTTGCCACAGAAGGATAAGGTTTTAGTCTGGAGCCTTTGCAAGAAGGACAGAGGGTAATATGCATCAGGCTTTCTTTTTTTTTTCGATATAGTTCGCTTTTTGCCTCTTTTATTCTTTTATGAGCCTCCTCCAATACTCCTTTCCATCTTACATACTCTGTCCAATACATCTTTTTGTGGGGGTGACAAAATCGCATGTTTGTCCATTTTGTCTTAGTTCCATATAAAAAGACTTGTTTTGCTTGCTCTGAAAGATTTTCCCAGGGGGTTTTTATAGAAAAATCAAAGAGTCTGGCTAGATTATCATAAATATTTTTGTAACGAACTGTTTGATAAGAGCTTGCTATTAAGCAGCAATCTTGCTCAATACTCTTTTTAGGATCTATAATTTTGGTAAGGTCAAACTCTGAGTAGATGCCGAGTCCCTTGCACATCTCGCACATTCCTTTAGGATGATTAAAACTAAAGTCTTGAGATTCCAGGGGTGGATAAGAAATTTTTGATTTTTTCGAATAACCAAATTCAGAAAAAAGGATTTCTTCTAAACTATCAACGAAGTAAAGAGAAAAGAGGCCTTTTCCTATTTCTAGAGCTTGTAAGACTGCCTCTTTTAACCTAGAGAAATTTTCCAAAGAAGCGGTAGTTCTATCAATTACAAGGTCGATATCGTGTGCTTTTTTTTTATCTAAAGATTTCACCGTATTAAGTTCTGTAAAAGAGCCATTGATCCTTACTCTAGTGAATCCTTTTTGGATGAGGTGAGCAAACTCTTCCTTGAACTCTCCTTTTTTCTTTTCTGCATAAGGAGCCAATACGATAAGTTTGGCTTTTTCAGGAAACTTCTCTAAGAGAGAAGGTAGGGAGGCTAGAATCTTTTCCCTACTTTGGGCTTTTAAAGGTTCTTTACTAACAGGGCAAAAAGGCAGGGATACTTTTGCAAATAAAACCCGAAAAAAATCATAGATTCCTGTAAGAGTGCCTACAGTAGATCTTGGGGAGTTATGTCTCGTTTTTTGTTCTATAGCAATAGTGGGAGCTATAGCTTCTATTTCTGCGTCAGGCTTAGCAAGATCGGAAAAATTTCTTCTTATGCTATGAGATAAAGATTCAATATATCTCCTTTGTCCTTCTACGTAGAGAGTATCAAAAGCCAAGGAAGATTTTCCTGAGCCAGAGACTCCTGTGAATACGATAAGTTTTTGAAAAGGCAAGGAAAGATTTACTTTTTTTAAATTATGAACAGAGGCTTTTTTGATAGTGATTTCCGAGTCCATGAGAGTAAAGGTATCATAATTCTTTCGTTTTTGGCCTCTGAAAAAATGTGAAGATCGGCTACATTGATGTTTATGTATAGAAGGACCAAGATTGTTTGCACTTTAGGCCCATCCGTCGACTCGTACGAAAAAATTTATTCCCTAATAGAGTCAGGGATGGATGTGGCTCGGCTTAACTTTAGTCATGGGACTCACCAAGAACACAAACAAAGAATTTTTTGGATAAAAAAAGCGCGAAAAACGCAAAAAAAAGCAGTAGCTATCATGGTTGATACCCAGGGTCCTAAAATTCGGGTAGACCATGTATTTCATAATTCTATAAAATTAAAGCCGAAAGATCGGATAGCAATAAAAAAAAATCCTGGGAACAATCCTAAAGCAATTTCGATTCACCCTATGTCTGTTTTAGGGACAATTTCCGAGGGAATGAAAATCTTGTTCAACGATGGTTATTTGATCTGTAAAGTAGTAAAGAAAAAAAAAGGGGAAGTTATCCTCGAAGTGGAAAATCCGGGAGTTCTTTCTTTAGGCAAGGGAGTCAATATTCCTAATGTGCCTTTGAATCTTCCTGCTATTACGGAGGAGGATAAAGAAGATCTAAGATTTGCAGCTGAGGAAGAAGTAGATCTTATTGCAGCTTCTTTTATCCGCTCCTCAGAGCATATCCTTTCTATCAAAAGCTTTTTAAGCTCTTTTAAAAAGCCAGAGATTCTAGTAATAGCAAAAATTGAAAATAGTGAAGGAGTAGAAAACTTTGAAAGTATCCTACAAGTAGCAGATGGCATTATGGTAGCAAGAGGAGATCTGGGTGTAGAAATGGACCTAGGAGAAATTCCCCGTTTGCAGAAGAAAATGATTCGCAAATGCTACGAAGCAAGTAAGCCAGTGATTACAGCTACTCAAATGTTAGAATCGATGATTTCCAACCCAAGGCCTACAAGGGCAGAAGTATCTGATGTAGCTAATGCTATCTATGATTCTACTTCCGCGGTAATGCTTTCTGCAGAAACTGCTGCGGGTAATTATGCATTAGAGGCAGTAAATATTATGAAGGATATTATTCTTCGTACAGAGAAAGATTTTGATTATAAGGGTTTTTTTGAAAATCAGTCTAAAAAAGGGGATAAAAATGTTTCTACAGCTGCTGCTTTAGCAGCAGGTCAAATGGCTTATACCACGGGAGCTAAAGTAATCTTTGCTTTTACCTCTAGCGGCTTTATGGCAAGGCTTGTTTCTAGACTCCGCCTTAAAATGCCTATTATAGCTTTAACTAATACAGAAAGAAATTTTTACCGGTTAGCAATAAACTGGGGTATTACCCCCCTTTATAAAGAAGGAGTTGCATCAGTGGAAGAGGCTTTTTCTTTTTGTGAAAGATTTGCAAAAGAGCAGGGCTATATTACTTTTGGAGATTTGGTAGTAGTTACAGCAGGCTCTCCTTTTGGCATAACAGGCTCTACCAATACGGTATTGGTACAAAGTGTAGGGGATATTCTTCTCAGAGCAAAAAAAGGCTACGGGAAAAAGGTAGTAGGTAAGGTAGCTTTTCACACTTCTTCTATAAAGAGAAGTTCTTTTAAAAATACTATTTTAGTTACGGCGCATTTTTCTGATTTATTTGAGCCTATTTTGAAAGAAATCAAAGGAATTATTCTAGACAACCATGAAGAAGATGTAGATTCACAAAGATGTGCTATTTCTGCCGCAAACCTTCATAACCTTCCCCTTGTTGTACAAGCACAAGGGGCGGTAAATTTGCTAAAAGAAGGAGAAAAAATAACCCTGGATCCTTCTAAAGCGCTTATTTATAAAAGCTAGATTCACTTAGAGCTTCTTTTAGCCTTTGGTTTCGAAGGGAGGGATGAATTTGAAGGAAGTAGGCTTTTCGGTTTGGAGCCTTTTTCCTGGCGCTTTTGTCTTTGAATCTCCCTTTTTCCCAGAAAAAATTCTGGGATGAAAGTTGTTTCATCATATTTGTCTCTTCCCTTTCTTTTTCTCGGCCCCTCCGCTTCCTTTGGAATCGAAACTTTTCCCTGTCTACCAAGCTTAGGCTCTTTCCCTACAGAGGGAATTGTCTTTATGATATGGGAAGCAGCCGTAACAACCTTTTCTTCTTGAGGGGACAATTCTACATTAGTCCCTGATTCTGTTGGCTGCGCTGTAGTATTTGCTGTAGCTATTTGTGGGGAATTAGGAGTTACTGGGTTCATAATACACCTTGTTTGAGTTAAAAGAATTATCCAGTACTTTACTTCAAGAGTTATTTAAAACTCCATTTTTTTTGTAATAATTAGTTTTAAAATTATTTTTTTATATATTTAGCGGGGTGGCGTCTATTTTTTAGAAAAAAATCTTCTTAGAAAAGAGGTAAGGGTAAATCCAAAGTTTAGCTGAATCGTTTTTTTAGACTACTTACCATCCAAGGTATATCCGCAAAAAAAGTAGGCGATAACAACGGCTGCTGTTTCTGTCCTTAGTACTTTGGGAGAAAGCAGAAGAGAAATAGCTTTGAGCTTTTCATCCAAGTAAGACCGTTCTTTTTGAGAAAAGCCTTTTTCAGGACCTATAATACAAGCAATATTTTGAGGTTTAACTGTAACTTTTGGACAGGAAAAAGGATCTGCGTAAAAGTAAGAATACCCGGGAAAAATAGGAACTTTTTCGAGAGAAGTACAATAGGAGATTTGAGGAAGAAAAAATCCCCCTGATTGCTTTAAAGCGGAAATAGCAATTTGTCTCAGTCTACTTGTTTGACTAATTGAAAGTCCCTTTTTCTCAGAAAAAAAGGCATCAAAGAAGAAAAAGTGATCCACACCGATTTCTGTTGCCATGCGTACTATCAGATCAAGCTTTGTGGGTTTTAGGTTGCCCACAATTAAGAAAAAGGAGGAGGTTTTTATTTTTTCTTCTGTAGAGAGAATCTGAACTTTACATTCTCTTTTTTCTAGGGCAAGTATTTTTGCTTTACCAAGAGTTCCTTTGCCGTTTACCACTTCACAAAGATCTCCTTTTTGCAGGCGAAATACCTGGGCATGTTTTGCCTCTTCCGAGGAAAGGGATAGTTTCTTTTCCTTTTTAAGATCTTCTGGACAATAAAAACGGTTATGAGGCATTTTCCCACTCCCAAACAGAGCCGGGCCTGCATAGAGCACGAAGGCATGCATCATGTAAGCTTGTTTTTTTTAAAAGATAAGGCCTTGCCAGAGAGAAAAAATCCCTTTCATTGAGCACATAGAAGGCGCTTTGCCTTAAGAAAAATTGTTTTACTTTCCTTATCCCAGAAAAATTAAAAATGAGCTTTGGGCGAAAGTCCCAAAAAAAAAGCTCTTGAGGGGTATTTATATATTTTACTTCTTGAAAGGTTTTTTCTAGAAAAACCTTTTCCTTCAAAACAGAAGTTAGATTTTGTGGAACAACTAAGAGGGTATGTTCTTTTTTGTAGAGTGAGAAAAGCGTTTTTAAAAGGGGAAGTAAAAGAAGGAGTTTGTCTTTTTCAAAAGGTAAGAAAAAAGCAACTACATCTTGGCGATATTTTTTATACAGTACTTTGGGAGTTTGTCTTTTCCAGCGATTGTGAGACCAAAGCCATTCAGAAGGGGCTTTTTTTATGCTTTCTTCAAATGTTTGTAAAACAAGATCCATAAGGCGAAAGCTTTCCTCTTTTAAAGGCTTGGTTAAATCAGGCCAAAATGCTTTAGAATAAGAAAGCTCGTAACCCTTAGAAACCCTTTTTGTCATAGCTACTAAAATAGGGGAGTTAGTTTTGTAGGCTAAAATGGCAGGAGTAAGAGATATATAGGCTTTTCTTCCAAAGAAAGGATAGAAATATTCTGATTCAGGATTCCCTTGGTCGCCCACAATCCCTACAAAAGTTCCCTCTTTTAAGGATTTGACTACTTTTCTCAAGGCTCCCTTAGGGTTTATTACCTTTCCCCCAAAACGCTCCCTGATTTTTACTACCCAATCATACAAATAGCTATTTTTAGCAGGTTTACCTATAGTAAGGCCTTTCATACGACTGGTTCCATCCAAAAAAAGAGCTTCCCAATTGGCTTGGTGCCCACAGAAAAAAAGGATCCCTTGCCCTTGTTGGTAGATCTTTTGTGCTTCTTCAGGGTTTTTGCAAAAAAAATATTTTTTCAGATTCCTTGCATAATATAGCTTGGGATATTCTAAACAGTTTATCATAAGATTTTGTAGCGATGCTTTAGCTACTTTTTTTAGCTCTTTTTTTGAGCTGAAAAGATTTGTCATGGCAAGATTGCTTAGCGTTCTTTTTCTATAAAAAGGAAAGAGGTAAAATCCTAAGGAGCCTAGAATCTTTGCTAAAACTCGAAGAAAAGAAAGAGGACAAAAACCCAAAGGAAACGTGACCAGGCGAATAAAAAGATAGAAGATCTTTTGTTTCATAAGAGACTGTTCTCTATCGTACAAAGCAAGGGCTTTCAAGGCAATAGAGAAAAAAGGAATTTTTGAGACCTTTTCGCTATTGTAGTGGCTTTCCTGAGCCGTTTTTGCAGGCAGATAAACAATACTAACTATAGGCGGGCCGCATCAAAGGCCCTATTGATATTATCTAAGGCAGGGTTGAATCGATCTAATATCAGTGCGAGAATAGATTCGGTGTAAACTCTAGTTCTTCTCCTAACTCAAAGAGCGGGCTCTACTGTTTCTTCCGCAAAATATCCCCTTTTCCTAAAAGTTATTTTTTTGATCTTGGAAGAAGCTTTCTCTTAGAGAAAGGGCCGTTTTCAGTTTCTCTCTCTCTTCATTATCCTTTATTTGTTCAATAAAGAAACGGGCAGAAGATCTCCCTTCTTTGGTACTTAAGCTAGCTTTAGCTGTTTCTTGCCAAAGAACCTGTTTATCAAAAGGATCGTCTAATTTGTGTATAATAAGGGATAAAAATCTAGATTGGCTCCAATGAAAAGAGCAGCGGGGTAGAGCTTGGATGACAAGTTGATATAGCCAAAAAGAGCTTTCCTCTGTTGAAGAGTGAGCTTTTAACTGTTTTAATTCTTTTTCTGCGCTCTCATAGTTCTGGTTTTCTAAAAAATGGAGAGTTAAATGAAAATGAAAGAAAGGTCTCTGCTGGTTTGGAATATATTTTATGTAATTCTTCTCTGGATTTTGTATTAGTATTTCTAGAAAAAAATCTCGCAAGGCTTCTTTATATTTTGAGATTTTTATATCTTCCATAAACCGGGCCGCAGATTCTATTAGATTTTCTTCTAAAGAGTTAGGTCCAGAAGAAAGGAAGGGAGACAAAAATACTTGTAAAATTTCTTTATAAGGGTCCTCCAGATGATTTACTAACGAGATAAGAAAAGAAACTTGCAAATCGTTCAAAGGATCCATACCTAATACTTCCATAAAGATTTGTAACAGAAGAGCCAACTTTGATTCTTTATTAATAGAAGATTGGTTCAGTTGTTTCAAAATAGAAAAAGCTTCTTTAACCCTTCCTTCCTGAACAAAATGAACTGTGAGCTGAAAGGTAAAAAAAGCTTGGTCTTCAGGAGGAAATAGAGGAAGAGAGTTTAGGGATTCTTCTGTAGGATTTTGTTTGACCCTTTTTAGGAAAAGATCCCTTAAGGAACTTCTAGACTCATCCTCTTCTATTTGATTTATTAGAAGGGGAAGGTATTCTATATCTCTGCTTTTTTGTAAGAGAGTAGAAGCTGCTCTTTCTAGGGCTTTTTGCTTTTCATAAGGATCTTTTATCAAATTCAGGAGTTGGAAAAGAAAAGAGCTTTGTCTTAGGTTCAGAGAAACCAGGGATCTTACGCAAGAATCAATAAGAGCCAAGAGGGGCTTTTCTCGGATAGGGGCAAAATGGAGCATTTTTGAAGCTTTTTCGATATCACTTTCACAAAAAAAGTGAACTGTGAGTGGAAAGGTAAAAAAAGCTTGATCTTCAGGAGGAAATAGAAGAAGAGAGTTTAGGGATTCTTCTGTAGGATTTTGTTTGATCCTTTTTAGGAAAAGCTCCCTTAAGGAACTTCTAGACTCATCCTCTTCTATTTGATTTATTAGAGGGGGAAGGTATTTTATATCCCCCTTTTTTTGTAAGAGGGTAAAGACTACCTCTTTTATTAACTCCTGCTTTTTATGAGGGTCTTTTATAAATCCTACAAGGATTTTGAGAAAAGAGCTTTGACCTTGATTTAAACAGGGCAAAACTTTCGTATAGGCTTGAGTAAGGGCAAGGAAAAAGCCGTCTGTTTCTTGTTCAGAAAGAGACTGTTTTACCTGTTTCAGCACTTCTTTTATAGCCTCTTCTTGTATAAGAAAAAAAAGGTTTTGAGAAGCCAAAGTCAGGGACCTTTCCCTATTTGAGTATCCAACAAGCCCTATAAGGATAAGGGAAAAAGCCACATTCTGTTTCGTTAAGGGTTTTTGAGAAGATAAGTCTATTTCCGTCAATTTATGGAGGAGAATGCTTCGATCTTCTTTTGAAAGAGGAGAAAAAGTCTGACGCAAAGATTGGGTAAAAGAAGCATCTTGTTGAAAAACTGTGTAAAACTCTTCTGCTATAAGTTCTAGTAAAAAATTTCGAGTTTCTCTATCCCGTACCTTACCTAGGTAAGAGAGGGTCTGCCTGATGTTTGTCTTGCTTTTTATACTCCTTTGTAAGCCGCTAAAAAAGCATTGCTGTTGAATCAGCTCTTTTCTCTTGCTAGAAGGGCTTTTCTGTTTTATTTTTTCAACCACTACTTCTAAGGAGTTCTCGGGAAGCTCAGGGGAAAGAGTACGATAAAAATAAGTAGAAGCTAGGCAATAAAGAAGTTTTACCTGTTCATCAGGATCGATCTGATCAGTAAGGGTAAAAACCTTTTCCCAATCATCAGGTAAGTTGTAGTGAGTGAAAATTGCTTCGGATATAGCTTCCCGTAGAGTTTCTTTTTTAGAAGGATTTATTATAAGGCTTCCTATCTTGAAAAGAGCTTGAAAATCTATTTGATCAGGGATTTTTGTAGGACTTGATTCAAAGTAGGCAAGGGTTAGATAATAGAAAAGCAGATCCCTATCTTCTTCATGGGTAAGTTGCTGTTTAATAGCTCCATGGAAGGACTCTATAGAGTCCAGGAGCCTGGGAGAATAGATTTTACGAGAGACCTTCTGTAAAAGGGAATTTCGTTTTGAAGGAGTTTTTATAAGGCTTATAAGAATAAAGACTGTTTCCAGGGATGTTTCAGAAAAAGGGCCTTCAAGTATGTTTTCTGAAGCCTGTTCAAGAGTCTCTTCTTTCGTCTTTTTTACCTGATTCGAGAAGCTTCCTAGGGGTTTTTCTCTAGGAGTCAGCTCGGGATGCTTTCGAAGTAGAGGAATGAGGTGAAGTTTTAAAACGGCTTTTACTGGAAGGCTTAAAGTATCAAGATTTAGTGGAGAAGGGTGCTCGCAAAAGAAGGCTTTCATAGCAGGTGTTCCAGGAGAATTTCCCTTTGATGATGGAGTGATAAGAAAAGGAAATACCCCTTCAACTTTACAAGTGCTAGGTAGATGGGTAGGGTCGGTAATTTTACCAGCAAGATGGATAGATGTCTTAGCAGGACTAGAAGGGGGCAGCTCCAGTTGTACTAAGAATGTAAGAAAATTTTGTAAAATTTCGGGGGAAGGTAAGGGATTTTGGGTAGTAGGTAAACGGGTATCTACAGTTAAGGAACAGCTCATATATTTTTCTTTTAGAGAAAGGAGTATTTCTTTCCAAAAATGGAGAAAAATAACCTCTTTTCCTTTGTAAAAAGAGACATTAAAAGATAAAAACACCTTTTCTTACAATTAGAATTTAAAATTTCAAAGAAGATAGAGTTACCAAATAAGATGTTTGACTTACTAAAAGTGAGGTTTATTTTAAAATATTGCTTTGAAAAGTAGAAGATTTTGGGGAATTTCCCAAAAAGAGTTCTCCTTAAGCGCTTAGCAAGGCTGGGTTAATTTTTAAAGAAGAAGGAAGGCTTTTTTCTAAGTGACGCTCTTTAATGGGGAGAAAGAAGTCCCTTCCTTGTAAAAGGGAGGGGAGTAGGTATTTTTGGCGCAGCTCTTGTAGTTCTTCGGAAAAAATTTTTATAAACTCAAGCGTTCTCTTTTTAAAAGGAAGATCTACTTCGAAAAAACCCTTCAAGGAGAAAGACATCTTTTTTCCTAGCTCCTGTTTACTATCTATAGCCAAATTTTTTCTCTCTTGTGCTGTCATGACCAGAATAAAAGACTCTTTTTTCGCAAGAGAAGAACAACAGGAGAGTTGTTTAAAAAGAAAAGAGCCCACTTTCAGGTAAAGAGCCCCGTCCGCTCTTTCCACTAAAACTCCTTCAAAAACAGTAGACCCACTCATAACCTGGCAAAAGGGAGCCTTTGCCCTTTCCTCTTCTCCTTCTGTTAAGAAATAGGGACTGGATTTTTTGGAAAAAAGAGAGGCCAAAGAGGGAATAAAACGAAAGGGGTGAAAGAAACAAGAGCTCTCAGCAATGGCTATAAAAATAGGGAGATGGTTAAACATTGCTTTTTTTAGGGAAGATTGGGTTAGGCAGAGCTGATAAATCTGGGAAAAAGGAAGTTCCCCAGGCTCTAGTTCTCTAAAGGAAGGGAAGTATAAGCTTCGAAAAAAACTCTTCATGGAAAGCATTCTACCTAAAACCAGCAATATAAGCAAGTAAAATATTTATTTTATAAAACCTCTTTTTCAAAGGTTTTGTTGAATTAGAGCAGAACTTTTCCCTTGCTTGTATAACCAATCCTGTTGATAATGAGGTCTTTTGAAAAGGAGGCCTTTATTATGAACTACTTACATATAGCAGGGCATTTAGGAAGCGATCCGGAAGTTCGGTTCACTTCTTCTGGGAAAAAAGTGACTGTTTTTAGGGTAGCTGTGAATTCAAGGAAAGGGGGAAAAGAGGTGACTCTTTGGTGGCGGGTCACTATCTGGGGGGATTTGTTTGAAAAAATGATGCCCTATTTGAAAAAAGGATCCCCTGTTATTGTTCATGGGGAGATGCAAAAACCAGAGATTTTCAATGACAGAGAGGGGAAACCCCAGATTTCCTTGGAAATTACGGCAACCCATCTAGAATTTAGTCCCTTTGGAAGGGGGGGGGAGCGAAACTCTTCTGAAAAAGCTATGGAGGCAGAAGGCCCTTTTAAAGAAAGACCTTCTGAGGAAAGCTCTTTTAATGCGGAAGAGGAGGTACCTTTTTAATGAAGTTGGAGGCGGTTTCTCATTTTGCAAAAAGACCTTCTTCTGACATTTTGCTAGTTTTTGTTTCGGAAGAGGAAAAGGTGCTTGTTCAGGAAGAGCCTTTAAAGCAGGAAATAGAGGAGATTTACCAGTTAAAGGATTTTTCCGGAAAAAAAGGAGAATTCGTTCTTTTCTATCCTAAAAGTAAGAAAGAAAAGAGGGTTTTTTTAATCGGACTTGGAGATAAAAAGAAGCTTGATTTGGAGGCTTTTAGAAGAATAGTGGGAGAGGCTGTTCGCAGAATTCACCCTAAAAAGCTTTCTTCAGCGCTTTTTTGCATGCCGACTAGTCTTTCCTTTACAGAAAAAGAGATTTTGCAGACTTGTGTAGAAGGTGCTGTCTATGCAAATTACCATTTTCAGGACTACAAGGACTTTTCTGGGGGGCTGTTTAAAGAGTTTTATTTTTTGACTTCCTTAAAACCTTCTGCTCTTTTCAAAAAGGTGGAAAAACTCTTCGAGGCTCTTTCTTTAACAAGAGATCTTGTGAATAAAAATGCAGATGAGGTAACTCCTAGCAAATTGGCTGAAGTAGCACTGGATCTTGCTAAGCGATTTAAAAAAATCAAGGTTGAGGTATTCGATAAGAGAAAGCTAGAGCAGCAGAAGATGGGGCTTTTGCTTGCTGTAGGAAGAGCTTCTGAAGAAGAGCCTAAACTGATCCTTCTTACCTATAGAGGAGCTCCTAAAAAAAAGAAAAAGATTGCTTTGGTAGGGAAAGGAGTCACTTACGATACAGGTGGGCTTTCCTTAAAGCCTACTACCAACATGATAGATATGAGACAAGATATGGGGGGAGCAGGTTCTGTTCTCGGAGTCTTTCTTGCTATGGCTTCTTTGGATCTGCCTGTGAACGTAGTAGGCGCTATTCCCACAGCAGAAAATTCGATTGATAGCAAAAGCTATAAGATAGGGGATGTCTATACTTCCTATAGTAAAAAGACAGTAGAAATTACGAATACTGATGCGGAAGGGAGGCTTATTTTAGCCGATGCTATCAGTTATGTATCGAAAAAATTTTCCCCAGATGCTTTAGTAACGGTTGCTACTTTAACAGGGGGAGTAGTCGTTGCTTTGGGAGACGAGTTAACAGGTTTTTTCTCCACCTGTGATAAAACTGGACACATTTTAGAAAAAGCTTCCAAGGAGACGGGAGAGCTGGCTTGGCCTCTTCCCTTTTATCTTCCCTACAAGGCAATGTTGAAGTCTGAGATGGCAAATATTAAAAATTCGGCTGGACGAGAGGCTTCTTCTATCCAGGCCGCCCTTTTTTTACATGACTTTGTTCCAGAAAAGATTCCTTTTATCCACTTGGATATTGCAGGGACAGCCTTTTTCCAAAAAGCAGTAGGATATCACCCTGCTCAGGCAACAGGCATGCCTGTACGGCTTCTGGTAGAGTTTTTATCTTCTTTATTTGCCTAGCCACTTGATGTCTTTTTCTCAAGAAATTTCCTGGGTTGTTTCTTCAGAAGAGGAAGGATTGAGATTGGATCAGTTTTTATTTCAAAAGCTACAAAGAAGGTATTCCAATCGGTCCTTGAAGAAGAAGATCGAGGAAAAACATTGTCTAGTTAATGGAGCAATAGAAAGATTTCCTTCTAAAAAGTTGAAAAAAGGGGATGGAGTCTTTCTATGTTTAAAAGAAAAACCAGAAAGTGTCTTTACCGTTCTTTTTGAAGATAAAGAGATTCTTTGCCTAGACAAGCCAGCTGGTATATTGACAAGCCTTTCTTCTTTTTCTTTGGAAAAAGGATTTTTAGTTCATAGACTAGATAAGGAAACATCCGGATTACTACTCATTGCAAAAACTGCTTTAGCAAGAGATTCCTTAGGAAAACAGTTTTTTCAAAGACAAGTAGAAAAAAGCTACCTAGCTCTTGTAAAGGGGGCAGTTTCTTCGAAAAAAGGTAAAATAGAGGGTCTTTATGCTAAAAAAAAGCAGTTTCATGGGAATTCTTTATGGGGAACTTCTGGAAGAAAAGGGACGCTTGCTACTACTTTCTTTCGCAGAATTGAAAAAAAAGAAAAAGCTTCGTTGTTAGAAGTAGCTCCAAAAACAGGAAAAACCCATCAGATTAGAGCCCATTTAACAGAAATAGGCCATCCGATAATAGGAGATTACCAATATGGAAGCAGAAAAACCCCCTTTTTTTTTGCAAAAAGATCTTTACTTCATGCGTGGAAAATCTTGTTTTATCACCCTATTTCCGGGGAAAGAATTTTTCTCTCTACTAAGCTTCCTACAGATTTTGAGGAAGCTCTTTCTTTTTTTCAAATTTCTATAAAAAATCTAAAAACTGCTTCTCCTTCGCCCCTTTGGGGTAAAAAAAGAAGATAGAATATAAGTAGGTTTTTTATGGAGAAAACACCCTTTTTTTTTAAAAAATCTAGAATAGAAAGGATTCTAATTGTAAAAACCTCTTCTATAGGAGATATTTTGCAAGCTTTTTCCGTTCTTCCTTTTTTAAGAAAGAGATTTCCTCAGGCGAAGATTTATTGGGCGGTAGAAGCAAGGTGGAAAAGTCTCATAGAAAATCACCCTTTTTTACAAGAGGCTGTTTGTGTAGATAGGAACAGAAAGTTCTTTTCCTATAAGAATATTAGAAAAAGACCATATGACCTCTTGTTTGATTTACAAGGCAATACGAAATCGGCTCTAGTTACTTTTTTGGCAAGAAGTCGCTATAAGGTGGGGTTTTCTAAAGAGTCTGTAAAAGAATTTCCAAATCTTTTCGCTACACAGCTCCGCTATAGTGTTCCCTTAGGAGAAAATATCCGAGATCAATACCTACATCTAGTCTACTCGTTCTGTAGGGAAAAACAATCTACCTATCAAGAATGCCCTTCTTTTTTTGAAAGAGAAGAAGATAAAGCATTAGTGCAGAAGGTATTTGCAGAAATTCCTAAAGAAAAAAAAGTGCTTTTTATTGCTCCTTGGTCCAAATGGGAAAACAAAGAGCTTTCTTTTTCCTTTTTACAGGCATGGCTTGAAAAAATAGAGAGGGTATATGCGCCTTTTTTTCTTTTTGTATGGGGAGAGGAAAAAGAAAAAAATAAGACAGAAAAGCTACAAAAAATCTTTCTAACTTCCAGTCTTGTTATTGAAAAAACTTCTTTTTTCTCTTTAAGACTGCTTATACAAAAATGCAGCGGAGTGATTGCCTCTGACTCAAGCCTTTTACACCTTACAGCGCTTACTTCAACTCCTTCTTTCAGCTTTTTTGGTCCTACTTCCCAGAAAGTTTTTTCTCCCTTGGGAAAAGTAGACCAGGGGATTCAAGGTAGCTGTCCTTATCAGGTACACTTTATCAAACAATGCCCCTTCTTAAGATCTTGTAGTACAGGGAGATGTTTAAAAGATCTTTCGATAGGAGAGCTATTTAAATCTTTTTCTATTTGGTATTCTTTTATTTTAAATAACGCTAGAAATTAACTTTTTTATTTAAAAAATTCCTTGTTTAAAAAAACTAATATTATTAGATGTAAGTTTAAAAACCTTTAGATGAGGGAGAGGTTATGAAAAGATTAGTTTTATTTATTCTTTCTGCTTTTTTAGTAATGAATTTTTCTTCCTGTGACGAAAGGGGAAGAAAATGTAATGATCCCAAAAAATGCCCAGATCATCATAAAGAAAGACATGAGAGAAGATGGTAGCTTTTTAGAAAAGAGCTTTTTGTTTTAGTAGAGAACGTAAGATTTTTAGTGTATCAGGAAAAAATAGGGAAAGGTCCATTTTTTCGATCTCTGATAAAGAGAGCCATTGAAAGGGAAAAAGAGGGTTTTTTTCTGGGTTTTTAGGCTCCGCTAGGTAGATAAAATCTATATGTTCGTGAGATTTTTGGTGAGGTATATCGATTTTTTCTAAAAGACAAGCATAGGGCCTTAGTAGGCTCTGACAATGTTTTTCTTGTCTTATCCAGATATTTTCTTCAGATAAAAAGGAGATAGAAAGCCCGGTTTCTTCTCTTACCTCTCTTTCCGCGGCTTCTTCAGGAGTTTCTCCTTCTTCTAAATGTCCCCCCGGAGGAAGGTATTTGTTAAATTTATCATGTAGGTGAAGTAAAGCTTTATTTTCCCAAAGGAGATAAACAGTGGTTACGAATTGTCTTTCCAAAACCCAGGCCCTAAACGGTTTAAAGTATCATAAAAAGTGTGTAGAAATATATCTGTTAAACTATGAAAGGCTAGAAATTCCTTTAGACTCTTGATAGTAAACTCAGAAGATTTTTTCGTCGCATCAGTAAGCTTAGTAGTTGCTATTCCTAGTGGCTTTGGATTTTGCATGCTAAATAAAAGGAGAGTTATAAAAGAGGTGGTAGAAAAGGAAAAACCGAGTAACCCAAAAAGGGCCATGAAAGTAGCTAAAACTCCAGAAGGGGTTGCAGGAGAGATCTTTGCAATAGAAGGGGGAGTGGATAGCTCTTTTTGAAAAAGATGTTTGTATAAAGCCTTTTCTTTCTCAGTATTTTTTAGAGATCTTTGGATTAGTTCAGAGACGGTTATCGGAACCGGTGGTTTGATTGGAATCAAAGTGGAATCGCTACTAAGAAAATTTCTATATTTTGCTATTTTTTCGAAGAAAATATCCCGCTGAGTCTCTATTGAAGGGAGTAGTTCCCTTAGCTTTTTAGCATTCTCTTTATAGGACGATTCAAGGTTAGTTATTCTTTGTCCCTCCTTGTTTAGAGCATTGTGTAAGCTAGTTGTTTTTTCTCTAATAAAAGGAAAAAATTCCATAGCTTTTAAGATCGTTTTTAACGCAGAAGGAGTTTTTTCTAACTGGGCGGTTCTTTTTTGATATCTTGTTTGTAAGTAAGTCTTATTTTCTTTTGCTGTTTGTAAAATTTCGGAGATCTTTTTTTGGTCTTTAGCTATGTTTTCTTTTTCTTTACTCTTTTCTGTATAGTCTCTTTGTATATCAGTGAGCTCTTCTCTTAGTCTTATAAGTTGTTTTGGGGAACTATTTTCAGATTCTACTGATCTTTCTTCAGTAAGGAAAGACTCAAGTTTTTCTATAGAACTATCATCTAGTTTTAATAAAGCAGGTATACGAAAGTTTTCAGGAGAAGCATTTTCTTTTTGCAAGAAAGAGTCTATCTCACTTACAGATTCCTTGCATCTTTCCAAAACTAGGTTTTCACTCTCAGACGTTTTGAGTAATGCATGGATCTTTTTTGCATGCCCTGCAAGCCTATGGAATTTTTCGGTAAGTACCTCTTTTATAGACCCTGGAAGGTTTTCTTCCTGTACTTTATTAGCAAACTCCAGAGCACGCTGTTCCATATTCATAAAATCGTTTCGGTTTTGTATTTCATTTCTTGAGTTTACCCGTTGGAACTGCTCCCATTTTATTTGTAGAGATTGCTGGAGTGTTTCTGTAGTTTCTTCAGGAATTATTGAGGCCAGTTCTTGGGTTATGATATTTTCATAAAGAGTTTTTAAGTTTTCAAAGATTTGATTTTCAGCTGCTTGAGCCTCCTTAAGCATACTTTCTTCCGTTATCTCTTTTTTCTGCTGGAATTGTCCATCAAAAACCTGTAGAAAGACTGTCTTCAATTGTTTCATGTTTTTAGGGGAGACAAAAGCTTGTATGCTACTGGATAAAACTTCTCCCAAAGCTTCAGCTATTTTCGGATCTAAAGTTACTAAATGAGAAGCCCTCCCTGCAATAGATAAAAGCTCTGCAAGATCTTTTTGCATACACTCCCTCATATCCATGGGAGTTTTCCCATGAAGAGCTTTTAAAACAGCAAGCAAGTGTTCTCCTGCTTGTTTACAGGATTTTGCGGTGGTAGTTGTTCCAGAAGGAGAGTATGTATGCTTTAGTCTCTCTGTTAAATCTTTGAGAAAACTAAGCAAAGAATTAGAAAGAGCCGGAGTTTTGACTTTATCTACTATGGCCTGGGTAGAAGAAGCTAGTAAGGTAGGCGCAAATGAGTAAAGAAGCCTTTTTATCAAAAGATTTACAGGAAGCCCAAAAATAGCCCCAAAAACAGAAAATAAATAGAAAAAAGGAAGGGATAACCAAGAAGACCTTCTTAAAGAGCAAGATTTTATTTGAGAGTGGAAAAATCGAACCTTGGGAATTAGGGAAGCTAGATATTTTTTGAAAAAAAGAGCATAAATTTCAGGAAAAGTGCTCCCATTTATCTTTGTTAGGTAATTTTTTATAAAATGATTGAAGTCAGATATATCGAGGTCTTTTGTGCTTTTAAAAGTGGAGGCTTCCGGTTTTTTGCTATCTTTCTTCTCCGAAGAAGCAGGAAAAGATTTATGGGAAACCTCTGATAATAATTTTACAAGGGATTTCCTGCAAAGCTCTTCCATCGAGTTCTTCTCTGAACTAGCATCGCCCATATATCTTTCTGTAAGATGTTTAGAAAGTTGAGAAAAATCAGAAAATACCTGTATCAAGGCTTCTTTCCACTTTTTTTCTGAAGAGGCATTGTAAGAATCTAGTTTTTCCATTAAGCCTGTGTAAATCTGACCGGAAAGGTCTTGTAGATCTAGGATATACTCAAAAATAAAAAAGCCAAGATAAGTAACCCCTTTTCCTAAAAGGTCAGATTTTTGATAGCTATTAGATTTTTTTAATTCTTGGAAAAGAATTTTTTGGTTGTAGTTTCCTTTATGGGCGTCTTGTAAAATCTTCCAGAGCTCCTCCGATTTTGCCTCGGGAAGCTCTTCCGGTAGGTATTGTTGACGAAAAGAAAGAGGTAAACCTAAAGAAGAAGAAAATTTATGAAAAAGAGTCCGGAAAGAAAACCGGTTTCCTAAAGAGCTCAAAGAAAAAAGAAAGGCAAGATTTGCTATGTTTCTTATTCTTTTATCCTCTTCAACAGGCTCAAAAGCAAGCTTAATAGATTGGGTTTTTTCCAAAGAAGGGGACGTGTGAGAAAAACACACCCTTTGGAAAGCTTTAAATAGCTGTTTTATAGTAGAGTCTAAGCTAGATATTCCCTCAATAAAAGAAGAATACGTAGGAACGCTGAAAGATAGGTTGTAAATAGCTATCTCTAGATTATCCAACTGCTTTTACCTCTTCCTTGATAAAAAAGCCGGAGATTGTCTCAAGACCCGAACAGATTCTTTAAGGCTGCTACCTTCCGGTCCTGACCTGATTCAGAGGTTCGATTCTTAAGATCCCCGGCCCAAATTTCAAGAGAGTTTATCGATAAAATGCTTTCTATTCAATATTTATTCATGTAAGGGTATGGCTGATAAATTATATAAATAAGTTTCTGGATAAAAAGTAGATAAAATACCTAAGGCCGTGGAGCCATTTCGGGCCATTTCGGAAGCAGAATGGATACAAAGACCTACTCCATGTCCTACTCCATGCCCTGAAAAATAGACGGTATCTCCCTTGATTTTTACTTGAAAATCACTGCTTTTCAGATGATTAGCTCCCAAAAGCTCTTGAAACTCGAGGAAACCAAAATCCTTTTTTTCTCCTTGGTCTCCAACAAGGCGAACAGCATAAGCCTTATTAGAAGAAGGGTCAGTAAAAGTAGTTATTTCAAAAAGCTCTTTCAAGCCTAAAATCTCTGCTAAATTCTTTTTTGAAAAGTGAAGGTCCCATTTTGTCTCTTCTCTGGATAAAGCAGCGTGGGGAACCTCCATGCCTTTGTCATGTAAAAGAGCTTCTTTTTTCCGAAACATAGTAGTATAAGAAACTGTTTTTCCCCCACTATGCTGAGACCACTTAGCAGGAAAAGGAATATTTTTTCCCTGATAGGACTGCGCTAAAATGAGATGCTTTGTAGAGTCCACTACCTTCTCAATGAAACTGCCTGGAGTGGCTAAAGCACACCCTTTATATCCCGACTCTTTTGCCTCTGCATGCCAATGAGCCTTTTGGTTTTTCATCACCTGGAAATAAGCATCGGTCCTTGCTAAGATAGCCAAAGCAGACATTACCTCATTTTCTAGAGGATAAAGAAATTGAGGAGTAAGGACCGCTTTCACATATTGCTCTATATCTAGGTGGTTTACAATATTGATTTTGTTACCTACTGTGTAGATAGCAATAGATCCTTCATATTGAATTCCATTAACAAGTAAAGAAGTCTCCTCTGATCTGGGAGAGATGTAAATTTGGTGGATATCCAAGAACTCTTCTCCCCATTTTACTCCTTTAAGACCCGCATGAGCTAAAAATCTTTTTCCCAAAAGACCGGATGCTATTTTGGAATTATGGTGGGGATTATAAACATAATAAGGTCCCGTTACCTCTACCAAGGCTTCTGAAACCTCCCGGCCAATAAGCACCCTAATTTTTTCAGGGCTTTTTGGTTCGTAGACACTTTGCATAATTGAATCTGCCTTTAAGGAAGAAGTCAAAATAGCAAAAATAAATAGATACTTATATATTCTCATAGTGAGACTCCGTAACGTTTTTAGGGTAAGCACGGTTTAAGTGTTTGTAAGCATGAGCTGTAGCTAGACGACCTCTGGGAGTTCTTTTCAAAAGCCCTTGCATAATCAAATAAGGCTCGTAAACATCTGCAACCGTATTCTTATCTTCCCCAATTGCAGCAGCTATAGTGTTAACTCCTACTGGACCTCCCTCATGATGGTCTATAATAACAGCTAAGATTTTTTTGTCCATCTCATCGAGACCTAGTTCATCGATCATTAACATCGAAAGAGCCTCTTGGACACAAGAAAGTTCTACTCGTCCCTCAAAATGAATCTGAGAATAGTCTCGAACCCACCTTAGAAGGTTGTTTGCAATACGAGGAGTTCCGCGCGCTCTTTTAGCTATCTCTAAAGAACAGGGCTCATCTATAGCAAATCGTAAGAGAGAAGAAGAGCGCAGGATAATCCTTTTTAGTTCATAAGGTTCGTAAAAATCCAGCCTGAGGACATTTTGAAATCTAGTTCTAAGAGGGCTACTTAAAAGGCCAACTCTTGTAGTAGCTCCTATTAAGGTAAAAGGAGGTATTTTGATGGGGACAGTTCTAGCATTGGGTCCAGAATCAATCATTAAATCGATACTAAAGTCCTCCATAGCAGAATAGAGATATTCCTCTAAGGCAATATTCAAACGATGGATCTCATCAATGAAAAGTATATCATTTTCTTGGAGATTCGTTAAAAGACCCGCCAGGTCTCCTGGCTTTTCTACAGCAGGCCCTGAAGTAGTTACCAAATTTGCTTGTAAAGATTTGGCTACAATTTGCGCCAAAGTAGTTTTTCCAAGACCAGGAGGACCACAGAAAAGGGTATGTCCTAAGGCTTCTCCTCTTTTTTTGGCAGCTTGAATTAAAATTTTTAGCCTCGAGGTAACTTTGCCTTGTCCCACAAACTCTTCTAAAGAAGAAGGGCGCAAAGGAGACTCAAAAGCAGGTTGTTCTTCAGAAGGAGAAAAAGGATCTTGCATAGCTACTCTACTAAACGATTATCAATTTAAGGACTTTATGATTTTTTCCAAAGATTTTCTCTATTTTTTTGGCTTTTTTTTATTTTTTGCATTAGGCTCTTCCCTAGAGGGGTTAGCCCTTTTTCTATAAGATATGCGGGAGTAGTTTACTATGTTGTTATGCGATGAATCCATTCAAAAACTAGCAGAAGAAGAGGGTATGATAGAGCCTTTTTTTCCTTATCAGGTAAAAGAAAAGGAGGGAAAAAAAATTATCAGCTACGGTCTCTCCAGTTACGGCTATGATTTAAGAGTAGCAAATAAGTTCAAAGTCTTTACTAATTTGAATCACTCCCTAGTCGATCCAAAAAAATTTCAAAAGGAAACCTTTGTTGATATAGAAGCAGATACATGCATTATTCCTCCTAACTCTTTTGCCCTAGCAAGAAGCCTTGAATATTTGCGGATTCCTCGGAATATTTTAACTCTATGCGTTGGGAAATCCACCTACGCAAGATGCGGGATTATCGTAAATGTTACTCCTTTTGAACCAGAATGGGAGGGGTTTGTTACCTTGGAGATTTCTAATACAACCCCCCTTCCTGCTATAATTTACGCGGGAGAAGGGTTGTGTCAGGCCCTTTTTTGTCATTCTGATAAAAACTGTAAAGTTTCCTATGCAGACAGGAAGGGAAAGTATATGAAGCAAGAGGAAATTGTTTTACCTAGAGTATAATTCTTCTAGAAAAAAATAGGTTTCTAATAAATAAGAAAAATTGAGAGTTAATTTAGTTTTTAATTATGAAAAAGAAGAAAAAATCTATTTTCTTTGAATTAAAGAAATCTTATTTCTTTCTCTTATTTATTGTTCTATGTGTTTTTAGTTATCATAAAGCCATGGAGAAGAAGAAAGAAGAGATTGCCTTTTTAGAGAAAAAGCTTTTCTTTCTAGAAAAAGAAGAGAAAGTCCTTTTAGAGGAGAGAGAAGATCTTCTTCATCGTATTGATTCTGAATCGGATCCTGATTGGATCGAGTTAGTTTTAATGAAAAAATTAGGATTGGTTCCCAAAGGGCAAATAAAGATCTATTTTACCAGGGAAAAAAGCTAGTTCTCTCAAGATTTATGCAAGGTAGAAATGGAACAGATCCTTTTAATTTTCCTTTTGGTTTTATTTATTCTTTTTTCAGGGTTTTTATCGGGTACGGAGACGGCTTTTTTTTCTCTTCCCTCCTTTACCTTTCGTAGTTATCGTCAGAGCAAAGACCCTAAGAAAAGGCTGGTATTTCAGCTTCTTCAGAATCCAAGGGGACTTTTGGTAACCATTATGATGCTCAATATAGGGGCAAATATTTTGGTACAAAATGTGATTTCTACTCTTTTTCAAGAAAGGGCTAGCTGGCTTTTTAAAGTAATCCTTCCTCTTTCCTTAACTCTTGTTTTTGGGGAGATTATTCCTAAATCCTTGGCGCTACCAAACAATGCAGCTTTTGCTACCATCGCTGCTTCTTTTATTGCGAAGATAGCCAGAATTTTAGGACCTGTTCGCTATTTTTTAACTCAGCTTACCAACTATATTTCTCGTTTTTTCTTTTTTTTCCTTCGGAAAGAAACAGAACTTACTCTAGAAGAATTAGAAGGGGTATTAAAAGAATCAGAAACAAAAGGGATTTTAGAAAAAGAAGAAGTAGAGCTGATCCAAGGCTATCTAGATCTTCGGCATGCTTATGTGAAGGAGCATATGAGACCTAAAGAAGAAATTCTATACTATAATTGGGAAGAGCCTGTAGAAAAATTGGAAGAGCTTTTAATTCATAAAAAATGCTCTAGAGTTCCTATTTGTGAAGGAGATCTCGAAAAGGTTATAGGGATTATTTCTATTAGGCGTTACCTCTTTTCAAAGACTTCTATAAAAAGCGCTAGGGATCTGCGCAAAATTGTAAAGAAACCCTTCTATGTACCTGAGACTATTTCTGCTTGGAGTCTTTTTCAAGATCTTAGAGAAAAGCAAGAAAGTCTTGCTCTTGTTGTAAATGAATATGGATCTATTACAGGGCTTATTACTCAAGAAGATTTAGTTGAAGCAGTCATTGGAGAAATAGAGGATCAAAGAGATTTTGAAAAAAAGTATACTAGAAGTGAAGAAGACGTATTAATAGCCAGTGGAAAGCTGGAGCTGGCAGAGTTAGAAGATATCTTTCACATTTCTTTAGAGAACAAAACTTCTTGCGTAACCATAGGGGGGTGGTTAATAGAGCAGTTAGGCAATATTCCCAAAGCAGGAACAAGATATGTAAATGACCTTTTTTTATTTTATATCCTGGCTGCAGAACCAAACCGTATTACTAGGGTATATATAAGGCATTTACCTCCTAAAGATAAGGAGAAGAACTAGGTGTTTTCCTGGAAAAGTTTTTTGGGATTTACTTTCCTCTGTATTTTTTTTCAGGGGTTTTTTTCTATGTTTGAGATGGCCTGTGTCTCTTTTAATCGGGTTCGCTTAAATCATTATGTAGAGAAAAAGAATAAAAGAGCCCAGTGGATACGTTACTTATTAGATCATCCTTCTATCTTATTTGGGACTACTTTGATTTGTGTAAATACCTTCTTGCAGATGGGTTCAGAGCTTTCTAGAAGGCTTTACGAGTCTTTGGGGCTTAATCCTGATTTTGCTCCCATTACCCAGATTATCTTGGTAGTGATTTTTGCAGAACTGGCGCCTATGTTTGCAGCAAGAAGACACTCTGAGCAAGTAGCTATGCTTTATATCCCAGTGGTTTATTTTGTCTCAGTTCTTTTAAGACCCATTATCTTTTTGGTAGAATCTTTGAATAAAGCCATTCATAAAATGCTTCCGAAAAAAAAGGAAATACCTCTTTTTCTTTCTAGGGAAGAGATCCAAAGGGCTTTTGAAGAAAATGTGGGAGATATATCTTCTTTAGAGCGCTCTCTTTCTCTTTTTTTCAACATGAAAGAACAAAGAGCGGAAACCTTTGTATCTCCTCTGAAAAAGGAGCTTTTAGTTTCTTCCCAGACAAGTGTAAAAGATTTAGTCGAGAAGCTAAAAAATCAATACAGCCCCTTTGTTCCCATCTACCATTATGAAAAGGAAAATATTGTCTCTATGGTTGTTTTAAGGGATCTTTTAGGGGCGAAAAAAGAGCAAAAAGTTGCAGAAATAGGAAAAGCTCCTTGGTTTGTTACGAAGAAGGATTCTATTATCTCTATTTTACAGCAGTTTAGGAAAAATAATCAGACAGTAGCTATTGTTTTAGATGAAGAGGGAAAGGCTTTTGGGATTCTTTCTCTTGAAAAAGTAATAGAAGCCCTTTTTGGAAAAACAGAAGCTCTTTTTTCCCTAGATAGCCCTCGAAAAACCCATATAGAGAGAACTTTATCTGCCAGTATGAAGATAAAAGAATTTAATCAGAAATTTCAGGCAGAAATAGAAGGAAAAGAAGAGGAGACTCTAGCAGATCTTATGCAGAAAAGACTAGGTCATATCCCTGCAAAAGGAGAAAGAGTAAAAGAGGATATTTTTGAGTTTGAGGTGACAAAAGCAGGCCTTTTGGGAGCAAAAAAACTCTTAGTGACCACTAAGAATTTATAGTTCAAGAATTATTTTTTGAGCTGAGGCACCAGGTTTTTTAAAACGTCACAAACCCGGTTTACTTCTTTTAAAGTGTTAAAACGGCTGAAAGAAAAGCGGATAGAGCAAAGAGCCCGCTTTCTAGGTAAGTTCATTTCGAGAAGAACTGGGGAGGGCTCTAGGCTTTTTGAAGTACAAGCTGTTCCATGACTTGCCAAAATATGATTTTGATCGAGCAAAATAAGCAAATCTTCGCCGTGTACCCCCATAAAAGAGAGATTAGAAGTATTTACGAGTCGGGGGCCTTCTCCATTGATAAAAACATCTTCTAACTCTTTGGTAAGACGAGATTCGAAATGGTCTCTTAAAAGCTTCATTTTTTGAGAAAAGAAAGCAAGAGAGGACTTTACAAGAGAAAGGGCTTTTACCATAGCTAAAATACCCGGAAGATTTTCCGTTCCAGAACGAAACCCCTTTTCCTGTCCTCCTCCCGTAATCAAGGGAGGCAGGGTATATCTGTCACAAAGATAGGTAAATCCTACCCCCAAAGGTCCATGGAATTTGTGAGCAGAAAAAGCCATAGCAGCAATGCCTTTTTCTATAGAAAAAAATTCCTTTCCCAGCAGTCCTACCCCATCTACAATCAAGGGGGAATTGGTTCTTAGTGCTAAATCAGAAAGCTCTCTTAAACAATTTTTTACTCCGGTTTCTGTGTTAGCGGCTGAAAAAACAAGTAAAGAAGGACTTTTTATCGTAGCTTCGACGGAAGAAGTATCTATCTTTCCTGAAGAAGAAGGAGGAAGAAGATAAAGTGTTGCCCCTTTGTTTTGTAAGTCAATAAGAGTTTGTAAAACAGCGGGATGCTCTATAGTTGAACTAATCAGAGGAAAACTAGGGAAAATAGAAGTAAACCCTCGTATTAAAAAATTTAACCCCTCTGTGGCTCCCGAATTAAAGAGAATTTCTTTACTTTTCACCTGAAGAAAAGAAGCTATAAAAAGACGGGCCTTATGGAGGAGATCAAAAGAGCTTCTTCCTAGGCTATGAAAAGAAGAAGGGTTTAAGGGGGAATGAATGGAGAGCATCTCTTTTTTGACCGAAGGGTCCAGAAGAGTTGTTGCGTTATTGTCCAGGTAAATAAAGGTTTTTTTTTCCATGTTTTATACGAACTAAAAGGGTAGTGATATTATCATTACTTCCCTTTTCTTGGGCTTGATAGATCAATTTTTTAGCCATTTTTTTCAAAGAAAAATAGTCCCCTAAAATTTTTTCTATTTCTTTGGGATCTAAGAAATTACTGAGACCGTCGCTACATAAAAAAAAGAGGTCTCCTTCTTGTACAGAAGCGCAAGCTATTTCAGGAAAAACCTCTTGGTTGATTCCTATGGCTCTACTAAGAGCATTTTTACGGGATTTCTTAGCTATATGATCTTGGGTAAGCTGTTTTAGTTCTTTATTCCGGTAGCGATAGATTCTACTGTCTCCTACATGGGCATAAATGGCATAACCCTGAAATAGATAGAGAAGACATAACGTAGTACCCATTCCATGAAAATAAGACTTTGTCTGACTCAACTCATAGACTTTTCGGTTTGTCTTTTGAATGCCCTCTTTTAGTAAAGAAATAGCCTGTTTTGCCGATGTCCTAGGAGGGATATGCTCATTTACAAAAATAGCTAAAGATTCAATAGCCTTTCTTGAAGCTACTTCTCCTGCTCTGTGTCCCCCCATTCCGTCTGCTAGTGCGAAAAAAGAGGTTTGTGGCAATTTTAACCAGGCATCCTCATTTTTTTCTCTTACCGAGCCAATATCAGAAAATCCAAAAGATTCTAGCAAAAGCTCTTCCACAAAAGGGACTCTCTCTATCCATTCTTACCCTCTCCAAGAGTAAGGCGGAGAGAGCTGTTGTCCAAAGCGTCATTGTATGCAATTAGGAAAAAGAAAAGCAAAAAGATATTTTAGAAAGCTTAGAAAATCCAGATAAGAAGGAGGGTAAAAAAATTAGAAAAAGCATGTAAGAAGATAGGAGCGAATAAGGATCCTTTTCTCTCATATAAATATCCTAAGAAATAGGAAAGAACAAAAGTGGCTATCAAAACGGGAATATTTCCCAACTGTTGGCCTTTTTGGTAATGAAAAAAAGCAAAGAAAAGGCTAGTGATTAAAATAGAAATCTCCTTTGTTCCCCATTTGTTCAGCCAATTTTGTAGAAGTCCCCTAAATAAAAATTCCTCTACTAAAGGAGCTAGTAAAACTGTATTAAAAAAGATCAAAAGAAAAGCGAAAGCAGAGGGGGTAGTAGTTTGTTCTTGTATTTCTTGTATAACTACCTGATCTAGCACCGAAGAAGAGGTATAAAAAAGGAGGAGAAAAGCTTTTGTTATTCCTGCTAAAAACGAGCTTAAGGAATAGGCTATAATAAAGAAGAAAAAGGCATTTTTTATATCAGAGGACCAGGTGCTTTTTTCTCTTTGTAAGATTTTTTGGAAAGGGACTTTGTGAGAAAGTGAAAAGTAAAAAAAACAGAAGAAAAAGGTGAGGATCAAACAGAAAAAATGGAAGTAGGAACTAAGCATTTTCTCTCCTAAGGGAAGTATTTTAGAAAGGAAAGAAGAGCCTAGAAAAGTAAAAATAGCTCCGACTAAATAGTTACTGAAAAAACGGAATATAAAACCTAAGAGCACTTCCCAAAAAGTGAGAGAAATCGTTTCGGTTTTGGGAAGAAAAAAAAAGCCCCTTCTTCGGGCATACAACCACAAAAAGGAGCCTAAAATGCCAAAGGGAAAAGAAACTAGGAAATTTTCCCAAAAAGAATTAGCCATCCCATCTACTTTTTGCCAGTAAGATGTAATCGCTTAGCCTTTCTACTAAAGTTTGACAGAATTTAAAGTGGGCATTTCTTAAAGGGGTGTTTTCATACTCTTGCGTTCCCCAAGTAGCTACGTTGTAATCAACAGGAAGTAAATTCTTAGGAGAGAAATAAGAGTCTTTTAAGATCTGTTGTAAAACAACCTTAGGAGCCGTTCCTCGAATATCTACAACACGAACTCTTACAGCCATGTTCAAATTAGTGGAAACATTTTCTAGCGTATCTTGCACTGCTTTAGCAGGAACTTGATCGTGCTGTATGAATTCTATAAAGATTACAAATTCATTCGGTGAATATTCCTTTTTTATCCAGGCCAGCTCTTCTGAAAAAGGATTTTTAGAATAGGAAAGAGAAGAAGAAGCTTTTTCATTTACGTAAAGAGAGCCTTTGGAAGCAAAAGAAGAAAGCATCAAACTTTGAAATTCCTCAGAAAGACTCCAGGGAAGATCAAAGGAAGTAGTGTCTATGATGCTACAGAGGACAATGGAGGGTTTTGCCCTACCATCTTCATAATACTTAGTAAACTCCTGATTAGACTTGTTATTACAACTGGAAAACCCCAAGCCTAAAAAGACAAATAACGCAAAAAGGCGAAACATATCCCTCTTCCCTCCCATAATGTTAATCCTTGAGTTTAGCAAAATAAGTTCTTTCTTCCCAAGAAGTTTTCTATTTGCTCTTGGATGGGTATTTTGGAAAAACCCTCTTGAATCTGTAAAGGCCCACCTTTTTTTTTCTTTTCCCAGGGGTCTTTCTTCTTGGTTTTAAAACATTTTTTGTGCTACGTTTAGAGGGTCTTTTTTGGGGAGTGTTCTTCTTAGAAAGGAAAAAATTGAGAAATGGCACGCAGGAAGGAGGATTTAATGTCGCAGGAGAATGCCAGAAGTAACCTAAAGAATTTTGCTAAGGAACTAAATTTGGAGCTCAAATTTGACGAGAATAACACCTGTATTTTAGGAATTGATAATACTTTTTCTCTACATATCACTTATGAACCTAATTCAGATCGACTCTATCTCTATTCTCCTATACTAGATGGGCTACCCAAAGATGAGAAAATTCGTCTTAAGCTTTATGAAAGGCTCTTAGAAGGTGCTATGTTGGGGGGACAGATGGCCGGAGGAGGAATTGGGCTTGCTGTAAAAGAAGAGCTTATTCTTATGCATTGTGTCTTGGATATGGGGCTAGGAGTAGACGAAAATGCTTTGAGACGATTTGCCCCTTTGTTCGTGGAGACTGTAGAGAAATGGAGAGAAATTGTAGCCAAGATATGCGCAGGAGAAGAGCCGCCTGAGTTCCAGCTGCCTGTTCCTCCTCAGATGCAGCCTCCGAAAGACTTTGGATCTGCTGGGGATAAGTATCTGAAAATTTAGAAAGAATCTGTTGGTTATGCGCTCTTTATCTTAGGAAAAAAGAGCGCTTTTTATTTCTTTCAGGGCTTTTTTTGCCTCTAGGTTATCCTTCTTTATCATGGTCTCTATTTTTCTTACGCTAGTTATAACCGTAGAATGGTCTCTTTGGAAAAACTCGCCGATTTTCTTAAAAGGCATATTCAGATTTTCTCGGAATAAATACATAACGATTTGTCTAGCAAAAGAGTGTTCCATATTTTGCCCTTTTCCAGAGATCTCCTCTTTTTTTAAATCAAAGTAGCTAGCTGATTTTTCTAGAATGCTCTGAGGCGTTACTGTCTTTTTTTCTTCATGTAGTAGATCTTGTAAAAGTTTTTGAGCAAGCCAAAGATCACATAAAGTACTTTTAGGAGTTCTCAAAATAAGGGCATCCAGTGCTGTTAATAGGGAAGAAAAGCCAGAAGAAAAATGTTTTATTAAAAAAAATTTGACTTCTTCTTCAAGAAAAAATCCTAAAGACTTGCTCTTTTTTTCCAAAATAGGAAGAAATTCTTCTGTAGAAGGAGGAGTCAGTCCCAGGCTTAGACCCCATTCAAATCGAGAAATAAGTCGAGGCTCTAAAGATAGCGAAGAAGGAGGTTGATTTGCGCTAATAAGAAGGCACTTTCCTTGAGCATGTAAAGCGTTAAAGGTATGAAAAAATTCTTCTTGGGTTGCTACCCTATTAGAAAAGATATGAATGTTTTCTACAATCAAGGCATCGATATTTCTGTAGGTGTTTCTAAAAAGGGGCATTAAGTTATTCCGAATCGCCATAACCACATGATTGGTGAAGGTAGATCCGTTTACATAGAAAACCTTTTTTCCCTGATTTTCCCACTGTTTTGCGATAGAGGAAAGAAGATGGGTTTTTCCTACTTTAGAAGGGCCGTAGATAAAAAGCGGGTTAAAAAAAGGTTCTTTTTTCTTAAATAGAAGTGGCAGCATTTCCCAAGCTTCTTTAGTTCCTTTAGTAGGGAAAAAATTCTCAAAAGAAGCGTGTTTTAAGGGAATATCGGCAAAAAAAGAGAAAACTCTCTTGTTTTCTTTTTCCGAATGAATTCCAGGAAGAAGGAGGTGAACTTGAATTTTCTGGTGGTTGCAATTTGTGAAAGAAGGAAGAAGAGGCTTTATATGTTCTTCGAACCAAGAAACTTGAAAGGAATTTTCTGCTTCTAGATAAAGATTTCTTGCATCATAGCTTTTTATCTTTAGAGGGTGAAGCCATTTTTTGATTACTTTCCTTCCGAAAGAGCTTTCTAGTTTTTCTAAAAAGACAGCCCAATCTTTCATAAACTCTTCCTATTTTTGGGGAGAGGTCATTTTTTTCTGTGTAATTTTTTGTTGTAACATCCCTAAAAAAGTAGAAAAAATCCAATAAATATTTAACCCAGAAGGAGCATGGTAAAAAAAGGCGGTAAAAATCAAAGTAGTCAGCTTCATAGTAGCTGCTTGTTGCTTTTGCTGTTCTGTCATAGTTGCCTCTTTTGAGGCTGTACTCCATTTCTGCTGTAAAAACATAAAAAACCCAAGCAAAATTGGAAGAAAATGGAATTCTGTTCCTATAAAGAAGATAGGGTAATCCCATTGAAATACGATATCAGGAGCAGTTAAATTATCAATCCATCCAGGAATAAAAGCAGCTCCTCTCAAGGCAAATACCGATTTTAGCAAATCAAACATTCCAATTAAAAAAGGAAGCTGTATCAAAAGGGGGAGGCAGCCCATAAAAGGGTTTACGCCATGCTCTTTGTAAAGCTTCATGATTTCTTGCTGTTTTTTCTGAGGGTCTTTTTTATACCTCTCTTGAATAGCAGAAAGTTTAGGTGCTATAGCTTGGTTTCGGTTATTAGCTTTTATAGACCAAGCATTTAAAGGATATAACATCGCTTTTAAAGCAATGGTGAGCAGAATAATAGAAATTCCCCAAGATCTGGTAAAAAAGTAAAATATTTCCATGAGCCAGAATAAAAGTTTAGCAAAAGGTTCTGAAATAAAAGAAAACCATCCATGGAAACTACGGGCTGCAGAGTAATCTGGATTATATCCTGAAGTAGGGTCTGCATAGATTTTATCTACTTTCTTTAAAACAGTTTTGTCCAGGGGACCTGCGTAAATACGAAAAGTAATCTCTTGCCCTGAGGAGAGAGGAAGAAGTGATTTATAGCCAGGATATTTGCTCGCAGGATAAGGCTCATACTGGGGATCTATTAAACTAAGTCTGGAGGGAGCTTTTTCTCCTGGGATTTTTTCTGTTTTAAAGCCAGAAGAAATTGGGGTTAAAGGATCCATCAAGAAAACAAAAAAACCATTAGAATTCGCTATCCAGTCAGGACGAATCAAGGTAGAGGTGTTGGAAGTGCTGGGTAAAGAAAGTTTTTCTACTTGAGAACTGGTTCTTTTAGAGGTTCTTGCTTTAATTTCAGGATTGAAGCTGCCTGAAATAAGCTCCACTTCAGGAATTCCGCTACTTATCCACAGATTTTGAGATTCTCCTTCTACTCTTAGACTGGTATAAAAACAGTAAGGGGCTGTCTTTTCTGGAAAAGAGTAGGTTTTTGTTATTCTTTTTCCCTTTCCAGTGGCCTGCAATGTGATTTGGTTTTCACTAAATTGAGTAACCTGATAAATAAGGTTTTCAACAGCTCCTCCAGAAAGAGAAAGAGCCTGATTCTCAGGAGGAGATAAGAAAAGAACTTCTCCTTTTTGATTGATAGTCGATCTTCTTAATAAAGGATAGTATCCCCCTAAAGAACTTTGCATTTTTATTTTTTTTCCATTTTGTATTCTGTAAGAAGGAAATTGGGGGTACATGTCGTTTTGAGGCGCTTCTTTTTTTAGCTCTTTATCTACTTCGATAGGCCTTACGATACTACTAGGCTCTTTCGTAGATAAGGGAAGGTTTACTTCGGCTAAAGAGCCCCCCTTGGAAGAAATAACCAGCTGAACGGTTTCATTTTCTAAAACAAAATAATTTTCCCCTTTTGAAGAAGAAGCATTGGATTCAATAAGAGTATAGTTAGAAAGAAGAGGATCTTCTGAAAAAAGATCTGGTTTATTCGAAGAAAAATTCCAAGTTCCCAAGGGAGTAAGGATCTTTTCTTCTTGAGCAAGACAGAGATAAGAACAAGAAGAAGATAAGGGCAGAGGGACTAAAGTGGGTTTTGCTTCTTTGGAAAATTGAAGATAGAGAACTTCAGAGGAAGAAGAAGGAAAAAATAAAAACGGGTTTTCTTGTAAGCTGTATAAAGAAAAGGGACTCTTTTCACAGCAGCTCAGCTTATGTAAGGGTTTTCCTTCAAAAAACCAAGTTTTTTCCTCCCTTTTTTCTGTAATAAAAAGGTTTTGGTATTGATAAGCAAAGCAAGAAGTCCCTTCCTTCGAAGACAAAGAAACGAGGGAGCAAGGCCTAATATCGGTTTTTTCTTCTCCTTTTGAGGGAGGGGTCACAGGAGAAAACCAGTTCTGAACCACGGTAAAAGACAGGGTGAGAAAGAGGGCAAAGAAGAAAAAACGCTTATCCATAAAAAATCTATAGGTTGGGGTGGATGACTCTTTGATTCTACCAGAGGTGTAAAAAAGAAAAAAGCTTATTTCTCAAGAGGATCGGTTTCCTAACTTATTCAGAAAAAGGGAAAAGGCTTCTGTATTTTTTAAATTTTCAAGCCATTCATCCTCCAAAATTTCTTCTATAGGAGGAAGTACCTTCATCTTTTTTGCCTTTTCAAAAAGGCGAATAGATTCATCCACTTTTCCTAAAATTGAGTAAAGACAAGCAAGGTGATAATAGGCAGAGGGGTTTCCTAAACGTCCTGCATAGGAAAGAAGCCTTTCTGCGTGGCAAAGTAGCTCCTCTTCTTTTTCTTCATAAGATAAAAGAGCTAAATGGATTAAAGAAAGCCCCCACTCGAGCCAGACTTGTTCACTTTCTTCCTCCTTTTTGGAAGCCAAAGAATAGTATTGAAAGGACTTTTGAAAGAAAATTCTCTCAGAAGTGATTTCCCCTAATCTACTAAAACAAAGCCCCAGTTGTAAATAAAGAGAAGGATAATCAGGATTGATGAGCGATACCTGCCAGTAAATTTCAATAGCTTGTAGAAGAAAGCCTTCCTTTTCTTCTTCATTACCCTTATAGGCAAGGGTGTAGGCATAATGAAATAACCATTCTGGATGATCTAAAAGAGCTTCTTTCTGTTGTTTTAAAAGCCGATCAAAATAAAAGAGAGAGGTTTCTATATCCTCTTTATTTTCAAACAACTCTCCTTTTTTACCTAAACTAAAAGCAAAATCATAATAAATTTCGGGAGAAGCAGGTTTTAGATCGATAGCCTTGGAAAAAAACTTTCTAGCCAGTTCTAAAAGGTTAGAGTCATGCAGCTCCAAGCCAATTTTTGTATGTAAACAGCCCATCAAATGCCACAGCTCTGCATGGGATCTATTTAAAGAAAGACCCTCTTGGGCCTTTTCTATAGCTAAATCCAAGAAAACTATGTCTTCATAATACTCTGCAAAAGCCATCATGCAAAGAGAATAAGCATACCAAAGATCAGGATGAGAAGGGTGTTTTCGTATGATTTTCATCATCTTATTTTCGGCTTCTAAAAGAAGATCTATCCTTCCTGAAAAAAGTCCTAAATAAGACAAAGCTTCTACCCATTGGGCAATGATCAGAGGATCCTTAGAAAAACTAAAAGCACGCACGCACTTTTCGACTGCAAGCTGTAATTTTTTCCGGTCTTTGGTAATCCTTCCCGACTCCACTAATAGAGAAGCCCAGTCAATCCAAAGATCTTTTCTTAGTTCTTTCTGAGATACAGCCTTGGCATAGAAATGGCTTGCTCTTTCTGCGTAAGGTTCATGGAGAGTATTGATATAGAGTTGGGTATGTACTTCTCCCAATAACCCCCAGATCTCCGCATCTTTTTCTGAGCAGTCTAAAGCTTTGTGAAGTTTTTCTGAGGCCCTTTCAAAACATCCCGTATCATTGATAAGAAGCGCCAATTCTAAGTAAGCTGTTCCATATTCTTTCCAAAAACAGGAGGGAAATATTTCCTGCTTCTGTAGGGCTTGTTCGAAATCAATCAAAGCTTTCTTATAATCAAAGGCTTCTTCGGAAAATTGCGCAATTTGTAGAAGGTTTAGCGCCTTCTTCCAAAAAAAAGAAGCTTCCACCTTTTTTGGAATAGGAGCTTTTATCAGAGATACCTTTTGATATTTCTCTTCTGCTTCTAGAAAATGGTAACAAGAATTGAGCTCTTTCCCTAAGTTATGAAGTAGATCTCCCCATTGAATCCAAAATTCATAGTCAAAATGAGAAACCAAAGATTCAGCTTGCCTCATAAGTTGGTGCGCTTTTTGTAAAGAATTTTTCTGATTTTTCCCTTTTTTCTGCCCCAGGAAAAAAGAGGCCTTTGCGTAGAGAGCTTTAAAATTAAAAGGATCTAGTTCTAAAGAAGCATTCAAATAATTCAGGACAACAGGAGATCTTTTAGAAGAAATTTTTTGGGCTTTTTTCAAAAACTGTGCAGAAAACTTTTTTCTTTGTACTTCAGGGCATTTCTTCATCTCTTCTAAAGCACTTTTTGTAATAGGAGATCCTTGAAATTCTACCATAAAAAGTTATCTACAGGCTTTTTCCGCTTAAGGTTATAATACTTCAAAGCACCGCATTATAGAAAAGGGACATTTTTTCGACAATGAAATGACTTTTTTTCTTTTTAAAGATTATAACTATTTTATTCTAAATAAATTAGAAATTTACTGTGCCATTTTAAAAAGATTCTTTTTGGCTAGCTTGTTCTGGTAAAAATGAGGGAAATTGGGAGAAAAACTGGACAGGAATTTTGTAAAAAGGGAGAACGTTTTTTAACCTAGAAACAAGGGTGGGAATTTTTTCGGTTGTTTTGACAAAGGCAATAGGAACGTGTCCCATTTGTAGGTCCTTTTGACAAGTAACATAGGCTTTTTGTACTCCTTGTAGAGAGAGTAAAGTTCTTTCTATTTCTTCAGGATAGATATTTTCTCCTCCAGAAATGAACATTCGATCTTTTCTACCTAAGATAGCGTAGCCATATTTGGGATCGTATAAAGCAAGGTCTTTGGTTGCAAACCATCCTTCTTTAGTAAAGGGGCTTTCTTGGAAAAAATATTTTTCAAAGGAAGTGATTCCCTTTAACAGGAGCTCTTGCTCTTTAGAAAGACAAGCCTTTTGAAAAGAAGAAGTAAATCCTAAGAAAGGAAGACCGTCTTTCCATAGCGGGTTATTTGCCATAAGAATCTGAGAGCCCATTTCACTCATCCCATAACTTAAAAAAAGAGGAAGTCCTTTTTCTTTTCCTTCTTCGTATAGAGTTTTTGGGCAAAAATCGCCTCCTATCAAGATAGTTTTTATAGATTTTTTCCAAGAGGTTAATGAATCAGAGCGTAAAAGACGGTAAAGCTGTGTCGGAACCAAAGATGTATGGGTGTGCCTGCTACTTCGATATAAAAAGGACTTTTCTGACGAAAAAAGCAAAGAGGCTTTTTGTAAAAAGGTACGCATTAAAATAGCAAGCCCTGAAACATGAAAAAGAGGGAGACTCAATAGATATAAATCAGGCTCTTCTAATTTTAATTTTTCAACGCAAGAGAGCGCGTTATAAAATAGGCTATAAAAAGGAATCGATAAAAATTTAGGTTTTTTTGTGGTAGCAGAACTCATGAGAATAAGACGTGCTTTTCCCAAGGAAAAAGGGGGGAGAACCCTTTTTTCTTCCGGAATAGAAGAGGGATTGATTCGAACAGCTCCCAAAGTTTTTTCTAAGGCTTGCAAAACAGGCTCTGGGTAATAATAGTTGGGGAGAAATAAGGTAGCGCCCATTCTAAAGCAGGCAAAGAAAAAAGCAAAAAAATCTGGAGAAGGAATCACTGGATAAATGGAAAAACAATGTGTTTTTTGATTTTGTAGGAAAAAAGAAAAGAAACGGGTCTTTTTCTCTAGGTCCTGATAGGAAAAGGTAGTTTTTTCAATAAGAAGAGCCTTTTTTCGAGGCTTTTTTTCAAAGGCAGAAAAAAGAGGACAGTAAAGAGAGGGCATAGCTGTTTCTCATCCAGTTTTATTTCAGGAAAGAAAATATACCCTTTTTCCTTTTTTAGCGGTGTTTGTAAAAGATCAGAGGAAAAAATCTCAAAAGTATCTATTCCTAAGGCCAAAGATCCTTTTGAAAAGCAGGCAATATTAGAAAGCCCTATAGAAGATTCGTAGCTACTACTTAAAACAACGGGAACTTCTTGATTTAGATAGGAGAAAAAAAGAGGAAGTAAAGAGGGCTTTACCGTATAAGCCTTCAGATTTTTTAGAAAAGGAGGATTCTTTTTTTCATACAAGGATTCATCTAAAGAAAGAGGAAACGGGTTTTTTGCGATAAAGGCTTGTAATTCTTGCCAAGAACGGAAAGGCTCTTCTAGGTAATCTATCCCTTTTAAGGGAACCTTTCGTAAAAAATAGGAAGCCTCTTTTGAAGACCACTTTTGGTTGATATCTATTCGGAAAAGACAAGAAGGGTATCTTTTCTGTACTTGCCAAAACCAGGTAGTAAATTCTTCTATGGGAGGATGGTATTTTATCTTTATAAAGGAAAACTCTTTTGCTTTCTTTTCAAGAGCTTTATCCATTTCTTTAAAGGAGCCTTGTACCAAGGCACAAAGCCACTTTTTTTTAGGGCAAGCAGGAGAGAAGAAAAGACTTGTAAGGGCAAAATTTGTAGAGGGGGAAAAGAAAGGGGGATACCTATTTTGTATAAAAAAACTTTCTAGTTCCTTTTGACTTTGTGTTAAAGACTCTTTACTTAGAAAAGGAAGGGGAGAGCATTCTGCATAACGCACTACTTTTTCCTGAGAAGCTTTTAGAATAAGTCCTTTTTTACTAAGAAGAGGCTGATTTTGTATCCGTAAGGGTTTTTGAAAAAAGAGCTCATAAGAATAGCAAGAAATTTCTATGGGGCGATTCCAAGAAAAGGGACCTTTCAACATAGAAAAAGATGCGCTATCTTTAGGCTTAAAAAAAATAGCGTGTAAATCGGTAAAAAAGGGGCTGTTTGTTCTAAGAGCTTTTCCTCTCCTACTTTTAGAGCCTTTTTTATGAAGAAAAATAGAGGGACATACAGTAGAAGAGAAAGGCAGTAAGAAAAAGGAAGCTTTCCCCAAAAAGGGGGAAGAAAAAGAAAGAGAGGCGAAGTAAAAAGAAAAAAGAGATATTCCCCTCTTCCAAAAGCTTTTCCAAAACGAACTACAAGGGTTTTTTTTCCTGCTTTTCTATCTTCTTCTACGTCTCTTAAATTGTTGCTAATTAAAAGAGAGCAAGAGATAAAGCCAGGCCCTAACCCTATTATGAAGGGAAACAGGGCTACCTGATTTGTTTGTAAATAGTAGGCACCAAAGCTTGCTATTCCTCCAAAAAAAAGGAGAACAAAGATTTCAGAAAGGCCTAAATAGGCAAGGGAAAAAGGGGTTGCCGTATAGAAAATACCCAGAAAAATAGCAAGAACTCCAGTCCAAAACATGAAAACCCCTCCAAAAAAACTCAAATAACAACTACAGAGAAAAGCTAAGAGAAAAAAAAGAGAAAAAGCCATTTTCATTTTTTTTAAAGAAATAAGCCCAGACGAGCTGGCCCGCAAAGGACCCTTTCTTTCTGGAGTATCTGCTCCTTGAATGCAATCAAAATAGTCATTTGCCAGGTTAGTTCCAATTTGAATAGTTAGGGCAAATAAAAGAGTTACTGTAAAACGTACCCAATTCAGACTGGGAGCTAAAAAAGCACCTAAAACCACAGGAGAAAAAGAAGCAGCTAACGTCTTAGGTCTTACTGCTACAATCCAAGATTGCAATAGCGTCATGGCTTAAGGCCTTTTGGGGAAAGAAGAAAAATTAGGCTTTCTTTTTTCTAAAAAAGCATTTCTTCCTTCCTTTGCCTCTTCTGATAGATAGTACAAAAGGGTAGCATTTCCAGAAAGCTCTTGAAGACCTGCCTGCCCGTCACAGTCTGCATTGAGAGCTGCTTTTAAGCAGCGGATAGCCAAAGGGGAATGTTCTAAAATCTTAGCACACCAGGCAAGAGTTGTCTTTTCTAAATCCTCTAAAGGGACCACACAATTGACAAGTCCCATTTGAAAAGCTTCTTCAGCGCTGTATTGTTTACATAAGAACCAAAACTCTCTAGCTCTTTTTTGCCCAATTACCCTAGCAAGATAAGAAGCGCCAAATCCTCCATCAAAAGAACCCACTTTAGGTCCTGTTTGCCCAAATAGGGCATTTTTTGCAGCAATAGTGAGATCACACATTAAATGAAGAACCTGACCTCCTCCTATAGCATAACCTGCTACCATAGCAATTACAGGTTTAGGACAACTTCGAATCTGTCTTTGAAGATCTAAAACGTTCAGATGCTCCATTCCTTTTTCGTCTTTATAGCCGGCATCTCCTCGGATTTTCTGATCTCCTCCGGAACAAAAGGCCCTTTCTCCTTCTCCTGTTAGAATAATTACCCCAAGATCAGGATCTTCCCTTACCTTCTGCATTGCGTGTTGCATCTCTTGTACAGTTAAAGGGCGAAAAGCATTATGAACCTGGGGGCGATTCATAGTGATTTTTGCTATTTGACCCCATCTTTGCAGTTTAATATCGTTGTAAGTGTGAAGGGTTTCCCAGGTAACCATGATCTTTCTCTCTTTTGTTTGCAGGAAAAGGGATCGTAAAAAGAACGAAAGTTCTTTTCAAGGAAAAAGCTTTTATCCAAAGGAAGTTATAGCTAAAGCCTGGTTTCTTTATCTCCCTCTAGAACTTCATGGATAAGAGAAAAGCAAAGTAGCTTAGTAAAAAGAAAACCCCTGTTTTTTTACCCAAAGGAGAAAAAAAAGCTAGAAGAACAAGCAAGATATTAGTACAGCTCATGAATAAAAAACCAAAAACAGAAAGCCCTTCAAAAACAATTGGTTTGCAAAGAGCCGCAATTCCTAGGATGCCTAGGACGTTATAAATATTAGAGCCTAGAATATTTCCAAGATAAATGGAGGGATGTCCACGGAAAGCAGCTACTAAACATGTAGCAAGCTCAGGAATAGAAGTACCTATAGCTACCAAGGTAAACCCTACCAAAGATTTAGGAAGATAAAAATATTCTGATAGAAAGATTACTCCTTCCAAGAAAAAATGAGACCCACAAAGAAGAAGTAGTAAACCCAAAAGAAACATCCCAAAAGAAAAAAGAGAGGATCTAGAAGGTTTTTCTAAAGATAGCTTTGTCTCATAGGAAAAAAGATTTTTACCTGAATAAATTTGAAAGAAAATATAGATCCCCAAAAGAAGTAAGAAGAAAAATCCTCCGATTCTTCCTAAAGAGGGAAAAAAATAAAGTGATCCCAATAAAAGACAGGCAAGTCCCATGAAAGGGAGGTCCACTCTTTGAGTTTTTTTAGAAAAAGAAGCCTTTTTTATACAAAGACAAAGACCTAAAATAAAGGCTGTATTAAACAGGTTAGAACCTACGATATTTGCCATGGCAAAGATAGGTTCTTTAGTCAAATTTGCCTCTAAAGTAACGATTAACTCAGGAGTACTACTCCCAAAACCTATCAATAGAATCCCTATAACAGAAGAAGGAATTTTCCAAGACTTAGCTAAAAAGACAGAAGAGGTAACAAGCCATTCTGCTCCAAAATAAAGAAAAACAAGACCCAAGAAAAGAGTAAAAAAACTGAATAGCATTTCTTTTTTGTATACTAGCAGTATAAAAAAAAATAGATAAAAATTCTTTTAAAAAAGAGCCATTTCAGTAGGATGGGGAAAAAAGGGGGAAATCTTGGGAAAAACTGTTTTAGTCATTGATGATGATCCAGATATTGTAAATCTTTTAAAACTTCAGTTGGGACAAAAGGGATGGGATATACAAAGTGCATCATCTGCAAAAGAGGGAATGGAAAAACTACAGAGCGGCTCTTTTGTAGCTCTTATTTTGGATATTCAAATACCTGATCAAAATGGCCTAGAGCTTGCTGAAAAGATTTTACAAGAGAAAAAACTTCCCATTGTATTCGTTACAGGAGAAGGAAAAAAAGATCATCCTATTTTTCAAAAGGAAATGGTGAAGTTTTTAGAAAAACCTCTCAATGTAGATACATTAGACAAACTTTTAAAAGAAATTACCTCCTGACAATATGAGAATTTTACTTACAAACACAGGACCCTGGGGAACAGGAAGTTTTACCGTTGCCAAAGCTGTTTTAAAAGAGCTTTTAGAATTAGGTCATGAAGCTCTTCTGTTTTTTCCAGACAGTGGAATCCCTTCCCCGGAAAAAGAGAAATATTATTCTCAAAAAGATAGGTATAGAATCTGGGAGTTTCCTCACAGCTGGAAAGATTTTCATTTAGAATCCTTTCCCTTAATGGTTCCAGATCCTCATCCCAGATCCTTACAGGGACAGACTTATAAAAGTTTATCTTCGGCTTTATTTTACTCTTTTATAGAAGAAATCCAGAAGAAAGTAGGGGAGGTAATCGAAGACTTTTCTCCTGATGTGATAGAATGTCAGCACATTTGGCTTTTTGATTTAGCAGTTTCAAAACAGAAAAAACCCTTTATTTGTACAGCCCATCATAGCGATCAAATGGGGTTTTGCTACGACGAAAGAGCTAGGCCTTTAATTCTGCAAGGGTTGAAAAAAGCCTCTTATGTGTTTTCCGTTTCAAAATATGTAGCAAAAGAGGTAGAAGAGCTTTATTCATTTCCTCAAAAAAAGATCATTGCTATAGAAAACGGGTATGACCAAGACACCTTTTATCCGAGGCAAGAAAATAAAAAAGAGCTCTTGCATAAGTATAACATAAAAGTTCCTCAAGAGGCCATTTTAGTCAGTTTTTCTGGAAAAGTTTCCAGAACCAAGGGGATAGATCTTCTTTTAAAAGCAAATAAACTTATAAGAAGGCCTCTTTATTTTTTGATTATGGGGACAGGGGAGTGGGAAAAAGTCATTTCAGAAGAGGAAAAAGAAGAAATTTCCTTGGATAGAGTTTTTTTTCTAGGGCATCTACCTTCCAAGGAAGTAGCCAAAATGCACAATATTTGTCGTTTTCATGTTATGCCTTCTAGATCAGAAGGGTTTGGATTGGCAGCTTTAGAAGCAATGGGATGCTCTCTTCCTGTAATAGCAGGTAGAGCTGGGGGACTTCCTGAGTTTATAGTAGGAAAATTAGTTTCTGAAGATGTTCTGGAGCTTGTAAAAGCTTTAGAAGAAATGTGCGACATGGAAGAAACAGCGTTTCAAGAGCTAAGAAAACAGGCCCGGGAAAAAGCTATCCAGTTTTCTTGGAATAAGCAAACAGAAAAAAGGCTCTTCTACTATAGGACAATACTAGAAGAAAGTCTTAAAAAACTCCCTTTATAGAAGCCTGTAGAAAGTAAGCCCTATATTGATCATCATCAAAGTAGGCCTTTGCTTTGCCTTCTAAGTGAAAATGGCTTCCTATTGCCTTTTTTCCAACAATTTGAAAAGTATCTCCTCGAATGAAGTTGAGGTTTATTATCTCCGAAGAGCTGGGATTTAAAAGTATTGCTTCATTGATATTATTAAAACCCCTTACTCTCTGCCAAGAATATTCATAGGAGGCCTTTAAAGAGCCTCTGTCACCCCACTCCCGGAGAAGGATAAAGGTAGCCCTTTGTTCTAATCTCCTTCGATAGGAGAAGTAATCATCGTCCACAAAAGAAAAGCTCCCTATTTTTGCGTCGTATCTTAGATGAATTAACTCCTTTAAAAGGTGAGGAACTGGGAAACGGAGCCAAAAAGAGGCTTCTTTCTTTTTATTAGTTTGAAGAGCTTTATACCAGCTATAGCTCGTCTCTACTCCTATTCCGTAAAATTTAGGAAGAAAGCGGTATTCATAAGCAAGGCTTAAAACTTTTTGTTTTACATAGTAGGAAAATATATCGGTATTCGTTCTAGCTATAAGCTCTGCTTTATAAGCGCTAAAACGCAAAAGGTGAGGGTCAGGATAAACACTGACAGAAAATTTAGGTTCCCATATACCCACATTTCTGAAGGGGAAGATATTTTTTGTTGTCCCTTTTCCTTTTACATAAAGAGCTTCTAAAACGATATCATAGGTATCCCGAAAGTAAAGATGAATCCCTCCCCCCATTTTTTGGTTTATTACCTTGTAGTTATTTATCTTTCGAAGAAGATTGATCTGTGTATAGGGGAAATATTGATAAATACCATAAAGAGAAAAATAGTTTGCCAAAGGAACATGCAAACGAAACAAAGTTCCATGGGTTTTTATTTTAGTAGTATCTATCTTTAAAATCAGATCTTGTTCTACTTCTCTATCATAAAAGCCTTCTGCTTTAAGAGAAGGATAGACATAAGGCCTTAAGGCGGTTAAGTTTGCAAGAACAGTAGAAAAGGCTCCCTTTTGGGCCGCTTTTTCGTATTGCACAAGGGCTCCTTTAAAATTTTGTCCTGTTTGTAGATTGTGTGCAGATAGGATCAACAGTTGGGAATTGTCAGGGGAGATGGCTTCTGCCCTTTGAAGCATTTTCTTAGCCTTTTGAGGTTCGTCTAAAGCTGAATAAAGTCTAGACAAAGCAATATAGGCATCGACATAGTTGGGAGAGGTTTCTAGAACTTCTTCCCAGAGTTTTTTTGCTTCTTCGTATTTTTGTTGGTGATATAGGGCGTAAGCTAAAAAGAATTTGGCGTCCACATTTTTTGGGTTTTGCTCTAGGCAATCTCTAAGAAATTCTTCAGCTGACTTGTACTCTCCTTTTTGTAAAAAAATTCTTCCTAAATAGTATAAAGCAGCTTCGTTTTGAGGATTTTCTCGTAAAAAATTTTGGTAGAGCTCTTGTGCTTGATCATATTTTTTTTCTTTGAAAAAATGGTAAGCCTCTTTTAACTCTCCTGCAAAAAGAAAAGAAAAGAAACTGAAGAAAAAAAGAAAAAAAAACTGCGGAAAAGAGGACATAAAAACCCGGAAAAATACTTCTTCTGAAGGGTCGCAAAAAAAGAAAAAAAAGCAAAGATTTTTTTCTAGTAAGATCTTGTCTTATCCAATCTTGCCAAATTTAAGTGAAACAAATTTTCAATAAACCCAACGTAGTTTTAGTACCAACAGGATGAACTCCCTCAAATATCTCTTGATTTAGGATTTTCTGTATAAGCTCTTCAGAAGGGCCTTGTTGGATATTAAAATAGATCTCTTTTTTGCTAAAGTCATAGGAATGGGTATAGATATTTATCTTTGATTTGGAGAAAACATTTAGGATTTTTCCTTCTAGTATTCCCAGTTGTTCTATTGTAGGGGATGCCTCCTTGGGAGGAGGATTTTTAGTAAAACGAATTTTTCCCTCCTTTGGGTTCTTCTTATCAAGGGAGACTATCGGATAAGTTCCTGAAAAGATAAAGCCATTTAATAGATTCTGGATTTCTTTTTTTGAGGAAAGATTTTTAGTTTTGAAGGAGATGGTTTTTGTTTGTAAACAATATTGAACATCGTAGGATTGCACTTCTCCTAAAATCATATGAATTACTTTTATAAGGTTTTTTTCACAATGCTTAGGTGTATCATTTGTAGAAAGGTAAGAGGAATGTGAACTAGTTGCTCGGGGGATCATAATTTTCTCCTTTTAAATCCAGATAAGGGCGAAAAGTTTACTTAGAGAAAACAATTTTTAGAAGGGAATACTTTCTTTTCTAAGAGGTCTGTGTTATTTCAAAGGGAAAAGGGCTATCAACATGCACAACAGATGCAATCTCATTACCCTTCAAACTCTTGCTCTAATGCAGGAAAAATACCAGAGAGATCCCTCTAGTATTTCCGGTTTTTGGCAAAGTTTTTTTTCGGGTATAGAATTAGCTTCCTTAGAACTCTATTCTTTATCTTCTGAGGTATTGGATGTCTTTTCCCTGATTCAATCTTATCGAAAATGGGGCCATCTTAAATGGAGAAATCCAGAGCAAGAGCCCTGGCAACTTGCTTTGAAAACGCATAACTTATCAGAAAAAGATCTGCCCAAAACAGTTCCTTCTTTTGGTTTTTTTGAGGGAGGAAGTACTTCTTTGGAAAATTTACTTTCTATTTTACAAAGAACCTATGCAGGAAAAATAGGTTTTGAATATGAACAAGTAGAAGAAAAAATACAGGGGTGGATCCAAGCAAAGATAGAGCCTTTTTTAAGTCAGATCTGCAAACAGAAGAAGAAAGAGCTCTTTTTCTCTTTAATGAAAGCAGAAGGATTTGAGCAGTTTTTACAAACTCGATACACGGGAAAAAAAAGATTTTCTTTGGAAGGACTAGAGACTTTTATCCCTGTGATGGAGAGCCTTTTGAAAACATCCCAAAAAGAGGGAGCCAAAAAAGCTGTCATAGGGATGCCTCATAGGGGAAGATTAAATGTTTTAAGTAATCTTTTACAAAAAAAATTTTCCGTGGCCTTTTATGAGTTTGAAAATTTCTATCAGCCTTTACAAGAAGAGGGAAGCAGTGACGTAAACTATCATAAGGGATTTTCCACAAATCTTTGCTTTGAAAAAGAAGAGATGTCTGTAAAACTGATAGCAAATCCTTCCCATTTAGAATCAGTAGATCCTGTTTGTATGGGATTTGCAAGAGCAGAACAAGATCAGTTTTTTGAGGAACAAAGAAGAGAAGTTTTTCCTATTTTGGTGCATGGTGATGCGGCTATTTCAGGTCAGGGGATCGTCTACGAATGTTTGCAGATGTCCCGTCTGCAAGGATATGAGATAGGAGGAGGGGTCCATATTGTATTAGATAATGAAATAGGGTTTACAGCAAATCCTGAAGAAACCAGATCTACTATGTATCCAACCGATATTGCCAAAGCATTTTCCTTCCCAGTTTTTCATGTAAGAGCAGAAGAGGTAGAAGAAGCTTTTTTTGTTGCAGAACTGGCCTCTTTGATAAGACAGAAATTTGCTGTAGATGTTTTTATCCATTTATTGGGATGTAGAAAGTATGGGCATAATGAAACAGATGAACCTTCTTTTACCCAGCCTCAACAATATGAAATTCTACGCAAAAAAAAGACTATTTTTGAGCTTTATCAAGAAAGACTAATAGGAGAGGGAATTTTTTCCCTAGAAGAGGCTAAAAAAGAAAAAGAGAATTTTTTTCTATTTTTAGAACAAGAAAAAAAGCAAACAGAAAAGTATAAGCAGACCCCTCCGTCTTTTAAGGAAATTCATGGAAGAGAAAAAAAACAAGATGGGGAAGAGCAAAAAGTAGAAACAGCTCTTTCTAAAGAAAAAATCCTTTTTTTAGTGGAAAAATGTACGAAGATTCCAGAGGGTTTTTCTATACATTCTAAACTGGAAAAATTGCTAGAGGCACGAAAAAAAATAGAAGAGATTGATTTTGCTTTTGCAGAGACTTTAGCTTTTGCTTCTCTGTTAGAAGAAGGGATTTCAGTTCGCCTTTCAGGGCAAGATTGTTGTAGAGGAACTTTTAGTCATAGACATGCTGCTTGGATTGATCAAAAAAAGGGAAAAAGATACCTCCCACTACAACATATAAGAGAAGGACAGGCCTCTTTTTATGTGTATAACTCTTTACTTTCTGAACAGGGAGTTTTAGGTTTTGAGTATGGGTATAATCAGGCTTTTTTAGAAGGACTTACTCTCTGGGAAGCACAATATGGAGATTTTGCCAATGCAGCTCAAGTGATTATAGATCAATATATAAGCAGTTCAAAGAAAAAATGGGAGGAAGTTTGTTCTTTAACGCTTTTATTGCCACATGGCTATGAGGGAGGAGGACCAGAGCATTCTTCTGCTAGAATAGAAAGATTTTTACAGCTTAGTGCAAATAACAACTGGTATGTAGTAAATCCTACTACGGCCTCTCAGTATTTTCATTTGTTAAGGAGACAGGCTAAATCTAAGAATAAAAAACCGTTGATAGTGTTTACCCCTAAAAGTTTTTTAAGAAACCCTCTTTGTAAAAGTGCTTTAAAAGAGTTTTTACAAGGAAGTTTTTCTCCTATTTTGGAAGAGACTATATCTTTTGTGGAAGCAGTAGTTTTTTGCACAGGAAAGATTTATTATGAGCTTTTACAAAAAAGAGAGGAACTTAAAAAAGAGGGGTTCTTATTCCTCCGAATAGAACAGCTTTATCCAGTAGATACAGAAAAGCTCAAGGAAATAGCAGAGAGGTATCCTCTCGTAAAACGTCATCTTTGGGTTCAAGAAGAACCAGAAAATATGGGAGCTTGGTATTCAGTAGCCTCCCCCTTAAAGACTTTTTTTCCCCAGATTGAATACATAGGAAGGAAAAGGGAAGAAACGCCTTCTTCTGGAGCTTTTTCCAGACATATTTCAGAACAAAAAGAAATTATAGAAAGAGTTTTTTTATGAAAGTAGAAATAAAAATCCCCCCCTCTGGGGAATCCGTTTTAGAAGCTACCATAGCTACTATTTTAAAGCAGGAAGGATCTTTTGTCACAGAGGGAGAAGAAATTGTAGAAATAGAAACGGATAAGGTAAATCAAGTAGTTTATGCCCCCAAATCAGGAAGAATTAGCTGGCAAGTAGAGGTGGGAAAAGTAGTAAAAATAGGGGAGGTAGTCGGATTCATTGATGTTGAAGCAGCTACCAATTCAGAAACTTCTCGAGAGCAAGGATTTATCAAAGAGGAAGCAAAAGAAAAAAAAGAGATTCTAACTGAGAAGAAAAGCTCAGAAGGAGAGAGAAGGGAGAAGATGACAGGCCTTAGAAAACTAGTTGCAAAAAGGCTTGTAGGGGTCATGCAAGAAACAGCTATGCTCACTACTTTTAACGAGGTAGATATGTCCTTTGTAATAGAGATAAAGGAAAAGAAAAAAGAAGAGTTTTTACAAAAATATCAAGTAAAGCTTGGTTTCGTCTCTTTTTTTGCTAAAGCCTCTTCCTTTGCCCTTCAAAAATATCCCAAGCTAAACGCTTTTTTAGATAAAGAGGAAATTGTGTATCATGATTTTTGTGATCTGGGAATTGCTGTTTCAACAGAGAAAGGGCTTATGGTTCCAGTTATAAAAAAGGCAGAAACGCTTTCTCTATCAGAAATGGAAAAGAAGCTAAAAGATTTTGCTGAAAGGGCTAGAGGAGCAAATATTTCAGTAGACCTTCTTAAAGGGGGTACTTTTACTATCACCAATGGAGGAGTTTTTGGTTCCTTATTCTCTACACCCCTTCTAAATCCTCCTCAAAGCGCCATTTTAGGAATGCATGCCATCCAAAAAAGGGCGGTTGTAGTAGGAGAAAAAATAGAGATTCGACCTATGATGTATCTTGCCCTAAGTTATGACCATAGGATCATAGATGGACAGGAGGCAATCCAGTTCCTTAAAAGCATTAAAGACTTTTTAGAAGACCCCGGTTTAGAAAAAAACCTTTTTCCTTAATATCCATGAGAAGAGCCGCACTTACAAGAAGAGTGGCTATTAGGATTGCTAATCTTAAATCCTGCCCCTTGTAGTCCATCTACATAGTCAATAATAGAGCCAACAAGGCGAGGAGCTTGATTCTTATGCACATGGATTTCGATTCCTGAGGAGTGAAAAACGAGATCTTCCTCCTGAGGTTTTTCTGAATAATCCAAGGTGTATTCATAACCACTACAACCGGCAGGCCGATCTCCGAGACGAAGCCCCCAGGTTTCTTTTCCCTCTTCTTTTAAGATAGCCTTGTATTTTTCAGCAGCAGCCTTTGTCAGAGTAATGGTCTCAGGATCAAACTTTTCTTTTAAGATAGCATTTAGCTTTTCTACAAGGATAGAGATTTGTTCCTCCGATTTTCCATGAGAAAGGAGACCTGCTTCTAAAGTTTCCCAAGTGGAGGCACTACAACCTACACAGTGAAGACCATGATTAGTAAGCTCTTGGGCTAAACGCTCACTTTTTTCAGGGAAGGTTTGGAAAATTTCTTCTATGGTCATTTCCTTTACAATCGATTTCACAAAAATACTCCTTAGAATTTAATTTTTACAGTACCCTTTTGAATGTTGCATTGGCAAGCAAGCCTTTCCTTTTGCATCTCTCCCAAAAAATCTTCTTCTTCTTGCTTATAAGGGGAAAGATTCTCCATACCTTCTGTCACTTCAATGACACAAGTCCCACAGATACCCTCTGTACAAGCAAAGGGAATTCCCGCTTTCTCACAAGAGTCCTGTATAGGGGAGCCGTCTTCCAGTTCTATTTCTTCTTGGTTATCTTCAAAAATAAGCTTTGCCATACACCCTTTTAATCAACCAGCCTAGATTAAGGTCGAAAAAAAAGCAAAGTCTACTTTAGAAAAAATTAGGGTGTCTCCATCAGGTTTTTCTGAATATTTCCTCTAAAAAAGATCTTATAAAACCCCTTCAGAAAAATTCTAATGAAAAGGGGTTTTTATAATAAGTTTGTTTTAAGAAAAAATAAAACTTCCTATTTTATTAAAATTTTGATATAAGTTTCTCCTAGTGTATCAATTAAGTAGTATTCCGAAAAATGTACCAGATCGGTTTTTTCACGAATTTCCGGTTGAAACGGTAGTAAAGACGGCTCTAACTATTTCAGGGATAATCCTGTTGAGTCAGATTTTTGCTTGTGCTTATAAGAGTTTTAATACCTTTTCTGTAGAAAAAGAATTACTGGGGGTTATTTTAGTCCTAAGTGTTTCGATAATAGGTTTTGTGAAAAGGTTTTTTTATCAAGAAGAAGAATTGGAAGATTCTCAAATAAGCGCTTCTTTAGTTATCCCTGTAGCTTCACAAGAGGTTAAGAGCTCTTTTCAAAACTTCATTCAGGAATTAGAAGAGGAAATATTTCTCTATTATGAACAACATGAATCTTCTTTTGATCATCCTAAAATTCATGGCCGCATGCATATTGCCCGCTGTATTATCTTTTGTGAGGTAATAGCTAGGAAGCTAATTGAGAAAAACCAAGAAATAGATTTTTTATTAGCAAGGCGTATAACTGGGATGCATGATTCTGGTAGAAAAGGAAATGGTGTGGATATTTGGGAGAAAGAATCAGCCGATCTTTTAGAACAATATCTCATAAAAAAAGGAATAGAAGCATCTCTGGCTAAAAAGCAATCTTGCTCTATTATCAAAGGAGAAAATAGGGGCTTAGACAAAGATCTAAAAGCAGAGTACGTAGCTTATCAATCTGCTGACTGTCTCGATATTATTCGGGTTAGACAAAAAAGTTTTGACCCGAATTATCTAACTTTTTTGAAAGATGCAAGAAAAGACTCTGCGGACTTTGTATTTAGAAAATCTCTAGTAAAAGAGGCAAGAGATTTTGTTGCTATTACAGAAAAGAGAAAGTCTGAAACTGATTTTAATAAAAACAAAGGTTTTATGAAGCAGCTCTTTGCTATCTTACAGCAGCAAAAGGGGGAGTTTCCAATACTATTTTCTATTATCCCTGAGACTCATTCTTAATTGATTTTTGTTAGCTTTTTGGGATTTCTTAGTAGGTTGCAGATATCGTCTGGTATTGCTATTGAATCTTCTCCTCTTTTCAAATACATTTCCCTCATTCTTAGAAATAAAAAATAAAAAAAATATTGAAAACAAAGGAAGCAGATGGAATTGTACTGGTCTTCTTGCATAAAACCTTAACCGAAAGGAGTTTTAAAATGACTATAAAAAAGAAATCTCTATTCCATTTTTTACTGTTTTTTACCCTTGGGCTTTTTACATCTGTTTGTGCAATGGAGGAGGAGATTGAACAACCTCTCTTGCCTGAGGAGATAACATCGGAAGATTGCGATGTGAGTCCTGATTGTAGTGGTGCTGCAAAGTTAGAGTATAAATATGTTGGCGGTGATTATGGTTCTTGGGTTTATCTGGTAAATAAAAGTTCCAAATCTATATCCGTTACTATCAGAACGCGTTGGATTTATCAGGAAGAACAGAGAGAGCAATATGATGTTTATCGGTTACATCCAAAACAGCGGAAAGTCATAGGTACTACCCATTGGAAAAATCAAAAATTTTCCAGAGATATCATGGGTTGCGAGTCTCTTGATTAATTAAGGAGCTTCTCTAAGAACCTCTTTAGGTACCTGAACTACAAAAAAGCTCCTCCAAACTGCTTTTAGCTTCGTTTGCGAGGAGCTTTTCTCTTTTCATAAAGAAGAAGACTTTTCTATTACTTCTACTACTTCTACTACTTTCTCTTCTAGCTCTTTGACTTTCTTAGTACTGAATGAGACCGTGTGGAATTCAGTAACTAAATGAGCAAGCGCAGTAAAAAATAGGAGGCAAACTAGGATTATTTTAGCTATTAGATCGGGAAGCAAGGCCATTTGAACTAAATTAAAGTATTGAGCTAGAAAAACTCCTAACGCTGGTAAATTTAGCTTAATCAACAGAGTTTTTATCCTTTCCAAGGAAGCAGCGTTATCTAATTCTCTGCATAACGTTTGCTTTTTGCCTTCTTTCTCCAATTTTTTACAAAGAGAGCGGGCTATTGATAAAGGTTCATATGTTTTACAGGAAAGGAGATTGTCATTATTTTGTAGTGAAAAAAGCTCTTTTAGCCATAACACAAGCTGGATAGTTTCTTCAGGGGATTTTCCTAAGAGGATTTTTTTGTGAATGCGTTCTGCAAGGCGCTGCACCTTTTTTATTTGGATGGTACCTCGCGGCAAATCAGAAGCAGAACCCTTTGGTATTTTTGAAAAGAACAAAAGAAGCTCTGCACAAATAGAGAGTTTTATTTGTTTAGCTTCCATAAAGTTAGGACCTCTTTTTTAAGAAATTAAAAAAAAGATTCTACAGATAAGAAGATATACTAACTAGCCTTTTTGTTCATATAATCTCTTCTTTTTGTTCCCGCAGCTGTTTATAAAGTCTGCCTAGCTTTCGTATATGAACTTCCCTTTTATGGTATTCCGATAAAGGAATAGCAGGACTACCTCGGTATTGCCCTGGTTTTTTTAATGATTTACTCACGCCACTTCGAGTAGCTATCATAACCTGATCTGTAATTTCTATGTGACCTAGAATGCCCGCCTGTCCTCCTATCATGACAGAAGATCCTATCTTTGTAGATCCTGCTATTCCCGTTTGAGCTGCCATCACTGTATTTGTTCCTACTTCTACATTGTGAGCAATCTGGACCAGGTTATCAATTTTTGTCCCTTTTTTAATGAGGGTACTTTTAAAACGAGCTCTATCTATGGTAGTATTGGCGCCTATCTCTACGTCCTCTTCTAAAATTACGTTGCCAGCTTGTTCTAGTTTTATATATTCCCCTCTTTCATTAGTGGTATAACCAAACCCGCAAGAGCCAATGACAGAGCCCTGCTGTAGAATAACCCTATCTTTTAAAATGCAGCGTTCCCTAACACTAGACATGGGATGTAGGATACAGCTTTTTCCGATCTTTGCATAAGAGCCTACATACACATGGGGAAATAAGATGGTTTCTTTTTGGATATGTACATACTGATCTATGACACAAAAAGGCCCTATACAGACCCCATCTTCTATAATAGCCGTTGGATGTACTACTGCTTGGGGATGAATTCCCTGAAATCCTGTAGCCGGTTTGCTATCTGGATGAAAAAGATTCACCAGTTTTTGAAATAAAAGGGAAGGATCCTTTGCTATGAGATAGTTTCTTCCTTCTAAAAGGGGCGTTTTCGAAGCGATACAAAAAACACCTGCCTTACTTCGTTTCATAGAATCTTCATAACGAGGATTAGAAAGAAAAGAGGCATCTTCAAGGGATGCCTCTTCCAATGTTTCTACACCTGAAATAACGTAGGAAGGATCCCCTACTAGTTCTGCTTGCGTAAGTTCTTCCAGCTCTTTTAGGGTGTATCTAGCCATTTTAGCTATTTTTTCCCTCTTGTTTAGGGGACTCCTTTTGGGAAATTTCTGATTTTTCTGAAACCTCTTTAGCTGCTTGCAGCTCAAACTCTTGGTCCATTTTTCGGATTACCTTCTCTGTAATTTCAAGAGAGGGATCAAAATAAAAACACGCTTCCTTATTCACTACGAAAGAGAGGCTTTTTTCTTTCGCTACTTTTTCCGCAGCTTTGTTTATACTAGAAGAAAGTTTTTGCACTAATTGGTATTGAGCTTGATTTACTGCTTGATAATACTGGTTTTGATATCTAGTAAGATCTTCTTGAAGAGCTTGTCTTTTGCTCTCTTTTTCCTCCTTTGCCTTAGGAGATAGAGAGTCAGAAAGTTCTGGGTCTTCTAGCTCTTTAGCTATGGCTTGTAGTTCCTGATCCGTCTCTTCCATCATAGAAAGCATTTGCTTTCTCATCTTTTCAAAGTTTTTTTGCTCGTCTTTTCCATATTTAGACTCTAAAACACATTGCGTAAAATTAACAATTCCTGGTTGTTTTGAGGCAGCCTGCTTATTTGCACTAAAGGCAAAAGAAGCGGACAGAGCCAATATAGTTAACATGATTTTCATAGTAAGATTCTCCTTATTTTTGTTAAAACTGCCCTTGCAAAGAGAAGAAAAGCCGGTCTTTGTCAGAGCTTTCTTTTGGGTTTATAGGGTATCCATATCCCACTATTATAGGGGCCCTTTGCATAATCTCTATTCTGGCGCCTACTCCCGTGCTCCAACGAAGCTTACTTGGAAGAAAAACCTTTCCAGAGACCGATCCCCCATCTACAAAAGCAAATAAATCCAGTATCGGAAGAATCTCCACATTATACTCTGCAGAAGTCAAAGCAGAGGTAACTCCTCCTGTGGGTTGGCCATTTTTTCTCGGTCCAAGAATATAGGGCTTGTATCCGCGGACCGTACCTTCTCCTCCTAGAAAAAACTTTTCACTTACAGGAATTCTTTTACTTATACTCCCATAAAAGGGCTGCAAAAAATTGAGATTCCCCCGGAATTTTAAAGTAGTCTTAGCAGTTACTGGTAGGTATAAAGTATTATTATAACCTAACTTTAAGAAGATAAACTTTCCCCCCAAACCAGAGAACTCTGTTTCTAATGTAGAACGGATTCCTTTGTGAGGTTTGTAGATGTTATCAGCAGAGTCATATACAAGAGAAGTACCCACAGCGGAAAGTACTCCAGAGTTATCCAGTTTCTGTAAAGAATCTCCCGCAGAATTTTTTACATCCGTATCCGTATACCGAATCCGATATTTGAGCCCATAGGTCCAGTTGTTAGTTATAGGGTAAGAAGCAAAGAGAGTCGTTCCATAAGTATCGGTATCATAGTCAGTAGATTGAAGCTCACTAGAGGTTTTACTTATTTCAAAACCAAATCTCCACAGAGAATCAAGGAAATAAGGATCCATCCAAGTGAGGAAATAGTTGCTTTGCTTTTTTCCGATCGAGGCTCTAGCATGTACAAACTCTCCCCCTCCTCTCAGAGAAGAAAGGCCTTTAGTAAAAAGAGTTTTAAATCCTCTTATGTTAAAGTTTCTCTCAGTAAAATCCAGGCCTCCGTTTAGCTTATCCGTTGAACCAAAACCTAAAAAAAGACTCATTGAGCCCGTTGCTGCTTCCTCTACTTCTATATAAATATCCCTATAAGAGAGTGTAGAAAGATCTTCTTCCTCTTCTTTCTCACAGTTTTTTACAGTAAAGACATTTACATCTTTAAAGTATCCCATGTTCTGAAGACGGGTTTTGGTAGCTTCTAATTTGCGAGAATCAAAAAGCTCACCTGGAACTAAGAGAGATTCTCTTAGAAGAACATGTGCTTTGGTTTGATGGTTGCCTAGGATATGAATCATACCGATTCTGTATTTATCACTTTCCTGAACAGAGACATTGAAATGAAAGACAGGCTCTAAGGGATCTAAAAAACTTTCGTATTGTACAAGAGTTTCAATATATCCTTTATGACCATAGAGATCTTTGATGATTTGTATAGAGTTATGGATTTTTTCTGGAGAAAAAAGAGCCCCCTCCTGGAAAGAAATTTTCTCTTTTATCTCTTCCTGAGAAAACAGGACATTTCCTTCTATTTTCATTTCTCCAAATCGGTATAGGGGACCTTTTTTCACAGAAACCTGTACTATGACGCGGTTTCCGTAAGGATCATCTAAAGTAGAAATATCTACTTTTGCATCAGCGAAACCTTTTTCTTGAAAATAGTTGACGAGGGTAAGCTGGTCTTGATCCAACATTTCCTCTTGTAAAAGACCCGCTCCCGTTAGCCAGCTCGTAAAAAATCGGTACTTTCCTGTTAGCATTTTCGATTTAGCTTCTCGAATATCTTCCTTAGAAAAGCCTTCAAAAAGAACCTCTTGAATCTTTCCAGATCTTCCTTCAAAAACCGTAACAAAAATATCTACTTCGCCTGTATTTTCTACTGGAACAACCTCGTAAGAGAGTTGAGACTCAAAAAATCCATGCTTTACGTAAAACTGCTTTAGCTTAGAAAAATGTTCATTGAAGACTTTCCGAGTCAAAGTAGTCTTGGGAAAAACATCGAGCTCTCTCTGGAGTTTTTTTTGGGAATATTCTTGGTTTCCCTTCCAATGAATAGCATGGATTAACGGCTTAGGCCATATTTTCAGAACTATAGAGACTTTTTCCTCTTCTAGGGAAAAAAGAGGTTCTACCCAATCAAATTCCTCAGCTAAAGCCTTTAAATCAGCGTCAAAAGTGTCTTGAGAAAAGGGATAACTTTCCTTACTTTTTAGCTTATCTTGTAAAAGAGAAGAGTCCAATCCTTTAGAAGGACCTTCTTCTTGGTATAGGATTTCTATTTTCCTTATCACTTTTCCTTCTAAAGATTCTTCAAAAGAAAAAGCTAGGAAAGGAAGAGAAAAAAACAGAGGAAGAAAAAGCTTTCTAACGAATTGTGAAGTCAAGGTCTTAGCCCAGAATTTGTATTAACACGAGAGGATCATTATAGAAATAGATTAGAATTATTGCAACTACAGAGCCTGCCGATAAGTTAAAGCCCTTGCTAAAGTAGCATTATCTACGTACTCCAAAGAGCTACCCAAAGGAATACCGGGAGCTAATCGGGAAAAACGCAAAGAGTATTTTTTTAAAGATTCTTTTAAGAAAAGGGCTGTAGCATCCCCTTCTAAAGTAGAATCCAAAGCAAGGATAATTTCCTGGATATTTTTTGATTCGATTCTTTGTATGAGTTTTTCTAATCCTATAGAACTCTCTTCTTTTCCTTCTAAAGGGGAGAGCAAATTATCCAAGACATGGTATAGACCTTGATAAGACCTAGTATTTTCCAGAAGAAAAATTTCTTTTGCAGAAGAAAGAATGCAGAGAACTTCTTGATTTCTAGAAGAAGAAGAGCAAAAGGGACATAGTGTCTCTTTTAAAGCGCCACACTCTTTGCAAGAAGTAATAAGCGTTTTTATATTTTTCACTGTTTCGGAAAAATGGGAGAGGTCCTCTTCTTTCCAAGAAAGAAGCTCAAAGGCAAACCTTTCTGCCGTCTTGGAGCCTACTCCTGGGAGTTTTTTGAAAAAGGTAAAAATTTTCTGTAATCCCTTGGGGTATTCGTAGTTCATACGCCCATTTTTGCGTATAAAAAAATCTAGAGCAAGAAAAAAATAGGCTTTTCGTCTGTTTTCCCTTTAGAATTGACTTTGGTTTTAAGAAGAAAAAAGATAAAATCAGTTCCGAAAAATAATTTCTTTAATTACCTCGGTTTTTTTTAGTTATGAAAAAAGCAAAGATTATAGGTATGGGTTCTTATGTTCCTGAAAGGATCCTTTCTAATCAGGATTTAGAAAAAATGGTGGATACCTCGGATGAGTGGATCGTTTCTAGAACAGGAATTAGGGAGAGAAGGATCGCAGAGAAAGCAGAACTTACCTCCGATATGGCTAATAAAGCTTCTTTGAAGGCTTTAAAACAGGCTAACCTGGGGGCTAATGAGATAGACTTTATTTTAGTAGCCACTCTTACCCCTGACTATGTGTTTCCTAGTACGGCTTGTATTTTGCAGGAAAAGCTTCAAGCAAAAAAAGCGGGAGCGTGTGACTTGCAAGCTGCTTGTACGGGGTATTTGTATGCGCTTTCCCTAGCAAAAGCTCTTGTAGAATCGGGTACTTATAAAAATATTTTGGTAGCCGCTTCAGAAAAACTTTCTTCGATAGTAGATTATACAGATCGCTCTACCTGTGTATTGTTTGGGGATGGGGCTGCTTCTAGCATAGTTAGTCTAGAGGGAAAAGGGCTCTTTATTGAACAAGTTTCTTTAGGCTCTGATGGAGAGCAATCAGATCTTTTAATCCTTCCTGCAGGGGGAGTGGCTAATCCTGCTTCGGAGGAGACTGTGGCAAAAAGAATGCACTACATTAAGATGGCAGGTAATGAGGTGTTTAAACATGCTGTAAGAAGAATGGAATCTTCTTCTAAGCTTTGTCTAGAGGCTTTAGATCTTCAGGAAGAAGATATTAGCTGGCTTATACCTCACCAGGCTAATGAAAGGATTATAGATGCTATTGCCAAACGCTTCCATCATCTCAAAGGGGATCGGGTTTTTAAAACGGTGGGGAAATATGGGAATACTTCTTGTTCTTCCATAGGTCTTGCTTTAGATGAGTTGATCCAGAAAAAAAAGATTCAGTCAAAAGAAAATATCTTATTAACCGCTTTTGGCTCAGGGTTTACCTGGGGAGCGGCTGTTTTACAGCAGGAGTAGCATGGTGGGACAGGGTTTTTTATTTCCAGGTCAAGGTTCTCAATATGTAGGGATGGGGAAGGATTTTTATGATTCTTTTTCGGAAGCCAAAGCGATTTTTGACGAAGCAGACCTTCTTTTATCCTTTCCCCTTTCTAGGATCCTTTTTGAAGGACCTATGGAAGAGCTTACAAAAACTAAAAATAGTCAGCTTGCTATTTTTGTAGTAAGTGCTGCAATTTTAGCGGTTTTAGAAAGTCAATGTCCTTTTTTACAGAGAAAGGCTTGTGCAGGGCTTAGTCTAGGAGAATATACAGCCTTGTATGCTGCCGGAGTATTTTCCTTCAAAGAGGCTCTTTTTCTAATAGAAAAAAGAGCCTCTTTTATGAATGAGGCTTGTGAAAATAAAAAAGGCTCTATGGCAGCTGTTCTGGGATTAGAGGATAAGGTTGTAAGGCAGCTTTTAAAATCTATTCCAGAAGTGTGGATTGCAAACTATAATACGCCGGGGCAGATAGTAATCTCAGGAAGCGAAGAAGGGATTCAAAAAGCCACTTTTTCCCTAAAGGAAGCTAAAGCGAAAAGAATCATTCCTCTTTCTGTACATGGGGCTTTTCATTCTCCTTTTATGAAAGAGGCAGCAGAAAAACTGGCACCTTATATTGAAAAGGCGTCTTTTTCTTCAGAAAAGGTGCCTGTTATTATGAATGTTACTGGAAAGACGGCGGGAAAGGGCAAGATAAAGGATCTATTGAAGAAACAGGTAACGCATTCTGTATTATGGCATCCTTCTATTTTGCATATGAAAGGGCTTGGCATAGATACTTTTTTAGAGATTGGATGCGGTAAGAGTTTATCTAGTATGAATCGTAAAATAGATCCCGCACTTTGTAGTTTTTCTATAGAAAAAGTAGGGGATTTAGCAAAGATTAAAGGGGAAAGGAAGAGTTTTTTATGTTAAAAAAGAAGAAAGCAATAGTTACAGGGGGCACATCTGGCATAGGAAGGGCTATTGCTAGTCTTTATGCAAAGCAGGGAGCAGATGTAGCTATTTTTGGTACAAATGAAGAAAGGGCTAAAAAGGCTATAGAAGAGCTTACAGAGCAAGCAATGGAGGCTTCACAAAGATTTTCCTATTTTCTCTTGGATGTAGCCGATTTTTCTCAAGTATCAGAGGCAATCTCTAAAATTATTGCCGATTGGGGTGGGGTAGATATCTTGGTAAATAGTGCTGGAATTACTAAAGATGGGCTTTTTTTGCGGATGAAACAAGAGGATTGGGATCAGGTTATTGCAGTAAATTTAAAGTCTATATTTAATACATGCAAAGCCGTTAGTAGATCAATGGTAAAGGCAAGAAAAGGCAAGATTATCAATATCAGCTCTGTAGTAGGCATCTCAGGGAATATAGGGCAAGCTAATTATGCCGCTTCTAAAGCTGCTATTCATGGACTTACAAAATCACTGGCTTTGGAGTGGGCTAGTTTAGGGAAAGGAGAAGGTTCGATTCAAGTTAATACGATTGCACCTGGTTTTATACAAACTCCTATGACCGATAAGCTTTCGGAAGAGATTCAGTCTTCCATTCTTTCTAAAATCCCTATGGGGATTTTAGGAAAATCATCTGATGTGGCTGAGATGGCTCTGTTTTTAGCGAGGGAAGAGGCTAATTACATTACAGGGCAAACCTTTGCCATAGATGGTGGATTAACTATGCAGTAAAGTAGGTAAAAATTAAAAAAAAGGAAAAATCTATGACCATTGAACAGGAAGTAATCGACATTATTGTTGAACAGCTTGGGGTGGAAGCTTCAGAAGTAACTTTAGAAAAATCTTTTATAGAGGACTTAAATGCAGACTCTCTAGACTCTACAGAGCTTATCATGACTTTTGAAGAGCGTTTTGAATTTGAAATTTCTGAAGAAGATGCTGCTAAGCTAAAGACAGTAGGGGATGTGGTTAAGTACATCAAAAAAAGAAAAGAAGCCGCAAAAAAATAGCTTTCTAGGGCAGAAAAAATGTCTTTTTCTGTCCGATTTTTTCTATAGCCATTGTAAACAGATTAGATGAATATCCTCTTCAAGACCTTCTTTTCTTATCCAAAAGGAGATCTTCTTCTTCATCATTTTAACAACAGTTTCAAACCCCTCTTCTGAAAAGTGTTTTAATACCTGTTCTATTACATCAGACAGATCATTTTTCAAACGAAGCAAGGTCATATTTCCCAGGAATAAATAGTCTCCCGGGTTTAGCTTATATTTTTCCCTCTTCTCTATAGTTTTTTGGTATTTACGAGACCAGAGAATAGGGTGATGAAAAAAAGTAGTAGGGATAAAGGGCTCTTCTAGAGATATCTCTATCTTTGAGCGAAGAAAATTGGTAAAGCTATTTTCTTCTGCTAGCTTATATTGGGTTAAAAGATCATAAATTTCTCGAAATCCTGCTTGTTTTGCCTCTGCTATTTGAATATATAATTTTTTCTCTCTTTGAAGAATGTCTAGCACAAATCCTTTTGGTTCATCGGAATAAAAGGATAGAGCCTCTACTACCACAGTATCAGAAGAGCACCCCTTTGTTGCTTTTTCTAGCATGAGTTTTTGCAGTAGTAAAGAGCATTCGTATTCTCCATGCCATTTTTCTTTTTGTAGAGAATTTTCCTTGAGTCGGTTCATATTTTCATTGAGACATTCACTCATAACATTTAGGGTATTGGCTAGTTCAGAGATTTCTAAGGGGCCTTTTAAAGAGATCTTCTCTCCATATTGCCCTGCCGCTATAGTCAAAGCAGAACTATTTAATTTTTGGATAGGATCTGCTACCTTTTTCCCGAAAAAATAGATAAAAATAGCTAGAAGAAAAAGGGAGCTTCCAACACAAAAAAAGATCAAAGTAGAGTTTACAGCCATTTTTTCTGAGATCTCTTCCAAAGAAGCTTCCAAAGCTATATATAAAAGAGGATCACTTTCCTGATTCAAGGGAGCCAGGGCTCTTGCCTTTCTTTCTTCTTTTTCAGAAAAAAAAGTAAAAAAGGGTTCTTCTTTTAGTTTCTCCCTGGAGGAAAAGATTCCGTAAGAGGGGAGTTTTTCTGCTTCTAAGAGGTAGATTTTTTCCACTTTTTGTTTTTTTAAAAAGTCCAGAGGATGAGGATAATCCTCCCTAGAAAGGGGAAGTTCTTTTTCTAAAGAAGGATTTTTTTCAAAAAACTCTGAGACATACACAGCGGAGTTTTTTAGTTTTTTTTCAAACCCTTCCAAAAGCTCTTTTCTCCAGTGATAACTAAGAAGTGCTATAATCAATAAATGACTAAAAAGGATAACGGGAAATAAAAGCAGGAAAAGGTGGGACTTAATTTTCATCTTTTTTAAACCTTAAGGGAAAGGCTTGTGAATAACACTGCAGTAAAGTGATAGCAACCGAGGGACACTCTGAGATGATATGTAAAAAGTTAGTGCGTGAAAGGGTTAAAATAAGGCTATCTTCTTCACAAATAGCCTGATAGGATCTCGGTTTTTCATTGAAGATTCCTTCATCTCCAAAAAATTCGTTTTCCTCTAGTTTTTTTATCAAATTTTTCTTTTCATCAAATAAGGTTACAGAACCTTTTGCTATGAAGTAAAGGCGATTGGCTACCTGGTTGATTCCAAATACTTTCTCTTTCCTATCGTAAACGTCTTGGCTAATTTTTTCAGAAATAGCAAGTAAAAAGTCTAAATCCAGTCCTTCAAAAAGTTTGGTTTTTTTTAGGAAAAACGTTTTTTCAATTAAACTTAAGTTTTTCATTTTTCTAATAACTCATAGGCAAATTGGTAAAAGGCTTCTTCATTTGTTTTCATTTGCTGCCTCAAGGTTTCTTTCCAATTAGGAACTTTTAAAGTAGCTTTTAAATGCGCTGCAGTAATTTTATCTGAGAGAGAAGGAGATTCATATAGAGTGTATAAAAGCTCTTGTAAGGAAAGAGGGCTATAGTCTTGGTAGTTCTTGTGAAAGGCGGAAAGTTTTTCTTCTAAGGGAATTTTTTCTATCAAAGGTAAAAGCCAGGAAAAAATCTGAAAATCACAAGTTTTTTCTAAGGTTTCTATGGCGTTACTGTGCACTTTTTCGTTTTTGCTATGTAAAGAGTGAACTAATAGTTCTGAATCTTCGATAGAACCTACTGCTCCCAAGAGATGAATAATAAAATCAAATGAGGCTTGAAAACGACTTTGCAGCGTCTCTTCTAAGAGAACCAGATCATATTCTGGATGGGTTTTCTGTATGGTATGGGCGTGGAAAAAATAAAAATACGCTTTTTCTTTTTCTATTGAGATAATTTCATCCAAATGAGCTCTTAATTGAGGAAGAGAGAGATGGGCCAAAATCTTTGCTGCTTGGATACGGCATGTATAGTGGATTTCTTTAGATCTTACCAAAGATAAAAGAGTAGGGACCGTTTTTAATCCCATTTGTAAAAGGATCTGCTCTACGAGTCTTTTTTCACACGGACGGAAATTAACAGAGGCCTGTAAAATTTCTTTTACGGCAGTAGAATCCCCTATTTTCCCCAAGGCAACTAGGCAGTTTTTTCGAATTTCTCCTTCTTTTATCTCTTGTATTTCCTCAATAAGCTTAGGAAGGTATGCTATACAGGATTTATCTACGATTTCAGAAAGTACAAGGCTTGCTTCTTTTTTTATATCTAAATTACTGTGGTTTAAGAGAGGGAAAATTTTTAAGCAGCCATCAGAGCCAAAGATTTCTTTTGCTACTTTTAACCCTAAAAGTACCTCAGAAGGATTTTCAGAGGAAAGGAGAAGATCAGACTCTTTTTGAGCAATAGTTCGGTTTAAAGAAGCTTGTTCTGTATTTTGTAAGGCTTGAGACTTTTTTAAAGTGAGAATGGCAGCTCCTCTTAAGAAAAGATTTTTTGATTCTAAATCATCGGTTACTTTTTCGGGGTGAAGGAGTCCTTTTTTTGCTAAAAAGAAGTAAGCCTTTTCAAAAAGCTCAGAGTCCTCTACCCAGCTGTTTACTTTTTCTAAAACAGAAGGATGATTTTTCAAGGGGTTTTTTTCAATTAATGCCAGAAAAGCTTCTTTATTTTTAGAAGAAAGAGTTTCCAAAGCAGGTAGAATTCGCTTTAGCAAAAGAGGATCGTTATAAGCCAGGAGCCCCTCTACTCCCAAGAGTCTTTCTTCTTCAGAAGAAGAAGAAAGAGATTTTAACAGGTCTTTTTTGATTTCTTTAGATTCTTTTTTCCCTAGTTTTTCCAGCCAATTATGAAGTTTTCTTTCAAAATGAATTGCGTTTTCCTTTAGGTTGATGAAAATAGCTTTTATATAGAGGTTTCTTAGTAAAATAGCTAAAGTAAAAAAGAGAAAAGAAAAGGCAAGCCCCATAAGACGACTATGCTTTTCGAAACAAAATAAAAAGGCAGAACAAATCAGCATCCCAATAGGCTCAAAAAACGAGTCATTAATAATACGCACCTTAGACTTTAGCTTAGCGGGGACTGCTTTAGTCAAAAGATTGAAACTATTATCCTCTATTGTAAATAGTACTCCATCTACTGCTATAAGACCTAAGATCCCTATAAAAAGGGAGTTTTGCATCAACATACCGCAATACACAAATCCCAAAAACAGGGGAGGAATCAGAAGGATATTATTTAGTCCAAGCCTTCGCATGAAGGGAGAAAATAAAAACGCTCCTATTAAAATATTTCCTGCAGAAATAGCAGCTCTACTTTTTGCTAAGAATCCAGAGATATGTGTAGCTGTATCCAGGTTTTTTACCTGAAAGGCTTTTTGGAAAATCTCCATGTAGTTGAATTCAGTGGTAATCATGATAAATTGTACTAAAAGGCTGAGGGCTAATAGAACAAGCGTATAAGGAGATTTTTTTACAAGCCCTATAAGAACAGCGATTCCATTTCGATCCCCTGTGAATACTCCCTCTATAGTATCATCGTGGACAGCAGGGACTTTTTCTACAATATTTTTTACTTCAAAAAAGGAGAGTAAAATAGTAAAGCAGGCAATACCATAAAGAAATATATAGCCTGATCTAGATAATAAAAGATTAATTACTACTCCTGATAACATAATTCCTAAAAAATAGGCAGCGCTGTAGAGAGAGTAAACCCTTTTAGCCTCTTGTAGGTCATGATACTGGTCTATGAAAGTCCAACCACAAGCTAAGAAAACAGAAAAGAAAAGGCGGCTGAAAATTTTGAGAATATACCAGGTACAAGGAGGGGGGCTCTCCATAGATAGGACAAAAAGAAAAGAGGCGCTAATGAAAAATCCTGCTAGAATGACTTTCTGTAAAATTTGGTAGGGACTTACGATTCTTAAAGCATAAACTATGACGGAAGAGGTTAAAATTAAGATTAAGGCCGTAGACAGATAAACCTTAGGTAAAGCGTGCGCTCCTACCTTTTGCAGGAATAACCCATCTGCTAAGTTTTCAAGACAAAGAGTAGAAAAAGCCCAATAGGTGGAAAGCCTGGCAAAACGAAAAGTGGTCCCTCCCTCTCCTGGATAAATCCCAAAAACTTTCCGCAAGATCCTTTGCATTTCGAGCTAGCCCTTCAAGAAAAATTTAAAGGTTTTTGTTTATAAAAATAATTACTGTTTCTTTTATTATTAAGATTTAGCACTGCCTGGGGCAATTTTACTTCATTTTTTTTTAGATAAAAAGGAATTTCTTTTTTTTCAAGCAAGGATATAGAAAAATATAAGTATCTTATTAAAAATAATTTAAAGGACAAAGAACATGCAAAAAGGCGAAGAAAAAGGATTGGGTTTTATAGGATTTGGAAATATGGCAGAAATTCTTTATAAGACTATGGAAAAAAGTAAGTTAGTAAAATCTTCTCAAGTCCTTTTCTTAAGGAAGAATAAGCAAAAACAAAAGGAGACTTCTCAGAAATACCGTATATCAGCGGCTTCTTTACAGAGTTTAGTAGAAAGATCTACTTTCATTTTTTTTTGCGTAAGACCAAAAGATTTGGAAGAGGTTTTACAAGGCATTCCCCAAGGGGACTATGGTTCTAAGCTATTCATTTCAATTGTATCAGGGGCTCCTCTTTCTTATTTTCAAAAGAAGCTCGGGAAAGTTTCCCTTCTTAGGGTAATGCCCAATGTTGCTTCAGAAGTAGCTGAAGGAATGAATTTATTCTGTTTTTCTGAAGGGATAGATTCTTTTTTGAAGGGGGATATAAAAAAACTCTTTGGAGCTTTAGGGGAAATAGAGGAGGTTCCAGAAGATGCTATAGAGATTTTAACAGCGGTCTCTGGCTCTGGACCTGCTTATGTACTAAGGTTAATACAAGCTTTTGCTAAAAAGGGAATAGAAGCGGGTATTTCTAAAGAAAAGGCTCTAAAAATTGCCGCACAAACTTTTAAAGGAGCCTCGACTCTTTTGCTACAGAAAAAAAACTTAGAAGAACTAGTCGAAGCAATCGCTGTTAAAGGGGGAACTACTGAGGAGGGCTTGAAAGTATTCCAAGAAAAGGGAGTAGAAAAAGAAGTGCTTTCAGTATTGGAAGCTTGTATAAGGAAGGCAAAAGCCTTTCATTCTCAATTTTCTTAAATTCAGAAACTGGTGTGGCTAAAAAGCGATTTTTGTATACTGCTAGCATCAAGAGGCAATCGATGCAGGAAGAGCAGAATTTAATCATTATAGGGTCTGGCCCAGCAGGCTACACAGCAGCTATCTACGCAGCAAGAGCAAATTTATCTCCTATCCTTTTTGAAGGATTTCAAGAAGGGCCAGCAGGGGGGCAATTAATGACAACAACGGATGTGGAAAACTATCCTGGTTTTCCGGAAGGGGTTCAAGGACCTGAAATAGTGCGGCTTTTTAAAAAACAAGCAGAGAAATTTGGAACAAAAACCTTTTTAGAAGATATTCTGTCAGTTGATTTAAAGACCTATCCTTTCGTGGTTTATTCTAAAAAACAAAGCCTTAAAACGAGGACCATAATCATAGCTACAGGTGCTAAAGCAAAACGGTTGGATATAAAAGGAACTAGGGAAGGAGAGCTTTGGCAAAAAGGAGTAACTGCTTGTGCTGTCTGTGATGGAGCTGCTCCTATTTTTCGTGATAAAGAGCTTTTTGTAATAGGAGGAGGGGATAGTGCTATGGAAGAGGCTATCTTCTTAACAAAGTACGGAAAGAAAGTATATATCGTTCATAGAAGAAACACATTTAGAGCTTCTCAAATTATGATAGATAGAGCCGTAAAGAATCCTAAGATAGAAGTAATTTGGGATTCTACTTTAGAAGAAGTAAAAGGCAAAGAGGTCGTAGAGTCGGTTATTGTAAAAAATGTCAAAACAAACAAGATAGAAGAAAAAGTGGCAAGTGGTGTATTTTTTGCCATAGGACATACTCCTAATACCGCTTTTTTACAGGGACAAATTGAACTGAGAGAAAAAGGATATATTCAGGTAAAGGCAGACTCAACTTCTACTTCTGTGGAAGGGGTTTTTGCTGCGGGGGACGTGCAGGATGCTAAGTACAGGCAAGCCATAACTGCAGCAGGGTCTGGTTGCATGGCAGCCATTGATGCAGAAAGGTGGTTGGCTAGTAGGGAATGAAGTTTTTAGCGTGCTTTTTTCTTGTTTTTTCTCTATCTGCCTTGGAAAAACAGCCTTGGTTTGGGGATGTTTATGAGTTTCATTTTCTCTCTGGCTATCGCTATAGTCACTATAGCAGAGTACAGGGAGCTTTAGTTCCTTTAAAAAGCCCTTCTAATGATCAACTCCTCTTTACTGCTTTAGATTTTTCTTTTTCTCCTGAATGGAGTGTAGATGCTGATTTAGAGTTTGCCCATACTCCAAGACAAGACTTTAGTTTTCGAAGCACAGCTTTTCAGGCTAGATATCTTTGGATGGATGATATTGTAGGAGATGCTTTTAGTTTTGCAACAGGATTAGATGCTCGCTTTGTTTCGGAGAAAAGTGTAAGAGATATCAGCTCTGCTTATCATGGAAATATAGAGTTTGAAGGGAACTTTTCTTTGGGAAAAGAATGGGATTCTTTTCAGTTTTGGCGATTTCGAACTTGGGCTTTTGCTTCTGTGGGAATAGCTAATTTAGGATCTCCCTGGGTAAAAGCCGTTTTTGCTCTGGAGGGGAACCTACAAGATGAGCACAAATGGGCCTTTTTCGTAGAGGGAATCCACGGATATGGTAAGCAAACGCGTCTCGATATTGATAGATTTAAAGGATATGGAAGAGTTCGTCAAAAAGCCCTCGATGTAAAGTTTCGTTATGGATATCGCTTGGGAGTTTGGGGAACGATTCGCCTAGAATACGAAAGGCGAGTTCTGTCTAAAAGGGGGCCAAAGGACGTTAATTCTTTTATAATAAGCTATTTACTTCCCTTTTCTTTTTAGTTTTAGCCATTAATTATTTTGTTTAAGAATATAAGAATAGCTAAAAAATAGTTGATTTTTTTATATTTTTATGTTAAAATCTACTTATTATTTAATAAAAAGTAGGTTTTAATATGAGTTCTATTGTAAACCATGGAATGGAAGAGAGCACTGTCACTTACGTCACTGAAATCAGTCAGCTAGATGCCAATACAGCTGTTACAAATATCGAAACTGCTAGTAAAATCTCCTGCGTAGCTCAGAGGTCTTTATCTGTTATAAAAAAATATAAGCTCATTTCTAACTTTTTACTAAATTTTTACTATTTAGAAAATGCAGGAAAGAAAATCCGTTTTTTTAACAAGAAAAGTGCGATATGCTCTATCAAGGTGCAAAGCCTTATTCTTGCTAAAGATAAAAATATGGTATCCGATAATGGGGAAATAAACCTGAATCAGTTGAAAACCTACTCGAAGAAGTTTGGGTTTAGGTTGTTTGCCTCTGGGGCAAGATATACCGCCGCTTTTCTTTTACTCACCGCTACTTTGGGGGCTGCGCTAAAACCGGTAACGATAAAACAGAAGCAGGCAGATGTGAAGCAGGAAGAGAATTTTGAGGAAAACTCTCAGCTCTCAAATCCAGACGGAACGCCCAGATAAATCCCTTTTGCCTAAGTGAGACACTCTTATTAACATACTTAGTCTATCCAAATAGCGACTGCCACAGCATATTTTTCACTATGACTTATGGAGATCTCCATGACAGGAGATTCAAAGCGGCCCATGATTTCTACTGAGAATTTCGCTATAGGTTTTCCTCTTTCATCCTGCAAAATTTCTATATCTTGAAAACTTAAGTCTTTTCCAAAACCCACGCCAAAAGCTTTAGCAATAGCTTCTTTTGCAGCAAATCTTCCGGCATAACGAGGAAAGGGATCTTTATATTTTTTACAGTAGGCCTTCTCCTGGGCAGAAAACAAACGATCTAGGAAGTGTTCTTTGTATTCTTCAATGCCTTGTTTAATCCTTTCAATTTCTATGATGTCGATCCCCACTCCTTTACTCATCTTTTGTTTCTTCCTCCAAAATCAAAGAATCATCCAAAGCATTACAAAAAATCATTCTCCCTGAACTGGTATGCTTTACAGAGAGCACCTGGGCGTTAATAATTTCTCCTATAAACTGTCCCCCTCCATTTACCACTACCATAGTACCATCTTCTAAGTAGCCAATTCCCTGTCTTGGCTCTTTCCCATATCTTTGGATTTTTACAGAAAGCTGTTCTCCCGTTTGCATCAAAGGCTTTAAGGCATTGGAAAGAGAATGGATATCGATAATTTTAACATCTTCTATTTTAGAAGCTTGGATTCTTCCTACATCGGCCGTAATAATATTGGTGCCTAAAAGACGAGCCAGGCGAATCATCTTTCCTATAGCGTCTTTGGTTTCGGGAAAATCGGTATCATTGTAGCGGATATGTAAGTCAGGGAATCCTTCTAGTTTTTTTAGTACTTCTAAAGCTTTTTTTGCTCTATATTTGCTGCTTTCATCTCCTATTTCCGCTTGAGAATAGAGCTCTTTTATTACAAATCGGGGCAGTACTAGATAACGATCTAAAATACCGGAAGCCGCCAGATCAATGAGTCTGGGATCTGCTAATAAAGACAAATCAATCAGAAAGTCTTTTTTCTGATGCGTAGTTGGGGTAAATTTCACAAAAGGTATGCTAACATAAAGTTCATCTGCAGATCGTTGGGTTAGAATAATTCCTATATAAATAGCAAAAAGAAAAATTCCTATTTCTATGATTTCCTTTGTCAAATTTGCGAGATGAATCGTTTCACTGATTTGTAAAATAGCATGGAAAATTAGGTTTAAAGCAAGTCCCATGAGATACCCAAAGAAAATTCCTAGGCAGGTTACATTAAAAGAGCGAATATTAAATCTTTTAAAAAAAAGATCTAAGATGATTAACCCTCCTCCAAAGAAGGCTCCTATAAAGATTCCTATAACCGTTTTGAGAGTAGATTCCGAAGGTAGAAAGGTGGTATAGACCGTAAAGAAAAAAACAGACAAAAGAAAGAAAAAAACCCGAGTAAATAAAACGGATGAACTCATGAGTACCTCATTTTTGAAGGAAAAATTTTCAAAAAATATTTTACTATAGTTTCACTCAGTTTGCTTCTTTTTCTTTTTTTTTGTAAATTCTCTTTCTTGGGTCTTTGGGGGGAGCGAATGTGGGAAAAAAGCTTGTACTAGCCATTCATGCAGCTATGTGGAGTTTTTCTTCTTTTCTTCTTATTCGAAAAGGAATGGCCCGCCTTAGTATGTCTTCTTTTCAAGAACCTTTTTTTATAGGAAGTTTTCTCGGTCTTATGACCCTTGGATATCTTAAGGGAAAATTTTTATTACAAAAGAGAGCCCTCAAAAGAGTTTCTTTCATCCAGAATTTTGCTGGAAATTTCTCTTTGGGATTGATTTTCCCTAAAAAGACCCTTCTTTTGCTTTTTTTGATGATGGGATTGGGGATGGCAATAAAATATCTTCCTTTAAGAAGTGATTATATAGGGCTTTTAGATGGGGCTATTTCTCTGGCTCTTTTTATGGGAGCGTATCCTTTTTACAAGGCGATCTTGTTTTCAATAAAAGAAAGAAAAAAAACATAGGTTGATATTTATCTCTTATGATAAGGGGAGTTTTTACTAATTTGTACAGCCCTATAGATTTGCTCTAAGAAAAATAAGTGGCACATCTCTTGAGTGAGAGTCATAAGAGAAAGGCTAAGACAAAAGAGGCTATTTTCTTTTATCGGAAGAGAAAGTCCTTCCGGCCCTCCTATGACAAAGGAAATTAGAGAATTTTGTGTTTCAAAATTTTTTTGCAAAAAAGAGGCAAACTCAGAGCTATTCAGGGGTGTTCCTTCTTCTGTCAAAGCTATATAGGAAGTTTTTTTTTCTAAAAAACCTTTCCAATTCTTTAAAAAAACCCATTCAAAGGAAAGGTCTTTTTGTAAACGGACTTGGTATTCTTTTAATGCTTCCTTTATCCAATTTTTTTTAACTTTCCCAGTAGTTATGATTTTTATTTTATACATAAAAAAGAGGAAAAATTTTATTCTGGTTATGTATGTTTATAGTTCCGTTTAGTTTTCTACATTGGAATCCAGCCAAAGAACTCTTTATACTTCCTATCATGGGTTGGCCCATATTGTGGTATGGGTTTTTCTTTGGCTCTGGCTTTTTCCTAGGATATCTTATTTTCTTACGAAGAATAAAGGGATTTTTTAGAGAAAAACCTTATTTTACAGAAGAGGATCTTTTGCAAAAAAAGGAGATCCTACTTCTTTTAAAAAAGCATTTTGCCAAAGATGAGCTAGGAAACGCCACGACTGTTTTAGCGATGCTTAATCACCTTCTAAAACAGGAAAACCTTTTTCAAAAACTCCCTTTTGGTAAAAAAGGAGTGCTTTCTCTTCCGCTATTAGTTAAAAACAGAGAGCTTTTGGATCTTTTTCTTTCTCCTTATGTGTTAACTCTTTCTAAGAGATCAACCCGTTTTGTAGATAAGCTTCTTCTTTACGTAGTTTTAGGTACTATCATAGGAGCAAAGCTGGGTCATTTTTTATTCTATGAGAACTTTTTTTCTTACATAAAAGCCCCCTGGGAGCTTTTTCAAGGAAGAGGGTTTGCAAGTCATGGAGCTGTAGTGGGGGTATTCCTTGCAGGGTATGTATTTATTCGGAAAGAAAAGGGAATTTCTTGGAAAGTTCTTTTGGATCTTATGGTATTGCCTTCTCTTTTTATTGCAGGATCGATCCGGTTGGGCAATTTTTTTAATCAAGAGGTATTGGGTACGGTAACTACGGTGCCTTGGGCTATTGTTTTTGAAAATCCTCTAAATGGATCCTTACCAGCCCCTAGGCATCCAGCTCAGCTTTACGAGGCATTTTTTTACTTCTTTCTGTTCTTTCTTTTTTCATGCTTCTTCAAGAAGAGGGTTTTTTCTGGTAAAACAGCAGGGTCCCTTCTTTGCTTATTATTTTCTTTTCGCTTTCTTATTGAATTTTTCAAAGAGGAACAGAGCCTGTTCTTTTCGGGATTCTTGAATATGGGGCAGGTTCTAAGCGTTCCCTTTTTGCTCTTTGGTTTTTGGCTATGGGTTTTTCCGAAGAAGAAAGCGCTAAGCTGAGGCAAAAGCTCGCTTTTTTTTCTGACAAGAATCCGCTTGTACTACAGAACCTAGCAGAGTCTGGTGATGAAAGCTGTGGATTTTCACTTTCTGAAAAGTACCAATCCACTCCTCTTTTCCTTCAAAGATCACTTTTTTCCAGCAGCGAGTGCGACCCTTTAGTCTTTTTTGATCTCGATTAAATCTTTCTACCAAAACTTCAACTTCCTTTCCTAAAAAAGCGCTCCTCTCTTGACTACCTACTCTATGATATAGTTCCATAAGTCTTTGAAGTCTCTCTTCTTTGACTTCTTCGGGGATATCATCTTTCCATCTCATAGCAGGAGTTCCTTTTCTAGGGCTATAAGTATACATGAAGGCAACAGAATAGCCTACCTGTTCAAATAGCTGGTAGGTTTGTAAAAACTCCTCTTCTGTTTCAGTAGGAAATCCTACGATGATGTCCGTACCTAAAGCAACATCAGGAACTATTTCCTTTAAAAGGTGTACTTTTTCTAAGTATTGTTCTTTGGTGTAAATCCGGTGCATCTTGCGAAGAATCCGATTAGAGCCTGCTTGTACCGGAAAATGGACCAGATTACAAAGAGAAGGAAGGTCTCTTAGGGCATACATTAGCTCCCTAGTAATATCAATGGGGTGAGAGGTCATAAAGCGAACCCTTTTTAAGCCATTGATTTTATCCAATTTGTATAAGAGGTCATGGAAAAGACAATTCCATTCAGGATGGTCTTTTCCATAACTATTCACATTTTGACCTAGCAAGGTAATCTCTTTATACCCCTGATCTACTAACATTCGACACTCTTTTACGATATCTTCAAAATGTCTAGATACCTCTTTTCCTCTAGTGTAGGGAACAACGCAATAGGTGCAAAACTTATCACATCCTCGGATGATAGAAACAAAAGCTTTTAAAGGATCCTGCCTTTTAGCTACAAAATAGTCCAAGTTTTCCTCGAAACGATCTTCTGTTTTTATCACCTGTTTTTCTGTATAAAGAACTTCATCTAACACTGAATCTAAATCTGTCAGATTATTTGTTCCTATTATGAAATCAAGATGAGGAAATTTACGAAATAAGAGGTCTTTTTTAGCCATAGCCATGCAACCGGTAAGCCCTATAACAGACTTTTTCTTCCCTCTGCCTAATTGACCCAACTTCCCCATGACCTTTCTCTCTGCAAGATCTCGAATAGAGCAGGTATTGTAAATGACCAGGTCGGCCTCTGTTTCTTCTTTTACCAGGCTTAACCCCCTCCTAGAAAGCTGTCCTACCATGACCTCTGTGTCCAGCTCATTCATTTGACAGCCATAAGTCCGGATATGGAAAGTTTTCAACTTCTTCATAAGATAGGCCCTTTTGAGGTGAGATTTTAAGGATTGTAATAGAAGCTTTTGCTTTCTGACAAGGGGGATTTTGTAGCTATCAGACAAGTCAATATGAGTCTGTTGCTAAAAGGAGCCTTTTATCAAAAGCTTTTCCTAAAATAAGGTTAAAATTATTGATTTATATATTTTTTTTTATGAAAATCTCCCCGGTTTTTAAAAAAACCTTAAGGTAAAAAATTTTTTTTGAGATTTTTAACATATTAATTTTCAAGGAGTTTTTATGCTTATTTCAACAATTTCATCAGCAGGGAAAGGTTGCTTTACAAGATCCATAGCATGTGGACTATCAAATTCCTCGCCTTCTTCTGAAAAAGTAGTTACAAATGCTACAAATTCTGTAGCTACCACTTTTTTTCCTTTCTTGAAGGATTTAAACTCACCCCCTTCGCTTAGAAAAATGTCTACAGTTGTTCAAGAGTTTGCTCCTCCAGGGAACTTGAATGATCTTACAAAAGCACAAAAGCAAAACTGGAGTCGAAATTTTATCAACGAAGCTATCGAAGTCGTAAAAAAAGGGTTTGATAAAACTCCAGATGGAAGAAAGATATTAAATAATGCTCCAAGGCCTCAGGTTTTTAATCCTCGAACAACAGAAAAAGCCAGTGATTATGCAGAGGCAGTTATTTCCTGGATTGGGTTTCCAAGAATTATTAAACAGAGATACCCAACCGACAGTGTAAGATGGAAGGTAGCAGATCGTTCTAGAGATGTTCAAGATGAGTATTGTGAATGGAGTGTAACAAGAGATCTTACTGGAAAAATTACAAGAGTTGATTTTACTTGTGAAGGACCCGAGTATTGGGACTTTTTAGGTGAAGTGAACCCAAAAAAGGTAGTTGAAATTTACAAAGAGTTTATTGGCGATCAAGTTGTTCAAGATGACCTATTTAAAAATGGGAAATATGAACCTCGGAATAAGTGGAATAGCGGCACAAATGGAAGAGGGGCTATGCATCTGATTCAGAGAAATAATAGCCTTTTTGCAGAAATTGAGCTTGCGGCAGGATCAAGTATGGTTCGAGAAGTTAACGGACGGATTTTAGAAAACCAGCAAGAATTGATTTCGTGTGGTAGGTATGGTCAACCGGAAAGAAATAGTGATCCTCACATTGGCGCTCAGGTAAATGCTTTAACAAGACAAGGAGCGATGGTGGCTCTTAAAGATCCTGTTGGACTCTATTTTGATACCTTTTCCCCTCAAGGATGGAAAACACCTGATGGCTCAGATTCTAGAGATTACTGGAAAATTGTAAGAGGAGATGAGGAGAGTCCTGTTCGGGCTATTTTTGAAGTTCCTGAAAGTAAGGGTTTTAAAGTAGGTGATATTAAGATCAATGGAGCTCCAATTCAATTTGGAGGACAAATTGCAGATTTTGTTCGGATTAAACTAACTGGGATTGCTCAGAATTTTGATCCGTCTAATGTAGTTAAGTTTGGATGTGTAACCCTTCAGGGAAGAAGTGTTGCTCCTATAAATGAAGCAGCTGAAATAAAAAGCACTGGGGAACAGCCATACAGATTTTCAACTCGTTTAGATAATTTTGATCAGAATAGTTAGGAGTTATTTCAGGCTTTGTTTTGTATACAGAGCTTGAGAGCTATAAAGATTCTGTTAGGGGACTTTTTGGCATGCTTTTAGGCTGCAGGACAAGTTCCGTTGCTATTAATTGTGCCCAGTTATTTTTTCTTTATGAAGAAAAACTGGGCTTTTTACCAACACAAAAAGAATTCAAAGGAGAATTTGATGTTAACTAATGCAATTACCTCTAGGTTGATCCCAGCTTTTACTTTTGGAAGATTGATATCCGGCGACTCTTATTTTTCACAAGGCCTTAAGGGAAAAGAGAGAGTTATTTCTGGATATTTTCTCTCAAGAGTAGGAAACTCTTTTTCTAGTTTACGAAGAGACTTTTCAAGTATCCACCAATTCTCGAATTTGGGGGTATTACCTCCCGAAGAAGAGGCGCCAATGGGGCCTACTCGCTTTGATCCTTCTGCTTCCAGAAAGGTGGTTTATAAATTCATTGTTGGCATGGATCAGGGTTTGCCTAAAGCCATGTCTTCGGAGGAAGTTGAGAACTCAATCAACGATCCTTTCGCCAATCTTTTTTTAAAAAAAGGGTTCTTTCCTCTCACGATGGAGCAGATAAAAAGTCAACTGGACAGATTAAAAGAAATTGAAGAAATTGACGTTTTTTTAATTGCTGAAAACGGGCAAATTGCCTGGAGAAGAAATGCAGATAATGTGGATCAGACAGCCCGTCTTGTTTTAAATGCAAAGGCTACGTCCGGTATTGGTCTTGACATTCTAGTTAGTACAGGGACTAGTGTTAATTCTTCAAGGCAGTTTCTACAGCTTATGAGCTGGGATAACAAAAGCCGATCCTATAATTTTTATCAGCGGTTACAAGGTTTTTGGATTTGGTCTGGAAATGGTTTTCATGCGCTAGATCCTAAGACACGAGCAAAGGGTCCTTTTTCAGGTCACGTTAATGGAGGACCTGTAATGAAGGAGCTTCGCTCTCCTTGGCAGCATTGGAATAGTTCAGAGGCAACAATTTTCTCAAAAATTTTTTCGGAAAATGATCCCTTTGTTAGTACCGAGTACTTTACAAATAGGAAAAAAGCAGACCGCTTTGAAATCCAGTTTAAAGCAGGAATTTCTGCCTGGAATGAAAGCCGAATCGATCACGCCATAGGGTCGGATGGAAAAACAATAACGCGTCCTAATGATCTACTAAGGCAAATCTTATCTACTACCAATTTGAATCTAATCAGCTCACCCGATTCTTCTCAGTCTCAAAAAGCTCAACTTACTCTTCCTTTTACCTTTTTTGCTAATTTTTTTGCTTTGGAAAAAACAGGACTCATTCCTATTGTTGACCGGGCTCAAGTCAGTCGTACAATTTATGAGCAAGCCCTATCCAAGTTTGACTTTTCTCTTCGTTCAGGAACGGTCAATATTCCTGGTGATACGCATTTTGCCTTTTTTGTTCCTGAACCTGCTTTTGAAGATATCGATTTATTAGATAAGATGATTCATCGAGAAATCATTAGTAGGAGATTAGCTGCTTGTATTTTAATGGTTGATTTTCAGAATCCAATACACTCATTAAAACGTTCAAAGTTAGAACACTATGTTCCTCTTGAGATTACTGCAGGAGATCAGGGTGCGTCTTTGGATAAGAGTTTTGTAGAAAATATTCAAAACTCGAAGAATGCCAAAATAGAGGGATCTGCAGAACATGAATTTTTGACCAACTGGCTTACTGGAAATAATGGATGGGAAAGCGCTTTTGAAAATAGAATTACAACCTATTTTGAAAAGATACAGTCTATTTGTAATACCCAGAAGGGCTTCGATGGTTTTGTACAACTCGCGGAGTCTCGAAGGCATAGATTTAAACAAACAGGTCTTTTTGAATTTGAGCTAACTTTTCCTAGAACAAATATTTCCTCTGAAAAGTTTCCTCTCGAAATGAACTTGGATGGGAGTGTAAGTAGAGCAAAGGAAATATAGGACTTAGTATGATTTAATCCCCTCTTCTTCTTAGAAGAAGAGGGGATTAAAAAGCAGGGTTTTTATCAATTTAAAAACAAAAATCTATAAATTTTTTTCTTGTTGCCCCCTTTTTCCAAGAAGATAATAGGTCTGTTTAGCTCATTTTTCTTAAATTTTGATAGATCTTAAAGTAGCGCTATTATGAAATATTTGAATTTTATTAAGCGTTTAAGCCTTCTGCATAAAAATCTTGGCAAAAAAAACTACGAATCGCTATCCTTTAGAGCGAATATTTAAGAAAGAGCTACTTATGAATTGTTCTGTAAAAGCGCCGAAAAAAATTACCCAGTTTGTTTCTAAAGAAGAGGCTCTTGCAAATAGAAGATGGTATTTGTTTGATGCTCAAGGGAAAACTTTAGGGCGTCTTGCTTCTGAAATTGCTAAAGTCCTCAGGGGGAAACACAAGCCAGATTTCACCCCTAACGTGGATACGGGAGATGGAGTAATAGTGGTTAATGCAGCAAAGGTGCACGTCACAGGAAGTAAAGAGCAGCAGAAGCTTTATCGCTCCTATACGGGTTATATAGGGGGATTAAAAGAAATTCCCTATGCTACTATGAAAGAAAAAAAACCGGAATATATTCTCTGGCACGCAGTTAAGGGAATGCTTCCTAAGACTCGTTTGGGAAGAAAGCAAATCAAAAAACTTCATATATACAAAGACGAAAAGCATTGCCTACAGGCGCAGAAACCTATCACAGCAAACATCTGAGGATTACATGAGCAACAAAAGTGAAGATATTATTGGAATAGGGAGAAGAAAGACTGCGGTTTCTGCAGTTCGCATTCGGCCAGGGACAGGAAAAGTGGATATCAATGGTAAAGAAATGAAGGAGTATTTTCCTTCGGAAGTTCAGAGGAACCAGATTTTAGATCCTTTGGTAAGAGCTGGTTATTTAGGCCAGTTTGATCTGATCATCCGTGCCAAAGGAGGGGGTGTTGCAGCCCAGGCTGTAGCTACTCGCCTTGGGATTTCTAGAGCATTAGTTTGTAAAGATGAAACTCTTCGGAAAGAATTAAAAGAGCTTGGTTATCTTACCAGGGATCCTAGAAGGAAGGAGAGGAAAAAATATGGCAGAGCCAAAGCCAGGAAGAGGTTTCAATACTCTAAGCGATAATTTTCCGCTGTTTATTCTGATTTCAAGAGGAGGTAGCTTCGGCTGTCTCCTCTTTTTCTGTTTTGGGGGATTTCTAATTTAATTATCTTGTTATTAGTAACTTGCCTTTTTTTTTTAAAAAAATTTCAAAGAAGAAAAAGATTCTGTCTTTTCAAAAAATCGAAGCTTGAATATAGGAAACAGAAAAAGGGAGTAACATGGAAAATGCTTGCGAGGAAAAGCCTGTTTCTTTTTCCGCGGTTCAGAAAAAGCTTTCTTTACCTTTAAAAAAGAACAATTCTTTATCTGTTTCTTTACTTGAGGAGCTTTCCACATTTTCCTTGCAACTGGCACAAAAGCATGCAGGAGTTAGGTGCATTTTTCTCGGTATTGATTCTTTACAATTTTTCCATCCTATTTTAGAACAAGACCTTTTACTTGCTAAAGCTTGTATTAATCGAGTTTGGGATAGCTATATGGAAATAGGATTAAAAGTAGTAGCAGAGGATTTTCGCCTTCTGCAGGAAAAAGATATTCTATCCGCCTATTTTACCTATTCAGCGGTAGATAAAGAAGCAAATCCTGTTCGGATACCTAAGGTGGTTCCTCAGACGGAAGAAGAAAAAAAAAGATATCAAGCTGCCGATCTAAGAAGAAAGATGCGTTCTTTTTCTAAGAGAAACCTCTTTGTTCATACTTCGTATTTTTGAGTGGAGATAAGCAAAGGAATCAGACGAGATTATAAAATAAAAAAAAAGCTTCTTGATGGATTAGATCAATAGTCTTTATCCCTACTAAAAGTTTATCTCCCTGTGCTAAAGAAATGCCCTTTTTTGATCCTAACCAAAGGGCTTTTTCTTCTATAAATTCGAAATAATCTACATCTATATCAGAAAAAGAAAAACTCCCTTCAAAAAAGAAATCATCTAGCTCAAAGAATAAATGCGATGGTTTTATTTTAGTTATAGTAGCTTTGTAGGTCCTTTTAGGATTTTCTTTGAAATATCCTCTTAGGAGGCGAAGTTTTTTTAAAAAGACTACATTTTGTTCTGCTTTCATGGAGACTCTTTCTTTCTCAGAGCAGTGCTTTGCAATTTTAGCTAGATCTCCTTCAAAAGGTTCTTGAAATAACAAACGGCTAATAACAAGATCAGAGTATCTTCTTATGGGGCTGGTAAAATGAGTGTAATGAGTTAAAGCAAGTCCATAGTGTCCTATATTATCAGGGGAATAAAGAGCCAGTTTCATACTACGGATAAAAGCCACAGAAAGCCTGTGAAAAAAAGGAGAGTCTTTTGCTTGTAAAAATAGTTTTTGTAAATCCCTTGTAGAAGGAGAATTAGGAAGAGAAAACCCCAAAATACGTACAGTTTGATAAAAGTCTTCTAAGCTCTCCGAAGAAGGGCTCTGATGAACCCGGAAAATAAGCGAAAGCCCTTTTTTATGAAGAGTCGTAGCCACTACTTCATTTGCTTTCAACATAAATTCTTCTATCATTTGGTGAGTAATGTCATATTCATGAATTTCAATCCCTCTGGGACTCTCATTTTCATCTAGGAGAATTTGCGCTTCAGGAAGAGCAAACTCAATACTACCTCTTTCTTGCCTTTTCTTTTTTAAAAGCATACACAGAAAAACTAAATCCTTTAGAAGGGGAAGGTAAGAACTTTTTTCCCTATTTTGTAATACAGCAAAAGCTTCTTCATAGGAAAAGCGTTTTTTGCTTAAAATGAAGGAGCGCTCTATCTTCTGCTCTAACAAATCTCCTTCTAAGGAAAAACTCATTTTTACGGTTACAGCTAAACGAATTACGTCCGGTTTTAAACTGCAAAGGCCATTGGATAAACTCTCCGGAAGCATGGGGATACATTTTCCCGGAAAATACGTGGAATTAGCTCTTTCAAAAGCTTTTTTATCTAGTTTCGAGCCCGATTTAACATAGTGGGCTACGTCCGCTATATGAACATACAAATGGATACACGAAGCTTCTTTTTCTAAAGAAATGGCATCATCAAAATCTTTAGCTGTTTTAGGGTCTATAGTTATGGTGTTTAAGCGGGTATAGTCTACCCGGTCCTTTTTGTCTTCTTCTCGAACAAAAAGCCCCCATTTTTTGGCTTGATCTTTTACTTCCTCGGGGAAATTTTCCTCTATAGAAAACTCTTGTAAAGCAGCTATTGTATCCGTTTTTGCCTCAAAAATAGAGCCTATTTTCCTTTCTAAACTGGTTTGTATCGGGCCCTTTTCTCCTCCCCAACTACAGATATTTACTACTACTCTATCTCCTTTTTGTAAGGATTCTTTTGTTTCTTTCAAAAGGACAGATCTTTCCTCTTTTAAAGAGGGAACAAAGAGTAAATATCCTTTATTTGTTTTCAGGGTAACTGTACCCAGTAATCTTTTTTTTCCTCTTTTTATAATTTGAGAAATCTTTCCTTCAAAACCCTTTTTAGAAGGAGTTTCTTTTATTTCTACCTCTACTAGATCCTCATCTACAGCTCCTTTCATAAATTTTCGTGGGATGAAAACATCTTTGGAAAACTCCTTTTTATTTCTTGGAGATACAAAGCCAAACCCTCTTGGGTGAACAGAAAGAGTTCCTATAACCTTTTTTTCTTTTTGTAAAAGCGTATATCTCTTATCACGAGAAAATAGGACTTTTTCTTGCAAAAGCCCTTTGATTTCTCGATAAAAGGCTTTATAGCAAGAGGAAGGAACTTTGAGCTTACTTAAAAGCTCTTTTTCACTCAAAGAGCCCAAGGCAAGAGCTTGAATGATTTTGCTTTTATAGCTTTGTCTTTTATTAGATTTTTTAAAATTTGGCATATTTTATATATATCGATTGCGGAAAGGGATCAAAAGAAACCCCTCTTTTGTTGCAGCTTGTAACAGAAAAGGGTATTTTTTATAAGCATAGCAATAGTCATTGGGCCAATTCCTCCAGGAACAGGGGTAATTAGAGAAGCTTTTTTTACCACTTCTTTAAAACAAACATCTCCTACTAGTTGGGTTTTTCCCGCAAGGGTTATTCGGTTTATGCCCACATCCATGACAACAGCCCCTTTTTTTACCATCGATCCTTTTATGAAATGGGCTTTTCCCATACAACAAATCAATACATCACAGGAGAGAGTAAGCTCTTTCAAGTGAGGTGTTTTGCTATGTGCTATAGTCACGGTAGCATTAGCTTTTTCCTCTTTTTGCATTAAAAGAGCTGCTAAGGGCTTTCCTACTACATTACTTCTTCCTAAAATAAGGACTCTTTTCTGGGAAAGATCTATTTTGTATTGATTTAATAGAAATTGAATCCCTAAAGGAGTACAGGGGATAAGTCCATTTTTATTTCCTCGTAAAAGTTTTCCCATGTTCAGAGGATGAAATCCATCCACGTCTTTTTCTGGGGCTATTTTTTCGACAATCACTTCTGGATCTATATGTCCAGGAAGAGGCATTTGTACTAAGAGAGCGTGAGTTGAGAGGTCTCTATTTATCCTTTCTATCTCTTGTAGAAGCTCGTCTTGTGAAATATTTTCCTCAAAGAAGGAGACCCCTGATAAAAAGCCAACCTCTTCACAAACTTTTTGTTTTCTTTTTACGTAAAGATGAGAAGCACTATCTTCTCCTACTAAAATAAAATGAATTTTGGGCTTAGCAGTTAGAAAAGCTCCTTCTCTTTTATACTCTTTCAATAAACTCTCTGCCCATTTCTTCCCTTCAATCACACTACAGCTCCTTCTAGGATCTGAGAAAGTTCTGCGTGGATAAAACTATTTGTAGCTAAAACAGGCTTATAAGAGTGAATATCATAGTCTACTTTATCCCATCCAGAAATTTTCCCTCCTGCCTCTTCTACTAAAAGCTTTCCTGCTGCTATGTCCCAAGGAGCCAGGGTAACTTCAAAAAATCCATCGAATCTTCCTGCTGCTAAATAAGAAAGATCTAAAGCAGCAGAGCCTATCCTGCGAATAGGGAGTCCTCTTTGTAAAATTTTACTGAAATAGGAAATACAATTATGGGGATTTTGCTTCAAATTATAGGGAAATCCTGTTGCTAAAAAAGAAAGGTCTAGTTCTGCTGTCTTTGTCACTTGGATAGGGGTATCTTTAAGGAAAGCTCCTTTACCTTTTTCTGCAATGAAGAGCTCTTGCAAAATAGGGTGATAAACTACCCCTGTGGTTACTTCTTTGTCTTGCTCTAAGGCAATGCTTATAGAAAACATAGGAATTTTATGAGCAAAATTGACTGTACCATCTAAAGGATCGAGAATCCATCTTCTTTTTGATGCAAAAAGACTTCCTTTTTCTTCTGATAAAATAGCATCTTGAGGAAATTCTTGATGAAAAAAATTAATTAAGGCCTGCTCTGAGAGATAATCATATTCTGTTACCAGGTTATGTACCCCTTCTTTAGAAAAGATGGAATAGGAAGAATAAAATCCTTTTTTTAATATATCACCTGCTAAAAAAGCAGCTTCTATAGCTTTTTTAGTCTCATGAGAAAAAGACATATGCCTACCGTTTTTTTAAAAGAATCCACCTTTTCGCCACTGCATACAGTTCGGTCAGTGAAAAGAGAAAAGGAACAAAGATGATTATGGCATATAAGAAGGTAGAAAAGGAAAAATAAAATGGGGTTAAAAGAACATTTTTAAAAGAAAAGGCCTGTTCCAGAAATAGAAGGCGAAAAAACTCGGATAAAAAAGCAAAAAGTAAAGAAAAAATCGCTAAGTAAAAAGGTCTTTCTTCGAAGAAAAATTTCTTTTTGCGAAGTAGAAGAAAAGAGGTAATTAGGTAAAGAACTCCCCGTCCTCCCATAAGAGTAAAAGAGAAAAAATCTACAAAGACTCCTACTAAAAAAGAGAGCCAAAGAAGCTTTTCTAAAGAAAGAAAAGAAGAGCTAAAAACAAGAAAAGGAGCAAAAAAAATGAGAGGGACCTGGAAAGACAAAGGAGAAAAAAAGCAAAAAAGAGTAATACAAAGGGCAAAAAGAGTTTTTCTAAAAACCATTATCTGACGTTCGGGGCTAGTAAAGATTTTTCCCAAGAATAGGCTGTTTGCACAATTTCTCTTAAGGAAGAATACTTTGGTTCAAAAGAAAGTTCTTTTCTTATCTTTGTGATATCTGCATAAAGCTCTGGGGGATCCCCCTTTTTACGAGGGAAAAGGGCCAACGGTATGGGCTTGCCAACCACTTCTTCTACTACATTACAAACCTGTTTTACAGAAAAACCTGTTCCAGAGCCTACATTGAAGATAGCACTCAGGTTTTTTTCTAAAAGATATTTTAGACCAAGGACATGCGCTCTTGCTAAATCGGTTACGTGAATGAAGTCGCGAATAGCATAACCATCTTTAGTAGGAAAATCGGTTCCAAAAATAGAAAGGGGAGTTTCTTGAAAAAAAGCGGCTCTGATAGCCAAGGGAATTAGGTGGGTTTCAGGGTCATGTTCCTCTCCTAGCTCTCCTTCCAAATCAGCCCCTGCTGCATTAAAGTAGCGTAGGATAATACTTTGGAAGGAATAGGCCTTTTCAAAATCAAAAAGCACTCTTTCTATAGCACTTTTTGTATAACCATAAGGGGAAATAGGAGCTATCGGAGAATCTTCTTTTATCGGAAAAGAAGAGGGTATTCCATATACAGAAGAGCTACTAGAAAAAAGAAAGCGCTTTACCTGAAATTCTAAACATACTTTTAAAAGGTGTAAAGAGGCACAAAAGTTGTTTTCATAGTAGAGGAGAGGATTTTGTAAAGATTCTTGTACCTGGGAAAAAGCGGCAAAGTGAAGAACAGCTAGGGGTTTATAAAAGGAAAAAATTTCTCTTAAGGCATCTTGTGAACCAATGTCGGCTACAATTAGAGGAAAAAGAGTTTTTTTTCTCTTCTTTGCTCTAGAGAAATTATCTACAGCAATAGGGGAAAAGCCTTCTTGTTTTAACGCCTTGCAAACATGGCTTCCTATAAAACCGGCTCCCCCTGTTACTAGAACGGGAAGGGCCATATTAACAGGCCCCTTTGGGGAAAAGCATAGCAGGGATCGTTTTAGCTATAAGAAAAAGATCTAGCCAAAATGATTGTCTGTCCACATAACTTGCTTCTAAGCGGACCCTTTCTTCCATATTCAACTGACTTCTTCCTGAAACTTGCCAAAGTCCTGTTATTCCAGGCTTAACCGACAAAATTTTTGGAGCCAGATCCTTGTAGTATTCTTCTACCTCCTGTTTTAAAACAGGCCTGGGACCCACTATACTTAAGTCTCCTTTTAACACATTCCAAAATTGGGGAAGTTCATCTAGAGAGGTCTTTCGTAAAAATTTGCCTATAGGAGTAATTCTTGGATCTTTCTTTAGCTTAAAAAATTTTTTCCATTCTTCTCTTTTCCTTGGGTCAGAATGAAGGATTTGGCGGAGTAGAGCATCTGAATTTTGCCTCATAGTTCGAAACTTATAGCAAACAAAAGGTTTGCCACCTTTCTTTATGCGCACTTGTTTATAAAAAATAGAGCCTTTTGAAGTGGCCAAAATAAAGAAAGAGATACAAAGAAAAAAAGGACTAAAGAAAAGAAGAGCAAAACTGGCAAAAAAAAGATCAAATACTCTTTTTCCGAAAGGAGTTTTTGCATAAAAAAAGGGAAGGGATCTCCTACTTAAAGGCTTTGTCTCTTCAGGGTAGCTAAACATAAGAAACCCTTATAACCGGAACCTGCAAAAATTGGCAAATAAGTTTTCCCTTTAAAACTCTAATAGCTTCTGTGAAAAATCTCTTCTAGGAGAGTATAAAAAGGGGAGTTTTTTATGTGGAGTTTCTTCGAAAGGTTTCTAATAGCCCGTTGTAGTTTTTCTAGCGTTTTTTGTGAAAAGGAAACACCCAAAATAGACACGGCTGTAGGTTTTCTCTTTTCTTTATCTGAATAAAGGGGCTTTCCTAGAAGCTCTTTTTTAGAAAAAACATCAAGGAGATCGTCCTGAATTTGGTAAGCAATTCCTAGATAGACCCCTAATTTCTTTAGTAAAATGCTTTCCTTCAAGGAGGTATTTGCTAAAATTGATAGGAACTGAAAAGGAGTTGAGATAAGACAAGCGGTCTTATAGTAGTGCATCTTGATTAAGACTTTTTTTGAGAGAATTTTTCCTACAGAGGAAAGATCTAAACTTTGTCCGGCAATCATTCCTTGATTGCCGCTAGCTTTTCCTAGGACTTGAACCAGCTTTACTTTTTGGGAATCTGAGATATGGGGTGCCTCACTCAATATTTGAAAAGCATAGGCTAATAAAAAATCTCCAGTTAAAAGCGCTATGGCTTCTCCAAAGGCTTTATGGGTGGAAGGTTTGCCTCTTCGAAAAGCATCATCATCCATACAGGGAAGGTCATCATGGATCAAGGAAAAGCTATGAACCATCTCGATAGCACAGGCAGGATCCAGGCTTTTTTCCAAAGAAACGCCAAATTTTTCTCCCAAAAAAAGGAGGAGCTGGGGACGAATCTTTTTTCCAGAATCCATAGAATAAAGAGCTGCTTCTTTTATCTTTTTAGAAGAAAAAGACCCCCTTTGTAAAAGCTCTTCCAGCCTTTTTTCAACTTCCAATAGGTAGCTCATTTCACTCCTATTCCAATATAGTCAAATCCTTTTTTTTTCATTTCAGAGCCATTGTATTGATTTCTTCCATCAAATAAAGCCTTTCCCTTCATACAAGGTTGAATAGAAGAAAAATCTAAAAAGCGGAATTGCTTCCATTCAGTTAAAAGCGCTATAGCATCCGCTTTTTCCGCTGCACTTTTTTCACTTTTGCACCAGTGGATATTCGTATGATCCTTCAACGCTCTTTCCGCATTTTTCATAGAGACTGGATCGTAGATTTTTAAGATAGCTCCCTTTTTTTGTAATTCTTGAATAAAGGCCAAAGAAGGAGCTTCTCTTACATCATCTGTATCAGGTTTAAAAGAGACTCCCCAAATAGCAATAGTCTTTCCTTTTATCCCCCCTTTTTTAGCAAAATACCTCCGAACTTGCTCTGCTAATTTTCTTTTTTGCTTTTCATTGATCTCTTCTACCGCTTCAATTAAAGTAGCCTTGTATCCCAGCTGTTTTGCCATAGCATGTAAAGCCCTAATATCTTTAGGAAAGCAAGAGCCTCCATATCCTATTCCTGCATAAAGAAAGCTGTAACCAATTCTACTGTCTGATCCTATTCCTTTTCTTACCTCTTTGATATTGGCTCCAGATCTTGCACAAATCTCTGCCATTTCGTTCATAAAGGAAATTCTGGTAGCAAGCATTGCATTAGCTGCATATTTAGTCATTTCAGCAGAAGGTATACTCATGAACAAAATACGGTCGTGATTCAAAGTAAAAGGAGTGTAAAGTTCTTTCATAATAGATTTAGCTTTCTCGTTTTCTACTCCAAGAATAATCCGATCCGGTTTCATACAGTCTTGGATAGCGGATCCTTCTTTTAAAAATTCAGGATTAGAAACTACTTCAAATAAGGACCTATCTAACCCTTTTTCCAATAAAATGTTTTGGATAAAAAAGGCCGTACCTACAGGAGCTGTCGATTTGTTAATTATAAGCGTATATCTTCGGATCAAGGGAGCTATTTTTTTACAAACCGCTTCTATGTATTGGATATTGCAGGAACCATCTTCTTTCGAAGGTGTCGGAACTGCTATAAAATAAAGAGAGGTCTCTTTAGTTGCTTGTTCATAGGAAGAGGTAAAAAAAAGACGCTGCTGTTTTTGGTTTTTTTGGACGAGATCCCGGAGGCCTGGCTCATAAATAGGAATGATATTTTTTCTCAATTTTTCGATTTTTTCTTTATCTGTATCTAGACAAAAAACGATATGACCCATCTCCGCAAAGCAAGCTGCTGTAACAAGTCCTACATACCCTGCACCAATGACTAAAATTTTCATAAAAAGCCTAGAAAAGCTCTAAGATAGGGGATTTTGGTTTATCAAAAAAGAGGGATCCTTGCTTTAAGAGAACTTTTTTTTCACAAAGAGAGGCAAGTTCTAGATCATGCGTAGCTATAACAAGGCCTTTTTTTTCCTTTTTTGCCAAATAGAGCAAAAGCTCATGGATTTTTTGGGAAGTTTCATAGTCTAAACTTCCTGAAGGTTCATCTGCTAAAAGTAGAGAAGGATTATTGATTAAAGCTCTAGCTATAGCACATCTTTGTCTTTCTCCTCCTGATAAAAGAGATAAAGGAAAACCGCTTCGAGAGGAAAGGCCTACTAAATCCAAAAGATAAAGAGCTCTCTTATAAGCATAAGAATTTTTTCCTGTAGGTTTTCTTCCAATTTTGGCAGGTAGTAAAACATTTTGTAAAACAGTTAAATCCTCAAGAAGATTATAGTTTTGAAAAATAAACCCTAAATCATAAAGCCTTGTTTGGGAAGAAGGAGTTTTTCCTAAAATCTGCAGTTCTCCTGAGTCTGGTTTTTCTAAAGACCCCAAGATATGTAAAAGAGTAGTTTTCCCTTCTCCCGAGGCTCCCATAATAGACAGGCTTTCTCCTGGATTTAGGGTAAGAGAGACTTCTTTTAATACAGTTATTTTTTCTGGATAAAAAAAGCTCTTTGTTACACGGATAGCTTTTAAAAGAGGGCTTTTCATGAGCTTCTCAAAGTTTGAGAAGGGTTTACCCGAAACGCTTGTATAGCAGGAATGCAACCTGCTAAAGAAGAAAGAACAGGAGTTACAATCCAGATCAGTTTCAGAGAAGATAGACTTAAAGTATTGGGAAGTTTTTCTCCAAAAAAAGCTGTTTGAAAAGCAGAATGCCCTTGAATTTTGCTTAATATAGCAACTAATAGGTCAAGATGATGTAAAGTACCTATAGCTGCTAAAGTTCCCAAAAGACAGCTTAAAAGCCCCATAATAGCTCCTGAGAAGCCAAAGATGAAAAGGATACTTTGGGGAGGAGCTCCCAAGGCTTTTATAATAGCAATCTCCCTTTTCTTATCTTTTACTAAAAGGATTAACAAAGAGACGATATTTGAACAGGCAACTAGTATGATCAGAAGAGCTATCAAGATAAACAGGGTTTTATCACTTTGAAATTGCTGTAAAAGGCTACGGGAAAAAGGATACTCTTTATAACAGAGCACGTTCCAATAAGGTAGAAGTCCTTTTTCCTCTAGTCGTTGCGTCAGTTTTTTTTGTACTACTTCTACCTTTTCTTCTCCTTTTGTCCAGATAAAAAATCCATTGAAAGCCTCTTCTGAAGAAGGGGTAAATGAACTAGCATTGATGGTTTGGGTCATTTCAGGGGGAACTAATAAAAAACGATTCCCTATAGGAATAACACCAGGATCATAAAAACCAGCTACATAAAAGGGAAAACGCATCTCCTGCTGAGAAGTAGCCGCTTTAGAAAAAAAGGAGAGATGGCCAAAATCTCCTACTTTAGAACCATTTTCTTGGTAGTTTTTAGGAATAACAATTCCCTTTGCTCCTTCTCTTTCAGGAAGGAAGTACTCAGAGCCCACTTGGTAAACCCAAAGGGGGGGATTTTCCGGGATAGAGGAAAAATGGGTTTTTGCTGAGGCTTCCTCTATTTGTAATTGGGAAAAAGAAGAGGTTCCTCTAAGAGGGATTCCTTGAAAGTCTGAATAAAGTAAAAAAACAATTTCTTCTGTTTCTGGATAAAGGGTCTCTTCTATTATTTCAGCAGAAAAAATTTGTGGATTTGCGAAAAAAAAAGAAGTTTCTAGAGGATAATATCTATTTTTTTCTTTGCAAAAAAATCCATTTTCCTCCTTAAAAAAAGATAGGGTTTCCATAAAGGACTCTTTTTCTAAAGGAGGATCTAAAAATAGCCTATGCGTAAAAGGGTCTAGGTAAACGGAAAACACTCTTTTTTGGGGTAGAAAAGAGCCCTTTATCTGCCAATTATTCGGGGTTTTTACTTTCTTTAGTAAAAGGTGTTTAAAAAACAGATATTCTTGGAAAAGCCCTTGCTCTTTTTTAGTCGAGATTTTTTGGGGAACTTCCCTATTTAGGGCAAAAGGATCCAGGTGAATTTGTTTAAAAAGGTGATTTAAATCTGGTACGGAAAGAGGAACAAATAAAAAGGGAAGATGCGGATTTTTTCCACAAAAACTCATTAAGTAGTTCATTTGTGATAAAAAGGAGATTTTTTGAGATTTATCCTCTAGAAAACAAAGACGCATCAAGGCACCACTCATCTCATAGTTTTGAAAGGAAAGATCTCTTTCCAAAAGAGTGAGTTCTTTACAAAGATCTTTTACTAGATCCCTTTCCTTTCCTTCTTCGGTAAGCTCTTTTTGAGGAAACCAAGGAGAAAGCTCCCAGTCTTGCAGGGGGTCATATGGATCTGTTTTTACTGCTTCTAATTTTTCTTGGATGGTTTTTTCCTTATAAGAAGAAAGAACAGAAAGCTTATCGATCTGGTAATAATAGGAGCTATAATATTCTTTGGTTGGAAAGATTTTTAAAGGCGCATGAAGGGCAGTTAGTTTTTCTAGCCAGTTTTTCTCAATCCCTCCCATTACAGAAAGAAAAACGATAACGAGCCAAACCACCAGAGTAATTAGGAAAATGGAGAGCAAAGAAATTAGGGAAGTAGAGAGAGCCTTCTTTTTAGGCCACAAATACTTGAGAACGAGAGAGAGCTCGAACAAAGACTACTTTGCCTCTTTAAAAACTACGTGTTTCCTCAGACTTTTATCATACTTTTTTAGCTCTATTCTTTCTGTAGTATTTCTCTTATTTTTTGTAGTCCAATAGATCTGATTGCTCTCAAGACTTTTCAGCTTAATCTTCTCTCTCGCGCCTTTTTTTGCCATGGGTGGTCCCTTTTAAGTACTTAACTTGAAAGAAATGAGCATAGGGAAAAAGAAGAATTTTTACAATGGAATTCTAGGAGAGGGCTCTAAAGAGAGGGGGTCGGATTTTTTATGCCAAGAAAATTTTTCAGAAGCCAAAGAAGCAATCATAATACCATTGTCTTGACAAAGCTCTTTAGGAGGAAAATAGACAGGGATTGGTATCGTTTCTTTTAGGCTTTTTTGAAAATACTGATTTGAAGAGACTCCTCCTCCCACAAAAAGACTATTATAGGAATTTTTTCGTAGGATTAGAGTTATCTTTTGGAAAATAGTTTCAAAAGCAGCTCTTTGGAAAGAGGCAGCAAGATCTGCTTTTTCCCTTTCTTCCCAGATTTTTTTATGCTGTAGAGCGTATAAAACAGCCGTTTTTAATCCGCTAAAAGAAAAATCCCAGGGCGCTTTTTTGATTTTTGCTGGTTTAAAGGGGTGAGCAAAAGGATCCCCTTTTCTAGCCAGTTTTTCTACTTTTTCTCCTCCTGGGTAATTATATCCTAGGAGGACGGCTACCTTATCAAAGGCTTCTCCTATAGCATCATCTTGTGTCGTCGCTAAAAGCCGGTATTTTCCTGGGCTTTTGATTTCAACTACAAAAGAATGTCCCCCAGAAACTACAAGACCGAGAGAAGGAAAAAAGATCTCTTCTTCTAAAAGAGGCATCATAGCAGAGAAAATATGTGCTTCCACGTGGTTGATTCCTAAAAAAGGCCTGTTCCAAGCAATAGAGAGGGTTTTTGCCGTATTTAATCCTATGAGCAAAGAGCCTATGAGACCCGGACCATAGGAGGCCGCAATTAAATCTATATTTTCCTTGTTTATAAAGGCCTTTTTTAAGGCAATATCAATAGAGCGATGTATTACATCCACATGCCTTCTTGCTGCCATTTCTGGAAAAACCCCTCCGTATAAAGCGTGGATCTCTTCCTGAGAAAAGTGGGCTTGAGCTAGAATTTCTCTTTTATTTTTGACTACAGCTACAGAAGTATCATCGCAACTTGTTTCAATACCAAGGGCTATAAAAGATTTTTTGTCTTGCTTCATGGATGGCCTTGCTTAGCAGCAGCGCGAGAGGATAGAGAGTTCAGGATTTTGAAAGCAAGCTTTTTGCTGAAGTCTCATCTAATACCCAAAGGACAGGAGTGGTAAAAGTACCAATTTTTTGAACGGGGTAATTTTGGCTTTTCGAGAAAAAAACCTTTTCTACTCTAAAAGCTTTTGACTCTCCTAAGACGTATAAAACAATTTTTTTACTCTGATTAATAGCGGTCAAAGTAAGAGTCATCCTATGGGTTTTTTTCTCAGCGATATAATTAGATACCACCAAAGCCTTTTCCTCTTCTAGCGCTTTTGTTCTAGGGAATAAAGAAGCTGTATGGCCATCTTCTCCCATGCCTAGCATCACTAGGTCAAATAACGATTTTCCTAACTTCTCTAGGATTAGCTTTTCGTAGTTTCTTGCCTCTTTTTCTATATTCTTTTCGGCTTTCATCCTGAAGATGTTTTCTGCTAAAAGGGGAAGTTTAGAAAAACCTGCCTCCAAGGCCATCTTGTAATTACTTTCTAAGTCCTTAGGAGAAACCGCTCTTTCATCGCTCCAGAAAAGAAGGACCTTATCCCAGGGAAGGCTTTTTCTATACTCTTTAGCAAGCTTTTGGAAGATTTTTTTTGGGGTAGATCCTCCTGATAAGGCCACAGAAAAGGTGCCTTTAGTCTTAAGAGCTTCTTCGGCGGTTTCGACAAAGTGTCTTGCAGAAAAAGCAATAGATTCCTCTTCTGTTTTCCCAATAAACACTTTTCTTCTTTCATCAAAAGGCTGGATTTGAGAATGAAAAAAACGGGTCATAGATCCTTTTTAGCTTCTCCCAATTTTATCAAGAAAAACCGTTTAAAACAACTCAACGTTTACAGAAAAAATGTACGAAATATGCTTTGGATCGAAGAAGTAAAAAACTACATGGGTAAAAAAACGATTTAGGATCTATTTAGAGCCTCTATTTCTCCCAGAGGCGGTTAAGGATAGACAATAAATTTTTTTAAAATGGATGATTTTTTCACCTTTTGCAAAAGGCTTTTTTCTCCATGATAGAGACCGGTGGTTTTCTTATCTTAAGATTGGGAAATAGGTGTTATTAAGGACTTATCCTCAAGGAAATAGGGATAACAGGGAAATATTTGAATTTTACCAGAGGTTTAAGTTTCATATCTTTTTCTTGATATTTTCTGCTTTTTTCTGATAAAATGTCTACCTCACACCTGATTCGTGAGGTAAAATCTGTGAGTAATATATCTTCAGTACTTCCGATTCGTTCTTGTTTTTTTTATGCACAGGTTCCTATCGGTACTTTGAGTGTTTGCTTTAATTCGGCTTCTTATATTGAGAATGAGGGTAGTTTTTGGAAGGATAAGTATGACGAAGCTCCCTTTCTCGAAAGGGTGAAGGCCTCTCTTACTGTTCTTTCTACAGAGCTTCTTGCTTATTCTTTAGGTATAGCGATCACCCCTGTTACCCTTTGTTTATTGCCTGTTTCTTTGCTGCTGGATGCAGTAAGAGTTACGCTTAAACTAGGAGTTGAAGATACGTCTTCTCAAGAGGAGATGACTAGATTCATTGAGCATACAAAATCCTTATCTTTTGCAGTTTTAGTTTTAGCTGTTTCCCTTTTAGCATTTATTGTTTTTTGTGATCCAGGGTATACTTTGGGAGATTGTATATTAGCAGGCCTTGCTTATTCGGCGGTTTCTTGGACAAAACTTTATCCCTTGATGAAAAAATCCCTTCTTCAAAAATCCGAATCAGATGAAATGGATAGTTTATTACTCAATTTTGCCATAAAGTATCCTCCACATGGCCATCTTTTTAGAGAGTTTTTATTGAGAGAGATGTTTCAAGACGAACTAAGAAAAGGAAATCCCCTTGTAGAAGGAATCTGTAGCTCTCTTAATAAAAGTGAGCTAAACCAATTTTATGAAAAAATACTCCCCTATTATCCTCCTCAGGGAGAGTCATTATTTTATTCTGTTTGGCAAGTTTTTTGTGAGATGCATCCTAAAATTTGTTTGATATCTGATGAAACAAATCCTTTGATGTCTAGTAAAATAAACTCTGAATATCCCGATAAGATGGAAAACCTTTATAGGTTTTTAGGCGAGCCTCTTTGTATAAATTTCTCCCTTTTCTTTCGTGGAAAGAATAACCCCTTAGATCTAACAGAAAAATTCCTAGATGCGGCAGAAGGTTTAATAGGGTGGTTTATCAAAGAAAGACAAAACAAGAAAATACCTGAATTAGCGAAGTTTTTTAACAAAGTGCCGAAATATGATTCCGATCAATTACAAAGAAATACTTCTACAGATCAAAAAGTTTTTCGTGACGCTCAGCTTTTATTTCATCCGGACAAGCAAGAGCCGGACAGGCAAGAGTTAGCTAATAAAGAACTCTGTGATAAGATCACTCGCTTTTTAAATGGAATACCAGATGATCAGCGGTGGATTTCTACTCTTTTCTTTCAGGCGCTTTATGAGGTATTACAGGAAGAAATTCATGCCAGTCTTCGTAGCAATCCTGTAGAAATACAAGAAAAAGTAGTTTTGGGAGAAATGGACTAGAGCTACCTGAAGAGTTCTTGCCTCTTTTGGACTGAAAAAGATTTTAGAAAGAAGATTCCAGTCTTTTTAAGAGAGGAAGCGTTTTTTTGTAGTGATTGCTAGTTCCTTTGTTAGTAATTTCTTTGCTTAAAGAGAGCCCCAAGGTTCCTTTTTCTACCGGAAAAAAGTAGGGGAGTTCGCAGGCCTTTTCCATGACGGTTTTTATGAGAAAACCCGTTTCATTTTGGGAATCCCTTTCAAAAAAATAGGTTGTATTTTCTGTCTGTAGCTCTAAGTTCCATATAGAGCCGGGGGCAAGCTCTGGTTTATTTTCAGAGTTTAGCTCAAAGAAAATGTTTCCCTCATATTCAATAAGCAAGCCTTTCTCCGTTTTTTTACTATCTTTAAAACGAAGACAAAGGCAAGAAGCTATCCAAGCTTGTAGGTATAAAGCTTGTATTTTTACGTGAGAGAAATAAGAGCTAGTATGAGAATTAAAAGAAAAGACTCCTCTTTTTAATTTTTGTAGAGAGTTTTTCCTTTCTTCTTGGGAAAAATGAGAAGTGATCATATTTCTATATTTTTCTGTTCGAATCCAGTTTAAATCAGACAAGCCCTGCTTCCTTCCTTTTAAAAGAAAGGTAAGATTTTCTAAAAACAAAGCAAAATTATCAAAGATCTCTGAGTCAAAAATAATCCGATCAGCTATAAGATGTAGTTTTTCAAATAAAGGATCTTGCAGTAAAAATTCTTCTGTCCAAAGAAGATAAATAGGAAGATCAGAAAGGAAATGGGGCAGCAAGAGAAAGGGGATCTTAGAAAGATCTTCTCCTGCGACAGCAAAGTCGATATGATCACAAGCGGTTTGTAGATCTTTTCCTAAAAAGATTACTGAAACCGCTGTTTTTAAAAAGCTTTCTTTTTTTTGTGGATCCCAAGAAATAAAAAGAACCCTACAAGGAAATTTCTCTACTAGTTTGGCAACTACCTGCTGCGCGTAATCTAATCTAGAATTTAATTTAGCAAACACAACAAGATTAAAAAGAGAGGCTCGAGTGGTACTTTTTTTAGCCAGCTTTTCCCAGGTATCTTGTAGAGTAATCTCTATATTTTCAGGGGAAACAATTTCACGAAAGCTCATAGCGTACGCCAGATCCTTTGTTCTCTTTGTATCATCTCTTCGGCCTCTTTCGGCCCCCAAGAACCTGCCTCATAGTTAGGAAAGGAAGAGGGCTTTTCTTGAGCCCATCTCTCTAAAACAGGTGTAAGGAGTTTCCAAGAGTGGAGTACCTCATCGGTTCTTGCAAATAAAGTACTATCTCCTTGGATTGCATCCCGAATCAGTCTTTCATAGGCCTCTGGAGGGGTTTTCCCAAAATAGGCTCCGTAACGAAAGTCCATTTTCACTGGTTGAATAGGACTGGTAGGGCCTGGTACTTTACAGTTCATTTTTAAAGAGATGCCCTCGTCAGGCTGGATTTTTAGAGAGAGAACATTAGAAGGATTTTTTCCTTCGGTTTTGAATAAAATCCCTGGAGCATCTTTAAAGATCAGGGCTATTTCTGTGCCTCTTTTAGGGAGCCTTTTTCCCCCTCTTAAATAAAAAGGGACTCCAGTCCATCTCCAGTTATCAATAAAAAGCCTTAAAGCGACAAAAGTCTCTATTTTGGAATTAGGATCTACATTTTTTTCTTGCCTATAACCTGCTACTTCCTTTCCATTAATCCATCCTTTTTTGTACTGTCCTCTTACTACTTCTTTTTCTAAATCAAAAGAAGAAAAAGGACGGATAGATTGCAATACCTTTACCTTTTCGTCTCGGATAGAATCTGCTAGGAGATTAGAAGGGGGTTCCATGGCAACTAGGGAAAGAAGCTGCATGACATGATTTTGCAATACATCCCGTAAAAGCCCCTCTTCTTCGAAGAAATTGCCTCTGGTTCCTATCCCTAAATCTTCGGCTACGGTAATCTGCACGTGATCTATGTATTTGTAGTTCCAAATTGATTCAAAGATAGAATTAGCAAAACGAAAGACTAAAATATTTTGCACCGTTTCTTTACCTAGGTAATGATCAATGCGGTAAATCTGATCCTCTCGGACGTGTTTCTGGATATCTTCTTGGAGTTTTTTCGCGGATTTTAGATCTCTTCCAAAAGGCTTTTCTATGATTAATCTGGAAAAAGAGTCCTTCTCCTCCTCGTACAAATGTTTATGTAGAGAAAGCTTTTCAATAATCAAAGGAAAGTATTTAGGCTGTACGGAAAGATAAAAAAGACGGTTGCCTTTGGTTCCCATTTTTCTATCTAACTCTTCCAGATAAGGCTGGAGCGCTTCATATCCCTTATCTTGATCAAATTCAGAACGAAAGTAAAAAAGTCTTTCTTGAAAACTTTTCCAAAAAGTCTCATCTATAGGTTGTGTCCGTGAAAACTTTTTTATGTTTTCATACATTTCGCTGCGAAAACTCTCTTGAGTTTTATCCCTTCTGGCAAAGCCTACTACAGCAAACTGGGTAGGCATTAGACCGTCTTTGGCCAGATTATAGATAGCAGGAAGCAATTTTCTTGCTGTAAGGTCCCCACTTGCTCCAAAGATTACCAAAATACAAGGAGGAAGAGTTTGTGATGATCTTCCCTCCTCTTCAAAAGGATTTTTCGTTTTGTTCATGGGTTTTTTCCGCCTTCCTTCCTTGTAAAAGATTAAAAACTTGAATACAAGAGCCAAGTTTACGGAAAAAAAAAGAAAAAGGCCCCTGAAAAATGCAGAGGCCTTTCTAAGATTATTCTTATTTTACCAAGATCTTTTGAGGAATAGAAGCCTTGCTTTTGGTAAAAGTGATTGTTAAAACTCCCTTTTCACAAGTTGCCTCAGGCATTTTCGTCTCCTCTATTTTGCTAGGCAGATATACCTTGTAAGAAAAAGAAGAAGAGGCTTTGCTGTGATATTTTACCTCTTTTTCTTCTTTTTCCTCTTGTTTTTCTCCTCGAATCCACAGAAGTCCTTTTTCCAAGGTTACTTCTATATCCTCAGGATTTAGTCCTGGAACGCCTGCTTCTACATAGATATGGTTTTGGTCTTCATATACTGAAACGCTAGATTCCTTTGCATTTTCCCACCCAGAAAAGCCTTGATGAAAAAATTCTTCTAAATCAGATGAGCGAAATAGAGGATTTGTGAAGAGGGGAAGTAAAAATTTTTTTGTCATAAAAACCTCCGTTTTTTTACATCCTTCAGTATAAAAAAAGAGAGTCTTTTTTTTCTAGCACTTAAATATATTAAGTGCTAACTTAGTAGCTTATCTTATTTATTTTTAGAATGTTATAATTTTTTCTAAATACTCTTGTAAAAAGAGACAGGCAGAAGCCTCATCTATTTTTTGAGCCCTTTTTTTCCTATTGTAAGAAAGTTTTTTGAAAGAATTTTCCATGAAGGAAGAGGAAAGGCGTTCATCTACCAATTCTATAGGACAGGAAAAAAGTTTTTTTAGTTCTTTGGCAAATAGACAAACTTTTTGACTCATAGGACTTTCTCTACCATTTAAATGAAGGGGAAACCCTATTAATATTTGGGAGAGGCAAAGACCTTTTTCTTGAAGATAGGAAAAGACGATTTCTGCAGAGTTTTTTTCTTCTTTTCCTGCTTGTAAAGTAGACAAGGGAAGCGCTACTTTTCCTGTGGGATCAGAAATAGCTAGTCCTATTCTTACGGTTCCATAATCAATACTTAGGATTCTTGACATGAAAAAATTTTCCTTTTTTTTGAAAGAGCCTTTTTTAAAGAAGCCTTAAGAAAACTTACAAAGAGAGGGTGAGGAGCTAATGGTTTTGAGATAAACTCGGGATGATACTGAACTCCTATCATCCAAGGATGATTTAGTTCTATAATTTCTACCAAGTTTCCTTCTTCCCAGATTCCTGAAAAAATCGCTCCTTTTTCTTCATAGAGTTTTCGGTATTGGTTATTAAATTCATAACGGTGTCTATGTCTTTCTTGAACATATCTTTTTTGGTAGATCTTTTCTGCTAAAGAGCCAGCTTGGATAGAGCAAGGATAGTTTCCCAGTCTCATAGTTCCCCCCAAAGGTTTCTCTTTCAGTTTTTCTATGACATGAATCACAGGATTTTTCGTATGGGGATTCATCTCAGAAGATTGAGCCTCTTGGAGGCCTACTACATTTCTTCCAAATTCTACGATTAAAGCTTGCATTCCCAGACAAATCCCAAAGTAGGGAACCTTATTTTCTCTACAATATTGAGCTGCTTTTATCTTGCCAGAAAATCCCCTTAGTCCGAAACCTCCAAGGACTAAAATACCGTTACACTCTTCTAATTTTTCCTGGCTTTCTTCTATTTCTTCAGAATCAATATAGGAAATCTTTAAGTCTATCTCTTCTTGCAAGGCAGCATGAGAAAGAGCTTCAGAAAGGGATTTATACGCATCTGCATGGTCAAAGTACTTTCCTACCAAACCAATTTGAAAAGAACTTTTGGGCCTTTTTTTCTTCTGTAAAAGGGCTTGCCAGGCAGAAAGATCTCCCTTTTGACGAGGACTTATGTTTAAAATGGTGCAAAGCTTTTCTCCTACTTTTTGTCTTTGTAAAGAAAGCGCAACCTCATAAATACTGTCAGAGACATCTGGTTGATCTATTACGGCTTCTTTGCCTACGTTGCAAAATAGAGAAATTTTTTCTTTAATAGAATCTTCCAAGGAACCTTCAGATCTACAAAAAATCAGATCAGGGATGATCCCAATTTGTCTTAAAGACTGAACTGAGTGTTGTGTAGGCTTGGTTTTTAACTCTTTAGCCGCTTTTAAGAAAGGAACATAAGTTAGATGCAAGTTGGCACAATCACCGGGTTTTTCTCGACGAAATTGCCGAATTGCTTCTAAAAACGGAAGGGATTCAATATCCCCAACAGTTCCCCCTATTTCACAAAGGACAATCTCTACCTCTGGATTTCTAAAGGGAATAGCTTTAATTCTTTCCTTTATCTCCTCCGTTATATGAGGAATTACCTGTACAGTTTGCCCGAGATACTTTCCTTCTCTCTCTTTAGCTAAGACACTGTAGTAAATCTGGCCTGAACTAATGCTTGAGTATTTATTCAAGGGAGAATTTGTGAATCTGTAATAATGGCCCAAATCCAAATCTGTTTCTGCGCCGTCTTCAGTAACATAAACTTCTCCATGTTGAAACGGATTCATGGTTCCCGGATCCATATTCAAATAAGGGTCCAGTTTCAAAAGGGCGATTTTAAACCCAAGACTTTCTAGAAGGGTTCCTAAAAAAGAAGCCGTAATTCCTTTTCCTAAAGAAGAAAGAACTCCCCCTGTTATAAAAACGTACTTGATTGACATAAAATCCTTTCACATTTTTCTATATCTTCGGGGACATCTACTCCCTGGCCAACGTCATCTACTATAGCCACCTTGACAGAGATCCCATTTTCTAAGAATCGAAGCTGCTCTAATCCTTCTATTTCCTCTAGCTGAGACGGCCCCAAAGAGTCGTATTTTAACAGAAAACCCTTGCTATATCCATAAATTCCTATGTGCTGAAAATAATTTTGAGGGGAATTTTTTTTTTGAGAAAAGGGGATGGAGGATCTGCTAAAGTAAAGAGCATATCTATTCTTATTAAAAACACACTTTACTACGTGCTCCGAATAATCCAACTCCTTCATTAGAAGGGGTTTTACACAAGTTGCTACCTCCAGACCGGGTTCTTTTTGAAAAAGCTTTACCAGTGAGCTTATCGTCTTCTTTGAGGTAAAAGGATGGTCTGCTTGAAGATTAAAAAAATAGCTCCCTTCCTGTAAGAAAGGATAATTTTGAAGGGCTTCTACAATTCTTTGCGTACCTGACAAAGGTTTTTTTGAAGTAAGCAGGACAGGTGCCTGAAAAGTGGAGGCTTCTTTAGCTATCTCCGAACTATCTGTAACGATGAAGATTTTACTTAAAGAAGCGCTTTGTAAAGCAGCTTCATAGGATCTTTGCAAAAGAGTCTTTCCACCTAGCTTTACTAAAAGTTTCCTAGGAAAGCGGCGACTTTCTAGCCTTGCTGGAAGAAAACCATAGAATAAAGACATAAAGGGTAGTACACCTCTTTGAAATACCTCAACATATCTCAAAAGAAGGGTTTTGTGCCAGATATACTCAAGATCAAGCCGAACCTTAAAAAAGAAAAGCCTTGCCTAAGAATGTTTTTTATTTCATAAGCTCTGGCAGGTAGGGTTTTTATGAGCACGAGTTTGTTTGATCTTTTTTCCCTAGGGATAGGCCCTTCGAGTTCTCATACCTTAGGTCCTATGAGGATTGCTTATACTTTCTTAAAGAGAATGCAGGAAAAAGGGCTTTTTTTTGAAATAGAAAGAATTCAGATAGAGCTTTTTGGATCTTTAGCCTTAACAGGAAAAGGCCACTATACAGACAAAGCCCTTATTTTAGGGTTAAGTGGTTTTAAAGCAGAGAGCTTAAATCCTTCCGAGATAGATCCTTTTTTGGAAAAGGTAAGAAAAGCGAAAAAAATTTCCCTTTTGAGAGAAAAACTAATTCATTTTGAAGAGGAAAAAGACCTTTTTTTTCATAAAAATAAAAGACTTCCTCTTCACGCAAATAGCTTAAAAATCAGTGCTTTTTCTGAAAAAGAACTCCTTTTTTCGGAGATTTTTTATTCTTTAGGAGGAGGGTTCATTGCAACGCATGAACAAATGCAACAAAAAGAGATTCCCTCTACAAAGGCTTTTGTTCCCTATCCTTTTCGAAAAGCAGAAGAGCTTCTTTTTTTTTGTGAAAAAGAAAAGAAGAGTATTGCAGAAATTATTCTAGCTAATGAAAAAGTGCACTCTTCGGAAATTCAGATTCGCAGCTATCTTTTTACCCTTTGGAAAGAGATGAAGCTTTGCATTCAAAGGGGGTGTAAAAACCAGGGATTTTTACCCGGGGGGCTAAACGTAGCAAGAAGAGCCTCTCTTTTATATGAAAATCTAGCGCGGTCTCCTCTTCAAGAAAAAGATTTTATGGAATGGGTAAGTGTTTTTGCCATGGCTGTGTGTGAAGAAAATGCGGCTATGGGTAGAGTTATTACCTCTCCTACGAATGGGGCGTCCGGTGTTCTTCCTGCTGTATTGGCTTATTATGAAATGTTTATTTCTTCTTTTTGTGTGGAAGGGGTTATGGACTATTTTCTGACAGCTGCTGCGATAGCTCACTTATACAAAGAGGGCGCTTCCATCTCGGGAGCAGAAATGGGCTGCCAAGGGGAGGTGGGGGTTGCATCTTCTATGGCAGCAGCAGGGCTTACTGCAGCTTTAGGAGGGTCTGTTTTTCAGATAGAAAATGCAGCTGAAATTGCCATGGAACATCATTTAGGTCTGACTTGCGATCCTGTGGCAGGACTAGTGCAAATTCCCTGTATTGAAAGGAATACCACGGGAGCTGTGAAAGCCATTTTAGCATCAAAACTAGCCTTGAAAGGAGATGGCTCCCATATCATCTCGTTAGATCAAGTAATCCAATCTATGAAACAGACAGGAGAAGATATGAAGGAGATTTATAAAGAAACCTCCTTAGGGGGACTGGCCCTTTTTTCTAAACAAAATACCCCTCTTTGCTAGCTATGGAGAGCTTTTTACAGAAAAAAAGAAGAGAAGATCCTTTCCTTTCTCTTCCCTTTTTAGAAGAACTTGCCTTGGCTTCTTGTAGTAAAAAGAAAAGGGCTCCTTCTTCAGAAGTAAAAGAGCTTTTTCCTTTTCTTTCTACTTTGCCCTTACTTACTTTTTCAAAAAATTCTAAAAAGAAAGAAGAAACAAAAAAAAATCCTTTAAGAGTAGGTGTAGTCTTTTCAGGAGGTCCTGCTCCCGGAGGACATAATGTCCTTTATGGAATGATTCAAGCCCTAAAAAAGATAGATACGAGAAGCGTTTTATACGGATTTTTAGAAGGACCCTCTGGGATTATAGAGGGCAGATATAGAAAGCTTTCTTTTTCTCTTCTGCAAAGATATGTAAATCAGGGAGGCTTTGATGTCATTGGCTCTGGCAGAACAAAAATAGAGGAATTAAAGCAATTTAAGAAGGTAGCAAAACAGATGAAAAAACTCTCCTTACAAGGACTTGTAATTATTGGAGGGGACGATTCGAATACCAATGCAGCTTTATTGGCAGAATACTTTTTCCATCATAAGATCCCTACTCAGGTGATTGGAGTTCCTAAAACTATTGATGGGGACTTGCAAAATAAGGAAGTGCAGATTTCTTTTGGATTTCATAGCGCTTGCAAAACGTACTCAGAGATCATAGGAAATATCGCAAGAGAAGCTCTTTCTTCAAAAAAATACTACCATTTTATTCGCGTTATGGGAAGGGCCGCTTCTCACGTTACCTTAGAATGTGCACTACAGACGAATCCTAACTATCTATTTTTAAGGGAAGAAATAGAAGAGAGGAACCTGTCTTTAAAAGAGGTCACCGATATTTTGGAAAAGCTTATTAGAGAAAGAGCGAAAAAAGGAAAAAATTATGGAGTAATTCTCTTCCCCGAAGGAATGGTAGAGGCTATTTCTGAACTGAAAGTTTTACTAAAAGAACTAAGCCAAGTATCTCCTGAAAAACTCTCAAGCCCTTCCCAAAAAGTTTTTTCAGAGCTCCCTTTTTCCCTTCAAAAGCAGCTTGTATTAGAAAAAGATCCCCATGGGAATATCCCTGTTTCCAAAATAGAAACAGAAAAACTTTTTTTTGAAATCTTAAAAAAACGTTTGCAGGAAAAAAAGATCCCTTTCGAAGGGGTTTGTCATTTTTTAGGTTATGAAGGTAGATGTTGCTTTCCCTCTTTCTTTGATAGCACTTACTGTTATTATCTCGGAAAAGTAGCTATAGAATTGCTTAGAAGGGGAGCGACAGGCTATATGGCAGCTGTTACTTCTTTAAAAAAATCCTTTTCCGAATGGAAAGCAGCTGGGGTTCCCTTAACTTCTCTTATGACCATAGAGGAGAGAAAAGGAAAAAAGAAACCTGTGATAAAAAAATCTTTAGTTAACATAAATAGTAAAAAGATAAAAAAAATTCTTAATAAAAGAGATAGAAATCAAGAAAAAGATAACTATCTTTTCCCAGGGCCTATGCAATTTTCAAAAGATCCTTTCCTTTTAGGAGAAAGACCTAGTATACTTTATTTCAGATAGGGTGTCCTTCTTGATTTTCTATAGAGGGTCCCTTAGACTATAAGTGGCTTTTTTAAGAGGAACCCAGAGTCTTGTATGTCCGTCTCTTTTTTTTCCCCTTCAGGATATCTTCCTTCAAACTCATCTGATATTTCTACTTCAGGGAGATCTCCAGAAATCTTCTATTCCCTCTTTAAAATAACCTCTAAAGCGCTATCTATTATTGCTGTTTGTTGTTTTTCGATAAGTACAGGAAGCTTTGCCTCTTCTTTGCTAAAAGCAGCTCCTCTGACAAACTCTTTTTCTTGGTTTCTGCGAGGAACGGCTGCGTTATGTGCTTTCTTTATAAGTAATAAGATCGAAAAATTTCTCGAGGAAAGATTAAGTGGGAACCACTGTTCTTTTTTCCCTAAAGGATTTATCTCTCTTTCAAAAGATTCTAAGCTGGCTCTACGTAGTATTTGTGAGATAGCATCTGGCGTGATAGCAATTTTTGTTACTTGCTGTTTTTTGATAAGTGCGAGTAACTTTGCTTTTTCTATTGCCACAATGAATCCTTTAGCTGCTTTAACTAATTCCCTTTTTTGGATTTGGAAAGGAATTCAGGGTTTATGTATTTATTTTGCTAGTGATACGGCGAGACTCTCTTTTATTGATTCTAAAAACTTACCTTCTAAGAGCTCTTTGCATTTACCCTCTTCGAATCGATCTTTGACAAAAGTGGGGTTACAAAATGGAGAAAGCCTTTGTTTTGCTAATGCTGTTTGGCAGGCTTTTTATCCTTCTTTGCAGCCTTTTTTAAGTTCACAAGCATTTCGTGATAGAGCTCAACAACTAGATTCTACTTCTAAAGCCATCTCAAGGGTTACATCCTTAAAGCAATTTTATGATCAGTACGAGAATCTTTTTAACCAAACTGCTTCAAAAGATGAAGTACCTGGGCAGGGGAAAATACTCCGTCAGAGCCACGATTATCTTACAGATTTTATCACTGAAAAGGGAGGGGGTCAACAGGATGTGGAAGAGTTTTGCCGTTTTTTCTTAAGTCAAATTAAAGAGGATCTAAAAATACCTTCAGGGGAATTTCCTTTCTCTTTTACGTTATCTACCTCTCTTTCATTTCCTAACAAAAAGATAAGCTCTTCTCAAGACAAAGAGGAGTTTATTTTGAAGCTACCTACTCCTGAAGAACAAATACAATCGGTCTTTTTACAAGGGCTATTTAATAGCGCTTTTAAGGAAGAAACAGTACAAAGATCTGTGGCTTGGAAAGAGGGAAGACAGGTGAATCAGAACCTCTCTTCTTTGAAAGAAGGTGAATACGAGGAAATAACGAATACTGCCTTACAGAGTACAAAAATAGAGATTGATTCTACAAAGCCTCTTATCCTGTATTTTGGGAGAGGATTTATGAATAGAGAAGCTTCAGAGCCGATCCAATGTAAGTGGACAGGTAAAGTTTTAGAGGCCGGTTCTTTAGAGGTTTTTGGTCAAAAAAGAAGGCTTATAGCATGCATTATCCATTCTGGGGGAATGGATGGAGGGCATTACCTTGCCTATGTAAAAGACAAAGAAGGCAGCTGGGGCAGATTTAATGACGCCTATGTAGAGGATATAAAAGAGGAAGAAGCGCTAAACGCAAGCAAAGATATGGCTATGGCTATCTATGCTTAGAAACAAGATAAGGGCTATTCCTGTAAAAGGTCTTTTTGTTTCCAGTTACCTCTTTTCAAACGAGCCCAATAGAAAAGACAAGATAAAATGCTGTAGAAAGCCATAATTGACCAAGCTACTTCTACTCCAAGACCTGATTTTACGACAAAAAAATAAACCGGCGCTAAGAGAAGAAGCCAAACGCTTAATGTTCCTGCAATTAGTAAGAAATAAACATCTCCTGCAGCAGTCAAAATGCCTGATATAACCCAGCGAATCCCTTCAAAAAGGATATAGAAATAAGTCGCATACAAAGAGAAAAGAAGCGTTTGAAAAACAGAGGATCCTTTTTCTCCAAAGGCCTGTAAATTAGGAAATAGAAAGAAAACTAAACTTTTCAAATCAAAAAAGAAAAAAAGAAGAAGAAAAAAGCAAAAAAATAGCTGTAGATAAATCCCTGATTTTAATACTTTTCTTACTTTTTCCAGCTTTCCTGCTCCTATGAAATTTCCTGCTATTGCAGCAACCCCTTTACTAAGACCGTCAAAGAAAAAAGAGAATAGAATAACCACACTTTGACAAATACCAGAGACTGTGATGTGGACTTCACTAATGGAAGTCATCATCTGATAAAAAAGGGCAAGTCCTGCAATTTCCAAAACACTAAAAATGGCCTGGGGAAATCCTAATCGAAGACATTTGGAAAACTCCTTCTTATCAATTTGAGATTTATTTGTTTGAAAAGAACATCTATTTTCTTTTTTTAGGAAAAGAAAAAAAAGAATGGCAATTTCAAATACATACCCTGAACTGGTGGCAATAGCTGCCCCTTTGATTCCCATTTCTGGAATCCATCCTTTTACCCCAAAAATCAAAATCCAATCTAGTCCCACGTTTAAGATGTTGGCTCCTATAGCAAGCCAGATCAAAAGTTTGGTTTTTCCTCTTCCTACAAAAAAACCCGATAAAGCGCTTGTTAAAGCATAGCAAGGGGCAAAGAGAATTAGTGTTTTAAAGTAATCTGTTTGTAGACTCTGATACAAAGAGCTTCCAAAAATCCAGTCTCCTCCCTTCAGAGCAAGAGGGATATAGATGAGATAGGAAAATAAAGAGAGCCATATCATCTGCCAGACAGGTCTAGCAATATGCTCATACCTTTTAGCTCCATTGTACTGAGAAACAAGAACCTCTGAAATGGCCGTTAACATTCCCAAGCCGTTCATAAAAGCCCAAGCCCAGGTGCCTGCGTTTACCGAAGCATTTAAAGCCTCTAAGGAATAGCGGCTTAAAAACATTCTATCCACAAAAATCATAGAAAGAAAAGCCAAAGTAGAGATCATCAAGGGAAAAGAGACTTTCCAGATCTCCTTCAGAGAGGACTCTGCCTTCCAATGATTATTTTCCGATTCTTCCATGAGTCATTCTTACAATTAGGACATGCGTAAAAGAGCGTCCCATATACTAGGACATTCTCTATTTTTAGTGTACTTTTTTCAATTAATTTTTTAAAGAAAAAAACTTTGTTTTATTTTAATTGTTTCAATTTGGTTTTTTATTTACTTATTAATAATAAAAACGATTTTTTATTAAAAATTCTTATTAGAAAAGTTTCTTTCAAAAGAGGGCCTGGTAAAGGAAGAAAATAGATTCGATAAAGTGAGCAAAATAACCAGGGGATAAATCCCTTTTAATAGGGGAGTCAAAATGAGAGATATCCCTTGAAAACTCAGAGTAGAAAAGAGAAAGGTAGCTATTAGGGAAAAGACTAGAATATTCTTGTATGAAAATTTTTTCTCAAATAGCTCTTCATAGACAAAGTGGGTAAAGGCAGCTATTAAAGCTACTGCAGTTGTAAAACAAGATAGGGCTATAGTAATACTAAAAAGAAGGGCGCCTTTTTTTCCTAAGATTTTAAGACTTAAAGCAGCTAGCAACTTTTCTGGGGCTATTTCCCCTAATTCTTTAGCATAGAGATAAGAAAGAACAGAAAATCCTAAATAGACCATAGAAAGCAAAAAAGCTCCCACAAAAGAGGCTATTTTGAAGGCTCTTTTTCTCTCATGCTTTTCTTCTTTTTGCAAAGACGTTAAAATAAGCGGAGCGAAAAAAAAAGCAGCTAAAAGATCCATAGTATTATATCCTTGGAAGAGCCCCTTTAAAAAGTGGCTGTAAAAAGGGATTTTTTCTGAGGAAAGGGTTGCTTGTGGTATCTTTAAAAAGCCTAAGAGAATAAGGGCTCCTAAAAAAGCAAGCTTCAAGGGAGAGAGGAAATTTCCGAGCAAAGAGACTACCTTATCCTTTCTATACACAAAGAAAAAAAGCAAAATAGAGCAAATCCCGCAGAAAGCAAGAGAAGAAAGGCCAGGAAAACTTAAGGAAAGAGTAGCGTATGCTAAGGTCAGACACCTAGGAGAAGAGCCTATTGGGCCTAAGATAAGAAGGATTAAACAAGCAAGAAAAAGACCCGATTTTTTGCCTATCTTAGAAAAAAAGCCCAAGGTAGTTTTAGAAGAAGAAAAAAGGGAAAAAAGCCCTAAAAAGGGAACTCCTACAGCAGTGAGTAAAAAGCCGGCTAAAGCATAGGGAAAACTATCCAAGGAAAGGTAGCCTATAATCAAGGGAAAAATAAGATTCCCTGCTCCGAAAAACATAGAGAATATAGCGAGTCCTGTTTTATAGGGGGCCAGCTTCATAGCTGTTACTTACCTTGTTTGATATTTTCAGTGGCAAGATTATAGAAGAAAAAAGGGTTTATTTTTGAAGGCAAAATTTTTTTAAAAGGGGAAAAATTTTTTGAGACTACCCCTTTTTTTTAGGATAAAGTTCTCTCTTTTTAAAGAGCAAATAAGAGTATTTCAAAGATTTTATAAGGTAAAGTCTTTTATCTTCATAGACCTAATCTTTGCTTTTATTTCTTTTTTTTCTAATCCCTATAGAACTTGTAAGGTTTTTTGGAAAAAAGAAGGGTTTTCAGGAAAGATCTATGGAGAGACCCCATTGAGTGTCTTTTCTGAAATTAGCCTATGGGCAGATATACAAAAAGAAGCGCTTTTTTTAGATATGGGCTCTGGAAGGGGAAAGCTCTGTTTTTGGAGCGCTTTTTTTATAGGTTGCTCTGTAACAGGGATAGAAAAGGTCCCTCTCTTTCATAAAAGCGCTTCCTTTTTGCAAAGGCTTTTTGGCATAAAAAATTTGCAGTTTTTACAGAAAGACTTTTTAGAAATAGATTATAGCTCCTATAGCGTTATCTATTTTTATGCAACGGCTCAAAAAGAAACTTTTGTGAAGGAGATCTTTCTTAAAATGCTCTCTTGTAAAAAAGAGACAAAAATTCTTACAGTGAGCTCTTTCCCTTCAGAATATTTTCCAGAAGAATTTTTTCTCGTGAAAAAGAAAAGCGTTTGCTTTCCTTGGGGAAAAACAGAAATTTTTTTATCAAGAAGAAGATAGAAAGTAATTGTCTACAAAGGGCTTTTCTTTCTATATTCCTACTAAAGGGTCAAAAAATGTTATGAAGATACCTTCGAAAAAACTAAGTGATGGAACGTCTATTCCTGCCATAGGGTTTGGAACTTGGCAGCTGGAGGGTAGTACCTGCTCAGATTCTGTAAAAGAGGCCTTAAAGGTAGGGTATCGTCATTTTGATACAGCTTATGCTTATTACAATGAAAAACAAGTAAGAGAAGGGTTAAACCATTTTCCTCGAGAGCAGTTGTTTATTACTACTAAGCTTTGGCGAGATTTTCATGATCCAAAACTTGTGGAAAAAGCCTGCGATACCAGTTTGAAAGACCTCAAGTATGACTACGTCGATTTATATCTACTTCATTGGCCTGAAAGAAAAAAAGCTTTTTGTGAGATTGTCTACCAGATGCACCGTTTGAAAGAAAAGGGAAAGGTAAAGAGTGTAGGACTTTGTAATGCTACAGTGCATCACATTCAGGACCTTTTAAATCAAAAACTTTCTATTTCTATGAATCAGATCGAGTTTCACCCTTTCTTGAACCAAGAAGAGCTTGCAAAGTTTTGCTTTTCCCAAAATATTGCTATTACTGCCTATTGTCCGGTAGCTCATGGTAAGGTGGTGGGCAATAAGACGATACAGCAAATAGCACAGAAGCATCAAAAAACTGAAGCTCAAGTAGCCTTAAGATGGCTTTTCCAAAAAGATTTTGTCCTTATCCCTAGGTCTTCAAAAAAGGGAAGAATTCAAGAAAATTTCTCTATCTTTGATTTTAAGCTCTCAGAAGAAGAAATGCAGAGTATTAATGCTCTTTCCACTGATACAAGAATTGTCAATCCTGATTTTAATGAGTTTGACTACTAGCTTTTAGAAAAAATGGACAAAAAGCCTTGCTAGGATTGGCCTTAATTTCTTTTTCCCCGTATATTTTTCTCTTATGTGGCGCACCAAAGAAGTTCTTATAGGAAAAGTAGGGGTAGGAGGAAAGAATCCTATCCGGATTCAGTCAATGACGACGACGGCTACCCACGAGGTGGAAAAAACGGCTACCCAGATTTTACAGCTGGAGCAAGCAGGTTGTGAGATAGTTCGTCTTACAGTTCAGGGGAAAAAAGAGGCTTTAGCTACAGAAAAAATTAAAGAGTATTTAGTAAAAAGGGGGTGTTTCATCCCCTTAGTAGCAGATATTCATTTTTATCCTCCTGCAGCCCTTTTCGTAGTGGATTTTGTAGAAAAAGTTAGAATCAATCCGGGGAATTTCCTAGATAAGAGAGCTACTTTTCAAAAAAAAGTGTATGAAGAAAAAACCTATCAAAGAGAGCTTGAAAAAATAGAGCAGGGGTTCTCTCCTTTAGTAGAAAAATGCAAGAAAGGAAAAAAAGCCCTTCGTATTGGAGTAAATCACGGCTCCTTATCTGATAGAATCATGAATCGTTTAGGAGATACTCCTGAGGGGATGGTCGAGTCTGCCTTAGAATATGCAAGGGTTTGTAGAAAATATCACTTTCACGATTTTCTCTTTTCTATGAAATCTAGCAATCCCAAAGTAATGATAGAGGCTTATCTTCTTTTAGTAGAGAAAATGAAAGAGCTTTCTTGGAATTACCCCCTACATTTAGGAGTAACAGAGGCAGGTTTTGGACAAGAGGGACGCATCAAATCCTCTGTAGGAATAGGCTCTCTTTTATGTGAGGGAATAGGGGATACTATCCGAGTCTCTTTGACAGAAGAGCCTGTCAAAGAAATAGACCCTGCAAGAAAAATAATAGAAGCCGCCTCTAATTACAGAAAAACTCTTTCTAAAAAGATCCCCTTTTTCCAAGAAAAGAAAGAAAAGAAAAAAGAGGTAGGAGTTTGGAAGTATCTTTTTGAAAAAGAGCTAAAAGATCCTTCCTTTTTTACGAGTGTAGGCTTTGAAGAGGGAAAAGGAAAGATAAAAAGTACCCATCGCTCCTTAAAGGGGATTATCTTACAAGAGCCGTTTAGGGAACTTTTTTTACAAAACCGCCTTGTTCTCTTACAAAAAGCGGGGGTTTCTCTTTTTTCGGAGAAAAAAAAGCCTTTTTTTTTCACAGAAGAAACTTCTTACAAGGTTCTTTTACAAGAAAGGCCAAAAGAAATTTTTATTTCTTTTGTTGAAGAAAGAATCCACAGAACTAGGGAACTATATCAGTTTTTAAAAAAAGAGCAGATTCGAGCTTCATTGCTTCTTCATTTTGTTTATAAAGAGCCCTTATTACAAGCCCTCTATAGAGCTTCCATGGAGGTAGGCTCTATTTTATTGGGCAACATGATAGATGGAATTTTACTCTCTTTTGAAGAAGCCTCTAGGGACTATGATCTTTCTTTTTCTATTTTACAAGCCTGTGGTTTGAAAAGAATCAAAGCAGAATATGTGTCTTGTCCTGGCTGTGGAAGAACCCTATTTGACTTGGAAGAGGTAAGTCAAAGAATTCGAGAAAAAACCTCTCATCTTGTTGAAATAAAAATTGCTATCATGGGCTGTATTGTTAATGGCCCTGGTGAAATGGCCGATGCTGATTTTGGCTATGTAGGTTCTAAGGCAGGTAAAATAGATCTTTATGTAGGCAAAACCTGTGTAGAGAGATTTATTGATTTTTCTGAGGCAGAAGAAAGGCTTATTTCTCTGATAAAAAAAGAGGGAAAATGGAAAGATCCCCCTCTTTTCCAGAAAAAATCCCCCATTTAAGAAAAAATTTTTTCTGGAAAAGAGCTGTCTTGCGATGCTATCCTTTCCTTCATGGAAAAAGAAAAATATAACCCCAGAAGGATTGAGGCCAAGTGGCAAAAAATCTGGGAAGAAAAAAAGTCTTTTAAGACGGAAATTGATCCTGAAAGGCCTAAATATTACATTTTAGACATGTTTCCCTATCCTTCGGGAGCAGGTCTTCATGTAGGGCATGTTGCAGGGTATACAGGTACAGACATCGTAGCCCGCTATAAAAGACAAAAGGGTTATAATGTCCTGCATCCTATGGGTTGGGATAGCTTTGGTCTTCCTGCAGAACAATATGCAATAAAGACAGGGACGCATCCTGCTGTAACTACAGCTAACAATATTGCCACCTACAAAAGACAACTCCAATCTTTAGGTTTTAGCTATGACTGGGAAAGAGAGATGAAAACCTCTGATCCTAGTTACTATAAGTGGACCCAATGGATTTTCACGGAGCTTTTTAAAAAAGGTCTTGCTTATGAGGCAAACATCTATGTGAATTTTTGTCCAAAATTAGGCACCGTTTTGGCTAATGAAGAAATACAGGAGGGAAAATCTATTGAGGGAGGCTACCCAGTAGAGAAAAGACCTGTAAGACAATGGGTGCTAAAAATCACTGCATATGCAGAAAGACTTTTAAAAGACCTAGAAGACCTTAACTGGCCAGAAGCTGTAAAAAAATTGCAAAGAAATTGGATTGGAAAAAGAGAGGGGGTTTCCCTCTCTTTTTTAGAAGAAAATTCTCAAGAAAATATAGAAGTTTTTACTACAAGAATAGATACCTTAATGGGAGCCACTTATCTGGGTTTGTCTCCAGAACACCCACTTACCTTGAAAATAACTAGTTCAGAGCAAAAAAAAGAGGTAGAGACATATGTAAAGAAAGCCCTTTCTGAAGATGAACTAAAAAGGCAGGCCGTAGATTGGGAAAAAACGGGAGTCTTTACGGGAAGTTATGCAGTCCATCCTATTAATCGAGAAAAGATCCCTATTTGGATAGCGGATTACATTTTGCCTGATTATGGAACAGGGGCTGTTATGGGTGTTCCTTCTCATGATGAAAGGGATTTTGCTTTTGCTAAAAAGTATGAGCTCCCTTTGATTGCTACTTATGAACCTTCAAAGAAAGAACTCCGAGAAAAGTTCATTCGAGGAGAAATCTGCTTTAGTGGAGAAGGCAAACTTATAAATTCAGATTCTAAAAAGCTTTCTTTAAATGGTCTTCATAGAGAAGAGGCGACAGAGAAGCTAGTTCATTTTTTAGAAAAAGAAAAACTAGGAAAAAGGAAAATACAATATAAACTAAGAGATTGGCTTTTTTCTCGGCAAAGATACTGGGGAGAGCCTATTCCTGTCCTACACTTAGAAGACGGTTCACAAAGGGTTTTAGAAATAGACGAACTTCCCTTATTTCCTCCTGAAGTTAGTGAATACTCTCCTTCTGAAACAGGGGAAAGCCCTTTAGCCAAGGTAAAAGGTTGGGTCGAAATAACAGACTCACTCACTCAAAAAAAAGCAAAAAGAGAAACTAATACCATGCCCCAATGGGCGGGATCTTGTTGGTATTACCTTCGTTTTTTGGATCCAAATAACGAGGAGGAACCCTTTAGCCAAAAAGCAGAAAACTACTGGATGCCTGTAGATCTTTATGTCGGAGGGTTAGAACATGCCGTTTTGCACCTTCTTTATGCAAGATTTTGGCATAAGGTTTTATACGATATAGGAGTAGTTCATACAAAAGAGCCTTTTTCTTCTTATAAAAACCAAGGGATTGTTACTTCTCGATCTTTTCGTAAACCTACAGGAGAATATCTTCCTATAGAGAAAGTAGAAGAAAAAAAAGGAGATTTTTTTGAAAAGGGGACAAAAACTCTTTTATTTTCTCAGATAGAGAAGATGTCTAAGTCGAAGTTAAACGGGGTAAACCCTGATGAGATGATAGAAGAATTTGGAGCGGATTCTCTTCGTTTATATGGGATGTTTATGGGACCTTTTAATAAGGAAAAGGTTTGGAATAGTGATGCTGTAGGGGGGTGTTTCCGGTTTCTAACTCGATTTTTTGCTCTATTGGATCCTTCGAAGATCATAGAAGAAGAAGAAAAGGTGGGAATGAAACTTGCCTTTTCTTTGGCGAAAACCCTAAGAGAAGAAATAGAACAAATGCAATTTAATACAGCTATAGCTCATATGATGGAATTTATTAACGAGTTTTCTTCTCTAAAAAAATACCCCAAAAAGGCCCTTTCCGTGGCAGTTCAGACTCTGTATCCTTTTGCGCCTCATATTGCGGAAGAGATGTGGGAGAGATTAGGAAATAAAGAATCTTTAACCTTCGTTCCCTTAATTCCTATAGAAGAGGTCTTTTTACAAGAAAAAGAAACGCTTTACATCATACAAATCAACGGCAAATTTCGAGGAAAGCTTTCCCTTGCTAAAGGAAAAACCCAGGAAGAAGTGTTTTCTTTAGCAAAGAAAGAACCCAATGTAGCCCGCTTTTTGGGGAAAGAACCAGAGAAAATTATTTTTGTACAAGATAAGCTTTTAAATATTGTAGTTTAATCTAAAAAAGGCTCAAGTTTGCTCTATAATCTTGCTCTTTTTTTTCTCCTGCTTATTCAGGCGGTGCTATCTTGCTTTTCTAAAAAAAGATTCCCGCAAGTTAGGGCTAGAGTTTTTTTCCCAAAAGAGCTCTTTTCCTTTAAAAAGGAAAAATTTTGGTTCCATGCGGTCTCTTTTGGGGAAGTTAAAGCACTGCGTCCTTTTTTAGAGAAGATGCAAAAAAACTTCCCAGAAGGGGCTTTTTTCTTATCTACAGTGACTGTAACGGGATTTGAAGAGGCTAAAAAGATTCCCTTCCTAAAAGTCTTCTATCTTCCTTTTGATTTTTCTTGGATTCAGAGAAAAATTCTAAAAATAGCTCCTACCTTCCTATTTCTGATGGAAGGAGATTTTTGGAAGAATATGCTTTATTACGCTAAAAAAGCAAAAGCAAAGGTGGTGCTCTTAAATGGGAAGATTTCTGAAAGGTCTTGTGCTAGGTTTTCTAAGCTTCCCTTTTTTTCTAAAAAGCTTTTTTCCTATATCGATCTATTTTTATTACAAAATGAGGAATATAAGAAGAGCTTCTTAAAGCTGAAAGTTCCAAAAGAAAAGCTTTTTGTCACAGGGAATATGAAGCTTCATCCTGTTTCTTTAAAAAAACCCTCTCTGGAAAAAAAAGTAGAAAAAAGCCTCTCTTTGAATCCCTTTTTTGTTTTAACAATAGGCTCCTCTCACGATCCCGAAGAAAAACTCCTTTTGCAGCAGATTTTACCTTTATTACAGGAAGAAAAACTCAAAGTTTTTTTAGCTCCTAGACATCCTGAAAGAGCACTTTCTCTCCTCAAAGCTGTAGAAAAGCTAAAGATAAAAACCGCCCTTTTCTCAGAAGAAGAAAGCTCCCTACAAAAAGCAACTCTTATCTTGATAGATCAGATGGGAGTTTTGCCTTTTTGTTATAAGTATTCCCATGTTGCTATAGTAGCAGGAAGCTTTGATCCTGCTCTGGAAGGACATAATCTGATAGAGCCCGCCTTATACAATACTCCAGTAATTTTTGGTCCTCATACTAAAGCTCAGCAAGAATTGAAGAAAATTGCGTTAGAACAAAAAATAGGAGTATGTCTTTCCCTAGAGGAGGTGTATCTCTTTTTAAAAAAGGTCCACCAAGATAAAGAAAAATTAGAAGTCTTTCAAAAAGCCACTTTTTCCCTACAAAGATATCTAAGAATCCCGCTAGAGAAGACCTGGTCCCTTTTTTTAGATAAAGCTTGTGTAGAATTATCTCTAAAGGATAAGCTTTAGCTCAAGTTATCGCGGGATGGAGCAGTGGTTAGCTCGTTGGGCTCATAACCCAAAGGTCGGAGGTTCGAATCCTTCTCCCGCTAATTTCCCCTAAAGGGGCGGTATAGCTCAGTTGGTAGAGCAACGGAATCATAATCCGTGGGTCGTTGGTTCGAGTCCATCTGCCGCTATGTTGCTCAAAGTCAAGAATTTATCTATCTGCTCTTATTTAAAATTTCTGTTTTTTAGTAAAAAATGCTTTTGACCCCAATTTTGTCATAAATCTTGATATAAAGGCAAAATCGTCAAAAAATAAGGCGCTAGCTCCAATGTTAGTTGGAAGCATAGCTCTTTTGAAAAGAGTGGATCATGTTAACGATTACAACAACTATACATCAATTAGGTAGTTGCTGTAATTGAGAGTTTTTTAATCTTTCGACTAGTGTTGATTTATAATTTTTTAGTTTTTTCATGGGTGCTTTTATGATACTAATTCATGGATACATTGGGTTAATACCCGAAGAGTGGGGTTTTTTCTTCCATGGAGCATGTCATACAGTGTGCTTCTTGAAATAGCAGCTTTTTTTGCAAAGGCAGTTTTGTTATGGGCAATAATATATCCATCCAAAATCTCCAAAAATGCCTCAGGGTCATTATCTTCAAAACACTCTAAAAGAGCAGTAATAAGAAATGTCTTATGTAACATAATTTTAGAGGGATCTATTTTAGCAAGCCCTTCTTTTGTTTTTAAAGTAATCGGCGTAAAAGAAGCTCGCTTAGTATTCTTTTTTGTATTTTGAGATAAGTGTTTTCGCCTTCTTAATGTCTTTGTTCTGGTCATTTTTATTTCCTCCTAATAGAAGTAAAACATGCCTTCCCTTATCCTCATAAATAGTAAAATAGACCCTTCTTCCAGACTTCCATCTTAATTCCAGCAAATCTTCCCCCAATACTTTATAATCACCGAAGTGATCATAAATTTGTATCCTCGTTAGCCTTGCTACTATTTGAGCTTGTGATTTTAGAGACTCTCTTGCAAACCACCTTTCAAAATCTGGCGTCCTACTTATATCTATAATGGATAAGTCCAATTGTACGAAATATCGGACAGTTTGGCAAGTAGTAGAAATTAAGTCAAAAAATTAATTGTTTTTTCAGGAAGGCCAATACAGGGCCACTAAAGTCCAAAAGACCACGAAACCCAGCAAAAGATCTAAATAGATTAAAAGGTTTCAAGTAGCTTATACTTTGGAAGCATAGCTCTTTTGAAAAGAGTGGATCATGTTAACGATTACATCAATTAGGTAGTTGCTGTAATTGAAAAGGCGGCTGCCCAATGTAAGAATAGGATTACATTGCCATCTATGCGTATTTCTGAAAAAACGACATCACCCAAACCTTCTTTAAAGAAGGAAGGAAAGTCTTGAAGTGAAATTGGGTGATTATTGAATAAATTCAGGCATTGTCTTATTTCACTCTCTTGTATAATGCCGCTTAGTAGGCGCTCTCTTATAGATAATATGAAATCTTCTGTTTGTTGCTTAAAGAAGTTGGTATTATCTATCTTTGGAAGATCGGATTGGCAGAATTCCCCAACAGCATAAAGGAAAATCAATTTTGCTATATAATACTGATAAATAGCGGGGTCATATTCTTCCAGCAATGCAACAGCGTCTGGACATCCTTCCAGCAGTTTTTTTGCTACATTTTGCATATTAGCTTCATCAAAAACAGATAGTAAAGTTAAAGCCGGAGAAGGTTGCCTGTTAAGGCCCATGATAACCCTAAGGGCTTCCCGAAGGGAACCAGACAGGGGTATCTCGCTTCTCATTAGTCGTAAACTGGTTTGCAATATTAAGTTTTCAGCTATTTTGTGTCCGAGATAGGGTGGTTGTCTAATAATTGAAATATGAATACGTATCATTTGTGCTAAAAAAACTAAGGCAGCGAAAGCTACTAGAAAAATAGACAACAGGTTATGGGTATAAATCCATACAGGAAAAATGAGCGCAGCAGGAACTATAACAATAGCATTTGTCAGAAGGATAAGGCCTTGTTGGGGTAAAGAGATGCATAAGGGGTCCAAGGACTGAGTGTCAAGGTTGAATCTTCGAAAAAAATCTAATGCTTGATCTTCTAGAACTGGATTTATAAAGCAGGTAGAAACCAGATCCTGGACAATCCCCCCAGGGGAATACGAAGAAGATAGAAAGCTGTGAATATAACTCATTTTAGTCTCTTAAGAGAGAGTTTGAAGACAATTGTAACAAATAACGCTCTATTATATATACCCATTTCAGGTCAAGAATGGGTATAGGAGCACCAATAGCTCGAAAACGATCTCTTACTCGAGAGAAAAAAGCTTGGCCAAGAACAGATTTCAAATTAAGTTTTGACAGATTCCCTAATCGAAAAAATAAGTTACTAAGTGTGCAAAGGATTAGGGATCTTTTATGAAAATTATCCGTTGTCTCCAGAAAAGCAAAAAGTCAATAATTTCCTTTACGAACTGAAGAAGGTAAAACAAGAAAAAATTATTAGCCTAAAACGTGGCCACTATGTTTACTCAGACAGCGGCTCTAATACTTAATTCTAACCCCAAAGAGTCCAACATATGAAATAAGCTTAAAATGGTAGGGTTTCCTTGCTTGGATAGAGTCCTATAAAGACTTTCTCTGTTTAGGTTAGTTGATTTAGCAAGCTGAGAAACACCTCCGTGAGCTTCTACTACATCTCTTAAAGCAATTAAAAAGACCTTTAAGTCATCTTCTTCTAAAGCAGCATTTAAATAAACGGCTGCTTCTTTAGAGTTTTTTAATCTTTCGACTAGTGCTGATTTATAATTTTTTAGTTTTTTCATGGGTGCTTTTATGATACTAATTCATGGATACATTGAGTTAATACCCGAAGAGTGGGATTTTTTCTTCCATGGAGCATGTCATACAGTGTGCTTCTTGAAATAGCAGCTTTTTTTGCAAAGGCAGTTTTGTTATGGGCAATAATATATCCGTCCAAAATTTCAAGGAATGCATCAGGATCACTATCTCCAAAACACTCTAAAAGAGCAGAAATAAGAAATGTCTTATCTAACATAATTTTAGAGGGATCTATTTTAGTAAGCCCTTCTTTTAATTGAATATCAATTTCATCTTTCATGTAACAAGTGTAGCATTTAAGCTACAATAATTAAAAGAAAAAATAATAGAAAGAGCCAATAACAGGCCAAAAAAACTAAAAATTTTTTTAATGAAGATTTTAGGAAGGAATGTTGAAAGGTAATACTGTATTACGGTACCCTTCATTATTAAGGAGCATTTCTATGAGAGCAAAACTAAAAAGAAGGAAGAAACCATCGGTAGGTAGGTACCCTTCTAGGCTAACCTCAAAATACCAGGCAACTATACCTAAAAAAATAAGAGATCGATTAAAGCTCAAACAAGGAGACCAGGTAATTTATGAGTTATTACCCGATGGTACAGTAGTTTTAAAGAAAAGTGCTTCTTTGGATCTCGCTTACTTAGAGGGGATAGATATGGTTATGAATGAATGGGACTCTGAAGAAGATGAAGAAGCCTACAAAGACCTATAAACAATATGAGATTGTTGTGGTTCCCTTTCCCTTTACAGATATAGAAAGGGAGAAAAGGCGTCCTGTTTTGGTTTTGTCTAAATCAAATGCTTTTGGAGAGAAATTAGGAATGAGTATTATGGCTATGATTACTTCTTTCAGAGGAGATCAAAATCTTTAGCCTAGTGACATAGTTATAGAAGATCTGAAACCAAGCGGTCTCTCTAATCCTTCGTTAATTCGATTCAAATTATTTACTTTAGATCATCGTTTGGTCATAAGAGGTTTAGGGAAACTTTCCAAAAAAGACAGAACTAAAGTACAACGAAACTTGAAGCAAATTTTGGGTTAGAAAAGCTAAAGACCAACCCAAGGCCACTAAAGTCCAAAAGTTAAAGAAGAATCACAATTCCTGACTTGTTGTTCCAAGTCTGTCTGCCGCTATACTTTTTGTATTTAAAAAAATGTTTCCCTTCAAGACTCATCTATTATACCTTTTTTGTTCTGATTAGGGACTTTTTAGGTCCGATGTGAGGAAAAATGAACAGTATACACAATTGTAGCGGAAAACATAAGGAAAGGCTTTTTGTAGGAGAGGGTAGTTTCGTGTGGACGGAAGCTTTTCTAGATAAACAGAAAGCAAAACACCCTAACTTATCAAAATCCATCATCGCAACAGAGTTACAGTCAAAGAAGTTTGAGAGAGACTCTGAGATTTGCCCTGAGTGTGAAGAAGAGAGACTCTACTTGTGCTTCAGAAAGTTTTTTTCAGAAAAGACTTATTTTGAAGAGGTTTTCTGTAGCGAGCTTTGCGAGCGCGTTCAGCGTATTCAGAGACTAAGAGCTAGAGGGGTTGAAATTATTCTTGGCTTTGATGGCACTAAGATTCACCAGCATCCAAAAACTAAGGGCAAACATTTTCCTAGAGTTCACTGGAACTGTCCTCATGATGGGAGTGATTTTAAATCGCAAACCTTACCTCTTTTGATTCAGGGTTTTTTTTATTCAGTTTCCAAAGTACAAAAAGAAGGGGATAGGGTTCATATGACTTTAGCTCAGACTCCGAGCAAGGAATCGTTCTACCAAGGTTTCGTGTATGACATTACTAAAGCCGTTGAACTTAATGGATATCGTTTTTATAAAAAAAGATTTTTTGGCACAGATAGATATCCAGGATATGTGCATGAGACAACCCTAGGGGGTGGACCTGCTAAAGCAGCCGACATATCAAGAGAATTTATCTTCATAAAAAAAGAAGGAGATTACCTAGAATCTTGCCCTATCCGTTTTAGTTATTTTTATAGAAAGAAAAGAGGTTTTTATGTTGCAAAAACTGATAGCGAATCTTCAGATTATTCTGAAAACGAAAGGAAGACATGAGATGTAATAGGGCTAGAAAGCGAATTGAGTAAAAGCACAGCGGAGGACTTATCTCTTATCGCCCTCTTAAAACATTTAGCAGCCACCTAAAAAGATGGGTTTTTTTCAGGAAAAAGTCTGTTTTTTGATCCAGGGGAATACGATAGGTAATCCCTGAAATACTTTCCCAGCTAAAATTTATAGAAGAGCCTATCCTAAATTGATAGCGATAGTGCTTACTTACTAAACGTTTCGTAAAAACATTGAATTTACCAAAAGGATAGACAAAACTTTCTATGGGAAAAGAAAGCTTTTTTTCTAAAATTCTTTTTGAGTCCAAGATCTCCTTTTCTAGATTCTTTTCTAAAACCAAATTGGTATGAGAAAAAGAATGAGAAGCGGGATAGACCCAAGGGGTTTTTGTCATTTCCCGAAGCTCTTGCCAAGAGCAAAAAGCCTCTTTCTTTCTAAGGGAAAAAGCTTCTTTTGTAGCAATAGCTAGTCTTTCCCATGAAGGAAGACTCGACTTTTCTGGGACAAGGCCAGGTATAATAGCCAAAACAACCGGAATTTTTTCCTCTTGCAAAAAGGGAAAAAGGTAATGATAAAAATCATAAAAAGCGTCATCGAAGGTGATGCAACAGGAAAGTTTTTTCCTAGAAAGCCTTTCTCCTGGTAAAACTAGGGGATATCTTGCTTGAATATCTTTCAAAAGGGTTTTTAGCTCTTCCAGTTTATTGGTAAAAGGGGTGGCCCCGTCTAAAGAGACTCTATGAAATAGAAGAGTGATTAGCATTATTTTTGTTCTCTTCTGCTAACTTCAAGTACTTATAAAAAGCGGAGCTTGCCTGATAGGAGGCGAGAATAAAGCCTCTACTCCCAAAAAAAAGCCCTCTTTTAAAAAAATAAGACTTAAAAAAAGCAAAGCTAGCATGAAAAAGTGCTCTGGAGAAAGAACTTTTCTTTTTCCCTCTATGCTGTTTGGCAAATAGGGTAGTATAAAGCTCCATTTTTCGCAAAAAATCCCCTATTTCCAGATAGGGGGTATGGACTATAGGGTTTTTAAAAAAACTCGTTTTAAGCTTTGTTAAGCAAAGTCTTTCATGCAGTTCTTCATTCACAAAAAAGGTTTTTTTCTTCCTGTAAAGCCTTATATGAAATTCGGGATGCCATCCACAACATTTCATATGCTTTCCTCTAAAGTAGTTATGGAAGGAAAAAGCGTAAACGTTATCTTCTTGTAAAACCGTTTTATGAATTTCTTGTACGAGGGAAGAAGAGAGGTATTCATCACTATCTAAAGCTAGAATCCATTCCTGTTTTGCTAAAGAAGCACCCCAATTTCTTAAAGCTCCAAAAGAAGTAAAGGAGGTTTTAAAGAGTTTCACATTAGAAAACTTTCCTGCGAGAAAGAAAGTCTTATCCTGAGAACCTGTATCTACAAGAATTACTTCAGGAAAGCTCTGAAGGGAGGAGAGGGTTTTTTCTAGGGTTCTCTCAGAATTTTTAGTTAGAATAACGGCACTAATCATGAAAAACTTCTTCTAGAAATGCTTCTAAAAGGAAAAAGGCCCTTCGGCAAGAGCTAGGTTGATAAACGGTTCCAAAAGAAGGATCTTTTGCCTTCGGATTTGTAAAGGCATGCATAGTATTTCTATAGGTATGAAACTGCCAATCGGCTTTTTTTTCACTCATCTCCTTTTCAAAAGCAAGCACTTGATCGGGAGGGACCATGGGATCATCGTGTCCATGTAGGGCCAAGATTTTAGCAGAGATATCTTTATAGGCAAAGGGAGGAGCTAATAATAAACCATGAATGCTTACAGCCGCCTTTAAAGAAGACTCAGATCTTGCCAGATCTAAAGCACAAAGTCCTCCAAAACAAAAACCTATAGCCCCTATTTTTTTTGAGTCTACTTGCTCTAGACTTTGGATCTTTCTAAAAGCTAGTAAAACTCTTTTCTGTAAAAGCAGGCGATTTTCTATAAAGGGCTTCATAAGAGCTCTATTTTCTTCCTTGGAAGAGCCTATTTTTTCTTCGCCATACATATCTACCGCAAAGCTTGCATAGCCAAGCTTTGCTAAATAAGCGGCTCTTTCCTCTATGAAAAGATCTTTGCCACTCCAGGTAGGAAAAACTAAAATCAAAGGAGTTTTATTCTTAGAAGTAGGGGAGTAGAGCGTACCTATTAGGGATGTTCGACCTTCTCCGTAAGGAATTTTCTCTTTTTTCATTAGTGTTTTCCTGCCTCTTAAGGAAGATAGGGGATATTTTTTTTATCCAAAAGGAAAATTTAAAAAATTGGTTCTTTACGAAATCTTAATTTTTGATAAAATTATGAGATATCAATGAGGTACTTGCATGTCTTTGTGTCTTTCCCTTGATCCTTGTAGTAAGCTTTATGGGGTTACTGATTTAGTTTCCGAAGGAATAAAGCAGGCCGCTTTGGTTTCTTCTTTTTCCCAGGAGGTTTCTCAAATACATATATATATTTTAAACGCAGATCAAGCTCCTTATAGAGTTACTATACCCGTCTCCTTTCATAGGCTTTACTTTGCCTGTCTTTTATCTCCGGATAATAAAGCTAAGGATCTGTTGACTATCTTTTGCTTATCTGGAAAAAAATCTGAAAAAGAAGAAGAGGAAAAACTAGACCCTATAACAGAGGAAAAGAAGCCTTTAATAGAAGAGAGTAGAGGAGAAGAAGAGGGGCTTTACGCTACTATTTTGAAATTTTCTCTAAAGTCTTCTTCTATTACTCAAAATGTGAGTTCGATACTTTCTAGATTTAATCCTGGCAAATATTCCCTTGAGGTAATCCGTAGCGTAAAGGGATTTCTGATCTTACTCCATTCTTTAGAAGAAGAATCGAAAATAACGGAGAAACAAGTAGGTTTTTACGATTTACATCGAAATTTCTCTGGATTTTATGAGGTTTCAGAACCTTCTCTTAGTGAGATTTGCTTTAGCTGTTGCCGTTGTCTTATGATGGGAGGAGAGCTGGATATTGCCGAAGGGGCTTTATATGCCGAATCAATAAAGAAAGTCTTTCGGGAAATAAACTCTATAAAAAGAGGACGTTTCTTTAGTTCTCGTCAAAGCGTAAAGCTCCAGGTTCGTAATGAAACCAATGATGATACAAGGATGCTATCCTCCTCTCTTGAAGTTCCGCAAAATACTTTTGGTAAGCCTTATTCTCTTTGTAATGGTCGTTTTTTTGTCGTAGCTTCTTTAATACCAGAAAAAGCTCTACAAGTCTCTTTTACTGGCCTTTCAATAGTATACGATCCCGGTGAGGTTACTTTATGTGTAAAGGTACAGCGGGTAGAGAATAATGATATTATAGGGCCTTTTAAAAGAACTTTAAATGCGAGTAAAAAATCCCTTCTTCTTATGAAAAGAGAACCAGATACCTTTCATTTTACCCAGCAGCAAGGGCTTTTACTCTTAGTAGAAAGCTTTCTATCGCTTTTTGATGGGAGATATATTTGTATTTATGATTTAGATCGCCCTGATAGTTCTATTTCTCCTATCGATCTTTACCATGTTTTCCCATCAGGCCTCTTAAGTATAAAAAAAGTTTTTTTCTCTGGAACTTATCTATATTTTACTGTTTGCGAAAAACGAGGAAATGGAGAAAGAGACCATCTTGTAAGCCGGATAGTAAGGTAACCGGCTTTTATAAAACATAATATAAATTATCAGACCTTCTGTTGTGAATCTTCTCTTTTCTTTATTCCTGCTTTTCATTACCCTGGGGATGGGAGTCTTTTTTTGAATGGATGAATGTGTCTTTTGTCAAATAGCCCAGGGAAAAAAACCTTGTCATAAGATCTGGGAAAATGAACAGTTCTTATCTTTCCTTTCTATATTTCCTAATACAGAAGGCTTTTCCCTCGTTATTCCGAAGAAACACTATCCCGCTTATGCTTTCGATGTAAGCGATGAGATTTTGACAAAGCTCATCTTAGCCAGTAAAGAGGTTGTAAGGGTTTTAGAGGAAAAACTAGAAAGTGTAGATAAGGTAGCCTTTATATTAGAAGGAGTGGGAATAGATCATCTTCATGCTAAACTTTTCCCTATGCATCATACGGCTGAAATAAAAAAATGGGAACCAGTCATAGCCCATATAGATAAATACTTTGATAAGTATGAAGGTTATGTCTCCTCTCATGATTACGTTAGAGAAGAGGATAAAAAACTAGAAAAGCTCGCTCGAAAAATTCGAGGCTCTTGAAGTTTTTTTCTTGGGACATTTAAATGTATGAATATGCCATTTAAGACCTAGGCTATTCCATTTTTTGTGAACCAAAACCCCTATGGTTTTTGCTTGACTCACTACATGATCTTCTTTTTCCGATAATACTACCCAAAAATAACCTGCTAAAAAAACCAGTAGCCAAAAAAATTTGCGAAACATACCCTTCCCCTGTCCTTTTTTCTTGTATCAGTTTTTTTAAAAAAGGTAACATACATTTTTATGGAGAGGATTGGATGGCCTTGGTTCTTTTAAAGCAGAAAGAGTTTCATACCTGTGGAGAGCTTCCTAAAGTCTCGGAAAAAGCTCCTTCTTTTGTCTTGACCTCACAAACCCTAGAAGACAAAACCCTAGAAGATTTTTCGGGAAAAAAAAGACTTCTCTATATTGTCCCCAGCTTAGATACCCCCACTTGTGGAACCTCTGCAAAAAGATTTAATGAGATAGGAAAGAGGTGCCCTGCCCTTCTGATTCTGATTATCTCTTGCGATCTTCCGTTTGCCCAGAAAAGGTTTTGTGTTCAAGAAGGAGCGAACAATATCGTTACCCTTTCTTTAATGAGAAATAAAGAGTTTGGAAAAAAGTATGGGGTTTTAATGGAAGATGGCCCCCTACAAGGTCTTTTGGCAAGAGCTGTTCTCCTCCTTGATGAAGAAGGAAAGATCTTGTACTCAGAGCTTGTCTCTGATATCTCTTACGAACCTCACTACGATAATCTTGAAAAAGCCTTATCCCTTTAATAAGAGGCTTTCCAGATCCTTTTTTGTACTAGTTCTTCTATACTTCCCTCTTTTGTAGCCACCTTTTCCCTTACTGCTTGTTTTGCTACCTCGCAGGCTATAGCAAAAGCTACTTTTGAAAGATTCGCCGCTTCTGGATATAAAGGAGCTTGGCTGTCCTTAATCATAGGAGAAAACGTAGATAATACCTCAGCTGCTTTTAAAAACATAGTGTCTGTCACCTCTTTGGCTTCTACTGCTAAAGCTCCCAACCCTACTCCGGGAAATGTGTATAAATTATTACACTGCCCTATTTTATAAAACCTGCCTTTATAAGAGATAGGTTCAAAAGGACTCCCTGTTGCTAAAATTGCGTTTCCTTCTGTCCAACTAAGAAGTTCTTCAGGAAATGCCTCCATTTTCGAAGGGGGATTAGATAAAGGAAAAATAATGGGCCTTTTACAAGTTTTATAAAGAGCCTTTATACAGTTTTCATTAAAGGCACCCGCTTGGGCAGAAGCCCCTATTAAGATGGGGGCCTGTAGATTTTCTAATACCTCTTGGAGTGAAATAGTAAGAAATTGTTTTACTTTCCATTGCTGTAATTCTTCTTTTCTTTGTGCAAAAAATGTATGCTCCCTACAAAGCCCTTCTTGTCCTGAGTGAATAAGTCCCTGCTTATCTAGGATGAAAAATCGAGAAAGAGCTTCTTTTTTAGATAATCCTAAATGGAGCATCATCTGCAAAATTCCCTCGGCTATCCCAAGTCCAGCACTTCCTCCTCCAAAGATCACAATTTTCTGATCGAGTAAAGATTCTTTTCTCACCTGTAAAGCAGAGAGTATTCCTCCTAAAGCGGTAGAGGCTGTCCCTTGAATATCATCATTAAAAGAAAGAACCCTCTTTTGGTATCTCTTTAAAATCTTCTTAGCATTTGCCTTACCAAAATCCTCCCATTGAACGAGAGCCTTGGGAAATTTTTTTCTTATGCAGTCGATAAAATGCTCTATAAAGCCTTCATATTCTTTTCCTATTATTCTGCGACTTCTATAGCCCAAATAAAATTCATTCCCTAAAAGAAACTCGTTATTTGTCCCTACATCCAGTAGAATAGGGAGGGTTTTTTCAGGATGAATTCCCGCAAATAAGGTGTATAAAATAAGCTTTCCTACAGGAATTACCATCCCCCCTACTCCCTGATCTCCTAATCCTAAAATCCTTTCTCCATCAGTAACTACAATTACCTCTATTTCTTTTGTGGAATAATGCTCCAAAATTTCCTCTATTTTGTCCTGTAAGGGATAGGAAAGATAAAGACCTCTCGGTTTTTGACAGATTAGACTGTATTGTAAAGCAGCTTCTCCTACGGTGGGAGTATAAATAAGAGGAAGCATCTCTTGTATATGCTCCTGTAAAAATTGGTAAAAAAGCAACTCGTTACGGTTCATAAGCTCATTGAGAAAAATATATTTTTCTAGAGCCGTGTTTTTCTTTTTCAGAGAGAGAAAAATTCGGTTTATTTGCTCTTGTAAAGAAGAGATATGTTCCGGTAAGAAGCCGTGTAAATGCAACAGATCCCGCTCTTTTTTTTCAAAAGCTGTTTCCTTATTAAGAAGCGGATTATGCAAAATCTGAAACGGAGAAATCTCTTCCATAAGATCTTTTCATCTCCCTTTTTCTGTTTCTTGTCAAAAGATTCTCCTTAGAATTTCGAAAATAGTCCCCCTCATCTGTTCAGAAAAAAGGGAAACTGTTACCCTGCTATCTCTAGCTTTGAGAGAAATCGTGTATGAGTTTTAATTACTTCCTACAAACTAGGTACGCAGAGACAGCTCAGGATAAAATCATCCATCATAGCTCTTTTGTAACCTATTTAGAAGTAGCCCGTTGCGCTTTTTTTCACAAAATAGGCTACGATATCAAGGAAATAGAAAAAAAACAAATTTTCTGCCCTACAGTGGATCTTTTTATAAAATACCAAAAGCCCCTTTATTCCTTGGAAGAAATTCAAATTACTATATCCACAGAAAATCTTACAAAAGTTCGCTTTTCTCTAAATTATTCCCTTTTTCGAAATATTGCCTGTATAGCTCAAGCTAAAACGACCCATTGCTTTGTAAATAGCTCTTTTAAGCCTCTTCCCTTACCTAAAAAAATGATAGAGAGTTTAAAAAAGGCCTTATGACTTCAAGAGTACTCTTTTATCTTGTAAAAACAGATACGGAAAAACTAGAAAGGCTCCTTTTTTTGGCACAAGATCACTTTGAAAAAAAAGAATCTCTTCTGTTTTTAGCTCCCGATGAGAAAGCAGCGCAATTTTTAGATGATTTTTTTTGGAAAGTTCCCGAAACAAGTTTTTTACCCCATAGAATCTCCGATAAGGCTTGCAAAGATTTTCTTGTAATCAGTACGAGAAGGGAAAATTTCATGAAAGCAAAAGCCCTTTTTAATCTCTGGCCTACCCCTTTTTTACAGGAAAAAGTTCCCTTAATTTATGAATTAGAAGATCTTACTTCCCCTCTGAAAAAAAACCTTTCTCAGAAAAAATTTGAAGCCTACAGAGAGGAAAAATTCATCATTGAATCTAAAGGGCCCAAATATACTTGATTTCAGAAATAAAAAATCCTATACTCCTCCCTTTCGGCTGTGAAACTTAGGAATCTATATGACAAGAATGAGCAAACAATCTAAAAGAAGAGCCTTATCTCCTAGGAAAAGAAAAAAGCCTTTCCTCAAAACAGGCCCTAAGAAAGATCAACTGGAGATGGGGTATAAAGAGCATTTTAATGCGGTCTCCTCTAATGAGGCAAAAAATTCCTTTATAGCAAGGGTGAAATAGGTAAACATATGTCAAGACATCAAAGCTACGGAAAAGCCAATAAAGGGGCTAAGAAAAAAAACGTTTTGAAAAGATTTGAAAGAGTGAAGATTCTGAAAGAAAAAGGCCTTTGGGGAGAGAAAATAAGTACTAGGGTAACAGGCCTCCCCAAGACAGCCTCTAAATAATCTCTTTCCTTTCCAAGGAAGATCGTGCTAAAAAAAGAAAAAAGCGCTGTTTTTTTTAGACAGAGCCCGTAGAGAAAGAGATTTTTTTAGTGACTCTTGAGATTTCTATTTGCCTTCCGATATTTTTCTTTGTAGGAGTTCTTTGCTTAGAGACCTTTTCTGCCCTACAGACCTTCTGGGGAAAGTTTCGGGTTAAACAGTTTTTGTGGAAAAGACCCAGGGCTTTTTTCTTTCGGTTTTTTCTACAAAGGTTTTTTTCTAAAGAACCCTTAGAAGGACTGTTTACCTCTACCCATTTTGCTAAACATCTGCTGCTTCTTTTCTATGGGGGCTTTGCTTTTTCTTCTTTGGGTGTTTTTTTACAAAGAGAGCCTATCTGGTTTCATTTAGTGGGTTTTCTCCTTTTAGCTGTAATTTCTTTCTCTTTTTGTTTTCTATTTCGTTTGCTTACTTTCTATCAACCTTCTTTTCTTCTTACTTTTTTCTCTTTTCTTATTTCCTGTTACCTAGTTCTTCTCTTTCCTTTCTTAGGTTTTTTTTTCCAAATCCACCATAGAGTCTTCAATAAGAAAAAGGCAAATTCTCTCCCCTATTTGAAAGGTCAACTACAGGAAATGCTAAAAGAGTCTGATCTTCCTTTGAAAATCGACTCTAACGATGCTAAGCTCCTTTCTTCTTTTATTCTCTTTAAAGACAGAGTAGCCAAAGAAATCATGGTCCCCAGAATTCATATTGCGGCTCTCTGTTCAAAAACTAAGCTAAAAGATTCTATGAAGCTTTTTGAAACAGAAAACTATAGTAGAGTTCCTGTTTATCAAGAGAACTTGGATCATATCATCGGGGTTCTCCTGTTTAAAGATGTACTCAAGGTTTTTGCAGAAACTTTAGAACAAGAAAAAAGCTCTTTACAAACCCCTGTAGAAAACTTCATAAAACCAGTTATTTACATCCCAGGAAATAAAAAAATTTCGCACCTCTTACAAGAGTTTCGAATGAAACAGCGACACTTTGCCATTGTAGTAGATGAATATGGTGGTACAGAAGGAGTTGTGACTATTGAGGACGTATTAGAAGAGCTGGTAGGCGAAATAGAAGATGAATATGACCTAGAACCAGAAAAACCCTATTGGAAACTTCCCAATGGAGACTGGATCGTAGATGCCAAAATGAGCATTTTAGACCTAGAAAATAAGTTAAATATCCATATTCCTTCTCATTCTGATTATGAAACTATCGGAGGTTATATGTTCCACAGAGCAGGAAGTATCCCTCCCCAAGGGTGGATTATCTACCATGACCAGTTTATTTTAGAAGTACTAAATACCACAGAAAGGTCTATAGAAAAGATTCGAATCACTCCTAGGAAGCAGGAAGAAGAGGGCCTTTAAAGGAGAAATAGCTTTTGCAAAACAAAAGCTTCTTCGGGCAAAATAGGGGGAAAATTAGTTATTTTAATAGGGAGATTCCATGAGACGTTCTATTTGTGTATGTAGCCCTAACGCGGCTTTAGCAGGAGAAAGCTCTCTGTGGTCTTTTTCTTATACTTCTTCTTCTGCTTTGCCTAAAGGATCCAAAATTCTTTTTGATCTTGTTAGTTTAGGACGCCCTTTTGACTGGATGATTCCTTCTTGTGACCTAAAACAAAAGGAAAATCTCATTTGGGCTGAAATGAAAGGAGCTACTATTGCTGCTAAAAAAGCGGAAGAAATGCCCTTTAGTCTAGGAAGATTTGAATTTTTACTTCCTTCTGATCTAAAGATAGGTGAAACTTTTACTATACACATGGGAGGCTCTTCCTCTGATAAGGGGAATCGTTGCCAGACTAATGTTCAAAGAAAGCGCCCTTTCCATCTTTATATAGACCCAAAAGGGACAGGTGAATACAAAGAGCCTGAAGTTTTTTATTTAGATGTAAGAGGGAATAATTTAACCCAAATAAGGGTGCTTTCTCCTTCTCTTGTTACGAGAAATAAGCGTTTTGATGTAGTAGTCCGTTTTGAAGATGAATATGGGAATCTAACTTCGAAGGCCCCAGAAAAAACCCTGATTGAATTGAGCTATGAACATTTAAGAGAGAACTTAAATTGGAAGCTTTTTGTTCCTGAAAGTGGTTTTCTTACGCTACCTAATCTTTATTTCAATGAACCAGGTGTTTATAAAATTCAATTAAAAGACCTCACTTCCAAAAAGCAATACTTTTCTTACCCCATCAAATGTTATCCAGAAGGAGATTTTTCGTTGTTTTGGGGGATGCTTCACGGAGAATCTATGCGTTTTGATGCGGTGGAACAACTCGAGTCTTGCCTTCGTTTTTTTAGGGATAACAGAGCCTTTCAGTTTTATGGTCTTTCCCCTTTTGAAGAGGAGAAAGAAACTTCTTCAGATCAGTGGAAAAATATGAATACTCAAGTCGTAGAGCTTAATGAAGATGAGCGATTTTCTGTATTCCTGGGTTTTCAATATGTGGGAGAAGTAGGAGAAGAGGGTATAAGACAAATTGTCTATGCAAAAGACAGCCGTCCCATTTCAAGGAGAAAAGATGGTAAAACTAGCGGTTTGAAAAAAATTTACAAAATGTTTCCTGCCAAAGAATTATTGGCTATTCCCTCCTTTACCATGGGAGGAGAGTATTTTTATGACTTTAAAAATTTTGATACGCAAGCGGAAAGAGTGGTAGAAATATATAATTCCTGGGGCTGTTCTGAATGCTCAGAAGAAGAGGGAAATCTGAGACCTATTCGGGGAAAAGGAAAAGCAAGTATACAGGAAAACCCAAAAGGCTCCCTCCGTAAAGCTCTTGGAGAAGGATGCCGGTTTGGTTTTATAGCAGGAGGGTTAGACGATCGTGGCATCTATAAAGACCTTTATGAGTTGGACCAAAAGCAATACTCTCCCGGTCTTACAGCCGTCTTTGCTAAGGATCATACAAGAAGCTCTCTTTTTGAGGCTTTACAAGCAAGAAGATGTTACGCTACTACGGGTCCCAGGATGGTTATTGATTTTTCTATAGCACAGGAAATGATGGGCTCTGAACTAGACAATCGGAAAAAGCCCGGATTGGATTTCAACCGTCACATTCAAGGACACATTATTGCTAGCTCTGATATACGGGAAGTTCAGATCTTAAGAAATGGGAAGCTCTTAAAATCATTTCTTCCCGGAAAAGTAGATTTTCATTTTACCTACGATGACCAAAGCCCTTTAGAGGAGATACTCATTCAAGGAAAAAGAGAGATTCCTTTTGTCTATTACTACTTAAGAATTATTCAAGAAGACGAAAATCTGGGCTGGAGCTCTCCAATCTGGATTGATTTCTATCCCAAAAAAGGAAAAATTCAAAAGATCCTTGGATAAGGACTTTTTAAAAAAAGAAAAATCTTCCACAATGCAAGGAAGGGGTCCTTTTGAAGTTTTTGTTTTTTTTATTACTTCCTTGTCTGCTTCTTGCTAAATCCTTTTCCCCCGAAAAAAGAAGAATTCTCTATTTAATGCATCAAGGAAAAGTAGAAGAGGCTATTCATGCCTATGAAAAGCTTGTTTCCCTAGAAAAAAAAGAAGATTTTGCTCTTTTAGAACAGGTAGCTTTAATTCTTTTAGAGCAAGGAAATAGCTCAGAAGATTTTCCCGTGAGGTTTTTAGCTACTTTAGGAGCAGGCTTTTCTTCCCATGAAAGAGCCATTCCTTTTCTAAGAAACAGCCTCTTTTGTAAAAATCCAGAACTTCAGTTAATTGCCGTTCACTTTTTAGCTAATATCCCTTGTAAGGAAAGTGACCATCTCCTAGTAGAAGCACTACATTCTGAGTATTTGGCAACTCGTTTGGAAGCTGCTTTTAGTCTTGCCCAGAGAAAACACCCTTTGGCCTCTTATCATATTGAAAACCTCATGAACCGTTTGCCCCCTTTTTGTAAAGTATGGTTTCCTTCCCTGTTTGCCCTTTCAGAAAGCCCTAACTCTATTCATCTTCTAAAGTCTCTTCTACAAGATAAAGATCCCTTGGTATGCGTGGAAGTAATTCATAATTTAACTCTATTTCAAAGAGATGATTTTTTACCTTGTTTAAGAAAAAAGATTACCCACGATAACATAGCAGAAAAAGAAGCTTGCGCTTTTGCTTTGGGAACCTTCCAAGATTCTCATAGTTTCCCTTATTTAGAAAAGCTATCTACTCAGGAGCAAAACGAAAATGTAAGGCTGGCTGCATATAAGGCTTTATATAAACTAGGAAAAGAAGAAGCTAAAGAAGCTATAAAAAAACAAGCCAAAGCACACCACTTATTCTCCATTCAGGCTCTTTCTAATGTGGATGGTTCTGAGGACACCTTGTATTCTCTTCTGTTTTCTAAAGACAGAGAGGTTTCTATAAATGCAGCTATTGCCTTTTTACACAAAAAACAAGAGAGAGTACTTCCCTTTCTTATTTCTTTTTTTTCTCAAGAGGAATCTCTGTTACTTGTGCCTACTACTTCCTTAGGAAAATCCCACTGTGCCTATAAGGTTCTCTCTTCTGCTTATGCAAAAGAGCAAAAAGAGGCTGCTTTTTTAGAAAATATTTCTCTTCACCTAAAAGAGCAGATATTACAAGACGCTTCACTCTTACAAGAAGATGCTTTTCTTTCCCTATTAAATCTCGTCTTCAATCGAGAAAAAAATGACTTTATCCCCTTAGCAGTACATCTTTTAGAAGCTTTAAAAACAGAAAAAGCTATAGCTCTTTTAAAAGAAGGTTCACAGAAATGGGGCTTTCCTCTTTTGAGAAGCTACTGTAACTTGGCTTTATTTCGTCTACAGGAAAAGGGACCCTACAAGCAGGAAGTCTTGAGATGGATTAGGGAAAATAAGGACGTTTTTATTATAGAGTTAAGGCCTTACCTTCCTTCGATGGAAAGAAGATTTCTTTCCAAATATAGCCTCTCTGCCAAAGAAAAATCTCAACTTTTAATGGAAAGTTTTGCTGCTTTAGCTGCACAACAAGACCCAGAGTCTATCCACGTTCTTTTAGAAATAATCAAAAATCCTCAATCCAAAAACCGCTATGCCCTAGCAGGAATTTTACTACAAAGCCTTCGTTAAAAAAGCTCTTTGTTTACAGAGGGCAGGTATACTATCCTAGTAACTTTAGGAAGGAATTATTGCTTGCCCAGGTGCTTTTTCTGTTTTTTGTTTTCTGTTTTTTGCTTTTTACAAGCTAGCCCCTCTTCTAAGGGAAATCCCTTTGTTTTTTCTTATCCCGATACCATTTTTTTCGATTTACAAAATCCTACCTATGAAGAAGGGATACTTTCTACTTCGCAAGGGGGCGTAGTACAGGGAGAAGGGTTTCGAATTCAAGCGCAGAATATCTCCTACTATCGAAATAAAGAAAATAGAATAGAGGCTTCTACACACTTGATATTCCAGCATAAAGGAAAAATCTATGTAGGAGAGAGCATGAAATATGATCTTGCCTCAAAAACGGGGTGGATTGTACAGGGAAAAACCTTTTTTTCTCCTTTTTTTTTCGGAGGAGAAAGTATTGTTTTTTTCGAAACAGGGGAAGTACAAATAGAGGGCGCCTCTATTACTACTTCAGAAAATAAAGATAGCTCCTGGTATATCAAGGCAAAAGAGGCCTCTATTTCCTGTAATAAAGTACTTCATGCAAAAGATCTTCGCTTTTATTTTTTCCCTTTTCCTCTGTGGCTCCCTTCTTTTTATTTAAACTTAAAGAAATTTGAACAACCCATTATCCAATACAACCTCACCTTTGACAAAGCCACGAGCCCGAGACCGAGTATAAGGGCGCAGATTTTTTCTCTAGAGGATTTTTTAGTTTTTCTAAGAGCAGAATATCGTATTGCAAAAGGTTTTGGAGGAGCCCTAGAAACTTCTTATCTTCCTTCTCATGCTAATACGAAATGGATTACTAAAAGTTATCTTGCAAGCGATATTCTACCCAATGATTTAGAAAAAAAAAGACGATATCGCCTACAAGGAGAATACCGATATTTAAGCCCTTCTAATAAAACTAAAATAGATGCCACATGGGATAAGTATAGCGACGTCTTAATGCCGGGAGACTTTCGTACAGATGATTTTGAAATAAATACTGCCTACAAAACCGAATTTGCTTTAAGGCATCAGGAAAAAAGCTTTCTTACTCTTTTTGATTTTAGGCCTAAAGTGAATTCTTTTTACTCGATGAAAGAAAAACTTCCCTCTCTTTTTTATCAAAACAAACCTTTAGTTTTAGGAGATCGCCTACAGCTTTTTTTTCAAAATCAACTACAGGCGGCTTTATTGCGTTTATCTTACTCTGATGATTTAAGTAGCCGCCTTTCAGGATTTCAATCGGGAAGATCCCAAGTAAAAACCCTTTTTGCGCGCCATTTTTTTTTCCCGTACTGTAGTCTTGTTCCTGAATTAGAACTGACAGGCGTTTATTATACAAATAATCCTCAAAAAAAACAGGCCCTTCTAGGTTCTTTAAACTATCGGTGTCTTTTACAAAGCTTTTTTTTCCGAAATTACTCTCCTTTTTCTCATTGGATTTATCCCTACTTAAATTTTGAAGGAAAAACCAGCCCAACTATAGCCAATAAAGGGCATTTTATTTTCAGCATTGAAGATGGTTTTGAAAGAATGTTTCTTTTTCAAAGTGGAGTAAAAAATCAGCTATTTTTTAAAAACCCCTCTTATGGTTTTCTCTCTAACCTCTATTTCAATGCTTTTGTAGGAGATAAGGCAGAAAGCACTTTTTTGCCTAAGCTATATTTTGATTCGGAGTTTCTTCTTTCCTCTTTTTCTATTTTTATTCATTCTGCCTGGAACTTTCCCCGTTCGACTTTAGATTTTTGCAATTTGCAGACAAAATATACCCTAAATGAAAATGCTGCTTTTAGTGTAGAGCTAAGATACCGTTCTCAATATGACTGGAGAAAGTCAGATCATACAAGCTTCATCTTAGATGTAGCAAGAAAGGAAAGAGCTCTTTTAGACTCTCCTTTATCGGACAAAAGAATGACACTACTTACGAATTTTTTCTTCCGTCTTTCCCCTTTTTGGACTTGCCATGTTCAGTCTCATCATGGCCTTTTACGCAAGACCGAGCCTTCCTATCACGAGTTCAAAATAGATCTTTTCACTCCAATATTGACTAACTGGAAATTGCGTCTTAGCTATATGCATACCCAAACAGATGATAGAATTGATGCAGGACTAGAGCTTGTAAAAAAATAACTCTTGGGTATCTCCTTTCTCTCTGCTATAAAAAAAATTTTCTAAAAAAGAGGATTTATGAAAGCCCTTTCTTTAAAGCCTGGTACAAAAAATCTACATATAGTCGATATAGAAGAAGTACATATCACAAAACCCAATGAGGTAAAAATACGCATCTTACAGGTAGGAATCTGTGGTACAGACAAAGAAGAAGTGGCGGGAGGAAGAGCAGAAGCCCCTCCCGGAAAAGAGGAATTAATCATCGGCCATGAAATGCTAGGAGAAGTATATGAAGTAGGAAAAGAAGTTACTAAGGTGAAAAAAAAAGACCTCGTAGTTCTCACAGTCCGAAGAGGATGTAATCAGTGTAAATTTTGTAAAGAGGATCGCTATGATTTTTGCGAAACAGGCCAATATCAAGAAAGAGGAATTAAACAAAAACAAGGGTATCAAACAGAATATGTAGTAGAAGAAGAAAAATATGTCATTCCCCTCTGTAAAGAAATCGCTTCTGTGGCTGTCTTAACCGAGCCTACAACAGTAGTAGAAAAAGCAATAGAAGAAGCCACCCTTATCCAAAAAACGCGTCTCAAACTAACAGATTTTCCCAAAGAAAAATATGTCTTAGTAGCAGGTCTTGGGCCTATAGGACTATTAGCTACTATGGTCCTATCCTTAAAAGGAGCTAAAATATTGGGACTTGATCTTGCTGAGAAGACTTCCCTAAAAGTCAAAATCTTTGAACAGCTAGGTGGGCTCTATTTACAGGGAGAGAAACATCTTCAAGCCTATTTGTCCAAAGAAAATATTTTTCCAGATATGATCTTAGAAGCAGCTGGCATAGCTCAACTTGATTTTGATCTTGCATCCCTATTGGGTATCAACGGTATTTATGTCCTAACAGGAGTTCCTGCAGAAGGTCCCCCTTTAAAAGTACAAGGAAATGCTCTTATGAAACAGCTGGTATTGAAAAATCAAGTAATTTTAGGAAGCGTAAATGCGTCCTTTGAAAATTTTCATTCTGCAGTAGAAGATTTAAAAAAAGCAGAAGAAAAATGGGGGGGATTAATAAGACAAATAATCACTAGTAAAATCCCTTATCAAGACTTTGCAAAGGCCTTTGAAAAAAAAACGGAAGAAGAAATCAAAACAGTTATAACCTGGGCAGAGTATGAGTAACTACGATATTATCATCATAGGAACAGGAGCAGGAGGGGCTACTATGGCCTACTCTCTTGCCTCTTCCGGAAAAAAAATCCTTATCTTAGAAAGAGGTCCTTTTTTACCCAAGGAAGAACAAAATTGGGATCCTTCCTCTCTTTTTATAAAAGGTCTCTACCTACCTAAGGAAACTTGGTTCGATAAAAATAACACCCCCTTCACACCAGGAACGCATTATTTTGTAGGAGGAAATACGAAGTTTTACGGAGCTGCTTTATTAAGACTCAGAGAAGCAGATTTTAATGAAATCAACCATTATGGAGGAAGGTCTTTAAGCTGGCCTTTAGCTTATGAGGATTTCAAGCCCTATTATTTGGAGGCAGAAAAGCTATATCAAGTTCACGGAGCCAGGGGAAAAGATCCTACTGAACCTTGGGAAAAACACCCTTATTTTTACCCAGAAGTAAGCCATGAACCTTTTATTCAAGCCATCTTCGAAAAGCTCCAACAAAAAGGATTTTCTCCTTTTCCTCTCCCTTTGGGAATTCGTCTAAATGAAAAAAATCCGCAAAAAAGTCTTTGTATTCGCTGCTCTACTTGTGATGGCTATCCTTGCAAAATAGATGCTAAATCGGATGCTCATAGACTTTGTATAGAGCCTATTCTAGCTAGAGAAAATATAACACTTTTACCCGAGGCTAAAGCCCTTCGTTTAAATCCAGATAACTCAGGAAAAAAAATTGTCTCGGTGGAAGTGGAAGTACAGGGAAAAAAAGAGCTTTTCTCCTCAGATCTTTTCATTATAAGCTGTGGAGCTATTAACTCAGCCGCTTTATTTCTTCGCTCTAAAACGGAAAAGTTCCCTCAAGGTCTTGCCAATAGCTCTGATCTTGTAGGAAGAAATTATATGTGCCATAACAATTCCGCCATTATAGCCATTTCTACTAAAAAGAATCCGGTTTCTTTTCAAAAAACTCTCGGCATAAATGATTTTTATCATAAAACCGAAAAAGAGCCTTACCCTCTAGGACATATCCAGCTTTTAGGAAAAGTAAAAAAGGAAATGTTAGAAGCTGGCGCTCCTTTCTTTGTTCCTAAAGTTCTTCTAGAAAAATTAGCACAGCATTCTGTAGGTTGGTGGATTACCTCAGAAGATCTTCCTGATAGAGAAAACCGAGTACAAATTAACTCCTCAGGAAATATCTGCCTTCATTACAATCCAAATAACTTGAAGGCCCATAAAAAACTGTTAAAAAAACTAAAAAGTATCTTAAACGAGATAGGAGGACACCTTTTTCATTTTTCGAATCAAGCCTATCTAGCAAAAAAGATTCCTCTAGCAGGAGTGGCCCACCAGGTGGGAACTATGCGGTTTGGAAGGGATCCTAAAAACTCTGTTTTAAATCTTTATTGCAAAACACATGACTTAGAAAACGCCTTCGTAGTAGACGGAAGCTTTTTTCCTTCGAGTGGAGCGGTAAATCCTGCCTTGACTATCATTGCAAACAGCCTAAGGGTGGCAGAATATATCAAAAAAAACTACTAGGACGGCTCAAGCTCTTCTACCTGGGGAGAAGATACATCTATTTTCCTACCTAAATGAGCTGTCCAAAGGGAAAGAACTACACAAGAAATCAAAAAAATAGCAAGGAGATAAGAAGTAAACTTTTTTAACACCTCTGCCGTAGAAGTCCCAAACAAAGAGTCTCCACTATCCCCTCCAAACGAAGCTCCCAACCCCAAACTTTTAGACTCTTGAATTAAAATGATAAAACAGAGAAATACACAAAAGAGCAAGAAAACGCTCAGGAAAAAATAAAATAACACTGTCATTGCTGCACCATCTTTAAAAAAGCCCCTATTTCCAAGGAAGCACCCCCTACTAAAACCCCTCCGATCGAATCCTTTTCTAAAAAAGAAGCTATGTTACCTTCATTCACCGAGCCACCATACAAAATAGGGATCTTTTTTGCCTTTTCCCCCCACTTTTCTTGGAGAAGCTGGTAGAGGAAATCATGCACTTCTTCCGCTATTTCTGGCGTTGCAGCCAGAGAGGTCCCTATCGCCCAAACAGGCTCATAGGCTACGAAAAGATTTTCGGGAAAAACCGAGACAAGTTCCAATCCTTCTTCTATTTGTCGTTTTAAAACAGAAGAAAACCCCTTTTCCCTCTCTTCCTTGGTTTCTCCCACACAGAGTATAGGAGCGAGTTTTTTTTCTAAAGCAAGAATCACCTTTTTCCGGATCTTTTCTTCGGTATCTTGAAAAAATCTCCTTCTTTCTGAGTGACCTAATAAAACAAATTTTGCTCCCGTATCTTGAATCATAGAAACAGAGACCTCGCCCGTAAAGGCCCCTTGCTCTTCTTCATGCATATTTTGGGCTCCTACCCATATAGGACTTTTTTTGGTTAAAGAAACAGCCCTTTCTAAAAAAGGAAAAGGAACTGCGAGGGCTACTTTCTGAGAAAAAGAAGAAGTATATTGGCAAAGTTTTTCAATAAAAACTCGAGCCTGCTCCCCTGTCTTATGCATCTTCCAATTTCCCAAAACCCACTTCATGATCTGCCTAAAGAGAATATCTCTGTAGAGATAATTTGCCTTTGGCAAGTTTTCTTGGCAAGTTTTAAATCGAAAGCCTACAATGATCTTTATGCATCCTATGGTCTATTCCGTATCAGAACTTACGCTTCTTTTGAAGAAAGAGATAGAACCCCGTTTTCAAAAAGTTTTTGTAAAAGGAGAGGTTTCTAATCTACGAAAACAAGCATCAGGGCACACCTATTTTACCTTAAAAGATGAAAGTGCCCAGATATCCATAGCCTTGTTCAAAAATTTCACAAAGATTTCTTTTAGTCCAAAAGAAGGAGATTTAGTTCAGCTTTCCGGCCAACTGTCTATATATGCTCCTAGAGGCTCTTATCAAATTATAGTTCGTTCCATAGAGCTACAAGGAGAAGGAGCTCTTTTGAAAAGGCTTCAAGAACAAAAGGAACTATTAAGGCAAAAAGGATGGCTTGATCCAGATAGAAAAAAAAAGCTCCCTTTTCTTCCTCAAAAAATTGGAGTTGTTACTTCGGCCACAGGAGCCGTTATTCAAGACATTTTACATGTTTTGCAGAGAAGATTTTTCAATATTTCTCTGCTTTTAAATCCTGTCAAAGTACAAGGGATAGGCGCTTCGCGAGAAATAGCTCAGGCAATCTCTGATCTAAATCAATACAATTTGGTCGAAGTAATCATTGTAGCAAGGGGAGGCGGATCTATAGAAGATCTTTGGGCTTTTAATGAAGATGAAGTAGTAAAAGCCGTTTATGAATCCAAGATTCCTATTGTTTCTGCTGTCGGTCATGAAACGGACTTTACCCTTTGTGATTTTGTCGCAGACTATAGGGCACCTACTCCCTCTGCTGCTGCTGAGATTGTGGTAAGAGAGAAAAAAAATCTTTTAAAAGACCTGCAAAGGCTTTCTCAAAATATTACTAAAAAAACGGAAAGCCAAATCCAATCTTACTGGCAAAGACAGAAAAACTACCGAGATAAATCGTTGTTTTCTTCTCCCTATCTTCTCTTGAGTAAATGGATTCAAAAAGTGGAAGAAAAAGAACATTTTTTTACCTACTTTATTTCTACTTTCCTACAGAAACCTCAAAAAGAACTTATGGAGATAAAGAAAAGACTCATCCTCCTAGGACCTAAAAACCAAATAGCTCTTTACAAACAAAGCTTTTCTAAAGTAGTTTCTAGCTGGAAAGCCCCCTTCTTTTCTTGTATAAGAAGAAAGAAGGAAAGGGTTTCTTCTCTACAAGCCTCTTCTATCTTAAGAATTTCTTTACTAAGAAAAAAAGAAGAGCTGGAAAAAAGATTTTCTGGCTTAAAAAACCACTTTCAGGACTTGAATCCAAGAAATTTACTGAAAAAAGGATACACCATTCTCTTTTCCGAAAAAGACCATTCCATTATCCTCTCTAGCAAGGAAGTAGAGGAAGGAGCGCGCTTTTACGCTCTGTTAAAAGATGGAAAAATCTGCGCAACTATAAACCAGGTAGAATCTCATGAAAACCCCAGTTAGCCTCTCCTTTGAAGAGGCCTTTTCCCAGTTAGAGATGATCCTTCAAAAAATGAACGAGGGAGAAGTCCCCTTGGAAAAGCTTTTGGAACTTTTTGAACAAGGCAATACTCTTTTAGGCTACTGCCAAGGAAAGCTTGAAGAAGCAGAGAGAAAAATTGAGACACTTTTGAAAAGTCGAGAAGGCAATCTAGAGCTTGACGCAGAAAAAAACCCAAAAAAAGAACCCTTTTGTCCTGATAGATCTTCTTCCCTTTCCCAGGAAGATACGATTTCATGAGTAACATTTTAGAAAAAGAAAGAACTTCTTATCTAACAGAGAGCTTTTCTTCTCAAGATTTAAAAGGACTTACTTTAGATGGGCTAAAAGAACTGGCAGAAGAGATTCGCCAAAGGATTTTAACAGTTCTTTCGGTAAATGGAGGGCATCTTTCTTCTAACTTAGGAATCATTGAGCTGACTATTGCCCTTCATAAGGTTTTTTCCTCCCCTAAAGATCCTTTTATATTTGACGTAAGTCACCAGTGCTATCCTCATAAAATAATAACAGGAAGAAATGCTCGCTTTCCCACGTTACGAAAATATCAAGGCATCTCTGGTTTTTCTGATCCCACTGAGTCTGCTCATGATCATTTCTATGCAGGACATGCTGGAACCGCCCTTTCTTTAGCTTTAGGAGTAGCTTCTGCAAGGGATTTTTTCCAAGAGGATTATCATGTGCTTCCCATTCTTGGAGATGCCAGCTTAACATGTGGATTGACTTTAGAGGCTTTTAATAATATCCCCCCCTCTTTGAAAAAATTAATCGTCATTTTAAATGACAATAAGATGTCGATTTCCCAAAATGTGGGGAATATTAAAAACATTATGAGTCGTTTTGTAAACAGCCCTACCGCTAATAAGCTTTACTTCGAAGTACAATCTTTTTTAAAAAAAATTCCCAGCCTAGGAGAAAAGATAGCAAATCAAGGAAAGCTTCTTACCGAATCGATGAAAAATTTAGTAAGTCCGGCTGTTTTCTTTGAACATTTTGGCCTCAGCTATGTGGGGCCTATTGATGGACATGACATAGGAAAACTAATTTCTACCTTCAAGGCATTAAAAGATACTCCTCGTCCCGTTTTAGTCCATGTTTTGACCCAAAAGGGAAGAGGGTTACCTGCTGCTATGCAAAACCCCACATCCTATCATGGAGTAAAGCCTTTTGATTTAGTAAGTGGTAAATTCTTACCTTCGCCTTCTAAAAGACCTACTTTTCCTAAGATTTTTGGAAAACACCTTGTAAAAATGGGCCAGGAAAACCCTTATTTTATGGTAGTAACCCCTGCAACTCCTGCCGGAGCTTCGCTAGAGGACTTTATGAAACTTTTTCCTAAAAGATCCTTGGATGTGGGAATAGCTGAAGGACATGCAGTTACTTTTTCAGGAGGTCTTTCTTATTGTAGAAAAATGAAAGTAATTTGTTCTGTTTACGCTACTTTCTTGCAAAGAGCTTTCGATAATGTATTTCAAGATGTTTGTCTACAAAGGCTTCCTGTAATTTTTACCCTCGACCGCTCTTTTATATCAGGACCTGATGGTTCTACCCACCATGGTATTTATGATATCGCTTTTTTAACCAGTATGCCGAATATGATTGTGTGCCAACCAAGAAATGGACAGCTTTTAAAAGAACTTTTGGAAAGTGCCTTTTCCTATGATAGCCCCATATCTATAAGATATCCTAATCTACCTACAGAAGAAGGTTCTTCTTTTTTGCAAAAGAGAAAACTCGGAAAAGCAGAGGTATTAGCCTATGGAGAAAAAGTAGTGATCCTCGCTTTGGGCCATTTAAATGAAATGGCCCAAAAAGCAAGAGAACTCCTAGAAAAAAAGGGTATTTTTCCCACAATCATTGATCCTATTTTTTTAAAACCTTTAGATACAGATCTTCTCTATGATGTAATTTCTAAACATCATCTAGTCCTAACACTGGAAGAGCACTGCGTAACCTCAGGTCTGGGAAGTCTCATCAATAATTTTTTATTTCAGCACCAGCTTAATAAACATATCTCTGTGATCAATCTAGGAATTCCTTCTGCTTTTATTGAGCATGGAGATAGAGAAATCCTTTTAAAAAAAGCGGGGCTCTCCGCTGAATCTATTGCAAAATATATTGAAAACCATTTTGAATGGGAAAAAACAGGACTTTCATGATCATTGCTCTATTCCCCAATGAGCAATTTCCTAAATCATTTGGGATTGCCAAGGAAATAAAGACTTTTTTTGAAAAAAAAGGGATTTCTCTAGTAGTAGAAGATGCTTTTTCTAAAGAAATGAATCTTCCTTCTCTCTCCTCTTTTCCTAAGGAGAAAATAGATTTTTTCTTAGCTTTTGGAGGAGATGGTAGTGTCTTAAGACTTTATCACAAATATATTGATTATACATCTCCCATTCTTGGGATTAATCTAGGCCATTTGGGTTTTATGACAGATATTCCTATAAAAGAATACAAGACCCATCTTATCGACTTCCTTGAGGGAAGATACTCTGTGGAGAAAAGACTGGTACTAAAAGGAGTAATGGGCAAAAAAAAATGTAGGGCTGCCAATGATCTTGTTCTTCACAGGCATACTAATTCTAGTCTTATTGAACTTTACATAGAAGTTGATGGCGTTTATGTAAACACATTCGTAGCAGATGGTCTTATCATTTCTACGCCAAATGGTTCTACCGCCTATTCTTTAGCAGCAGGAGGACCTATTTTAACACCAAATCTAGATGCTTTTGTTATAACACCTATTTGTGCCCATACCATTTCTAATCGCCCTTTTGTCTTATCTTCTCATCACAAAGTAACAATTAAGTGTATAAACCAAGATAAACCCATAGAAGTTAGGGCTGATGGACTAGATGCTTTTTTGATGAAAGAAGAAATTCTTACCATAGAAAAAAGCAATCATCTCTTTCGTCTTGTAAATCTAGAAAAAAATGACTACTTTTCCACCCTTAGAAAAAAATTAAACTGGTCAGGAAGTGCTAGTCAAAGATTAAAGAGTCTCTCTTCAGAAATCAAAACCAAAAAAAGCTAAAATATTCCAGGAACGCCAATAAATTTTATCCGCTTTTCCCACTGCTGAAACGGGAAGAGACTCTATAGAGATCTCTTCATACTTATTTACTTTTCTTCCAAAAAGAACATACCAGCTTGTATAGCCACCTCTTAAGCCCGCCAAATAGCGCTTCAAAAATCTATAACGAAATCCAAGCGTTCCTTCATGTCCTAAGGCCTTATCTTTTTGGAAAGTACGAAATGCTAATACGGTGGCTGTAGGTTGAGGAGTAGCTTCTGGAAATGTTTGGGTTAAAAGAAGATCTGCTTTGCCAAAAAGACGACTATTTCCCAAGTGAAATTTGTATTCCCCAAAAAGCTCAAAAAAGGAGAGAGGAAAATAAGATAAATCTATTCCTAGCCAAGGACCAAACCAGGCAAAAGAAACCTTTCTGTCCCCTGAGCCTATATACCTTGTCGTTCCTACAGAAACGATTTCTACACTAGAACTTGCTTGAATAGGTTTTTGGACAGGCTTTTGTTTATGATAAGAAAAACCTACTTCAGGCATAACTTTTACACTTGAGTCAAAAAAGACCAGCTGAACAGCTCCCGCTACAGAAGCATCCCAAACATAGCCCCTGCTCTTTCCAGAGCTGACTGTAGAAAGAATACGAGTGGTTCCATCTCCCTGTAGTACTTGACTGTCTACGGCTGGATTTTCGCCTTCTAAGATCCATCCATAATCTGCATCGAGCTTCACTAAAAAACGTCTGTAGGTAAAAAAAAGCTCCCCCTTTAAGTCAAAAATGCTTAATCCTGGCCAGGATTGACTATCTTCTGCCTTAACAAGAGTGGTCCCTCCTTCTATAGACTGCGTCTCAAAAAAATCTACCAGGGAAAAAAAATCCCTTCGATAGCCTGTATGTACTTTCAGAAAACTATGAAATTCTTTTTGGGGAAAAAAAGCACAGGCTTGCTGCTTTTCTTCTTTTGACTGACAAAAAGACCCCTGAATAAAACAAAAAATAAGGAAAAAAAACTTCCAACGTCTCAAAGAAAACCTCTTTTTCGCCAAGATAGCAAAAAAAGCTACTTACTTTATAGAGTTTTTTAAAGTAAGAAAAAGGAAAAGCCTGCTAAGTAATTGATCCCATGATAGGTAACTCCTCCATTAAACAAGCCTAAACTGTATACTTATATACTCCAAACAAGAAAAGGCCTTAGTTCCTCTTTCAAACAGCACTAAAGCCTTTTCTATCCATGTTTCTACCTGGTCTATAGGAGGAAGAGCCTTTTCTATCCTTTTTTCCTTTCTTAACTCAGAAAAATAAAGGTTTTCTAAAGAAAGCCCTTCTTGTAGAAGAAATACATCTTTATACCAAAGGTAGATATAGGAAAAAAATTGACGAAGGGCTCTAACCGGCTCTTTAGCTTCCATAATATACTTTTCTATCCTGGTAAGTAGAGCAAAAAATTCTTCCAAAGACTGAAATTTTTTCTGGAAAAGAGCGAAAAAACCCTCTTTGATAAAAAGGGCTTTTTCCGAAGAGACTAACTCACAAGCTCTGGTAAAAGATCCTTGAGATATCTTCGCTGCTTTTTTTGCTTCCAAAGAAGATATCTGATAGAGATCTATAAGAGCTTTTTCTATTTCTTCTTCTTTAAGAGATAAAAAAGAAAAATGGGCCGTCCTTGAAACAATCGTTGGTAAAATCTGGGAGAAGCAAGAGGTAATTAAAATAAAAAAAGCATCTAAAGTGGGTTCTTCCAAGGTTTTTAAGAGAGCATTAGAAGAAACAGGCTGCATCTTATCTGCTTGTTGAAGGATAAATACTTTTCTAGGAGCAGAAAAAGGGGGTTTGTAGGCCTCTTCTAAAATCTCTCGGATTGTCTCTATCTTATAAAAGAAAGACTTACTTTCTGGCCCGTACAGATGAAAATCAGGATGTTCACTTAGAAAATCCTCTTCTAGAAGGTATTTTGCTACCTCTTTAGCGAAAAAAGACTTTCCTACTCCTTCTGGCCCTGAAAAAAGAACCGCGTTTGGTAAAGCCTGCTTTTGCAAAGTTTTTATAAGCTGCTGCTTTACTGATTCATTTCCAATAAGGGAAGAAAATAACATCCTATACACAAGTTAGTTTAGGTTCTAAAAGCTTCCAAGCTTTTTCAAAAAGAACCTCTGCTGGCAAAGCAGCATCTAAGGGGAAAATTCTACTCGGATATTTCTTTGCAAGACAGAGAAAACTATTGCGCACTCTTTCATGAAAAGAAAATTCTTCCTCTTCAATCCGATCCTTTTCCAAGGAGCTTCTAGAAAAAGCCTTTTTCGGATCAATATCTAAATAAAAGGTAATCTCCGGTTGCAAGTTTTGGCAAAAGAAAGCATTGATCTCTTCAACTCTTTCCATTCCCAATTTTCTGCCTCCCCCCTGATAGGCAATAGAAGAGTCAGAAAATCTATCGCACAAAACCACTTGTTCTTTTTGCAAAGCAGGGATCAAAATCTTTTCTACGTGCTCGGCTCTGGAAGCTAAGAAAAGGGCAAGCTCGGCCCTAGAAGAAATAGGTTGTTTTCCTTGCAAAAGAAGCAGTCTGACTTCTTCTCCGAGTAAAGACCCTCCTGGTTCTCTGGTGACAAAAACAGAATAAGAGGCTTTTTTTAAGGCTCTTTCCATACTGCGAATTAAGGTGGTTTTTCCCGCTCTTTCTCCTCCTTCAAAAGAGGCCAAAAATCCCAATTTTATACCTCTTCTTCTGCAGCAATTGCTTCTATTTTCTGTATACCTACTACCTTAGTCCCCTCTTTTAAGTGTACTAAACGAACTCCTTGAGTAGATCTGCCCATGACCCTCACATCTTTCATCCGAATCCGAAGGGCTTGACCCGAATCAGACATCAAGACTACCCCATCTTCCTCTTTTACAGATATAGCCCCTATTACAAAACCATTTCTAACAGAGACAATGATAGAACGAACTCCTACTCCTCCTCTGTTTGTTTGCCGAAAATCCCCTACTTTGGATCTCTTTCCAAAACCGTTTTCTGAAACAACGAGTATGGATTCCTCTGCATTTACTACTTCACAGGCCACTACCTTATCTTCTTTGTTTTTTAGAGTAACTCCTTTCACACCTCTTGCCACTCTTCCTAAAGCCCGGGCTAGTGATTCTTCAAAACGGACAGCCATCCCATTTTTGGTAAAAATCATGATCTGCTGCCCAGAAACAACATGCCTTGCTGCAATCAAACTATCTCCTTCATCAATATTAATGGCATAAACCCCCTTTCTTCTCGGATTAGAAAAGGCAGGAAGCTCTGTTTTCTTTACCACACCTCGCAAGGTAACTAATAAGATAGATCCTGGTTCTTTAAAGGACTTTACCTTCACAATAGCTGCAATTTTTTCATCGGGTAAAATATCTTCTAAAAGACCAACAAGAGGCCTACCCTTAGTCCTCCTTCCAGCTTCGGGAAGTTGCCACGCTTTAAGCCAATAACACCTTCCTAGAGAAGTAAAAACAAGCAGCTGATCATGAGTAGACGCCACATAGACAAATTTGAGCATATCCGTCTCTTTTTTCATTTCAAGACCAATAACTCCCTGTCCCCCTCTTCTTTGTTCCTTAAAAGTGTTGATAGGCATTCTTTTGATGTAGTCATCATTAGAAACCGTGATAATTACCGGCTCATCCGCAATAAGATCCTCCATTTGAAATTCCCCTTCTGCGGCAATGATCTTTGTCTTCCTTTCTGACTTATGATTTTTCTGAATCGATAGAAGCTCTTCTTGAATAATGGCTTTTACCATTTCTTCCGAGGCTAAAACTGCCTTAAAATAGGCTATTTTTTCTAAAAGTTCTTTATGCTCATTCTCTACTTTTTCTCTTTCTAAAGAGGTAAGTTGATATAGACGAAGCTCTAAAACCGCCTGAGCTTGTTTTTCGCTCATTTGGTATCTATTCATAAGTTCTCCCTTTGCTTCATCCCTATTTTGTGAAGAACGAATTAAACGAATTACCTCATCTAAATGGTCTAATGCCTTTAGATAACCTTCTAAGATATGAGCTCTCGTTTCTGCTTTATTTAACTCATAACGAGTCCTTCTCCTTACTACTTCGACCCGATGATCTACCCAACTTATAAGAAAATGCTTAATATTCATTTCTCTGGGTAAACCCTTATCTAAGGCAAGCATGTTGCAACCAAAAGTAACTTGTAAGTCACTATACTTATACAGCTGGTTGATAGTAACTTCGGGAATTTCTCCTCTTTTTAACTCTAAACAAATACGAAGACCTTCTTTATCTGATTCATCTCGGATATCAGAAAGACCTGGAACTATCTTATTAGTAATTAACTCTGCTATCTGTTCTATAAGACGTGATTTGTTAACATTATAGGGGATCTCTTCTACTATAATGGCCTGCTTTGCAGAAGAAGGGATCTCTTCTACTTTTAAAAGTCCCCGTAAAAGGAGCTTTCCTCTACCAGTATGATACGCTTCCTTAATTCCCCTATAGCCGCAGATAATACCTCCTGTAGGAAAATCAGGACCCGGCATTACTTGCATGATTTCATCAATGCTTGCCTTGGGATTTTGTAAAATAAGTATAGTAGAATCTATTAACTCCTTTAGGTTATGAGAGGGAATATTCGTTGCCATACCCACAGCAATCCCTGAAGAGCCGTTACAGAGCAAATTAGGAAATTTTGCCGGAAAAACTAGCGGTTCTTTTTTTGTTTCATCATAGTTGGGAGCAAGATCTACTGTATCCTTTTCCAAATCCTCCATCAACTCCATCGCAGCCTGGGTAAGTTTAGCCTCTGTATACCTCATGGCAGCAGGGGGGTCCCCATCAATGGAGCCAAAGTTTCCTTGTCCATTGATTAAAGGATATCTCATGGCCCAACTTTGGGCCATTCGAACTAAGGTAGGATAAATTACCGTTTCTCCATGAGGGTGATAATCTCCTGAAGTATCTCCTGAAATTTTTGCACACTTTCTATGTTTGGCCCCTGGTGATAAGTTGAGCTGTCTCATGGCATATAAAATTCTTCTCTGAGAAGGTTTAAGGCCATCTCTTACGTCAGGCAAGGCTCGAGAGATAATAACCGACATGGAATAGCGAAGGTAGCTTTCTTTCATCTCCTCTTCTACATTCTTGGGTACAACCTCTTCTCTACTCGTATAAGACATAAAAAGTCTCTCCTTACAATTATACGTCTAAGTTTTTTACCGATAACGCGTGGGTCTCAATGAAAGATCGCCTCGGAGGAACTTCATCTCCCATCAACATGGAAAACATCCTATCAGCCGCCTCCGCATCAGGCATCGTAACCTTTACCAGGGTTCTTTTCTCAGGATCCATAGTTGTTTCCCAAAGCTGGTCTGCATTCATTTCACCAAGACCTTTATATCTTTGAATTTCAATTCCACTTCTCCCATTGGATCGAAAAAACTCTATAATTTCTTTCAAAGTGTATATGGTCTGTCTAATACCCTCTTTTTCTTGCAGTTCAAAAAGAGCTCCTTTAGACAGTAAGTAATTATCCAAATTCAAAGAAAAAGTAGCTAAACCTTCAATAGTTTCTGTGAAAAGAGAAGGATCAAAAACCTCTAAAAAGGGAAGGCTTTTAGGTCTAAAGTTTAACATCTCTTCCGTTCTTTCCTCTACAGGAATAGAGGCTACGGTTTTTTCGTGTCTTTCCCTTTGAAAGTTTTCATGCTCTTTTTTCAAAAGAAGAAGTTCCTCTTCCGAGTATACGTATTTAGAAGTATCTGCGACATTTACCATAAAAGCGGGATATCTTCCTTTTTCATCTTTATTCGCTAAAAATTCTCGGAAAGGAATTCCCTTTTTTTCCATAGAAGAAATCAAAGCTTCTACCGAAAGAATCGCTTCTGCTAAATTTTTTAGTTCTTCTTCCAAAAGAGGCTGTTTTTCCACTGGCTTATAAAGCACTACATCCCCCATTCCAAGGTGCAAAAGATGCTCGTCCATCTCTTTTTCTGAATGGATATATCGACCTTTTTTCTTTCTAGTTACTTTGTAAAGAGGAGGCCTTGCTATGTGTATGTGTCCTGCTTCTATCAAAGCAGGCATCTGTCTGTAGAAAAAGGTAAGAAGAAGCGTCCTAATATGAGAGCCATCTACATCAGCATCGGTCATAATAATCACTTTATTATAGCGAAGTTTCTCCAAATGGAAATTTTCTTTACCAATACCACATCCGAGAGCTGCTACGATAGCTCCTACTTCTTGATTTTGCAGTACTTTTTGTATCCGCGCTTTCTCTACATTCAAAATCTTTCCCCGAATCGGCAAAATTGCCTGAAACCTACGATCTCTTCCTGATTTTGCAGATCCTCCCGCAGAATCCCCTTCTACAATATAGATTTCGCAGAGATCAGGGTCTTTTTCCTGACAATCTGTCAATTTTCCAGGAAGCCTTGCAGAATCTAAAGCCGTCTTTCTAAGAGTTAATTCTCTTGCTTTTTTAGCAGCCTCTCTTGCCTGCGCTGCAATGATTACTTTTTCCGCAATTGTCTTAGCAATATGGGGATTTTCTCCTAAAAAGGTAGAAAGCTCTTCTCCTACAATCTGCTGTACAATAGAACCCACTTCACTATTGCCCAGCCTTTGTTTTGTTTGTCCTTCAAATTGGGGATTGGGGACTTTCGTTGAAATAACTACTGTAATCCCCTCTCTCATATCCTCTCCAGAAAGAGCCATCTTATCATTTTTTAGAATTTGATTATTCTTTATATAGCTGTTTAAAACTCGAGTTAAGGCAGTGGAAAATCCTGTTAAATGGGATCCTCCTTGGCGGGTAGGAATATTATTGACATAACTTAAAATGGTCTCATTATAGCCTTGATTCCACTGCAGAGCCACTTCAAATTCCACTACACCATCATGAGATTCCTTAGAAGAATGAATATAAATAGGTGGTTCAAAAAGGGGTTCTTTCCCTTCATTGAGATAACAAACAAAAGATTTTAGCCCCCCTTCATAGTTGAAACGAACATCTTCCTTTTCTGTATCTCTTTCATCTGAAAAGAGAATAGTAACACCCCGATTTAGAAAAGCAAGCTCTCGAAACCGTTTTAGCAGGGTATAGTAATCAAATTGCAATATAGAAAAAATAGTCCCATCAGGCCAAAACGTAATTTTTGTCCCCTTTTTTTCTGTTTTTCCTACTTCTTTTAACGGAGAGACCACCTTTCCAGCAGAAAACTCCATCTCATAAGTAAATCCTTCTTTATGCACTTCCGCTTTTAATTTTTTAGATAACGCATTTACACAAGAAACCCCTACCCCATGAAGCCCTCCAGAGACCTTATAGGTATCTTTGTCAAATTTCCCACCCGCATGCAAAACAGTCATAACCACTTCTAAGGCAGAAACATCCCTTCCTTGTTTAGAAGATTCTTTTTCATGCCTTTCGACAGGAATTCCCCTTCCATTATCTTCAACAGAAATAGACCCATCTTTATGAATGACAACTTCAATTTCTGTACAAAATCCAGCCATGGCTTCATCTATACAGTTATCTATCACTTCATAGACCATATGATGCAATCCAGAAACCCCTGTATCTCCGATATACATACCAGGTCTTTCTCTTACCGCTTGAAGCCCTTCTAAAACGGTAATAGCACTTGCTCCATACTTCTTATTTTTTTCTTGTGTTGCCATGCCTTTTCTTCTCAAAGTTTAAATGGTTTAGCCAAAACGAAACTGAATATCCTTTACTGCAGCAATCTTTGCCTGCATCTCCTGCAAAAGTCTAGGTTTTTCCCTTGTGCACAAAAGAGAGTACAAAGTAGAACTTTGCACCTTTACCAAAAGGACCCTCTTTTCATAAGAAAAAGGACGGGTATATCCCGAAAGCTCTTCCCCCATTATAGCAAACCAAGCCTTAAAAACCTCCTCCTTTTCCTCTCTTTTTTTTGAAGAAAGTTTTTGCAAAAAAAGAGGTAATAAGTCCCCTAAGTTCTGACTTGTTCTTGCAGTGGGAGAAACCCTCTTATAGGCTCTTTTTCTCATGTGGACACCTCGTCCAAAATATATATTGAGTTAAGACAAAGTGCAAGTTTTTCTTGGAAAGAGCAGGGAAAGTTTATGGGTAAAACCTACCCCCCCCCGAGGGGCTATCGAATGTATCTCTTTTTAATAAATGGTCTTGCTCAAATAAGAGTGGTTTTCAATTTTAGTTTTAAGAATAAATTCTAGTTTCTTCAGAATTGAATTTAAAGTGACTCAAAAAGAAGATATGAAATTCATATTTAAAGAAAAACATTTCTTAATTAGTAAATTAATTTCTTTAAAAGGATATAAAAAAGTATAAATCCTGGAATAAAAATACCTTGGTTTTCTGAAAATAGAGGTGAAATTTAGCTAGGATAACCACGCTAGTAAATTCCGTACCAAAAACAACTGTAGATTCTTCTTTTTCTCTCTACCTCACTCCAGCTCTAACTCATCTTCAGAAAAAATTTGATATATTATTCGATCTGGAAGATAGCTTATTCTCCTTTCGAGATTTTCTAATGTTTCTAGACTCAAATACAGTCTAGCCTCTTCTGGAGAAATCCTTTCCACGGAAAGTCTATCCAAGGATGTATTAATAGCCCTGTGCATTGACTTAAGCAAAACAGAATAAATGCTTACAGGAGTTAATGCAGAAAGCATTCCACGTAAAAAGGAAGAAAAACCATATTCATTCCGTAAAACGGTAAAGGTTGAACCCATCCCAAAAAAACAAACAAAAGGAGAAATGCGCATGGCTATTTTTCTCAGTGTAGGAAAACCGCTGCCCCGAAAGTCCGTAGAAATAGTTCTTGTAGAATTTCTGAGACACAGAAGCAAATATTGGTCGAACATCTTTCGATTTAGATAAACTGCCAAGTAAACCATGGGTGTAGTTGCTAAAACCGCTAAAAAGACACTGAGGTATTCTTCTACTTCCAAAGAAAGCCCTTTATAAGTAAGGTACCCTTCTAGCCCAGGCTTAAATAAAGAGATAACAAATCCAAGAGAGCCTCCTACATACTTTCTAACCAATTCCACTTTTCTTTTTAAAGACTCCTCCATAATAGGAGCTATAGCCAATCCTTTATCCTTCAGGAACCGAAGATCTTGAACATCAATCGTAGGTTTCATTAAAACCTGCTCAATTTGTCTCCTTAACTCAGCAGACTGTTCTCCTTTTCCATTCAAGAGAATAAATCTGCAACAATCGAGGGAAAAACGTAGTCTTCTTCTTAAACTTACCGGATCATTAGTAAACAGATATCCACTAGGTCTTCTACGAAGATTACAAGAAATCTCCGTACTAGAAAAAAATCCATGAAGAGAATGAATAGAAAAAAAAGAGTAAACTAAAGGGGAGATAATAGTGTAGAAGAGACTACCATTGTAATGGTAAATAACATAACCCCCTGGAAACTGAGAAAGGATTCCGTAGGCTATTATTGAAATCCAGTAAGCTTTTCCTTTTTTTTCTTCTAAATTCTCAACTCTATGACCGAAATCCTGATCTATCTGGTAGATAATCTCAAAAGCAGAGTTAGAATAGAAAACGCTCCAAGCAACTATTTCACCACCAGCAAACAGATTGCCTAGAAAAGGGATCTTTTCCGAAGGAAACTCTGATGCAATGGGAGCATAAGGAATTACGGAAAAAAAAGAAAGAGCAGAAGCCCCCGCCTTCAAGGTATTTCGGCAAGAGGAAGAAAAATAGCCATCCCCTGAACGATGAATAACAAAATCACTGCTCAATATTACAAACCTTTATAAACTAGAGTCTTGAGGGACTTTATAAGAAGGATCATTTGGTGCAACAAGAAGATTATCTCGAGAAAATTCTTGTCCTTCTAAAATCTGCTTGATCTTTTCTGCTACTTTTTTGTCTGAAAGAAAAGCTCCACTATTAGATTCTTCCGCTCGCATATTACCCAAAGTAAGAACTGAAAAAAGTGCTCCTCCAGAAGCTTCTTTATTAAGAGCTTCTGTTAAGGGATATAAAGTCGCCTTATAAAAACTATACATCGTTTTATCTCCATTCATGTTCCCGGGAACACCAGCAATAGATCCTACTGAAATAACACGAGCATCCTCTGCAAGACAATTCTTTAGGCTCTGAAAAAAAAGGACATTATTCTGGATGAATGAAGTATAAAATTGAGCCGTAACTTCTGAAACATTAGCTATTTTTGAGCTGTCATAGGGAGAAGCAATATGGATAACATATTTCAAAGATTTTGGAGGTATCTGTCCCAGATTAAACTGGTTTCTAAAATCTTGTGGTGAAAGCAAGGAAAAGTCTAAAGGAAAAACCCTCATATTTTCTCTCAACTTCCTGCCACTAAAATCCCTAACTTTTTCCTCTGTTGAAGCGGTTCCTATAACAGAGTTATGAGGAAAGAGCCCCGATAAATTAACCCCTAAATTAGTTCTAATTCCAGTAATAAGAACAGCATTTGAAGCAACTCCTGCCATATATCCCCCAGATTTGAATTAAACTCAAAATATTCTCTACTTTCTAAACTAAAAAGCAAGCTCTAATTGAAGCCTTACAAGGTTTCTACGAACTCTCCAGGGAAAATTTTAGTACTTTCTCATTGTAATTTTGGAGGATTATTCTTAGAGAAAATTATAACAGTCTCAGAAGAACATAGATCCGTTTCCTTTTGAGATTTCTGTGCAAACTTAAAAGAACTTCATAGAAATGGCGGTTATAATCAAAAAAAGCTAGTTGTTGTAAGAAATAACCTCTTTTTTTCTTTGATAAAAGTACAGTCTATAACCGAAAAGAATGAGAATAATTGCTAAAAAAAAAGTTTTTGAAAGGGATTCTCCTAAAAAAAACCATCCCAAAAAATGCCCAGAAAAAGGAATAACTAATCCGGAGTAAGAGATAGTTGCTATAGAAAATTTTTTTAGCGAATAAGAATAGATATAATAGGCTATTACATTTCCGATAATAGCACTGTACAACAAAATCAAAAAGACTCCCATACTGAGATTCTCGGAAATAATCCACTGTTCTGAAGAAAAAAGAGAAGAAGTTAAAAGCGAAATCCCTCCTCCACCCAATAGGATAACACAATTCATCTCAGAGATAGTATAACGGTCTTTTAAAAGTAGTCTTTGTGTTCGAATCCACCCATACCTTCCAATAATAACAGACAATAAACCTTGTAAAAAGGCTATAAAATAATTGGATCCTACTCCATGAGAATATAAGCTACTATCATAGTAAAAAAGGATAATTAAAGAGAGCAAGCCTAAAAATATCCCACTTAATCTATGAATAGAAGGTTTTTCGTTAAATAAGAAAAAGGTAAAAACAGCCGTAATAAAAGGATCTAACCCTCCTATAAGCATAGACTGAGAAGAACTTAAATTCTTCAGTGAAAGCATCTTTAAAAAATAAGGTATGGCTGTAGTCACTACACAAATAAATAAGATAAGCCAAAGATCTTCTCTTATTCTACTTATTAATCCCCTAATCTTTCTTTTACAAACTAGAAGTGTTAAAAAACAACAGCCAGAAAGGCAAAGCTTGAGAGAGGTGAGTACTAACACGGGCATAAAATCAAGCAAAAATTTATTCGCCGTATAGCTCGAAGCTAAGAGGAAGAACCCAAAAAGTAAAAGAAACATCAGGACTCATTCCTCTTAAGCTGCAAAAACCCTCTATACTAAAGAAGCAGAACAAAGAGACTCAACAAGCCTAGCAGGCTTTGATAAGTCGCTATACTCTCTAAATGCAAATAACTCTCCATGATCTTCCATAATAATAAAATCATCTAAATGCTTAGGCACCTCTTTTGCTAAAGCAAAACCTAACTCTGCTTCGCCATAAGACATCTGAGGAACGGCAATTTTGTGAGCAAACTCCGGATTCCTTGTAAACCTATCACTAGCATGAGAATGGATTAAACTATGAACCTCTGGACAGTTAGCAAAAACAATAGAGGCCTCTACAACATCAGAAGAGGGTAAGTATTTACCGCTATATTTAATGAGATTTGACCCTTTGTCATATCCATAAACCAAAGAAATTCTCTGACAATCTATGCTTATCTTATTTGTTTTTGTTGCTGTAATTAAAAAACCGTCTGGAACACGAATAGCAAAAAAACCATCAGAGGGAGCTCTGTGATAAAGAGCCAGCCGCTCATAAATTTCGGAAGCACAACGAAAAAAAGTAGAAAAATCCTGAGTCAATGCAGAAATATCCCTCTCCACTTTTTCAACTCTATATTTTATACGAACCGTATCACAGACAGAGTTATCAATAATCTTTTGAAGTGAGGCATAAATTTTCTCTTCTTTATCTGTAGAATTCGGCCTTAAAAAGTTTATTTTTCCCTGGAATGCCTTCTTCAGGGTTTCAATATTTTTTCCTTCTTCATTAAATTTCTGCAAAGAAGAATAAATAGGAGCTAAGCTCATGCTTTTAAACTTCTTTAGAAGAGGTAGATAAAACTGAGAGGATTCTTTCAAGGTATCTCGATCTGTAACAACAATCACATGAGAAAGGACATAATCCTTTTCAGGAAACCCTTTTAAACAACTTTCCAAAGAATCAAAAAACCGAAAAGAAAAAGAATATTTTTCAGAAGCTTCTTGAATCAGCTCTCCCAATTTTTCGTACACAGGAAAAGAAGTTTCCCTCACAAGGGCAACAAATACCTCCGATTTTTTTAGAGGACGTTCATATTCATAATTCATTAAATTCTCCTTAAAACTAATAATTTTGATTGATGAAATAAAGGCTGATCTAAATACGAAATAGGATCTACCTCGAAAGTTTTATACTTTCGTGCTAATAATTCAAAATCTCTATGCAAATAGATCCACTCATTAGAAGTAGTATTAATTCGGCTTAATTCGCCATTTTCTTTTCTTTTTTCTAAAGTAATAGGCATCTTTGCCTTTAGCTCAAACAAATCCCACTCTATAGGACCACTGGGCCATAAACATCTAACATCTTCTTCTTCTTTCCCACTTTCTCTTTCTCGAATTGCTAAATCCTCTAGATTTCCCATTAACAAATCAAATCTATGAAGCTCCAACACCATCAGTCCCCCCACATTCAAATACAGCATAGATTCTCGTAAAGTTTCTTCCATGAAAGTCCAGTTAATCAAGCCCATTGAATACCTCAAAGCCAAAATTAGACTAAAAGGAGCAAAGTCTTTTAAAGTAGGAAGAGTATCAGGCAAAGAACCCAATACATATTCTGACTCCGAGATACCGTACTTAGAAACAGCCAGCTCCTTCATAGGAATTGAGTTATCCACACAACAAACCCCAAAACCACGATTCTTAAACTCACTGCTATGATAAGCAGGCCCTGCAAAAAGCTCTAAAATCCTACCCTTTGAAGGGATCAGACCTGCTGTCTCAATGAAAAAGCTACATTCTTTTGAAAAATCCCTATCTCTACTGATAACATCATAGGATTCAACAAATTGACTATAAAGTAAGTTTCCCTGACTCATGCAAGTCACACCTCAACTGCAGCAGATTTCTTTTTTTCTAGCTCAAACTGAAACTTAGAATTCATAGGGGGAATAATATGATCCCAGCCATGATCTACAGCAGCTATACTTTCAAAATCTAAACTTTTCGTGTGTTCTTCATAAGCTTCCATGTATCTTCTATTTTCTGGGAGAATCTTGTAAAAATTTCTGATATCCTCTGCCAGCTCCCTACTAGCTTCTTTCAAGTCATCAAAGCCTAATTTCCCTACTTTGTAACGATTGAGATATTTCTTCATCATCTTAACCGTTTCTCTACCATACTCAAGAAACCAAGAATCAATACTAGCAACCTCTTCAGGAGACACTGTTTCTCTAATTCTACTTAAATAACTTCTCTTCGTATTACACTCGTAGTGGAACTGTCGATAAATCTCCATTAAAGGCTCTAGCTCGACTGGGAAACACACCTCGTGATAGTTTTCCTGCCCTCTATGCCAAATAATGGGTTTGATATAAGTCCTATTTGTTAGTTTATGAAGCGATTTCTTACTTGTTTTGGAATCTCTAACAATCTCAAATCCAACAGCAAAATTGGGTACTCCTAAATATTTTGCCTTAGGGTGATTATGCAACTCCTCCCAAACCCCGATGTTATGTTCTAAACTTTCTAGGGTTGTATTTCGATTGAAAGTAATGAAGGTATAGGTTCCATAGATCTCCCTTTCCATTAATTCTCGAATACCTCTTATCAATTTATCCGATGTCGTACCTTTCCTAAAAGCATCCAAATCTGGTTGATAGAACGATTCAATTCCTACAAGAACTTTGTTAAGTCCACTTCTCTTAAAAAGATCATATTGATTAAAACGAAGCATTGTATCAGCACGACACCAGATCATATACTTGATTTTGGGAAGCTCTGAAATGATTCTATTCAGTAGCTGCTCTCTCTCTAAAAAGTGATTTTTATCTCCTCCCAAAAACTCTGAATCAAGAAAGGTAAATTTCCGGATACCCTGATCTACGTACATCTTTAAGTCATGCAAAATGCTGTCATTTGTCTTCGCAGCCCAACGTTTTTCGTAGTTTTCTCCAGCATTAATAAAACAAAAATTACACCGAAAAGGACATCCTCTAGTAGATTCCACTACTCCTTTTTTCTTTTTTAACTGCCAGTCTTCTAAGCTTAAATTAGAAAAGTAAGACCTGGACCTCAGATCCTTCTCAAAATGACTTCCCAATGTACTGACACCCAAAACACTTGCCAATGCTTGCTCACTCTGATTTACGATAGTAACCCTGTTAAGATCTATATTGGTATAATGTCTAAGAGGAGCCACTTGTCCGTACATTACGATCTTAGAGGAAACATTCTCACTATACAGAAGAAAATTAATCAGCCTAAAAGAATAGTGATAAGAATCACCCACATCCCTTACAAAAAAAACATAAAATTCATACTCATTTTCGAGTAAGTTAGTATGTTTGATCGATCTATCAAGGTGAAAATCATAAATATCATACTCTGAAGAATTAAGTCCTATAGAATCAAAATAACCTAAAAGCCCTGTTAACATCGGCTCTTCCCTGACATCATAGTCAGCGTAAGAAGAAACCGTAGGAGCTCTCACTAGAGCTACTTTTTTCTTCACAATCTACCTCCTCTTTCTCAAAAAAACGAAGACTCCAACATATATTAAAAATATTTTTTAATGATACTAAAAAATTGAAAAGATAGGAAAGTTACGGGTAAATCCTGATTATCTAATCTCTTCTCAAAGGCAAAACTTATAGGTGAGGAAAAATAGTTTTGATGAAACTTCTCACAATTTCTACCTAATCTGAACCTTTACTTAACTGTGATTCTAATGCTTTCAGACAGCTTCCGTAGAAAATTTGTGGGTTTTTTGACATTAATAAAAATTTGAATGATACTTTATCCCTACTTTAATTCAAGTGAGGTCATTTAGGAACATGTGGATTGAAAATATCTCTATTGGTGATGAATTGCTTCGAGGGCAAACTATTAACACAAATACCACCTACATCAGTAAGGCTTTGCTAGAAGAAGGGTACCCAACCTCTATACAGGTAACCCTGCCAGATTCCCCCATTTTACTGGAGCAAGAAATAGCTAAATCTCTTCAAAGATCAGATATTGTTATTACAACTGGGGGCTTAGGCCCTACATTGGATGATTTGAGTAAGCAGGTTGTATCAAGAGTTTTTAATCAAGAATTAGTTGTAAATCCAGTCATCGAAAAAAATCTAAAAGTTCGATTTAACATAGATCCTCAAATCAGGAAGGAACTAGCCAAAACACCGAAAGGATCTTCTTTTTTCATAAATAAAATAGGTAGTGCTCCGGGGTTAATCTTTGAAAAAGAAAAAAAGGTACTGATTATGCTTCCAGGTGTTCCTATAGAAATGCAGGAAATGTTAAAGCAGGTCTTGCCTTGGTTAAAACAAAAGTTTCCCGTAACAAAAAAAACTTCTTTTAAATATCTTAATTTCTGCCTTCTGCAAGAAATGGATATAGATCCTTTTTTGAGGCAATGGCAATCTGAAAATCTCGTTCTAGGTATCTATCCTTTTTCAGGTCTAGTCCGCGTTAGTATGGGTGCTCAAACAAAAAATAGTTTGGAAAAATTAAAGGCTTTAGAAAATACCCTTACTCAAAAGTTTAAAAATTATATCTACCCTTCCGAATCAGGGTTAATTGAAGAGGCTATACATAAAATTCTCCTAAAAAGAAAAGAAACCCTCATCTTATCTGAGTCTTATTCGAAAGGAATCCTAGCCCAGAAATTTCTAAAGCAGTCTAATGCTAGCTCCTACTTCCTTGGATCTTTCGTAGCTAGTTCAGATTTCATGAGCAGAAATATTTTTTCTCTCCCTAGTACTAAAAATTCTTCTGAAAAAAGCTCAATAAAGAAAGAGGTAGAAAAACTCTTGGAAAAACTTCTTAGTCTTTCCGGAGCAACTTATGCAGTTGTTGTTTCACAAGATTTTAATTCTCTTCAGGGTTCGGAAGAAGGTTCTGACCGTTTTGTAGTAATTGGCATACAAAAAAAAGATCAGATAGCAGATACCGGTTTTCTTTTGTTGAGAAAAAGCCAAGAGTTTGCTTCAGAAAAAAGTATAAATATTATTCTAAGTGCTCTTTGGCGAAAGATCTCCCAGGAGCTGCCAACGCTTGCTCTTAGTAAATTTTTTGAGATTTGAAAGCCTTCTTCGAAAAGAAAAGCGTCCTTCCTAAATTTCTAAAGAATCAAAAAAAACCTTGTGCTAAAATTTTTTTTCAAGAAAATACCCCGGATAGAAAATCTCTTAAGAGGTGCAAGGTGTCCTTTCCTATTTCCCAAAACTCTCAACTCGGTGCCTTTTTCCCGGTAGAATCAGGAGGTTCTCCAGCTGTTTCCCCTGGGACTCCCGTTGTTTTGGTCACGGGAAATCTCACTGTTAACACAGGTCAGGCTCAACTTTTTGCTCCCAATTTTGTACAGAATATCTATTCTAATACCCCTCCAATAAAACCCTGTAAACAAATAAGAACTGTAAACGACGAAGCTCTTGGAATTTATCCAGAATCTCGCTTGAGGCTAGATTTTTCTTTTCTAAAAGTGGCCTTTTTTAGCCGTTTTGAGATCCCCTCACGCCATTATTACGTAGCAGTAACAGGATCAGATAAAAGGGGAACAGCTAGCAAAGGAAGACTGGTGTTACATAACCTACAAGAAAATACATATAGGCTTCTTTCTTTAGCTGAGACCTCCTGGCTTCTTATTTTCTGCTTTCCGGTTTATTTTTATCAAAATAACCAGGAAATAGTGCAGATCTTTGTTACTTTTTTTGTATTTGCCTCTTTACTTTTTTAGGAATTTTCTATGTTTATGATAAAAAGTATTGCTCCATCCCCTGCAACTATTGTCACTTTTTTCAAGGCACCTCTTTGTATTGCTGTTACGAAACGAGTGTGGACTATAGTAGCCTCTCTTCTTTCCCAAACAAAAAATACTTCTTTACTTCTCTTTTTTTTAGCAGGTGCTTACGGGATCCCTCTTGCTATTTATCTAACGCTTCTAAGCTATGTTTTTTTTCGAAACTGCATAAATCACTTCCTTTTAAAAAAAGAAAAAGAACCCTGCTCCCCTTTTCTTTTAAATATTAGGGAGCTTCTAACTATTCTTCTCCCTCTCTCAGATAGAGCCTCTTTGCTTGCGTATTTCCCAAAAGAGTCTGATTCTTAAGAAACTTTTTTCCGTGACAAAAATGAAAAAAAATGAAGACAATATGCGCCTTCACTATATGGAGGGCTATGGAGGATCCTTTTCATAAGGAAAAGAGCTTTGAGATCTTTGATACTATCTGTACAAAATATGACCGAATCAATCGGCTTCTTTCTCTTGGAAGGGATCTTTCCTGGAGGAAAAAACTCCTTCCTTTTATTCCTCCTTCCCTTTCAGCTCCTGTCTTAGATATAGCTACAGGAACTGCGGATCAGCTTTCTCTTTTTTTAAAGCTCCCTCACGTAAAAAAGGGAGTAGGAGTAGATCTATCTTTTTCTATGCTAGATTTAGGAAGAAAAAAATTAGAAAAACGATTTCCTTTAACAAGATGGGAACTTTTGCATGCAGATGCTCAAGACCTTCCCTTTGCAGATAATCAATTCTCTATAGCTAGTATTTCCTTCGGAATTCGCAATATCCCTGACGTTAGTAAAGCCTTGGGACAGATGTATAGGGTCTTACAAAAGGGAGGGAAAGCGCTTATTTTAGAGTTTTCCTTACCAGAAAATCCCTGGATAAGAAGAGCCTATAAATCCTACCTAAAAAATATCTTGCCTAGAGTAGGAGGATTTTTATCAAAAAGTAAAGGTTCTTACACTTACTTGCAAAAAACCATAGAAGTTTTTCCTTATGGTTCTTCTTTTTTAAAGCTAATGAAAGAGGCTAACTTTTCAAGAACCTTTTCTCTTTCTTTTTGCTTAGGAGCTGTTAGCTTATACGTGGGGGAAAAATGAACTTTTGGAAGGAACAAAAAAATGCTACTTTTTCTTTCTATCAAGCTAGGAAAAAGATAGCTCCTATAGATCCTCTTACTTGGCTAAAATCTACTCCTATTTTTCCGAAGTTTTACTGGGAAGATAAAGAAAAAAACCTCTTTTTCGCCGCTGTAGGAACTATAAAAAAATTTGCAAGACCCCAATATTTTTCAGAAGAGGTTACTCTTTTTTCTTTGTCCCCCTTTGATACCCAAAAGAAAGGATTTCCTTGGGAAGGTTTTCCAACAACAGCACCTTCCTTGGAAAGGTTTTTTGCTTTACCCCGATTTGAACTACATACTCAAGATGACTTTTCCGTACAGGTAGAAAATGCTCTTTCTACTGATGAAGTCGCCTTTCCTTCTGGGGAAAATACCCCTTCCCTATCTCCTGTTACTTTTCATTCAGAACTTCAAAAAATCTATCCCAATTCTGAAGTTTGGGAAAGCCTAGTTTATAAAGCTTTGGAAAAAATCAAAAAGCGCTGTTTTCAAAAAGTAGTTTTAGCCAGAGTTAAAGAGTACCTTTTAGATGCTTCTTTTTCTTTGTACGAGTACCTTTCTTTTTTACGTCAAAAAAGGAAAAATACCTTTGTATTCCTTTATATCCCCAATGAAGAAGAGGCTTTTTTCTCTTTTTCTCCAGAGAGGCTCTACCAGAGGAAGGCTTGCACAGTCTTAACAGAGGCCATAGCAGGGACTTGTTTGAAAAAAGGCCTTTTTTCTCTTCCTCAGTTTTTAAAAGATCCCAAAGAGCAAAGGGAATTTCAAATCGTCCAGGATGTCTTATCCAAAAACCTCTCAGAAATGGGCTCTCAAGTAAAGATCTCGCCTAGAAAAATTTTATCTACTCAAAATCTACATCACTTCTATGCTTCTATACAGGCAGAGTTGAGCTCTCCTCATGAGGATGAAAAACTCCTAGCAAAGATTCATCCAACTCCTGCTACTCTGGGCTATCCTAAAGAAGAAGCTCTTTCCTTTCTGTTAGAATCAGAACCTTTTACTAGAGGCTACTATGCAGCTCCTGTAGGCTGGATACGATCTGATAGGGCAGAATTCATCGTGGGAATTCGTTCTGGGTTAATTCGAAGAAAATCTTGCTATCTCTTTTCTGGAACAGGTCTTGTCGAAGGATCTTCTCCTCAAAAGGAATGGAATGAACTAAACCATAAATTAGCCTTTTATGAAACAAATTTCCAGTCCGTCTAACTTCTATTTTTGCTCCCACTTAATAGCTCTTTTAAAAACCCAGGGTCTTTCTTTTTTCTGTATTTGTAGTGGCTCCAGAAATACCCCTTTAACTCTGGCTGCTGCAGAAAATAAAACAATAGACAAAAAGACTTTCTACGATGAAAGAGCGGCTTGTTTTTATGCTTTGGGTTATGCAATGGCAAAAAAAGAACCTGCCGCTGTGATCACTACATCAGGGAGTGCCATAGCAAACCTTTTCCCTGCTGTAGTGGAGGCCTTTGAAAGCAATATTCCTCTTTTACTTCTTACTGCAGATAGACCGCAGGAGCTTAGGAATACAAATGCCAATCAAACTATAGACCAGGAAAAATTTTTTGGCTCTTATACCCATTTTTATGCTTCTCTTTCCGTTTCCAAAGAGAAATCTTTCTTACAACAAATCACCTATAAGCTTTTTTCTTTATTGAAGGGGCCCTGCCATATAAATCTCTCTTTTGAAGAGCCTCTTTTTACGGAAGAGACCTTTCAAGACCCTGTGCAAGCTCCTATACAAACTTTTTCTCCCCAACCCCTATTTTTCGAAAAAATCCGTCTTCCTCCTTCTAAAAAAGGAATCATTTTAATTGGAAAAGAAGAAACAAAAAATCTAAATCCGATTTTTCTTTTAGCTGAAAAGCTCCGTTGGCCTGTTATCTCTGATATCTTATCTCAGGTAAAAACAAGAAAAAAAAAAGCCTCTTCTATTAACTATGCTCCTTTTTTTCTTTCTTCTTCTTTTTCTCCTGAGGTAGTGCTCCATTTCGGGGAAAGATTTGTAGAGAAAAAGCTTTTCGCATTTTTACAAAAAAACCCGCCCTTTTACTATGCTCATATTTGTGATACTGCTAGTTTCTATAACCCCTACTCTTTGGTAACCCACCGCTTTTTTTGTTCCTCTTCTCTTTTTTGCAACGCTCTTTCTGTGAAAAAAGAAAAAGACTCCACTTGGCTAAATCAATGGATACAGGAAGATATAATTTGGAGCAAAAAGCTATCTTTTGAAAAAGGTTTTACAGAACCTTTCATTCTGCAGAAGTTCTCAGAGTCTATTCCTAAAAAGAGTCTTCTCTTTCTAGGGAATAGCCTTTCTATTCGTCATGCAGACCAAAGAATGAAAGAAAATCCTTTTCTTTCTCAAATCTATGCAAATAGAGGATCTTCTGGGATTGATGGAAACATAGCTACAGCTCTAGGAATCTCCCAAGGAGAAAAGAAAAAGGTTTTAGCTATTTTAGGAGATCTCACCTCTCTTTATGACTTAAATTCTTTCTCTCTCGTCAAAGAGCATTCCTATCCTATATTGTTTTTGATTTTGAATAACCAAGGGGGAAATATTTTTGAAATGCTCCCAGTAAAGAAATCAAAGCACTTGAATAAATACATTAAGATGAACCACCCGTGGAATTTCAGAGAGATTGCAAAGGCCTTTTCTATCCCTTATTTTTCTATCTCTACAGAAAAAGAATTGAAAAAACTCCCTTTCCTTTTAAAAAAAGAAAAAAAAGCAATAATAGAATTCTTCACGAAAGACAAAAGTTTTCCAAAAACTACAAAGAAAACCTAGCAAAAATCCCCCATTTAGCTGGTCTTTTTTGGGGATTTTCTTTTTTTAGAAAAGTAAATCCATATAAAAAAGCCCTATCCTCTTTAACTAAATTAAAAATTTTCTTGTCGTTTTCTTTGAAATCTTTCAGAATCCGGACCTGATTAAATTTTTTTTGAGAAATTTTGTTCGGCAAGCTTAGAAAGCTTTTCTTATTCTTTGGATTTTTTCTTTTTTCTGCTTTTTCAGAAGAAGCGTCTGAAATTTTTGAAAATGTAAACGTGATCACGGGGCATCTCAGCCTTTCTATGGAAGATGCTACAGTAGAAAGTGGCGTTCCCTTTTCAATTCAGCGCTTATACTCTAGCTCTGGAGCCTTTAAGCTTACCAAACAACAGGAAGAAAAAATAGCTGAAAAATCTAAAAGCTGGAGGTTTGAAGATGGCTGGGTTTTTTTTCCACATATCAAGCTGATTCTTAGAGCATTGACCCCAGATTCTATATTTGAAGCTTGTTTGGCAGAACCTAATGGAAACAAAATTCTCTACTATTACAGGCACCGAAGCAAAGATGACTGGCGCGTCCTAACACCCAATCAAAAGGCGTGTGCTTCCTCTTCTTTAAGTGCAAAAAATAACCCTTCTAACAATGTGCTCAGAATAGATTTTAAAATTAAAGAAGCGGTTTTACTTTTACCAAATGGGGGAAAGCGCTTCTACACAGGCCTTGCAAAGAAAAATCAATTCCCCCGAGAATTCAGACTTTTTAAAGAAGAACTTCCCAGCAAACACCAGATTTTTTATTACTATGACAAAGATGATTTAAGCAAAATAGAGATAACAAATCCTAAATCTAAAAAAATCTCCTGGATATCTTTCCAAAAGGTAAGAGAAGACCCCCTATTTATAAAAGTAGACACCTCTGAAGGACAACATTTAAAATACTTTTCTATTTTCCATGAGGGAAGAAACTATCTAAAACGAGTAGAGGGAAATTGTCTACAAGAACAAGAGTTGTCTTACTCTCCTTCTCGCAAGGGACTAGGGGCCAGAGTCCAATCGCTTTCTATAGAGAAAAACATAGTTTTTTCTGTTCAATATTACCAACCTCCTAATCTTTACTTAGAAAGGAGATGGTTCAAACATCCAGAAGAAAAAGATTTTTCTACAGATAAGGTGGCTACTGTACAAAGACCTTCTGGAGAAAAAGGGGCTCAACACACCGTAGCTCGTTTTTTCTATCAACCAAATCTTACCGAAGTAAGAGACTCTGATAATCTTTTAATTCGCTTTCATCACGACTCGAAAAGGCTGCTAAAAGTAGAGTATTTTGACAAGACAGATTCCCTTCGTTCTTTTCAAAAGTTTTATTGGAATAAATCAGATAGACTTCGCTGTAAGGCATTTTTTGATGGTAGTGGTAATCCCATTTTTGCTAGGACCTTTACTTATGATGAATTAGGAAATGTTTTAGAAGAGTTTTTATGGGGAAATCTAACAGGAAACCCCATTTCTCCTCTAAGATTAGACACAGAAGGGAACCCTTCGGGAGCAGAAAGCTATCGTAAAACTTATTGTTATAACCCCATTTTCAATACTATCTCGGAAGAGAGAGAGGAAAGTGGTCTTACTTATAAATACAGGTATGTAAAAGATACTAATTTACTACAGAGTAAATTTACCTGTGAAAAAGATAAGGTTTTGATTCGGGAATTTTACTTCTATGATGAAAACTTATTTCTCTCTCATGAGATAACTGATAACGGCTTTGCTGAAAATCCCGAGGACCTTTCTGGGGTAACAAAAAGAACAAAGAAAAATTACATCATAGACCCCTTTACGGGGCTTGTCTCTTCAATTTACAATTGGTACTGGGATTTTTCTACCGGTAAAGAAAAATTATCAGATATGGTGGTAATTTCTAGGAAAATTCTTCCGCAACTACCCGGGAAAGAATTTAGCTATTTGCCCAAAAAAAAGATTCAAAAGCAAACTTTTTATGATGAAAAAGGATGTCTAAAATTTAGCACACAAACTATTTTTGATTCCTATGGCAGGCTTGTTTATGGGGAAAATCCCCTAGGACAACCCAGCATTTATAGATACAATTATCTCAATAAACCCACCTATATAAAAGAGCCTGGAGAGCCAGAAATTTCCTATGTATACGATGAACTAGGCAGAGAAATTAGTTCTTTTAGAAATGAAAATACCCTTTCTAGGACGCTCTATGATACAAAAAATAGAGAAACAGCTCAAATGGATGAATTTGGCAATTGGTTTTATCATGCCTACGATGAGTTTGGCAATAAGAAACAATCCATTCTTCCGGAGATAATTACAACAGAAGGAACCAAGAAAGTCTTTTTAAATTTTTCTCATGATTTAGAAGGGAATTTAACTTCATTTCAAGGATCCAAAAGAAGCTATAATCTATTTAGAAATCCTATAAAAATAACTAATACTGATGGATCTGAAATCCTTCATTTCTACGATAAAACGGGAAATCTGTTAAAGACCTGCTTCCCAGATGGATCAGAAGAGCACTACACTTATGATTTATTCCACCGAAGAACCTCTAAAAGTGTATACGAATCTGATAAAAAAAAATTATCGGAAGAAAGATGGGTTTTTGATGCTTTTCAACTCCTATCGTACACGGATGAACAAGGTACAACTACCCAGTTTTTTTATGACGGATCAGGGAGGAAAATAAGAGAAAAAATAGGTAAGAAGCAAACTTTATTTTCCTATGACCGCTTCGGATTTTTGGAAAAAACAGAAAATCCCTTCTTTTCCTTGATAAAAATCCATAATGCAATAGGACTTCCTATAGAGGAGTGGCAAGAAGATCCCCATGGAAGAAAAGAAAACCATATGAGATATTTTTATGATGGGGAAAATAGAAAAAGCAAAGTAGTCCGATCCACTTCTCAGCAAGATGCTATAGATCTTCTGGAGTATGATGAAAAAAATCGTCTTGTAAAGCATCAGGACCCCATCCATAACATTACAGAATGGAAATACGAAACATTCATAAATAATCTACAGCAAAAAGTACTAAAAAAAGTAACCATATCCGCTAATGGAGTTCAAAAAATAGAACTTTATGATGCAAATAACCGATTAAACCAAACTCAGCAAGTTTCTAAGGAAGGCACAACTCTTTCTCAAGAGGATTACCTATATGATGTAAAAGGAAACTTAGAAAGAAGGGATATCTATGTCTTTTTGGATGGAAATATCAAAAATCAGATTACCTACCTATGGGAATACGATTGTATGGGAAGGATCATTAAGGAAAAGGAGGATTTTTCAAAAACCACCCTTTTTTCCTACGATCAAAAATCACGCCTAATAAGAAAAGAGCTTCCTAGTGGAGTTATACTCTATTTTTCTTATGATGCTAAAGATCGTCTACTAGAGATAAAAAGCTCTGATTTTTCTATCCATTACGAATACTTTTATGAAAAAGGGAAAAAGCCAATTAAGGCTTTCGATCATCTTAGAAATCTCTGTTTTTTTAGAGATTATGATGAGTTAGGAAATACAATAAGAGAATTCAACTCAGCCGAGATTAGCCTAAACTGGTCTCATGATTCTTTAGGAAGGGTTACCGAATTAGTTTTACCTGATAACTCTTCTATAAAATACGAATATAGAGGTCTACATTTAAATTCGGTGCAAAGATTCTCTAAAAATCTCCAATTACAATATGAACACATTTACGATGCTTTTGATGCCAATGGTAATATTCAAAGAGAACAGCTTATCCACAATCTGGGCTCCTCAGAAACTTTTAGAGATATTTTAGAAAGACCTTTAGAAAAAAATTCTCACTTCTGTAAGCAATCTCTTTCTTACTACCCTGAAACAGGCTTAGTCAAGGAATACACTAATTCTTTATTTACTACAAAAACCTACAGCTATGACGCTCTAAATCAACTCAGTAAAGAAGATCAACTGCTTTATAATTTTGACTCAGCAGGAAATCCTTCTGAGCACAAAATAGGAAAATGTAATCAAATTCTACAAAACAAAACGGAAAATTTTTTCTATGACCTAAATGGAAACCTAATAGAAAAAGCCAATAAAGAAACAAAGATCTGCTACGAATATGACCCTCTTGGTAGGCTCATAAGCGTAATTTTTCCTTTTGAAAAGAAAATAGATTTTGTTTATGACCCTTTTTTCAGGCTTTTTTCGAAAAAAATCTCGTTGTTTTTTGGTGACTCTTGGAAAGAGGAGGATGAATGTTACTATCTTTATGACCTTGAAAAGGAAATAGGTCTAATTGACAGGAGGGGATATATTAAAGAACTTAAAGTCCTAGGGTTAGGGTTAGAAGAAGAAGTTGGGGCCGCTATTAGTCTTGAAATAGATGAAAATATCTACTTACCTATCCATGATTTTCAAGGAACTTTAATAGCTCTAATAGATCTTAACGGAAAAGTTATCGAAAGTTATCAGTTTGACTCTTTTGGAAGAATTCAAAAGGGACAAAAAAAGCCCCTTACACCCTGGACTTTTCTTTCTAAAAGATTAGAAGGCGAACTATTTTTCTTTGGAAAACGTTTTTATGATCCAAAATTAGGAAGATGGATAAGTCCTGATCCTGCTGGTTGTATAGAAACAGTAAACTTGTATCTTTTTTCTCGGAATGATCCTGTAAATCGTTTAGATTTAATAGGCCTTTTCTCAGAACCCACTTTTTATCGTCCTCAATTTTATCTAGATATAGAGCAAATTCCCACCACCCCAGGATTAAAACTTTTACAGGGAAAATGTCTAATAGATGGAGTAGAAACGGACTGGGTAGGGCTTTATTCTAGCTGGTTCAAATTAAAGTTCTCCGAAGAAGAATTAAAAATAGGCAAAATTGATATTTTAAATCATGTAGGGGAAATGACTCCTTCTTCTGGTTCCTCCATATCAATGATACTAGTCCAGAATGGAATTCAAAATTCTTTAGAAGACTTTAAGAAAATGAATCTCTCCGTCATGAATAAGATTCCTGAAGGGACTTTCTGTATGGGATTATATAATCCTTCTGAAGGCTTTGTTAAAGATATATTCAGAACCTATAAAGAAAAAATGCATGTGGAGACTCCTATCATAAGCAGGACTAGACAATGGATAGCAGCTTGCGTTGAATCTCTTCAAAAACACAATCCAGAGGCTATGATTCTATGCATTCCCCACAGTGAAGCTGGAGTTATATTCAAAAGATCTATGGAAAAAATGAGTGCTAATCTTCAAGATACATTGAAAAAGGCTCTACTTATAGAGGCTGTAGCCCCAGCTGAACCTATTCCAAAAAAATTTGGACTTGAGGTATATAATACCTATTCCGAATATGACGGAATTACAGGTGGTATGGCTAAACCCTTCTTAGATGACCCCAATTACAATATAAGTTTTATTAAGAGTCAGCTAGCTCCTTTATCCGATAGGCAATTCTCCGCTCCTATGTGTGCATCCATTTTAATTTGGGACCATGTTTTTTTGGGGAAAACTTATTCTAAATATCTGGACTTTCAAATAAAATATCTTAGATCTCAAAGAGGATTTTGCCATGCTCAAAGTAACCCCTAAATTCCTTAATCAATTAATTTTAAATACTTTTGTACTCATATTTTTTAGCTCTTTTTCTTCTGGAAATAAAGAAAAGACTAATCCCTATTTTACCTGTTCTAAACTTGAAAAAACTTTCCTTCTTACTGCAGCAAAAAAATATAAACTAGAAGCCATCGGATCTGGAGGGGGCATGCCAGATAGCATTCTAAATTCTTTAAAATTTTCTTTCTTCTGTAGAAGAGAAACTTCTCTTAGCGAGGCAAGACTACTTCAGCTTAACCTTATCAAAGAGTTTTACAAGATGCTTGAAGATTTCCCTGAGTTGCAACCTTTCCTCAATGAGCCAAACTTTCCCATAGAAAGATTTGGTGTCACAATAATCTATGTAAACCATGCTAGTGATTATTTTGAGCAAGGTTTGACTGGTTCTTTTTTATGTGGTGGAAATTTTCATTATTTCGGTAGGAGTGAAGAAAAATTTGGTCATGGCCCTTCTAAGGATTATCAATCCGTTAAGATCTTCCAAGAAACTTACAACGAAGCTTTACTAGCCTCTAAAAGCGAGTAGTACTATAAAATGATCTGATATCGTATCCCCTAATCAGGATTTAATCATGCTCAAAGTAACCCCCAAATCCCTTAGTCAGCTGATTCTGACTACCCTCGTACTCATATTTTTTAGCTCTTTTTCTTCTGGAAATAAAGAAAAGACGGATCCTTATCTTATCTGTTCTAAGTTTGAGAAAACTTTTCTTCTTACCGCATCAAAAAAATATAAACTAGAAGCCATCGGATCTGGAGGAGGCATGCCAAATAGTGTCTTAAACTGTTTGGTATTTTCTTTCTTCTGCAGAAGAGAAACTTCCCTTAGCGAGGCAAGACTACTTCAGCTTAACCTTATCAAAGAGTTTTACAAGATGCTTGAAGATTTCCCTGAGTTGCAACCTTTCCTCAATGAGCCAAACTTTCCTGTAGAAAAGGTTGATATCACGGTAACTTACGTAAACTACGCTAGCAATTATTTTGAGGAAGGTTTAACCGGCTCTTTTTTATGTGGTGGAAATTTTCACTATTTCGGTAGAAGTGAAGAAAAATTTGACTGTGGCCCCTATAAGGATTATCAATCCGTTAAGATCTTCCAAGAAACTTACAACGAAGCTTTACTAGCTTCTAAAAGCGAATAATTCATAAAACGGATTAACTAGACCGAAATTTTCGTCTTTGCTTGAAATATTTTTTCATAACTAGGGGTAACAAAATACGAACAGACTCGTCCGTTGAGCTACCAACAGCTTCATAACAAGCTAGAAGAAGATTCATCTTCATCTTGTTGTATTTTTCTTCACCCAGCTTGTGTCTTAAAAAGACTAATACACATTTCAGAGTACAATTAAATCCCCCCTGCGGCTTCTGCCAAATCGGAGCTTCCTGTGATAAAATCTTAGCTCCTGGAAGGGTTAAAAGAAAAGCATAGGCCTCCTTAACCTCTGGATAAAACGTAGTTAGCAAATCTTTAATAACTGCCCTATTGACACTCTCCTTAGGCACTTCAATTTGAAGCATCGTCTGATAGCGACCACTTAAATCATGTAAAATTTTTGACTTGTGATATTCTAGCCCATCTCCTGAGTTATATATTTTGAAAATAATACTAGAGCTCCTAGGTGTAATTTCTAATAACATGCTATGCACTCGGGTAGAAAATAGAAGCAAACGGGACCTAGTCTGCTTTTTTCTGTTTAAATCTTGAAAAATCTCTTCCGTAGATTCTTCTTGAGGGGAATGATAAATTTTGAAGGTAGATTCAAAAATAGAGACAAGCTCTGGGTATAATTTTTTATTAACATAGTAACTGTGAAAAATATATAGAGAGCTAAGTGCCGAAATAAATGGTTCTTTATTAAGAAGGCTTCTAAGAAATATTGGATGTCCTAAATAAGAGTGATCTAAGACAATATGGTTCTGAAACCATACGCCAGATATCTGAGATCCATAGCTATCTCTATATTCCCCTATCCCATGCCTTAATCCATTTTTCACTCCCCCTTTATAGTTATGGTAAACCCCAGTGGGAAAATTGATAACACCCTCTTTCAGCCCTTCTTTTTCATCAAGCAAACCCTCATATCTTACCCCTTCTTTTAAAGTCAAAACCCCTTTTCCATGAGGCGCCCCACTACTATTAATTGATCCTTCATATACCATCCCACTAGGATATCTAATAATTGCTTCTTTCAGTTTCGAGTTTTTAAAAAAACCTTCATACTTTGTGCCATCTTTTAGGGTTAAAATTCCTTGTCCGTAAGGTTTCCAGCTACTACTACTAATATCTCCTTCATATAAAATTCCATTTGGATACTTGATAAGGCCCTTTTCTAACTTCCCCTTTTCAAAAAGACCCTCATATTCTGTACCATCCTTTAGAGTTAAAATTCCTTGTCCATAAGGCTTTCTACTATCATTGAAAAATCCTTTGTATACTCCCCCATCAGGATATCTAATAATTCCTTTATTTAACTTCTCTTCTTCACACTCTATTTCTTCCAGATTTTCAATAGAAATCTTTTGCTTTTTCACATTTTCAGGCTGTAGGTGATCTGATAAGGTTTTTTTAACAACTGAGGTAATTTTTTCATTAGTTTCTTCTATTGCATTAATAACATTGATAAAAGGGTCTATAATTTTTCTGTAAGATGCGCCAATGCTTGAATTAATTGTCATAACAAATTCTTCTTTTCTCAATATCCAAATTGGATTATTTTAATAATTATTTAAACGAATGAGGTTTTATATTTAGGAAAAATATGATATTTCAATTTATTTTAAATGTAAAAAATATAATTATTAAAATTATAATTTGACTGTTTATAATTATTTTTTCATTCTACTAAAAAGTTAAAAAACTATATTTGTTATTTAGTTTATTATTATTTATAATAATAAACTATGAATTACATAAATTATTTTAAACATACTTTTTTTAAACCCGATATCTACCACAGAAGGTATGACCTTGATTTAGCAAAGCTCTCCGAAGAGGGAAAACGCGTTGCTCTTATTGCTTTACCCTTCATTGGAATGTATCGACCTGCCGGTTTTTTCCTCTCTTTGGGAATGGGAAGCTGTCGTATCTTGTCCCATTTGAACCAGGCTATTTCCCATGAAAAAAAAGGGGAATGGAAAGATTGTTTCCCAGAACTGGGAAAAGCCCTTTTTGCCCTTATGTCTACTTCTGCTTCCCTTTTTCATTTTACTACAGGACTCTTTGTTACCACAGGATTAGACCTTATTCAGACTCTTCCTAGAGTAAAAGAGCTAGTTCATAAGAAAGATTTTTCCGAGGCCCTAGAACAATCCTTGCAAGCAGTTGCTAGCAGTTGCTATCTTATCTTTATTACTACAGGAGCTTTAGAGGCTCTTCTGGTATTCAGTTTAGTTCAGGCTGTGATTTCTTTTTACCAAGCCTATAAAGATTTAAAGGCAAACCAATCAGAAAAAAAATATTTGGAAGCAATTAGTAAATGTCTTTTAGCTCTAATTCAGCTTTACCAAGCAGATGGCTATAGAAAATCTATCCAAAGACGCAACTTTCTTCTTTCCAGGAAAAAAGTCCAAGATCTTATGGACAGAGCTGTAAGAGGAAAGCAAGCACGTCACTTAATAAATAGCCCCTTACACGACCTTTTTGAACGTCTTGAAGAAAAGACAGTAATTCTCATAAACCAAGATGGAGAGCATGACTTTGGGTCCCACTTTCATGGATTCGGAGAAGACCTTGTAAAAGGGGCCAACCTGACCTGTAAAAAAGTAATTTCAGGAGAAAAAGAATTAATAGAAGTACAATTTAAGGTAAATCATGTGTATCGAGAGTATCTTGACAAAAGCTTCAAAGATCTTCGAGGAATTTCCTCTGGAAAGACTCAGGAAATTTTAAAATATAGCGGATCTCATGTAGAAGGAATTACTCTTGAGACGGTAGATCAAGCTCCCTTTTCTCTTGATAAAGAGATTTATAAAAACCATTTGATTACTTTAAAAGGCTTAGGAGATATTTCTATAGGGGCTTCTATAGAGGCGCCAAGTCTATATGATCGTGTTACTGTCCGCATGGATATAAATAAGACAATATATGATTTACATGAAATGATGGCTTTTTTAGATCTTGATATAGCCCTCCATCTTTCTTCTGCCGAAAGTATATCTCGGCTAAAAATAGGCCATTTATTTCGCACCTTCTTTCCTCGTGAGGCAACCCCTTTTGAAAGACAAGAAAAGTTTTTCACTCTTCCTATAGAAGATTTAAAAAAAGAAATTCTCTCTAAGGTACCTGAAATGGAAGAGATTTTTCATGATTATCTAGAAAATATGACGATGGCAGAAATCCTACCTGGAAGGATTCGATATCGAATAAAAGGCCTAGCGGAAAAAGCGCATGAATTAGGAGCTCGATCCCTTATTACTTCGGTAACTGAGTCCTTTTTTGAGTCAAAGAATAAGGAAACACTATATACACGTATTGCTTCTATGCTAAAGGTGGGGCTTCTATCAGAAGAGACAAAAAGTAATAATCACTTTGGTTATCCAGGCTGGACAGAAAATTCCTACTGGACAGGAGCCTCTGATAGTGTATTTACTCAGATGATTACCAAAGAGAACATAAAAAATAAGATGAAACTAAATACACTCTATCGGGGAAAAGCCCGCTTTCTTATCTCTTTAGAAGCGCTAGAAATGGGTACTTACCAATATTATGGAGACTCTCTCGGAAATCGCTTAGGGCCTCTTCCAGATTATTTTATCGGGTGGTTAGAAAACTACTTTTCTCGCCCTGGTATTTTAGAGTTTATCAAACAGATACAGACAAAAAATTCTTCTGCTCCTTTTTGGCCGTATAATCGACATGAAATCATGTTAAAGGAAAGAATCGACCCTTCTTTTTTTACAGCAATTATTTTAGACAGTGAAAAGACACGCTTTGAACTACTAGAATACCTCCGGACCCAGGATCTTATCCAGAAGGATTTATCTGGAAAGGAAACTATCTTGAATCAACCAATAGAGCAGTTTTTTCGTGTGGGCTCCCAAGCTTCAGAAGAACTGTTGAACCCCTCTTTCTTTTAGGAAAAGCCCCCTTTCTCCATTGAAGGAAACTCCACAGGCTTTTAAAACCAGATATTCTGGCAACCTTCAAAGTATTGGCCCAGCCTTAGCGGATATTTCCCTTTCTTTTCTGGTTTGTACTTCAGATAAGTAAAAAAAGATCTCCATCCTATCTTTATCAATTCTTCTTGGTTTGAACTCGTTGACATTTTTCCTTCTTTTTATGCTCCTTCCTATAAAGCCTTCGAAAAGAATCTGTCTCTTTTGCCACAACCGGGGCTAAAAAAAGAAGCGCAATCAAATTAGGAAAAGCCATGAAAGCATTCATGATATTGGCAAGACTCCATACTACATCCAGAGCTACTATAGATCCAGGAAGAAGCGCTAAAGCAAAGAAAGTGCGATACCAAAATACTGTCTTTATACCCCCTAAGTATTCTACACATTTTTCCCCATAGTAGGCCCAACCTAAAATAGTAGAGTAAGCAAAAAGGATTAAAGAAATAGTAACTAAAACGCCTGCTCCAGAAATACCTTTCGTAAAAGCTCTCAGAACTAACACCGAGCCATTTAAAAGAGCTCCCTGCGCATCTACTTCCCCTAAAACACCTGTAATACCTATAGTAAATCCAGTAATTGAACAAACAATAAAAGAAGTGATAAATACCCCACCCATAGAAATCAAAGCCTGTCTTGCAGGAACATCTGTTTTAGCAGCGGCAGCAGCAATAGGGCTAGATCCTAAACCTGCCTCGGAAGAAAACACTCCTCTGGAAACCCCCATCTGAACTGCCATCATAAAGGTAGAACCCAAAAATCCTCCTAAAGCAGCCTGCCCAGTAAAAGCATCTTGAACTATCTGAAAAAAAACAGGCCCTATGTGAGAGGGATAAGAAAAGATTACCATTAACCCAGATAGGATATAAAACAAGGACATAGTAGGAACAAAAAAACTGGTAATCTTTCCTATGCTTTTGATTCCTCCAAACAAGGCTAAAGCGGTAAAAATTACCAAAACTATTCCAGATATCCACGGAGGTATATTTACTAAATCTTGTAAGGCAAAAGCAACGGAATTTGCTTGTATCATATTTCCTGTGACCAAGGCAGTAATAGAGCCACTAATAGCGAAAAAGATCGCCAGTCCTTTAGCATTCATTCCTCGTCTTAAATAATACATGGGGCCACCACACATCTCTTTCTTCTTATCCAATTCTCTATAATGAATAGCTAGTATTGCTTCTGCGTATTTGGTAGCCATACCCAAAAGGGCCGCCATCCACATCCAGAAAATAGCCCCCATTCCCCCCACAGCAATAGCTGTAGCAACTCCTGCAATACTTCCAATGCCAATAGTGGCCGCTAATGCTGTCATTAGAGCTTGAAAATGGCTAATATCTCCTGCCGCATTGTCATCGTGCCTAGAAAAAGCCAGTTTTAAGGAATAAAAGAGATAACGAAATTGGACCCCTTTCAAGAAAATAGTTAAATATCCCCCTACTAATACCAAAAGAAAAAGAAGGGGTACTCCCCAAAGAAAAGCTTCTATCTTTTGTAAAAGAAAAAGAAACATGAAAGGCGCCTCCCAAAAGGGAAGAGAGTATCCTCAAAAAGGATTTTCTTTGCTAGTTTTTCCTTTTTTGCTTACTCTCTTTCAAGTCTTATGTATCTAACAGAAAAGATTGCGTCTCCCTTTTTGGTAAAAAAAAAACTTTTACCCTTGCCTTATGGAATGCAAGAAAAAGTAAAAAATTTTCGAGAAAGAGCAAAAAAGATTTGTTTAAGAGAAGAAGAATCTTTGGCTCTCGTTATCGGACCGTGTTCTATTCATCACTTTCAAGCCTCTTTGGAATACGCCTCTTTGCTATCAGAGCTTATCTCCAAAATAGAGGGAAATTTTTTTGTTCTCATGCGCGTCTTTACTCAAAAGGCTCGCTCTTGTCTTGGGTGGAAAGGGCTCTGTTATGATCCTCTTCTCGATTCTTCTGAAAATCTCGAAGAGGGCATTCTTTTAAGCCGCAAATTGATGATAGAAATAAGCAAAAAAAATATTCCCATAGCTACAGAGCTTTTGGATCCTTTCTTATTTCCTTTTTTTGATGATTTAATCACTTGGGGATTTATCGGAGCAAGAACCGCTCTTTCCCCTATTCATCGAAGTTTAGCTTCCATAGCTCCTTTTCCTGTAGGGTTTAAAAACCCCTTAGATGGATCTTTAGAAGGATCTATAGCAGGCATAAGGGTAGCAAAAACAGCACAGAAAACCCTTAGCATCTGTGAAGATGGGTTTATTGTTGCAAAAAAAAGTTCAGGAAACCCTTACTCGCATCTTGTTTTAAGGGGCTCTTCAAAGGGCCCTAATTTCCATGCTGACTCTTTGGAAAAGGCCAAAGATCTCTTGAAAAAAGAAAATCTAGCCCCCTCCTATTTTATTGATTGCTCCCATGGTAATGCCGTAGAAGGACAAGAGCGGGCTTTTTTTTCTTCGATAAATCATCTTTTACAAGGAGAAAAGAACCTGATAGGAATTATGCTCGAAAGTTATCTAAAAGCAGGCAAACAAACTTTTTCCTCTTCTGTTGATCCCTATCTTTCCATCACAGATGAGTGTCTTTCTTGGGAAGAGACCGAAGAGCTTTTACTCCAAGCCTCTTCCTTACTTGTTACATCTCATTCGCTTTGATCTACTTCTATTTTTTTTATCCAAAAAGGATGTTCCCAGACAGCTACTACCCTTTTTTTCTTGTTTTTTACTACAGCTTTATAAGAAAGAATTTTTCCTTTCTTTTCTCGTAAATTATACAAAGATAAGTACTCTTTCCATCCACTTTGTTTTTCGATTTTTTGAGAAAAGATCTCTTCAGAAAGATCCCAAAACCGAATGGTAGTTTCTAAAAAAAGCTCCTGTTTGAAAAGCGAGGGGGGAAAATCCCAGCTCACTATTAAGCTTTCTCCTTCAGGAGGGTTCTTCTGCCTAGGATCTGCTGATCCTACCCAACTACTTGCCAGAAAGTTTTGTGTTAAGACAGTTTGTTGTACTTGTAGGTGGTTTTTATAACACCCAGCAAAAAAGAGGAAAAAAGAGCAAAAAAGGATTGGGGTTTTTCTCATAGTATCTAATACTGGATGAGATTCAACTTACCTCGAAATCTTTTTTTATGCCAGATTTCAGAAAAAAACGCGCAGAAAGCGTAGCAGGAGTTATTTTTTCTCATGACCGGAAAGAAGTTCTCTTGATCAAGAGAAGAGACGTTCCCGTATGGGTTCTTCCAGGAGGAGGAATGGAGCTGAAAGAATCCCCAGAAGAAGGAGTCATCCGAGAGGTATTAGAAGAGACAGGTCTTTCCGTAAAGATTAAAAGAAAAGTGGGAGAATATCTTCCTCTAAATAAGCTAGCCTACTTTACTCATCTATATGAATGCGAAATCATAAAGGGGTCTTTACAAACAGGAGAAGAAACCAGAGAGATTCAGTTTTTCTCTCTGGAAAACCTACCTAAATATCTCCCCCCTCCTTACCTAGAATGGATAGAAGAAGCTTTTTTAGAAAAAGCTTTTATCAAAAGACCTCTTTATTCGGTAAATTACAAAAACTTCTTCAAGTTTTTATGTCTGCATCCTATCTTGGTGGGAAGATTTTTGCTACAAAGAATGGGAAGGCCTTTTAACTCTTAAAGATTGGGCCCTATCATCTTTTTCGGACTTGTTATCTCTTGGAATTTTCTCTCAGAAAGCCCCTCAGAAAGAGCTGCCTGTTTAAGGGAAATGTTTTTTTTATAAGCTTTTTGTACAATCCGGGAAGCTTTGTCATAACCTAGTACCTGATTCAAGGCAGTAGCGCCTGCTAAAGAGTTTTCTATGTTCTCTCTTCGTTTTCTCTCTTGAATTTTAATTTTCTTCAGACAGCGCGTGGTGAAACTTCTTATTCCATCTGACAATAGATGTATAGATTGGATCAAGTTATACCCAATTAGGGGCATATAGGTATTTAATTGAAATTGCCCTTGACTATTTGCTATGGCAATAATTTGATCATTTCCTATTACTTGCAAACAAAGCATGGCCAAGGCCTCACACTGGGTCGGATTCACCTTCCCTGGCATGATAGAAGAACCAGGTTCATTTGCAGCAAGAAGCATTTCTGCTAGCCCACATTTAGGTCCAGATCCATAAAACCGAATATCATTGGCTATTTTAAAAAGATCAGAAGCTAGTAATCTAAGCTCTGCACTTAAGGCGGTTAAAGCTTGTTTAGAAGAGATTTGCTGAAAAAGACTTTTAGCAGCTATAAAGGGTCTTTCCACGCTTTTAGCAAGATCTTTACAAATCTCTTCAGAAAACCCAGAAAAGGTATTTAATCCTGTACCTACCGCTGTCCCTCCTAAGGGAAGAGACAAAAGATCTTTCTGGGTTTGGATAATCCTTTCCAGGTCATATTCCATTTGGGCTTTATATCCAGAAAATTCCTGCCCTACTGTCAGATAAACAGCATCCATCAGATGGGTTCTCCCCACTTTTATCTTATTCTTTCCCCTCTTTTCCTGTACTAAAAGGGATTTTACTAACTCCTTTAAAGAGGGCAAAAGCTTTTTTTCTAACAAGAAATAGCTTGCTATATGTAAAGCGGAAGGAAAAACATCATTTGAGGACTGACATAAGTTAACATGATCATTGGGATGAACCCTATTTTTTTCTTCTTGGTTAGCTAAAAAAGAAATCACCTCGTTGACATTCATGTTCGTGTGGGTTCCTGATCCCGTTTGCCATACAGAAAGGGGAAAGTGTTTCTCTTGCTTTTTCTGTAAAAGAAAGTCTGCTGCTTTGACAATTTTCTTTTTTCTTATAGCAGAAAGGTATCCTGCTTTAGCGTTCACGATGGCAGCCCTTTTTTTTATCAAAATTAGGGCTTCGATGATTTCATAAGGGATCTTTTCAAAACTAATAGGAAAATTTTGAAAAGACCGGGCCGTTTGAGCCCCGTAAAACCTATCAGAGGGAACTAAAACCTCTCCCAAAGAGTCTTTTTCTTTCCTTTTTTTCATAAAAGATCTCCTGCTCTGTCATATATCCTTTGTCAGATCTTCTTGCAATGATTTTAGTAATAGATTTTTTTAGAAACTAAATTTTTGAATATACCCCTTTCCCAGGAAATTGAGAGGAATAATACAAGGCAAGCACAAGTTAATAACCCCCTTAATTTATGCTATATACAATAAAAGTTCGCTTTTTAAGATATGGGAAGCCTTTAACAAGGCCACAAAAAAAGCGCCCTAAATCAACTATTTTATTTCTGGTAATAAACCTTTATAATGTGTAAACTGTTAACCAGCTTTATTAAAAATAGGAGAGAACCCATGCGGGTAGGAAATAGGAGAGAACCCATGCGGGTAGGTGGAATTAAAATAACAACGGATGATATTCCTTTTGTCAGTTCGATAACAAACTCTTATTACTTACTGGCAAAAATAGGCAGACAATTCAAGAAGACCCTATATCCTATGATTAACCAGGCCTATCCAAAAGCAGCACTCCGAGTAAACAAATGGGAATGGCTAGAGGGAAGGAGCTCTTTCCGCTGTGCTGTTCTTCTTCTTCCTTTTTTTGGAAATATTTTAGTACGGCTTTTCGATTTTGCCAAAAACCGTCAAATAAAAGCAGAAAGAAAAGAAAAAAGAGAGAAAAATGAACAAAAAATAGAGGCAGTTAAATCCCAGCTTTCTCAAGTCTCCGAAGGGGGGCTATCTCCAAGAGCTAGTGAACAAATTATGAATGAAGTTAAGGGTCTTTTGCAAAACTTTTTTGCCGATATTCAAAACTTCTATTTCGATACGGCAAGCTTGCTTGATGTGGTATCTCCGAATCAGCTCCAAACACTTTTTGATGGCCTTAAAGAAGATCAACAAGTCGTATTTCTTGAAGCTTTTCAAAGAACCCTTCCTTCTTTGTCTTTCCAAGAAAGGCACATTGAGGCTTTAAGAAGACTCTTTATTAAAGATGCTGCTGGGCGGTCCTTATCCTTTGGTGGAGAAAGTATCTTGGCGAGATTTCAATTAGGTACTCTTATCTTAAATAACGGGACATTGTTACATAGCTTTATAGATAAAAAGCTGGAGCTTATCAAGTCCTCAAAAAGTCAAAAAGAAAAGAAAGAGCTAGCTGGGCAACTTCGAGAAACTATTAACCCAGTTCTTCAAAAGATGGGAGAGGATTCTAGTAGATTAGCATTGTCCTTAGCTCTTTCTCAAAAAATCGTGGGTTTGCCGTAGCTATTTTCCCTTTGAAATAGAACGCAAACCAGCTTGATTTCTACCTTTTTTAGACCAAGCAACCCTTGAAGGCTCCTGGTTATTTAACCTGTTTTCCTTTGGTTTTTTTATCCTTCCTGGATTACTTTTTACGCTAGTTGGGTAAGGAAATTTTTCGTAGTGCAGCTGTTTTTTCGAATTTCACCTTATCTCCATTATTAAAACAGAAAACCTTTTCGAAAAATCCCTTCTGCTTTAAGCAGGAAAAAAAGGGGGGATTTTAAGTGGCAAGTATTGATGTACTCATTGTAGGAGCGGGCCCTTCTGGACTTTTCATGGCTCTATTTTTAAAAAAGCTAGGAGTTCCTTTCAGAATTATCGATAAAAATACTTCCTTTTCAGGAAAATCAAAAGCCCTAGCAATCCAGTCCCGCTCTTTAGAGATTTTTGCTCAGCTAGACATTTTAGACTCTTTCTTACAAAAGGGAAAAAAATTAAAGGGCGCCACCTTTTTCCAAGGAAAGAAGAAATTAGGTCATGTCTGTTTTGAAAAGATACATTCCCCTTATCCTTTTCCTCTTGCTTTAGAGCAAAATGAGACAGAAAATATCCTAAGAGAAAAGCTCTCCTCTTTAGGTGTTTTGTTAGAAACCGGGGTAGAACTCATCGGTTTACACCAAGAAGATGATAAGGTTCATCTTACCCTAAAAAAAGGAGAGAAAGAAGAATCTCTACAAGCTCTGTGGGTCATAGGTTGTGATGGAGCTCACAGTTTTATAAGAAAAAGTCTTTCTCTTTCTTTTAAAGGAAAATTATTTAAAGACCTCTTCTCCTTGACAGATATTTATATGAAAGGGCCTCTTTCAGAAGAAGATCTTTCCCTATTTTTAGAGCCAAAAGGGGTTATGGCTGTTTTTCCCCTTCCTGAAAAACAGAAATTTCGCCTCATCTTTCAAATGGAAAAATATCGAAATTTCCTCAAGAATACTTCCTCTTTAGAGCACGGTATTATCTCTTCTAAAGAACTCCCTAATCCTACTTTGAAAGAAGCTGAAACTATGCTTCAATCGTACGTAAAAGAGAAAATAGAACTTTTTAACCCAGTTTGGATGGCTCATTTCCATATTAATAGTAGGCTTACTACAAGCTACCAAGAGAATAGAGTATTTCTAGTAGGAGATGCAGCTCATATTCATAGCCCTGTAGGAGGACAGGGAATGAATACAGGTTTTCAAGATGCGTTTAATCTAGCCTGGAAACTTTCTTATGTAATCCAAAAAAAAAGCGCTTTTTCCTTATTAAACAGCTACCAAAAAGAGCGAGAATCAGTAGGAAAAACTCTTTTAAAAGCAACAGAGAAAGCCTCTTTCATGGCTACTTTACACGCTCTTTGGTTCATTTGTCTTAGAAATTTTATTCTTTCTTTTCTATTAAAGAAGGAGGCGTTTCAGAAGAAAATAACTAAAGCTATCTCCCAAACAGGAATACGTTATCCCAAAGGAACGTTTTTATTTGAATCAGGCCGTTTTCCTTCTTCTATAAAACTAGGAGAAAGGGCTCCTGATATCCTCTTTTATCAGGGAGAAGAAAAAACTAGTCTTTTTGCTCTACAAAAAAAAAGCCTTTCTTACTGCCTACTCCTTTTTTTCTTAAGGGAAAAATCTGAGAAAATAGAAAACCCTTGGCTTGAAAAAGCTGTAGCAAAGCTTCCTATAAAAGTTTTTTGGATTAGTACACAAAAACAAACAAAAGACTCCTTTCTCTATGATCTCTCAGGAAAGGCTCATCAATTATATGTGGGAGAAAAAGAAGGAATCTATCTTATCAGACCCGATGGTCATATTAGCTTTCGAACGACTTCTCTACCGCTTCATTGCTTGCAAGAACATCTACAGAAGCTCTTTCTTTTCGTATGAGTCTTCCCTTTTTGGGAAAAAGTTGAACTGCTGGAATGAAAGAACCAGGCCTTTGAGAAAGAATCCAGGGAAGAAGTTCCGCTACCTCTTCTGGATCTAAACAATTTCCCTCAGGCATAAAATCGAGAAAGTCAAAAAAAGAAGTTTTACAAATACCTGGATAGATAAGGTTTATATGAAGGGAAGAGTTTTTTGTCTCCTCTTGCATTGCCTCTAAAAAACCTTTAAGACCAAATTTAGAACTGCAATAAACACTCCCTCTTTTTCTAGCGATCAAGCCCGCCTCAGAAATAATCCCTATTATATGAGCTCTTTCTTGTTTTTTCAATATAGGTAAAAGCATTTTTACAACCAAAATAGGAACCAAAAGATTTAAGGAGAGGGTTTTTTCTATATTCTCATAAGAATATTCCTCTATATTTCCTAAAATTCCTCTTCCCGCGTTTAGAATAAGTCCCATGGGGTGGGCATGAATTTGTAACTGCTTTTTTAGAAAAGATTCCAGCTCTTTTGTTTGGAAAAGATCGACCCTTTCCCAATGAAAAAAAGGGTCGATACAAGAAGGCTTAGTCCTGCTAAATCCAACCACTTCATACCCCAGCTTTAAAAGCTTTTTACTACAAAAAAGCCCTATTCCCTTACTTGCACCAAAAACCCAAAAAGAAGGCCTTTTTTCTATAGAGTGGGACATAGAAAAATCTTTCCTCTAGCTATATACTTTTGAACCTGGTCGTAGCAAAAATTGATCAATTTTTCTTCTTTGGTTTTTTCATAGGAAATTGATTTCTTTTCTTCCTTCATCCCCAAAATAAAGAGCTTCTCCTCTGGATAGATGCGTCGCATGTTTTCATACACTCCCTTAGGCATCCGAAAAGATCCCATAGTTATATCCTCTATTGATTTTTGGGGAATTTGCTCAAAAATTTTTTCAAAAAAAGAGCGATAGATTCTTTCATAATCTTTTAGGAAAAAAAGAGGATCAAAACGAAGCCCTATTTTCCATCCAAAAGCGCTAAGTTTCTGGATTGCCTCTATCCTTTTTTTAAGAGAAGGAGTTTTATGCTCTAAAGCTTTTTGTATCTCCTCAGGAGTCAAGGTAAACGCTATAGTCCAATTTGCAAGAGGCTTTCTTTGTAAAAGAGAAGCTATAGAAAGACTTTTTGTTCTTAACTCCATATGCGCTGTGGGATGTTTTACAAAAAAAGGATAAAAGGACTCGACAAAATGGGTAATACCCTCTAAAGCGAGGCTATCCCCGTCATAACCGGAAAAAAAATAAACGGGCTCTTTTTTTTCTATCTCCTCTTCCATCTTTTCCATGAAGTCTTCCAAATTGATAAAGAAAACATAATGAGCGCTTCTGTACATCCCTTGTAAAAAACAGTATCTACAGTCAAAAGGACAATTGAGCATATGAGAAAAATAAAAATTTTTTGAAAAGCCAAGTCCATACCCCTGAGGAATTTTTTGTAATAAAGAGCCCCTCTTCTTAGCCAAAATCAGAGAGGGGTTTTGTTTTTGGATTCGAAAATTTTGAGCACGCAAATTAAAAACCTCTTGATATCTTTCACAAAAAAGAGGTTTTTTCCCAGGGAATCTTTGAAAAATTCTCTTTACCCTGGGATGGTTTTCTAATTCTTGCTCACAATATATCTGTTCCATCGTACGAAGAAAGATCTAAAGGGGTTTCATAAAGGGTTTGAGAAAGTTTTTGCAAAAACTCTTTGGAAGAATTTGCCTGGAATAGGGGCTCTTTTTCTGGGATAGCTATCTGCCACTTCTGCAAAAGGTCTTTGAGTAAATAACTCTGTGCTACACTAAAGTGCCATGTTTTTTTTGCTCTCTGATATAGGGCTTCTTCTCTAGATTTCTTTAAATTCCCCTTCCTTTGTAAGGAAAGAAGGGTTTCTATTTCCTGTTGAAGCAAGAATGTCTTTTTTTCTATTTGCGATACGATTTCTTTTTTAGAAAAATCTATTTTTCCCTCTGGATTATCAGAAACTATCTTGAGTACATGACAAAGTTCTAACGTACTTACTTTAATACAACTTTCATAAAATCCAAAGGCTTCCATATCGTAGCCACAGAATGGTTCCAAGTAAGAAAAGTTTGGATTCAATACAGTAAGAAGAGAGCTCCTTTCTATTTTCTTCCGAAAAATAAAAGAAGGATAAAAACTACTTTTATTCTTTTCGTGAGAGATTTTGTTCGCAAAAAAAAGCTCTCCTATAGCCAAAGAAGAATGCCCTGCTATGCCAAAGTTAAGCCAGAAAGCCTCTTTGGCTCCAGGAAAAGAGGTAGCAAGTAAGGCAACAGCTCTACAAACAGCTCTTTCTCCTATTCCTGAAACAGCCAAAACCACCTTTGCCTTTTCATCTCTATATACCTTGACTCCCAAAAAGAATCTCTCTTCCTTTAAAGAAAAATAAGAGAGAAAAAAGAAAGCCTCACACTCTGAAGCCGTAACGATGAAAAGATCTGGTGCTTCCATAAAAACTTCCTCCAGAATAACAGAAATCAGGAGAAAAGAAAACCCCCTTACTTCCCAATAGATTCCTTAGAAAAGAGCTTTTCTGCTATAAGCTTTGCTTTAAAGGGGATCTTTTATGAAAGAGCTACAAAAATTATTTTCAAACAACCAAAAATGGGTAGAAAGAAAACTATCTAAAGACACTGACTACTTCGTAAAAAGAGCCAAAGAGCAAAGACCGCTATATCTTTGGATAGGTTGCTCAGACAGTAGGGTCCCTGCCAGCGAGATCGTCTCTTTAGAGCCCGGAGAAATTTTTGTTCATCGAAACATAGCAAATTTATTTTTACATGCTGACTTAAATTCTCTTTCTGTTTTGGAATATGCAGTAAATATTTTAGAAATCCAGCATGTGATCGTTTGTGGTCACTATGGTTGTGGGGGAATCAAAGCTGCTATGAAAGATCACCACTTAGGATTAGTAGATAACTGGCTTCGTAATATACGAGATATTTATGTAAACCATAAAAAAGAGCTAGAGTCTATTTCCCAAGAAGAACATCGCTATAAAAGGCTCGTTGAACTAAATGTCATCCAGCAAGTAATGAATATTTGCCATACTACCATCGTGCAAAATTTTTGGGCCCAGAAAAAATCCCTCTGCGTACATGGATGGGTATACGATTTAAAAACAGGAAAACTTCATGATCTGAACTGTGTAATCAATAAAGCAGAGCAAATTGATGAAGCCTACCAAATTAAGAGCTGCTAAACTCTTATTTTCTTGCTCAAAAAAGAGAGCATCTCTCCAACCAAAAATCCGGATAAAGAGAGGAAAAGAGTGAAAATCTCTGGAGGAAAAGAGATCGGATATATACGGAAGAAAAAGAAGCCAAAAACACCTAACCCCATAGACAAGCAAGCAGATAATAGATTCCCCTTGGGTTTAAAAAGAGCAAACAAAATAGGGGCAAACAAAACGCTTACAGAAAGTTCATAGCTTTGAATTAAAAGACTTACAATATTGGTTAAGAAAAAAGAACAAAAAAGAGCACCTATAGATACAAATGCTGTAATGATCCTAGCGGAAACAAGAGCTTCTTTTCTAGAAAGAACTTGAAAATGAAAATCATTTGTTATGTTAGAGCTAATTGCATTAATAAGAGAAGTTGCCGTAGAGATAATCGCTGCTAAGATAGCACATCCTGCCAAAGCCGCTATGTAAGGATTTGTCAGCTTTTGGATTATGGCCATCAAAATGCTTTCTCCTGTAACTGGGATAACCCCTAAGGAGTTTGCTAAAATTCCTAAAAAAACGGGAATTATACAGATTATCAAAGTGGCTATCCCTGCCCAAAAAGCAGCTCTAGACACTACCTTAGAAGAAACCCCTGAAAAACACCTCTGCCCCATATCTTGCTCTATCAGCATAAAAAGCGAAGGCATCAAAAACCAAGCCCAAATTTTGGAAGATAAAACAGAAGAAAACGCCTCCGAAGAAAAAGAAGTTGCTACACTCGAGCAAGAAAAAAAGATAAATCCAAAACAAAATAGGAAGACCAATGAAAAAAAACAAGCCTGAGCAATGTCTGTAGCAATAACTGCATTAAGCCCACCTCTTACAGTGTAAAGAATCACAAAGGTCCAAAAGACAATAAGAAGAAGCGGGTGATGCACACCTAAGCTACTCAAAAACTTATTAGAAGCAATAATTTGAGAGACTAAAATCATAAAAAGGGAAGCAATGGATAAGAGAGAAGCCAGTTTTTTCAAGAAAGAAGAAGCGTAGACCAATTCAAAAATTTCCGCTACAGTTGAGACATTGAAACGAACTAACCTTTTCCCTATTCCAGAACCTAAAAGTATTAGCCCTATGGCAGCCCCCAGAGGATAAAATAAAACGGCCCACCCTGAGTAATAAGCCTCTTCGGCTGCTCCCAAGATAATACCTCCCCCCACTTGAGTGGCAAAAAAAGTCATCATTAGAGGGAAAAATGGCACCTTCTTCCCAGCTAAAAAATAATCTTTCTTTGTCTCTACTTTTCTAGAGCCAAATCTTGCTACCATCCAATAAAAAAGCTGTAAGAGAAAAAGAGTGGACAAGAAAAAAGGCAAGCTCATCAGGAAAAACAAGGGAATTAATCTACCACTAGGGTAGCAAAAAGGCCCTTTTTTTCGAACGAAGATCTACTCTTGGCAGTCTCTTCTTCGATTGTATCTCAAAACCAAGGGGCCATGGTCTGTCCATGAACAATTCTCTGCTTGAGTCTTACTAAAAAACTCCCCTGGTACCTCCCCCAACTTAAGCATCAGACTATTTTTTTCGTTAAGGGTAAGAAGAGAAATCTCCCCCTTGTTTAAAAAATTTCCTTCCTCAAAAACTTTTTTCATGTTTTCAAGTTCTTCAGAAGTTTCATGATTAAAGTCGCCAAAAAAGAAAATCCCCTTGCACACCTGTTTTAGATTTTTCAATACTTCCTCTACTTTTTCTACCAAAAATCTTAGCTGAGATAGCCTTTCTTTCTGCCCTTTTCCCCCTAAATGGGTATGAACATTAACAACTTCTGGTTTTTCTTTTGTAGTAAAACAGGCTACAATTCGATCTAAGAAAGGTTGGGAAGGGGATAAGGCCTTTACTCCACAAATATGGAGCTGTTGATGAGATACAAAAGCTAGCCCACTGGAAATCCCTACGAAGAAAGGATCTTCGTCCATATTCGTATACATATGAGCAAATAGATCCTCTCTTTTTAGTTTCTCTACAAGAAGCTCTATAAATTCTCGATCTACTACTTCTTCAAGGGCTAAATCGTATCCCTCCCGAAATTGCCCTACCAGATAATCTATCATTTGCTCAAATTGCTCCCTTCTAAGACCTTTCCCCACTTCGTTAGGTATCGGATCTGCTGAATCAAACCCAGAAACAATAGCATGATCTACAGAAAGGCGATTTTCCCCATCAGGTAAAGCCCCTACATTAAGATTAAAAATCCCCTTAGAATCTTCCCCTTTTCTTCCTTCCAATACAGTATGTAGGTAAGGGCGGCCCGAAAAAGCAAGACAAATTCTTCCAAAAGAAGAAACTACTACGCTGAAAAAAGCAAAAGGGAGACTAAAGAGAGCCTGGGCTAGACTCTGAGCGCCCTTTAATGCCTTTTCGGAAAGACCCTGGGTCTCTTTTATTGTATGATAACCTCTATCAAAAGCCTTATGAGCAGGCTGGGCTAAAAAATGCGCTAAAGAGAAACAGTAATTAGCGGTATTGTGTAAATGCCTTTCTGCCTTCTTTACTACTTTCTCTTGATAGACCTCCTCTAATTTGGGATGCATCTTAGTACCTAAATAGGCGCTTAAAAGAAATTGAGTCAGCGCCTCTAAATACCACCCTTCAGAAAATTCTTTATAAGAAAGACAGAGCGCACCAAAAAACTGAATCGCTAAAAGAACTACTCTTAAAGAACTAGCAGTACATACCGTAAAAGCCGCTGTATAGATCACAGAAACAGCTACCCTAGATACTAGCGAGAAAAGCCTCGGAGAACTCGGAGAAAAAGAAAGCCCTTCTCTATAAAGACTCCTTACTCCCAACAAAACATCTTGAAACCCATTGACCATAAGCTGTTTTTGAGGAGCATAAAAAAAACAAATCAGAGATCCTAAAGCTGCCGCCTTGTTCACATAGTCTAGGAAATTTTCTTTCTTTGCATTATAGGCATTTAAGGAACGAGAAGTTAAAGAGCTAAAAGAAAGGAAATAAGAACCGGGAGAAGAGGCTTCTAAAAGAGGCAAAAAAGCCAAAAAGACCCTCTTCACCTGTGCTGCATAATCCCCTCCGAGGTGAAAAGAAACCCTTTCCTCCTCATTAAAGACAGAAGGCGAAAAAGCCGTTTCTGGCCTTATCAGATACGTGTAAAATCTCGTTAACACCTCTAACCCTCGCGAAAGAGGAGGAATTTTATCATTTTCAAAAAAAAACAAACAAGGAGAAAAACCCAAATTCTAAGGAAGGGCTAAAGATAGAATTCCTACCCTGTGAAGGGGATTGAAACTTAAAATCTCTTGAATCAAGAAAAATCTTTATTAAATACTATCTTTGGATAGAAAATTTTTCCTTTTTCTTTTCCTTCGTAGCCCAATAGGTGGCAAAAACAATTAAAGCTCCCCCCATCCAGGTAGCTTTTGAGGGCATTTCTTGAAAAAATAGAGTTCCTGTAAAGAGGGCAAAAAGAAGTCTTAAATAACCCAAAGAAGCTAAAAGAGAGGCTTTTCCTAACTTTAGGGCTGATATATAGCAAAGATTAGAAAGGGAAACAAAAATAGCCAATAAAACCAGATAAAAGAAATCTTTTTGAGAAGGGGTAGTCCAGGAAAAAGAGGAAATAATTCCTGACAAAAAAAATGCCGTAATAGAAGAGAAAAAAAGAAGAGTCCACCTAGATTCACTAGAAGAAAGTTTTTTTGTAGCAATAATGGATAAACTAGCAGACATGTTCCCCAGAAGAGCTATAGCAAAGACTAAAGAGGGATTTACCTGCGGCTCAAAAATAATAAATACCCCCAGGTATCCTAAACAAATAGCAATCCATTGATACCAAAAAATCCTTTCCTTCAAGAGAAATAAGGCAAAAATACAGGTGAATAAAGGGGCTGTATACCCAACACAAGCAGAAGTTGCCATGGGGATATTCCTATAAGTGTAATAAGTACAAGCAATCGAAATATTGGCTAAAATAACCCGTATAAGATGAAGTTTTTTATTCTGGGGTTTTTTTAAAAAAGGCCGGTTTTTCCAAAAAAAAGGAAGAAAAAATAAAAGACTAAAAACACTACGAAAAAAAACCAAAGTCCAACTCGAAATCCCAGGGGATACCTGCTTGGAAAAGCTCATTCCACAAACAAAGAAAAAACTCCCCAAAGCTCCCAACAAAATGGCTAGGTTTCTAGGATTCTTTCTAAAAAGAAGATTTAATTTATTCAACAAAAATGAATGCATTCATTTACATTTTATATAAAAAGATATTTTAATTAAACGCTTTATTTTTTAAATAAAAAACATTATTCAAATTTAGGATGAAATTTTTTAAAAGAATTTTGCAAGACATTTTGAGAAACCTGGGTATATCTATCTGTAGTAGAGATACTTTCATGCCCTAACATCTCTTGAATTAAACGAAGGTCTGCCCCATTTTCCAAAAGATGTGTTGCAAAACAATGTCTTAAAGTATGAGGAGATACTTTCTTACAGATTCCTGCCTTCTTCGCATAAAATCGAACTCGTAAAAAAACTGTTTCTCTCCGCAATTTTTTACCCTTGTTAGAGAGAAAAAGATATCCTTCTTTTAAGCCTTTTTCTACATAACGTAAATACTGATCTAAAGCGTAGATAGCCTTTTCTCCAATAGGGATAATCCTTTCCTTTTTTCCCTTACCAAAAACTTTAATAAAAGAATCTTCAACATCCTTTATTTTTAAATTACAACATTCCGAAACACGAATTCCTGTTGCATAGAGCAGTTCAAAAATGGCCTTATCTCTAGATCCTAAAAAAGAATCTGTAGAAGGGGCCCTCAAAAGAGCTTCCACTTCCTCGACAGATAGGACCTCTGGTATCAGCTGCCATAATTTAGGCGTATCCCAGAAAAGGAGCTCTTCTTTTATATGTCCTTCCTGCTTTAAAAACCGAAAGAACGATTTTATGGACATAACTTTTCGATAAATAGAAGAGGCTTTGTACCTTTTCTCTTGTAAAAAGACTAGATAAGATAAAAAGCTCTCCGTATCTAAAGGCCTTTGTACTTCCTGGAAAAAGGTAAGAAAATCCAGAATATCCCTTCGATAGGCTTCGACTGTGTGAGAAGAAAAATTTTTTTCTACTTTTAAGTGAAGCAAAAAATGTTTTAGAAAATCCTGATTCACTCTACCTTTGGGTTCTGCGCTTCAATTATTCGCCGCAAATGGGTTATATCTACCCTAAAAATGGGCCTACTTAAAAAGGCATTTTTCCAATCTTCTTCAATAATAGATCTCATCTGTTTTTGTTGTATATAGGTCATGACAAAGGTTAAAGCAGATAAACTCAAAGAAATCACGCTTAAAATCTCTACCAGTAAAAAAGGAATTCCAACCCCTGCTACGTTTACTATTAGTGTAGTAAATATGCCAATAACAGCTGCAAGCAAAATAAGGACATGGCACAGGCATTTCTTATCATTTTCCTCTTTTAGCAAGTTGACCAGATCTTTAACTTCTTGAATAGCATTTTCTTCATCGGATAAAACTTTTTGTTCTAATCTTTTTATCTCCTTTATAGTCTGATAAAAAGCTTTACTTCCCATTTTTTGACAAAAGTGAAATACCTTTCTTCGAAGAGCCTTGGAAATTAAAAGCTGCTTTGTCCCTTTTTTTTCCTCGGTTGAAAGGCCTTTTCCTTCTAATTCTTTTTCTATTTCTAACTCTTCTTCCTGGGTGAGATAAATTTGATCATGAAGGAATCTTAAGACTCCAAGGGCTTTTTCTTTTTCTGAAAGCTTAAGAGCTCCTTTGGCATTAGAAAAAATCTGATCCATCTGAGCACGAAAAGAATAGCTCTTATAAAGTCTGTAAGAAGAAGAAATTGCTACAAGAATCGAAGAAGCCCCAGAAAAAATCGAAAAACCTTGAGAAAAGGTAGCTATCCGATACCACTCTCCAGAATGGACTAGCTGAAGTATAGGTTCTGCAGCCAAACAGGCATATCCCAGGTAAGCAAGGTTACTGGAAGCAAAATCCATATAAGCCCCTCTCAATCTTTCTGGATCAGAAAGTGTACCCGCTTCTTCCACTTCTTTTTTCCCTGAAAAATTCTCTAAAAGGCCTTTAACGCCTCTAAAAAGACTACTCCACCAATTCCCTTGAGAGGCTTCTTTTAGGGAAACTCCTAAATTTACTCTTAAAAAATCGAGATTCCTTTCTTGGTATTTGGGAACTATCTCTTTTAAATTTTTCTGATATCCCAATAAACCAGGGTCTTCTTCCATCGTAGTTTTTTGCTGAATTCTCCTATGGAAAATATCTATTTTCTCCCATATGGAATGTTTTGAGGGAAGTTTCTCATAATACTTATGACTGGATAAAGTAAAACTGACCCCTTTTTCCTCTAAAGAAATACTAGTAATTTTGGAGATATCATGCTTTTTTTCAAAAATTGTTTTACCTACCAAATCCACTAATTGGTCTAAATATGCCTTGGGAAGCTTATTTACAGAAATAGTTCCGTAAGAGCTTGATAAACTACCTTGGATATTCTCTATTTTTATCATTAAAAGTACCTCATTTTTTGAGAAGCCAGATCATATCCATCATCAGGACGATACTTAAAATAGAGAACTGCCATATAATTCATATAAATAAACCAAATAAAGGCTGTAAACATCTTTAAAATGTGTAGGGCAAGACAAACCCCATATACATAGCTAATAACAGAAGCTACCAATCCTAAAAGGGATGCAAAAAATAAAGCCACATAACTGATAACCTTTTTTTCACTTTCTTTTCTTACTGTTTCAATAACAATTTTTGCCTCTTCTAAAAGCTTCTTTTTCTCTTCTAACTCAAGATCTGGATCATTCAATCTCAAAAGCTTCTCGAAAGTATCCCCCTTCATTAAGACTTCAAAGCTTTTATTCCCTATTCTTCTATGAAATTTTTTCAATTTTCCTTCTAAGCTTTTCCCTTCTTTTTTTTCCTCTTCGGTTAAATGAGTAGATTCATAAAAAAATCGGAGTATTCCCAACGTCCTTTCCTCTTCCGATAAAGAGCTGTTTTCCCAATACTGGTTTATATTGTGCAAAAAACGCAAAGAACGGATCATTCTTTGTACAGAGATGATAAGCCCCAAGATAGAAGCGAGATCAAAAATTCTGGAAGATATAAATCCTGTAAGCCAAGAAGAATGAACTTCCTTATTTGCCAGAGCTTTGGAAGTAATACCGAGAGCATATCCTGTTAGAGAAAAGCTAGTACGGACACCGGTTCTAAAGGCATCAGAAGCCCCTTCTTCATCCTTTTCTTTCCTGCTGCTTTTATAGCTATTGGAGGAATCTATTAAAGACCATAGATAAACCACAGAACTAATAGAACTCAATGCTTCTGAAAAGGCCAAATTCATAGAAGAAGAAGCATTTTTTCTCCAACTTACTATGGCATCTACAAAACGAGCCCAGGTGCTCATTATCGAAAAAGTCGTAATCCCTTGAGAAATACGCCCTCTTAAGGTTACTTTATTTCTTTTAGAAAAAAGAAGCTCTGTTTTATTCGCTGTGTCTTCTGAAATTTTGACTACTTGTTTCTTTATTTTATTTAGATATCTTTCTTTTTTGGATTCGAAATATTCCACTTCCCTAATCTGCTTGAAAGATAAATAAGCCTCCAGGCTCTCTCCTTTTTTTGAAAGAAAGATCACTTTTTTTTCTGCGGGAAAATATGAAGCGCTATACCCCTCATTCCCTTTTAATCCTTTTTGCAACATCAAGGAAGCAAAAATCTTTTGAAAAACCTCTCTTTTTTCTGCAGATAAGGCAGGAGATAGATTCTCCCTTCCTGTGAAGGCAACTTGAATAGAACTGGTCTGCAATAAGACTTTCATATTTTCACATTAACTTTATTATATTAAGTAAGTTATTATAACATAATTCATTAAAAAAATCAATATTTATATAAAAATTAATTTGTTATTATAAAGAATAATTAATTGCATTAATTTTGAGAGATTTGTTTTTATCTATCTAAAAAACAATAGCTTAAAAAAGTCCAACTCTTTATCTGTAAGGAAATTGGTTAGAAAAAGCAAAAGAAACAGAAAAAATAAGGCAAAAGCCCTTCAAAACAACAAAACTTGGGGCTAAATTGCATAGGATATAAAAAAACTCTGTTGTTTTTACAATCTAAAGAGCTTGTATAGCCTGGAAAGCTTTCAAATGTTCTGCCGTAACTTCCAAAAGAGGGCCTTCGGTAGGCTGGATAAACCGTATAAAAAGGCTCTTTTGCTCTTCTGAGAAACTCTCGAATTCTTCCTTTAATTCAGGAGTTTGAAAAGTAGGCTCTAAAGACTTTTTTTTCGAGGAAAGAAACGTTTTTTCTTCAGGCGCCTCCAAGAAAGCACGGCCCCCCTTATTGTCTTTCTCTATTCCCTTAGATTTCTGGTCTCCTTGTGCTTTTAAAGCAGAAATCTTTCCTTTGCTATCTTGTCTTTTTAAAAAGAGGGGGGGTAAAGAAAGCCTTACCTCAGATGAAATATGTACATATTCGTGGTGAGAAATAAGCTCTGAAATGGAGTTAAAAGCTTCAAAAACAGTTCGTATTTTGGACAAGCAAAGAGCAGAAACTCTCTGTTGTGTTTGGTCTTGCAAAGTTTGATGAGGGACTAAAAGTTTTTCAGAAATATTCCTTATTCTTTGCGCTGCATTTAAAGAGGTCAAGGTTACTGTTCTCCCTTCTAAAGAGAGCTTACTCTGTGTTAGCTCTTCTAAGGAAAAAGACTGCTGAAGGCTTGCAAAAACGGAAAAGGCAACGCTTTGTACCTCTTTTACCAAAGCATCGGGTAAAGCGCTTATTTTTTCTCCCGCCTGCTCAACAACTAGGGAATAGACTTTCCCCTCCATGTCCTGCGCAAAACCAGGTATAACAATTTTATTTTCCTCTGACATAGTAAACCGCCACTTTAGAAAACTATTTTAGCAGATCTCTGAAAATTTGTCAAGAAAAGTCTTTGACAGGAAAAATTGCAATTTACTTAAAATAAGATAGTTATATAAATCTTGCAGCCTAATTCCCTTTTTGTTAAACCAAAAACATGGAAAAAAAAGTAGAAAAACTCTACCGGTCAGTGCTAATTTTCGGCCCTCCCGGAACGGGAAAGGGAACCTTAGGGAAGTTTTTAAGCGGTGCAGGCAACCACTTCCACCTCTCTTCTGGAGATGTTTTTCGAGGGATTTCCTTAGAGTCTCCAGCAGGCAAACTTTACCATAGCTATGCATCTAAGGGTAAGCTTCTTCCTGATAAAGTAACCGTTGAAATTTGGCATAAATATGTGGAAGGGCTTATAGCTACAAACCGCTATTTTCCCTCTCAACAACTTCTCTTACTAGACGGAATCCCAAGAACAAAAAAACAGGCCGAGCTAATGAGTCCCTACATCCAAGTAGCGCATATTATCCTTTTACACACACCGAATCAAAAAGAGCTAATAAAAAGAATCCAAAGAAGGGCTGTAATAGAAAAAAGAGCAGATGATAAAGACCCCAAGGTCTTGAAAGTACGCATGGATATTTACGAAAAAGAGAGTAAAGACGTACTTTCTTTTTACCCCAAAAATACGATTTCTAAATTTAATGCGGATCAAAAACCTTTAAAGGTCCTTACCGATGTCTTAGATAAGCTATGCCCGATTTTATCTAATTGATTGTAAAGTTGCTATTTTTCCCCTAGCTGAATCGGTATTTAGAATAGCTTGAGGAAGGATCTTTTCGTTAAGATAAAAAGTAACAATCTCCGGTAAACCCGCAGAAGAAGAAAAAAGGCGTTTTTGTCCATCTAGAATTCGTAGGAAAATAGTAGCTAAATCAAAAGGTGTTTTCTTGTTGTCTTGAAGGCTTGAGGCTACCTTATCAGAGAAGCGGGCCAGATAGCTACTTTTTAAACAATCCTCTATAAGATTTTTAAAGCCAGGTGAGCTATTTTCTTCTATAAAAGTAAAAAGGCTTGGGAAAGGTTCATACATCTGCTCTAATTTCTCATACTGCTTGAGGATTTTTTGTCCGCTCTGTATCTCAAAATCTGAAGAATTGTCTTCCATAGACTCAAAGTATCTTGATAATTTTGCTATTTCATCTTTTAAATCCCTAATGGCCCCTTTTTCAAAAAATCCCCTATCCCCTAACCAATCTTTTATAGTATACCCCAATAGGGTAAAGGCAAAAACTAGCTGAAGAAAAAAATAAGCTACTATCTTTAAGCAGTCTAGAAAAATATCTAAGACAATAGAAAAAGGAAGCGCTACTAAAGCACCTTTGCTGCAGATGCTAGTTACCTTTTTAGAACAATAAAACCAGTTACTATGCTCTAATCTTTCTATCTGATTTTTCAAGTAAAATATAGAAGACCTAAATTGAACTAAAGCTGTCGTAACTGTCTTTGGCCCTCCCAAATTATCTACGGAAGAGCTGCTAGAGGAAAAAGATTCAATATTTTGAATACAAGAACTCATTTTATCTCTCTAATTAACTTAAAGAGATTGTACCAGTTTTTTTAATAAAAGTCAAATGTTTTTTATATTAAGTCGTTAATATAACTAGTTTTATATTGACTTTTAATTGTAAATGATTTATCATTAACGAATAGGGTTATTTTATCTTACTTATTAGGGTAACCCAATATTAATAAAACAATAATAATTAAGTAAGTCCCTTAAAAGGAGGGTAATATGAACTCTCAAAAGAGAATCGCTCAGCTAGAAAGTCGCCTTGACTATCTAGAAACAGAGATTAGTCAGTTAAATGATCTTTTATTACAATGCGGCTTCGAAGAAGGGCTCGCCACGTTAAAAGATGCCGCCTTGGAAATTTTAAGAGAGGAGGCCTCCTAAGAAGGAGTACAGATAACTGGATCGCTCTGAATTAAGAAGCTTACCTATTGCTTTTACCCCTACTTTTTTCCAAAAACCTTTGCCACGTCTGAAAAGTCAACTCTTATCATCTGAATCAAAAATGCTTGCCTAAGCATCAAAAGCTTATTTTTGAATTTTACGAAGGACAAAAGGCCTGCTTTTCCTTCTTGACTAAAACCTGACCTTTTTATTAACCTTCGGGCGCCGGTTGCGAGGAGGGCTCCCTATCCAGAAAGTTCTTTTCAAAAAATGAGGGGCAAAGTATTAACCAAGAAGAAACCATTTCTGAAATAAAGCGGAGGTTATCAGGTAGAAAATGAGCACAAAAAGTGAACGTCTCAAAAAATTGGAAGTAGAACTAGAGGACTTAGAACAATGGTTAAAATTAGGGCTTGTACCTAAGAAAGAACTGGAAAAACACAAAGGGGAAATCTCTTCTATAAAAGAAAGAATTGAAGAAGAAAAAGATAGACTTCGCTTTTTGAAAGAAAATGGAGAGCTAGAAGAGTATGTAGCTCCCAAACGTTCTCCGGCTAGACAAGCCTTTGCAGACTCTCCTACTTTACCCGATATTGATGCGGGTGATGCCTCCGAGGTGGGACTAGATATGTCTACAGAATATGATTCTGAAACAACCTTTGAAGAAACAGAGGCAGGAGAGGAGCCCACTTTTTTTGAAGAAGATGATGAAGACCCTTTCTCCGATAAAAATCGTTGGAAAAGAGGGGTCATGGAAGATCCTGATGCCGATAACTGGTAACCCAGTTAGTCTTTATTTTCATATCCCCTTTTGTGAAAAAAAATGTCCTTACTGCCATTTCTACGTAATCCCTCCTCGAATATTCCATAAAAAGCTTCTACAAGAGGCTCTTTTTCTAGAATGGTCTTTGCAAAAGGCAAAGCTAAAGGGAAGAAGAATAGTATCCATCTATTTTGGAGGAGGAACTCCTTCTTTATTCCCAGAAGGAGTAGAGATGGTATTATCCTGGATTCAAAAAGAATCGTTAGATCTGGCAAGTGATCTAGAAATTACCTTAGAAGCTAATCCTGATAGCTTGGATGCTTCAAAAATAGCCTTTTTTCAAAAATTAGGAATAAATCGATTCAGTCTTGGAATCCAATCTTTCGAACAAAAAGAGCTTTCCTTCTTAGGAAGAAGTCATAGTCCCTTACGGGCTATTGAAATTATCGATACTTTAGTAGAAAAAGGCGTTTTTAATATCTCTGTGGACTTAATGTATGATATTCCTCTGCAAAGCAAACACTCCTTTTACCGCTCTTTACAAAATATAAAAAGTCTTCCTATCACACACCTTTCTTTATACAACCTAACCATAGAGCCTCACACTGCATTTTATAAGTATCGAGATGAGATAAAAAAAAAGCTCCCTTCTTCTAAAGACAGCTTATTCATGCTCCGAGAAGCCTTTACGATTTTAAAAGAGGACTTTTCTCACTATGAAATCTCTGCCTTTTGTAAAAAAAATTTTTTTTCGAAGCATAACATAGGGTACTGGACAGGAAGAGATTTTTTAGGATTTGGCCCTTCGGCTTCCAGCTTTTTTGAAGGAATCCGAACCAAAAATCTTCCTTCTATCTTAAGATACCACAAACTTCTTACACAAAAAAAAATTCCCTTAGAATATAAAGATATTCTTCCTAACCCTGAAAGACAAAGAGAGCTTTTTTGTTTGAAATTGAGAATGATAGAGGGAGTTGCAAAAGATTCTTTTCCCTCCCTCTTAGGAGAAAAAACCTTCCAAAAAAAACTCCAATCCCTTTCAGATAAAGGCTTGCTTTTAGAAGAAGCCCTAAGCTGGAGGCTTACAGAAAAAGGCCTTTTTTTTCATGATGAAATAGCATCCGAACTCATTTAACTTCCTAATAAATAAGCAATCTAAAGCAAAAAAAGGTTAAATTGCCCCAAGAAATGCAGCTATTTGCTTTTTTTCAGCTACAATCTCTATAAATTCTCCTCCGAGAGAAACCTCTATATTGGAAAAACCACGCTCTTGCAGACTTTCTTCTATCTTTTTTAAAGACCAAATGCTCTCATACCTTTGAGAAAAGCTTTTAAGAGAGGCAAACTTTTTCTCAAAAGATACTTCCTCCTGTATCAAATTTTGAAAGAGAAGAGAAGTATCCTTTTGATACAAGCGAATTTTTCCTAAATTAGGTAAGACCTCATAAACTTGTTGAAAAATAGAAAAGGCCTCGCTTTCTGCAACCTGATCCAAAACTTGATCTAAAAATACTTCTTCTATTTCTTGTATACTTTCTAGAAAAAAGGGAGCTTCCTTCGAAAAAAGTCTGTTTTCATAACCTTGCCTTTCCTCTCCTTCCCCAAAAAACCGAACTTTCAAAAGAGAGGGATTTTTCTCTGGAGAAACCTCTTCCTGAAGAAAAGCAGGAAATATTTTTTCCTCCTTTTGTGATAAAAAAGCATTTCTTCCCCCTTGAAACCCATAAGAGGAAAAGAAAAACCCATAAAGGACTCCTAAAAGGAACAAGACAACGAATAATTTCTTCATGAAACCTCTCTTGGAAAAATACCTTCTAGAAGCTTATCGGAAAAAAGGTATTTTTCCCAAAGAAGAAGAAAAAAAGAACAAAGAAAGAAAAAGGAAAAAATTACTTCACAGCAATGATTTTCATCTCAAAGACAAGAGTTTGTCCTGCTAAAGGATGATTAAAATCAATCACTGCTTTCTCCCCTTCCAATCTATGAATTCGAATACGATACTGGTTTCCCCTTTCATCCTGAACCCCTAAAACAGCCCCTTCATAACGGAGCTCTTCTGGGATAGCGCTTGCTTCTACCTCTCGAAAAGCTTCTGGGTCAACCGTTCCAAAAGCTTGGTCAGGTTCTAAGATAACCCTTCTAGAAGAGCCTTCTTCCAGCTCTTGAATTACTTCTTCTAGAGCAGGTAAAATTTGATGGGTGCCTAAATTGAAAATAAGAGGTTCTTCTCCCACATTACTATCTACTAGATTCCCATTTTCAGAAAAAACGGAATACTCTAAAGAAATCTGCTTCCCTTTTTCTATCATTACTCTTCCTCCAAATCCCTTTAACGCCCTCTTAACAGATTTTCCCTCAATTTGGCTAGAAGGTTTTTTTCTCTCTCGATATTTTTCTGTTTAACTAATTAAGAATAAGTTGGGTAAAAAATTTCAGGCTTGTAGAAGAAAAACAGCAGGTGCTTTCGACCAATGCACTTTTTTTTGTCTCCAAACTTGGATTGTCTCCAAATCTATTCTTTGGGAAGATGATTCTAAATTTTGAAAAACACCAAACCAAGTTTTAGGGGAAAGAGTTTGAATACAAAAAAGGGCCATTTTTTGGGTTCTATAAGGAGCTTCTATCCAAATCTGAGCTCTTTTTTCTTGCTGGCTTTCTCTTTCTAATTTTAGTATTTGCTTTCTTAAGAAAGGTTCCTCTCTGGGTAAATATCCATGATAAGAAAACTTTTCTCCGGAAAATCCAGAAAGCATCAAAGCATAAATAGGAGCAGAAGGCCCTGCATAAGCGATAACAGGGTACTTTTTTTTCTGCAGCAAAAAAACCAACTTATGCATAGGATCAGAAAGACAGCAAAGCCCAGCATCAGAAACCGCTCCCCAATTTTTTTTATCTTGAAAAATCGTTTTAGCAAGGGTCTCGATTTCCTTTTTTTCAGTATGCTCATTGAGTAGGTAAAGAGGGATTTGTTGTACCTTTTCTCGACTGAGAAATAAAAATAAAAAGGACCTCCCTCCCTTTTCACTTTCACAAACAAGAGCCTCCAGATTTTCTACTACTTTTTTCACTTGTAAAGGTAGAAAGAGAAAAGGATCTTGTTCTTCACTAAGCAAATTAGGCAGAAGATGCAAGGGCATGTAGCTTTCCAATAAAAAGAGTCGTTAAAGACGCAAGGTCCGTTATACCATCCTTTGAGAGAAATTCTATATCAAAAAGAAAGGCAAGCCCCTTTTGAAAGTAAAAAGGCCCTAAACGAGCTGCTTTTTGTTTTCTTTCTTCTAATACTTTTGGCCACATATCAGGAAAATAGGAAGAAAGAGAAGAAGATCCATTCTGGATCAAAAGAGCCATTTTCCACCCTATTTTAAGCTCTTTTCTAAAAAGAGATACAAGAAGAAAAAACGAGCTATCTTCTAGATAAAGGATTTTTTTTTCTATGTGTTGATCCCAAACTGCCTTTACACTAACATGCCAAAGAGGTACTTCCTCCCTAGGGAGCGTCTTTTTTATATCTCCTACTTCAATTTTTTCTTTTTCCCCTAAATAGCAAAAAAGCTTTTCTAAGTAGCTTTCCCAAAAAGAAAAAGTCCTTTTTCCTCCCTTCATAAGAAAAACAAAACTCTCTGGAGTAAATCTTTTTTTCTCTTCTAAAACTCTGCTCTGAATCCATTCTTGCCAATGAGCAAAATTTTTTTTAGAGTTTATCTCTAAGATAACACCCTTTGTTTCAAACCAAGAGTACAAAGATCCTAAGGAAGCTTTGGAAGAAACGCTCAAGATAAACTGACACGATTTTATGGAGTGTAAAAACTTTAGCAGGGCCTCTCTTTCTTTTTTTTCCAAAAACTCTGAATAGTTCACAGCCACTAAAGGGTCTTTTTCCTGAAAAAAAGTGCTAGAAGAAAGCTTTTCTATCAATGCCGGTAAAGTTAAGTTCTCCTCTATTTGAGGAAAAGGAACCTGAAAAAAAGAAACCACTTTCCTTAAAAGAAGCTTTCTCTGCCTTTCATCTTCGACAATAATCAAATAACAAGGGCTAAGATGATCCGGGCTAGACTCTTTCAAATGACGTTCAAAAGCTAGGAGATTTTCGTAACGCATACGCTCGAAGACACTATAGCTATAAGCTTATAGCTTCTTTACCTTTCTGAAAAGTTTTTCCTTTGAATAATTCACTTACGCAAGCTCAAGATCCTAATCATCTTCCAATTCGAGATTGACAAAGATTTTTTTTCGCAGTAACCTCGGGTCTGTTTTTTTCGGTGTTGTCTCCCAAGGAAGGATTATGGGGTTTTTCTCTAAGCTTAAAAAAAAAGCAAAGAAACCAGTTTCTAAGAAAAAAGGAGTCTTGAAAAAAAAGAGTTCCCCTACTAAGAAAAAAGCTTCTATAGCAAAACCAGTTAAAAAAGCCCCTGCCAAAAAGGAGCCGCTTCCCCCAAAAAAGCCTTCAAAAAAAGCGCCCCCTTCTGCTAAAGAAGCTCCTTCTTCAAAAAAAGTTGTTCTTACAAAAGGAAAAGTTCTCACAGCTGAAGGATGGAGAAGAAGACTCCTTAGCTAACTTCCTATCTCCTGCCAAAGTTTTTGAGAAAACGACAATTTCAGGATACCCTTGTGAAGAATTTTTAAAGAGGTTACCATCGCGATCTGTCTTTTCAGGAATTCCTTATGAAGTTGTTATCTATCTTTTTCCTGCTATTTATGCCGTTTTTTTCGATGTTTGCAGATATGCATCACCATTACGTAAAACATCAAAATATTCAAAATAACTCCTTAATATGGGCCCAAAAACAAACGACGCCTTTTGAAGAGTTACTTATTACATGGAACGCTTCCAGACCAACCCGAGGACACTATTCAATTTATGTTAGCGTTAAGACAGGGAACTGGTCTCCCTGGCTTCTTTATGCTACATGGGGAAATGCTTTTCAAAAAGGCACAGTTTCAACCCTAGAAAACCTACCAGTCCGAGTGTATCAGGACGCAGTAGAAACACTTGAAGGAGCCCTGGGAAATGGGTTTAAAGTTAAAATAATAGCAGAAAAGGGAGCTGATATTTCCGGTCTTAAATCAATACATGTTTGCTCAAGCAAACCAAATTCTATGGTTGTTTCTTCTCAATGCATTGACATAACTAAATCTTACCAACTAGCTGTGAATGGATTATCACAAATGGCACTCATCGATGAACGAGGAAATAGATTATGCTCCCCTACATCTACCACAGCTGTGATTAGGTTCTTAAAAAATGAAGACACTCTCGATCCTATTCAATTTGCTGAAAATGTATGGGATGCTTCCTTTGATATTTTTGGGAATTGGGTTTTCAATGTCGCCGAAGCATACAATCAAATAAAAGATGCCTCTATTTCGTGTTGGGTAGAAAGGTTAACCGGGTTTCAAAATATTTTGGAAAGATTACAAGAAGGATTTCCAGTAGTAATCAGTGTACGAGGACCTCTTACTGGTAGCGCCCAGTCCTACAAAAGTGGTCATCTTCTTGCTGTAATTGGTTTTGACAGCAAGACTCGTGAAGTTATCTGTATGGACCCCGCATTTGATAAAAATAGCGAAACGCAAGTTCGCTATAATCTAGAAGATTTAGTCACTGCATGGAATCGCCGGAAAAATGTGGCATACATTTTCAGAAAGGCAATTCCATCAAACTAACTTTTTCTCTAATCAATTCTATTAGGAGTTTTTTCTATAGCTTTGAATGGTATCATCTGAGCGCATTCCCTGTCGGCAATTTGCAATAGATTGGAGAAAAAAATCCTATGCAGTGAAACAGTACCCATTTACGTTCTATTCTCCTCAAATAAGGACAGGAAAGGCAATAGCTGTCTCTGAATTACAAGACTTTCTAGAAACATGCACACCTAAATCAAATTCTTTGAATTTCATCGTATGAAATATCTACTTTTTTCGATACCGAACTGAGCGTGTTTTTCCTATCCTCTCTACTGCTCCCTTTTCAATTAGTTGGTTCATCTTCCTCGAGGCTGTTTGTCGAGACACTCCTAATATCCTGCAGATATCTTCAATCGAAATTTCTGATGTAACTTTGAAAAGCTCTTGAGTAAGGCTTGTTTTTTTCTTAAAAGATTTTTCTTGTAAAGTACGAGGCAGAACTGTTTTGACAAAGTTTTCTCCCTCTATAATTTGAGGATCTTCAAGACCATATTTTTCATATGATTCAAAAATGGTGATGATTCCCGTTCCTAATTTCTCAATATAATCAGCTTCTCGAAAAATTTTGCAAATGGCAGGGTTTCTTAAATAAGTTATTCCTAATTTTAGATTTTTTTGGTTTATTTGATAAAATAGGGGTATTTATTGGGTTCTTTCCAATATTTGCTTAAATCAAAACAAGAAAATGCCCCATCATCCGGTGTTTTCCACCCAGGTAAATCTCCACAAAACCTCGACATATCGCCCGTGTAAAAAGCAGCAAGGTTCTGCACAATGCCTTTCTCTGACTCTTTCATTTTTACTAAAAATGTATTCATTATAGATGCTAAAGGGGGAGGTTCTGGCTATGTTCCTAATACTTTTCAAGCTAATAAGCTACTTGTTTTGATTCCATTTCATTCAAATGATGCATTCATTCGTTCTTTTAAGGAATTCACCATAGCTTTCGGTGCTTTTTCAGGAGAACCTGTATCAAAAGGTGGTTTTGGGTCGTATTCTAAAGCAAGTTGCATTGACTGAGAAGCTTTTTTCCCCGCTAGCTTTGAATAGAGAAACAAAGCCATATCAATACCTGCAGAAACACCTGCAGCTGTTATAAATTTACTATCCTCTACCACACGTGAGTGAGTTGGTAAAGCTCCCCAAAAACTCAAACGCTCAAAAGCAGCCCAATGCGTAGTGGCTCTAACCCCTTTCAACAATCCTGTTGCTCCCAAGATCAAGCTCCCAGTACATACTGACGTTGTCCATTTAGTGGTTTGATGAATCTGTTTTATCCAATCAAGAATCTTAGGGCAAGATTTTAAAGACGTTGCATTACCTGCGCCGGGGATAACCAAAATATCCGCTTGATTTACCTCGGTCAAAGCTGCATCTGCGTACAGAATTAATCCAGAACAAGACAACACAGGTCCTTTTTCTAAGGCTACTCGTAACGTCTCAGCCTTTGGCAATCTTGCAAGAACTTCATGAGGACCCACAAGATCCAGTGCAGTCATTTTTTTGTATAATAAAAAAACTATTCTCATGGAAGGCCCCTCGTAGCAAAATTAATCATTGATGTCTATTGAACGATGAGTCAAAAAATCTTAGTAAAACGGAAGAGGAGGGATTCGAACCCCCGGTACCTTTCGGTACTTCTGTTTTCAAGACAGACGCAATCGGCCACTCTGCCACTCTTCCTTTAAAGAAAAAAGATTTTATCAGCTGAGAAGAAAATTGACTAGGGAAATTGAGACAAAAACCTCTTGTCATTCTCTGTAAAAAGCCGGATATCCGGTATTTGATACCGTAAAAGAGCCAGTCTTTCTATACCTAGTCCCCAGGCATATCCTGCATATCTTTCTGGATCTATCCCTCCTTGATTTAGTACTTCAGGGTGAACCATTCCAGCTCCGGCCACTTCTAACCAACCGGTATGCTTACATAACTTACACCCTCTTCCAACACAGGAGGTACAAGAAACATCCACTTCCATCCCAGGTTCTACAAAGGGGAAAAAACTAGGGCGATAGCGCATTTTTACTTCTTTGGCAAAAAACCGATTCCAAAACTGCTGCATAGTGGATAAAAGATCGGCAAAGCTCACTTTCTCATCTATATAGAAACCTTCTACCTGATGAAAAAACACATAGGACCTAGAAGAAACCGTTTCATTGCGAAAACACCTCCCTGGAACTACCACTCGAATAGGAGGTTTTTGCTCCTTCAGAATACGAACCTGCATGTTACTTGTATGCGTCCTTAAAAGCATTTCTCGATCTACGTAAAAAGTGTCTTGCATCTCTCTTGCAGGATGATCTTCAGGAAAGTTTAAGGCTTCAAAGTTATAATAATCTGAGTCCAGATTAGGACCTACTTGAATGGAAAATCCCATTGAGGAAAAAAGGGATAAAACCTCTTCTAAAAGAGTTTGGATAGGATGCGCTCTCCCTAAAAAATTTCGTTTCCCCGGAAGCGCTATATCGATTTTTTCTTGAGAGAGTTTTTCTTTTTCTTCTTTTAGATGAACAGAAGCCTCTTTTTTCTCTAACGTAGAAAGAATTTCTACTTTTAACTCATTGACTACTTTACCTAAAGAAGGCCTTTCTTCTACTGAAGCCCCTTTCAAAGACTGCATCAGCTGCTGAATCTCCCCTTTTCTTCCTAAATAGGCAACTCTTAGGGATTCCAGCTCAGAAGAGGTAGAAACAGAACAAAGTTTCTCAGAGAATTGATCCCGAATCTGCTCTACCTTTTTCTGGATAGACATAAATATTAAGAAGCTAATCCCACTTTGGCCATAGAAGCTATTTCCCCAAAAGCCCCTATATCGTTCATAGCCAGATCAGCTAACATTTTTCTATCTATTAAAACCTTTGCCTTAGTTAACCCTTGGATAAAACGACTGTAGGAAAGACCATAAATCTTAGAAGCTATCCCTATGCGGATAATCCAAAGGGAACGAAAGTTCCTTTTCTTCTGCTTCCTGTGAATATAGTTATTTGACTGCGCAGTCATTACACAGTCTTTTGTAAGGCGTGGATGATTTTTTCTATCGCCCACAAACCCCTTTGCAAGTTTCAGAAGCTTTCTTCTTTTTTTGCGCACTACGGGAGCATTGGTTGCTCTTGTCATAACGTATCCTTATCTTTTTAGCAAACACCCATGAGGCATTTGTACATCTTCTCCTGTCCTTTATGAACAAGCTTTGCTTTTTTTAGCCTTCTTTTCGTATTAGCACTCTTCTTGGTAAGGATGTGACGAGTACCAGGCCTTCCTCTTTTCAACTTGCCCTTACCAGTAACTTTAAAGCGAGACTGAACCGCCTTCTTTGTTTTGCTCTTAATCACGACTCTGATTTCTCCATTTTTCCTACTTTTACCTTCTTCATTCCCAAAGGAGCTACTACCAAGGTGAGATTCTTTCCCATAAGCTTAGCGGGAGCCTCCACAGAAGAAAGCTCTTGCAACCCCTCACAAAATCTCTGAAGCAACTTGCGCCCCAAATCGACATGAAGCATTTCTCTACCTCGAAACATACAAGTTACCCGAACCTTATTTCCTTTAGAAAGAAACTCCTTAGCCCGATTTAGCTTGGTTTGAAAATCGTGCACATCAATGTTTGGCTTTAGCTTTATCTCTTTTACCTTTATCTGGTGTTGCGCTCTCTTTTGCTCTTTCTCCTTCTTTGCTTGATGATAGCGAAGCTTTCCGTAGTCGATAATCTTACAAACAGGCGGAGTAGCGTTTGGAACAATTTCTACTAAGTCAAGATTCTCCCTTTCCGCGAGCATTAAGGCCTGCCGAAAATTCATCACTCCCAGCTGTCTTCCGTCAGAGCCGATAACCCGTACCGAATCTGCCCTTATTTCCCTATTTATCCTCAAAAAACCTTCCCACTTTCACGACCCCGTAATAGCAAAATCTTTACACCTCACAATAATGGAAGATTTTAAGATTTTTTTTCTTCAAATGCAAGTAAAAACTCCCTTTGGGATATAGCTGACTCGAACAGCTGACCTCCACGATGTCAACGTGGCGCTCTAACCAACTGAGCTAATACCCCGAGATAAACGAGGCAGTGTAGAAAAATCTAGGAAAAGCAGCAAGAAATTTTGCTTTTTTGCTATTCTTTAGAAGGCTCCAAACCCCTTTTTACAAGAATATGAAATCTCACTTAGACCTTGCTAAAGCTCTTTGGAAAAACCACCTAAAAAAGGGAGATTGCGTTGTAGATGCTACTTTGGGAAATGGTCATGATCTTCTCTTCTTAGCAAAAATTTTATTTCCTTCTAAAAAAGGACTTTTGTACGGAATAGATATCCAAGAAAAAGCTTTACAAAATAGCAAAACTCTCTTAGCTTCTGAAAAAATATATTCTACGCAAATTTTTTTTCTAAAAACTTCTCACGAGGATTTTTCTTTTCTATCCAAAAGACCCCACTTGATCGTCTACAATTTAGGGTATCTCCCTGGGTCAGATAAAATGGTTACAACTCGAGCTATAACTACAATAAAAAGCCTAAAAAAGGCCTTACATCTACTCAGAGCAAAAGGGGCTTTGAGTATTATGCTCTATCCAGGACATGAAGAAGGGGAAAGAGAAAAAGAAGAAGTCCTTTTCCTTGTAAAGAGCTTACCCCATTTTTTCTCTGTCACTCATTGCAAATCCCTTCAAAAACCAAAAGCACCTAGTCTTCTTTGGATTGTGAAAAAAGAGGATAAAGTTCTTCCATAAATAAAAAGCTCCCTGTCACTAAAATCACTTCATGAGCCTTCAAAGCTTCCTCAAACGCTTCCTTTATGGAAGAAAAATATCTCATGGGGAAATCCAACTCTTTTATTTGTTCTCGTATCTCTGCCAAAGAGCTACTTCTTGCGCTCAGAAAAGGAGCAAAATAGCCCCCTTCCACAAAAGGCTCAATCTGCTTTAAAGATTCCCTTCCTTGTTTTTTTTTGCAAAAAGAAGCAACTAACCCTATTTTTTTAGGGAAAAACTCCTTTTGTAAAATCTTTTTAAGGCTTTCAAACCCAGAAACATTATGGGCTCCATCTAAAAAGAGCGTTTTTCCTTTTATTTCTCTTTTCTCCCAACGACTAGCAGGCCTTTTTCGTAGCTCCTGCGCAAAAAAAGAAGGGGATATTTGAGGAAAAAGAACAGAAAGAGCCTTTCGGGCAATTTCTTGATTTTCCTCATCAAAAAAGGAAAAAGAGCCCGTAACTAGATGTAAAGGAGCTCTTTTTTCTTTTGCCTTTTCCAAGCAAGTTTTTCTAATAGCGGTAGGCCCTAAAACTACAGGAACCCTCTCTTTAATAATACCCGCTTTTTCCCTTGCAATTTGCTCTAAAGAATTGCCTAAAATATCCATGTGATCCCACCCTATCGAAGTAATAATGGATAAGACAGGTTCTACTGTATTAGTAACATCTAATCTTCCCCCTATTCCTGCTTCCCAAACTACATAGTCTACGTTTTGCTCTGCAAAATAAAGAAGAGCCACCAAAAAAATCTCTTCGAAAAAGGAAAACGAAAAAAGAGTTTCTCCCACTTCTTTTTGCAAAAAATCAGCAAGCTCTCCCGCTTTTTCCTCAGAAATATTTACTCCATTTACCTGAATCCTTTCACAAAAAGAGAGTAAATGGGGAGAGGTAAAAAGACCTATCTTTCCCCCATATTTCTCTAAGCTGTTACTTATTTTGTAGCAAGTAGATCCTTTCCCATTAGTTCCTGCTACGTGAATAGAGTGATAACTCCTGCTAGGAATCTTTAACTTTTTTTGCCAAAAGCGAATAAATTCCAAAGATGAAGGCTTGGGTCTTCTTCTTTGTTTTGATAAAAGCCTCGTTATCCATTTTTCATAAGACGCTGAAACGTTTCCCATCCTACCCAGGAGCTTGCTAAAACATTCATTGGTTTTATGCTACCATGATAATCAGATCCTCCCGTAGAAATCCATCCTTTTTCCTCTGCTATTTCCAGCCATTTTCTCTCTTTTTCTCGAGAAAAATAGGCATAGTAACACTCTATTCCATCAAAGGGTAGCTTCAAAAGCTCTCGAATCATTTTAGCGTCCCTCAAAAAATGGGGATGAGCTAAAATGGCCTTCCCGTGGGCTTTTTGAATTTGTTCAATAGCTTGTAAAGCCGGTACTTTTTCTCCCATAACAAAACAGCTAGCCCCTTTCTTTAAATAAAGATCAAAGGCCTCTTGAAAAGAAGAGACCACCCCTTTTTGCTGCAACAAAAGGGCTATATGCGGTCTACCGATTACTCCCCGGGGAAAAGCATAAAGTTCTTCCTCAGAAATTTGAATTCCTTGTCTTTGAAGATTTTGTAAAATCTTCTGATTTCTCTCTTTTCTTTTTTCTCGAATCCGCCGCAAAAAATCCTGAAAATCCTTCTTCTCCGTATCAAAACCATATCCTAGAATGTGTACTTCCTCCTCTTCCCACTTCGAGGAAACCTCTACTCCAGGCAAAAGAGAAATCTCCTTGGATTTGGCAAGGGAAAAAAGAGACGGTTCATAGACTTCTGTTGTATCATGATCTGTGAAAGAAAGGCCTGAAAGCCCTTTTTTCTTAGCTTTTTCTAAAATCTCTGAAGGAGAATCTGTCCCATCGGAAAAATGGGTATGCACATGCAGATCAGCGCGAAATACTTCGGTAAGGGACATAGCAGACTTCCGCTTCTAAAAAGATGTTTTTTTCTTGTTTTACTCTTTCTTGTACCAAGGCGATTAACGCTAGGACCTCTTCTGAAGAGGCCCCCCCCTCGTTGACAATAAAATTTGCATGTTTTTGTGAAATTCTTGCTTTTCCTATAGAAAGACCTTTTAGTCCACTAGTTTCTATCAAAAAAGCAGCGGAAGGTCCTTCCTTAGGATTTCTAAAGATACAACCCGCGCTTTTTTCTTTTAAAGGTTGTTCTTTCATCCTTTTTTCTATCCAATTTCTTTGCCTCTGTCTTGCTCCTTCCTCTTTTTTGAGTGCAAAGACCCCTTCCAAAATTACTCCTCTTTTTTTTTGGAAAGAAGAAAATCGATAGGAAAATTGCATTTCTTCTCTCTTATAGGTCTCTTTTTGCCCTTCTTGTGACAAAAAAGAAACCTCCTGCAAAACTTCTTGCGTCTGAGAGTTATGCGCTCCTGCATTCATAAATATGGCTCCCCCAACGCTTCCTGGAACTCCCGCAGCAAATTCCAAGCCAGAAAAACCCCGTTTAGCGCTTTGAATTCCTAATAAAGCAAAACTATATCCAGACCCTACCTTTACTTTTTCTCCTTCCCAAAAACAGTGCTCTATTCGGTTATGAATAACAAGCCCTTCAAAACCTTTATCATCAAACAAAAGATTAGACCCTTTTCCCAGAACAAAAAAAGGGATTTTTTCCTCTTTGGCCCAGCTAAGCGCTTTTTGCATTTGCTTAAGGGAAAACACGGTCACAAAAAAAAGAGCCTCTCCCCCTATCTCAAAAGTAGAAAACTCTTTTAAGCTTTGGTTGCTTCTGATTTTGAGCATGAGGGTGAGTGCCTTTTCCAAATAGCATCTAAGACAGCGTTAACAAATTTTATGCTTTCTTGCGAGCTAAATTTTTTACTCAGTCGAATCGCTTCTATAACAGCTTGCTTTACAGAAACAGAAGGATCATAAAGCATTTCAAAAATGGCTAGTCTCAAAATATTTTTCTCCACAAGGTATATCCTGTGTAGAGGATATTCCAAAGAATGCTCTTGGATCAAAGAATCGATTTTCTCCACATAAGAAAACAAGGTCTCTACATAACAAATAGCCTCTTTTACGTAAGATCTTGCTACCTTCAACTGCTTCATAAAAAAAGGAATCATCTCCTCCTTTTCTAAGGGGGATATATCCTTGCTAAAAAGTATTTGAAAAACTATCTCTCTTCGTTTTTTTTTGTCTAAAGACATAGAGCGCGCCAAAGAATCCCTTATGGACAGATAGGATAGCACATCTTTTTTTTTCCCATGAAGCTCTTTTATGGGACCCCCCCCTTCATAAGGATTTTTTTTCCTTAAATGAAGAAAAGATATAATCCCCCTTGCTTTATTATAAACTCCTTAAAAATCAACGAGAAAAGAGTGCTATTCTAGGAAGAATTTCCTATTTTTTTTCAAGAAATTATAGATTTTTTTTGAATTCTTATTTCCCCTTTTCAAATCATTTGACAAATTCCTAAATCAGATCGTAGCATGGGCTCTTGCCGCTTTTCAAAGCGGGTGATAAGGCTTTTTTCGTAACCAAGTGAGTTGGATAGCTATTTATGGACGCTCTTATTCTTTCAAGAATCCAATTTGGCCTAAATGCTTCTTTTCATTTTATTTTCCCTTCTTTAAGTATTGGAATCTCTCTTTTTTTAGTTATCATGGAAGGGCTTTACTTAAAGACAAAAAATCCCAAGTACAAAGATATGACCCTGTTCTGGATTCAGATCTTTGCGCTTACTTTTGCCATTGGGGTGGCAACAGGGCTTGTCCTTTCCTTTGCTTTTGGTACTAATTGGGCTAGGTATTCTCGTTTTGTAGGAGATGTTTTTGGAAGTGCTCTTGCCGCAGAAGGGATTTTTGCTTTTTTCTTAGAAGCGGGTTTTCTAGGTATTTTACTTTTCGGATGGAACCGCGTTTCGAGAAAGTTTCATTATCTAGCTAATATTTTGGTCTGTTTAGGAGCCCACTTCAGCGCTGTTTGGATTTTGGTAGCAAACTCCTGGATGCAAACCCCGGCCGGTTATAAAATTGTAGAAGAAGGAGGACAAAAAAGAGCTGTGGTTGTGGATTTTTGGAAAATGGTGTTTAATCCCTCTACTTTAGATCGTTTAAGTCATGTCTTGATAGGCTGCTGGCTAGCGGGTGCTTTTTTCTTGGTAAGTGTAAGCGCCTTTTATCTTCTAAGGCAAAAATATCTTCCTACTGCACGATCCATGATGCGCATAGGTCTTTTTATAGCTATTTCTGCCCTTGTACTACAACTGGTTTCAGGAGACTCTAGCGCCCGACTTATTGCAAAATATCAACCGGCAAAACTTGCTGCTTTTGAGGGGATTTATAAAACAGAGCCGAAAACTCCTGTTTCTATAGTCGGATGGGTAGATGCAAAAAACCAAAAGGTGCATTCCCTAAAGATCCCTTCCGCTTTGAGTTTCTTAACTTATCGAAACCTAACTACTGCTGTTACAGGGCTCGATCAAATTCCCAAAGAAGAGTGGCCTAATGTAGCGGTAGTTTTCCAGACATATCATGTAATGATTCTTTGTTGGGTTGTGTTATTTTTTTTAACTTGTTATGCCTTGTATTTGAATCGAAAAAGAAAGCTAGAAAAAGCCAAATACCTTTTGAGAGCCCTAATTTTTTCCGTATTTCTTCCTCAGATAGCCCTACAGGCAGGGTGGATTTCTACCGAGATGGGGAGACAGCCCTGGATTGTACACAAACTTTTAAAAACTAGTGAAGGAGTGTCCCTTGTCCTTTCCGCTTCTCAGGTAAGAAATTCTATTTTTATGTTCTGTTTCCTCTGCATCCTTCTCTTTTCTTTGTTCATCCTACTTTTAGACAGGAAAATCAAACACGGTCCTGATATGTCTTTAAAAGAGGAAGCTATAGACACTACTGAAATTTATTCAGATCCTTATAAGAAGTGGGAACGATAGTGGCATTATCTACTCTTCAGCTCTTGTGGTATCTGGTCGTAGGCCTTTCTATGATTTTCTATACCTTACTTGACGGTTTTGATCTGGGAGTCGGAATCTTACTTCCTTTCACAAAAAAAGATCAGGAAAGACGAATTTTTCTCAATTCAATTGGCCCTGTCTGGGATGGAAATGAGGTTTGGCTCGTGATTATCATAGGTGCCCTTTTTGCAGGCTTTCCTCCTGTATATGCAGCTACTTTATCGGGATTTTATGATCTTGTTATGATCCTTTTAGCTGCCTTGATGCTTCGCGCTTCGGCTATTGAATTCCGGAGTAAAAAAACTTCTCTAAAATGGCGTTTTTTTTGGGACTACACCTTTTGCCTTTCCAGTCTTATATTAGCCTTTCTATATGGAGTGGGACTTGCCAATTTCGTACAAGGTCTTCCGATTGACGAAAATTTTGAAGTAGTCTCAGAAGCTCTCCCTAACTTTTTTTCCCTCTATAGCACTTCTTTGGGCCTTTTTGCCGTAGGAGTCTTTACCTTACACGGAATTGCTTATCTCCTTATGAAAACAGAAAATCCTCTTCAAAAAACCTTAAAGAAATGGCTCCCTTTTATCGTCTCTTTTTTTCTCTTTACTTATCTACTTGCTACCTTGCTGACTTTTTTGAAAGCCCCTTTTATGTTTGCCCCTTTTCAAAAAGACCCTATTCTTCTTTTTATTCCTTTTTTATCTTTGGTAAGCATCTTTCAAATAGTATGGCAAAGCTATAAAGGGAGGGAGGGGATAACTTTTCTTTTTTCTCTTCTCTGTATTTTCTCTCTTCTTATCCTATTTGGCCTGGGGACTTTTCCTAATTTGATGCCTTCTACCCTTTCTGCAAAAAACCACCTTACCATCTATAATGCGTCTTCTTCTGCCTATACTCTGAAGGTGTTACTTATCATTGTTTCCTTAGGTATTCCGCTTGTGTTGGGATATGGATTCTTAGTTTATCGAATTTTTCGAGGAAAGGTTCGCTTTGACTCTTCTGGATATTAAAAAGAAACTCCAGACTTATTGCCAGCAACTATAAGAATTCATACAATAACCAGAGAAAATGTTTTACTCGAAAAGAAGCATTCTAAGCGGTTTTTGAAACATGAATCTTTTCCATTCTTTTACGCCTTTTGTAGAGATTTTCTTAATTGCTCTTATTTTTAACTATTTACTCTCTTTTTTTTGGAATACCAAGTCCATGGACTTGGTTTTTGGATTTCTCGCTTTTCTACTCCTTTTTTCCGCTTCCAGCTGGCTCAAGCTACCTGTTTTGCACAAACTGATGTTTCTTGTTGGAAACGTCGCAGTTATTGCCATTATCGTTATTTTTCAACCAGAGCTACGAGTAGCTCTTTCCCGCCTTAGTCTGAAAGGAAAACGACACAAAGAACTTACAGAATTTGACAAGTTTTTAGATCTTCTAGCCAACTCAACCTACCGCCTATCAGAAAAGAGAATTGGGGCTTTGATAGCCCTGGAAAAAGAAGACTCCTTAGAAGATTATGCAAATAAGGCCGTTGTTTTGAAGGCCCAATTTTCTTCGGAGCTTTTAGAGTCTTTGTTTGCTCCCTCTACTCCCCTGCATGATGGAGCTGTAATTATTCGAGATCAAACCTTATTGGCTGCTTCGGTAATTCTTCCTCTAGCAGAAGATACCTCCCAACTTGCTAAATCTATGGGAACAAGACATAGGGCAGGACTTGGCCTTTCTCACATAACAGACGCTTTAGTTATTGTTATTTCAGAAGAATCAGGCAAAGTTTCTATTGCAAGGGAGGGGATCATTACAAGAGGGGTAAAAATGGACCGCTTTAAAGGAATTATCCGCAGTATATTCAACCCCCCTGTGAGGGCGAAAAATAAAGAGCGGTTCAACTTTTGGAGGTGGCTCAAACAGTGAGATCTTTTTTAAGGAAAATTTTTGTAGAAAACTGGCAGCGGAAACTCGTATCCTTGGTTTTGGCCATCGTCGTATGGATTGTGGTAAACCACTCTATGTCTTCCCAAAAAACGGTCCATAATGTTTCGGTAAAGGTAAAAAATTTGCCCAAAGGAAAGACCATAGAAGGAATACAAAAAGACGGTACCTTAAATCGTAAGATTTCCCTTACTCTTTCAGGAAATCAAAATGTTTTAGAAAACCTTTCTGGAGCAGACCTTCAAGTGGTAATCAACGCAAAAAATAGGCAAAAAGAGTGGATAGCCCCCATAACCAAGAAGAACCTAGTTAACCTAAGTTCTCAATTTGATATTGCCTCTTCCATCTCGGATATCTCTCAGCATAATTTTGTTGTGAAGATGAGCAATTTGATTTCTGAAAAAATTCCTGTCTTGGTAACTAAGCCTGTAGGAGACTGTCCCAAGGGGTATCAATTTTTAGATATCTGGCCTTATCATCTTTTTCTTACAGTAGAAGGCCCTGAAGAGGCTGTAAAGCGTTTGAAGGCAAAAGGGTTAAAGCTTACCTTCAACTTGGATGATATTTCTGCTTCTGATTTGGAGTCGCTAAGTCAGCAAAAAGCAGACTCCCTTTCCGATGAAGTAAGCTTTCCTGTTCCTAGTTCTTGGAAAAAGATCTCTGTTGCTTCTCTATCAGAAACCGCCTTGTTCCTAGATGATCCGAAAGCAAAAACTCTAAGGATTGATTTTACAAAAAAGAACCTGATCCCCATAGAAAACCCTATCCCTATCTCTCTTTTTTTTCCCCTAAAATTTTCCCGCTCTTTTAATCCCGGGACAACTCAAATCAAAACTAGTTCCATTGTAGAAAAAAGAAACGGCATGTTCTTACTAACCCTTCCTCTTTTTGCTAAGGGGGTTCCTAAGCGTTTTGTCGATATTATCAAGGATAGAATAGAAATTGCTATTATACCCTCTACTCATCAGGAAAGACTTTTTTTTCCCTGGAGTGTTCAGTTTGTCTTTCCAAAAGACTTGGAAGATCAATACGTAGCAAAAGTTCTCAGCGAATATCCTGAAAAAGATCTTGTTCCTCAGGTAAAAGAAGAATACTTAAGAAACCGTTTCCGTAAGTTCATGAGCTGTTTTCAGCTCTATACACAAAAAGAAGAAAAGCTCTCTTTAGATATAGGATTTCAAGAAGATAAACTAATTATAAACAAAGGGAGCCCTTCTTAAAATCCATGCCTTCTTCTGTAAGAATAGCTTTTTTAAAAACCTACCTTCGGAAGAAAGGGGGACTTGAGAAGTACACACAAAAGTTAATTGAAGCCTTTTCTGAAGAAAAATGTTTAACCTATCTTCTCTGTACAGAAAGCGCAAATTCCCCTGCTTTACATCAAGTATTTTTCCCTTCAGGATTTTTTCCTCAGTACGTGAGAATGAAACGGTTTGATAAAAAAGTCCAGAGATGGCTTTGTGAAAATAGGCCTGAAATTGTTTTTGGATTGGATAGAAATAGCTTTCAAACTCATATAAGGCTTGGTAACGGGATTCATAAAGCTTACCTACAGCTCCGCTCCCAATACGAAAATCCTTTCAAAAAATGGAGTTTTCAGAAAAACCCCCTTCACCAACGAATTTTAGAGCTGGAAAAGAAAGCTTTAGAAAATCCTAGATTACAAAGGATTTATACCAATTCTTATCTTGTAAAAAAACAAGCTCTTGCCCATTACCAAGTCGATCCTAACAAGATCCAAGTAATCCACAATGGAGTAGAATGGCATGCATTTTCTCAAAGATTTCAAGCCTGGGAGGAGGTAAAAAAAAAGCAGACCCTTTTTCCCTCTCTTTTTACCTTCCTGTTCATAGGAAGTGGTTTTTATAGGAAAGGACTTCTCCCTTTAATGCAAGCGCTTTCTTGTTTACCAGAGAAAGAGTGGCAATTGCTGATTTTAGGAAAAGAAAAAAGGCTTTCCTTTTTTAAAAAACAAGCGGAAAAATTAGGTATAAAAAAGCACCTTTTTTTTCTAGGGGAACAAAGAGATCCTCTTTTTTATTATCAGCTAGCAGATGCTTTAGTAATTCCTTCTTTTTATGATCCCTTTGCCAATGTTACCCTAGAGGCTCTCTCTATGGGAGTTCCCGTAGTTTCTTCCCTATATAACGGAGGATCTGAAATCCTAAATCCTGAAAACGGATATCTTATAGAAGAGATACAAGAACCCAGCTCGATCTTGCAGGCTTTACAACAAGCCATGCGCTATCCAAAAACAAGAAAACGAGCCTTTTCTGTCCGAGAATCTGTACAAGGTTTTGATTTCTCTATTCAACTAAAGAAAATTGTAACAGACACCCTTTCCTTTATTTAAAAAACGAAACGAACTCTTTCTAACAAGAAAAAGGAATATTTTCTTCTTCTTGTTGATGATAAGCATTCCACATCCTACGAAAGGGTGGGCAACTGGCTAAGAGCTGTTCTTTAGAGCCTTCTGCTATTTTTTCTCCTTCTTGTAGATAAATGATTCTGTCTGCGTACTCAATAGTAGAAAGACGATGAGCTATTACGATCTGGGTAATATGTCCATGTAAATTTTTGATGGCCTCCTTGATCCGATTTTCAGAAAGAGCATCCAAAGAAGAAGTAGCCTCATCCATAACCAAAATAGGAGATTTTTTTACCAAGGCCCTGGCAATAGCAAGCCTTTGCTGTTGCCCCCCAGAAAGAGTCTTTCCGGTTTCTGCTAAAAGGGTTTGATACCCTTTTTCTAAATGGACAATAAATTCATCCGCATAGGCCTTTTTTGCTGCTAAAACAACTTGCTCTTCAGAAAAGTCTCTACCAAAGGCAATATTTTCAAATACCGTGTCATAAAAAAGAAAAGGTTTTTGGGGTACGTAGGCTAATACCTCTCTTAAAGAGCGCTGGGTGTACTCTTTTATTGACTTTCCATCTATGCAAATATCTCCTTTTTGTACATCGTATAGCCTGGGTAGAAGTTGTACAATAGTAGTTTTACCAGCCCCTGTAGGACCTACAATAGCCACTGTTTCCCCTTTCTTTACGGTAAAACTGAGGTTTTTCAAAATCCACTTATCTTTGTACTTAAAAGAGACTTGGTGAAAAACAATTTCCTTTTCAAAGCCCATAAGAGGGATAGCTTCTCTTTTATCCTCTATAATCGGATGAATCTGCAATACTTCAAACATTCTTTCCGCAGCAACTACCCCTCTTTGGATATTTGCATTTTCTTCTGCAAATTTTTTTACAGGCTCGTAAAAAGTGTGTAAAAGACCACAAAATACAATCAATTCTGCAAGGCTCATGTGGAGGGTATAAAGACCGAATAAGGCAACAAAAGCAAGGCAAGTTGTCGTAATAGTGTGTAAAATAGGACGGGTCAGAAGATCGTATTTTGCGCTTTTGATTTGTAAATGAGCCATTCTCTCATTTTGTTCTTTGTATTTTTTTAAAGAAAAAGCTTCCATAGCGTAAATCTTTACCGTCTGAATACCTGAGAGAAAATCGAGCAAAACAGAGGTAAAGCTCTCCTGGTTCCTCTGCAGTTGCCTCGAAACTTTTTTTACTTTCTTTGTTAAAAAAACAACAGGAAAAATCAAAAGGGGAAGACCAATAAAGATAATAGAAGAGAGCTGCCAAGAAAGATAAAAGCACATTCCCAAGGTAGAGAAAATAATAAAAGGAGTACTTAAATAGTTTGTTAAAAAAGAGTTCAGGGAGGAAGCTATCTGCCCTGCATCTCCTACTACTCTAGCTGCTAAACTTCCCACATTATATTCTTGATAAAACTGCAAGGGAAGAGCTTGAATATGCTCGAAATACTGTTGTCTTAGATCTTTAGTTAAACGGATAGATAAAAGCTGGGTAACATACCTGGAAAAAAAAAGGGTAGAGGCTTTAAAAAGAGCGACTAAAACTAGAAGAATAATCAAAGTAGAAAAATTTTTTTCTACGTCAAAGTCCGCTGTAACCCTTCGAAAAACCCAATTGATTGGATTGCTTTCCTTTCTTTTAGCTATGTAGCTTACCGCATCAGATGCGCTGACTTCTCCTGGTTTTTTTTTCTCTATAACTTCCCATCTTCTCATAAAATCTTCGTAAGAAACTTTTCGAACTGCTCTTAATTTTTTCCCTTCCTGTTTTCCAAAAAGAGTAAAAAAATCCACTCCCGTATTGGCTAGGGTCCCCAGAGAAAACATCTCGAGATAATTTGCTGTAGATAAAAGAAGAAGACTCCCTAAAGTAAGGAGAGCTAAAGCAAAATGTTTACTATTGCGTATGGCTGCTTTCAGAAGAAGTTTCATCAGGCACTATGGTATTATAGGTACCAATTTTACGAAACTTTTCATAACGTTTTTCTAAAAGTTCTGAAAGAGAAAATTGGGATAGCTTATCTAGTTTTTGTAGAAGGAACTCTCTCACATTTTGGTACACTGTTTCAGGATCATGATGTGCTCCTCCTAAAGGTTCCCGAATCATCTCATCAATGATTCCCATCTTTAAAAGATTTTCTGCCTGCATTTTTAAAGCAGTTGCTGCAAGATCACTTTTTTGAGCATCCTTCCAAAGAATCGAAGCACATCCTTCTGGAGAAATGACCGAATAATAGGCATGTTCTAACATGGCTATTTGATCCCCTACTCCAATTCCTAAAGCACCTCCTGAGCATCCTTCTCCAATTAAAACTACCAAGATAGGTGTTGGAATCTGCGACATCTCCCAAAGATTTTTTGCTATAGCCCATCCTTGCCCCCTCTCCTCGGCAGCCAGTCCAGCATAAGCTCCAGGAGTGTCTAAAAAAGTAACAACAGGGAGGCCAAACTTTGCAGCAAGCCTCATCCCTCTTAAAGCCTTTCGATATCCCTCTGGATGAGTCATACCGAAATTATGATGAAGTCTACTTTCTGTATCTTTTCCCTTTTGCTGTCCGATAAGAAAAAATTTTTTTTCCTGAATCTTTCCAAAACCCATTACAATGGAAGAGTCATCAGCAAAGGTACGATCTCCATAAATAGGCTCAAACTCCTCACAAAGATTTTCTATATAATCCATTGATTGAGGGCGATTTGGATGCCGGCTAATCTGCACTCTTTGCATGGGTTTTAGATTGGTATATATCTCTTTTTTCAAAACCTCTAACTTCTTCTGTAGCTGCTTAATTTCTGTTTCAGACCAAAGCCCTTTTTGCTTTTGTACCTGACTCAATGTCTTTTCATATTCTGCAATCTCTTTTTCATGAGTTAAAATAGTCATATAAGCTCTCCTATCCTATTCCTCTACCTGCTTTCCAGGAAGTTTTGCTTCTCTTTTATCAGAGACGATAAGTACATAAGAGGGTTTTGTAATAATTATGGAAAACAACTCTTCCATATCTCCTTGCTTCAAACGGATACACCCATCACTATCATATTTTCCTACAACCTCTGAATCTTCGATTAAATTCCCTCCCTCATCTTCTTTCCAAGGAGCCCCATGAATTCCATAACCTTTATAGGATTCGGAACAGTCTTCTACTTCCTCTGCAAAAGGGATCCAACGGGTTCCAAAAACTCGTACCATTTCTATCTTTTGATCTTGGAAATACCCCAAAGTACCCGGCTTATACACAGCAATCCTATCTCCCAACTTATACAGACCCGTAGGAGTTAAAGAACCTGAAGTTCTTGTTTTATCAACTCTTCCAAGTCCCACTGGATAGGTCTTTAAAAGAACTCTTTTATCTTCCCCTTTATCGTAGTAATAAAAATCCATATTGGAAGAGGTCATATCGATAACTAGATAAAAGGAGATCTCCTTTTCCTTGCAAAACACATTAAATCGATCCCCTAAGCTCACTTTCTGCGAAAAATAGTCCGCTTTTTTATTCAAGCCTCTTGCTATAAAATGACGTGAGGTTGCGTAGTAAGAAGCATAATCTGCTATCCAAGCAGACCGATCTTTTAACCAAGGCACTCTACTAGAGTAAGCTACTGTTTCTACAATAGGAAGCTTAGAAGAATCTAAAGCGAAAAGCCGGGCAATCCTATCCACTAAAACCTGGGGTTTTTCCGTAGTATCTCTCTTATTCTCTAGGCTAAACTCTTTTTCCTCAGAAAGCACAATTTCCTCTATAGTAGGAGTCTGTAAGAGGGCTTTCTCTTTTTTCCCTTTCCCCAGGGCAAGCATCCCAATACATCCAAAAACAGCTAACGCTCCAAGCCCTATAATCTTAGGTGGCGACAAATCTCCCTCCCCACAAGTTTGAATCACATCCCTTCTAAATCTAGCAAAAAATTCTTAAAAAGGACAAGCTGGGTTTTTTTCCCCGCTCTCAAGGAGGAAATTATATAGCAAAACTGGTTAAAAATCATGAAAAACTTGCTTCATCAAAAAAAATCTATACACTCTTCCTTCAAATCTTCCTTCAAAAGATGGCTCCATCAGGAAGTCAGCTTTGAAGGAATAGAGGTCTTAGATAGATATAAAGAAAAAATTAAAAAAATAGCAAAAAAAGAGCTTTTTATTATAAAATGGCGTCCCAAAAATTGGTAAAGATCCTATGACTGGTCCTAATTTAGAGTTTTCCCCCTTTTTGAGCCCTTCGACCCTTGATCTGGGTTTATCTGCTCTACACCTGGGTGCTAGGTATCAGCTTTCTGGACTTTTTATCCAATTAAGACATCAGTTTCAGATTTCGACGAGTTTTGATAGCTTTGTTACTATGGGGGTCCAACAAGCCTGTCATGGGGCTTTTTCTCCCGATAATTTGAAGCTGACTTACACTAATGTAATTGCTATGCTTGCTGCAATTGCTTTTTGTAATCTTGCCCTTTGTGTCAGTATTTATGCCCTTAATTCTTCTTCTATAACCTTGCCTGTTGCCATTTGGATAAATTCATTTCTCTCAGAAAATGGGTCTTCCCTTAATCCATTCTTGAAAAGCATTAATTCTATATCTCTTATTTCTTATATCTCTCTTCAGAACTATCTCCTGCTTTTTTTGATTGGTAGAGAAATTCTAGATCTCTCTTGCGAGAAACTGCTTCTCTGCTGTAGGGAGCCTCATAGGAAGAAGCTACAAAAAGTGGTGGATCTGTTTTTGAATAATCTGAACCATCTCTACTTTTTTCGTCTTTCCCTTAGTAAAAAGCTAACTCTATCCTCTCTTTCTTTTGTAATAACCAAGATTGCCTTTTCTAAGGTACAATGTAAAACAGCGTGTAAAATTCGCCAGTATGTAAATACCTTCCAAAAAAAACAAAGTTAATGCTGTTCTTTTTGTCTTTTTTAATAGCTAAAACGACCCTGTACAAGACATAAAGAAAAGGCTAATCAAAAAAAGCCCCTATTGGGATGTTTTTTCTCTCTCTATACAAAAGAAAATTCTCCTTTGTATGAAATTAGTAGTCAATGATAGAATGCCTTCCTTATCTTTCATGAAAGCCTTACAAGGAAAATGAGATATGTTTGTATGTGGTTTAACAATTCCTGACAGTCGTCCCCCCATTCGGGAAAGGCATCAAGAAACAGCTTCTTTATTAGGGGGAGCTCCTCCTCAAGTTCAGCAAATGACATCAGACAACCTTTCAGCTGAACGTGATGAACTCATAAAAAAAGCAAAGCAGCGGTGTCTTGCTGCAAAGATGTGCTCCTTAGTTACGTGCCCACTTCATTGGGTAGCATTCTATAATCCCATTATGTGTGGTGTGCTCTACTCCTCAAAAGCAGACTGCTTCGACTGTTTACATGATGAACAGGATAGGACTTATTGTACTCAAACCATCTGTGTTCCTCCCTGTAACTATCAGCCAGCACCTCCTCCTGCCAGCAGGTATCGTCTCAACCAGCTTTATAGCGATCCTTTTGTCTGCTGCGCTTTTTATCGACCTTGTAATGGTGAGACTATATACAATTATCTTCTACCACTTCAGCAAGACAGGTTTGAAGAGCTAACAAACGCCCTAGAGAAAAAGAGCTAGTGTAAAATCTGCTTGGCGTAAGTCCCAATACGCTCTTCTTGAGACAAAGAAATAGCTTCTTAGGTTTATCGGTTTTGTGTGACTATCTCTTCAGCGCTCCTGCCTTGGAAAGGCTAGAGAAATTCCATAGAAAATAGGTTATCTTTTTGACTTAACAGAGGACAGGCTACTAAAAAGGAACTTCCCCAAAAATTTTTTTCTCCACAAAGAGGGATTACTTCTACCTGACTTCGTTGTTTACAAATAAGACTCCACTTTTCTTCCTTTTTTTCAAAAGTGACTTTTTCTACAGTCTCTTTTTGTTTTTGTAAAGAATTAGGATAAATAGAGCTATTTCCTAATAAGGCTCTATCTGCTTCTACATAAAAAAGAAGATATAAAGGCTCCTTTTCGAGAAAAAAAAAGGTAAAATCTACCTTTTCCCTTAAGGCTTGTAATTGCATTTTTAACCATCTATTACTTTCCTGAAGGGCTGTCCAACCTGATAAAGAAAGACTGTTTGTATGAGATTGTACTGCAAAATCCTCTTCTAAAAGAGATACCCTTTTTAAAAATCCTAAACCCCTGGAAAAATCATTGAGATCTTTTTGAAAACCAAAGGAGGCTATCTTTATTTCTTTTCCCTGAAAAGCTCCTAGGGAACTGGTATTTGCACCCAATGTGAAAAGATAACTTACATGGGCAAATCTACGCCCTAAAAATCCTTTTTGTGGGAAAAAGACAGAAGAAGAAAAAGTCGCTTTTTCTAAAAAAGAAGGAGAAGAAACTCCTTGTTTTACTACCCAGGTTTCTATAAGAAGCGCTAAAATCCATTCTTTTTTAGAAAAATATTCCTTAGCTCCCTGTAAAAAAGCTTTCCAAGGCTCTATTCTTTGCAAAAACTTCTCCTTCTTAAAAAGAGTCCCTACGCAAAAAAAAAGGAGATAATAGCTTAAATATACCGAAAAAATGTCATAGTTTTCTTCATAAGACCAAAGAGAAGTAAAAGGCCTTTCATAATAATCTAAAAGCCCTTCATATACTCGAATTTCTTCTTCTATAACCTCATATCCTTTCCCACAAAAAAAGGCCCATAGGCTCTTATACAAGATACCTTTTATGGAAAAATGAGGATGGAAAAAAGAAAAAAGCTCCCAGCTCTGCTTTTCTTTACAAGGAGAAAAATCCCTCTTTTTTTCAAAAAATTTACCACAGAGCTTCTCTAAGTAGAAAATAGAAGAAATCTCTTTAGAAACAGCCTCCTCTGTTATTTTTTCATAAAAAGGAAAAAAAAAGCTTTGCACTGCAAAAATCTTCTCTTCAAAGAAGGAGAGTGTTAGAAAAAGAGATTCTAAGATCTCCTGCTGCTTAACAGGGTGGGGAGAAAAAGAAAAACTCCGAAGCTCTTTTACAAAAAAGGCCTTATCTAAAGGTTTACCTTGTAGAAATAAAGCAGCCTGAGCAGCCCATGCGCTAAGAGTTCTAGTCTGAGAAAAATCTCGAAATAAAGAAAGCAAAAAGGGCAAGAGCGCTACGAACCCTTTTCGATGAGCTTTTTCATTTTCTTACCAGGAGTAAATTTAACCGCCTTCCTCGGAGGTATTACGATGGGAACTTCTGCGTTTTTAGGATTCCTACCAATTTTCTGCTTTCTTTCTACTACTTCAAAAACCCCAAAATCACGAAATTCTAAACGATCCCCTTCAGAAAGGGTACCCGTCATGCTATCCAAAAATTCTTGAATTACATTTCTTACATCGTTGGGATGTAATCCTTTTTTTTGCGAAATTTGCTGGATCAACTTCTTCTTTGTTACAGTTGCCATGAACGGATCTCCTTGTTACTTTGTCAGATAAAGGTCATTCTCTTATCTTGAAGATTTTCCCTCAAGGGATTTTTAAGAAAAAAGAAAATTTTTTATTCTACTTCTACAAGAAGCTTTCTCTTTTTCCCCGAAGCAAATAGAAGGTACTTTTTTTCCAAAAGATCCTTTTCAGAAAGACAAAAGGCTATATCTAATACCTTTTGATTATTTAGATAAGCTCCCTGGTTTTTTACCAGCTTCACCGCTTCTGATCTACTAGAAGCAAGCCCTATTTCATGTAAAACCTCCGTATATTTTCTTCCTAAAACTTGCTCTCTTTTCAAATTTTGTATAGGGGCTGTTTGGGATAGAGATAGTAAAGTTTGTTTATCTAAAACAGTTTCTTTCCCTGGTCTGATATTTTCGGTAGTTTCTAAAGCGCTCTTTAACCCCTCCTCTCCATGAACAAATCGAGTAAGCTCTTCTGCCAATTTTTTTTGAGCCAAGTTGGGTTCGTAGGAAGGACTTTTCATCGCTTTTTCATAGAAAGAAAGTTCCTTTTCTTCTAAAAAGGTAAGCATCCGAAGTAGAAAAACTACTTCTTCATCTTTGACTCGTAAAAGGTGTTGATAAAAATCAAAAGGAGCGAGCTTTTCTGAACAGAGCCAAAGGGCACCTTCTTCTGATTTTCCGAATTTCTTTCCATCTGAGCGTACCAAAAGGGGAAAAGTAGCCCCATAAACCGTTTTTCCTGTAAGTTTACGAACTAGCTCAATTCCCGCTGTGATATTCCCCCACTGATCTGATCCTCCAAACTGCATACACACGCCATGCTCTTTATACAAATGATAAAAATCATAGGCCTGCAAGACTTGATAACTAAACTCTGTATAACTAATCCCCTCCTCACTCTGCATCCTTTGCTTAACGCTTTCCTTAGCCATCATAGAGCCTATACGAAAGTTTTTTCCTACTTCCCTTAAAAAACCGAGATAGGAAAAAGTAGAAAACCACTCTTCGTTATTTACTAGCACAGGAGCTGTCTCTTCTCGAGAAAAATCAAGCCACCGTCTAAAGCTTTTTTTGATAGAGGCTAGATTTTTCTCTAAAGCTTTCCCTTCCATTAAGGGTCTTTCCTTGCTTTTTCCAGAAGGATCCCCTATTCTCCCTGTAGCTCCCCCTAAAAGGACGTAGGGCTTATGCCCTTTTTTCTGAAGCCATCTAAGAGCTATAATTCCTACTAGATTTCCTAAGTGAAGGCTGTCTGATGTAGGATCAAAACCGACATACACCTTTAAAGGATCCTTAGAACCTTTTAGCATCTCTTCTGAGCTAATAGAATCCAAAAATTTTCTTTTATAAAGAAAGGTAAAGACATTTTCCATAAATAGAGAAAAAACACCTAAATTCTCTTGGGAGTTCTTATATCTAGAAAAACCCTAAGAAATATTTTTCGTGAGATTTTTTTATCCCCTTTGTTGAAATTCTTTCTGCAATTTTAACACAATAGAAGAGACTTTTTCAGAAAGTTTAGCAGCATTTTGATTTTCATCAAATAAAGAGATATTCTTATCTCTCAAAACTACTCTATAATGAGAATGTCTTGCTATCCACGAGTGAATTTCTAACCGTTTTTTTTGTAGAGCTTCCTGAGTAAACTTTTTTTCTAGGCTCTTTAGTTTTTTATGCAGCTTCTCCCTAGCCCTTTTTGTCTTTCTACTTTCCTTGGCTATCTTAAAGCCCTTTCTCGTCGTGGACAACACAAAAAATCCCCTACGCTTGCCTCTCATAGGATAGAAAAAAAAGGGAAAAAAGCAAAGGATTTTCTTCAAAAAAACCCTCTAAGAAATAGATAAAACTTCCTACGAATTACAAGGTAACTGAAATAGCTGAAAAGCCTTTTCTTTCAAAAAAAGATCTAAAGAGTATTTTTTCTCTCGAAATACCCTTTCTAAAAAAGAAGCATTGAAAAACTCAGATAAATTTAATAAACGCGCTAAGAAATATATACTCTCAGCTATCTTCACTTGAAAATCAAAGAAATTATCTTCGCTTTTAAACCGACTGACTAAAAAAAACCTAGCCCAACTGAAATACTTAGAGTTTATAAAAGATCTGTGGTAATTAGCATAAAAAAGAAGGGTAAAAAAGAAGTGTTCCCTCAAACCTAAAGACGCCTTGCAAAGGTCTCTAAGGAATGAAATAACTTTTAACTGATTAAATGTCGAAACCAATCTAAACCCATTTAGATAGTCTCTTAGACTCAAAAACAAAGGATAAAAAATAGCTGCTCCTTTGATTAGCCTTATCCCCCCCCATGCTAATGTAAGAATCCATAGAATTTTTACCAAATTACCAACCAGACGGGACTGAAAAATTTTCTTCTTTAAAGAGTCCAAAAAAGAACCCGTTATTTTCTGTGCCTCGTCAAGAACCTTCTGTTTATCTAGTTGATAAGCAAGCTCAAATACAAGCCTTTCTAGACTAATACAAGCTGAGCTGCAATCGGGTAGAGACCTTATTAAACAAGATCTTAAAGCTCTCTCTTCTTCGCTAGATAACGGCTCTCTTTTTTTCAGTTTTTCCCAGTGTGGTAAAGGATTAGTGAAACTTTCTGAAATAATGTGAAATATATGCTGAGTATATTGCGGGCTAGCCTTTTTCGATAAAGCCGTTTCCCCTTTTGGTAAAAGAAAAATTTCATGGGAAAATAGCACCCAATCAAGAACCTTATCTGGCAAACCTTGCTCTATTAGCTGATCTGCTTCAGGAACCAGAGCCTGCAAAAAGAGTTCGCCTTGCAACCGAGAATATCTACTTTTAATTGCTGACTCTACCTCTAGGTTTTCTTGCACCACCCTTAAAGCCACATCCCGCTCCAGTTGAATTCCCTCTGCACAAAGCCCCCCTATTTTTTGTAGCTCAAGTAGCTTTTGAGAAAAAACTTCTGTTAATAGAGAATTAGAATTTACTTCAGAAGAACTGACTCTCTTTTTGACTTCATCAGATAAAGCCTCCCCAAACTGCTCTGTAGAAAAAAGGTTCTGTAACTTCCACTTGAACCTTGCCTGCTCCCCTTTTTCTGAAACTTGTTTATTCTCACAAAAAGCTGCCCATAAATCTGGCTCCTTGGGAAAAAGATTCTCTATGAATAACTCTGAGTTTGACTCAGGTTCCGAAAAATACCCATTTGACTTTTTCAAAAAGCTTACATACTCTCCCAATGCTTCTAGATTTTTATAGAAATAGCCTCCCTGTTCTATTTCTTTTCTAGCAACTACCTGTCTCCCTCTTTGTATGGCGTCTTCCAGGGAAATTTCGGAACCTATCCAGTCCTCTTTTTGGTCTTTGAGCCAGTCAATAATTTTTTCTCTAAAACTTTGCGATTTTTTTATCTTTTCCTGAATTAATCCTTTAATAAAGCTTTTTGTATATTCTTGAAAAAACTGATCTAGGTAATAAGTGGGATCCAGTGGGTTGCTTAGTATATCCGAAACTCCTGTTGTAGTAATTCCCAATGCCTTTCCAAAACAAGCCAGGTAGTTAACATAGCTATGAGATGAGCCATTTTCATCCTGTATAAGAGCAGCATGCCTTTGCGCAATACCACTTCGAGCCTTTTCTAAAATAGCTTCTAAAGCTCCTTTCAAAGTTCCCTCTTCCTCTTTTTCTCCTAGCCAATAGTTTTGTAAAATTTGGGCAGCCCCCATATAACGAGTTCCACAAAGCCCTTTAGCTCCTATTATTGCTAGGTCAAGAACTATCCGGGCTCTATCTTCAAAAATACTTTTGTATTCCTGCAAAACTTCTTTGGAATAGCTTGAAGTATCTTCTCCATGAATTTTAGTAAAACTTTCTAACCGCTGGTTAGATTCATGAATACAAAAACGAGTAGAGTCTTCTATAACCCCATAAAATTGCTCAACACCTTCGGTATCATCCTCTCTAGGTGTGCCTATCAGGGGAACTCGATTTTTCACATTGTTTATAAAAACTTGCAAGCCTCGACCAAGATCTTCTTTACTATAAGTGTTTCCCTCTTCTAGTAATCTCTCAGGATGAACATACCTAGCATTTGTACTGTCTTCAAAATTGAGCTCTTTAAATATTTGCTCTAAATCTTCTAGAGAAACTTTTTCTGGAATATTCTCGAGTTTTGTAGAAAGCCTCTTTGAGGCTCCCTTATAAGAAATATTTACATATCCTTCATCTAACCCTTTCCATTTCTTCGCGTAATAGGATAGGTCAATTTGCTCTTTTTCCTTTCTTTGATACAAAACCTGGTTATAGGAAAATCTCAGAACTTTCCAGCTAAGAAAAATACCCATCTCTCCTAAGAAAAGAAAAATCTTTAAAACGATCCAGTGAACCTCTAGATAATCCCATATACTATCTTTGACAACACGCTGAACGAAAAGGGGGGTTAATGAAAAACGCCTCACATAAGGTAAATGCTTGAAAAACCCTTCTATCAAAAGAAAGAAATCCCTAGATAACTCTTGAATTTTCTCTAGGACAGAACAACCAGAAATGATAGGCTCTTGCTGGGGAGCATGATAGGATAAAGTTACCGAAAAAGGCCTGTCCCCCCCAATGAGATCCAAGGTCCTCATGCTTACTCCCCCTTTAGTAAGCAGGCATTTTACCCAAAAATTGCCTTTTTTAGAAGGATTTCAAACCTATCCAAAAAATTTTCTTTTGGTTAAAAATATTTTTATCTTATCCCCTTAGTAGAATGCTCCTCATTTAACAGATCCCATCTTCTTTAGCTTTATTTTTATTCCTATTAAAAATTTTACTAGATAAATTCTAAATCCTTATCTTGATTTTCCCCAAAAAAGAGTCTATAAGGTAGGGAATGGATCAAGAACAAGCAAAGAAAAAAGCAGCAAAAAAAGCAGCCGAGCTGATTCAGGATAAAATGGTTATAGGACTAGGCTCAGGTACTACTACCACCTATTTCATTGAAGAACTTATAGAAAGAAAAAAGAAAGGGCTTCATATAAAAGTAGTAAGTAGCTCCAAGTCTTCTGCGGAAAAGGCAAAAAAGGGCTCTTTGCAGTTAATCTCCCTAGAAGAGATCGCTGAAGTAGATGTTACCGTCGATGGGGCAGATGAAATTGATCAGCAAAAAAGAATGATTAAAGGAGGAGGGGGAGCTCTTTTACGAGAAAAAATCTTAGCTTCTTCCAGTAAAGAAGTGATTATTATCATAGATGAAAGCAAATGGGTAAAGCATCTAGGAATTCATAAGCTTCCCTTGGAGATACTTCCCTTCGGCCATTTTGCTACACAGAAAAAAATTGAAAAACTGGGATACACAGGCTCTTTTAGAAAGAAAAATCACCAGCTCTACCAAACCGATAACGGCAATTATACCTACGACCTCTCTTTGAAAACCCCGATAGATAGCTTGGAAAAGTTAAACGAGTCTTTAAAAAATATCCCTGGTGTTTTAGAAACAGGGCTCTTTTTCCAACTAGCTACCAGAGTAATCACCGGTTTCTACAATGGGGAAGTTACGGTCTCTTAGTACTTGATATTAAACTTATTCTTTGCAAGCTCTAAAATAGAGCAAACGGCCTTTTCCGCATCCTCTCCAAAGGCCTCTATCCGAATTTTTGATCCTTTTTCCGCAGCCAGCATCAATATTCCAAGAAGAGATTTTGCATTAACCATATAGTTTCTATAGAACAGATTGACCTGTGCGTCGAAACGAGTAGCACACTTTACCAGTTCTGTAGAAGGCCTCGTATGTAAACCCTTATCATTTCTAATAGTAAAGGAAGCTACCGTCTTTTTTCGCTTTTGCATCGTAAACAAACAATTGACCTATCGAATAGGTAGATAACCTTTTAAAAATTTTTCCGCAAGGTTTTTTACTCTTCTAAAGCCATATCTGTATTTTCCATAGAGGTGTTCTCAATGCATTTTTCAAATTCTTCTAATAATTTTCCAAAATAACAAAGAGCCTCCTCTACCACTTTGGGGCTAGTTAAATCAACTCCTGCTTCTTGAAGCGTCTCTATGGGATCTTTGGAACACCCTGAAGAGAGAAATTGTAAATATACCTCTCTATCAAAATTCCCCTGTTGCTCTTTTTGTGAAAAAGCTAGAGCAGCACTAATCCCAGTTGCATACTGATATACATAGTAATTATAATAAAAGTGAGGAACTCTAGCCCATTCCACTGCAACGGGCTCTTGTTCTGACAAGGTAAGCGTTTCCCCGTAGTATTTTTGATACAGACCTAAATATTCTCTTCGCAAAAGTTGCGGCGTTACAGGAATGCCTTCTTCTACCCATTTGTGAAGCATTAACTCAAACTCTGCAAAAAGAGTTTGCCTGTATAGGGTAGTTCTTATTTGCTCTAGAGCAAAATTTAAAAGGTAAGCCCTCTTACGGAGATTTTTTTCCTTTTTCAAAAGATGAGTAAGGAGAAGCTGTTCATGAAAAGTAGAAGCTACTTCTGCTAAAAATATGGGATAATCCGCATAGAGATAAGGTTGACATGTTCTGCTTTTATACGAATGCATACTGTGCCCTGCTTCATGAGTCAACGTAGTTACATCAGAAAAAAAGCCGTGATAATTGAGAAGAATGTATGGATGACTGTCGTAACATCCGCTGGAATAGGCTCCAGATCGTTTTCTTTTGTTTTCATAAATATCCACCCAGCCTTCTTCTTTCAGCCCTTTTTCTAAAATAGCCCTGTACTTATCTCCTAGAGGAGATAAAGAGTCTAAAACTAAATCGACCGCCTGTTTATAATCCCATTTTTCCTCTACCTCTCCCACTAAAGGAACATACAGATCGTAAGGATAAAGGTTTTCTACCTTCAGTATTTTTTTTCGAAGCTTCGTATAACGATGGAGAAGATCCAGTCTTGCCTGTACTCCTTGGATAAGACTTTCATAAACAGAACGATCTATATTTTTTGGCTTTATGGCCGCCTGTAAACAATCCTCAAACCTCCTTGCCTTAGCACAAAAAACCTGTGATTCGACTTCTCCCTTTAAAATTTCACAAAACGTGTTTTGAAAAGACTCGTATCCTGCATGTAAGTTTTGATAAGATTCTTGTCTTAGTTTTCTATCTCCACTCTTTAAGTAAATGGAATAAGTCCCCTCTGTCAGTTCCTGCTTATTTCCCGCACTATCCTCTGCTGGTTCAAAAACCATATCGATCCCACTTAAATTAGAAAAAACCTTATGAAACCCCTGCAAGGATTTAGCGCTCATAGCTAGAAGCTCTTCTTCTTTTTCCCCTAACGTATGAAAACGCATCCTATGTAGCCGAGTTAAATAGGTTTTATATAACTGCAAGTCTTTCTCTTCTAAAAGCTTTTGAAAGCTGTTTTCGGGAAGGTGTAAAAGTTCTGGCTCTATCCAAGCTGTCTCTTGAGAAAACCGATGATATAAAGAAGAAATAGTATCATTTGCTTTTTTAGGACCTTCCTTTTCCAAGTCTTCATCATGTCTTAAGTGGGCATAAGTGTGTAATTTAGATAGAAATCTCTCTACTTCAAAGTAAAGATTTAACGTCTCGGCTACTTCTTTGGAGCCCAAATGAAGGTTTCCCCGATGCCTCTGTATGTCAGGAAAATAAAAGTCCCCTTTTTTTTCTGAAAAACCCTCTAAATCTTCCCTCCATTTTTCTATCGACTCATATAAGCTTTCTACTTTCCAAAAATTTTCAGGAGGAACTTCACTTCTTTCTAAAACCATAAAACCTCTCAAAGAGCAAACCAAAAAACACCCCCAGTCTGATCCATTCTCCCTTTATACTACAGCTTTTTTTTGAGTTACCAAGGGGAGTTACCGATAAATCCTAATTTTCCAGCTACCCCTTCTCCGCTTTTTGATCTTATCAAAGTAAATAAAATTTTTACTTTCTTTTAAGAGAAGATTAGCAGTTAACAAAATGCTTTGCTAAAAAACCTCTTTTTAACATAAGATCTGTATATGAAAAACGTCATTCTATATCAGGAGGTACAACCGGCATGGCGACACAAACAGAAAAGAAAGTTATTTTACAACCCTTAGGAAATCGTGTGCTTGCTAAAAGACTGGAACCAGAAGAGGTCTTAAAAGGAGGCATTATTCTCCCAGACACAGCTAAGAAAAAACAAGAAAAAGCAAAAGTTTTGGCTGTAGGCCCGGGAAAGATTTCCGAAGAGGGAAAAGCGCTTCCTATCTCCGTAAAGGTAGGGGATATCATCCTCGTGGATAAATATTCTGGCCAGGAAGTGGTTGTGAAGGAAGAAGAATTGCTCATAGTTAGGGCGGATGATATAATTGCCATCATTGAAGAATAAAAAAAGAGGAGTAAAAAAATGGCTGCAAAAGACATTAGATACAAAGAAGAAGCGCGCCAAAAGATTCTAAAAGGAGTGCTCAAACTGGCTTCGGCTGTAAAAGTAACTTTAGGCCCTAAAGGAAGAAATGTAGTGATTGCAAAATCTTACGGCTCTCCCCATATTACCAAAGATGGTGTTACAGTTGCTAAGGAAATTGAACTGGAAGATACCCATGAAAATATGGGAGCTCAGATGGTTAAAGAGGTGGCTAGCAAAACTGCGGATAAAGCAGGAGATGGTACCACAACAGCTACTGTTTTGGCAGAAGCAATCTATGCAGAAGGTTTGAAAAATGTGACAGGTGGTGCAAATCCTATGGAAGTAAAAAAAGGGATTGAATCTGCTATAAAAGTAGTTGTGGAAGAGATTAAGAAAAATAGTAAGCCTATCAGAGATAATAGAGAAATTGAGCAAGTAGCTACTATTTCTGCTAACAATGATAGAGAAATAGGACAAATCATTGCCAAGGCTATGGATAAGGTAGGCAAAGATGGTACTATTACTGTGGAAGAGGCAAAAGGTTTTGAAACCACTTTAGAAGTAGTGGAAGGGATGAACTTTGATAGAGGATATCTCTCTTCTTATTTCGTTACAAATACAGAAAACTTAGAAGTAGAATATGAGGACGTTTTTGTTCTTCTCTATGAAAAGAAAATTTCTTCTATGAAAGAGTTTCTTCCTGTCCTTCAAGCTGTAGCAGAAACGGGAAAACCTTTTCTAATCATCGCGGAAGATATTGAAGGAGAAGCGCTAGCTACTTTGGTAGTAAATCGTCTTCGTGCGGGTCTGAAGGTGTGTGCTGTAAAAGCGCCCGGTTTTGGAGATCGTAGAAAGGCAATCCTAGAAGATATCGCTATTTTAACAGGTGGACAATTCATCTCAGAAGACCTAGGGACTAAACTAGAAAATGTCAATATAGACATGCTCGGAAAAGTAAAAAAGGCCATCATAGGTAAAGAAAATACTATTTTGGTAGAAGGACTTGGAGATAAAAAGGCTTTGGAAAAAAGGATTGCTCTTTTGAAAAAGCAAATTGAGGAAGCCACTTCTGATTTTGACAGGGAAAAACTTACAGAGAGGCTAGCAAAACTCGCCGGTGGTGTAGCTGTAATTCAAGTAGGAGCAGCAACCGAGGTAGAGATGAAAGAAAAGAAAGATCGGGTAGATGATGCTTATCAGGCTACTAAGGCCGCAGTAGAAGAGGGAATTCTTCCAGGTGGAGGAGCTGCTTTTGTACACTGTATCCCTGTTGTAGAAAAGTTTGCAAAAACTCTCCCCCATGATCAGAAAATAGGGGCAGACATTATTGTAAAAGCCTTATCTTCTCCTTTGAGACAAATTGCTCATAATGCAGGTAAGGAAGGCTCTATCGTAGTACAAAACGTACTGGCAGCAAAGGAATTTGCTCAAGGTTACGATGCCTATGGAGAAGCCTATATAGATATGTTTGAAAAGGGAATTGTAGATCCTACTAAAGTAGCTAGAAGCGCTATAGAAAATGCAGGATCTATCGCAGCTCTTCTCTTAACAACAGATGCTGCTATAGCAGAAAAAAAAGAAGAAAAAGTCCCTGCTAATGCAGGATCTTCTATGGAAGATTACGAGGCTTAACAAGAAAAGATTCTCTATTTTTTCAAAAGCCGCCCTGAGGAGATACTCTGGGCGGTTTTTCTTTGTATCCAAAATTTTTAAAAGGATTGAAAATTTCCTTCAGCTCTTTTTCAGGCTGCAGGAAGTTCTTCAAGTAGTTTTCAATATTTAAAGAATCGAAAATAGTCTGTAAAATAGGTCCTGTGGGAAACCCATCACTACTTCGGATATTGTGAAAAACAAGCTGAGAAAAATGCTTCTTCTGTGCTTGTCCTAAAACACCCCCAATACCGAGTCCATATATACTTAGGTCTAAATTTTTTATAATTAACGTTTTTATAGTAAAGCCTTTTTCTTTTTTCCCTTTTGCCTGTTTTTCTTTCATATTTTGAAAAATACGACCCCAATTGGTATCTGTTCCCAAGGGGTTATAAAATTCTATTCCTACAAAGACATTATCCAATACAATTCTATCGATTATCGAAGGAGTGCTAAAAAGCTCTTGCAAAGAATAATCTGCTTCAATCACTTTGGCAGAAAAAGCTGTCCGGGTTTTTGATCTTACAGGGTTTGCTATATGGAACCTACGAATCTTCAAGGTAGTAGGTCTTAATTTAACCGTAAGCATAGAAACACTTACTTTCATCTTATGAGATAAATAAGAAGCCATAATAGGAGCTTTTATAAACCACAAAAACACAAAAACAACTAAAACCAAAATAAATATAAACAAAGGAGTTTTTTTCTTAAAAAAGATCATAAAAAACCTATTCTCTATTTTTAATTTGACTAATAACAATTCCTTCTTTTATTCAGTAGTGAAATAGTGGGGTTTTTCTATTTTTCTTATGAAAAAGGTGGTTTGGGTTTTTATAGTTTTTGCTCTTTTGTGGGGATTATGGATGGGCAAAAGGTTTCTTGTTGAACTCTACTTATCAAAGGAGCTAAATACTCAAGTGAGCATAGGCTCTCTTTCTTGGAATAGAAACCAGGGCTTTATCTTAGAAAACTTCCTTATTTACAATCCCCCGGGCTCTAAGACAGAAAAAGCTTTTTCCGTAGAGTTTTTTTCTATAAATCTCCCTCTCCATACCCTTTGGAAAAATAGGATAGAAATTGCCTCTGTTCATCTAAAAAATATCTCTTTGGATGTAGAATTTTTTGATGAAAAGGAAACTCTTTCTAATTGGTCTCATTTTTTCCAAGAAGATACAGGGAAAAATACGGGAAAGAAATCTATCTTTATTCAAGCTCTTTTATTGGAAAATCTGGAAGTAACGATCACTTCCCATAAAGGAGATCAAAAGAAATACCCCCCAATAAAAAGCCTAAAGCTTCAAGATATTTCTAGTGAAGACTTTCCTATAGGGGAAATCGAGTCTGCTATTTTGAAAGAAATACTTAAATCAGCTCTTCACAGTTTAGGAATCAAGCCTCTTTTAAAAACTCTGAATCCTCAAAAATGGCTACCTAAAAGGCTCAATCCTTTCTCATCCAAAAAAACTTCTACTTGAACTCCACCAAGCCTTAATAATCGTAAAGCTCTTCCTTTTTAGTAGGCGCTTTTTTGGTTTCTTTCTGATTCTTTAAAATTCCAGCAGTCAAAACAAAACGCATGGCCTCTTCTACTGTCATATCCAATTTTTTTACCTTGTTTTTAGGGATAAAAAAGGTAAATCCGCCTATCTGGTAAGAAAAAGGAATATAGACAGCCATTTCCTCTCTTTGAATTAAATTTTCTGGAAGTCCTTCAAAGTCTTCTCTAGTAACAAATCCAATCCCACGAATTCCTTGAAAATCAAAGGTCACTACAGAACCTAATTTTTGCTTTTGCGAGGTATGAAAAAAACCTGTTACATCCGAGATAGCTCCATAGAGGGTTTTGATAAAGGGAATCTTTTTTAAAAGCCTTTCTCCCCAGGCATAAACCTTTTGGATGAGAAAGTTATTAATGATGGTTCCTATGAAAAATATAAAAACCAGCGCTACCAAAATACCCAGTCCAGGAAAGTAATAGTCTCCCATAAAAGATTTGATAGGAACACTGAAAGCCTTTTCCAAAGCAGAAAAAATCCAAACCAGCAAGGCAATAGTTAAAGCAAGCGGGGTAATTGCTAAAAGCCCCCGGATAAAAATTTTTCCCAAAAAAACCTCCTATTAAACCCTTTTTTCTTGCCGTGTTTCTTATCCACAAATTACACTGCAACTTTGAAAAAAAGCAAAAGGAAACCACCATTTTTAACTATCTTGTTTTTCTCCTTTTTTGCTTTTCTTGGATTTTTTTCTCTATTACCCCTTTTTATCAAAAAAGATTCCAAGATCCTATATCCCCCTTTTTAGAAAAACACGTTCCCTTTGTTACTATAAAGCCGGAAGGACAGCTAGGAAATCAGCTCTTTCAAATGGCTACAACCATTGCTCTTGCTTTGGAAAATAAGGCCGAATACTTCCTCCCAGAAAAATGCTTAGAAATAGAAAAACAAAATCTTGCTAAAAATATGGAAGAAGTGTTTTTCAGGCTGCCTGTAAAAAGAATTCATAAATACCTTATTAGACATAAACATAAAGAGAGAGTCTTTGCCCCTTTTTCTCCTATTGCTTTTAAACCAAACATGCGACTATCTGGTTTTTATGAGTCAGAGAAGCATTTCATCAAACACAAAGAAAAAATCTTGAAGCTATTTGCTCCATCGGAAAAGATCCTTTCCTATCTGGAGGGAAAATATGGCTTTTTACTCAAACACCCCAAAACAGTGGCTCTCCATGTACGCACTTTTTATAAGGACTTCTTACTAGAAGGTCCTTCTATTTATAAAAATTTTCCAGCCCCTGATCTTTTATACTATCAAAAAGCAGCAGATCTTTTCGAGAAAGACTCTCTTTTTATTATTTTTTCTGATTCAATTCCTTGGTGTAAAAAAAACCTCAATCTTCCCGGAAAAAAGCTTTTATTCATAGAGAATGAAGAAGCTCATCACGATCTTTACCTTATGAGTCTTTGTAAAAGTGTCATTACCTCTCCCTCTACCTTTTCTTGGTGGGGTGCTTATTTAAATCCTTATAAAAAGAAAAAAGTAATAGCTAGATCCCCCTGGTTTTTATCTAGAAAAAGACTCGATTCTGATATTATCTTAAAAGACTGGATTGTAATAGAGGGAAATCCTTCTCCTCCCATTCCCTCTTTTCCTTAAAAGAGTTTAACAGCCTGGCTTAGGCTAATAGGGAATATATCCTTTTTCCGGCAAGTCTTTCTTCCTCCATCTTTGAATTAACTTTTTGGAAGGATAAAAAAAACAGGCGCCCAATTCATAGGGGCCCTTTCCTTTTTTTCCAGAGATTTTTTCTAAAAGCGCTTTATCTCTCTTTAGAAAATCTCGCTGCATCTTTTTTATTTCTTCTTCTCTTTTAAAAGGGGAAAAAAAAAGCCGGCGGTTGCGACATAAAACCCCTACTTTTCCCTTATTTTGAAAAAGATCAAAGAAAAACATCTCCCCTTTACGCACCTGTTTTCCCGCTCTTGTTAGCTTTTTTTCTACCCAATGAATCGGCATTTTTGCTTTTTTTATGGCAGAAATAAGCCAAGGAAGAAAAAGGCAATACTGCCCTGTACTTAATACAGGAAGATACTGCTTTCTTTGGGAAAGCTCCATGTAATCTCTGATTTTAAGCCTATCTTGTTCAAAAAAAAGCGCCCCCAAGTTTTCTTCTCTTTTCTTCCTTTTTACCCCCGAAATGACTACATCCCACTGGTTTTCTATAAGAGAGCCTGTAAGAGCGCTATCTAAGGGATCTATCAAAGGGTTATCCACAGGGATAAAATGAACACACTCTACCCCCTTTTCTTGCAAAAAAGAGAGCCATTTACTCTTTTTCAATAAAAAGATTGCCGCTCCGTTACCAGAAGGTGCTTTTGAGGAGAGCTTTTTTCCCTTATCATCTAAACAAACAAAATCTGGTTGCAAAAAAAAGGTAATCTGAGAAGGGGGAAAGGAAAAATAATGCTTCTTTTGTAAAAAAACACGTGTTTCTTTTTCATTTTTTGAAGAAAGCATAATACCCACTTCTACTTGAGTAGTAAAATGCTTTTCAAAAGCTTTTACCCTCTCAAAAAAAATCTGAAAAAAACTCTTTTTCTTAAAAGGAGTCACAGGCAAACACCCTTTCGCTCCAAAAAGATTTAAGCGAGAAGCCATTCCTCCTGCAAAAACAAAGCAAGCAACTTTTCCTTCCCTATTGTATTTGTCAGCAATTTTTTCCTGCTTTTTAGAGGGAGTCCTATAATATTTTTTCCAAGAAAAATCCATACATTACAAGTATACTGACATGGTTTCCAAATTCTTTTCAAATTCTGCATAGGAAGCCTGTAAAACATATTGTGAAACAGAAAAGCTTGTCTGTTTTTCCTGTGTCTGATTCTGTAAAATTTTTATCCCTTCTTCTCCTTGCCCCTTTATAGCCCATCCGGCACAAATACGAACCCAGTAGTGCTCATCTTCTAACCCCTTTGTAAAAAAGCCCAAATCTTCATGAAGCTTATTTCTCCCTAAAATCTGCCAGGAAAGAGAACGGATTCTCCAGTCTTTGTCCTCTACCTGCTTTTTCAAAAAAGAAAAAATCTCCATTGAGGGATTATTTGCTAGCGCTCTAATAGCCCACCATTTTACTTCTAAGTCTTCACCATGTAAATCTTTCTCTAAACTTGTATATTGTAAAAAACCTACTTTTGTAGATAAGACCTTTAAACAACAAAGACGCATCTCTCTTTCCTGACAACTGTGGTAAAGCTCTTGTAAGATTTTATATATAAAAACAGGGGCTTTTAAAAGGTTATCTCTATAGGGATACTGGGTTGTTTTAGACTCTTTTGCCATGGCTTTTATTACACTGTAAATAGCCTCTTTTGTCCCCATCTGGATTAAAATGGGTACAGCGGAAAATCGAAGAATGGGTCTGGTTTTTTCTAAAAAAGGTTTTACCTTCTCTAAGAAAGAAACTCGAGGAGAAAGATTTAGCGCTCTTAAAGCAAGAAGATTTTTCGCCCAAAAGCTAGATGAGAGCGTCTTTCTTAGCTTTTCTTTAAAGATGTCATGAATCACCCATTCCTTCATAAGAGTCCAGGAAAGGCTCGTCATTTTTATATCAAATTCTTCTATAACGCTGATAAAAATTTCAAAATCTCTTAAATACTCAGGTATTACAATATCCGTTACATAAATCTGCTCCGCTAGAAAGTGGGTTAATATTTCTTGGATCACCTTTTTTTTTCTTTGCTTTATCTTGCTAGAAATTTCATAAAAAAAAGAGACAAAGAGGATCAAAGAAATAAAAAAGAAAAGAATGACAAATTCAAAAAAAATTAATTTCTCTAAAAAAAACCAACGACTCATAAAAGCTGCTCTAACCTCCTAGAAAAAGCTTCTAAACTAAAAGGCTTTTGAATATAGATGATGTTTTTTAAAGAGAAGATCTCCAGTATCTCCTTATCCCTATTATGATAGGACAACACCATTAAGGGAATTTTTTCTCCGGAAAATGTGGCTAGTTTTTCCAAAAAAAGAATCCCACTAATATCCTGTAGATCCATATCTAAAATGATGAAATCGACTTTTTCTTCAAACATCTTCTTATGGATCCAGGAAAGACCCTCTTTTCCTGTAGGTATTTCAATAAGAATAAAATGCTCTCTTTGCAAATAAAAGCGTAATACGGTTCGAATTTCTTCATCAGAGGAGACCATTAAGGCCTTTTTTCCTGTTCTTTTTGTTCCAAAAAGTCCTTCTTCCCCAAAAACCCCCCACTTTTTCTCGCCTTTTTTTTCTTGAATCAGTCTTTTCCCTTTTTCTATAAGCTCCACTATATTTTTCCCCTCTTCTGGGTAAAAAATAATCGAGGTGTATATTTTGAATACTTCGAACAAACTTTTTAATTTTTCATCCTCTGTTAAAAATTGAAGGAAGCTATGGACAAGACGGTAGAGAAGTTTTCTAGGAAAAGTAGAGAAAACTAATACTATCTCTTTTTCGGCCCACACTCCTGCAAGATCCTTTTGAGGAAAGAATTGATTCAAAGAAGTTGTAAAATAGTTCCACTTTTCTTTTTCTTTCTTCTCAGGGGAAAATTCTTCTACCTGAAAAAGCACAATCCCAAATTCTTTTTCTTGAACTATTAAGGTCTTTAAAAAACTTTCTAAAGCTCTCTTCTGATAGACCCCTAAAAAGGGATCCTTTTTATAAATAATACTCAGAGCCTCTTGTTTTTGAAAAAAGGCCCTTACTTGGGATTGAAGCTCTTTAGGCTCTATAGGTTTTAACAGAAACCCTTGTATACCCAGCTGAGCTAAAAAACGAAGATGTTCCGGATCCTTTTTTGCTGTCACAATAAATACGTTCAAGGAATTATACCGTGCATCAGATCGCACCATTTTCAAGGCTTGGATTCCGTCTATTTCTGGCATTTCAATATCTAAAAAGAGAAGATCAGGGGAAAAACTCTCTAAATCTTGGAAAATTTGTTTACAAGAAGAGGCCGTTTTTACCTTCCAAGGGGTATTTTCAAAAACTTTTGTAAAAAACTGGCAAAAATCAGAATCATCATCTATTAAAAAAAGAGAACCTCCCCCTTCTAATTTATTAGAAAGTATCAGTTCAATCTGGCTTAAAAGACCCTCTGGAGAAATGGGTTTTTGTAAATAAAGATCTATCGATTTATTCACCGCCTCAGAACGAAAGGAAGCTTCCCCTTGGGCAGAAAGAATACCTAAAACAGTATCTCCTTTTTGCGGATGCGACTCTGTATACTTTTGTACCAAATCAAGCCCAGAAAGACTTTCTTTTTCAGAAACCAGATCAAATAAAATGATCCTCGGTTGAAATCCTGCATCTGCTAACTTTTTTTCTGCAGCTAAAAAGCTATTTTCTACTTCTATTGCTATATTCTTAGAAAGAGCTACTTGCTTAATTAAATTGGTAAAATCTACGTCATCATCAATGAGATATAGACTCGTACCCTCTTTTTTTTCTAAAACCTCCTTTTCCGGCTCTGCCTGCTTTTGAGGAGAAAATTCTGAAAAAGCTGCAAGTAAAGAAGAAAAGAAAGAGGGAAGCTCTTTACCCCAGTCCCTCTTATCTATTTCTTGTAGCCCTTTTTCAAGATCTTGCTCTTCTTTTTTACAAAGCTCACTTACCTTCAAAAAACCGTAAGAACCTGAATTTCCCGCAAGCTTATGAACAGCTTTTTTTAAGGCTTCTAGATCCTCTTTTTTTTTATTTTGTAAAAAACCTTCTCTTAAATCCCTTAAAATATAATACTTGTCAAGCAAACTCCACTTATACTCTTCAAAAAGAACTTCCATATCTGCTTTTTCTGAATACTTAGGCAATAAACACAAGGAGAAAAAAAATTGTAGAACTTCTTCTTCTAAAAGCTGCTTGAAAACTCCCTGATACTTTTTTTCTTTTTTTGCCTCAACAAAAGAAGGGTAGGATTCCGGAGAGCAGATTACGCTTTTTATACCTTTTATATTCTCTTTTTCAGAAAAAAATTTTAAAGCTCCCTCTACGTCAGAGGTTTCTAAAAAATAGAGGGAAGCCTCTTCCTCTTTACCAGCAGGAGAAATTCCTTTTTTCTCGGCAAGCTGCTTCAGATGTTCTCCTACTTGCCCATTTTGCCCTGAAAAAAAAAAGGTTTTTACTTCTCCCATAACCTATACTTTTTGTAATTTCCCATAAAAACAAAGCCCCTCCTTTTCCTGTTTTACTATAAGTTCCCCTCCCTGCTCTTTAAAGAGCTTCTCACAAAGGGAGATCCAGAGAAAAGGGCGCACGTTCACCTCTGAAAAAAGGAGAGCGAACCGGTTTATGGAAGAAAGATCTACTGATTCTATCTGTGAAAGTTTTTTTCCTTTCACTAAGACTGTAAAAAGGCTTTGAGCTTCTTTTATCTCTATAAGAATTTGAGTCTTTTCAAAAAAATGAAAAAGATATAGGAAAAGATTTAGAACTACCTGGGAAAATCTCCTCTTATCTGCTTTTATCATAAAAGACTTAGATTCCCCTTGCAGCTGAACTTCGATCTCTCTTTTCTTTCCCATTTCTTGTAGCACGGGCAAAGAAGCTTCCCATTCTTTTCTTATATCTAGCTTTTCTAAGTTATACCCTAATTTCCCTTGCTCTGCTTTGGACAAAGTGGAGAGCTCTTCTACCAGGTTTTGTAGTCTCTCACAAGCTTTCATAGACTTTCCCATAGTATCTTTCTGCACAGCATTCAAGTCTCCTTCTAGCCCTTCCGAAAGAAGTTGGTTATAGGCCATCACCGCATTTAAAGGGTTTAAAATCTCGTGCGTTAAGGCATTAATGAAACGGGTTTTTCCTTCGGATTCTCTGACAGAAAAAGCCTCTATCCTCTGCTGCTGACGAAACAGATAAAAATTGTCTAGCGTAATGCCCAAGATCAACGGGATGGTAGAGACCAAAACTAATAGAAAAAAAAGAGCCAAAGCTTGATCAAAATTTTTCCCGGCAAAATAAAAAAAGGTATTTTCTCCTATCAACTGCGGAATAAAAAAAAGAAAGACGGAAAGGAAAAAATAGGACTTCTCTGAGAAAAAAAGCCTTACTAAAGCAGGAAGTAAAAAAAGAAGAAAAAAAAGCGTAGAAGAAAAATAGATACCTGGAAGAGGGGAAATTTTTTGATATAAAAATAAAAAATAATTTTGATAGATTCCGAAATACATAGTAAAGCCTAGGAAGGCAAACATAAATACAGCAAAAGTAGTGCAACACACCTTAGTGGAGGTTTCTTTCCCACAAAAGCAAAACCAAAGTCCTCCCAAAAAAAGGAAAATTTTTTGTAAAAAGAGGCTAAACCAAATAGCAAAAGTTATTTGTTCCTGGTAAGGAATTCCTAAAGAAATCCATTTTTCTACGAGAAAAAAAACAAAAACTTCTAAAAAAGAAATGCAAAAAAAAGCCCCCCCTAAAAGGAAAAAATTTTTTTTCTGAGTAACTACAAAGTGAAATAAGGCCCCACTTACAGCAAAAATGAGGAGGCTGATAATAGCTCCATTAAGAAGAACCTGGATCCCTTTTTCTGCAAGGCGGCCCACATCCCAGGAAAAATATCCTCCCAAGGATATCTGGACAATCAACAGAGAAATAGCAAAAAGCCAGATGGAGTAAAGAAAAAATCTTTTTCCCATAAAAACTACATTTTTGTTGTGAAACCCTCTCTATTTCTTTATTAAAAGAATTAGAGTCTTTTTGCACTATTTTTTATGATAGAACATATCATTAGCACCACAGGGTTTTATTTTGTTATCTACTTTTTAATCATAAATTCTTTTTATATTCTCCTCATAGCACTCTCCATTCCCGCCATTCGAAGGCGTTTTAAAGAAACCCTATCAGAAAATGACCAAGTTATAGCTTCCTCAGACTCTTTTCCTTCTATTTCTATTGTAATTCCGGTTCATAATGAAGGAGAGTCTCTTTGCGGCTTTATTGAAGGGATTTTAGAGGTTTCCTACCCTTCTAAAGAAATTATCATTGTAAATGATGGCTCTACCGACGATTCCCTACAAAGACTAAAAGACACCTATGAACTTTATCCCGTCCTTCCCCAAACTCCCCCTACTTTAAAAAGCAAGCCAGTAAAAGGATTTTACCGCTCTAATTTAGTCCCTAACTTGTTTGTCATTGATAAAGAGCAGGGAGGAAAAAGTGACGCCAATAATGCAGGGATCAACTATAGCATCTCTTCTTTAATAGCTATCATCGATGCAGATACTTACCTGGAAAAAAGCGCGCTTTTAAAAATGACTCGCTTTTTTTTATTACACGATAATGTAGTCGGGCAAGGGGGCACTCTTCGTATTTTAAATGGCTGTACCTTCAAGGAGGGAAAAATTGAAAAAATAGATATCCCTAAAAAATATCTTCCTGGAATTCAAGTAGCAGAATACTTACGTTCTTTTTTATATGGAAGGCTTGGATGGAACTATTTAGGAGGCAACTTCATTATCTCTGGTGCCTTTGGTCTTTTCGATAGAAAAGCCGTTTTAGAAGCGGGAGGATTCGATGTTACTTCCATTGGCGAGGACTTTGAGTTTACCTTACGTCTTTTCATACAACAAGCTAAAAAAGGAATTCGTCGACCCATTTTGTTTATTCCAGATCCTGTTGCCTGGACAACAGTTCCTGAGACCGTAAAAGCTCTATCCAAGCAACGGGCAAGGTGGCATCAGGGGTTGATTCAGGGACTTGTAAAATATAAATACCTCCTTTTCAATCCCAAATATGGTCTCGCAGGGTTACTTGTTTATCCTTACTATCTCTTTGGAGAAATGCTCGAGCCTGTCGTTGAAGTGGTAGGGTTTCTCATGATGATTATAGGGCTTATCATAGGGGTTATTCCCTGGATTGCTCCGCTCCTTTATCTTCTTGCTTCTTGGGGACTAACTATAGCTTTGAGCTTTGTCTCTGTTTCTATGGAGATCACCAGTTTTCGGAGGTATCAATACTTGCGACAAATCCTTCGCCTTCTTTGGTATTCTTTTTCAGAAAATTTTGGATTCCGACAGCTTTATATATACTGGAGACTAAAAGGGATTTGGCAATACTTTAAAAAATCTGAAAACTGGTAAATCCTTTAAGCAAAGTGTAAAGGGAAAGGGTATCAACTACCTACTGCACAAGGCGGGTGGTGTTCCCACCTTTCCTCATAAACATATAAAAGAGCTACCTCTGATTTTTTAACTTTTGATCAATATCGCTAAAATCCTTTTTTTGAAAGGCCACTATAGATTTTCCACAAAACCATCGATCCTTCATTTGAAGATGAACCCATTCTTTATCGAGCCCTTTTTTTAAGGAAATAGCGTGGCTTTCATCCTTCTGCATAGATCTATATACCCTAATGAAAAAATCCCGTAAGGATTTTACATAGGGACCATTTACCAAATAGGCATGAGCTCTTATAGAAAAGAGAATCTGAAAATAAAAAGGATGGTCTGTTGGCTTAGAAGCAACCATTTCCGTTCCCAAGAAAAAAACATCCCATTTATCCTGAAAATGCCTAAGAAAAGAAGCGATGTACCTAGAGATTTTTTCTGGGTCTAAAGAAAAAATAACATCATCTTCTAAAATTAAAACACTCTTCCATTTTTTATAATAAGCCAGCTCCAAAGCTTGAATATGACTCCTTACGCAAGCTCTGGTCCCATTTTCCTTTTCCTCAAAAGCTTCTATTCGAAACACCTTATTGAGGTTTACTCTTAATTTTTTTAGCTCTTGTAAAAGACTTTTTCTTCGATCATCTCGTTTCTTGAGATTGATATATACAATAGCTTCTATTAAGCCCAAAGGTTCCATACAAAAAGGTCTTTTTTCTCGTGATATCAGTTCAACTGATAAATATTAAATAGAGAATTTATCTTTTTATAGCTTGTAAAAAAGCAGAAGCTCCAAGAATGCGAAGTGTCAAAAAAGGCTCTTGCAGTACCTTCTTGAAAAAGGAAGCATTCTCTACTCTGCCTATTTGAAACATCGCTTCCAAAATCTGAATTTTTTGTTCATAGCTTGCAGAAAAATACGCTTTTTCCAGCTCTTGTAAAGCTCTTTCTTCTTTGGCAAAAATCGCTAAAACAAGAGCTTTTTGCAGCCTTTGTTCTTCTTTTCCCTCTTTCAGAAGAAGGTTTATCAGTTCTGAAGAAAAGAAAGGTTTTTCCTTCCAAAGAAAGAAAAGAGCCTCCTTTGTTAGAAGGGAATTTTTTGCTAAAAGGCTATGAATATACTGCTCTGCTCTACAGTCCCCTAGCAAAGCAAGAAGGGATATCATCTCAAAACGAGCCTTTTGATCTTCCTGTTCTGGAACAGAAAAGTGGGAGCCTTCTCGAACTAAGTTCGAAGGAACTAACATGGGAAATAAATAATTCGAAACATTACTTCTCATCCATCTTTGCCCTTCTTTGTTAAGGGCTTTTACTAAAATCTCTTTTTCCTCTTCTCCTTTTTCTCCATGGCGGATTAGACCTAAAGCAAGGTTTACCCGAACGTAGGGATCTTTACTTTCTTGGATCATTTTTTTTGCTAACAAAATTCCTCTTTGTCCTGCTGTTGAAAGAGCTGCGGAAGCTACCCACCTATTTTCTTTCTTTTCTGCTTCCAACCACCTTTTGAGCAAAAACTCTTGTTTGGGATTTTTTAAAAATAAAATCCAACTAGCTGTAATAGCAACAAAAGGATGCTTTTCGTGAGCAAGTCTTCTTATTATTTTTTCTTCTTCCTGATCCATTTCAGAAAAGAAGGTAAGAGCAAAAGCATTTAAAGCCTCTATTCGAACATGAGGGTGTTCATCGTAAAAAAGAGGAACTAGATATCCCCTTGCCTTTTTAATAGAAAAATGAGAAATCAACCGACATGCTAAAATCCTGGTATATGCCCTTCGGCTTTTCACCAAAGGAGAAATTTTTTCCCAAGGAACCTCCTCATACATATCTACAAGGGCTTGAATTGCTGCCATTTTCTCTTCTAAAACCCCTTCTTCTTTTTCTAAAAGTTTTTCTAAATAGCTTCTCTCTTTTTTTATCCCAAGCTTTCCTAAAGCTTGAATCAATTCAAGGCGGACAGGCCAGGCATTTTCTTTTTTGACAAGGCTCCCTATTTTTTCTTTCAACTTTTGATCACCATAATATCCAGAAAGTTGCACGGCTAAAGAACGAACTGCAGCATGAGAGCTATCCATCATTTTTAACAAGATGAGAACTGTCTTTGCATCCTGGGTAAAAAAAGCTCCCATTAAAGAGGCTATCTGCACAGCGTATTGAGAAGAAGAAACCCCTTCCTCTAAAAAAGCCCAGCAAATCTTTTCTAAAAGAGTAAAGTCTTTAAAGTTTTGCTCCCACCTCAGATAACACTCTAAAGCTTTTGCAGGCTCTTTTATACCTATAAGACTCTGGATATGAATAGATTGAACTTCTTTTTCTTCTGGATATTTTTCTAAAAGTTGAGAAGAAATCTTCAAGGCGGTAGAAAAACTTTCTATAAAAAGAAGCTTTTCTATTCTTCGAAGATCCTCCTGAAAAAAAGAAGCCTCTTTTGCCAAAAGAAAAAAAGGAGAAAGAAGGAGAAATACAGCCCATTTCATTTAGAAAGACTCTCTTTTCCCCATGATAAAAAAAAAAAACTTAAAAAAAAGAAGAAAAGGGAATTTTTCCCAAGAGATCCTCTAAACAAGATGCCTTAGCTTATCCCCACCTAATAAATGAAAATGGAGATGAAATACAGTCTGCCCTGCGTCCTCTCCTACATTCGTAAGAAGCCTATATCCTTTTTCTATGCCGAAAGAAAGAGCAAGCTCCTGGGCTATTTTCCCTATCTCTTGCAATAAAAAAAAATCCTCTTTTTTCATTCCTTGCAAATTACTTATCTCTTTCTTTGGAATGATGAGAAGGTGGACAGGCGCTTGAGGAGCTATGTCTTTAATTACGATACAATGCTCATTTTCCAAAATGATCTCAGCGGGAAGCTTTTTCTGAATAATTTTACTAAATACTGTGCTCATTTTCCCTTCAAAATAACTTCTAAAGCCTTCAAGGCAGCCTCTTTGGTTTCCCAAATAGAAATAAACTGCCCCTTATGACAAAAAATAGACCCTTCAATACCCGTTACTTTTTGTAAATCTGCATCATGAAGGCCCGCCCACTGCTTAGGCAGTGGGTATCTTACTTTCATCCTATCTCTTAGAGAAGGAGGAATTCCCCTTAGCTTCCAATGAGTTCCTGTAGGCATCAAAACAAAAAGAGCAGGGTGAAACTCTCCCCCCAACAGAAAAAAATTCTCCATCCAAGGAAGGGACTCTTCAAATATCAATACCTTTTGGTTGCCTTCCATGCTTTTTCTTACCTTGTCCCGAGCTTTCCTAACATATTCAAAACGTTCTTTAGACCTTTTTAAATGCCCAAAAACAAACTCCAAGGCCTGCAGGAAAGCTTGTTGATACTCTTTCAAGGTAGCTTCATAATGAACGGGAAGAAAATTAGATACAATCTGGGAGAAGAAACAGTAGCCCGATTCTTTAGGGGCAATACCATTATCATGAGCATCTACTCCCTCCACCAGGCTACGGTTAAAATGATCATAAAGTTCTACGGAAATTATCTTCTGGTCTCTTAAATACTTTAAAACCATTCCTGCACTGCTTAAAGACCCCTGATACTCTGCCTGATGATGATCAAATCTTTTTTGCGAAGGGTCATAAATTCCCCCTACATCACAGACGTATTCGCATTTTTCCAAGGAAAGAGGATCTCTGGTTCTGTGAATTTTATCTTTGTCAATCAGATCGAATAATAAAAGGAGAGCACAAGCAGTTATCTCATCAGCATGAAAAGATCCGTCATGAGCTCCAAAACTTCTTGGCGTTCTTTTTCCCATAAAAGCCCCTCGAAAGGGTTTAATTTATAAAAGTTGCCTTTTCTTTTCTATGTAAAGCTTTCTTTTCTAGAATTTTCTTAAAAGTTATAGGAGAACTGATAACTCCAATATTGGGCTCTTTCTTTCATAAATTGTCCTTCTACAGAAAAACCCTTGTGGTATTCAGCAAAAATCCGGAATTTCCTGCCAATTCCCTGCAATTTACTAAACTCATAGCCAGCTACAAAGGTTCCATCAAAGTCATAATCAAGATACTGATAGGTACGAAAATGGGCACCGGCAAAAAAAGTCCCGTACATTTTTTGTTTGTGAAACTTCTGTCCTAAAAATCGGTATTCCCCTCCATATTCTAGATAGAAAGGTTTAAGATGAAAAGAAGGATCACTATGCAAAATATCCCCTAATCCTAAATAAACTCTTAAAGAGCCTAAAAGCTGGTAGGAAACAAATAGATCTATTGCTTCAAAACTGGGGTTTTTCCGGAGATATCCCGGATTATTTACCAAGAACTCATCCCCTAAATGAGAAGAGATATGATAGAGACGAAAACGAAAAGACCAAGCATCAGAGGCATACGCCAGAGGAATCCCTACATAGAAGTCGGTATTTACCAAAGCAGTTCCTGAATTAATTCTAGGTTTTGGTGGATCCAAATCAAAAACAGCCCAAATTCCCGATTCAAGACTCACCTGAAGATCTCCATGACTACCTACATCAATCCAACGATAAATGGGAAAGTTATCCCCTAAAGAGATAGGAACCGCTTTTCTTCCTACAACAGAGTCATTTTGCCTATATCCTAAAGAATTCGTAACCTGCCTAGGATTGGCTACCATGGGTAAAAAAAGCTCTGTAGTCTGGGGAAACCAAATACCCTTTGGTTTGAAGCAAGACTCATATTTTTCATGCATCTTCTTATCTTTTTCTAACACTTCCCCTTTCAATTCCTTTACTTTTTTGACCCCGGGAATCTCTGCTACAAAGGAAAGAATACTTTTAGAAATCAGCTTGTTTTTGGGAAGATTCCCAAGCCAAACATTTTGATTCCTAGCAATGACAATTACCCGAAACTCGTAATAGTGCATATCTACTAAGGCTTGTATGTATCCTTCGTAGTAAGCATCTGACCCTTCTTCTAAAGATTCACAAGGAATCTCATCAGAACGAGTAAGAATAACTGCTAGCTCTTCCTCAGAAAAAATAGGAGCTAGGAAAAGAAAAAAAAGGAAAATCCAATTTTTACAGGTCATGGTTTTATATATTCTCCTCATAAGAGAACCCATAACCTAAATGCTATTAAAGAGAAAAGTTTTATTTAAAAAATCCTATTAATTCTTAGAAAGGCCATCTAAAGAGAAGCTCTTTTTTCCGTTTTTCAAAACAAGAAAAGCGGCCGCAAGACAGAAAAGGGCTCCTAAAAAAAGGATACAAGAAGAAGAAAAGAAAAAAGCAAGAAAAGCTCCTAAAAAAGGGGCTACGAATCCTCTAATTCCCACCATAACTACATTGACCCCACTAAAAGAAGAGCTGTCTTCTTTTTTAGAAAAATAAGTCCCAGAAAGATTCCATAGAAGATGACTTCCTCCTTGAGCTATTCCATAAAAACCAAAGGCTATATAAGCCAAAAAGGGGGAAAAATAGGCACTATGAAGGGTAAATAAAAAAAGAGCCGTCAGAAAAAAGATACTAGCAGAGATTGTAAAGGGAGAGATTCTATGAAGAATTCTTCCCCAAAAAGGAGAAGAAAGAACAATACAAAACCCCTTACAAGCAATACTTGCTATACCAAATTGCATGTAGCTAAACTGAAAATGCTCTATCAAGGTAAAGGGCAAAATAGGTTGCACTAGCATGATTCCAAAACCGCATACCATAAATCCCCATTGAAATAGAGCAAAATCTGGACGAGTTTTCAAGAGAGAATAGGTGTCTTTCCAAGGTTTCATCATTTTTTTTTGAAAAGAGTTAGATCTTGTTTCTAAAGGGGTGGTAAAAATATGTTTTATAGGAAGTTTAAAAATAAGATAAACTCCTGCCATTCCTATGAGGGCTGCAAGAAAAAAAAGCCACCTCCAAAGATCTTGATTTTGGTCTAAAATAGCCCCTACTGCCAAAGAAAGCCCCATTCCTTCCAAATAGCTGAAAGAAAAGCTCCAAGAAAAGGCCTTTCCTCTACTTTCCTCAGGGAGATTTAGTCTTAAAACCTCAGACCAAGCAGGAATTGCTGCTCTAGAAAATAATAGATAAATAGCACTTGATCCTATTAAAAACCAAGAGCTTGAAATAAAAGGAAAGAACAAGAAAGGAACTCTTGCTAAAAAAGAGGCATAGACTAGGTTGCTTCTTAATTTTGCTCCCTTCTCTTTTAAAGAAGCGCTCCAATAAAAAGAGAATAAGGAAACTACCGGCTTCAGAGTAGTGAGAAGAGCTATTTGTAACCCATTGGCTCCTAAATTATTACATAAAATATAGGGAATAAAACCACATAGGGTAAATAAAGGTTCCCCAAGTAGCCCGTAAAAAAAGAGGGTTTGACAAGTTTTTTTTTGATATAAATCTCTCACCCTATGTTATCACTCTTTTTAAAAAAACAACCCATGGTAAAAGGAGCTTTTATTAAATAGAAGAATCAAAAAAAGACTATTTAATAAAATAAATATAAATTGCATATAATAATGAAATTATTTATAGTATCACTCTAATAACTAAACTAGAGGTTTTATGTCACAGATTTCTCCTATTGTAGGAAATTGTCTATATAGGAATATAGACAACTTTAGGAAAACCGCAATCCTTCTTAAAGAGGGTCTTAGGGAAAAAAAGCCCGCTTCTGAACCTTCTAATGAATTGACATTTAGAGTATTAGCGATAGTTTTTCAAGTTTTTCTTGCTGCTCCTTCTATAGCTTCTTGTTTTGTATGTACTCCTGTGAGTTTTGTTGGGCTATTGAGTATGGCAGTTGTGCTTATTACAGCAGATGATCTTATAAAACTGGCAAACAACCCTGGAGCTCTCAAAAATACTCTTATTACCAAACATACCGTGCATGCGGCCCAAAAATACTTTCCCTTCTGTGAAGGTTAAGTTTTCTCGTTGAACAATAAATGAGCTCTACTCTATACAGGGCTTTATGCAGGAGAGTTACTATCAGTTTCCTTGTGAATACCCCATAAAGGTAGTGGGACCGGCTACTTCTCACTTTGAAAGCAGGGTTATTACCATTGTAGAGGATCACGTAAAAGAGCTTCCTTCCCATAGAATTCGAAGAAAGTGGAGTAAAAACAAAAAATATCTCTCTTTAACTTTTACAATTCGTGCAGACAGTTTATCTCAGGTAGAAAAAATCTATAGAGAGCTCCGTGATTTCGAACTTGTTTTTATGACATTATAGTTCTTGCATTCCCTAAAATAAATCGGTTATATTCTTGTTCCTTCTCGGGGCAATAGCTCAGTTGGTTAGAGCAGCGGACTCATAACCCGTCGGTCCCTGGTTCAAGTCCAGGTTGCCCCATCTTTATAAGCATTTAAGATTTCTCCTGCTCTAGCTGTGTTTCCAATTCCGGCAGCAGTTTCCAGCACAAGTGTTTCTTCAACTATTTAGTAGTTAAACTCTTTTAGTACTTCCGTTGCCAATCGCATAATTTGTTCCCATTCTGGGGAATCTATGAACTCATGAGGGTGGTTGTTTTTATCTGAAAAAACCCTGAACCGATCACGGAAGAGCTTTAAAACATCATATTGTTTGCCAGTGACCTTAAAGTCCTTATAATTCTCTAAAATAGTGTCACAGGTTGTAAAAAAGTCACAAACAGTATCCTCAAAACTATCCACTTGAGGACCTTCTCCATTTATCCAAACTCTTTTTTGATATTCTTTATCGGCTATACAAGAGATATGCTTTAGGTGTTCCTGCAGGATATAGTTTTTATCTTCTTCATTAAGTTTCAAGATTAATCTCCTATAAAAATGAATTCTTCAAGTGCTATATGAGCTTCTGGGGCATCACGAGATACCACATTGCCTGCTTTATCTAAGATTCTTCCATTCTTTGTTTGAATGACATAAGGCTTTTGCTGATAAGGCCAGGGACTGTGAGGTTTACCGGGCATAACTCTAATAGAAGTATGAGTATGTTCTGGATGATAGTAAGTCATTCCAGCGCCCTTATCAGAGACCTTGACTCTGAAATTCTTTGGAATACCTCCTGGTCGAGGAAAGGTTGGGAGGCCAGCTTTGTGAATAAGTTCTCTACATCGAACTTCGGGCATAAATTCCCGGTAAGGCTTTAAGAATTCCTCAGCTTTATCGAACAACTTAATGGATTCTTGCATTGGTAGATTCAGATTCTCATAAGCTTTTGTTACAATGGTTTCTAGTTTCCCAGCCTGCTTTAGGTGACCCATTTCTTTTGCAGTAAATCCTAATTCCTCTCCTAAAAAGAGAGTACTTTTGCCTGATTTTATAATTTCTCCGACCTTAACGGTATTCCCTACTCCCGCGGCCGTTTCTAGAACAAGTGTTTCTTCAGCTATTTGGAGATTTTTTAAAATGGTCACTAGCTCTCTAGCACTCTTTACACTCTTACTTGCAATTTTGGCTGCGGCTCCAGGGACTACTATGTCTGCTCCATGTTTTCCAAACGCATATCCAGCTAATTCTCCTCTTTCATCTGAAGGAAGAGTATCCCACTGGACAATCAATTGGTGAATTTCTGGAGATAATACCTCACCAATAATACCCCATTCATCGTTATGAGCCAAACTAGCAAGTGTTGAAAGCGCTTCATACATCTGTGTTGAAGTATGAATGGGATGGGTGATCAAATCCCCAAGAAATAACATAATCCCTTTTCCAGATTCGTAAACTCCTTTCGGAAGCCCTTTTGCAAATCCAAGAGTAAATTCTGGAGTCGAAAATGGGATCTTTTCCGGCGCTTTCTCAACTTGAGTAGTAAATTCCCGAAAATCTTCGAAAGACTCATTATATTGACCCATATCAAAATAAGAGACGCTCCTTTGTAGATAGGGCATAGGATCTATCGGGTTCATGCTAATGGCTTTGCTAAAGTCATCCACTGCCTGACCATAATACCCATAATGACGCGCTGTCTCTCCTCGTATCTGATAGGAAAGGGCGTCAATGTTTACTTCTTTAGATGGATCTGAGAATGTTGCCCCGCAGTTGCTGGAAAACTTCGAGTCAATCTCATGATGTCCAAATCCTACAGGATTATTAATCGCTCCAAGAGGCAAAGTAAAGCTAGGGTGTGAACTAATACTACGCAACTCCTCAGAAAGCTGAGGATAGTTTGGAATTTGGCTGTTAAAGTAATTAAAACTATTGTGTGCGAAAAGAGTTCCGGCAACTCTGCCCGTTTCTTCTACTGAAAGCTCCCGGCCAGCCTCGGGTAATGAGAAAAAGTTCTCACCAGCGAGGTGATCTTTAAAAGAATTGACTTGACCTTCCATAACCGCTTGGAAAGTAGGAGCAGTATTTGAAGATGTTTGAGAGGTGCTTGAATTAGAAGAAAGTCTTCCACTGGATTCGGGTTTAACGGATTCAAAAAATTTACCAACAGTATCGACGCGGTGGTTATGGGTAAAAATACCTATGAAGTTGTTGCTGGTTTTGATGATTGGGCATACAAAGATAAAAGAGTAATTGTTCTTAGTAAATCCTTGAACACAGTCAGAAAAGAAGCCGAGCTATTTTCTGGGGAATTAACAGAACTACTAAGTAAACTACACGCTGAAAACATCAAGCACATATGGATTGATGGGGGTGTTACAGTCTCTAGATTTTTAGAAGCGGGGTTAGTCGATGAAATCATTATATCTGTTATTGCTATGGTGTTAGGATCTGGCATCCCTCTATTTAGCGTTATGAGTCGAGAACATAAATGTCACTTGATTTCTACGCAATCGTATCCGAGCGGATTAGTACAACTAAAATATGAGGTAATTCCATGACCTTTAAGCGAGTAGACATTTCTACCTGGGATCGTAAAGAGTATTTTGATTATTACCTTGAGCAAGTTGCCTGTACATATAGCATGACTGTTAATTTAGACCTAACCTCTTTGATGAAAGAAATTAAGGGTAAAGAGGTTAAACTATACCCAACAATGATCTATCTTCTTGCGGCGACAGTCAATGCCCACAAAGAATTTCGCATGAGCATAGATACTAATGGAAATGTAGGTGTCTTTGATCTTCTCTACCCTTCGATGGGATATCCTTTGCAAAGACTCTGATAAACTAAAAAAGATCTTTCTGGAAGAATACGAGTTCTTCCTAGAAAGAGTCCTTGCTTAAAAAAACCTATGTAAGATGAGAAAAGAGTTTTTTAGAATTATCAATGTAAAACTTTATCTAAAGATAGAGCAGGAAAAAGTAAAACCAGTTTATAAATCAAATCCAAAGTAGGGTTACATCTTCTCTCAAGTCTTTGATAACTATATACCCCCTTCATTCCTAGCTGATTAGCCACTTCTCTTTGAGTAAGTCCTTTTTGTATTCTTTCTCTTCGAATAGAAACAGCAAGAGCTACAGAAGGATCGACAGGGACTTCTCTGATATTACGACCTAATTTGATAGATTTCTTAGGAAGAGCTGGTAAAAAATCGATATCTTCTTCCTCTTCTAAATAAAGATTTAGAGCTTCTTGCATATTTTTGTTTAGCTCTTCTTTTGAATTACCCTGAGTAACACAACCAGGCAACTCCAAGCACTCAGCCCAGAAGCCATTTTTTTCTTTATGAATTTTAAAATGGTATCTCATTACCTTTCTCCCTCTAACTGCTTTCTTAAAGCCAATTCAAGACCTTTCTTTAATTCTTTATGCCCTGGAATGATAATAGTTCTATTCCCCTTCCTAAGCTTTATGTGAGACCCTTTACCGCCTTTTTTTATTTCCTCATACCCTTGCTTTTTAAATAGCTTTGCTAGTTCCTTTCCACTAATCGGCACTGGACATCCCCTACTCTAACGTTATTTTACCAAATATATTTGGTAATTCAAGATGTTTTCTAAAAAATCTATCTATACTCAGTCTAATGGGAGCGTAATTGGGTGCAAAAATGGTGCACTGAGGTGCAACTTTTGCCAGCAAAGCCCCATAATAACCAGGAGCAATCATTCTACAGGTATTTATACTGTTGTTGATAAGAGTTGGTCTTTACTGGATGAACTAGAATTCTTTCTCCCTCATAACCCGTCGGGCCTTCGGTATCAAGTCCAGGTTGCCCCATTTTTATAAGCCATTAGATAACAGTCATTATAATTTTTAAATTATTCAGATTTGTAGTGTCTAAAAAATTGTTGCAAGATCTCAAGGGAACGTGTAATGGAATTGGTTTATTTTGATAATTCTGTGGTGAGATCGTTAATCGAGGTTCCTCAAAATTGGGACGACTTACACGATCCGTTTATAAAAACATTTGGGCGAAGATTTCGACCAGTTCAGTCCTGTTATCTCTTCTTCGAATACATTGGGTTCATAAAGAAGAATCTGAAAATCCCAACGGAGCTAAAAAGACCAACTTTCGATCACCACGCAGAATTGGCAAAAGTGAATTTTTTTTGCATTGGTTCAGATCAGCCCAGCCGCTCGGAGAGGCGGCTGATCTGAACCTTAATGCTATTCCCGTTGTTTTCTTAAAAATGTCAAATAAAGTTTTGCCTATTACAAATAAGTAGCGTTTGTCAAGTGAAGCTCTGGCTAGGACAATTTTAATATTTGGTAGATCAAAGTAAATCACGCTCTGGTTCGATGTCAGCCAAACCAATATCTTCTTGGTCGATATTGAAAACTTCGGCTTGATTCTTCATAAATTCAATCACTGTGTGATATGCCATAAGATAGCCGTTATTAAAGCTCTCACACGCCTCTTTTGGATGATCTGCTTCTATTTTCGCTTCTTTTGCTTGTTTTTTAATTATGGATATTAAATCTATAATATAACTTTTATATTTCTCATCTTCCATAATTTTATTTAATCCTTTCATTTAGAATTGATTGTAGGATATTTCTTTGTTCAGTATAGCATTGTATCTCAGCTGGCCATTTTTTATTGATTAAAGCTTGCTGTCTTTCCGGATGTAGCTTATCCCAGTGGGGGATGAACTTTGACGGGTTTGCAATTTTTTCTTGGTGAAGGGCTATTTGTTTTTCATAGCTTTTGATTCCCTTTTGGACCTCTTTAGCTGGTTTTGAGAGATAGTCTCTTACCATCTTCACATGGCTGTCTTTGCTAATTGCAGCTTTGAATACCTCGCTTTCTGATTGGGAGACTAATCTATCCAAAAGACTGTTAATTGCGCCTTCCAATTTTCCAGTCTTTTGCAGTTGTCCCATTTCCTTTGCAGTGAACCCGAGTTCTTCTCCGAGAAATGCGCTTGTTTTGCCAGCATTTAAGATTTCTCCTGCTCTAGCTGTGTTTCCAATTCCAGCAGCAGTTTCGAGCACAATTGTTTCTTCAGCTATTTGGAGATTTTTTAAAATGGTCACTAGCTCTCTAGCACTCTTTACACTCTTACTTGCAATTTTGGCTGCGGCTCCAGGGACTACTATGTCTGCTCCATGTTTTCCAAACGCATATCCAGCTAATTCTCCTCTTTCATCTGAAGGAAGAGTATCCCACTGGGTAATCAATTGGTGAATTTCTGGAGATAATACTTCACCAATAACACCCCATTCATCGTTACGAGCCAAACTAGCAAGTGTTGAAAGCGCTTCATACATCTGTGTTGAAGTATGAATGGGATGGGTAATCAAATCCCCAAGAAATAACATAACCCCTTTTCCGGATTCATAGATTCCTTTCGGAAGCCCTTTTGCAAATCCAAGAGTAAATTCTGGAGTCGAAAATGGGATCTTTTCTGGCACCTTCTCAATTTGAGTAGTAAATTTCCGAAAATCTTCGAAAGACTCATTATATTGACCCATATCAAAATAAGAGACGCTCCTTTGTAGATAGGGCATAGGATCTGTTGGATTCATGCTAATGGCTTTGCTAAAGTCATTCACTGCCTGACCATAATATCCATAATAACGCGCTGTCTCTCCTCGTATCTGATAGGAAAGGGCGTCAATGTTTACTTCTTTAGATGGATCTGAGAATGTTGCCCCGCAGTTGCTGGAAAACTTCGAGTCAATCTCATGATGTCCAAATCCTACAGGATTATTAATCGCTCCAAGAGGCAAAGTAAAGCTAGGGTGTGAACTAATACTACGCAACTCCTCAGAAAGCTGAGGATAGTTTGGAATTTGGCTGTTAAAGTAATTGAAGCTATCGTGTGCGAAAAGAACCCCGGAAACTCTGCCTGTTTCTTCTACTGAAAGCCCCCGACCGGCCTCAGGGGATGAGAAAAAACTCTCATCAGCGAGGTGATCTTTGAAAGAAGTGACCTGATCTTCCATAACCGCTTGGAAAGTTGGAGCAGTATTTGAAGATGTTTGAGAGGTGCTTGAATTAGAAGAAAGTCTTCCACTGGATTCAGATTTAGTTGATCCAGAATCAGAAACAGCAGCTCCAACAGCTCCCGTTGCACCCCCCGCTGCTGACGCAGCACTTGTCGAAGTTGCGACTACCACAGCTACTGTAACAGCAGCCACTGCAACAACGATAACAGCCCCTATAATTATTGCCTTTTTGTGTTTCTTACAGAACTTTTTTGTCTTCTTCCATCCCTTAGCAAAACCACAGTTTGTAATAGAAAAAGAAGAATTCAATAAAAACACTCCCGATTCAACTAGATATCCTTGAGGATTCTTAGAAAAACCAGTAGGTTCATATAACTCCTTATCCTGAAGTAATTCCTGAATGTCTTCTTCTAGTTCAATGGCTTCTTCAAATTCTCCAGGCAATAAACCTTCTCTAGATAAAAAGATGAGATATTCTGTGATATTTTCTAAGTCTTCTTGAGAATATTTTTTTTCAAAATCATCCGACTCTATCTCATCTAAAAGTTCTAGAATTTGATCGTAATTGTTAGGAGCTTTCCATTTTATAAACTCTGGATTAGAAAAAATACATATAGGAGAAAATACCTCTTCTGAATGCACTAAAGAAAAAGGCATTAAAGTTACCATAAAAAGAGGAACCCATAGCTTTATCTTTCGCATATGAACTTCTTAAGATTTTTTGGGGTTCAGAATTGAATCACATACAATAATTTAGAAGCAAAAAAAATTATAACACCTCAAATCTGGTGCAAAAATGGTGCACTTAAGTACAACTTTTTCCAGCAAAGACCCATAATAACCAGTAGTAATCATTCTACAAGCCATTTATACTACTTTTGATAAGAGTTGGTCTTTACTGGATGAACTGGAATTCCTTCTCCCTCATAACCTATCAAGCCTTCGGTATCAAGTCCAGGTTGCCTCATACACTTGAGTTGCTTAATAGCAGCTATTTTATTCTGGCATAGTTCAGTACAACAACACAGGGCATTATGTCAGAATCTTTGTCAGGATAAACTCGTTTTTTAACACTTTTTTGGAGCTATTAAAGAATTTTATTGGGATGAATTGGGAAAAAAATTAAAGGAATCTAAGAACTTCCGATTGAGAGCATACAAACTTGCATTACTACTGTTCCATGTATCACTTTTGACAGCATATCCAATCACTGCAAGCGATCTTCCTAGCTGAAGTAACGGCATTATCCTTTGATAATTTGGAACCGGACGAATACTAGAATAGCCGTCCAGGAAGACTTTCTTATAACCCGCATCTGGCATCCACTGAAAATGTTCCAGTGAACAAAAGTCTTGCTCAGCAAATCCCGAGCGGGCGCTAGACCAATCAAGAATGCCTTGCAACTTCCCATGCCTGACGACCATATTCCCTGGCCGAAAATCACGGTGTACTAAACAAGGGCCATCAACCTCTGCCAAAAGGCCTTGACAAGCCTTAAGATATAAAGCACAGTTTTCAATAACGTTTTCTGGAAGATGTCCTTTGCATTCGCCAAGCTCTTCTTCAAATTTTTCATTAAAGTACAAATTGGGTTTTTGAATTAAAGTTTGATGTTTGGATACCTCTCCATATGTCTCGGTTTGATTACTATGAAGACGAGCTAAGACAATACCAATTTCAAAAGCCAAATCATGCGACCAATCTTCAGTTTTAAGAAGCTCTCCCTCCAGATACTCCATTAAAATAGCACCAAAATGGTCGTATGAGGGTTCGAAAGCAGCAATAACCTGTGGCACTGGGATGCACCCACTGAGCTGACGGAGAAAATAAGCTTCTCGAAAATAATCCTTCTCTCGAGGACATATCTTCAGAATAAATGATTTTTGTCTGATGTAACAACTTTATATACTACTGCAATAATTGTATTGGCGTGATCAATGCGAACAAATTTTGCAGACTCTAGAGCAAAGTGTTTTTGATAAGCTTCTAAATTAATCTCCATCTCAGTTTATGAATCTATCCTAATAAAGTCCCTAGCCACATATGAACAAGCCCCAAAAAAGCAAAAGAATTCCAGGTGATAGGATTTCTCTCCCATCTCATTAATAATCTTCTACCTTTTCGTTTCAACCAGGAAAATGTTCTTTCTACCACCCATCTCCTTCTTGCTACTCTAAGAGAATCGTAAATCTCTTGTGTGTTTATTCTGTTTTTTCTTGTGGCGTCCAGTTCATAGACTGATGAATTAAAGACCACTGAGAATCAGAAAGACAAGTAAAGGGCTTTTTCATAGTTACCTCCTTAAAAAAAGGAAACTATATCAAACTCAAACTTTAATTAGGATAGGTTCATGGAAGTCATCCTATTCGTAATCCACCTGATTAAATCTGAAAAAATTCAGTAAAATTATAATTTCATATGCGTTCTGGAGTTTCTTCCAATTCTTCTAGAAAATGAGGTTGTATATAGAAACGAAATAAAAAGAAAATCAAAATTGATATAATTAACAACTCAATTGATAGGGGAAATGCATTCTTTGTTGGCAAATTACTGATAATCATACTAAAGATAAAGCTGATAAACATTTGAACAAAGCCTAGAGATGCCCCAGCGACACCTGCATTCTTTTTATAATGAGTCATAGCCCCTGTTGTACAATTTGGAAATACCATACCCCCACCCAAAGTGGCAATAAGAGGAGGAACCAAAAGAGAAACCACATTAAATATCCCTCCTAAAGAAAGAAAAAATAAAATACATGATGAAATTAACATTAAACAGCTGCCAATCAAGATAAGTTGAGTAATTTTTACATAAGAAACAATTCTATAACAAACAATTGAACCTATGGCTGTACCGCATGCTATAGCCAAAATGGCCCAACCATACTGCACAGGAGTTAGTCCTAATTGAGTTTGAAATAAAAAAGGACTAGCAGTTGCATAACTGATAAAATATCCGTAACATAATGCTGATATCACGCTAAACGATAAAAAAACTTTGTCGGTAAATATTTTTTTATACGTTTTTAACATACCAGATACGTGAAAAGGCTTTCTGTGATTTTTGTCCAAAGTTTCTGGAAGCAAAAGAAAAATAAATAACCATACTAATGCTGCGTAGAAAAACATTGCGGAAAAGTTAGCTCTCCACCCTAAATGGCTCTGGATATACCCTCCGAGGACAGGCGCCACAATCGGTGTCACAGACCAAATCATAACAATCCAGGCTGAGACTTTGGCCATCTGTTTACCATGAAAAGTATCCCGCATCACAGCTCTTACGTTAACAATTGCAGCTCCTATTCCCAACCCTTGAAAAGTACGAAAAACGATAAGCATTAATGAATTGGTTGAAAATAACACTCCTAAAGAACTGATTAAAAATAAAACTAACCCAAAATGTAAAGTCGGTTTTCTGCCGGTAGCGTCAGATATAGGACCATAAAAAAGTTGAGAAAGCCCAAAACCTAATAAATAAAGAGGAATCGTTAACTTTATTGATGATATAGAACTGTGTAGGTCTGTAGCAATATGCGGCATCGATGGCAGGTATAAATCAACACCAAATTGACCGAGAGTCACCATCATGAACAAAACAATAGCAATTCGTTTTTTCTCAGATTGAAAATCCATTTGAAACTCATCTGGTTTTTAATGCAGTTTATATCAAATCCTTAAAAAAGGTATTGGTTTTTTACTCTATGTAGGGACCGCCTGTGGACCAATTAGCAGCAAAAAAGGAACATAAAAGACCACACAAGACCCTAGATCGAAATTCTTTAGACTGCATCCAGGCATAGCTTAATTTTAGGGTCTTTGCCTTGACCAAGTCTGAATAAGGCTCTGGAAGCGTTAGTGCAAAATTATTGACTGCTTTTCCTTTTCTCTTGTGTAACTTGGGCTCTATTCTCATCACTAATACAGTTCGAGACCAACCATTTTTGATGATTTGCTCAGAGTACCAAATGCGCTCAGCATGTGAATGAAGAAGAATTTTATAATCTGACACAATTTAGCTGTAGGGAAGATTTTTTAAGGAAGGCGGAAAGCTACAGACATTTTTATAATTTAGCGAGACCAAACTTCTCCAAAAAAGGGAAAACGCCCTGGCTTATTACTCAAGAGGACCATCCAACTAAGCACTCTTAACAAAGGGTTGGGCCTAAAAATGGGGCAAGGTCACTACCGGTTCATCTTGACCATATTGGGGCTGATATCAACCTCTTAACAATCTTTGGCTTGTTGATAAAATTCAATACCAACACGCTTGATATGATCAATTAAATCTGGATTATCAAGAAGATGATAAATTGAAAGATCTACTGTATAGGGTAAAGATAGCTCGTCTAGGGCATTTTCAATAGCTACGAGATCCTGATAGGCCAGGTTTTTACCATGTAGAGTTAAATCTATATCAGATCCAGGTCTATAATTTCCTTTTGCTCGAGAACCATAAATACTAACCTTTTTCAAATCAGGAAACAGTTTGAAAACGCCATGAACTGCGCTTATTTCAGTAGCTTTAAGACCGAACTTGGCTTCAGGTTGATTCACTCTTTTATCTCTTCCATTTTTTTAACGAATAACTCAAATGCGGGGTAATAAAATTCAATAACTCTCTGAGAAATTTGTTGTGCAATTTCCTGATTGTAAGTATGGGATGTTCGATTTCGGCTCTGAATCATCTCCATCCAGACTTCTCCGTCTTGAATTAACCCATTTTTGAAAGCTTCTCGAGAAGCATCACGAGATCCAGTAACAGCCGAGTTCCCTTGAAAATAAAAATAATCTTTCATCACATTCCAAGATAATTCATGCGTAAATTCGAAAGCCTGAATGAGTCCTTGTTGTTCTAACAAGGATAAATCTCTTTGTTTTGCAAGTGTTATAGCATCACCCAGTTGACCCAGTGCAAGTTTTAAATTACTTAGGCGCTGTTTCCAGCGAATGTCTTCCTGGTTCATATTGTTACTTCCCCTACCTTTATAGAATCAAAGAACTCTCTTTAAAGGGTTTTTCCCTATATTCTATTCCTAAATCTTAAAGACCTTACAAAATTTTCCTTTTTCATTCATGATTTTTTGTGTAAGAAGTCGCAATTAATCAATTTTTTTCTTTATTATGGCAAAAAGCTTTGGGGCAAAAGAGGGGCAACTTTTTCTAGCAAAGCCCCATAATAACCAGTAGTAATCATTCCTCAAGCTCTTTATAACGTTACTGAGAGTTGGTCTTTGCTAGGTAGGCTAGAATTTCTTCCCCCTCATAACCCATCGAGCCTTCGGTATCAAGTCCAGGTTGCCTCATTTTTGCAAATCTTTAGTTGTCTAAGAGATACTAGACACTATCGACCTCGGAAATCAGGCTACACAAAATGCTCACCTATCAAACAGTGCACACAAAAATTGTTTTACTAAACTAGCCTCTATCTCGGAATTAACGGCCTGCTTCCCTCAATAATAACGCTTGGCTAGAAACACGGCTGTTTACAAAAGAAGACGGGAGGGTCATTCGTAATTTCTGTTTGTAAGCCTATCTTGTAAAAATTTCTTAACAATAAACTCAAAAAATTATAAAACGTCTTGCAGTCCTTAACATAAGGAGTAGGTTTTATGATTTCCCCTTTCGTAACTTGCTCAGACGTTTCTCGGTCTTATACGGCTAATCTGCATGGGTTCTTTGATAAGACTTCCTTTCTATGCAGGAAAATAGTTACCTGTGCTATCCGAGGTTTTTATCTCACGCGAGCCCTATTCTTATTGATACTTTCTCGTGATCTAGAAAAATTATTTTATCAAGAAGTAAAACTAAACCATTGGTCATCAATTGCATTTTTTATTTATACAAAGACCTTTTGGGAAAAAATTTTTAAGACAAAGCTTGAGCTAAGTATTCCGAATCAGAACGGAGAAACACTTTTACACCTAGCTGTGAATAGAGGTGCTGCTCCTATCGTAGAAGCTCTAATAAAGAGTCCTGATATAGGATGTGGGCTAGATCGAAAGGCCTTACTAGAACATGTGAGAGTTTCTAGTCCTAATCGTATGGATATTATAGAAAGCTTAGGAATCGTACCTCAAGCTACTGATAAAGCCATTCCATTGAGACATGTCAACGAGATATTTCCGCATGTTTTTTTAGGGAATGTTTTTGCTTTTCTAAGTTGTGACCCTTCTTTTGTAAAAACTTTTTTTCCTGAGATGAATAAAGAGGTAAAGGAGTGTATTGATAGATATTATTCTGCATCTGAGCAAACTGAACTTAGAAGAGCTATACAAACTTATGGCTATGATGAAGTTGCTTGTACTGAGTTAAAAATAAGCTTTATTGTTAGCTTTATGGATACCTCAGTAACTGGAAAAAAATTCAGTCAAGCCCTATCGACATTTCAACCGAAAATGCATGTTGAAAATCGTTTAATTTATCCAATTGAAGATGATGAAGGTGCTTGGGAAATCATCTATCCGAATTTACAAGAGATATTCGATGTCATTGATAATTGTCGTCATCTAAAAAAGCCTTTGCTTATTCACTGTTATGGAGGTGTCTCACGAAGTGCAACAATTTTGACGGCATATATAATGAAAAAATATGGACTCCGATATGAAATAGCACACCAATTGCTCAAAGAGAAAAGACCTGAAGTAACCCTCAAACCATGGTCAAAAAAGGCCCTGAATTCATTTGAAGGGATACTTTTTTGAAGTATAAAAAACTAGGAAAATCGGGACTGCTTGTAAGTGAAATTGCCTTAGGTTCTTGGCTAAACTTTGGAATAAAGTTAGATTTTGCTGATTCAAAAAAACTGATTTCAAAAGCTTTTGATTTGGGAATTAATTTTTTTGATACAGCAGAGGTTTATGCTTCAGGTCTCTCTGAAATGATTCTTGGTGAGGTTTTAAGAGATTTTAAAAGAGATGAGTTTGTCCTTTCTACAAAACTGTACTGGGGAGGAGAGAAGCCAAATCAAGAAGGTCTTTCAAGAAAACATTTAAGGGAAGGATTAACCCATTCTCTGAGAAGATTACAGACAGATTATGTGGATCTTCTGTTTCTCCATAGATATGATCCCAATACTCCCCTAGAGGAAATACTTTATACTGTTAACCAGTTTATCCAGGAAGGAAAGGTTTTCTATTGGGGAACATCCCAATGGGGTTTACCAATCCTTGAAGAAGCTTATGAAATTTGTCGAAAAAGGGGCTATATGTTGCCTATTGTAGAACAAAGCCTTTATAACCTGCTAAGCCCTGCTCGACTAGAAAAAGAACTTACTCCACTTATCGAAAAAGAGAAACTGGCTCTTATGACGTATAGCCCCTTAGCAGGAGGATTATTGACTGGAAAGTACCAAAATAAAGTAACTAGACAAAGTCGTTATGGAAGATTTCCCAAATATGCCTTTCCTGAATGGAAGGCAAAAAGAGCTATTATTTCTGAATTAATAAAAATGACTGATAAACTTAACCTCTCTCTTTCCCAGGCTTCAATCGGCTGGTGTCTAAAAAATCCTAAGGTTACATCTGTAATTTTAGGTGTCACTTCATTAGCTCAACTTGAAGAAAATTGTAAAGCGCTGGATTTACCAGAAAAAGCTTTTGAGGCCTTGGATCATTTGAATCATCTAGTCAATACGAAAATATATGCCTAAAATAGATTTGCTTTGTTTGTATAAGGGATCTATTAAAGCTCTCTTTTACCGATTTATTCTATTAGTTTTTTTCAACTTAGGGAAACCTGTTCATGAATTGACTTTTCCCCTTTGCTTAAAGTTTTTTGTCGATTCAATTAGAGGAGAAAGTGTTAGAAAACTAGATTTCCATAATTATTTTTACATTTTTATCATTCTTATTACAACCCGCGCTTTTATGGAGTTTTGTATGAGAATGGACGGCTTCTTATCGATTAAAACTTTTCCATTATTCCGTAATTATTTGAGGGAAAAACTCTTTACAAATGAGTTAAATAGCCCTCTTGTTTATGCAAGATCTTCTAGGTCAGGTATTGCGCCACACTATATTCTCGAAGTTGTAAGGAGTATGGAATCTACTGTAAAACTTTGTATTTCTGTATTAATTCCAATTTCGGTAATGTTTGTTGCCTCTTCAATCTTACTAATAAATAAGAATTTCATTTTTTCCTTAATAATTCTTATTTGGTTTGCTCTGCATATTATGCTCTCTTTATACTCTTTAAAAAATTCATTAAAATCAAATCGAATTTATACGAAAACTCTCGCTAAATTACAGAAAAACCTGTTTGATGCTTTAGAGAATCTTTTTTCCATAAAAACATCAAATACAATCCTAAATGAAATAAATTATTTAAAAAAAAACCAAAATAGAGAAAGAGCTGCTTATGAACGTTTTGGAATATATCAGGAAAAAATCAAATTACTCTTTAGTATTTTATGCTTTTTAGTATTAACGACAATGATTGGGCTTTGTTGTTATTTTTATTCCCAAAAACAGCTTACTATGGGAGACCTTACTTTTATCCTATCTTTAGTATTTAGTTTGAATGGCTATTTATGGTATATAAGTATGCGTTTTACAGAAGTAATTGAAGAAGTGGGTTCTCAGAAATCCATAATCAAAAAATTAAAGATCCAACAAGAAACTCTATCCTCTTTTTCCCCAAAAAGCCTCTTCAAGAGAAAAAGTGAGATTTCTTTTGAAAACGTTTTTTTTCGTTATTTGGATGTTCAGGACATTTTTAATAAAATGAATTTACAGATTTTTTCTGGCGAAAAAGTGGGCATACTTGGCCCCTCAGGCTCAGGAAAAACAACAATAGCAAAACTTTTAATGCGTTTTATTAAACCTCAAAAGGGAGCAGTTTTTCTCAATAACAAGCCTCTCAATTCCATAGACCAGAATATTTTATATTCTCAAATTGGTATGCTTCCGCAAGAAACAACGCTTTTTAATCGAACTATACAGGAAAATATTACGTATGGCTCTTCTAAGGGAAAAGACTATATTAAATGCTGTTTGGAATGGACTTGTAGTTCGGAATTTATCGAAAACCTGTATTTTGGAATAAACACCGTAGTTGGTAGTAGTGGGGTTTCTCTTTCAGTCGGACAAAAACAAAGGCTTATGATTGTACGTCTTTTGATGCAAAGTCCTCAAATTATGATTTTCGATGAATGCACTTCTGGAATAGATCTGAATACAAGTGAAAAAATTATGAAAAATCTATTGAAACACTTTCCGGATAAAACAATGATTTTTATTACCCATCGGGTTCAGTTTTTATCCATGATGGATAAAATATTCTTTTTGAATAAAAAGAGAGTCGAATCTTATCCTACGACTAAAGCATTTGATAGCTTAATTACGATTTAGGTGAAGCTTATGAGTCAGTTGAGAATATTACAGCATAATTCTGATAGAATGGAACAAGTAAGATCTGTTCACCGCGTTTTTCAGTATAAAGAACACATTGAAAATGCCTATTCAACAGGAAACTTATACAATCTATTTGGAACGAAAGCCAAAATGGTTCATGAAATCCTAAAAGACCATTACGAAGAAAAACTGACCACTGAAGCTACGATTAATGAGTTACAAACTTTTTTGCGAATCGATACCTTAAAAGAAGATCTCTTAAAAATGGTTGAGCGACCCAAAGTTGAATTTCATCCCGTCAGTTTTTGTAATTATCGATGTAACTACTGCTCCTGGCTAGGTAATCGCGATGATTCTCGATATAAATATCTACCATTTAGCTCTCTTCAAAATACAAAATATTTTCACCCTAAAGCGATTGCGATCTCAGGAGGTTTTTGCGAGCCTTCTCTTTATAAAGATTCTGATCAGGAAGCTTCAATGACAGACTTTATTCTTGCTCTAGATGAACAATTCCCAAGAATAGCACTGGGAATGAACTCAAATGGATCAAAAGATATTGGACCGGGGGTTGCCTTACTCGAATGGCTTAGGATTAATGTAGATGCCGGAACAGAAGAGACTTATAGAAGGAAGAAACTAGGAAACCGTATGCCTAAACACACCCTAGAAGATGTCCTTTTACTAGCAAGAGAATATATTGATCGAGAATTTCATGGCCGGAAAATTCAAAATCTTGGCATTGGATTTTTATATATGAGGGACAATATAGAGGAAATACCTGACTTTCTTGTAAAGGTATATCATCTTTTTAAATCTGCTAGAAATATTCAGGCTTTAAACTTTCAATTTCGCCCTCTTCGTCCTCTCATGCCGGAAAGAGAAGAGGTCGTAAAAGCAAATACATACTCCAATGCCTGTACCCCTGAACAGTTTGATCATCTTAAATCAGAATTTTCGAGACTCATTGCAAGCTGCCCCGATCTTGGAGATTTTATTATAAACTTTACAAATTATACGGAAATTTTTGAAAGATACACCATGGGAAATATTGGATTTGGTCTAAGAGAATACCCCTCTACGTGCGGGGTTCCTTTAGTCAGTACAATTATTTCAGCATCAGGTTTTATCTACCCTTGCTTAGAATGTGCTGAGGTGGGGAACTTTAATCCAAAACAAAGAATGATTATAGCAGATTTTACCCGTTTTAACGAAGAGAAGGAAAGAGTGAAATTCTCATTAAATAGCTATTATGCAACGAATAGAGTTTGCTCTTTTTGTAATAAATATGAGTGCAGCCAGGGAGAACTCATCCATCCAATTAACGATTTAATTACAAAAAAGATAAGGGTAAATGAAAAAAAACCTTCCAGTGCTTTTTTTTAAGAAAGAACAGTTAAAGATTCTTTCTTGTTTACACAAGTTTTCCGAGATTGCGGAAGTGCTTGGTAGAAGTTTTTAATAGAATCTGTATTAAAGAAAAGAGGACATCCAGGACTGTTTACTCCTACTATGTTGTACCAAGTGTCTAAAACGTTAGCCACTTCATCTCTATTAAAGCACTGAAGAGTAAGCGTGGGTTTATGAATAGAGGGACACATTTTTACATGGCCATGTACAGTGATTGTTAAAAGACCCTTACATACCCTTGTTTTTCTGCGGTTTGCAATGTGAATGGGTTCTTCATGAAAAAACCGAAAAGGATACTTGTGAAGAAATTCATTAATTTTTTCTTCGAATAAATCCAAGTCTTTCTTAGAAAGCGATAATCCATGATCCAGCCCTTCAACTGGTCTATACTTATAGAGTCCAACTCCCCAAGGACCATGATCCATTAGGAAATTCATATAATCATCTGAGAGAACAGAATTAATATTTTTGGTAGTGATAATGGTATCAGTTTGATAAGGAATCTTTAACTTTTTGAGTTTTTTCATGATATCAACAGTTCTACTAAAACTGCCTATCCCCCGAATTGAATCGTTATAAGATTGAAACCCTTCTAAACTTAAGATAGGTTGAAAATTATGTATCTCATTCCGAATTGAATGGATTAAGCGATCAGAAAAGCGCACCCCATTTGATACAACATAAAAAATTAAGGTTGGATATTTACGAATGAGAGGAACAAGTCTTTTATCGAGCATAGGCTCTCCGCCAATCATTTGTAAAGAAAGCATGTTTTGATTGGCATATTCAACTAAACTATGAAGAAGCTCTGTGTTCATGAACTCTCCAAGATTCTTTTCATGCATATAGCAATGAAGACACTTTTTATTGCAAGCAGAGGTAATTTCAACACACATATCTTCATTTCTAGGAAGGGTATTTCCTAAAGCTTTTGCATGAAGAAGGATTAAAATCCTTTTAAAGACTAACTTGTGAAAACCAGAATGAGTATTCTCTTTGATGTAGTTAAAATTCTTTTCTCCCTTGGCTGGAAGCCAATGCATATCTACAATTTTTTGCTTAACTTCTTTTGAAAAAGGCAATAGCTTTAGCATATCCTTGTAATCAAAACCGTCCTGCCAAACTTTTTCAATGTTGTCTAGGACAGACTCTAAATCTACTTCCTCTAGGATACTCTTTTGCAACTGAGGAGCTATCCCCATCCTCTCAGGCATGTTAGAATAGTCAATTACTTTACCTGCTATTCGGTCTTTCTTTTTTCTCATAATAAACCTCTATAGGGTTGATGCTCAGGCAAAACTCCTGCTTTTATATCATTCTTTAATTTATTCATCACAATCAAGCCCGTTTTTTCTGAAGGATTGCACTTTATACAATTTTTTGTGTATAGCGGATGGGAAATAGCTCTTTGTAGAATTTGTTTCAAAGAATGATTTTGATCGACAGTACCTAGTTTTGTATGTTTTAAATCAAAATTTGGTTGAGCAACCAAACAACATCTATAAACATCACCAAAAGGATTAATCGTAGGTCTAATGAAAGAATTATAACATAAATAATTCTGAATTAGCGGATTAGTGGGCTTGTTTTTATCTTTCTGATAAAGCATCCATAAATCATCATTCAACGTTACAACAGGTTTTTTATATCCTAAAATATAAGGCTGAACTGAATGGAGTTCTTTTTGAAGATCCGTAAATTGTTGTTTAGAAAGACTATGCTTCAACCCTTCGTAATTATCGCTAGAAAAATTGATAGAATCAACCCCTTCTGCTAGCTGAATAATCTCTGAAATCGAAGATATATTATCTTTGTGCACAAAGAAAGAAACCGTAATTTTGGCTTCAAGTTCCCCCTTCTTTTTCGAGGCTAGCAGTTTTTGGAAATTTTCTAATAAAATTTGATAGCTTTGAGGAGTCGATCTTGTAACTTTTGCATGAGTTTCTGGATTTGTTCCTCGAAAACTCAGATGAATAGCCGTCAGTTTTTGTAGCGTATCCCATACAGGTTTTTCTGAAGTAAGGGGAATTGTTCCATTCGTATAGATTTCGATAGGTATTTCTAAATTATGGGCATGATCAATAATTCCCAATGTTTCACCGGCTTTAAAGGGCTCATAGCCACCACTTATGGCAATCTTAGAAACACCTAGGTCTTTTGCCTCTTCAATAATTTGTTTCCATTGATTGATTGTAAGGGGGTTACGTCCTTTTTCATGAATATATCTATAAACTCCCTGCCCTTTACTGTAGCAAAAAACACATCGCAAATTACAAAATAGAGCAGGATGTACTTCTAGCTCCAGAAGAGTTGAAGATTGATCCTGAATCATCTCATACAGTTTTTTTGGTGACTTCAATAAGGTGTTTATTTTTCGGTAAAAATTTCTATGTGTTCTATGAGATAGATAAAGCCTTTGGAAAAGGGTGCAAGAGTTAATTTTTTTGAAAGCTTGTAGTATCTGATTTTTATTCAGGCTAGTCTGCTTAAGGATATCATATACAGATATGTCTGGTTTAAAATAAGTCAAAAGAAAAACAACTAAATCGTCTGAAGTGATTTGATAAGACTGATAAAAAGAAGAGAATTTTTTCTTTATGAGCGTATGCGTTATTTCTTGAATATCCAATATCTTTAAGGATTCTAATACTGATTCAAATTCTTGTTCTTTATTCATCTAAGCTCTTTAACTCGCTTTTTAAAATCTTCTCCAGCTAGGTTCTCCGGAGAGAACCTACCTATTAAAAAAGGCTCTTTAATAGGAAGCGTATTTTTTTTAGGTTCTGTAGTAAAAGCACCTAAAAAACCACTTTCCCTTACAAAGTTGATGCTTGTTTGATTAAAAGAACTACTGTATCCATATGGATAAGCAAACCAGTTTCCCCCGCCTAATCGCTTTTGAAGCTCTTGCTTTGATTTATAGATTTCTTTCTTCATATCTGTTGAATTTATAAGGCTTAGTTGAGGATGGGTGACAGTATGGGCCCCATATTCAAAGACATCACTCATTTTTGAAGCCAGTCCCCAAGTTAAATAAAAACGCTCTGGATAAGAGTTATTTTCGAAAGTACCTTTTAAAAAATGAATCATTTCTTTTTGCTGCTGTTTATTTGCTGAAAAACGAAAAAACCATTTTAACTTTAGGCGCAGTTCCCTTTCTGTGAGCTGATTACATTGAGAAGGAAGGAGGCTCAGCTTAATACTTCTGTCTTTGCAGCTTTCTAAGAACCAAAGAAATTCGTGATAAGGAAATAGTTCTTGCTGATCCAAAAAACCTGTAGTAAGAAAATAAATGGCTGAAATTCCTTCGTTCTTCAGAATCGGATAAGCATTTTGATAAATAGAATGATAGCCATCATCAAAGGATAAAATGCATATTTTACTGGGTAAGGGCCTTTGAGTATTTAGTTGACTTGGAGAAAAGAAATGGTATCCCATTTTAATTAAAGTGTGAATCTGAGATTTAAAAGATTCAACAGTAGTTACTCCAAAATCTTTTGGAAAACCTTTCGAATTTTTTGCATTTAAAATGTGATGATATGTTAATACCAGGAGATGATTTGTTCTCTTTTCTCGTTCGAAACTCAAAATCTCAAAACCCTCCTTTTTCTTCGAATACTGTGACTTGGGGTTCCCTACCCCCATGTTTGGATGAGGATCAAAAATATAATTCCGAGCTTGTTCAATATCTGCAGAAAAACCCATATTGTAATGTCCTTTATATGAGGAGGTAGTACAATAAGAATAAAGTTCTTGCAGATAAGAGCTTGCAAATCCATTTAAAATAATCCGATCGGAAAGGTCGGTATCCATGCAACCAAAATCATGAAAGCATTTTCGATAACCGCCTACTTGTTTGTAACACTCCTTGGTAATTACTTCTAGACACCCTCTAACCCAATTATGATAAGTGACTTCAACTGAACCAAAAGACTGCCTTCCAACAATATTTCTTCCGTCCATGAAATTAAAATGATGGATACCCGATTGCTTGTGTGCTAACAAATATCCTTCAACCCACCCACGTTTTTTAAAAAAAATGTCATCGTTAATAATAAAAAAAATATCACAATTGTTTTTTGATAAGCTATAACAAGAGAAGTTAAATGCACCTGTAATACCTTTGTTAGACGCAAACCTTACTATATTAAGGTTAGAAAGAGCAGTATTTCGATAATTTTCAAGCTGTGATTTCGAAATTTGAGGGGAGCAATTATCGACCAAAAGATAATACGTATTTTTTAAATGTTGTGTAGTAAATAATAAGGAGTCAATACAACGCTTCAGTTCATAGGGCCGGTTATAAGAACAAATAGAAAAACCTAGTCTCATAATTTTTATCAATTTTCTACTTTCGTCTATGCGTAATTGATATTCCTGGTAAGAAGTGGTTATCAGCCTAAAAGCTTCATACTTATTTTTCAAAAATAATTTTTAAGAAAAAACCAGTAGCTTCTACTTGAAGCAAGATAGCGCTGAAGAGAAAAATCGACTAATTCTCTATAAAAATAGAACTTGACTGTGTGATCTTCACCTTCTTTTAGTGGATACTAAAACTTGTCTGACCCTTCAGCCTTTCAATTGGCTAGTGCAAGTTTCCTTGACTCGTTAGGCAATCATGGTATTTCGATGTTAAAATCGTATAGGCTCTTAAGAACTCCTGTGTTTAAGCGTATCAATACCAATAAACTACCCAGTGACTCAGCCATAGCTGATCGGCAAAATCTAGATAATGCTTTGGATATACATATTATTGGGAAGCCCTCCATTATTAATCACTCCCCTGTATACAAAGACCTTTATATTCATAATCTTCCTACTAAAACCAACCTTTATACGCAGGGATTCTTGATTTAATGCTTGAATTTCAATAAACTCCGAGGCATGACAGGCCCAAATCCAGACAACCTATACCCTATTAAAGATTATGATAAGCTTGTATTCCTAAAAAAATTCGTCAAGGCTTCTAATATTTTTGTTGGTGACTATAGCTATTTTGATGATTGTCGGTACGGACCAGATAAGTTTGAAGAATACAACGTCTTGTACAACTACGATTTTTCCAAAGTTAAGCTTGTTATAGGGAGATTTTGCGCTATTGCCGCAGAAACCAAGTTTATCATGACGGGAGATCATAAACTTGATGCAATTAGCACCTATCCTTTTCCCATCTTTGGTCACGGTTGGGAGTCTGCCTTCAATGTCTATGACTTGCCAGTTAAAGGGGATATCATCGTGGAAAACGATGTTTGGTTTGGATATGATTCTTTGGTGATGAATGGAGTCAAGATAGGAAATGGAGCTATTATAGCGGCTAGATCTGTCGTAGTAAAAGATGTTCCCCCTTATTCGATTGTTGCTGGAAACCCTGCAAAAGTTGTGAAAATGAGGTTCGATGATAAAACCATTGATCGTTTGCAGAAAATTGCTTGGTGGAACTGGAATATTGAAAAAATAAATAGCAATTTACAGCTAATCTGCCACTTAGACATAGACAAACTGGAAGCTCTTTCCTAGGAATAGCCCAGCCTTCACAGAAGTTCTAAGAAAAGCTTCTGTCAATGGTCAATCAACCCTTTAATAAGGACTTTTCTGTAGAGAAAATAGCGGATGTCTTAGGGAGTTCTACGATTAGCTGCTTAACCCTTCAAAACAACCCATTTAGAATTAACGGTAACGCATATTCTCACAAATGGCTATCTGTTAGATCTCTTTTCTAAAGAGGTAGCGGATTTATTGGTAAGAGAGCCGTTAGAAACAAAACTAGTTTTTAAAGAGATAAACCTACACTTTTTTACCTAGGAAACTGGGAGAGAGCTTCGTAGACCACTTAGACTAGCGGAGTCGATATACAAGGTAAAGATTTTAAAGATTTGTGGGAAATGAAACATAAAAAAGACTGCTATAGATAGCTGTATTCAATCTCTTCATTTTTCTTAGGTCCAATGACACGCCAAGTTAACTTTAAGTTATATCGGTCAAAATGCGCCTGACCAAAATAAGAGTCTCCATCACAGAGATGCGAATCAATAGAAGATAAGGAATGCGCTGCCGAAGGAGCTAAATGAAATAGAAAAACAGGATTCTCTATACCATGACGCAGGTGTTCTAGCGAAATCACCCCAGTAACTCGATCTAAGGTCCATCGGAAGGTATTTGTAAAACTCACCTCTTGGTTGTTTTTTCCCTTCCAAAAACCCTTTTCCTGAAAAACAAGAATATTAGGGCTTGTTTTTGTCACGATAACATCCCCTGATCCATGTCCATTCCAACCAGAGCTTTCTTTGGACTTAGAGTGAGCTAAAAAAGACAGTTTTTTGACGGAAGAGAGTTTTTCCCAAAATTCAAAAAGGGTACTCAGATTTTTCGTAGAAGAATCTCGATAAAAACCACGATTTTCATTTCCCATATAATAAAGTTTCTTTTCATGAACGGGTAACAGCGTATAGGCTTTTTTAAGCAGCTGTTCTAAATCAGACAGCAGAGGAAATCCTTGATTAAACCGATAAATACGCGTTTTTCCTTCATATTGACTAGAAATCAGCCCTCCTTTTTCTAGACGGATAAGAACTTTTTGAAGAGGCGTAAGGGGTGTATTGAAAATTCGCTGCAACTGAGCCCCATAACACCTACCGCTCACGAAAAGAAAAATAAGAATTTTTTCTATGTTTTTATTTCCAAACAACACTTCAAACATAAAAATATAACCTCTTTTTAGTTTAATTTAACTATTTTTAGGTTTTCATCAGATTGAGCAATATCCGCTATTATCAAACTTTATTTAGTTTTATGTAAACCTATTTTTGGTTTACATAACCAAACTTCCAGTTGCAATCAGAACTAGATACTTCCTAAACTTGTCCGTAATAATGAGGTAAATATGACCATTCGATCGGACTGGACCTTTCAGGAGTTACAAATTCTCTATTCGAAGCCTCTTTTGGAATTGATCGTAGAGGCGATGAAAATTCACAAAATGCACCACAAGATGGGAGAAATCCAAGTTTGCCATTTGATCTCAATTAAAACAGGAGGTTGCTCAGAAGATTGTAAATACTGCGCTCAATCTTCTCACTATCAAACAAATGTCAAAGCTCAGCCCATGATGCAATATGAAGAAGTTATGGCTGCGGCCAAAAAAGCAAGTATAAAAGGGGCAACAAGAATATGTCTTGGAGCCGCTTGGAGAAATGTTCGAAATAGTAAGCAGTTTGATGAGACTTTGCGCATGGTTAAAGGGATAGCCAATTTAGGAGTAGAAGTTTGTTGCACACTTGGCCTTTTAAGTAAGCTTCAAGCAGAAAAATTAAAACAAGCAGGACTTTATGCTTATAACCATAACTTAGACTCCTCAGAGCGTTTTTATAAAACAATTATTACCACACGCTCCTATCAAGATCGTATTAATACACTTGATATTGTTGAGAAATCAGGAATAAGTGTTTGCTGTGGAGGCATTATGGGCATGGGAGAAACAAAAGAAGATCGACTAGAACTTCTTTTAGCTTTATCTCATAGAAATCCTCACCCAGAATCTGTTCCTATCAATCAATTGAGCCCCATTCCAGGAACTCCTTTAGCAAATCAACCAAAACTCTCCTCTTGGGAATTTATCCGGATGGTTGCTATCGCTAGAATCCTTATGCCTAAATCAATGATCCGTCTTTCTGCGGGACGCATTGAGTTATCATACCAAGAGCAAACACTTTGTTTCTTATCCGGGGCCAATTCTATTTTTGCCGGTGAGAAACTACTCACTGTAGGAAATACATCGAATGACTCAGATGAAGAAATGTTTAACTTATTAGGACTGAAAAAGCGTAAGAGCTATGCCTGTGAATCAAATTCTACTAAAACGTAAACAAATCGGAAATTTTCGATCTTTGCAAATTAAAGAAAATCTGATTGATTTTGCTTCCAACGACTATTTGGGGCTTGCAAAATCTTTGCAATTAAAACAAGCCGTGCTTTCTGAATGGGAGTCCCTAAACTATTTGGGTTCAACCGGGTCTCGCCTTCTTACAGGAAATAATACCTATGTGGAAGAACTTGAAGCAAAGATTGCTGCATTTCATGGATTTGAAGCTGGATTAATTTTCAATTGTGGTTATATGGCCAATATCGGTTTAATCAGCTGCATTGCAAAAGAAGAAGATATCTTATTATTTGATGCCCATATTCATGCTTCGACCCATGAAGGCATCCGCCTAGCTAAAGCAAAGGCATTTCCTTTTAAACATAATGATCTAAATCATTTAGAAAATAGACTCACACAAATTACCCAAAGGAGAAAAGCTTATATCTGCATTGAATCCATTTACTCAACAGATGGATCTTTAGCGCCCTTAGCTGAAATTTTTCATCTCTCCCAAAAATATCATGCTCACTTGATCGTTGATGAAGCCCATGCAATTGGGATATGTGGAAATCAGGGAAGAGGTCTTGTTCATAAGGCAGGTCTAAATAAGAAAATTTTTGCCCAAACTGTAACCTTTGGCAAAGCGCTTGGCGTCTTTGGAGCTGCTATATTGGGTGATCCCCATTTAAAAGAAACACTTATCAACTTTGCTAAATCATTCATCTATACAACAGCCCTTCCTTTTTCCTCTTTAGCGGCTATTAAATGTAGTTATACTCTCTTTCCTCAATTAGAGGCAGAAAGAGTGCATTTGCAAGATCTAATTCAGCTTTCAAACCGTTCTTCTACTGCCATTCAGCCCATTTTTGTGCGAAATAACCAAGAAGCTCTAGCGCTTGTTTCAGCTATTATGAAAGAAGGATTTGACGTTCGAGCTCTTTTGAGTCCAACAGTGCAAAGAGGAAAAGAAAATATCCGACTAACTCTCCATTCATTTAATTCAAGGAAAGAGCTCCTAAACCTACTCCAGCTTATAAGGCAATATGGCTGATATTATCATAGCAGGAATTAACACAGGAGTTGGTAAAACAGTTGTTTCTGCAGTTATTACCACGATTTTTAAAGGAGATTATTGGAAGCCGGTCCAAAGCGGAGCCTCCGATACTGATTCTGCTATGATTACAAGATTCCTTTCTTCGAATCACAAAGTTCACCCCCCAGCTTATACTTTTAAGGCCCCACTTTCTCCACATCATGCAGCCCGCTTAGAAAACCGAATAATCCATCCTGAAAAAATCATCCCACCTATAACAAATCATCCCTTGATTATTGAGATGGCTGGAGGGATTTTTGTTCCTTTAAACGAAAGTCTTCTTAGCATCGATCTTTTTAAAACCTGGAAGGCTCACTGGATCCTTGTATCAAAACACTACTTAGGTAGCATCAATCATACGCTACTCACAATTGAGGCACTTAAAAAAAGATCCATAAAAATTCTAGGGATCATTTTTAACGGCAAATCCAACCCAGACAGTGAAAAGGCAATCATAAAATTTTCCGAAGTTCCCTTTCTTGGCAGGTTACTTCCAGAAAAAAGCATTAATTTATCAACAATTCAAAGGTACGCAAAAAAATGGCAGCAATCTGGTATCCCTTCACTCAAATGAAAACAGCAAAAGAGCCTATCCAAATTATCAAAGGCGAGGGATCCTATTTAACCTCACAAGATGGCCTAGATTATTTAGATGCTATTTCTTCTTGGTGGGTCAATTTACATGGTCATTGTCACCCATACATCGCTAAAAAAATTTCTGCACAAGCCCTAGAGCTGGAACAGGTCATTTTTGCAGGATTTACTCATCCACCAGCATTAGAACTTACTACTCGAATCCTTCCTCTTCTCCCAGGAAAAATGGGGAAAATTTTCTATTCAGACAATGGTTCAACAGCCGTTGAAGTAGGTTTAAAAATGGCACTTCAGTACTGGTACAATAAAAGCAAAAAGAAAACAAAAATTGTGAGTTTTAAAGGGGGCTATCATGGTGATACCTTTGGAGCAATGTCAGTATCTGGAAAAACCCTTTTGAATCGCCCCTTTTGGAATCATCTCTTTGATGTAATCACAATTACTCCACCCACCTCTGGTCTAGAAGAAAAAAGTATTGCTGAACTTCAAGCTGCCCTTTCCTCGAATGAAATAGCCTGTTTCTTATTTGAGCCCTTAATTCAAGGAGTTTCTGGAATGGTGATCCACTCAGCCAAAGCCCTGAATCACCTTCTCAAAATTTGCCGAGAACATGAAGTTATTACAATTGCCGATGAAGTAATGACGGGATTTGGTAGAACAGGCACCTATTTCGCCTGCGGAAGGTTAGAAGAAAATCCTGATATTATTTGTTTATCTAAAGGAATCACAGCAGGATTTTTACCGTTAGGAGCCACCGCCTGTAAAGAGGAAATTTACAAACTCTTCCACTGTAAAGACAAGCACAAAGCACTTTTACATGGGCATTCCTATACGGCTAATCCCCTAGCATGTGCTAGTGCTGTTGCTAGTCTCGACCTTCTTCTAACCTCAGATTGTACAAGACAAAGAATGATGATCGAAAAGTATCACTCAAATTTTGTAAAACAATGGAAAAATCATCCAAGACTTAAACGGTGTGAATCTCTTGGAACGATTTTAGCTCTCGAGTATAAAGATGAAAATTGTACTTATTTTTCTTCTCTAGGTAATTTTCTATATGAATTTTTTATCGAGAGAAAAATCTTATTAAGACCTTTGGGAAACGTTCTCTATGTTCTCCCTCCTTACTGTTTCTCAAAAGAAGAACTGAATCTTGTCTATGATGCAATTATATTTACCCTTGAAGGAGATTTATGGAGAAAAAATTAATTCCTCTTCTCATTAAGATTGTCCAAAATGATATTCTTCACGCGAAATGGCTCAATACCCTTTCTTATTTAGAAAATTGCGGCGCTCGCAAAATAGCTGCCTGTGAGCACCCTACTTTAGTGAAAGAAGAAATGCTTAAGCATGCCTCTGAAGAATTTCGCCACTGTCACTATTTGAAATGGCAAATTAAAAGAGTCTCTTTGTCCTTTTTTCCTAATTATTGCCCATCGTCCATTCTTGGCGGAATTACTACTTTGCAATACCTAAATAAATTAGACCTTTTCATATCTCGTTTCCTAATAAAAGAATGCATGCTAGATAAACGCTCCGTGAAAAAGATTGCTTATCTTTTAGTAACTTATGCTATAGAAGTTCGAGCCCAAAAATTTTATCCCATTTACGAAGCAGTGCTGCGGAAGCATAGATCAAAAGTACATGTAAAGTCGATTCTTCTCGAAGAAGAAGAACATTTAGATGAAATGCAAGAAGGGATCAAAAAACTTAAGCTGGGAAAAAGGTATGCCACACATGCTTGTCTTATAGAGGAAGTACTGTTCAATAACTGGATTTACAGCATAGAAACAGATCTTGCAAATCAACAGATTTTTAGTGGACAAATGGTGCATTGACCAACATACCAGTTTGATCCAACAAAAACCTCTTTTAATCATTAAATAAGTTATTACAGAAGCCACTATAATAGGGAAGAAGAAGAATCCCAGATGGGATATCCTTTGCAAAGACTCTGGTGAACTAAAAAAGATCTTTCTCGAAGAATACGAGTTCTTCTTAGAAAGAGCTGGTAAAAAATCGAGACCTTCTTCCTCTTCTAAATATACGTAGATTCTTTGCTTACAGCAATGTAGAAGCATCTAGCATAACCTAAACAAGAGGACCCTAGGCTCTTTTTTCAAATAGTCAAAGAACTCTTTTTGATACTATAGAAGGGAAATATCAAAACCACGTAGAAGTCCTACTGCTTCTGGAAGGGAAAATTTCGCTTTTTTAATATTATTAGTTACTGGATCAATATTGTAATTCAATGCTTTAGAGAAATCACATTGGGAAAGATCACTATTGTGAAAAACGGTTCCCATCAAATCTGTCTCTTCAAAATCAGATCCCACTAGATATGTATTGGTAAAGTAGCACTCTTTCAACTTACTTCTAGCAAAAGAAGCATTTTTCATCCGAAGATCAGAAAAATTACAATATTGGACTAAACAACCTCGAAAAGTTGTTGAGAAAAAGGTCTTTTCACATTTAAAAAATTCCACACCTACGATTTTGCATTCCAAAAATGGAGTATCCTGGATACGACATTCATCTAACTTCACTAAACTAAAATTACAGTTTTTAAAGAGACAAGAACTAAACTTTGCCTTTTTCAAAAGAGCTTCTGTGAAGTTACACCCCTCAAATAAGCACTCCTCAAAATTTTGAGACTCTAAAGATTTCTTGGAGAAATCTTTGGATCTAACTATATGGTCTTCAGATCGTAAAAAAAAATCCTTCATTTAGGTTACCGCAAATACCTCTAATTCTCTACGAATGACCCTACTCTTTCAAGAGAAAACCTCCACCCAAGAGTGGATAAAAAGTCATTGAAAATTCTCTTGGATTTCAGATAGCAATTCATTAAAGCGGGGCTCCTTCCCCCTTAAAATCCAAAGTCTAAAGTAAAAACATCGATACAAACCAACGAGCAAACCCAAGAGATCCTTCTCTTAGGCCTTTAGGAGAAGCTCCTCAATGAAGAAAGCCCTAGAATCCCCTCTAATTATCTACTTAATCTTTCTCTCTAGATGTCAGGAAAAATTTTTACCAGCGGAAGTGACATCAGCTGCGCAGCGAAATCCATATGTCCCATTTACCGTACCAGGATTATTTCTATGTCTATGGGAACAGCGTAGATCCTCCTTAAGACTTTTCCAGCAGCCCCCTCTTAGCACCCTATAAACCCCCTGAGGTGGTCCTTGAGGATCTTCAGGCTCTTGCAAGGAAGTGTCATAATAGTTATAGGCATACCAGTCTTGACACCACTCATAGACATTCCCTGCCATGTCATAAATACCATACTCATTGCAGGGATAGCTCATTACCGCTGTGGTATCTGAACTGAAAAAATTGGCCTTGGTTCTCTCTATGTCCTCCCCTGTGGGATAAATCATACCCTCTTTTTTTCCACTGTAAGAGGCAACTTCCCATTCTCCTTCCTTAGGAAGTCTTTTTCCTACCCATTTTGCATAGGCAAAAGCCCCATACCAAGTAACTCCCACTACAGGATGCCTGGCATAACCCGATTCTATTGTGAGTTTTCCTGAATTTCTTTTAATACGAGAGTCTCTCAGTCGGATAATATCATTAGGGGGCTGCTAAAGCAGCCTCTTTTTTAGCATAACCCTTGATTTTTGTACATCACTAAAACAAAAAACATTGATTTTGTGATGTGTTTTTGCTATGATAAATTCATCACCAAAATACAGGATAAAAAAATATGCTGCATACGTTTGTGGGACGTAAAAGAGAGCTTCAGATGTTACAGGAGCTTTTTAAGAAAAAAGCGTCGAGCCTTGTTGTTATTCGGGGTAGACGACGTATCGGAAAGAGTCGTTTAACTCAAGAATTTGCTAGCAAAATACCTCACTATGTATTTTCTGGGTTTCCTCCCACCAATAACATTTCAGCTGCCGATCAAAGAGAGGAATTTGCTCGACAATTACAACGTGAAATGAAAATCCCTCTTCCGAGGGCTGATGACTGGGGAGATTTATTTTGGCATCTAGCACAACATGCTCAAAAAGGAAAAATCGTTCTTGTTTTAGATGAAATCAGTTGGATGGGTTCAAAAGATCCTACGTTTTTAGGAAAGCTTAAAACAGCTTGGGATCTCTATTTTAAGAATAACCCTCAGCTGATTCTCATATTGTGCGGATCAATTTCAAGTTGGATAGAAGAAAACATTCTTAGCAGCACAGGTTTTTTGGGAAGAATTTCTTTAGACATTGTTTTAGAAGAACTTCCGCTTTATGAATGTAACAAATTTTGGAAAGCAGAAGAGAAAAGGGTATCCGCTTTTGATAAACTAAAGGTTCTTTCAGTCATTGGCGGAGTTCCTCGCTATCTTGAAGAAATCATACCCAATCAAAGCGCAGAGGATAATATTCAAAAACTGTGCTTTCGAAAAGAAGGATTTCTTTTTAGTGAGTTTGAGCGAATTTTTTCAGATTTGTTTTCAAATAGAAGTGCGATTTACAAAAAAATTGTCGAAAGACTTGCTGAAGGTCCGTGTGAGCTTAAAGATATCTACAAAGCTTTAAACGTCGAAAAAAGTGGGGTGACCTCTAGATACATGGAAGATCTAGTCACTGCAGGGTTTGTTTCTCAAGATTTTACATGGCATCTTAAAACAGGGAAAGATTCAAAGTTGAGTCATTACCGACTTAAAGACAATTATTTAAGGTTTTATTTGAAATATATCAAGCCAAATAAAAAGAAAATCGCAAGACAGGGATTAAAGCTGTTACCTCAATGGCAATCAGCAATGGGGTTGCAATTTGAAAATCTTGTACTCAGCAATCGCAAGGCAATACAGCATATTCTCAATGTTGATCCGTCTGAGATTGTGAATGACAATCCATTTTTCCAACGTAAAGCTAAAGGTCGATCAGGTTGTCAAATCGATTACATGATTCAAACAAAATTCGGAACGTGTTATTTGTGTGAAATTAAATTTAGTAGTCAAGAGCTTACAAGAAGTGTTGTTGATGAGGTAAAACAAAAAATTCGTAGTTTAACCCTACCTAAAAATATATCAATACGACCTGTTTTGATTCATGTGAATGGAGTTGATGAAACCGTAGTAGAAAGCGACTTTTTTTCTGCAATCATTGATTTTAAACATCTGCTAGACAAGTCGTAAATTGTAATAGACAAGACTTTATTTGACATTTTGTGCAAAATAGGTAAAGGAAAATATTTTTCTCTCCGTAAATCCATCGCTTTGGAGGCTCAAAAAAAGGGGATTAAACCCACTGCATAACAGTCCTCAGACGTCAGAGGAAATTTTTACCAGCGGAAGTGACATCAGCTGCACAGCGAAATCCATATGTCCCATTTACCGTACCAGGATTATTTCTATGTCTATGGGAACAGCGTAGATCCTCCTTAAGACTTTTCCAGCAGCCCCCTCTTAGCACCCTATAAACCCCCTGAGGTGGTCCTTGAGGATCTTCAGGCTCTTGCAAGGAAGTGTCATAATAGTTATAGGCATACCAGTCTTGACACCACTCATAGACATTCCCTGCCATGTCATAAATACCATACTCATTGCAGGGATAGCTCATTACCGCTGTGGTATCTGAACTGAAAAAATTGGCCTTGGTTCTCTCTATGTCCTCCCCTGTGGGATAAATCATACCCTCTTTTTTTCCACTGTAAGAGGCAACTTCCCATTCTCCTTCCTTAGGAAGTCTTTTTCCTACCCATTTTGCATAGGCAAAAGCCCCATACCAAGTAACTCCCACTACAGGATGCCTGGCATAACCTGATTCTATTGTGAGTTTTCCTGAACTTCTTTTAATACGAGAGTCTCTCAATCGGATAATATCATTATTGTTTCCATCTTTTTCTCCTCCCATAGCGCTTAAAAACCGGACAAACTGCTCGTTGGTAACAGGATGTATATCAAGAGCAAAACTCGATAGAGAAATGGCATGTCTTGGCATCTCATCCCTTGCCCCGTGATTACTTCCTCGAAAGTATGTATCTCCGGGTATAATAACCATTTCTGTTAAAAGAGGTTCTACCTCTTTTACTTCAACCTCGGCAGGTTGATATCTAGAAACGGCAAGTTCTTTTTGAAAAATAGCTCCCGGATCTGGCTCATACTGAGGCCTATGAATCTCTTGAGGTTTTAAAAGGGGTTTCAAACTAGACTCTTGAGAAGATGAATAAAAAGTAAGAGGGGTTTTTTTCGTAATCTCCTCTACTTTATCTGCTTTCTTCTCCCCGAAGGTAAAAGACATTTGCATCGCATCTTCAATTTTTTTACCCACTTCACTCCAAGGATAAGAAGCCTTTTTCTCTCCTCGGATCTTTTCCATAGCTTTGCTTAAGTTAGTAGGTCTGTTCTTTGGATCTTTTTGCAAAGACTGAAAGATAAGCAAGTCCCAAGAAAGATTATAAGAAAATTTTCCTAAATGAACTGGATCAAAACACCCTTCCGGAAAGGTTTTTGTAAGTAAAAAATAAGCTAAAACGCCAAAGGCATAGGCATCCACAGAAGGATCTGGCATCTCTTCTTCTTCAAAATCTTTTTGCTCTGGAGCCAAAAAGGGAAAGTCACGCAAAAAAGAGCGATGTAAAAGGTAGTGCCTTTCTGAATTAAAGCCTTCCTTTCTTTCCTGCAAAGCAAGAGAGAAAGTTTCACATTTTCTAGCTAGACAAAGTCCCTTAGAAAGGATTCTAGAAAAGCCAAAGTCAGAAAGATAAATTCTCAGCTCTTTCTCTTTTTTTGCTACCAGTAAGTTAGAAAGTTTCAACCCTCCATGAGCTAAATACCCCTCATCAAAAGAAATAGCGTGCGCATAATCTAAAGCTCCTGCTATCTGTAAAAGGATATTTTCTATCTCTGCTTCTGTAAGTACTTTACCCTTTAAATCCAAATAACGATCTAAATTCATCGTCTCTCCAACAGAGTCAACAAAAGGATCCATGACCAAAAAGTAAGTCCCTTCGTGCGAAGAAATATTATGTATTTTTACAATTGAGGGGTGTTCTAAGGAAGCTACGGAAGAGATAAGCCTTTCAAAACGATCTAAAAACAGAGGATCGGCAGAAAGTGTCTTATCCAAAACTTTTAAAACAAAGGTCTTTTTGATAAACCTTTGCTCTGCAAGATAAGTAGTGGAAAAGGGCCCTTGTCCTAGCTCTTTTAAAAGAATAAAATCTCCCAAGCATTCCATAGGCTTTCCTCAAATTGCTTTTGCCGAAGAATAAAGATCCCTATTCTTTTATGCAAGGGCCTTATTCTATCAAAGGTAGAGTTTTTTCTGCTTTTTTATGGGTGCGTTGTAATAAAAAATATCCCGCTAATAGAAATAAAACAGAAAATACCAGTTGATGGTTGTTTAAGATTATCCCTTCACTGCCATGTAAAGAATGTATATAAGAACCATAAGGCCAAATAAAACCTAAAGAACCTAATAAAAAACCCAGAAGATTTGCTTCTAGGTTTTCTCGATAGCGTTTATTTAAATAAGAAAACATATGAGCAAAGAAAAAAAAGCCCAAAAAAGCACCTATTCCCAACTGAATCAAAAAAAGAAAAGAATCAATTCGCAAACTCCATAACGAAGAAAGGGCTTTTAAAGAAGGTACATACAGACCCAAAAGAAGGAGAATATAACTCCCCGAAATTCCAGGAAGCAGCATCGCAAATATAGTCAGAGCCCCTGCTAAAACTAGAAAAAAAGAAAAGCGCCCTGATTCCCAGGAAAGAAAATTTTTTCCTTGCAGAAAAGTAATAGAAAAAGAGAAAAAAAACCCCAAAGTAAAAAAGAAAAACCGCTTTTTATTCCATAATAAGACCCTCTTTTTCCTATGGCGAATAGAGCCTAATACAACTCCAAAGAAGAAAGAATATAAATATACTCTGTACAGAGGATCTTGAAATAAAGAAAGCACCCAATAAGAAAAAAAAAGTAAGGAGAGCCCCATTCCTGAAAAAAGAGAAAATAAAAAAAGGAACGACTCAGATAACTCTTTAGAAAAATGCCTTTTTCTTAGAAAAAAAACCAACTGGCTAGGAGAAAAGGTAGCAAGACTTTGAATAAGTCTTTGATAAAATCCCAATATAAAGGCTATCGTCCCTCCAGAAATCCCAGGAATTAAATCGGCAAGACCCATCAAAATCCCAAGGGAAAAAACCTTTAGCAAGGACACCTAAAAAACTCCAATCCACCTACCAAAGTACCAAGCTCCTAAAAGAACTAAAAGAGCGATTCCTACCCAAAAAAGATTCTGAGCTTTTTTCATTCCTCTTTGATGGGAACCTCTTACTTCTAAAGTGCCAATACCATAATCAAAACTTTGCTTGTCTTGATTGAGGATTTTAAAAGCCTGGGGATATTCTTTCACAATCCTTTCCCCATCAAAACCTAAAAAAGCTGCGTACTGCTTTATAAAGCCTATAGTGTATACAGGAGAAAGAAAGTGCGCTGAGTTACCTTCTTCAATAGATTCTAAATAAGTTTGTCGAATAGAGGTAGCATTTTCTACCTCTTTCAAAGAAAGGTGCATCTCTTCTCTTTTAGAGCGAAATTTTCTTCCAATTTCTTTTAATCCTTCTGACATAAACATACCCTTTAACCCTATTTTACCATTTTTCTTCGATTTGACGCAAAATCCATTTCTTCAAACCTTTTTCTACGCTATAATCTAAGTCCAATAGATCATCCAAAAATAGTTATGAAAAAACCAGCCTGTTTCTCTACAAAGATTGATCTTGCTTTATCAGAAAAATTGAAACACGATCTTATTGCTCAGGATTTTTCTTTGAAAAAGCCGGCTCACACTCTTTTCCAAGCACAAAAAAAAGGGATTTCTCTGACCCTGTATGAATCCGGAGCTCTAACAGTTCAAGGAAAAGAAAAGGATGCTTTTATTGAGTTTTATTTAGAACCGGAGATTTTACAAAACTTCTCCTATAGTTATCCGCAGGTAAATTTGGATCTTTCTCCGAGAATAGGCGTGGATGAAGCAGGTAAAGGAGATTTTTTTGGTCCTCTTTGTGTGGTAGGGGTTTTTGCTAACGCCTCTGATATACAAAAACTAGTAGAACTAGGAGTAAGAGACAGTAAAACTTTTTCAGATAAATCCATTTTACTGTTAGGAAAAAAAATCCAAGCCCTTATTTCTTTTCATTCTATTTCTTTATTTCCCCCAAAATATAATGAACTCTATGCAAAAATGAAAAATCTCAACTATCTCTTGGCTTGGGGACATGTATCTTGCGTTGAGGCGCTCTTTCAAAAATCAGGCTGCTCTTCCGTCATTATAGACCGCTTTGCTCAAGATTTCGTCATAGAAAACATGGTGAAGAAAAAAAAACTGAACCTAGAAATTAAACAAGTAGTGCGGGCTGAAAGTGATGTAGTAGTAGCCGCAGCTTCTATTTTGGCAAGAATGTACTTCCTGCAAGGACTAGAAAAGCTCTCAGAAGAGTGCGGAATTCTGCTACCAAAAGGAGCCTCTTCTAAAGTTTTTGAAGCGGGAAAAACTATTTTCTTAACTAAAGGAATAGAAACCTTAAAAAGCGTCTGTAAAACTCACTTTAAAACATTTCAAGAGATTGGCTCTGAGATACGGTAGCATAAAGACGTGGTTTTCTCTACCTAACAGAGGGGTTTATTAAAACTGCTGCAAAAATTGCTACCACCACCCAAAAAATCAAGTACAAAATTAGAGAAAAAAGCCAGTTTACAAAAGCTTTTTTCTTGGAAAAACGCTGCACTTCGGAAACATTGGCAAGCCAAATGCAAATAGAGTCAATTAAAACAAAAAAAACAGCAAAAGTAGTCAATATAGAGTAGATAATTCCCACAGGATGGGGTTGGGGTATAAGGAAAAACAGAGGACCAAGCACCACGAGCAAAAACAAAGGAAGCTTAGCCCAGCTCACCGCCGCTAAAAGTTCAATCCACCTAGCTTTTCCCTTTATTATTTTTCCCGTAAAATAGATACATGTTGCCTCCATTAAAAGAAACAATATCCCAAAAACAAAAGCAGCCACTAAGGAAAGAACCAGATAGATGAAAGGGATTTCCTTCGTGGAAAAAAGAGTATAAATATATCTTCCGCTCTGACACAGTCCCGTGAGGAAGGCAAGAAAAAAAAATCCTCTCTTCGGACTGGTATCTAAAACAACCCTTATAGCTTCCCTGGGAAAAAACCACATAGCAAACCAGGGATTTATCTTCTTTTTTTGCATATATTCTTAGACCTTATATTTTGTAAAAGACTCTGTAAAATGAGGAAACTTAAATACAAACTCCTCCCGTAAAAGCTTTTCAGGAAACACTTTTTGACTGGAGAATAAAAATTCTCTTAAAAAACCTCTAAATAAAAAAGAAGGTATCCTACACGAAGTTTTTTTCCCATTTAAAATATCAGCACACTCCCCTTGGGAGAGAAAAAAAGGAGAACAAAGATTCACAGCTCCACGTAAAGAAGGGGTTTTTATTATAAAACCAAGGGCTCGAAAAAGATCTTCTATATCTATCCAACTCATATACTGATCTCCTTCTCCTAAGATGGGGTAAAGGCCTAGTTTTGCAAAAAAAGCACTCTTTTGCAAAAAGCCTCCTCTTCCCAAAACTACTCCAAAACGTAAGAAAACGGTTCTTATCCCCAACTTTTCAGCCTCTTTTGCTTTTGCTTCCCACTCCTTGCATACGAAGGCTAAAAAGGTAGCCCCCTCTTTACTCTGCTCTGTCAGAACCTCTTCTCTATTCCCGTAATACCCTACTGCAGATGCTGAGAGAAATACAGAAGGTTTCTTTTCTAAAAATCCGAAGGCTTTTACTAGTTTCTCCGTAGAAAAAAGACGACTTTCTAAAATTCTCTTTTTTTTGTGAACTCCCCAAAAGGAAAAAAGACTTTCCCCCACTAAATTGATAATGACTTCACAGTTTTCTATTTTCTTCGCTAAAAGCCTTGGATCCAGCAAAAAATCACTCCTACGAAGAAGGACTATGCTGTGCCCCTGCTTGGAAAAAGAAGAAGAGAGATAAGAACCTATAAATCCAGAAGAACAAAGAATTTGCATAAAAAAGGAGGAGAAACACTCCCCTCCTTGAAGACCCTAATTACTGCTTATTTTGATTGTTCTGATTATTCTGATTATTTTCTCCAGAAGAGCAGCAACCAGAAGAAGAACTAGAGCAATGATGAAAGAAAAAACTAATTCCATACAGCCCTGCAATTCCTACTAAAGAATAAATTAATCTAGAAATTCCAGAAGAAGGACCTCCAAATAAGGCCGCAACTACATCATACTGAAAAAAACCCCAAAGTCCCCAGTTAAGAGCGCCTATAATAACTAGAAGTAGAGCCAAAAACCTGATACATTTCATGAAAACCCCCAAGTATCTATTCTAAGGCAAGTCACCTTTAAACCTATGGTACTTCAAATAAAGAGGTTTGTCACGAAAAAATTTTACCTTCCCTAAAAGTTTCTGTTTTCCCTTTGAAAATAAAAGGGTTAAAAGAAAAAAAGCCTCTGTATTTTTATCCCTTTTAGTAGAAATTAAAACTCCTACTCTCTATCATAGGAGCTCACCAAAAATAGGAATTTTTATGCTGAGCTTTGTCAATGTTGCCTTCTCCATTTTTTTCATATTAAATGCCCTGGGACAGATTCCCTTATTCCTTGCTATTTTGTCTCCGTATGATCTTAAAAGACAGCGAAAGATCATTTTCCGAGAGCTTTCTATTGCCTTAGCGATCTTACTTCTCTTCATTTTCTTTGGTAACTGGATTTTAGGGGTTTTAGGAATAGATAATTCTGCTATCGGTATTTCAGGAGGAATCCTTCTTTTCATCATCTCTTTAACTATGATTTTTCCCAAAGATCCAGATACCTCTGGACTGCCTAAACATGAACCTTTGGTGGTACCTATAGCCATTCCTGTTATGGCAGGACCCGGCTCTATTGCTATGGTTATGGTTTATGCGGAAAAAGTAGGAAATCCTTTTACTGTAGCAGCAGCTACTTTTTTAGCTTGGACGCTTTCTTTGCTAATTTTGCTGATTTCTTCCTATCTAAAAAAATTCGTAGGAGAAAAAGGACTTAAAGCTGTAGAGAGATTAGGAGGTATGATCGTTAGTCTTATAGGAGTGCAAATGTTTGCAAAAGGGGTTATAGATTTGGTAAAAAAATATTTTTTCTAATACCCTTTTTCTAGATAAGGCTTTACTTTACCTAACCAGGACTTGGGAAGCTCAATGGTAAAAATGATGTCGTTTCCCTCATATTCTACCTTTTCGACCTTTCCCTGCTCTTTTAACCTGCATAAAAAGGAGTATTCTTTTTGAGGAAGACGCAGCTTCACCTTCTTGCGAAAAGAAGAGATAATCCTTTCCATTTTCTGAATCAAGTTGTCAAATCCCTCCTTTTTCTTAGCAGAAACTTTCACACTATTTTTTGAAGAATAGAAAAGGGGAAAAAGGCCAGATTTTTGAAGGGGACTATCCATTTTGTTGAAAACTGTAATTACAGGCTTATCTTCTACTCGAAATTCCTTTAACAGGTGTAAAGCCACTTTTGCCTGTTCTTGACTAGCAGAGTCGGAGGCATCTATCACGTGTAAAAAAGCATCTGCATAGGTAAGCTCTTCTAAGGTACTCTTGAAAGAAGCCACTAGATGGTGAGGTAATTTTCGGATAAATCCTACTGTATCGATTAAAAGAATTTTATTCTGGGAAGGGAGCTGATACTGACAAGTTTTCGTATCCAAAGTAGCAAATAGCGTATCCTGTACAAATACACCTGCTTCCGTAAGGGCATTTAGCAAAGTGGACTTTCCTGCATTGGTATAGCCTATTAAGGCAAACGTAGGAATGGCTTGTCTTTTTCTAGCTTCTCTTTGTCTTATCCTATGTTTTGTAATCTCTTGTAGCTGTTTTTTTAAATGTGCAATCTCTGTCTTTAAGATTTTACGATCTATCTCAATTTGCTTTTCCCCTTCCCCTCTTAAATACCCTCCCCCTTTTCCTGAAGAGCTTCCTCCTGTTCTTTGCCTTCCCAAATGTCCCCACATCTTGGCTAATCTCGGAAGTTGATACTCATATCGAGCCAGCTCTACTTGTACTCTAGCTTCCTTTGTTTGGGCCCTTTTAGCAAAAACCCCTAATATCAACTCAGATCGATCCACAACAGGTTTTTTAAAGACTTTTTCTAAATTCCTTTGTTGCTGGGGGGAAATTTCCTCATCGAGAATTACCAGGTCAATGTTATCTTGCTCTATTGCTAAAGCCAGCTCTAAAACCTTTCCTTTCCCTAAAAAAGTAGCCGCATTCACCTTTTTCAAAGGACAAAGCTGCATTTTTACAGGATCTATCCCATAAGTGATAGAAAGCCTTTTTAATTCTTGCAAAAACTCCCAGCCTTCTTCTTTTTTTTGAAAAGCCCGAAAAATACCAACTAGTAAAGCTCTTTCCTGATTACCAAACTGTTGGAGCCTTCCTATTTTTGCACTAAAACCTTCTTGCTTTGTCAAAAAAAAAGCTCCAATCCATCGTAGGCAAGCTCTACTCCTTTAGGTAACTTTTGACTTGTCCTTTGATGGTCTAGTTCGTGGGAAATATGGGTAAAATACGTATTTTTGGCTCCTACTTTTTGTGCAAATAAAACCCCTTCCTCAAGAGAAAAATGAGAGGGGGAAAAGGTTTCTTTTAAGACACTTAGAACTAAAATATCCACTCCTTGTAAAAAAGGAAAAAGAGAAGGATCATACGACTTAATATCAGAAATATAGGCCATATTCTTTATCCGAAAACCATTTACTTTCACCTCTCTTTGAAAAAAACTAATATAAGCAATTTCTACTCCTAAAAAAGAAGTTTTTCCGGACGGCTGTTCTAATTCTTGAAAAGAAAGCTCCGTAGGTTTTCCGGTAGCATGCTTAAAGGAAAACATATGATTCTTTGTTTTTTCTAAATCCTTTTTAGTTTCTTGGGAAACAAGACAGGGAATCCCTTTTTTATGTACAAAATTAAACGCTCTAAGCTCATCTAGTCCTCCTACATGATCATAGTGAATATGGGTAAGAATGAGACCATCTAAAGAATCAATCCCATATAGCAAAGCCTGATCCCGTATATCTGGACCTGCATCAATCAAAAAATTCTTCCCCTGGATTTGGATAAAAACAGAAGGACGAAATCTTTTATTATAAGGGTCTTTGCTGAGACAAACAGAGCACTTACATCCCATCACAGGAACCCCCATAGAAGCACCGGTTCCTAAGAATAATAAACGATTTTTTCCCATAGAGGCTTATACTAAAGATTGTACGAGTTTTTTCGCAAAAAAAGCATGATATAAAAGACCTCTGGAACCAAAAGCTGTTAAGATTTTAACTCTCTCATCAAGAGATCCTACATAAGGTAGATAGCTCTTAGACTGAAATAATCGAGTCCCTGAAAAAATATTTCTTATCCTCATTTTCCCCACTAATGGTAAAAAGGCAGCTATTCTAGCTAGAAGCTCTTCCCGTTTTCTCCTCGAGCCCTCATCACAGCAAGTTTCTAATTCATAGGTAGAACCTAAAAAACAACTTCCTCTTTGAAAAGTAATATGACCTCTTCCCAGTACAGGACAAAACAAGGGATCAAAATCCCACTCCCCCTCAATTACTTGACCTTTTCTTTTTTGTAAAAAAGAAGAAAAAGAAGGAATCAGCTCTAGGGTTCTGGCCCCTGTACAAATGAAGATCGTATCAAAGTCTTTCAGCTCTTTTAAAGAAGAAATATTTCGTAAGACTCTACAAACGCCTCTTTTTTCTACGATTTGCCAAAGCCCTTGTAAGTATTTTTTGCTCTCTACTAACACCCCTTTTTCCAAAAAAATCCCTTCACATCCTGGAAAAAGAAAAGAGCCAAAACGGCTTCTTACTCTCTCTTCCTTCCACCAATGAACCAAGGGTTCTTTCTGACAAAGAGTTTCAAAAGGCTCTTTCTGCCTCAACTCTAGGAGAGGTCTAAAAATTCCTTTCTGGGAAAATACAGAAAAGGCAAGTTCTTTTTCTACTATTTGAAACAGTTTTAGACTCTCTTGCATAGCTTCTTCTGCCTTCCAACTTTTTTTGGCAAAAATCCCCATATAAGGATGCATTAAGCCTACCGCCATACCTGAAGTATTTTCCCCTAAGGAAGCTGAATCAAATAGGGTAAGAGAAAGCTCTTTTTTTAGCTCTGTTAAGTAATAAGAAACGGCAAGTCCTGCATAACCAGCCCCTACTATGGCAACCCTTTTCATCTCTTTAAAAAAATCCTCCCCCTCCATCTTAACAAAAAAAGGAAAAAAAATCAGAGTCAAACCTAAAAAGAGAGATTTCCCTTATATCGAAAAGCTCCGACAGAATTAAGATCTATTAAGATTTTTTTTGAAAATAAAAGGCTTCTACAGCCAGATGAAAAAAAAAGATTATTCCAAAAGAGAGGAAAAAAGAAGAAATAGCACACAGTAAAATCCCCTGCACAAGACCTCCTAAAAAAGTTAAATCCATTCTAAGGAATCCTTGAGTAAAAAACAGGATCTTACGAAATAAAATAAACAGAAAAGAAAAAGGGATCATCCCTGCCACAGGAAAAGCTAAGTAAAGAAAAGGACTTTTCTTAAAAAGTAGAAGCCATTTGGAAAGAGATCTTTTTGTCCCTTCTTTATGAAAAGCCCAGAGAGGCACTGCCCAAAAAAGAAGAAAAAGACTCAGAAAGAAAAGAAAAAAACAAGCACAGACCAAAGCAAAAGGAATCAAAAATAAAAGGCTAGAAACTATCTCCTGCAAAAAAGGGATACTTTGAAAAAATTGAAAAAACACAAAACCTACTGATAAAGCAACAGAGGTGAGCACAAAAAAAAAGGCCCATAAACTTTTACTTAGTAATCTTTCTCCTAAAAGAAGAAGCTGTTTCCTCCAAGAAAAAACCTTTCCTTGAAGCTCTTTTGTATAACCTTGACAAAGAAGGATCCCCAACGGGATGAGAAAAAAAAGAGAAATGAAATAGGCAAAAAAGAATCCCCAAAAAGAAAAAGTTTGCAAAAAGAGAAAAAGTAAAGAACAGAGAAAAAGAGTGGAGGAAGTAACTAAAATCTTTTTCTTCGAAAAAAGAAGAATAAAAGACCGATTGAACATTTTTTCCATAAGAGCGCTCCTCGCAACCGTTTTCTTGAGGAAAAAACCTATTTTTTCAAAAGAGAAAAAGCCATTTCTCTTTCTTCTAGAAGCTCTTTCTCTGTAGCTTTAATTTTCTCCTGCAAAATCTCCTGCCAAAAAATCTGTGACAAAACGCTTACCTTCCCTTCCCTGGTGGTAATACAAGGAACAGAAAAAACTAAATCTTTATCCAAAGGATAAGGAAGGCCTTCGGTGTAAACCCCTGCAGAAAAAAAAGCTCCTTCCTTTGTGGGAAAGGTCAAATCTTGCATAGCTTGAATCGAGGCGTAAGCTGCTGAGGCAGCCGATGACTTACCCCTTGCTTTAATGATCTCAGCCCCTCTTCGCTGAACTAAATAGGGAAACTCTTTTTCCAGCCACAGTTCGTCTTGTACTTCTAGCTTTTTATCGAAAATAGTTGCTTGATAGACATCAGGAACTTGTGTGATGGAATGGTTTCCCCAGATAATTACATTCGCGATTTCCGTATGCATTATCCCCATTTTTCTAGCCAAAATGGCCTGTGCTCTATTTTGATCCAATCTTGTCATGGCATAAAAAGAAGAGGGGGGAAGATCAGGAGCGCTGTGAATAGCTATAAGACAGTTTGTATTGCAAGGATTTCCTATTACAAGAACCTTTACCTTTCTGCTGGCTACCCTATTTAAGGCTTGCCCTTGCTCTTTAAAAATCTTGGCATTAGAAGTAATAAGATCTTTTCTCTCCATGCCCGGGCCTCGGGGTCTTGCTCCGGCTAAAAAAGCGTAATCAACTGATTCGAAAACGGCAAAGGGATCGCTTCCTATTTTTATCTCCTCCAACAAAGGAAAACAACAATCTTCTAGTTCCATCTGTAGCGCTTTTAAAGAAGGCATCATAGGTTCTTGTTCTAAAAGATGTAGAGAAATAGGAGATTGTCTTCCCAAAAAAGCCCCTGCTGCGATTTGGAAAATAAGATTATAGCCGATATTACCACAGGCTCCAGTAACGGCAATTTTTTGTATCGATCTTTTCATAAAAGAATCCCTCAGGGTTCTGAATTGTACCTATTTTACGAAATATTTTCCCACTGAAACCTTGCGAACAAGCCTTCAGATTTGATCTTGCAGAATTTGCCTGCGAAACTCTTTCATTTTTTGAATCATATAAAAAAGATTATGCAACGTAGCAAGAGTATAAGCAGTAAGCTCTTTAGCCTTGAATAAGTGGTGCAAGTAAGCTTTTGTATAGTGGGTACAGGTAAAACAGGCACATTTTCTTTCGGGAGGAGAAAAGTCATTTTGATATATCCCTTTTTCTATCTTTATATCTCCTTGTTGCGCAAATAATAACCCATGCCTTGCAGCTTTAGTCGGATAGGAACTATCGAAGGTATCAATTCCTAGAGGAACACACTTTTCCAAAGAGACAAGATCTCCTATCCCTAAAAGATGTAGGGGTTTTTCTTCAGGAAGATATTCTTTGGTATAACGAAGCATAGTCATCATTTCTGCCTTGGTTTTCCCCACACTTCCCCCTATAGAAAATCCATCAAACTCAAGAGATGTCAGATAATCACAACTTTGCTTTCTCAGCTCTAAAGAAACCCCTCCATGAATTACCCCATACATGGCCTGCCCTTTTTTTTCCTTTAGGTGTCTTTGTAAAGAGCGTTTTTCCCACCTATGAGTTCTCTCTAATGATTCCTTTAAAGAAGTTTCACTTACATGATAGGGAGGAAGCTCATCGAAAGGAATAATAATATCTGCTCCTAGTGCTTTTTGTGCTTCCACAGAACTTTCGGGGGTCAATAATACTTTATTCCCATCTCTATAAGAGCGAAAAAGGACCCCCTCTTCTGAGACTTTTATGATAGAACTACTCCCCCTTTTAACTCCTTTTCCCTTTAGTTCCTCTTGTACTGATCCATAAGCTAAAGAAAAAACCTGAAATCCCCCTGAATCGGTAATGATAGGACTTTTTCTCCCTATAAACTTATGCAGTCCTCCCGCTTTTTTTACCGTCTCTATCCCGGGTTGCAAAAGAAGATGGTACGTATTACAAAACATTAGCTGAAGGTCCATTTCTTCTACCCTCTGATGATCTAGGGCTTTTAAAACTCCGTTGGTACCCACTGCCACAAAATTGGGGGTTTCAATAATTCCATGAGGGGTATGAATCCTACCAAAGCGTGCTTTAGAAATTTTAGAAGTATGAAGGATTTCAAAACGAAAGCTATTCTGCATAAAACCTCTTGGGAGAGAATTTCTTAAAAAGCGCTATAAAACAGGAAGAGATAGCAATCACCCCCATTTTTATGAGAAAACTAAATCCAACCACTTCTAAAAAAGAAGTCACATACCCATAGAGAGCTATGAAAGTAAATAAAAAGGTATCTAAAAACTGAGAAACGGTTAGAGAAAGAAGAAGGCGAAGCCCAAGCCATTTTTCAGAGAAAATTCTCTGCAAAAAAGAGAAAAAAAGAAGATCCCATCTCTGCACGAAAAAAAAGACAAAAATGGAACTAAAAAGAATCCTGGGTGTCATAGAAAAAAGAGTAGTAAAAGCTTCTTGCGTTTGATCTTTTTCAGAAGGAGTGTAGGCTAAATGAACTTGGGAAAAAACAAAGAAGATCAAAAGAAAGAAAAAGGAGAGATAAAGCGCTTTTTTAGCCTCTTTTTTCCCATAAAATTCTTGGATTAAATTATTGGCCAAAATAGCCCCAATTACAAATACATCAGAAGCGGTTACAGAAAGAGAAAAAAGAGAGATTTGCTTGATCACAAAAAGGTTGGCAAAAAGAGCATTCATACAAACAAAAGCCATCAAAGCAGGTTTTTTTCCCAAAAAAGAAAGGCTCAAAAAACAGAGCATTAATAGAATATGGAATAAAAAAAGAAGTTCATTCATGGAGAAATCGCAAAGCAGGCTTTATAAAATTCATACTCTCTTTCAAAAGCCTGCTGCCAAGTTTCTTCCTTGCGAAAAGAATGCCCTTCTCCTTCAAAGAGATAAATTTCTACAGGCTTTTTTTGTTTTTTTAATCTCTGGTATAAATTAATAGATTGCTCGGGGAAAACTATCTTGTCTTCTGTACCATGAAATAATAAAACAGGACATTCTATGTGGGAGCTGTGATAAATAGGAGACCTTTCCTTGTATACCTCTGCTTTTTCCGGATAGGGAGCTACAAGTTTTTGCGTATAGTAAAGCTCAAACTTATGTCCCGTCTCTACTAAAGCTTTTAAATCTGCGATCCCGTAGTAGCTTACACAAGCAGAAAAAACTTTGCGAAAACAAGCTGCGGCAAGGGCTGTATACCCTCCAGAGCTTCTTCCTTTAACTGCCATTCTTTGTCTATCTACTAACCCTTTTTCTGCAACTAAAAGAGCTAAATCACACACATCATTTACATCAAAAATTCCCCAGTTTCCCAAAAGAGCTTCCTGGTATTTTTTCCCATATCCAGAACTTCCTCGATAGTTTACTTCCAAAACAGCAAATCCCTTACAAGTCCAAAAAGTGGTCTCTGGATTATATGTATTGTAAGCTTGTGCAGTAGGTCCCCCATGACATTTTACAATTAGAGGAGGTCTTTCCGCCTCAGGTCCCCTGCAGGCAAGACTCAAGGGGGGATAGAAAAAACCGTAGATTTTTTCTCCCTCCTTGCTCTTTGAAAAAATTTCTTCTCCGACCGAGAAAACTTCCTTTTTAGCATAAGGGAAAAGGGCTCTTTTTTGCCTGTTGTCCCAAGAAATAGCAAAAAGGGTTTGCTCCAAAGAGCTCGTTGCCCCTACAAAATAGCCATACCTTCCCTCTGCTTGAAGATACTGCGCCTGAAAAATCTCCTCTCCCACTTCCTGCAAGCAATTCTCTTTTTCGGAAAAAATCGCCAATTGATCTTTCCCTTTTTTGGTAAAAACACAAAATAAATCGAAACCCTCTTCTTTTGGGATAAAAGCATATCTAGAAAGTCCCATTACCCAGGCCGGCTGAGAAAATTCAGCCTCCATAGGTAAAAGAGCCTTTTTTATTCCTTGCTTGTATTTGTATAGATTTCCCCACCCTGTCTCATCAGAAATAAAATAGAGCTCTCCTTCTTCAGAAAAAGAGGGCTGAAACAAGGATACACCTGTTTTTTTGACCACAGCTTCTGTCTTTTCTATTTCTCCTTTTTCAGAAAAAAAACCGAGATGAAGTTCACTTTGTTCCCAAGGCATATTGGGGTGATTCCAAGATAAAAAAGCGATAAGATTCTGTTTAGGATCGAGCGCTAAGGAAGAATAAAAGTCACTTCCCTCTATCAAGATTTTTTCTTTCCCCTGTAGATCTAGGGAAACAATGCATTGGGATCCTTCTTGCGTATTTTCACATACAGCAAGAAGCCTTCTTCTCTTAGAATCAAAACAAAAGGAGGCATACCTTCTTTCTCTTCTTTGATGCAAAAGGCGAATAAGCCCCTCTTCCCGAATATAAATAGCCCCCTTGCTATCGGTAAAAAAAAGAAGATTTTGAACGACCAAAAAAGGAAAGCCTCCATACTCATTTACTTTACTTCTTACCTCAAAACCTGGCGTTTCTTCTTTCTGCTTTTCGTTTTGAAGATCTAAAGAACATAGCGTAGATCTTCCTCCTTGACTTTTTTCTATCCAGTAAAGTTTTGATCCTTCTCTCTGCAAAAAACTAAAAGCGCTTTTCCTTTTAACCATTTCTTTGATAGGAAAAGGAGAAGGCCAGGATCCATAGGAAATAACTTTCATAAAATACTAAACCAGATGTAGGGATCCCCATAGTATAGGAGAAAATCCTTCTATAGCAAGAGAAAATCCCCCTTTCAAAATTTAAGTATCTATCAGGAATTATTCTAGAAGTTATTAAAACAAGAAGATAGAATTATATCCTTAATGCGTAAGAGGATATTTTCATGAATGTTTTGAGCGTAGCGTTGTTATACCTAATCTGGTCTAGTGTCTTCCCTATAGGAAAGTGGACTTTGCAGTTTACTTCCCCTCTTTTTTTGACCAGCTCTCGTATGCTCCTTGCAGGGACCCTTCTCCTTTCTTACTGGGCTTTGAGAAGGCGTTCTTTTTCCTTAAGCAAAAAACAATTTCTTTCCCTTCTTCTCCTCTCCTTTTTAAGCATTTATGTGACAAATATTTTGGAATTCTGGGGGCTAAAATATTTGACAGCAGCCAAAACCTGTTTTATCTACAGCCTGTCTCCTTTTTTTGCTGCCTTTTTTTCCTATCTTCATTTTGGAGAAAAAATGACTCCCCAAAAATGGGTAGGCATGACAGTGGGATTTTTAGGTTTCTTGCCTGTTTTACGCATTCAAGTGGGACAGGAAAGCGTTTTCGGAGGCATTGGTTTTTTGTCTTGGCCTTCTTTGGCCATCATAGGAGCAGCCCTCACCTCAGTCTATGGGTGGGTTCTTTTAAGACTGGTTGTCAAAAACCAAGAAGTTTCTCCCATCTATGCCAACGGCTCTATTATGATCCTGGGAGGTATTTTTGCTCTGATTCACTCTTTTTTTGTAGATTCCTGGGTCCCTGTACATGATACCTCTTCCTTCTTCAAAGGTATGCTTACTATTATGGTTCTTTCGAATCTGATTTGCTATAACTTGTATGGATTTCTTTTAAAGAAATTTACTGCCACTTTTCTCTCTTTTATGGGACTTTTAAGCCCCATCTTTGCCTCCTTGACGAGCTGGATTTTAATTGGGGAAAAACCTTCTTGGATTATTTTTCTCTCCACAGGAGTGGTTTCTTCGGGGCTCTGGTTGATTTACCGCTCTGAACTCAAACAAGGATATATAAAAAAAAAAGGGAAAAGAGCAAAGGTGGCCGCCGTATCTAATTAGTTTTGCATCCAGATGCTGAAATTCAGGCAAAATGCATAAAGAAGCCAAAGGAAAAAGGGAAGTAAAAGCACGCTGGCCATACTGGATACCTTCTTAGCGTAATGAAATAAGATCAAAACTAAAACAACGATAAGCCCTAAATTCCACAGGGCCAAAGTGATGTTTTGAAAATAGAAGAAAGAAAAGGACCAAAGACCATTGGCAAGAAGCTGTAATCCCCAGAAAAAAAGAGCTTTCTTCCTGTTACTAGAGGGCTTTTCTTTCCATAAAAAGTACGCTACCGCTGCGACTATTAGATACAGAAAGGTCCAAATAGGAGTAAAAACTTCCTGTTTTGGAGTCCAGCTTGGTTTATTTAAAGAATAATACCACTGCTGAGAAGAGCTACCTGTAAAGAAAGCTCCCATATACTGAATAAGAAAAACCAAAGATAACAAAAAAAGAAAGCCCCACAAGCGGTGCAATGATTGATTTTTCTTTTGCATAAAACCTCTTGCTGTTTCTTCTTGTTGTAGCAAATAAAACGAATTTTACAAAACTCTTTCCCCTAAAACGGAAAAAACGATAGAACAAACCTTTCAGACTTTTCTGTAGAAAAATTCGAAGAGAGTATGCGGTTACCAAGACTTGAACTTGGGACCTCGACATTATCAGTGTCGCGCTCTAACCAGCTGAGCTATAACCGCAAGAAATGGAGGCTAGGAGATTCGAACTCCTGACCTTCTGAATGCAAATCAGACGCTCTACCAACTAAGCTAAGCCCCCAATCCAAAGAGAGATCTCCCGCAAGAGAGAAGTACAAGATACCCTAGCAAGGGTTTTTTCTACAATAGCTTAAAAACAGCAAAGCAAGCAAACTCCCGGTCAAGGAAAAGTCTGTATCTTACAATCTAAAGTTTAGATCATCCCTGCTTCTTAGGTGTGATTTCCTGAAAAGATTCAAAGAACTTTACTTCTTCGTTAAAGCCTTCTCCTAAAACAGCCAAAGTAACTATTTCTTTTTCCAAAAAAATCACTTTTTCTTTTCGGTCTTTGAAGAAAAGATTATAGATCTTAGATTCTGTATTTCCTTCTTTTCGTAGGAAAAGAGCATTTTTCCTTTTTTCCTCCAGAAAAGATTCCTTCTTAGGCTCTATTTTTACCCGATAGATAAGATTTTTTTGAAACGCTTCAAAAACCATTCCCCCTTCTATTTTCTCCTGCTTGGGAAAATGAGGCATAAAAAAAGCCATTTTTTTCCCTCTCCAGGCCTTTACAAGATGAACCCAATCTTCACTTTCTTTTTTTTCTAAAAAATTCTCGTCAAGGTTAGAAAGGTAGACCTTGCCATCTAAAGGAACCTGAAATGGTTCTGAGGCAAAGAGATAGGTAAATAAAAAACAAAAAAATACTATTTTTTTTATAAAAATCTTTCTTTTCATATAAAAGATGATAACAGATAGATATTTTTGATTTAAATTGAGTAATTATTTTAAGAGGTTTAAAAATATTTTCTTGTCTTTAAGATATTTTTTTTGATACAGAGCAGAGAAAGAACCAAGGAGAACTTCATGGAACTTTCTTTAGCACTAGCACAGATCTTAGGGGTATACCTCTTTGTAGTAGGGGCCTCTATGATCATAATCCCAGATAAGATCAAACCCATTATGAAAGATTTTATCCAAAGCAAACCCCTTATTTTATTTTCGGGCTATATTTCTGTTTTAATAGGTATGGTCGTTGTACATCTTCATAATGACTGGTATAAGGATTGGACTGTACTTATTACTCTTGTGGGATGGCTTATCCTGATAAACGGCTTTTTCCGCATTTTCTTTATGGACTCTTTCGCAAAATGGATGAAAAAAGTCCTATCTGGAGACAAATACCATTGGCTAGGATGGGTTCTTCTAGTATTAGGGGCTTATCTTGGAGGAATGGGATTTTTTAGCTAATCGAATTTGGGGCTCTCTTGACCCTTTTTAAGAGAGCCTTAATTTTGCAAGAGAAACTTCCCTAAAAAAGAGAGAAACAGCCCTAAGATTACCATAAGCGAAAAACGAAACATCTGACGAGCCCATTTTTCGTCTTGAGAAGTAAAAAAACCCTTTAGGCAAAGTAAAATCCAGCCTCCCCCTAAGACGACAAGAACTCCTTTATACAAAAACCCCACAAAAGCAGCCCTAGAAAGAAAAAGGGCAAAAAGACAAAAAAGTATCACGTAGAAAAGCATTTGCTTTTTTGTCTTTTTGAACCCCTTTTGTAAAGGGATAACAGGAATCTTTGCTCTTCGGTAATCTTCTATCCGGTAAATAGCAATAGATAAAAAATGGGGCATTTGCCAAGAGGCAACCAAGGCAAACAACAAAAAGGAAACGCCATCTATCTCTGCTTTTTGAGAAAAATACCCTACTAAAGGAGGCATAGCTCCCGCTATACTTCCTATTAAGGTAGCCAAGCTAGTGTAGTACTTGACAAAGCTATAAATACCCACATATATAAAAAAACCCAAAAAAGCGCAAAGGGCTGTTAAAAAATTGGCAGAAAGATAAAGAGCTGCTATTCCATAAATCAATAATATGACACCCAAAAAAAGGGCCTTTTTTGAAGAAACTTTTCCTTGTGCTAAAGCTCTATCCTGCGTTCTTTGCATTTTTGCATCTATTTCCCTATCCACATAGTTATTGAAAATACAAGCAGAGGCCATTACTGACAAAAGTCCTAAAAGGACCTGCCAAAGTAAAGGGTTTATAGAAGAGGAGGCTAAAAAAAAACCCCCTAAGGCATTTAGCACATTCCCTACTAAAATTCCTGGTTTAGTAAGAAGAAAGTACTCCCTCATAAAAAAGGGAAAGCTTTTGAGATTTTCCATGTTTGCGCGATTTTCGCAAAAATTAAATTGAAAGCAAAGAAAAAATCAGAAATCCTGAAGTGAACCAACCAAATCGAGGTTTCGAGTGAAAAAAATCGGTTTTTGTCTTTGCTTTCTTTTCTTTCTGAGTTGCTCTTTTGAAAAAAAACAAAAAGAGGATTGTAATCGCTCCGAATGCATTTGTGAAGATAGCTGTGAATGCTCTCCCCAATGCGCTTGTAAACAATAGAGGAATAGGAGGGGCTATTTCTCTTTACTTTTCGAATCTGTCTAGGTAGAGGGTATTTCCTTTTTCTATCGAGAAAAAAGAATCTGCTCGTACAAAGACCCCTTTTTCTTTTTTTCTTCTTCGAAGGCGAAATCGCTGAAAACAGGGTTTTAGAAAAAGACGAAAATGGCCTGTTTTTTCAGGGTACAAGATGGCCTTTTTTATTTTTTTCTTAGACCACTCTAGGTCTATTTTTCCCAAAAAGCAGATAAGCCCCTTGGCCCTTCCAAAAGGAAGCTCTTTAGGAAGATTTTTTAAGAGAGCTAGGCCCTCTTTTTCCTCTTGCAAAAAAAGATGCTTTATCCAAAAAGCACCTTCTTGTAAGAGAAGATAAGGGTGGGCAAGATCTCCAGAAGGAAAAGGAAGGTTTTGTTCTGTCTTATCTTGAAGAGAAGGAACAAAAAAACCAGAAAAGGCAACCTCTAAAAGAAGAGAGAGTCTTTTCACTAAAAAGGTGGGGTCCTTTCGTAAAAAAGCTTTTTCCATATCGGAGAAAAAAGGGCTTTTTTCTTTTCCTAATCGAGGACAAAGATTTCCGAGCCGAAACCAAAAGGGAAAAAACTCCTTAGGATCTTTTCTTAGAAGAACTTTCTCTATTTCCTGCTTTTTGTGACAACCGAAGGCAATTTTCTCACAGAAATTATTAGAAGATTCTACCGGGGTTAAGTCCCAAGAGAGCGTTTGTTTCTTTCTCAGCTCACTTTTTATCCCCTTTTCTTCTAACACCAGAAAATCCCCTCTTGCTAGAAAAAAAGAAAACTTTCCTTTTCGTAAGAATAAATGATAGGAAAAAAAACCTCTGTCATTTCTGAAGAAAACCTCAATTCTTCTTTTTTCTATATTACTTTGATAGAAAAACAGAGGAAATGGCCCCTGTAAAGCAAAAAAAAGCTTCTTTTCCTCTCCTCCTAAAGGAAAAATCTCCACCTTTGTGGGAAATATTTTCAAGGTGACAAAAGACCCAGGAAGCGTTATCTCCCCTCCTTTACAGAAAGAAAAGGGTTTAAGCCTTTGTGACAAGGTTATTTTCATAAGGTAACCCCTAAAAATCCGTCTTCTCGGTTTTCCTGTAAAAGAACCTCTACTATCTGATTTTTTTCTAAAGAAGAAGAAGCCACTTTTACTCTTAAAAAGTTAGGAGTATGCCCTGCTATATAATCTTTAGAGACCCTTTCTTCTAGTAAAACAGGTACTTTTCTTCCCACGAACTTCTCCCTTAATAAAAAGGCTACCTCCTCTGCTTTTTGTAAAAGTTTTCTTTTTCTTATTTGAATAGTTTTTGGATCTATCTGGTTTAAAAAAGTGGCTGCTTTAGTTCTTTTCCTAGGACTAAAGGGAAACATATGCACTTTAGCAAAGCGAACTTTCTCTATTACTTCCAAGGTATCACAAAAATCTTCTTCTGTTTCCCCCGGAAATCCCACAATTACATCAGTAGTTACAGTGAAATCAGAGTTTTCTTTTCTCAATTTTTCTACTGTATCCAAGAAGATCTGGCGGGTATATTTCCGATTCATTTTCTTTAAGATGACATTTGAACCAGACTGTAAGACGATATGCATACTAGGGCACGTAGTTTTTCCTTGCAAAATGGCCTCTACTAAATTCCCATCCACCTCATCTGCATCAATGGAGGAGAGTCGAAGCCTGTGAAGCCCTTTAATCTGATCTACTTCACGCACAAGATCAGCTAGGTTTTTTTCCCCGTCTTCATAGTCCCCAATGTTAATCCCTGTCAAAACAATTTCTTTATATCCCTGGTTTATTAAATTTTTTACCTCGTCTACTACTTCTTTACTACAGCGACAGCGAGATCTACCCCTTACATAGGGAATAATGCAGTAGCTACAAAAAGAATTACACCCATCTTGCACTTTTACAAAAGCTCTTGTATGTGCTTCAAACTGTTCTATAGAAAATTCGGGTAGATTTTGCTCTTCTGGAAAAACCCACTCTATCAAGTTTTCTTTTTCTTTATTCGGAACAAAAACAACCCTTTCCTCCTGGATTTGTTTTTTAGCTTCCTCTACCATGCATCCTGTTACGAAAAGAGTCGCTTTAGGATTTTGATGTAAAAGCTGCCTTAGACTGGCTTTAGAACGAACATCGGCAGAATGAGTTACGGTACAAGTGTTTAGTATGCATATATCTGCTTGCTCTTCTTCTGAGCAAGGAAGATATCCCAGCTTTTTGAGCTGATCTGTATAGGCAGCTGACTCGTACTGATTTGTTCTACAACCTAGGGTAACAATTTTAAATTTTTTCATAGGGAAGACATTGTAACAATTTAGAGAAATATTACCAATTCTAAGAAAGGATTGCTGTGGGAGCAAGGTTAAAATAAGCTTTATGTTATGGAGCTGCCACCTGGTATTTTTAAGCTAGAGTCTGCTTAAAATTATACTTTATCTTTCCCTGTATGAGCAAGACAAATAGGTATTTTGATTGACCATAACCTTACTTTCTTGCTAAGATGAAACTCTTTTGTAGTCATAACCTTAAGGAGAAATTTCTCGTGAAGACTTTCTTGGAAGAAGAGCTCGGCCCCTCCTTTTTGCAAAACTTGGAAAAACTCTCCCGTATCGATTGTAAGCCTTCTGAGGAAAAAGAGATCTTGGAGAGTCTGCAAAAAATTATCGGTTATATGGAGTTGCTACAGGAAATAGATACAGAAAAAGTAAAACCTTGCAATCATGTTTTGGGTTCTTTAGTCCAGTTGAAAATGCGAAAAGATGAAATAGACTCGTCTTTTACACAAAAAGCCTTTCTACAGAATGTCCCCGAGGTAGTTGCCGCAATGGTTAAGGTCCCTCCTGTTTTGAAACCGGAAGAATAGCTATGGATCTTTATCAAAAAAGTGCTTTTGAAATCCGCTCTCTGTTTTTAGAAAAAAAGCTCTCTGCTAGGGAGATCGCTTCCTATTTTCTCAGAAGAATTACTTCTTTTGATAAGAAAACGCAAGCCTTTCTACAAGTCTTTTCTGAAAGGATAGAGAAAAAGGCCCTGGAATTAGATAAAAAAAGAGAAAAAAAAGAACCTTTAGGAAAACTTGCTGCCGTTCCTATTGCCTTAAAAGACAATATGCATCTTGAAGGAGAGCTTACCACTTGTTCTTCTCAGTTTTTAAAAAATTACAAAGCGCCTTTTTCTTCTACAGCTGCCTCTTTGATGGAAAGAGAAGACGCTCTGCTTATCGGCAAAACTAATCTAGACGAATTTGCGATGGGATCTTCTATGGAAAACTCCTCTTTTTTCCCTTCTAAAAATCCTTGGAATTTAACTTTATCTCCGGGAGGATCTTCCGGGGGCTCTTCTGCTGCTGTAGCAGCTCGGTTAGTTCCTCTGGCAACCGGTTCTGACACAGGAGGTTCTATAAGGCAGCCCGCCTCATTCTGCGGTGTCTATGGCTTCAAGCCTACCTACGGAAGGGTTTCTCGCTATGGTCTTGTAGCCTTTGGCTCTTCTCTTGACCAAATAGGCCCTATTGGAACTTCTTCCTTGGACTGTGCTTTGATGATGGAAACTATAGGTCAGCCTTGTAAAAAAGATGCTACCTGCTTGGATTTACCAGCGGAGCCTTATTTTGATGGCTGCTCAGAAAGCTTAAAGGGGAAAAAAATTGGTATCCCCTGGGGTTTTTTAGAATTTTTAGAGCCTGATTCTTTAGCTTCTTTTCAAGAAAATGTGGAAAGGCTCAAAGCTTTAGGGGCGGAAATAGAAACTGTGGACTTAAAGATCTTGAAATATTCTATTGCGGTCTATTACATCTTAGCTACCGCAGAAGCTTCCACTAACTTAGCCCGTTTCGATGGGATTCGCTTTGGGATTCGTTCCAAAAGGGCTAAATCTTTGGAGGAAGTGTATGATCTTTCCCGAGATGAGGGGTTTGGTTTAGAGGTAAAGAAAAGAATTTTACTGGGAACTTATGTCCTTTCTTCTGGATCTAAAGATGCCTACTATCAAAAAGCCCAAAAAGTGCGAACTCTTATGATAGAGGCCTTTGAGAAAGCTTTTCAACGGTGTGATTTGATTGCAATTCCCACTACAGCAAAAGCGGCTTTTACTTTGGGCTCTATCCAAGACTCTTTACAGATGTATTTGCAGGATATCTTTACCATTTGCGCTAATTTAGTAGGACTTCCTGCTCTTTCTATGCCAGCTGGTTTTGATAAGGAAAATAGACCCTTGGGAATGCAATTTTTGGGACCTCAACTTCATGATAAAAAGGTAATTCTTAGCGGGTATGCTTTTGAAAAAGCTTATCCAGAGCATAGAAAGATCCCCCCTCTTTTTGATAGGGAGATCTCTTGATGAAAAAGTGGGAAATAGTCATTGGACTAGAGATTCACGTTCAGCTCACAGAAACTAACACGAAATTATTTAGTCCTGCTGCCAACCATTTTGGGGAGGAACCTAATACAAATATCAGTGAAATATGCACAGGGCAACCTGGAGCTCTTCCTCTTTTAAACGAGGAAGCAGTGAAAAAGGCTGTTTTATTTGGGCTAGCGATAGGAGCTAAAATGAGTCCTATTACCACCTTCGATCGAAAATCTTATTTCTACCCTGACAGCCCCAGAAATTTTCAGATTACCCAATTTGAAAATCCCCTTATAAAAGGGGGGACTGTTTTTGCTGAGGTAGCAGGTACTTTGCAACCTTTTATGATTCATCAAGCTCATTTAGAAGATGATGCGGGTATGCTCAAGCATTTTCATCACTTTGCAGGAATTGATTACAACCGATCTGGCGTTCCTTTAATAGAAATTGTCTCTACCCCCTGCATGCATTCTAAAGAGGAAGCCTCTTCTTTTGCAAGAGCTATTAAGGCAATTTTTCAGTATCTAAAGGCCTCTGACTGTAACATGGAAGAAGGATCTTTAAGAATGGATGTAAACGTCTCAGTAAGACCTAAGGGCTCTAAGGAGCTTCGCACAAAAACCGAGATTAAAAATATGAACTCTTTTGCCTTTATGGAGATGGCCATCGAAGCGGAAGCACAAAGACAAATCTCTCTCTATGAAAAATACCCAGATAAACCCTTTGATCAAGTGATACAGCAGGCTACTTACCGCTGGGATTCTGTAAGAAAGAGTCTTATTTTAATGCGAAGGAAAGAAAAAGCAGCAGACTATCGCTATTTTCCAGAGCCAGATCTTCCCCCCCTTTGTCTTTCCCAAGACTTCTTGGATGCCGTGAAAAAAGAAATGCCGGAGCTCCCTTATCAAAGATTAGAAAGGTATCTGCAAGAGTTAAAACTTCCTAGACAGCTAGCTTCTTATTTAGTTTTAGAGAAGGATCTTTCCGACTATTTTGAGGAAGCTTTGAAATATACCGAGGAAGCTAGAATTTTAGCGAATTGGATCTTAGTTGAATTTGTAGGAAGATTCAAAGAAAAAGGGGAAATGCTTCATACCTCCCTCCTTGCTCCCAAACATGTAGCAGAGCTAGTAGAGCTTATCTGTAAGAAGACTATCTCTGGAAAGATTGCTAAATGCATCGCAGATGATATGCTTGTATACCCTGAAAAAAGCCCGAAAGAATTCCTCCAAGAAAATCCTGATTATCGGGTGATTGATGATTCTTCACAAATCGAGCTCTTGGTAGACCAAGTACTTCAAGAAAATACCCAATCTATCCAAGACTACCGTCAGGGAAAAACGAAAGCCTTTGCTTTTTTAGTAGGTCAGGTAATGAAACTTACCAAAGGAAAGGCTTCTCCTGAACTAGTCAATGCTCTTTTTCACAAAAAACTTGACGCCAAACGCTAGCCTTTTTAAAAGAAGCTTAAAAGTGGCTTCTTACAAAAAAGAGAAATGGCTAGGTTTTCTTTCGTCTTCTTATATAGTCAAAAGAATATATGCAAAAAAAGAAATTCTACGACTTGTTCTTTAGGAAAGAATCTGTTTTGGATACTTCTTTTTTTCTGTTCCTGTTCTAAAAATGCTCTTGTAAATCCTTATAGTTATGTCCCTTCTTCTCCTTCTTCTTTTTGGGAAGAAGAAGAGGACTCTAGTTTTTTGCTGCAAGATTTTGTCTCCCTTTTACCTGAGGAAGGCAAAAAAGAAGAGCTTTCCTTAGCTGAGATTATTGATATTTCCCTGCAGAATAACCCAAATACAAAAATCTCCTGGGCTGAAGCGAGAGTACAAGCTGCTAGCTATTCTCAATCTCTTTCTTCCTATTTTCCCAGCCTATCTTTTCAAGGCTCTTACCTAAAACAAAAAGAGGCTTTTTCTTCCTCTTCTCTTCTTAGTCCTCGAAGTGATTCGGACTTTCAAGACTCTTCCTCTAACTACTACCAAATTACTCCCGAACTAAAGCTTTCCTATACTATTTTTGATTTTGGTCAAAGAAAAAGCTCTTCAGAAAAAGCCTTGTATTCTCTCTATGCAGCTGACTCAGATCATAACCAACAAATCCAATCAGTACTGAAAAAAGTCATGAATAGCTATTACGATTATATCTACCAAAAAGAGCTTTTTAACGCCTTACAAGAAGACGTGAAGTCAGCAGAGGCTACCTTAAAAGCTTCTGAGAAAAAAAAAGAGACAGGGGTTGCAAATTTGTCGGATCTTGCTCAAGCAAAATCAATTTTTTTACAGAAAACTATTGAGATGATCCAGCAAAAAAAAGTAGTAGATACCACTTTTGCTACTTTAGCAACTGATATGGGAGTTCCTGCTCACTTTTCTTTTGAAGTGAAAGATCTTCCTGAAAAAGTGTGCCAAACACCTATGTTAGAAACAGTAAAAGCCTTGGTAAGACAAGCACAAAGAAAAAGGCCCGATTTACAAACAGCTTCCTTTGAAGTACAAGCCTCAGAAGCCCATTTAGCTTCAGCAAAAGCGGCTTCTCGCCCCATTTTGGATGGGTCTTTTGATGTAGGGAAAAATTGGAAAAGCGCAGGAATCTCTGATAAATATCACTATAATTTAACCCTCTCCTTGTCCTTTCCTATCTTTCAAGGTTTTTACTATAGGAACGGAGAAAAAAAGGCTCTTGCCTCTTTGGTAAAAAGCAGGGCTTTAAAAAGACAAAAAGAGCTAAATGTCATCCAGGATGTATGTGTGGCCCATAGCGAATTAAAAAGCGCTAGTGATTCTTTGCACTACTCGGAAGAGTTTTTACAAAACAGTGAATTACAATTCACCATAGCTTCTCAAAACTATCTAGCAGGTGTAAATACTATTTTAGATCTTCTCTCGGCACAGAGTTCTTTAGCAAACGCCAGAGCCAAATATGTTTTGGCTAAAAAAAACTGGTATAGCTCCTTAGCAAATCTGGCTTTTGCAACAGGGGTTTTAAAAAAGAAACCTTCTTCTACAGGAAAATTATGCAAAAACTGCTTTTAGCCTTCTTTTTTCTTTTTTGTAGCTGCACTCAATCCACACCTACCCCTTCTACCTCTTCTTTTCCTGTAAAAATTGCGGAAGTAAAAAAACAAAACGTCCCTCTCTACCTAGAAACCATAGGACACGTGGAACCCATACTTGCTGCAGATATTACTTCCCGAGTAGAAGGTGAGCTCATCGATGTTTTTTTTGAAGAGGGAGAAACAGTGGAAGAAGGAGCTTTGCTTTTTAGCATTGATCCTAGACCCTTTGAAGCTTCTTTGGAAAAGGCAAAAGCGCAGCTGGAACAAGACCTTACCTCCTTAAAACTTGCCCAAGAGAAAGTAGCAAGATACCAAGATCTTGTAAAGCAGGAGTATGTATCCCAGTTTGATTTTGACTCTTATGTAGCGGATTACAAAAAAAATCAAGCGCTTGTTGCCGAAGACGAAGCCAGCCTACTTAATGCCAAAATTAATCTGGGATACTGTCACCTTTATGCCCCCTTTTCTGGAAAAACGGGCATTGTAAAAATAGATAAGGGAAATCTCATTAAGGCAAATACCCATCAGGTTCTAGTGACTTTAAACCAAATATCTCCGATATACGTTACTTTCTCTATTGCTGAAATAGATCTAATAAAGGTCCAACATTTTCATAAGCAGTCTCCTCTAAAAGTAGAAGCCTCTTTCGAAAAATCAGAAAACCTCCTTCAGGAAGGAGTCTTAGAAACAATTGATAACCAAATAGATAAAAAAACAGGAATGATTCAATTAAGAGCTCTTTTTGAAAATAAACAAGAAGAGCTTTGGCCCAACCAGTTTGTAAGGGTTCGCCTCTTTCTAACGGAGGAAAAGGGGGCGCTTACTATCCCTTCTTCTGCTATTTTAAAAACTACAGAAGGTCCCAAGGTATTTGTTTTGGGAGAAAATCAAAGGGTCTGTTTAAAAAAAGTGATCTTGGGAATAAAACAACAAGGAATTGTTGTGATTAAAGAAGGTCTTTCAGAAAAAGAGAAAGTAATCACAGAAGGGCAGATAAATCTGACCCCCTCTTCTTTGGTAACAGTAAAAAATAGCCTATGAATCTTTCAGAGCCTTTTATTAAAAGACCTGTGATGACGAGCCTTGTAATGCTCTCCTTATTATTTTTTGGGGTTTTTAGCTACTATCGTCTTCCTGTGAGTAATCTACCGAACGTAGAATTTCCTACCATTGAAGTAATTGCTTCCTACCCAGGGGCTAATCCTGAAACTATGGCTAATACGGTAGCTACCCCTTTAGAAAAAGAATTCATGACGATTGATGGACTAAGTATTATTGTCTCTTCAAATAAAACAGGATCTACTATTTTGCTTCTTCAATTTTCTTTAGAAAAGTCTTTAGATACGGCTTCGTTAGATGTAGAAGCAGCAATTAGTAGAGCCATTCCCAATCTTCCTGAAAACCTTCCTTTTAACCCTTACTATCGAAAAGTAAACCCTGCTCAAACCCCTATCTTTTATATGGCTATTACCTCTCCTGTTATGGATCAGGCAAAACTCTATGATTATGGAAATACCTTTATTGGGCAAAGACTTAGCACAATAGAAGGGATATCTCAGGTGATTACCTATGGATCTCCTTTTGCGGCTCGTATTCAGGTAGATCCTGAAAAGCTAGCAGCAAAAAATATCGGACTCAATGAAGTAGCAAGAGCCATTCAACAAGGAAATGTTGACCTTCCCACAGGAGCTTTATTCGGACCTAAAGAAGAGCATACTATCGATGTAGAAGGACAGCTTTATAATGCAGAAGAATACAACTGCTTAGCAGTAAAAGCAGAGGCAGGAGCGTTAGTTAAAATCTCCGATATAGGAAAAGCTTTAAACTCTTTAGAAGATGATAAATTCTCTTTAAATCTGTATCAGAAAGGGAAGAAAGAGTCTTGTATTGTCATCGCTATACAAACTCTACCTGGCTCAAATACGGTAGAGGTCACAAATCGTCTAGAAAAAACACTCCCTTCTATCCAGAAGCTTTTACCAGCTTCTTTGAAATACAATACCCTCTTTAAAAAAGCAGATATCATCCAAAATTCGGTAGACGAGGTAAAACTCACTGTTTTTGTAGCCTTTGTTTTAGTGGTTTTAATCATCTATTTCACTTTAGGGAAAATGGTAAATACCGCTATTCCTTCTGTGGCTATCCCTATGTCTCTTTTAGGAACCCTTCCCTTTCTTTTTTTAGGGGGATTTTCTTTGGATATTTTATCTTTACTTGCCTTCACACTCTCCATTGGATTTTTAGTCGATGATGCAATCGTAGTTTTAGAAAACAATGTAAGGCACGTTCAGATGGGAAAAGATCCCACTTTAGCTAGCATAGAGGGCTCTAAAGAAATTAGCACTACCATTTTTTCTATGACTCTTTGCCTTGCAGCAGTATTTATTCCTATGTTCTTTATGCCAGGGATTGTGGGGAGGCTGTTTCAAGAGTTTTCTGTTACCATTATCGTAGCTGTCTTAATGTCTGGATTCATTTCCTTAACTTTGACCCCCCTTCTTTGTAGCCATTTTATTCCGAAGAAAGAAACTACCACCAAGATGGAAAAAATAGCCCATTTTTGCTTTTCCAAAATGACTCATTTTTATGAAAAGGGGCTTCATTGGTCTTTACATCATAAAATCCTTCTACTGTTTATAGGTTTTTCTAGTGCTATAGGATCTTTTGTCTTAGCTTCTGTTCTGCCAAAGGACTTTCTACCTGTGGAAGACCAAGGTTTTATCCAAGGATTTACCCAAGCAAGGGATGGAACTTCCCCCAATGCTATGAAAAGTTATCAAGAGGAAGTTGCTAAAACCATTATAGAAAATCCGGCTGTACAAACTTGTATCTCTGTTTCTTCTGTAGAAGGTACTGCCTCAGATAACCAGGGTTTTCTGTTTCTCTCTTTGAAGCCCTTTCATCAAAGATCTTCTATCTTCCCTGTAATCAGTGAAATTATGCAAAAAACCGGAGAAATCCCTGGTATAGATACCTACCTTGCCCCCCTTCCTACTATTAACTTACAAATCGGGATTACTCTAAAAGGTCTTTACCAATATGCCCTTACCAGTTTGGAGGCAAAAACTCTTTATGAAGTAGTGCCCCGGTTCATGCAAGCTATCAGCTCTATAGACGGTGTTACCCAAGTTTCCTCTGATTTACAAATTTCTCAGCCGCAGTTGGAAATAACTATTTTACGAAATAAAGCCTCAGATCTGGGACTTACAGCGCAGGATATTCAAACTCTTTTTAACCTTGCTTATTCTGATAATAAAATCTCTACCATCAATACCCCCATCAATCAGTATGATGTTATCATGGAAACGCTTCCTTCTTTCTACAAAGACCCGAGCGTTTTATCCTCTCTTTATCTAAAAAATCAGCAAGGGGTTATGGTTCCTTTGAAAGAAGTGACTAAGGTAAGGGAGTGGGTAGGCCCTTTAACAGTAAACCACGTAAATGCTCTTCCTGCAGCTACGGTTTCTTTTAACTTAAAAGAAGGAGTTCCCTTGGGAGCTGTCCTGAGTAAAATTGAAAAAAAGGCCTCACAAATTTTACCTAAACAAGTATTCGGAAAATCTCAAGGTAGCGCAAGTGTGTTTCAGTCTTCTTTTGCCAGTTTACCTTTTCTATTTCTGGTTACTGTTTTTGTGATCTACGTAATTTTAGGTATCCTATATGAGAGTTTTATTCATCCCCTTACTGTTTTAAGCGCTCTTTTCCCTGCTACTTTTGGAGGCTTTTCTACTCTGTATCTGACGGGGGAAGCTCTTTCTCTATACTCTTTTGTAGGAGTACTTCTTTTGGTTGGGATCGTAATGAAAAATGGAATTATGATGGTAGACTTTGCTAACCTCTCTCTTTCTAAAGGAAAAAATGCTTATGATGCCATTGTAGAAGCTAGCTTAATCCGATTCCGTCCTATTTTTATGACTAGCCTCTCCGCCCTCATGGGAGCCATTCCCATTGCCCTAGGAATAGGAGGATCTAATGCTGTTTCCAGAAGACCGTTAGGGATGGTAATTATGGGAGGTCTTATCTTCTCTCAAATACTGACCCTTTTTCTAACTCCTGTAATTTACTGCTGCTTCGAACTACTTCGAGAAAAGATCAAAGCCCTCAAAAAGAGCTCTATTTAAAAAACTTTCCTCATAACACCTATCTATTCAAAAAAGAGGAAATATTAGGACTCTTTTACTTTGCCCCTACACTCTTTTCTGTTTTTCTTTAAAAAAACGCCTTTACAAGGTAAACTCTCCCGCTTTTGTTTAATTTAATATAAAAATAGGAGAAATAAGAATATGACAGCTGTCGGACCAACTAATAATATTACGGAATTTAGTACCTCATCTTCCTCAAAACCATCACAACCTTCACCTCGACATTTAATTGACTTTGTGCAGGAAATTTTTAAGCGTTATGAACGACTAAGCCCAAAAGAACCTCTAATGACTGCAGCACTACTTAATAGAATGGCACAAGAAGAAATAGGTCCATCACTATCTGAATGGATAATTCTTCGAAAAGAAAAACTCTTTGTACTAAAAAATACCCCCGATCATAGAGCAGAAAAACTAAAGGCGCATTTTATAGTAACCGCTGACTTTCTACGCAGTTTAGTAAAGGTAAAAAAAAACAAAACGGAAAGAATTTTACTCTTTCAACAAATATTAGATCTCTTAGTAGAGGAGTTTTTTACACTTGCAACATATCAAGAGAGCGCGCTTTCCAAAGATCTGCAACAAGATATTCTGAACCAGTTAGGAAGAGCTTTTTCTGATAAAAAAGAAGAAAAGACAAAGGAAATTTCTAATGTAGCCGAACAGCGTGCAATAAGTGAAAAATTCCTTGAAGAAGAATTTTTTATAAAAGGCCTATTTCAAAAATTTCTATTTCTAGAAAAAAGGTCTTTTTCGTCCCTTTTTAACAACCTTGAAGAAAGAAAAAATACAATAAAAAACCAGAATATTTCGGACAAACAAAAAGCATCCGATCTAATCGATCATTTTAGATTACAAAAGATTATCCTACAAGCTACCACGGAAGGAATAGAATACATCCAAGGATTCCAAGTAGTTCTGCTAGATGAATATGCTCTATCCAAACGATTCCTAGATAAAAGGGCATTTTCCCAAGAAAAAATACGAATAATGGAGGAAATAGAAAAAAATTTTAAAACGGTAGAAGACTCCTTAAAAAACCAAGAAGATAAAACCATAGGTTGCTTAGAGCATTTAGTGGAGGTTCTAAAAATCAGACTGAATTTATTAAGGCAATTTCTATCTGAAGCTGACTATGATTCTCAATCTCAGATTATCTCTTCGAGATATCCTAGCCTGAGAGAAATACAGACAACTTTTGAAAGAGCAAAAGAGCCTTTAAAATCAAAACCTGTTAAGACCCTCGAGGATTACTCAAAACTTGTTGGGATTTTAAATAGAGAGAAAAGACTACTTCAAGAAACCCTGCCACAAGAAAGTTATAATCAAGAACTTACTAGAATTAAAAGAGAGTTCCCCAGTAAGGAAGAAGTAGCTAGGTGTTTTGAAGAGGGAAAAAAGGAAAAAGAAAAAATGTTTCATTCCAATATAAATCCTATATCAAGGACCTCAAAAGAAACGGGTTTGATATTTCTCGGGAGCAGTCCAGATGCAAATCAGAAATTTCTCAAATATTTACTCCAGTTTCTTAAAGAATCGATGGCATTATCAAATCAGTACATGTCCTTATTAGAGGAGCTTGAAACGGGATTTTCCGAAAAGGAGAAGCCTGAAATTTTTCAAGACATCAAAGAGACCTTTAAAAAAGCCAGAGATATATTGTCTAATTTAAATCTATCCCCTGAGAATTACTATACCGCTCTGCTACAAGTATTAGATTTTGAAATAAGAGCCTATGAAAACTTCCATCATACGAAACTCTTAAGTAAAGAACAGTTTGTCAAAAAATTAGAAGAAATTTTTAAAAACCCAACAGCAATCCACCAATCCTTGCCGCCTATTCATTGCTCACCAAGCTTTACAGATTTAAAGAATAAACATGTTACTAAAGGAAAAAGCAATGAAGATAGGGTAGAATTCATTAAAGGAGTTTATAGATGCCAAAGAGACTGGCTATTTAAATACCTTACTCCAGAAAATTATCATCAAGCCTTCCTTCTTAGCGTAAGGGAAGAAAAAAATTATCTTCTCAAACTTTTAGATTCAGATTCTTTTCAACAAGAACTAGATAGGCTTAATGCGTTAATTTCAGACCAAACAGAAGCTCAAAATTTCCGTCTTCAAGAGGAGCAAATTGCTCAACAAGGAGTTCAAGATCTCCTAAAAATGCAAGAAATCTTTCGAATCCAGAAAGAGGAAGACCAGGGATTTCCGCAGGTAAAGCAAACCTGTAACAAAATGACTTTACAATACCGATCTATCGACAAAAAGTTCAACATGCCTTCTCTTAGTAAAGATTCTACTGAAGAAGAAATACAGAACTATATAGAAATCTTATTTGAAGGGGAAAACTATCTGAGGGACTTAGAGCAAGAGAGGAGAAAAATCACCCACATTGCAATAAGTCTTAACCCTTTCAAATATGAGCGCTTATTTGGTTTTTCTATTTCTCAAGAGACTTTTTCTACTTCTACCGAAGTAATTAAGCAATTTACTTCTTCAGATTTACTCCCTGAGCAAGCTATAGCCAAAAAGCAAAATCCCTCAGCGATACATCTTTTCTCTGCTATTGTTCAACTTCACAGCCTCAAAGGCAGAATAGAAGGCCTTGATATATCCCAACTGCAGAACAAAATAACAATCCTAAGATGCCACATCACTTCTCTTTTAAAGTCCGTCTATGACCTAGAACAATCTGATGGAAAATCTCTTATAGAACAAGCCTACGATCTTCTTCAAAAAGGGAAGCGCTTACCAATAAAAGAAAGGACATTTTTAAACACTGTAAACCGGGAAATTGGAGACGATGAGGCCTTGTAACCCTAAGCAGTCAAAATAACAAAAGATTTGCTAGTTTAGAGTTTGTAATTAAACAAAATGAGATGCGGTTATGATATAAGAGGAGTAAAAAGGAAAAATCTTCTTCCCACTCTGCTTAGATTGAGCATGAGACCTGTTAAGGCCCAAAAGAAGAAGTAATTCCTTTTTTAGAAAGGGAAACCGCACTCTGTAAAAAGACCTTAGGAAAACTTTTTGTTAAGGGAAAAAATTGAGATAGATCTTTGTCATAGCAGGGATTTTCTCAAAAATTCCTGGATTTTTATGGAAGGGGAAAACCTTTTTTACAAAAGAGAAAAGGAACCTTGAAATAGTCAAGCAACAGTGGGTGGGATCTTTACCCAGAAAAAATACCAGAGTTTTGGTCTCTGCTGAAATAGAGGGACTAAGCCCGGGAGAACCTGGATTTCCTATCCGTGAATGTGGAGACTGTAGCTCTCCAAATCTCTCTTTCTGCAGGAGGTCATTTCAACCCCACTCACAAAAAATAGGGGCGCCTCTATACTAAAGATCGCAACGCACGCAATGGGGGAAATTTGGTAACCAATAAGAGAGGATATGCCAAATAGGAGAACACCTTGAAAAACCTGTCCTTGCAAAGCAGATACAGCACTTTTGAGAAAAGCTGTGATTGTCCATCAAAAAGCAGATGATTGTATCTCTCAACCAACCGGAGATGCAGGAAACAGCAGTGGGATGTGGTATGATTGGTGTCATGAAATCTTCCACCTAAAGTAATGAAATAAACTGCTCTTCCGAAAGGATAGTAGTGGAGAGTTTTTTAGCTTTTTGGTATTTCGACCCGGGATTTTCTCCTAAGAGCAAATAGTCGGTCTTATTACTTACAGAACTACTAATTTTTCCCCCTCTTTCTCTAATCAAAGAAGAGGCTTCTTCCCTAGAATATCCTGATAGAGTCCCTGTTAGGACAAAGGTTTTTCCTGAAAAAAGATGTTCTTCTTTTTGGGAGGAGATTTTGGAAAAAAGGATACCCTGCTCTAAAAGAAGCTTTATTTCCTTCTGGTTTTCTTCTTCTTGAAAAAAGAGCGCAACAGCATGGGCTACCTTTTCCCCTATTCCTTCTAACTCTTGTAGCTGCTCTACAGTTGCTTGGCTAAGCTTTTCTAAAGAACCCAAAGAGGCTAAAACTTCTGCTGTTTCTTCTCCAACATAAGAGATCCCTAAAGCAGAAAGAAATCTGGGTAAGGTCGTTGTTTTAGCTTTCTCTATGCTGGATAAAAGGTTATGGATCGATTTTTCCTTAAATCCCTCCAGCTGAGAAAGCCCTGATTCATTTAAAAGAAAAATATCAGAGAATCTTCTTACCATACCAAGATCAAAAAGTCTTGTAATTACTTTTTCTCCCAAATGTTCAATATCCAGTCCTTTTTTGGAGGCAAAAAAGATGATTTTTTTTAGCTTTTGTCCTCCACATTTTTTATTAGAGCAGCGAATAGCTACTTCTCCTTCTTCTCTGGTCACATCGCTGTGACATATGGGACATCTTTTAGGAAAAAGCCACTTTTTGACTCCCTTTTTTCTCTTTTCTAAAAGTACCTTGATCACCTTAGGAATTACATCTCCTCCTTTTTCTAGAAGGACTGTATCTTGGATGCGGATGTCTTTTCTCTCTACTTCTTCTACATTATGTAAAGTAGCCCTTTTTATCACACTTCCTGCTAAAGGAACAGGTTTTAGCTCTGCAACAGGGGTTAAAACCCCTGTTCTTCCCACCTGTACTGTAATATCTTCGATTACTGTCTCTATTTGCTCAGGAGCATACTTGTAGGCTACAGCAAATCTCGGAAATTTTCCTGTGGCACCTAATTTTTTATGGAAAGAAAGGTCATCTACCTTAATAACGATTCCATCTATTTGAAAGGCAAGAGTACTTCTCTCTTTTTCTACTCTTTCTATGAAAGAAAAAATCTCTTCCAAAGAAGAGGCTCTTTGAAAAAACTTTTTTTCCAAAACAGGAAACCCTTTCTTTCGCAAAAAAGAAGAGATTTCATGCTGACCTTTTACCCACTTCTCTCCTTCTACTAAAGAATAGCAAGCTATCTCTAGCTTTCTTCTTTTTACCTCTTTCGTATCTAAAAGCTTTAAAGAACCCGCTGCTGCATTTCTGGGATTAGCCCAAAGCTCTAGCCCTTGTTCTTCTCTTTTAGCATTGAGAAAATGAAAGGTTTCCCATTTTAAAAAAACTTCTCCTCGCACCTCCAAATCCTCTTTGCAATCCACTACTTTAGGTACAGAGACTATCTGTCTCACATTTTCCGTAATATCATCCCCTGCTTTTCCATCTCCCCTGGTCAAAGCTCTTACAAATTTTCCGTTTTTATAAGAAAGGGAAAGAGCGATACCATCTAATTTTAGTTCACAGCAAAAAAAGAGCTTTTCTACGGATAAAACTCTTTTTACCCTCTCCATAAACTGGAAAATCTCCTCCTTTGAATAGGTATTCGCAAGGGAAAGCATAGGCGCTTTATGGGGTCTTTGTATAAAGCCTTTTAAGATTGTTTCTCCTATTTTTTGCGAAGGAGAATCACTAGAAACCTTATCAGGGTTTTTCTTTTCATAAGCTTCTAAACTTTTCAAAAGAAGATCAAATTCGTAATCAGAAATAAGGGGTTTGCTCTCTTCAAAATAGAGTCGATTATGTTTTTTTATCTCCTCTACTAATTGTGTATATTCTTCTTCTGTACGAATCTCTTTAAAAGGCATAAAATATCCTAAGGAAAAACCTCAAAAATCAAGGTGGATAAAGGGGAAATAGCTATCTCAAGCCCCTTTATTCTTTGCTGATTATACCCCATTTTTGCCACTACATCCCCCCTTTTTTCATAGCCCTTTGCACTGACTCTAGCAAGAAGTTCTACCTTTTTGCTTATAGGGAAAAACAAACTGGGTAAAGAAAGATCTGAAAAGTGATGAATGATAAAAAGCTCTTGAGAAGTAGACCTTCGAATATAAGCAATTACTTCCTCAGGCTCTTTTCCTTGAAAGACCCATTCAAAACCTTCTCTCTCAAAGTCCTTTTCCCAGAGGGCGCTATTTTTTTGATAAAAAGAGTTTAACGCTTTACAAGTTTCTTGCACTCTCTTGTGAGGCTCTTTCTCCAAAAGGTCCCAAAGAAGACCCTGGCAAGCATCCCACTCTTTTCTATACGCAAATTCTATTCCCATAAAGCTCAGTTTTTTACCTGTACTGCAGATAAAGTAGCTGTATAAAAGAAGAATATTTGCTACTTTTTCTATCTCTTCTCCAGGCATTTTATCCCAGAGGCTTTTACACCCTAAAGCCACTTCATCATGAGATAAAACAGATAAAAACTTTTCGTTGTAGTCATATACCATTTTGAAAAGAAGTTTTTCTTGAAAATTCTTTCTTTTCTGTAAGGGCTTGGAAAAATAAAGGAGCGTGTCAAAGGTCCATCCCAAGTTCCATTTCAAGGCAAAACCAAGTCCTCCTTCTTCTAAGGGAGTGGTTACTCCACAAAAAGAAGTTCCCTCTTCTGCTATCATCAAAACATCGGGCATTTTTTCCTTTACAATCTTGTTGAGTTTTTGCAAAAAAGCTTTTGCCTCCAGATTGTACTTTTCTCCATGAATGTTTGGAGACCATTCTCCTGGCTTTTTATAAAAGTCTAAAAAAAGCATCGAAGAAACCGCATCTACCCGTATTCCGTCTATATGCATCTTCTCACACCAAAATAAAACGCTAGAAATCAAAAAATTTTGTACCTGTTTTTTCTGATAGTCAAATACTAAGGTGTCCCACTTGGGTTGCTTTCTTTTTTGGATATCTTCGTATTCAAAAAGGGGGGAACCATCAAAGTTTGCCAAGGCAAAACTATCAGAGGGAAAATGAGCTGGAGACCAATCTAGAATTACCCCGATATCTCTTTCATGGAGGTAATTTACAAAATACTGAAAATCCTCAGGAGAACCAAATCTAGAGGTGGGAGCAAAAAATCCCACAATTTGATATCCCCAAGATTCGTCTAAGGGATGTTCCATAATAGGAAGCAGCTCCACATAATTGAAGTGCATCTCTTTCACATACTCAGATAACTTCTTAGCCAAATCTCGATAATTTAAAAATCCCTCTTGTTGCGCCCAGGATCCTAAGTGAACTTCATAGATATTTATAGGTTCTTTTTGATACTTTTTTTGTTTTCTTCTCTGCATCCAAAGCTGGTCTTTCCATAAAAACTGATGTTTATAGACAACAGGAGTCAAAAGAGGGCGTTTCTTCTGAAAAAAAGCAAAAGGATCATTTTTACGAACCGTTACTCCTTTACAGCTATGAATTTCAAACTGATACAAAGCTCCTTCGCCTACGTTGGGAATAAAAAGTTCAAAAATTCCTGAAGGAGAAAGCCTTCTCATAGGGTGTAGTCTACTGTTGTAGTTGTTAAAATCCCCTACCACAGATACCCCCAACGCCCGAGGCGCCCAAACCGAAAAAAGAGTTCCCTCTATCCCATTTTTTTCTAAGATCGAAGCTCCCATCTTCTCATATAAAAAAGGGTGACTTTCCTCCAGGAAAAGCTTTTGCTCTCTCTCTTCAAAAAAGGGAGGAAAATTGTACGGGTCAAAAGTCTTTAATCCATTCGGATAGATAATTTGATAATGAAAAGCCCCTAAATCTTCTTTTAACTCATACGAGAACAACCCTGCTTTATGGACTAGAGAAAGAGCCTCTTGTTTTCCTTTTACTTCTATCCAAGCTTGCTTTTCTCCAGGAATCCAAAGATGAATTTTTTTTCTATTTCCCTCCTCTTGAAGCCCTAAAAAAGAATGAGGATTATCATGAAAAAGAGAGGCTAGTTTTTTTACCCCTTTTTCTATCTCTGCAAAAAAAGTCATATCTCTCTTAATCGGTTATCATTACATTGTAACTCAGATTATGCATGATCCAGAGGGAGCCTCCAATTACCAGGAAAATCACTACTACCATAAAGAAAAAGATCATCAAATTCCACCTAGGCCTTGACTCAATTCCTAAGTGAAGAAAAAAAATAAGTTGTACTACCGCTTGAAATAAAGCTAGCCCCATTAAAATCCACCGGAGAGTGTCCTGCAAAAATAGCGCATTTATTCCAAAGAAGTAGGAGAAACAAAGTAGAGAAAAAGAAACGATTCCCCCTCCTAAAAGGGGCTTCAAACTAAGATTCCATTTGTGTTCAAGATCCACTTACGCAAAACTCCCTTATTTCATGAGGTAAATTATGGTAAAGATAAAAACCCATACTACATTTAAAAATTGCCAAAACATTTTCAGACAAATAAACCTTTTTACCTCCACTAAATGAATTAAACTCTTTCGCAGAGGAATTAAAAGAACTACAATCCAAACAAGAGCAAAAAATACATGAAGCATATGCGTTGCTACAATGGTAAAATAGATCGAAAAAAAAGCATTTTTTGCCCAAGTATTTCCCCCTTGGACTAAATAGGAAAATTCTTTCATCTGTAAAACAAAAAATAAAGCTCCGAAAAAAAAAGTAATGGCCCACCAAAGAATCAGGGGATTTTTTTTCCTTTTGTGAGTAAAAACCCCTGCTATCCCTGAGGAAAAACTAGCTAGAAAAAGAGTAACCGCTTGAAAAAAGGAAAAGGGAAGGCTCATTAGATGTTTTTGTAAACTCTCAGATCCATGCGATGTTCTTAAAACAGCATAAACAGCAAACAAAGAGGCAAACATAATAAAATCGCTAAATAGATACAGCCAAAATCCAAAAATCGTCTTCGAATAGCTATCCTGGTGTACATCAGGGTAAGCCTTTGTGTTAACTTCCTCCATTTAAGATCCTTTATCTAAATGCTCTATTTCTTCTTTAGAAATGGCGTATTCCACTTCTTTCTTATATAATCTCAAAATGATTGAGCCTAAAAGAAAACCCAGGCTGAGCAGTCCTAACCAAAAAATGTGCCATACCATAGAAAAACCAAAAATAAAACTCCCTACCCCTACATAAAAACCTGTCGCTGTGTTTTTAGGCATATGAATTGTTTCATATTTACCAGGAAAAAGGGAGATTTTCTGCTTTTTTGCCTCCCAAAAGGGGTCTTTACTACGTACTTCAGCAGTTTTAGCAAAATTATAAAAAGGAGGAGGAGAAGAGCAGGCCCACTCTAGAGTTCTTCCTCCCCAGGGGTCTCCTGTAGTATCTCTGTTTTTCTCTCTATATTTAATAGAGACCCATAACTGCTTTATCTGGAGCAGAAAACCAAAAAAAATAAAAATAGCCCCGATTGAGGCTAGTATAAAAAGAGGCTGCCATCCCGTTTCTGCTTCGTAGTGATTGAGCCTTCTCGTAGCGCCCATAAAACCCAATAGGTAAAGAGGCAAAAAAGCAACTAAGAAACCTATAAGCCAGCACCAGAAAGCTTGTCTTCCTGTTTTTTCCTCTAAACAAAAACCAAAAAACTTAGGAAACCAATAAGTATATCCAGCAAAAAAACCAAAAAGCACCCCCCCAATAATTACCGAATGAAAATGCGCTACTAAAAATAAGCTATTATGAGCCTGAAAATCGACTCCTGGAATAGCCATTAAAACTCCGGCCATTCCTCCTATGGTGAAAGTAATGATAAAGGCAAAAAACCAAAGCATGGGAGTTTTGCATTCTACTTTTCCTCGAAACAAAGTAAAAAGCCAATTAAATACTTTTACCCCTGTTGGAACAGCTATTACCATGGTCATAATCCCAAAAAAAGCATTTACATTGGGTCCTGCTCCCATGGTAAAAAAGTGGTGAAGCCAAACGATAAAAGAGAGGAACGTAATAGCAAAAATAGCCCAAACCATGGAGGTATAGCCGAAGAGTTTTTTTCGAGAAAAAACAGGTACTATCTCGGAAAATATCCCAAAAGCAGGAAGTACTAAAATATATACTTCAGGATGTCCCCAAGCCCATATAAGGTTGATATACATCATGGGATTGCCCCCCTTTTCAGGATTGAAAATTTGTGTATGAAAGAGTCTATCCGAAGTAAGCATGGCTCCTGTGGCTGTCAAAATAGGAAAAGCAAAGAGAACTAAAATCACCGTTGCTAAAACACTCCAAACAAATATAGGCATTTTCATAAAGCTCATTCCAGGACAACGCATCTTCAAAATCGTAACCAAAAAATTAATCCCTGAAAGAAGCGTTCCTACCCCTGAAATTTGCACACTCCAGAGCCAATAATCGACCCCTACTCCGGGACTGTACTTCAAAGAAGATAAAGGAGGGTAAGCCGTCCACCCGGTTCCTGCAAAAACACCTACCATTAAAGAAACTAAAATAAAAAGGGCTCCAGAAGAAAAAAGCCAAAAACTCAAAGAATTCAAAAAAGGAAAGGCAACATCTCTAGCTCCTATCTGTAAAGGCAAAACTAAGTTAATAATTCCAAAGACCACTCCCATCCCCACGAAAAAAATCATGGTAACCCCATGAGCTGTAAAAATTTGCTGAAAATGACTTGCTGTCAAATAGCCAAGAGAATCTCCTACTGCAAGGGCTTGCTGCGCTCTCATCATGAAAGCATCTATAAGACCTTTAGAAAGCATAATAAAAGAGACTACCAAATACATGATGCCTATTTTTTTATGATCTACCGTAGTAATCCACTCCTTCCAAAGCCATCTCCACTTTTGATAATAAGTGAGCAAAAAAAAGACAAAGACCCCTCCTAAAATCATGGAAAGTCCTGCTAAATACTCAATCCCATCATGTTTTAATGCTTCTATAGTCAGTTTTCCCAGCATAAAAAAGCCTTTAAAGGGGTTTCCTATATTTCATAATAATAGAGTCAAAAAGATCTGCTTTTTCCAAAATGTACTCCTGCATCGGGTTGTACTCACTGGGCTTAGCAAGCTTTTCATAAGTAGCAGCGTCTAAACTTAAAGAAGCGTTTTTTACCGAGGAAATCCATGCTTCAAATTCTTCTTGCGTAGTCGCTTTTGCTGTAAACACCATTCCCGCAAAACCCTTTCCACTAATGTTAGAAGAGCAACCTCTATAAGAGCCTTTTTCATTTGCGATCAAATGTAGCTTAGTTCTCATGGCAGGCATAGCATAAATCTGCCCCCCCAGTTGCGGTATCCAAAAAGAGTTCATTGGAGCATCTGCGGTAATTTCAAAATCAAGAGGAACATTCTCAGGAAATTGGATAAAATTTACTGTGGCAATCCTTTGTTCTGGATAAATAAAAAGCCATTTCCATTCCAAAGCAACAGCTTGAATTACCAAAGGCTTCTTTCCATTCCTAATGGGAGAAAAGGGATTTAACTCATGGGTACTGGTCCAAGTAATAATAGCTAAAAGGGTAACGATAAAAAAAGGAACCCCCCACCATAGCGCTTCTGCTAAGCTACTATGGCCCCACTCAGGATCATATTTTCCTTTCCCTTTTCCAGCTCTATAATGCAGGGGAAAAATAAGGGTAAAGATAAAAACAGGAACTACAACTAAAAGCATTAAAAGAGTGGCTATGATCAATAACTCTTTTTCTTTTATGCCAATAATTCCTTTGGGATTTAAAACAACTATATTGTGAGTTTTTATGTAGACAAAAGAAAAAATCAAAAAAGCAAGAAGAAGGCCTGTGAGTAAAATTCCTCGAAAAACTTTTCTCATTTGTTCTTCCTCAAGATTTTTCTTTCTCTTCTACAAAAAAACTTTCTAGTTTGTCTACCTTAAAAAAAAATTGTGCTACCATTTCTTCCTCTTTCAGTAAGTTAGAGGTTTTTATGCCTATTTGGAAACAAGAAATTACTCTTTCCCTTCTACAGCAAAGACACAAACATTCTTTATCTGATTTTTTGGGTATAGAATTTATCAAAATAGAAGAAAAGGCCCTCTTTGCTAAAATGCCTTTTTCAGAAAAAACTAGACAACCCTTTGGTCTTCTCCACGGAGGAGCAAATGCTGTTTTAGCAGAAACTCTAGGTAGCATTGCAGCTTATTACTGCACAGAAGAATCTTTTTCCTGTGTAGGCTTAGAGCTAAATATCAATCACATTCGCCCCATTTCTTCAGGCTCGGTGATAGGAAAAACCTCTCCTATACACTTGGGGAAAAAAACCCAGGTTTGGCATATAGAGATCTATTCAGAACAGACAAAAAAACCAACTGCCATAAGTCGTTTGACAGTAGCCGTGTTAGAAAAAGACCAAAGTAAAAACTAGCTAATTCTAAAAAATTTTAAGCCTGGGTGCTCTTCAGCTCTATACCCTCTGGAATATGTAGAGTAGTAGTGGGAAAGGCACAGCTGGCCTTGTGCTTTTCAATGATCTGTAAGATTTTTAAAAAAACATCCTGCTGTATCATCTGAAACGACACCCAATCGGTAGTTTTGGTAAAAGCATAAACCATAAATTCCAAGGCAGAATGGCCAAAATGTACCAAGGCCACAAAACAGACCTTATATGGATCTATTTCAGGATGGTTTTTCAGCATTTTCTCAATATCCTTCAAGATAACTTCCATCTTAGGACCGTCTTCGTAACGCAACCCTATGGTTTCTTTAATTCTTCGATTCATCATACGAGAGGGATTTTCAATAGAGATACTCGAAAATAAAGAATTGGGAACAAATAAAGGCCTTTTGTCAAAGGTGCGGATCCTAGTCAATCGCAGTCCAATATTTTCTACCATACCCTCTATTTCTTTATCTGGAGAGCGAATCCAATCCCCTATTTTGAAAGGACGATCTAAAAAGATCATAAGTCCACCAAAGAAGTTTGCAAGAAGGTCTTTAGCTGCAAAACCAATAGCAATACCACCAAAGCCACCCAAAGCTAAAACCCCTGTTATGGGAATTCCTAAGCTTTGAGAAAGCACTAATGCTGCTGTAATAAAAATAGAAACTCGAAAAATTTGGCTGACAGCCCTTAAAGTGGTTTCATCCCATTTAGTTTTTTTTAAGTGAGACCTTGTGATATTGGCTTCTATTTCTCGGATAAAGCGAATCAAAAACCAAACGATAATGACACTGGTTGCTAGCTTTCTAAGAGGAGCTAGAATTTCTCCTAAAATGGAGTTCTCTACTGCATATCTTACCCCTAGTTGAGCTGCAAAAGTTATTCCAAAAACCCAAATAGCTAAGACAACAGGATTATGCATTGCTTTAATCAAAGCATCATCCCAAAATCTTGGAGATTTTTCTGCTATAGGAAGAATTTTTCGATAGATCCTTTTTTCAAAATAGGCAACCAAAAGCGCAATAAAAATCACCCCAAAAGCACTAACAGCCCATCCATAATCCTTAAAAAGCCAAAAGTTTTTAAAAAGGTCCATATCACAACTTCCCCCATAATATAATATACCCTAAAAGATCTCGGCAAGCATCTTGGAAAAAAAACTTGCTATTTCCTCTACTATCCTCTAGTTTGGGAAAAATGAGTAGAGTGAAGAAAAATCAGCTTTTAAAGTGGCTTGTTTGGAGTTTAGCAGTCGGTTTTTACTGCTATGAATTTATTATTCGAGTAGCTCCCAGCGTTATGATCCAAGAGCTTACTCATACCTTTCATTTAAATGCAGCAGAGGTAGGAACTTTAGCCGCTATTTACCTCTATATCTATGCTCCTATGCAAATCCCTGTAGGAATTTTAACAGATCACTTTGGAGCAAGAAAACTCCTTACCTTTGCTGCCATTTTAGCTGGAATAGGAAGTGTTTTATTTGGCATAGCTCCTCATGAGTGGATTGCTGGATGGGGAAGATTCTTCATGGGTATGGGATCCGCTTTCGGATTTGTTGGTATGGTCTATATTAGCTCGCACTGGTTTTCTAAAGAAAAAATGGCCTTTCTTATCGGTATTGGAAATTCTTTGGGAATGTTTGGTGCTTTCATAGGTCAAGGCCCTTTAAATCTCTTTGTTCACCTACTAGGCTGGAGAACAGCTTCTATTCAGCTGGGTATTCTGGGAATCATTTTGGGCTTTATTATCTTCTTCATTGTAAGAAACGATCCCTCTTCTTTAGCAAAAAAAGAACAAGAAAAAAGAGATAAAACCCCTTCTTTGATGCACTATTTAAAGCTCGTTATCAAAACAAAACAAAGCTGGATCAATGCTTTTGCCAGTCTTTGTTTCTACAGTGTAACCGTTGCTTTTGCAGGCCTTTGGGGAATCCCCTTCCTGCAACAAGCCTATGGAGTCTCAAAAAGTTTTGCCAGTTTTGCTATCTCTATGATTTTTGTAGGGTGGATGGTAGGAGGTCCTTTAATCGGAACTTATTCTGATAAACTCAGCCAAAGAAAGCCCCTTCTTCTATTCTCTCTAGTTATGAGCCTTTTATTTCTTTCCACGATTCTCTACTTAAATAGTCTTCCTCCCCTTCTCTTATTTTTTCTGCTCTTCTTCCTAGGATTTTTCTCTTCAGGACAGCTACTACAATATAGCATTGCTATAGAAAGTAACCCCCATGAAGCTAAAGGAACTGCTATAGCTTTCACTAATTTCTTGACCATGTTAGGAGGCGCTCTAGCCCAGCCCTTGGTAGGTCTTTTACTTGATTTAAATCAAACAGCGAATAAAATCACCTCGATTTCTTACTATTCCTCTTCAGATTATAAGACAGCCTTGACTGTTTTTCCCTCTCTTCTTTTTACCTCTATCGTGCTCAATCTCTTCATTAAAGAAAAAAAACAAAAGCACTCTAAAGAACCCGATATCCCTATCTAAAAAGGTTCAAAAGAAAACTGTAAATCAAAGTCTTTAGGACCTATTTTTCTTTTCTCTTTTCCTAAAACTGCTACGTAAAGGGTCTTTTGGGAGGTAAAAATAGCATAGCCTCCTTCTATTCGGATAATTTCCTGGATCACTTCTGCGCTACTTAAATGCTTCGGGAGTTCTTTACAAATGGCCTCTATTTCTGTTATCCCTTGATATAGAGGAGGCAAACGGGAAAAAGAGCAAAATACAAATACAAAAAAAACATATCTCATAAAAATTCCTTTTCGATTATGTGCGCTGTTTCCTATTGTAGAAAAAAAACCTTTTTGTTCTCAATGCGCCTAAAAAAACAAACGCAAGAAGCTTTGGAAAGAAAAATGACTACCTTGCAGATTTTTGAAGAAGATCTCGTGGAAAAATTTATCTTAGGTTCCGGTAAAGGAGGACAAAAGGTCAATAAAACCCATTCTTGTGTTTATCTAAAACATATTCCCTCTGGGATAGAAATAAAATGCCAAAAGGAAAGGTCTAGAACCTTAAACCGCTACTTAGCCAGAAAGATGCTGTGCGAAAAAATAGAAGAAAAAGAAAACCTACTGGAAAGGGAAAAAAAGAAAAAAATAGCCAAGATCAGAAAACAGAAAAAACGCAGATCAAAAAAAACCAAGGAAAAGCTTTTCGAGTTAAAAAAAATCCTCTCCCAAAAAAAAGAGCTTAGAAAAACTCCTAAAGAAGAATCTTAAAGAGAACCTATTTCTTCTTTTCTTCTAATTCTTCTCGAATTCTTTCTTCCCGAATAAACTCCTTCCGAAGATACTTAGCTAAGAGATCCCCTAAACTATACACTTCAGAAATATCTTGCAGTTTTTTAGAAACCTCTTCCGGTACAAGGGAAAGAGAATCATCTTGCTCCATATGTGGCAAAACAAGTTTAAAACCACCCTCATTGAAATAATTAGGATTTTTTGCCATAGACAGAAAGCCTTCCTTTATAAGAAATTTCAATACTAAAAGAGGTAGTTCGGTAGAAATAGCAAAGAAATCCTCTCCTAATTGCTCTATTTGCTCTGGAGTAGCTCCAAGATCTCTCAAAAAACTTCTAGGATTATTTCTCTCACTAGTTCCCTGCTTTATTTGATTCAACTCTTCGTAAAAACCTAAGTAAGCTGCCGCAAAAACTCTGAGAGAAACCTCCTCTGCCTCTAAAAACCCCTCTATTTTTGGATAAGATACATACGCTCCTCTACCATTTCTTCCCCTTTGCCATAATTGTACACCAGGTAATCCTTGCCTAATTTTTTGAATCACCTTTTTTGCCGCCGCAAAGCCGTTTTTATTATACAAATTAAGGTCAGGCTCAAAACTACGATCAAGCTGAGAAGGAAGCGGCTCTCCCTTAGAAGCTGCTATCCCGAGATACTTTCCCATAGCAGCGTAATAATCGGAGGATAGTGGTCCTCTAAAACAAGAATGCAAGGTTTCATTAGCCCATCCTTCAATACGTCGAATATCTTGAAAAGTCTGATCAATTACCTTTTCGATGAAAGCAGCTCTTAAGTTTGTAGCCGTTACCGTTTTCCCTTGACGTTCTTCAAGATTTGGAAAACAAGGCTCTTTAATATGACTTAGGCACAAAAGAGCCACAACTCCTTCTGCTATTTTTCCAGCAAAACCCTTATTACAATCCCCAGGGCCATGTTGTATGCTCAATAATGCACCAATAGCAAGAATTGCCGAAGCAGATCCTTCCCCCCTCTTCAGAGAAACCAAAACAGAAAAAAGATTTTTTAGCCCCTCTTGAACAAATTTATTTCCTGAGAACTCGTCATTTTGCAATGCATCAGGAGAAAGTCTAAGATTTTCCTGCTTTTTTATGGTAATTAATGGAGCAGGAAGAACACTTTGTAAAACATTCTCCTTCCAAAGCCTTTTTTGATCCGGATCAAACTTTTGAAAAAACCCAGTTTCCTGAAAAAGCCCTGCAAAAAGAGCAAAAAGAAAGGTGTACTCCTCCGAAGATAAGGAAAAAAAACCGCTCTCTTTTGAATCTAAAAAGATCGCCCTATAAATGACTGAGGCAACAAATAACTTGTCGTCCTTGTCAAGCTGAGCCGAAGAAAGAACAGACAAAGGAGAAGCCGCTACATAAACCCTATCTCCTCCTCTTTGGGTAAGTATTATATCCCTTGGAGCACCAGTATAGTAGTGTATGTCCTGCTTAGATCGAAGCGTGCCTAAGCGTAAGTGACAATCCTTAGACGACAGGTTCAAAACATTACCAAAAAGCTTCTTAGGATCTTTGATAAGAGTATCTTCTTGCAATAGCTGGAATCCAAAACATTCTGCCAAAATCTCCAGGGGAGTACATGTGGACTGAGTCTCAAAGACTTTAAAAGTAGGCAGAGTAAAATTTTGGACAAAAGCAATAATCATCTCTGCTGGAATCAAAATAGGAAGTTGAGAACCAGAAGTAAAGGAAGACTGCAATTGTATACTTCTTTCTAAAAAAGTCGATAACCAAGTAAGTTCGCGCTCTCGAACCGTAACTACTTCATCACTGGTTAAATCCCTTCCATCTGCTTTCCAGGTACCTTCCTGTATAAATTCCAGAAGCTGCCCCGTCAAAACGGAAAAATACAGCTGTTCAGGACTCATTCCAGCTATTACATTAGCTGAAAAGCCTTGGTTTTGATTTTCTTGTCCTCGAATAAGGCCCCTAAACGCCCCCATATTTTTAGCATATTTAAGTGAGGCAAATCTATCCGTCAAAATAGATAAATCTTTTGGACTAAGGTTTACCAAAAGCCTCTTATCATCCAACATACACGTCTTGACCTTACCGTCAGCCCCTACAACACCTAGCTGCGCAAATACACCATCCAAATTCTGCTTTAACTTATCCAATTGTGCCTTTGAGTTCTTATCCAACGTGGCTTTGAAGGAAATAGCATTGAACATGGGCAGCTCAAAACATTCGGGACTCTTCACTACTTCCTGATAAAAAATCTGCTTAAGAAACTCTTTTTTTATTCCCCGAACGCTTTCCTCATCTACCATTTCTCCTAAAACAGCTTCGATGTGAGAAATAAGAGCAGCTTTGTTTGGATTCTGTAAACCTTTCTGTAGTGGGGAAAAGCGAGCCGCCTCTTGTTCCTTTTTTCTTTGCTGAGCAGCTAAGTCCTTTTCTAGTTTCCCCTTTACCTGTTCATTTTTAGCACCTAGAATCTTGCCTTGAAGAGTTTGAATTTTTCTTGCCCGCTTTTGCTCTATTGCCTCCATAAAGGATTGCAAAGCTTGCTTAGTCCGCTCTGAAACACCTTCTCCTTGCTCTTCCTTCAAGCTTTGCCCGATTCTCCACAGCTTTGTGTGTTCCTTAAAAATACTTGCTATATCTTTTCTTCCAAAAGTAACCGAGCAATCAATATTTTGAAGAGAAATTGATGCAAGAAACTCTTTTAAGAGCTCCTTAAACTCTCCAATCACAAAGAGCTCTGTGACTTTTTGAAAGTTCTCCCTTCCAGAAAAAGTCCATCCTTCCTGGCGAAAATCGGCTAATTCTTTTGAAGAAAAAGCCTCCCCTTCTGACCAAAGTGGACTCTTTATTAACCCAAAAAGCGTAGCACAGCTCCAAAGCTCAGCAGGAGATACTTCCTTCTTTCGAGGAAGAAAAGACCACTGCAAAAGACCCGTCCTTTGCAGAGTAATAGGAGGAGCTATCCCAGGATAACTCTCTACAAACCCCTTTTCAGAAATTTTCTCTCTCTTTTTTTCCGAATAAATCTGGGTAACTAACTTTTCCAGTTGAGAAGCCTGCAGGGATAAACCGCAGTTTCCTCCTAAATAGCTCTGAAAAAACCCCTCTAAATCTCTCTGTGAAGAAAAAACTATACCATCCGAGGCAATCTGAAAATTTTGCGCTTTATCTACAAAAGAGGGAATCTCCTTCCCTAATAACTGCAAACAAGCATGCATAGAAGCTGCCTTATGAAAATCAAGTCCCCCACCTTGATGGGCGTTCTTCGCAGCGCTAAACTTACGAACCCATCCAAATCCTTGAACAGTTACCTTTTCTAAAAAAGCCTCCCGATAAAGTCCAGTAAGCTCTACAAAAGCTTGCGAATTCCACCCTTCTTGAGAAACCCTACTAGAAAAACTGGTAAAAGTAGGCCAGCGGTTTTTCGAAACTTCCTCTTGTAAAGTTTGGATCCTTGTTCGAAGATCTTCTATACCAGCCGAAAGTTCGTTTTTTAGTTGAGAGTATCTTGTATTCTCTGCCCCATCCTCTTCCAGCTTCTTTTGCTTGGCTTCACATTCCCCTAAAAGGTTTTCAGTACCTCTGGAAACCTTATCAATCTCGCTTTGTAAAGAATCGATCTCCCCCCTTGTCTGAGTAATGTTTGCCTCTAACTCCTGCTGCTGTTGATCTAGCATTTGCATCTCTTCAATCTTAGCCGAAATATTTTCATCAAGATCTGCTAAACTCTGAATTTTACCGGCATAATCCTCATTAGGAGCCTCCCTCTTCAAAGCTTCAATCTCCTTCTTCAAAGTAGATATTGAAGTCTGTAATCCCCCCTCTTCTTTTGCCATAAACTGACTGCGATCCGAAATCTCTCTTTTACTTTGCTCGTAAAAATAGGTACAAAGCTCTGTTAAATCGTAAGGGCCCTTAGAAGAAGACCTAACAACAAGCATAGGGTCTACATTGCCGTCAAGTGAATCTGCCCTTCTACTCACTTCAAATCTACCACCTATCGGGAGCGTTAAAGGGGCAAAGCGCCCAGGCTCAAGTAGAGAAAAACTATATTCCCTAGAAGGTTCTCTATTACTCAAAAAACGCCAAAAACATCCAATCACAAAAAACCCTTATTGTTCTTTAGTATCTTCTCGCCTCAGAGAAAACCACTTCTGCTCTTCTTCTCTTACCAAGGCTGTAAGCTGAGTAAGCTCTTCTTTGTTTTTAGAAAGCGCAGCAGACACTTGCTCCAAGCTTTGATTCAATCTATCCAGAACATCTTCGATATCCTTCCTATCCTTTACCTTTGTAGAAAGCACATCCTCTAATCTGGATCTCTTCTGTAAAAGACTCTCTAATTGTCCTTTTTTTTCAGCTATCTTGTTACTTGCTGATTTTTTCTTACCTTTGACAACTGAGCTTGCAGAATTAAATTGAGCCTGTTGAGTATTTCCCTGAAAAGTTTTAACCTGAAGGAGGCTCCGAAGACTAGTCAGATGAGTCTCAGTCTCGAGAAAAAGCCCATCCATCTGCTGCTTCAAACCGGCTAGCTCTGCTATCAAGCTAGAAAGTTCTTCCTTTTGCCTTACAAGTTCAACTCGTTCAGTTTCCAACCTTTCTAGCCCTTCTTTTTGACTAGATAAACCCTCTTCGGACTCCCCAAAATAAGAAGCTCTACTTGTCTTAGTTTTTTCCAAAAATATTCTTGTTATATCGTCCCGAGTAACTAACCGATAAGATCTACTCCAAGAAAAATCAGAATTTAAGTAAGAAAGGGCCGCTTGGGTAAGGGATTCAATGGTATCGTAAACAACTTCACGCAACCCTCTATAGTCCAATTCACATAAAATTCTTTCTTCGCTTGAGGTTTGAGAAATTAAATAATGACCCCAAAAAGAAGGGCGTTGATTAAAAAAATCCCGAATTGCCCTAATAGAACTACTTGGATCTTCCCCAAGGTTCAACGTAAGAATTTCCACCACAAAACTCCAGAAATTTTGGCAGAAATTCTACAGAAAATCCCTTTAAAAAAAAGCTTTTTTATTCAAAAATTTACAAACTCTTTACAAGGGTTAACCCTTCAAGGCTTTACTTCTAGCCTTATTCTCCATGCGTTTTCCAATAGGGATGGGTTTCATCTTTTTTATATTCCCCTGTTGCTGGATCAAAAATCTTAGCAGGCCTTAAATCTTGTCCATATTCTTTTTGCAAAAAAGCTTTGGTATCTTTGGGAACCCATATCTCAAGATCATCGAACTTAGCCCGTTTCAAAGGGAATACCTCCTCATAAGAATGAGGTCGAGTAAAATTTTTTTCCCTTTTTTTCCAAGAATCTGTCAAAAAATCTGAAACCTCATTAGAAAGAATATACTGTATCCTTCTCTTTTCCTTATCTATAGAAAACCCATAGATATCGATATGCTGATGTATATCCTTTATGTACACTCTTAAGTAAGTAGAGGGACGCGTACGGTTAGACCAATCTTCACAAAGGCACTTCTTTGAATCCAGCTTTTTTAAAATATTTTTTACATTTTCAAAGTCGGGAAGAAGAATCGCTATATCCACATCTAGATCCCAGGGAATAATTCCCCCATATCGATAAGCTCCTAGAAGAGTCCCGCAATCAGCCCAATAAGGTATTTTCTGTTCCTCTAAAAGGAGAAGAATGCTTTTTAGACTCTCTTTTAAGGAATCTAAATAAGCGTTTTTCTCTCTTTTTTTTTCATAGCCTAAAGGGATTAGTCTTTCTGCTGTCTCTTTGGAACAAAAAGAAATTCCTAAATTCTCATAATACCTCAGATTAGAAACTACTTCGGTGGAGGCTAACTCTTTTCGAATCATGTGATATTTCTCTCTCACTTTTGCATCCAAAAGAGCAACTCCTTTTAAGAAACTTCCCAAAATCAAAGAAGGATAAAAAGCCAAAATAGAAAGACACCCATGAAGCTCTAGATTCTTCTCGTAAGAAAACCGGGGTTTTAAACTGCACTTCTTTCCTTCTCTTATAGAAAAATCAGCTGCTTTTCCATCTAATAAGTAATGAACAGGAGCAAAAACTTGATCTGCTAGCCTTTCTATCCCTCTAGCATCCCGTGTAGATACATTAAGAAAAGGGGAAAGTCTTACCTGGTGATAAAAAGAAACAACAGGTAGCCCTATATAGACGCACCCAGAAAAAAAGAGAGCCAAAAGCGCTTTATACATAACTCACAGGTTCGTATCACACCTACCCTATTTTAAAAAAGAGATTCTAAAAAAAATCCCTTTCCCATCTCAGAAAGAGCCAAATGAAACGCCTTTCTATCTACCCCTTCTGCATCCTTATGTAGCCAAAGAGGCATAACCATTTTCCCCTCTTCTGTAGCTTGATTAAAAAAGATATAATGATCATAAAGACCCTGCCAAAGAGTAAATCTACACCCAGGAATCAGCTTGCAAGCAGGTCTTGCATGAACTGCTGTTATTAAAACAGAATCTTTCTCTAAAGCAACTATGTGCATTTTTGTGGTAATCTCTTTAAAAGAGTTCATACAAAGGCCCCAAATACAGGGAGCCATTAAAAAGTACGCTTTGATCCTCGAATCTTTAAAAGAAACCTCTTCCTGAGAAAAATCAAGTTGTTCTAGTAAATTGCCGAATAAAGGAAACCCCAAAGAAGAAAAAGCCTCCATAAAGTGCGCCTTATCTACTATCTTGGCTCCCGATAGTAAAAGTCCCGTTCCTCCTCCTAAAGAATAACCGGAAAAGCCTATCTTTTCCCTATCAATCCACTGCTGCCAAAAAGGATCTTGTAAAAGGGTGGTTAAAACAAAAGAGACATCTAAAGCCCTTTCCCCTATCCTAGGAATCTCTTGAGGATCTATATCTCCCCAGGTACCTTTGTAATGACCTAAGGAAGCTACTAAAAATCCCTCCCGCACAAGTCTTTCTGCAAACCAGCTCCTTTCTCTCCTATCACTTGCCAGTCCATGAGAGAAAAGAATAAGGGGTCTTTTTCCCAGTTCTTTGGGAAAAGGAACGCCTCTACACTCGGTTGGATAAATCCAATCTTTATGTAGGGAAGTTTCACAAAAAGCATGCTCCTCTGTAACAGGATACCACAACTCCACTTCCACAAACCTGCCCCTTTTTGTATCGCAAAGAGAAAGGGTTTGAACCCCTATCCTGTCTTGCAAAATCAGGGAAGCCTTAGCAAAAGCTCCTTGAGCAAAAAATACAAACCAAACTAAAAACAGATACTTCCTCATGACTTCACCCAACAGTTTAAAGCAGAGAGTAAAGAAGGAAACCTGAAAAAAAACAAGCTATTTTCACAGTATTAAAATCGGATCTCTATTGAAAAGCTTTGCAGACAAAATAACTAAAAGCTCCTAAAAGACTACTTCTGACTGTAACCCTACCACCCAAGCATTAGGAGTACTATAAAGCCCTTTTGGATCCACTACGTATTGAATCGTAGGCTGCATGTAAAACCAAGGGTTTATCTGAAAACGATGGTTCAGCTCATAAACCACTTCTTGTTTTTGTTCTTCTATATTTAGACTCCTCTGCTGTTTTCGGAGCTCAGAGCTGAAAGAACCATATGCTACTCCAAAAGAGGTGGTATCTTTTTCTCTTAAAGGAATCATTCCTTCGCAAACTACCCCCGTTATAAAGAAAAAAGGCATGATGCCTATCTCAGAGGGGGCCCACAAAAAAGCTGCAAAAGGAGTAAGGGTTGAAGTAGGGTTTTCTTCTCTTCGGTAGATAGTCTGGTCTACCATAAAGTAAGCAGTATAATTCCTTTCTTTTCCCCCTAAAATTTTTTCTTTTTCTTTTGTAAAAGTCAGATATCCCAAACGATAATGCCCGGGAAAGTTTTTCCTGTTTGGGCTTTTTAAAAAACTAAGCTCTGTAATCAAAAGAGCCCCTTCATCATTTCGGAAAGAAAAATCAAGGCCATGAGTTCTGTTTCTATTCACCCGATTATTCGTATTATACACAGCCACTTTATACTCTAAATTCTCTTGCGGATTCGTCTGGAGATAAGCACCCCAAGTCCCGTTAGGAAAAGCCTCAAAAGGGGTATTGAAAAATACGGCTACAGGATTTCCGTCAAAGGCATTATTGACAAAAGAGTAATAAAGGTCTGATTGCAAAAAATTATTTCCAGGATCTACTCTGCCGGCCTTTACCCAAAGTTTATCTTCTATGAGATCTTTTTTTATATACAAGTTTACAAGCCTTACGTTTTCTCCTCCAAAAACTTGTTGCACACCAAACTGGTTTTCAATTTTTCGAGAGGAAAGATTTTGTCCAAAACGCCATACAGCAGAAGAGTAAATATGCCACCCTTTCAAAGAGGTCCTCTTTCCTAAATCAATCCAAAGATCCGCCCCCCAACTGCTTGCTTGTGTGATTCCTTGTCTTTTTCCTCCCGATGGATTTGCTGCTATATCGATTACATAAGAAGAAGTAAAAGTAATTCCATGCTCCGCTAAATAACCCTTAAAATCCCCCCAAGAGCCTAAGAGATGTCTCCCTTTCCACCAAGAGGTTTCCTGCAAAGCTTGGCTGTGATACAAAGCCTCTTCCTTATGTCTTTGGTGGGATCTAGCAAAGAATTTTCTCTCTGCTGCCTCTACTGAGAAAAAAAGAGTAAGAGCTAAAAATAGGTACTTCATAAACTTTCCTGTTTTTGGTGTCTTTGAAAATAACGATACGAAAAAATTTTTTCTGCGTAGGAAACTCTGGCTAAAAGAGCTGCCACAAAAAAGAAAAAAAGCCTCATCTTGGAAAGAAAAAGCCAATAAAAGTCACAAAACCCTGTAGCAAGCATAGCTAAAAATAAAAGAAGAAGAGCCAATACCTGAGGATCTTCTCTTTTTTGCCAGCCGCTTCTTAAAGCAAAAAAGCAAAGAAGAAGAAAAAGAAAAAGTCCCATACCCCCTCCTTCTACTAGAAGAAGAAGATAAATATTGTGAATCATCCAAGTTTTTTCTCTTACCTCCTCTGGTAGAAAAGAGCGATGCTCCTTCGAAAATTGGGCATATCCCCACCCAAGAAAAGGTTTTTCCTGAAACATCTTTTGGGCTATCCCTTGAGTAAAAACCCTTTGTTGATCAGAACCTCTTACTACATCATGATAATTAACTATACCACCTCTTGCTAAAATCTGAGGAAAGAGAAGGAAAAAGGTAAGACAAAGGGAAAAACAAAAAACATAAAATAAGGAACGCACTTGAGAAAAAGCTCCTTTTTTCCAAAAGGAGAAAAACCAAATAAAACTCATAAGAAAAAAAGAGAAAAGAGCCGCCCTGGAATAGGTAATAAAAAGGCCAAAAATCTCTATACAAAGGAGAAAAGAAAGAAGAAAACGCCCCTTTAAGCGAGGAAAGTATACCCAGCTACCAAAAATCGCAAATAAAAAAGCCAAATAATATCCCCCCAATAAATTAGGGGAAGAAAATGTCCCAAAAGCCCTACATACCTCAAAGGGTTTTTCACAACGCCAAAAATCAAAAAGCCATACCCCTTTTGCTAAAAAACCCACCTTGGTAAATTGGGGGGAGCTAATCTTCGGTTCTGAAAAAAAAGAAAGACCCAAACTTCCCTGAGAAAAATATTGTCCTAAGGCTATAGCTGTTTGTATAGCTCCCAAAATCATAAGAAGGAGGAAAAATTTTTTTAAAAAAGGCCCTGTTTCCCTTTTTTGAAAAACCTGTAAGACCATATTGAAAAGCAGCAAAGTAACAAAAAAATAGAAAAAACGAAGCCAAATAGATAAATCTGTTCGAGAAAAATACAAGGCAAGGCAAATAAAAAGACAAGCTAGAAAAAAAGAACTGTATTTTGCCTCTTTTTCCCAAAAAAATCTCCTCCAGGAAAAATAACCCGTGAATCCCCAAAAAAGAAAAAAGAAAAAGACAGAAACATCAGAGATACACACATATAAAGACTTAATAAGTCCCTTTGAAAAGTCTGTATACTCATACAAAAACTTTCTAAAGAACCGATCATACATCCTTTCAAAAGGAAGGTAAGCTATAAGGCAGAGGAAAAAAGATTCAGGATTTTGGAAAAAAGCCTTTAAACTTTTCATTCTTTCAAAGACCCAATATCTTCAATGAGCTGCTCATAATGGCTCTTATCTTGATGGGAAAGATAGTTTTGGTAGTTTTGTTCTAACTTTTTTTCTTCCTCTATTTTTTCTTTGCCAAAACCTTGTTTTACGGTCTGATTCATCACTTGCAAAGCTTCTTTCATCACCTTTTCAAAAGCAGCTTTTTGAGGAGCTTCTTTGCTTTGATGGTGTTTTTCTAAGGCTTGTTGAAATAACTTTGCTCCTTCCAAAAACTCTTTCTGGTAGATCTTTTTTTTGTCTGGAGAAACATCCCCTACTCCTGCTATCTCTTTCATAAAAAACTCCTTCTCAAAAATAGCTTAGGTTGAATAAGCTCAAAACTAGCAGAACCGCTCTGTTTTTTAAAGGATCTTTTGATGAACCCTTTTCTCTTTTTTGCAGTTATTTTCTTTTTCCTTTCACAAGCTTTCTCTGAAAACTCTCCTTCTCCTCAACAAGTACAACAAGAAATAGATCAGGCAGAAAGGACCTTTAAAAAGGCAGAAAAAATGTTCAACCCTTGGTATGCGGGTCCTTTGTTAACCGGCTCTGCCAATGTGGCTCCTATGGGTTCCATAGTGCTTCAACCCTACGTCTTTGTAACAAACCACTATGCCCGTTTTAATAGCAGAAGAGACTCTATTTGCCTTCCTGATCTTGTTCAGGTAAATACTCCTTTTATCCTACAAACAGGGCTCCTACCAAGAGTAGATATCACCGTTACTCCTCAATACATCTATAACCATCAAAATGCTATCTCTTATAACGGAATAGGTGATACAAGCCTTGCCCTCGGAATCTCTCTTTTCCAAGAAACCCCTTACATCCCTGCTATGAAAGTAGGCATTACAGAATCATTTCCTACAGGAAAATATGAAAACCTCTCTTCCAATAAAAATGGATTAGATGCTCTCGGATCAGGCTCTTATGCAACCACCTTTTCTTTCAATGTTTCAAAGGTCATCTGGTGGTCGCTTTTGCATCCTACTAGATTGCGACTTTCCTTGAATTATAAAGTCTCTTCTAAAGTAGAGGTAGAAGAGTTAAATGCCTATGGAGGAGGAAATGGAACTAAAGGAAAAGTCAAACCGGGGGATTCTTTTACGACAAACTTTGCTTTCGAATACAGTTTGAATCAAAAGTGGGTATTTGCGACAGATTTCTCCTATGTATGCTCTAAAAAGACCCGTTTTAGAGGAACTTTAGGAACTAGCGCAACAGGGGAAGCAGCCTCTGTGGGAGCCCCTGATTCAGATCAGCTTTCCCTAGCGCCTGCTTTAGAATACCTATTTACTCCCAACATAGGAATTTTAGCGGGAGGTTGGTTCTCGGTTTATGGAAAAAATAGCTTCCATTTTGCCTCAGGGGTTCTTACGGTAACAGCTCTTTTTTAAAATGCTCTTACGCTACCGTTTTTCTTCTTCAGAAAAACCATTTTCTATGTTTTGGCTAGAAAGTCCTTGTTCTCTATACCAAAGTTCTGGAGATTCTTGCAGTTTTTCCACCATATTGGAAAGGGCCTTGAAGAGGTCCTTTTTAGGGCTCCATTTTAATTTCTCCCTAATATGAGAAAGATCTAGTTCATAATGATCATCTGCGAGATCAATCATCCAAGGCTTTATAAAAGGAGTATTTTCAGAAGGAATTAAAAGCTGCATAAAAGCCCCTGCTTTAGCAACCCACTTGGGAATTCTTAACGTAAACCATGGCTTGTTATATAAAAGCCTTCCTATTTCGTTTTGTAGCTGGTCATAGGAATAGGTTTTTTCTTCCCCTACTAAAAAAATCTCTTCCCCTAACTCCTTTCTTTTCTCTATGACAAGACAAAGACACTCTGTTAAGTCTTCAAAATGAAGAAAAGAAGCACCATGTTGCTTATCTCCTGGGAAAAGGTGCCCTTTGATATCTTTTTCATAAATTCTTTGAATCATCTGGGAAATAGGAATGGAGTGGCAATTTTCATCATAGCAACCTGCTATTCTCAAAATTACAGAGGGTATATTTCCTTTTTCTTTTTCAATTATCTGTTCTGTTAACACCTTAGACTTGGGATAAGCCCAAGCGGGTGCCAAAGGAGAAGTTTCCCCAATTTTTTGACCCGGCTTGGTTGGTTTGTGTACTAAAAGGGTGCTAGAAAAAATAAACTGCTCAACAGAAAAATTTTGTAGCTCCTTTAAAAGACGAGAAGTTCCTTTTAGGGTAATTTCTTCATACTTATCCCAGCTTCCTCCTACAAAATCATAGTAAGCAGCTAAGTGAATGAAGGAGGCTATTTTTTCTCCTTGTTCCTTTCTTATTTTTTCAAAAACGGTTTTCACACTTGAATCATCAGAGAGATCCGCAAAAAGAAAAGACAAATGGGATGGTTTAAAAGCAGGAGGGTGAAAATCGATTCCTACAATTTGGTACTTTCCCTCAAGTCTTTGTATGAGACGCTTTCCAATTCTTCCCGAGGAGCCTGTAATAACTACCAGGTCTGCCATAAAACTAAAAAAGCATGAAAAAGGCCATAAGACCCATTCCCAGGTTTTCAATGATGCTAAGAGTCGTTAAGGGTACCTTGATTACCGTTCCCATACAAGCGCAAGAGATATCTCGATGGGAAGAAACAGCTCTAATCACTCCAAGGGCACTAATTCCCATGATAATAATGGTTAAAATATTGGTTACATAGAAAACCCAAGAAGACAAATATAAAAAACTTAAAAGAAGCTCTAAAAAAGGGTAAACATACGCATAAGGGGGAAACTTTTGAGAAGGGATATCATAGGAAGAAAACCCCTGGGCAAAGCCTTTTATATCAAAAAACTTAAACAGAGAGAGAAGGAAAAAAAAAAGCCCCATAAACAAAGATCCATAAATCTTCCAAGAAAACTGGATCAGTCTTTCTGAAAAAGCATAAGCCCCAAAGAGAGAAAATAAAATGATGAACAGCAGCGGCAAATAATCTGTAAAACTCGCCTTCTTCTCCTCCTTTTTTTCTGAAAGATTCTCGTCCATAACCTTCTCCTTTTTCTTCCTGATATCGTTTCCTTAGTTGTTTTGCAATCTTTTTTTAATGGATTCCCTTCTATTACTTCCTTGAAGAGAGAAGAAAAAATAATCAATTAATCCAAAGAAAAAGCTGCTTTAAAACTTCTCTATAAAATAACAATCCTACATGTCCTATCCCTTCAAATTCTTTTCCTCCTGGTAAAAGAGCCGATTCATGAGGGATCACAATTCGATCTTGCCTAGTCGCTATAGAATAGATGGGACAGTGTAAAAACCGCATCTTTTCTTTCATCTCTTGTAGGAAAAAAGATCCTATTTTCATTTCACGGCAACATAAGCCAATACCCCAAGAAGCCATCTTAGTACCCGAAAAAGGGGTAGATAGAGTAATAATCTTTTCTATCCTCGCTTTATATTTACCACAGGCTGCATGAACTGCTACAAGCCCCCCCATGGAATGCCCTATAAGGACCCAATTTTTTTCTAAACTAAGAATTTTTTCTAGTTTTTCTGCATATGTTTTGATCGAAGCAAAGGGGTTGCCAAGATTCAAGGTATAGATAGGACCATATCTCTTTTTCAAATTCCAAAAATGGTAAATCCATACCCAGCTAAAGTGACAGTATCCGTGTACTAAGAGAAGAGGTTTTTTCTTTCGTTTTGAAAAATGAAGAGGCTTGAACAAGGAAAGAGGCAATAGGAATAAATAGAGAAAAAACTGAAGAATAGCGTCAGAGATGAAAGAAAAATTCCACAAAAGCCAGGATCTAAAAAATCTCTTCATGACTTATCTCTTAAATTACGATAAAAGTAACATATCTTGAAAAAGGGAGATAGCTTCCCTTTTTTGAAGGAAAAAAACCTTTGACCTTATCGAAGAGAAAATCTTAATCTGTACTTTAGAGAAGAAAACACCTAACCTAAATTTAAGGAGAAGGGATGATTTTTTTTAGAATTTTACTATTTTTTCTTCCTATTTTTGCTACTGCAAGCCTGAATCAAAAAGGAGATCTTCAATTTTGGGTGCAACAAAAGCAAAAGGTCTCTATTTCTGAAAGTTCTTTTCTCTTTTTCGATGTAGAAGCAAGGTGGGGAGATGATGTTTCTTATCTGTACTATATTCATGCAGAAGCCATGCTCGTTCATAAGATGAGCCCCCTTTTTTCTTTTGCTTGGGGATATCGTCAAGTTTTCTCCAGAAGCTCTGCCTCTTTTAAACCTACTTATGAACCTTTAGCAGATGTTTTGTTTAAAAAAGAAGGAAATCTCCTTGTGTTTTCTCACAGAAGTAGGTTTTCTTATCTTGTAAGGCAAGACAATCCTGATGCTTTTCAGTATAGATCTCTTTTTTCCCTTCTTTTTAAAGCAAGAATCAGCCCCTATGTTTCAGAAGAGGCTTTTTTTAGGGATAAACGAGGTTTTGTACAAAATAGAATCTCTCTGGGGCTTAATACAGATTTGGCCTCTTTTTTTAATATGAAAGTGTTTTATACCTTCCGACAGCTCAAATCCTCTAAGGATGTGTGGCGCTATCAAAACGTGATAGGAGCTTACGCTACCCTTTCCTTCTAGCTACCCTTGTTCTTTCTTCTCTTTAAAAGGAGCTTCTTGGCTGATGAGCTCTTTTGCCAGCGCCCTGTAATCTTGCGAGCCTTTACAGGAGGGGTCGTAACAAATGATAGGCTTCATGTGTAAAGGAGCTTCTGCAAGACGGATATTTTCCCGAATTACACAAGAGTAAACTTTTCCTGAAAACCGACTTTTTAGCTGATCTAGTACCTCAGAAGAGTGCTTTGTTCTAAAATCTACTCTACAAGCTAAAATACCAGTTAAAAGAAGTTCTGGATTTACCCGCTTTTGAACACGATCAATGGTTTTCAAAAGCTGCACTAGTCCATGCAAGGCCATAACATGCGTTTCTACAGGAACTAAAACCTCTTTTACTAAAGAAAGAGCATTTAAAGATAAGATACCCAGTGTGGGAGGGCAATCTATAAGGACATAGTCCCAAGGTTTATCTGCCATCTCCTCAAATTTACACTTTAACACTCTTTCTGCTCCTACTTCTTGAGCTAAAGCCTTTTCTACTCCTGCTAAAAGTTGCGAAGCAGGAAGGATATCAAGCCCTTCCACGGAGGTTTTTTCCACCGCAGATAGAATTTCTCTTTCGTCCGTTAAAACCTCGAAAAGAGCCTTTCCCTTGTCTTTAAATCCATACCAAAGAGAGGCGGAAGCTTGAGGATCTAGGTCTATAAGGAGAATTTTTTTTCCCATTTCTGCTAGGGAAGCTGCCAAATTTACCGCTGTAGTCGTCTTTCCTGTCCCTCCCTTTTGATTCAAAATAGCCACAGTCCTCATCAAACCATCCCCTTTAGCATAAAATAAAAATTTTCCTCTATTTCCCTAGATATAACTTTTTTTTTCTTTATGGGCAAATACCTCTTCTTGAGAATTAGCTAGAAATAAGCTAAACTGGCTTCTTTACTATCAGGGGATGAAGATATGCACTCAAAAGATCTTACAGGAAAAAAGGCCTTTATCGCTGGGATCGGTGATGATAATGGCTTTGGCTGGGCCATAGCAAAAGCCTTAGCAGAAAGAGGCTGTGAAATTCTGATTGGAACCTGGGCTCCTGTAGTAAATATTTTTCTTACTTCTTGGAAAAACAAAAAATTTGATGAATCTAGAAAGCTCTCGGATGGCTCTTTATGGGAATATGCAAAAGTTTATCCTATGGACGCTATGTTTGATTCTTTAGAAGACGTTCCTCCAGAGATTTTAGAAAATAAACGGTACAAGGATCTAAAATCCTTTACCTTATCACAAGTAGCCAAAGAAGTAGAGAAGGACTATGGGAAAATTGATTTTCTAGTCCACTCCTTAGCAAACGCACCTGAGGTAAAAAAACCTCTCCTGGAAACTTCTCGTAAAGGCTACCTAGCCGCTATGAGCTCTTCTTCTTATTCCTTTGTGAGCTTACTAGCCCATTTTGGGCCTGTCATGGGAGAAAAAGGATCTGCTCTTTGCCTTTCCTATATCGCTTCTACCAAAGTTATCCCTAAATACGGAGGGGGGATGAGTTCTTCCAAAGCTGCTTTAGAAAGTGATGTTCGTACCCTAGCCTTTGAAGCGGGTAGAAAGTGGAATCTTCGGGTAAACTGCATCTCTGCAGGCCCTCTTCCCAGCAGAGCTGCTAAAGCAATTGGAATGATTGAAGATATGATCAACTATTACAAAGAAAATGCCCCCTTGAAGAAAGAGCTTGAAGCAGAAGAGGTGGCAAAAGCCGCCTGCTTTCTTTTGTCTGAACAAGCTTCTGCTATCACGGGTTCTATTTTATTTGTGGACAATGGAATGCACGCTATGGGAGTTGCCATAGATAGCCAGTCTCTACAAAACTAGGTCAATAACCTTTCGTAAAGTGGGGATAAGGCCTTCTTTTTCTGGAGAAGAAGCGATGTAATGCGCTCCTTCTTTTAAAAAAGAAGGAGCCTGTTCCATTGCAATCTTAATATCTGCTACTTGAAGAAGAGGCAGATCATTTGCGTCATCTCCAGCTGCAATTAATACTTTCCTTTCCCGTTTCTCTAAAAACTTTTTTAAACAAGATCCCTTGTTACACCCCTTTTTAGTAACTTGCAAAAGAAACGTCCCTTCTTTGAAGGGATCTTTGACTAAAAAGAGATGAAAACTCCCCTTTTTCTCTAAAGTAGTAAACAACCTCTCTATAACCTTTTTGTTTCCAAACGCCTTTAAAAAAGGCGCTTCTTCTAGATCCATCTCAGAAAAGGCATGCCAAGGCTTACTTTCTCTAGAGGCAAGATCTTTCACATAAGCAAGCTCTTCTTCGGAAAGATTTTTTGGATCATAAAACCCTGTATCACCTCTTTCAAAACCTGCATAGACCAAAAGGGGTGCTTTTTCTTTTTCTGCTATTTTTTGCACAAAAGAGATTTCTTCCTTGTTTAGGTAGGCCTTTTCCAGGATCTTTTTCTCAGGCATTTGTAGCAGGATAGAACCGTTTTGAGCGGAGAAGAAAAAAGGGAAGGAAAAAGAGGAAAGAATGCCTTGAGAAAAGGAAAAGCTCCTTCCTGTTAAAATCACAATACCCCAGCCCTTCTTCTGAAGAGTCTGTAGATAATGAACCATTTCCTCAGGGCAAGAGTGCTTCTCTGCCGTGATTGTCCCATCGATGTCCAAAGCAAGCCACTTCATAGAAAAAAGAGTAGCAAAAATCTTTTCTTGCTTAAAGATCCTTTTTCTCACAGAATGCAAAAAAAGGAGCTAACAAACTATGACACACTTTGTTGGAGTAGATATTGGAGGAACAAAAATTTCTGTATGTCTAGCTAATGAAGAAGGGAAAATTGCTTTTTCTGAAAGAATTTTAACAGCTCCTTTGAAAACAGCTAAGGAAGGATGTAGCGCTATTATCCATCTTATTGAGAAGGTATTAAAACAAGGAAAAATACCTAAACAAATGGTTCAAGCTATCGGGATTTCGTCCCCAGGTCCTTTAGATTCCAAAAAGGGCATTTTACTTACTCCTCCCAATTTGCCAGGATGGCATAACTCCCCCGTTGTCTCTCCCATCCAAAAAGCTTTTAAAATCCCTACTTTTATCAGTAATGACGCCAATGCTGCTGTTTTAGCAGAGTACTATTTTGGGGGAGCTAAAAGAACTTCTAATATGCTCTATCTTACTATGAGCACTGGAATTGGGGGAGGGATTATTGTAAATGATCAGCTTGTTGTGGGAAAAACAGAAACAGCAGGAGAAATTGGTCATATGATTTTAGATCCTAAAGGGCCTGATTGCGCCTGTGGTTTACAAGGGTGTTTTGAAGCCTTCTGTGGAGGAAAAAGTCTTGCCTTACACATTCAATCCCAATTGAAAAAACAGAAAATAAAGACCGCCATTTTAGAAAAAGCAAAGGGAAAAATAACAGATATTAGCGCAGTCCATATAGTCGAAGCAGTGAAGGCAAAAGACCCTTTTGCGCTAAAAATCTGGGAGCCTTTCCTGGAAAGGTGCGCTCAAGCCATAGGGACTTTAATTATGGCTTTTAACCCTGAAGTAATCGTTTTAGGAACCATTGTTATCCATGCAAAGAGTCTTTTTTTAACCCCTTTACAAAAAAAACTAAAAAAATACACATGGCCTCAACCTCTTTCTGTATGTAAAATTGTTCCAAGCAAACTAGAGGTAAATATTAGTGAACTTTCTGGAGTTGCTTTAGCGATTTATCAATTGCGTAGAATAAAGTAAAACAACACACCAAAGAAGCTATCTTATTCTAAAATTCTGCACAAAAACCCCAAAGGAATTTTAAGAGCTTACACAAAGTAGCGTAGCGATCCCTTTCACAGTTATTTGAAGCAAACAAGCAGGCCAAAAATAAGCTCTTAAAAGCTCCATCTCTATCCACTTTTCTCCTTCCTTGTAAAAAGCTTTTCCCTCTATGAGAAAAAAAACATGAAACTTCTTTGCCAAAGGAAAGGTGGTCTCTTGTTGGATCGTATATTTTCGTAGACTAAAAAAGGGAGTTTGCAAACATAAAAACTTTTGAAACCCCTCCCCTTCCTCTTCCAAAAGAGGAGAGCATAAAGGACTTTGAATATCCTCCCATAAAATGGTTTCAAAAGACTCTTTATAGTGAAGAGGCCTATTTTTTTCCTTTCTTTCCCAATCATAGATACGATAGGTTGTATTGGAGTTTTGCTGAACTTCTAATAAAAAACAGCCCTGCAAAATAGCGTGTACTCTTCCACCTGGAATGAAAACAACATCCCCCTTTTTCACGGGAATTTTCCTTAAGTAAGAAAGCATTTCCTTCTTTCCTAAAAGCTCTTTTCTTTTTTCGAGCGGAATTTCCTTTTGAAATCCTGCGTAGATAGCAGCTTTTTTCTCCGCTTCTAAAATATACCACATTTCTGTTTTGGGCTCTGCTTTAGTAATTTTCGAAGAGTCTTGACTGGGATGAACTTGAATACTTAAGTTTTCAGCAGAGTCAATAAGCTTGATTAAAAGGGGAAATTGTTTTTCTTCTTTTCCCAAAACAAGAGCGCTTTTTTCTCGAAGAAGCTCTTTGAGGCTATATCCTTCATAAAACCCTTTTTCTACAAGGCTCTCCCCTTCTTCCCTATCACAAACTTCCCAAGATTCTGCTATTTTCTTCTTTTGCTTTTCCTTTTTTATAGAGAAAAGCTTGGTACCTCCCCATACATATTCTTTATAAATGGGACGAAAGGTAAGAGGATAGATTTTATCTAAACCCATGCTTTCCTATCTCTTTTAAGGGTTGATTCCATTTTTCTTTCATAAAAGAGAAAAACTCTTCCATAACTTCCTGAAAGAACTCTAAAGGGGGACCTATATCTTCCTTTCCCTTCCGCAGAGTTCTTTCAACTACATCTTTTACCGTAAGAGCCTCCGTTTCTTTTGCAGGAACGTATTTTTTTTCTGAAGTAACTTCTACTAAAATATTTAAACAGACTAGTCTCTGCAAAACCTGTTCTATATAAGGCATAGGAAGTTTTAAGGTTTCATAAATCTCTTCTTTACTCATTTTCTTTCCTTTTTGAAAACGTAAAATAGCTTCCTGCGTAACCCACAAGTACACTATGAGATTAAAACGAATACTGAAGTGAGGAACTTCCCAACCGAACTCATATTTCTCCAGATTTTGGTATGTATGACACACTTCTGCACCAAAAAATACACAAAGCCAGCTTAAATCCAGCCAAATCAAAAAAAGGGGAATCGCGGCAAAGCTTCCATAAATAGTTCCATAACTATTAAGCTCCCCTTGAAAATGGACATAGATCCATTGAATGAACTGGTATAAACAAGCTCCTACTATTCCCCCTATGGTAGCGGGACCTACTTGTACCTTCGTATTTGGAATGCAAATATAGAGGAAGAAAAAAAGGACCCAAATCAAAGCATAGGGAATAAGTCTTACCAAAAAAAGAAGGGAAGAGCTCACCTGTTCTGAAAAAGAAAGATAATGGATATATCCTTGTAACTTACTTACCGTATAAACCGTTACACTGCTTGCTAAAATCACTAAAATAGGTGCTACAAGCATAATGGACAAATAGTCACTAAATTTTCTAACAAACCTCCTTGTTTTTTGTATTTCCCAAATATGGTTTAAGGCTTTTTCTATGTGAGATAATACCTTGATAACACTCCAGAATAAAAGGACAACTCCCACTCCTGTGATCCATCCCTTTTTCGTATTTTCTAAGAGGTTCTTAGAAAAAGTTAGTACCTCGGTAATAAATATCTCTTGTCCTGTAAATCTCTCGTAGACAAACTTCTTTAACGAGGCCTGGTATCCAAATGCTTGTGCAATAGCTAAAAACATCGTAAGCACAGGAACTAACGACATAAGAGTATAATAAGTTAAAGCAGAAGCTCTTAGAAAACACAGATCCTCAAAAAAGCCCCTTAGAGAGAATAAAATAGATCTAGCAAAGCGAAAGAAAAACCAACGAAATCCCCTCTCTTTTTTTAGAGGAGACTCCCAAAGATCTTTTAAGAAAAACTTTTTTAAAGCTCGATATCTTCTTCTCATACTCCTTGTAGTGCCATTTTTTGGGAAAAAAAAGAAGAAAACTCTTCAAAATGCCTACTCTTGAAAAGCTCCTTTGACCCTTTCTGCTTCTTCTTGATAAGGAAAAGACTCTAGTTTTTTTTCTATTTCCTTTCGCTTTTCTTGAAAAAGAGACAACTTCTCTGGAGCTTTTTTTATAAGCCATCTTTCAAAGAACTTGGTAGATCTCCTTAGTTCTCTTTTCTTCTCTGAGAGAGAAAGATCTTGTGCTCTATAAAGCCTTCCAAAATCGAGTAAAAAAGCCTTTCCTTCAATAAAACCTATGTTTTGGTCCACATTTAAGTCATCATCATAAATCCCTTTTTGGATCCGAGAAAAAACAAGTTCCAGGTAAGAATCTACTGCATTCCAGAACTTGTTAGGTTCTTTTTCCAAAGAGGTTAGATGAGGATAAATTAGTTCACCCCTTTTTTGCAGGATGAAATGCGTTTGATTTAAATCTATGTATTTAGGGTACCCTATAGGGTCGTACACCAAAAGAGTAGGAAATAAAGCTTCTTCTCTATCTAATTTGGCATACAGGACAGCTGTCTGCTGCGTAAGCTCTTTCCCTAGATGAAAGCTTTCATAAAATGAAAGGGATCTTAGCTTTCTTTTTTTAGCTTTTTCTTCAAGATAAGGAAAGGGAATTTTCCGCAAAAAGTAAGGCAGATCAAACTTTGCTTGATTCATAAACTTTAAGACAAACTTTTGATCTTGGCTTATAAAAGCAAAACACTGCCTTCCTGAGCTTAAATAAAAAAAGGGTTGATCTAAGATAGTTCCCACAGACTGGAAAATGGCTTTCTTGGGAGAGGATTTTTCTTTCACATAGAGATAACTTTCCGAAAAGCCCTCCATTTGATAGTAGGCAAAAACCATTAAACCCACTCCTAAAAAACCGCGCAACAAAAACGCTATTAATATAGGATAGGCTTTTTTATTCCCTCTTTGAGGAGAAGCCAACATGGATCTCATGTTACGCCCATTTAGAAAAAAATCCAAATAAAGTCTTATCTATTTTCAGCAAGATATTATTCTTTACGTTGAAAAAAGGAATATCTTTTCTGTAAGATTCTCTGAGTTGTAGACAAACTAACGTTTCTTCCACTAAGCAAAATAACACTCATTCCTTCAAGGAATGGTACTTTTCCACTTAAAACTGCTGCAATAGATACTGCTGCTGTTGGCTCAATCAGATACTGGTGGTATTCTAGCATCCAACAAAAAGCGTCATATATTTCTTCCTCTGAAACTAAACAAACTTCATCAATTCTATGCTTTAAAACTTCAAAACATTTTATTCCAATACCCCCCTCCACTCCACCGGCAAGCGTCTCAATGGAAGGAAGCTTTGTAATCGCTTCATCTTTTACAAGGGAAAGTCTAAAACCTGGGGAATCTACATGTTGGCATCCAATTAACCTGATAGAAGGATTTACTTCTTTAAAATAATAAGAAAGCCCTGAACCCAAACCTCCTCCTCCAATAGGGAAGATAATATTCTTTATACTCGGAAAATCTTCATAAAGCTCGTTCGCAATTGTTCCTCCATTACCTGCCATGATTCTCTCATCCTCAAAAGCACTAATAAAATGCTGATTTGTCTTTGCTATCTCCTCGTATGCCCAGGATAAAGTATCATCGTAGCCAATGAAATTAGACTGTCTGACTCTTGCTCCCAGCTTCTTAATTTTGTCTCTTTTAGCCTCATCTATATTCTTTGGAATGTATACCGTACAAGGAATGCCCAATTTTTTTGCCCCATAAGCAAGTCCTAAACCGTGATTCCCGGCAGAACACGTTACTACCCCCCTTTCCTTCTCAGCCTCTGATAAAGTAAGTAGATGAAATAAAGCTCCACGAATCTTAAAAGACCCAGTAACCTGTAACGATTCAAGCTTGAGGTAAACAGGAGCACCTACCATTTCGGATAAAAAAGGAGAGTGCTCTGTGGGAGTTTTCAGTACATGAGATTCCAAAGAATGAACAGCTTTGGAAATTAATCCCATGTCGAGAAGATACTTCACTACTCATTCTCAGCTTTTGCTTGCATGTAAGGAGGGAGATAAGGAGGAACCTGATTTTTTGCTTCAGACATCAAAGCAATACAGAGACCAATCAATGCAGCTCTTGTTCCTGCCCCAGACATTAAAGCTTTAACACCTTCTTCTCTCACGATTTTGTGATAAGTTTGCAAAAATCTGTTATACTTTCCCTTATCATCTGCCTGCATTCTCGTTTTAATTACATCAAAAGGAGTACTCAAGGTACCAACAATCATCCCAGAAAGAATCCCACTACAAAAAGTAGAATTGGTATTCAGCTTCTCACGAAAGATTCGTTGGAGAATATCATTGAAAGCAAAAATTCCTACATTGAATAAACCATCCCTTATTCCGGTGGGGACTGTCCCTTTAAAAAATCTTCTTATTTCTCTTTTTTTCAAAGTATCATACAAAATCTCCCTAGATGAACGAGTTCCAGTTTGAGCCCGAATCATAATACCTTCTAACCCAGCACTTGAAGGAGCCGCTACAACCCCTGCAAGAAAACTAGAGGCAAGGCGAGTTAGATCATCCGAAGAGCGTCCAACTTTCTTAGAAAAAAGATCTTCAGCAACAAAAGCTACTCCTTCAGGGATAGCTCCACAAACCATATTTGGAACCATTCCCTTGTAAAAGGTACTAACAGGAGGAAATCCCTTTTGTCCATTCATATAATAAGTTTTAATGGCCCAGCCAGGTTGAATAAATGGGACAGTAAAGGTGCTACTTATAACTCCGTTTACCAAGTGCCCCAGATTGGTTAAATTAACCTTATTCTTAGTCCTCTTTGATGGATCCTTTTTATCCCCTCCTCCTCTTGGATTAGGCCCAGGACCGTATCCTCTTCCAAATTCTTTATAACAAAGCAAAGTATATGCAGCCGTAGCCATTAAAATCTCCTGTTAAAAACTGATTAAAAGCCAGAGATCTTATAAGAAAATACCCCATTATGTCAAACAAAAAACCAATACCCCAATACCAAAAAATCAGCTACTTTCGTAGGAGCTCTAAGGACTTAAATGATTCTCCTCGAATTGATAACGAATCAATGAGCTAAGTATGCTGGAAAAACCAAGGAAATATAAGAAAATTCAAAAAATTAAAGGTAAAATTCGAATTTCCCTAAATATTTCAAAAGCCAATATAGAAGAAAATTGAATCAAAGTTATTCCAGCTCGGCATCTACATTTTCCGGGTAAAGCATGCTATTGAAAAAGTGGTAAGCTTTTTCAAAGAAAAAACTTACCCACAAGCCAGAGAAGAAAATCCCAATAAACGATCGACCTGAAAAAGAAAAGGACAACCAATATATAAATAGAGATGAGAATATACCAAAAATACCTCGGATAAAAGAAAATAAAAAGGAAACTCTAGGTAAACCACCACTATCCATTCTATACGCAATAAAGATCCCCATGGCCAAGCTTATCGCCATAATCATTCTACCTACTGTAGGAGTATGCAAAAAAATTACTGATATAGCCAAAGCCGAAAAAATGGTCAATAAAAGGGCATATAGTGCGTGTTTTTGAAGGTAAAGCTCAACTACATGCATATATCTGATAAACAGATAAAACATACATCCTGCTAAAAACCAACCAGATAAAACATCCAAAGGAAAATGAACACCTAAAAATAACCTGGAGAAACCAATAAGCAAGCCATAGCTAATACCCACTATCCAAGCTATTTTTTTCTTAAAAGCATAGCCCATTACAAGTCCCAGTAACAAAGACATCTGCGCTCCACCACTAGGACATCCATACCTTGTTCCCACTTCAACAAGACTCAAAGTCGAATCAAATACAAAAGGCCTAGGCAAACAAAAGGTAATCTTTGCTATATAATTCACCCAAGCATCTAAAATTAGCAGAAAAGCTAGCCTCTTTCCCCAAACAGTAGAAACTCCCATCCACACAAACACTACAAAGCAGAAAGCAAACAGATCAGTATCAAAAAAATTGAGAAAAGAAAAAAAAGAAGTAAAGAAGGGCGTCCTAAAAGACTGAAAAAAATACAAAAAATCCAGCTGCTTATCTAAAAAAATCATTCCATTTTCTTTTCTTCTTGAGAATCAGAATGATATAGCCCCACTACAGAAACTACTAGTTCTTTTTGATTCAGATCTGGAGAAAGAGAAACGGTAATTGATTTTGCCAAACCAGTTGAAGAAATATGTGTCCCTCCACAAGGAATTTCAACTGAACCCTCCAAGAGTTTACATTTCCAAGTTCTTCTTCCGGAAATTGAGTCATTCGAAGCGTCGATTTCAATAGGACTATCCTTAGCTTGCAACCAAAAAGCAATTAGATCGTTAATTCTTTTTTCAACTCGCTGAGCCTGTTCAAGGAATCCTACAGCATTAAAACCTGCCTTTTGAATCTTTTTTCCAAATCTATACTCTTCCCTGCTTTTTTGTTCTCCTATGGTAGATCTCACAATTGCTTTATTATCCAGATCTGGATTACCCAGAGAATCCTTCTGGATTCCTCTCGATTTGGCTAGGTCCCAAAACTCTGATGCTACCTTATTTAAAGCAATAGCTGCTAGATGTGAAGCAGTATGATGCAAGCTCAAAAGAGAACGGTATCTAGTATCTACTTGAGCATCTACAACTTTGTTAAGAAGGCTTGAGACTTCACTTTCTCGAAATGAAATGAGATGCCCTACAGATTGAGACCAGTTCTGCAGATCATTTCTATCTACCGAAGAAATATCCAAAACCTTAAAGTCTTCTCGGTGAATTCCAAAAATTTCACAAGACTCCACTTCATATCTTTTTTCGCCTATCGATAAAACTCCTCTGTCACTAGGTTGATCTGGCCATTTTTTATTCACTGGATGAAAGGGAGTTTTGTTAAGAAAAACAGCAATTCTACCTTCTTCTAAGGAAATAGCATTAGTAATAGTAACCCCCCTTTCTAAAACCATCCCTTTATGAAAAGTAATAGAAGAAGATGGAACAGTCCGTGGAATCAAAGTTCGAAAAGACGCTGGTGCAGACATATTAAAATCCCTCCTTTTTTGTATTTATAAAAATAATTCCAAGACAAAATGCCATGACTACTTGGAACTTTCAACTCTAAATTTATCCTTTTCAAGACGCTCGTACACAAAAGTAGTCCCCATCATCCCCAGAATAACCCGAGCACTTCTAAATCCTAATCCTACAAAAAATCGATTTACTCCCCCCTCCCTATACATAGAGACTGCTGTTTTCCTAATTCCAGCTATAGCTCCTTCTTTTTGCCTTCTAGTTTTTATGGCATCCAGAGGATGGGATAGGACTGAGACAACACCACCTGCCACAGCTCCACTTACAAGAACGGAAAAAACGGGATTAGATAAGCTCGGCTCAATTCTTCGATTCAATAGAGGAGCCGCTGCAAAAAAGCCCGTATTATAAATACCATTCCGCAAGGAAGCTTCTAAGGTCCCTGTAAAAACTGAAGAAGCCCCCGCTACACGAAACATCTTATATGCGGTAGAAAAAAAATTCCGGGGAACTCTATCCAATTGCTGGTGAGTCATTACAGCTTCTACTACACTAATTCCCAAGCCACCGACAGCCCCTCCTGCAAAACCAGCCAAAGCTCTCTTAGAAATAGAAGTATCACCCCGATTATGAAGAAAACGTTCATTAATAGCCGTACTTAACGCCATCTGTATGATATCAATAGGAATCATTGCTGCTGCTTCAGGAATAGCCCCTCTCCACAAGACCCTTGGATTAAGAGTAAAAGGAAGACCACACTGTTGTCTTGTTTTTGCAGTCCAACAAGGATGGGTCAAAAAAACTTCGGTAAAGCCAACAACTGCACCTGTTAAGAAACTTTGTGAAAGAGTAGTCGGCGAAGGATCATTCACGTCTCCCCCCCCTTAATTGCTTTCTCAAAACAGTGAGAGATAATCCTTCCCTGTTCACTAAACATGACCTCAGCTCCCTGTAAATTTCGAGAAACTAACATCCTTTGAAGCCAGCGATCTTGCCCATCAAATTTAGCAAAAAACTCCTTTCTCCCGTGTAAAGCCCTTCGGTTATCTACAATAAGGACATCTCCTGACTCCAGCAAAACTCCCTTTTCTACCTTCTTTAAAGCTGCTTCAAGCACTTCCATAGCCTCTCGGGCCTCTTTTGTTAATCCTTCCATATAATCCGGATCAAAAGTAATGAGAGGATCTTCCTCATCCCCATACAAAATCGGTATAATCCTACCATTTCCTTTTTCTTGATCAATGTTTCCAAAAGAAAAGTCAACCCCAGTCTGAAAAAGAGGCTCTCTAAGAACCTTTTCCAAACCTCTTGGGATATAATTCCTCGCTCTTCGAAAACTTGCTATAGTTGTCTCCGCCTTTTTATCTTGATCTTGTCTAAGACAATAGAGAATGAGATAGTCAGGATCAAAAGGGTGGAACGCATTTTCTGAATGAAGCCCCAAAGGCTGCTTAGAACTTCCAGAGCTCAGTTTTTGAGCATTTTCTCTAGAAGGTCTTACATTATGAATCAAAGCCCCCATATTTTCCTGTGAATAACCAAAAGGCTCTCCCAGATAGCTCGCTAAACAAGAAAGCCAAAACTCGCTATGAAAAGTCTTTTTTTTCCAAGGAACATCACTAACATTCTCTGGCGTCCCAATCAAGCCCGGATCAACAGGAAAACCTCGAAAAAGAAGATACCCTTCCTTATTGCCCTTTTGTTTAAAATCATACAGCTGAGCTCTTACATCTAATGAAAGTTTGTCTGAATGTAAGGCGGCATGTCTAAGAAAAGGTTCCATTTTCTGGTAGGGATTCATACTTCCTTGAAAAAACGGAATGACATCTAATCTAGATTCCCCTGTAACCCCAGAAGAAAAACCACGAAAATTATGAAAGACACAAGCTGTCGATAAGCGAAAAGACCCAATAAAACTCACGTTTCTACCTCCTAATCTGAGTGACAAATCTTCTTTTCTTCGAAGACTTGAGAAACTCCGGATTCCTCTAAAACTACCACACAATCTTCCAAGGAGCTCCCTTTTTGAATTCTGGATTGGAGTTTAGATTCAAATCTTCGAAAAATCTGTTCAGAGACTTCTTTAGTAACTGATTGTTCCCCAAAAGAAGTGAACACTAAAGAAGAATCGACATCAGAGTGGGTAGTGACCGTAAAACGCCCTTTTTGAAAGGGCTGTTGATCCTTTCGCAGTGACATACCAAAAACGACTACACAACGCTCAAAAAGAGGAAGTAACTCCTTTGAAAATCCCCAAAAATCCAAACTTTTCCCTACAGCACCTAAACTACCAAATTCGAGGGCCCTCGAAAAAACTATTTGGCAACTCTTTTTTAGATCTAAGAACCCAGGGGGCTCCTGTTCTTCGTGGTTACAAAGAACATAAGTCTTCGAAGCCTCACCCTCTCCAAATTTCAATTGGTTTGGGTCAAAATGATAATGAGTACTACACATAAGCCCCTCCTTAGATGAAAACAGAAGGAACATTCTACACGTGCCCCAATTTCTTGCAAGAACAAAAATCCTGAAAGGATAAGATTAGGGTGAATAAATCAAGATCACTCCTAGAGAAATACTTACCTGAAATACAGCAAAAAAGGAATTCTAGTTTTCCTATCATAAGACTATGAATTCAGTTTTTTTTCTCGGTAGTTTCCGAGGGATCAAATATCTGCATGGAACGGGTAAAACTCCTATTTGTAGAGTGCTGAGAACATTGTAAAAAGGACTCCGAATTGTAAAGGGCAATCAATGCTAAATCATCACTCCATTTTCCCTGGAGATCTCCTAATGTGAGATCATAGCTGTTTTCTCCGGCTAATAGTTTTGAGTGCGTGCGCACATGAACTTTACGAGATCCTCTATCTAAAGCCTGAAAAGGTTCTACTCTCCTTCCAAAAAAAATATCTCTATCACTACCAGGAAGAATCTTTATTGCATATATAACACCCTGTCCTGTTGTTTTTTTGCACTCAAACCAATTAAATTCAGGATCGCTTGAAAACAAAGATTCAAATAATCGCCTATCCCAAGAATTTTCCACTGAAAAAAAACTACAAATAGCATTAATTACTCTACCTACGGTCTCATTTGTCTCCATAGGATCTTGCCTTGTTAAGGAGATCTTTGTTAAGTTATTCCATTTCTTGGAAATACGCACATCTTGAAGATGTAGTTCAAGCTCTACAACAGACTCATTTTTTACTGGACTAGCCATTTCTTTTTCCCCTTTAATCCTGTTACATGATTGAAGTTCCCTAAACAAACTAGCTCTACCTAATAAAAGAACCTAATTCAAGATATCACAGCCCAATCTATGCATACTTGCCCATTTCCTTATCAAAATCTCGTTCCCAAAATGAAACCAAAGAGCCGCGTAACTTTGCAGGGTTTAAGGCAGAGCTAATTATTTGTCCTAGGTGATCTCTTCAAATCTCACCGGAAATACTTTGAAAATCGCACCTCCAAACATACGTAGAGAAAATGCCTCTGTAATGATAGGAACCTCTACTCTTGTCTCTGAGGAAAATCCCGTAACGAAAAAAAGCGCGCCAGTATATGCATATTCGGCTTTTCTAGTCTAAGGGATAAATTACTCTAGATGGAAAATAATTTTTTGAATAAACTCTTCCTCTACTTTTGGAGAAGATCATGAAAAAATTCTTTCTTATACTTAGCTTAAGCTCTCTTTTGTTAGCTCAATCTTTTGAAACAAAAGCTTCTATAGTTCCGAGTGAAGTTCTCCCTACAAGCAGGGAGGTTTTTCCTTCAAATACTGCGCGGAAAACAGACTCTATTAGGGAAGATTGGCAGACGCAAATGCCCTGCATTTGCGTAGCTGTGCCAGTTTTCGAACGCGGAGATGCCTTATGTGATTGGATCTTCGAAAATTTTCGAAAGCAGAATTATCCTAACAAAAAGCTCTTTGTCCTTCGAGATAACGGTGTAGAGGATAACCCTTCTCCTGAAAGAAGATACGCCCAAGCATTCTGGAGAGAAAAGATGGCTGAAATGCCTGATCAAGTAAAGTATTGGGAAGTAGATCATTCAGAATTCCCAGAAGGAAAATTTTCTTTAGCCCATAAGCGCAATATAATAAATGCTGAAATAATTAAACCAGAGTATGGTTGCCATTTCATTGCTACCATGGATGACGATGATATCTATTCGGTAGACTACTTAACTTCCCTCCATAGAGAATTTGCACAAAATCCTAAACTCATGCTAGTTAAGTTTCGTAATTTTTTAAGACTACAAATCATTGGAACCCCTCCTAGTGCAACCTTGGGATCTTTAGATTTCCCTAATCCAGATATTATCACAGCTCTTAACAAAGGACGCGCATTTCAAGACATGGAAAAAGCAACCTATGTTGATACCCTAGATATCCAAGATTCCCAAAATAAGTGGCATTTATCTTCTCACTGCACTTGTCTTCCTACGGGCTTTGGCTTTTCTTTTATGTACCGAGCAGAAGTTGTATCTCAAGATAGGCTAAAATACAAAAAAGAGATCATAAGAAAGGGAAATAAAAAAAGCGGGGAAGAGGATTCACTCTATTTACAGATACTGAGAAAATATGGGAAAGGGAGAATTAAGCAGTTACCCCTTTCAAAAACATGGCGCCTTGCTGTTCACATGGAAAATGGCCGGAATACGTCTGGGCAAAGCGAGTGCTTCCGTTTTCCCAGTGATTCCTTTGTTTCCGTACCACGTCCTATTGGAATGCTTCATGTGGGCCTGTTAAGACACTTAGCCCAATTTCATCCAAATCCGGGATTAAGATACTGGGGAAAAATGCTTCTACATGCCCACCTAGCGTCTACTAATGGGGTCAATCGTTTTTATGAGACAGCTTTACTTTACCAACCTAATCTCAATAAAATCTTGGAGTTTACTGAGAAGTGGAAACAACCTGCTCACTGGGAGCAAGTGAAAACCAAAAGCTGTTTCTTTGTTCCCCCGACTCCCAATTCAAAACGCCTGCGTGAACTAGATGGTAATTATGCAAGGGAAGTGGAAAAACTCTTAGAAAAAGGCTCTGATTCTTTTGCTGTTTTTCCCGCTTTTCAAGACATTCCCTTAGAATTTACGCAAACTGATGAGAATTCGTGGTGGAAAATCAAACCCACCTGCGAAGAGGAGTATCTTTGTCCAAAAAAGACTTATGAACGCTTTGAAAAGCAAACACAAAGATCCCTGGTGGTTATTCCTGGAAGCCATCGGAAATTATACAAGCATCTAAAAGCTGCCATGGAATACCAAAGCCAAGAAGAGTCTAAGAATTGGGGAGATTTTCAAGGGGTGAAACTCAAAGAAGTCTTACGTTATGGCAACTTAGGATCTCAAGAAAAGCAATACCGAGTGTGGGAACAAGAATTGGGTGAGGAATTTCAGCAACGTGCTGTTCAGCTAGATATACGGGGTGCTTGTGGTGAGGACTCCACATGCATGCTTATTTGGAATTCAGCTCTTGTACATCAAGGTGCCACTAGTGTAAACCAAAACACTCTTTATCGCTTTCTTTCAAAGATAGATCCAGACCAATTGAAACCGGGGGGAAATTGCATTATTCCAGCGCTGTACACTCCTGCCACCTTTCGTTTAGAAGAGGAAACAAAATGGCGAGATCACCTTGAAAAAGAAGGGTATGTAATTTTAAAAGACATCATAAAAGATATGAGGCCTATTCTGAAGGCACTATTAGAAGATATTCGAAAAATAAATCCCACCTTTGAGGGAAAGAACTTGGATGAGGTAAAAGAAAAACACTTAGGAATAGACCGAAGAGGGTTAAGATATACCCTAGGAATGCCGCAGGGGGAATTTGCATGGCGTATTAGGAATCATCCCAATGTGCTAAAAGCTTGGGAAGTTCTATATTCAAAGTATGCTTCTTCAGATAAAACTCCTGTTTCATTGATTGGCTCTTTAGATGTTCCAGCCCTATCTATTGAAGAAAGCTCTGAAACAAGCCTAGAGGAGTGGCTACATCTGGATCAAAATCCTACCAAATCTTGGACAGAAAACCCTGATGAAATGTATCCCAATGGGGATAAGGTCATGTATCAGTCCTTCATTTATTTGTTTCCTAGCTCATGTAAGTTTAAGAATCCTTTTGGTGGCAGCCGTTGGAACCGGATAGCAACTGTTTTGTGTATGGTTCCTTCCGCATATGGCCGAACTAAAAAAGCTCTTGATCAGCTTTTAGCTCTAGCAATCACAGGAGAAGCAAGCAATCATTGGCCACAAACGGGGGTTGCTTCTTGGTATGGAGCCTATGGTTCCAGAAATATAACTGATCGACGATTGACTGAGTCTCAATGTGAGAAAAATGGCTGGCGCCGCATGCTACCGAAACTCAATCCGGCCCTTTATTGGGAAGAAAATATACCCTTTGTCGAAAATATAATAAAAAAATTGGGCTTTTCTACATCAAATCCTGAAGGTCTATCCCAGGGAGGAATTCAAAAGTCTCTGGAATTTTTGCAAATGGGAGAGGGATGTAAAACGGAATTTGAAGGCCCAAGCTTGAAGTATCAACAATCCAATCGACTACTTAGGCTACTATCTAGTGAGGAGCTGAAAAAAATTGTCCACCCCAGAGTTTTACAATACCTAGGAGAAACTGAGGTAGAATTGACACAAGAAGGTTCAAGCTTTTGAAAAGCTGCCTCTTTTGGAAGCTCCTTAGATTGTAAATAGACCTTAAGGGTGCATAAGGTTTAAAAATAGCAATACGTAATTTCTTCCTTTTTTTTAGGGCCCGTAACTTGCCAATTGAACTGTATTTGCTGGTGGTTAAAGCTGACTTGAGCATGATAGCAGTCCCTACCACAAAGATAAGGCTTAATGGGGCATAAACTGTAAAAGCTACGGGGAGCTAAATGAAATAAAAAGACAGGGTTTTTGGCTCCATAGCGCAAATGCTCTAAAGAAATACGTCCAGAAACCCTTCCTAAAGTCCATCGAGAAAGATTCGTAAAACAAAATTCTTTGCCTTCTTTTTCTTTCCAGATCCCTTTTTCTTCAACTAAAAGAACATCTGAGGCTATTTTAGTAATAGAAACCTTACCAAGCCCTTTTCTGCTCCAACTTAAGCCTTTATCCAGCTTAGAACAAGCTAAAAAAGTTAGTTGTTTAACTAGGGAAAGTTGTCTCCAAAATGCTAAAAGGATATCCAGCTGTTTTGTCTTGTTCTGTCGAGAAATATCTCTATTTCGGACCCTTTCATGGATAAACTGGGAAAAATCTGGATAAAAACTCCTATTCAATTCTTAGCCCTTTTCTTTCTATTCTACATATCTAAAAATCTATCTTTCAAAAAAACTCTAATCTTTTTATTAAGAGCATTTTACAAAAACAATAATTTATCTGGGTTTCTTTTTTTAGAGAGAACCTTTTCCTTGTTTAAAAAAAACTTCCCTTTTATCCTTTCCGGACCTCGCGAGGATATTTTCTCGTTGATTCTTAGGAAAAAAGTGCTTGCTTTTCTCCTAACTTTCCCTTTAATGGTAGAGAAGAGCGTGTAAGAAAATGATTGAAGTTTTTTTTAAATCTCTAAAAGCAAAAGAGTTTCAGAAAATCAATGAATTCAAAGTGGGTTCGTGGGTTCACGTAACAGAAACCTCTTTGGAAGATTTAGATAAAATCATGGAGCTTACTGATATTGATTTTGCCGATTTAAAAGATAGCCTAGATCGTTACGAGATACCCCGTATTGAGCATGAGCAAGAAAACATTGTTATTTTTACTAGGCATCCGAGCGAAAATGAGGGGGGGCTTTATACTTCTACCCTAACCATTCTTTTAACGCCCAACTACGTGGTAACCATTTCTCCCCAAAAAAGCAATGTTATAGAAAAAATCCTGCAAGCTAGTCTACGAATTAATTCCACACAAAAATCAAAACTTTTATTTCATATCCTCTTGAAGATCACCCAAGAATTTAATACGAATATTAAAAAAGTAAGACATAGCGTACTAGAACAAGAAAAGCAAATTCAGAATATCGACAGTGAAGACATCGTTATGCTGGCCAAAAACGAGGAGATTTTAAATCAGTATCTTACCTCTTTAGTTCCTATGAGAAGTCTTTTAGAGGCTATTTCCTCAGGAAGGTTTGTCCATCTGTATGAAAAAGACTTAGACCTACTTCAGGACTTAACTATTGCTTTGAAACAATCAGAAGATCTTTGTAGCGTAAATATCAAAAGCATCCGAAGTTTAAGGGACTCGTATCAGATTATTTTTACAAATGACGTAAATAAAACTATTAAAAGACTTACCGCGATCACTATTATTTTTACCATACCTACTATTATTTCCTCTGTGTATGGAATGAACGTTTCTTTACCTTGGGAAAAAAGCCCTTTTGCCTTCTTTCTAATTATGAACATGATCGTAGTTTTTTCTTTTATCTCTATTTTAGTTTTCATAAGAAAAAAATGGCTTTAGATTAGCAAAACCGAGGGACATTCTAAAAGAGTTTTCATAGTTTTTAGAAACAGAGCTCCTTCTCTTCCGTCAATTGCCCTGTGATCACAAGATAGAGTAAGCTTCATTACCTTTCCCACTTCTATTTTTCCTTTTTTTACTACAGGCTCCTCTAGCATAGCACCTACAGCTAAAATGGCTGCTTGAGGAGGATTAATGATAGCTTCAAACTGAGATGTTCCATACATCCCCAAATTAGAGATGGTAAAAGACCCTCCTTTGTATTCTGACTCAGAAAGTTTTCCCTCTTTTGCTTTTTTAGTAAGAAATTTCACTTCTTGAGAAAGCCGTGCTATATCTTTATAGTCGGCATAGCGAACAATGGGAGTAATGAGCCCTGAAGAAACCGCTACAGCTATGGCAATATCCACGGTTTGAAAGGATAAGATAGTTTGTTTTTTCGCATAAAAACCGCTATTTATTGCCTTATGTTCCCTCAGGGAAATAGCTGCTGCTTTAAGGATAAAGTCGTTATAAGTTAGCGAAAAGTGGAATTGCTTTAGCTCTTTTTTTAGCGCAAAAAGAGAAGAAACCTCTATTTCTTGGTGAAGGTAAAAGTGAGGAACAAAGGTTTTAGACTCTTGTAATCGTTTAGCTATAACCTTCCTCATAGGAGAAAGGGGTTTTTCCTCATAACTCCCAGGTGCTTGTTTAGGCACATCTTGCTTTCCAAAGGAGAGGAGAGATTGAAGTCTGGCAAGATCCAAGTCTCTACTCATAATCCTTCCGTTGGGACCAGAACCTTGTATCTCAGAAAGATCTAACCCTTTTTCTTGCGCAATTTTTTTTGCCAAAGGAGAAATACCTTGAGAAGAAAAATCTTCTTCTGGAAGAAATTGTCCCGCTAAAGGAGCCTCTGGAGCAAAATCAGGCTGCTGTAAAGAAGTCCTTTCTTCTTGGGGGGGCTTTTCCGAAGAAGATACTTCCTTAGAAGGTAGGGGCTGAATTACCTCTTCTTTTACAGAAGACTCTTTTAAAGGCTCTTCCTTGGTTTCAGTAAAAATGGCTATGGGCTCCCCCACTTTTACTACTTCTCCCTCTTTTTTCAAAATCTTTCGCAAAAAACCGGGATCTAAAGCCTGATATTCTACGGTAGCTTTATCCGTAGCTATTTCTATTAAAAGCTGTCCTGCTTCTACTTTATCTCCTTCTTTTACATGCCATTTGACAACAGATCCCTCTTCCATGGTAGGGGATAATTTTGGCATATTCACCTTAAAAGGCATAATTCCTCTTTAGCTTATAACTTCTTGAACTGCCTCTATGATACGAGATACATTAGGCAAAGTATTTTTTTCTAAAATCTTAGAATAAGGCATAGGAGTTTCTTTTTGACACACTCTCTTAATAGGTGCATCTAAAAAATCAAGAGCATGCTCCATAATTTGAAATCCCACTTCAGCACAGATCCCAGCAAAAAAGTGTCCCTCTTCTATTAGAACACAAAAGTGGGTTTTTTGAATCGACTTACAAACCGTAGCAATATCTAAAGGTTTAATCGTACGAAGGTCAATTACCTCACAGCTGATTTTCTCCTTTTTTTCTAATTCTTCAGCTGCTTGTAAAGCAAGCTTTAACATACGGCTATAAGAAACAAGAGTGACCTGTTTTCCTTCCTTTACTACACGAGCCCTTCCTATAGGAGCTGTATAGGGTTCGTGGGGAATTTCCATCTTATCTCCATAGTCGAGTTCATTTTCGAGAAAAAGAACAGGATTATTATTGCGAATGGCCGATTTTAAAAGTCCTTTTGCATCATAGGGGTTGGAAGGAGCTAGAATAATCCAACCTGGCAAATTACTATAAAACGCTTCTACACAATGAGAATGCTGACAGCTCACCTGAGCTGCCGCACCATTTGGTCCTCGAAATACTATGGGAACGGAAAATCTTCCCCCCGACATATAATGCATTTTACAAGCATTGGAAAGAAGCTGATCTGCTGCTACAAAGGAAAAATTCCAACTCATAAATTCCACAATAGGACGCAGGCCACAAAGAGCAGCTCCAATAGCAAGACCGGCAAATCCCCCTTCTGCAATGGGAGAATCTATGATTCTTTTAGAACCCCATTTATCTAACATTCCTTTGGTCACTTTATAAGCGCCATTGTACTCACCTACTTCTTCTCCGAGAACAAATACCCGATCGTCAAGAGCCATCTCTTCTTCTATAGCCTGTCTCAAAGCCTCTCTTGTTTCTACTTCTTGTGTTTGTTTCACGGAGCAAAAACTCCTTCTTCTAGATCAGTAGAACTCGGAAAAGGACTTTTCTCCGCAAATTCCATTGAAGCAATAGCTCTTTCTCTCTGCTTTTTCTCTATTTCTTTAAATTCTTCCTCAGTAAGAAGATTTTTAGAAAGCATCTCTCTTTTTAGCAGGAAAATGGGATCTTTTTCCATGGCTTTTTGTAGCTCTTCTTTGGAACGGTAAGAGCCTGGATCAGAAACGGAATGTCCTTTGAATCTTTCTGTAACAGCCTCTACTAAAATAGGTCTTGAAGTTTTGAGCACCTCTTGTAAAGCTTCTCGAAAAAAAAGAAAACATTCCAAAAAGTCCATTCCATTCAAAGTATACCCTTTTAGACCAAAAGCCGTAGCTAGCTTTTCTGCAATGGGGTGAATAGAAAGAGCTTTAGAAACATGCGTTCCCATACCCCAATGATTATTCTCTATTACATAAATGACAGGAAGACCCCATAAAGAAGCTAAATTCAAAGACTCATAAACTGCTCCTTGTGCCATAGCTCCTTCTCCTGAGAAACACCAAGATATTTCCTCTTTTTTTTCCTGATATTTCAAGGCAAAACCGGCTCCTGTAGCAATAGGAGCATGCCCTCCTACAATTCCAAACCCTCCCAGCATCCTTTCTGTATAAAGATGCATTGAGCCACCTCTACCTTGCACATTTCCCGTTTTTTTGCCGTATAGCTCGGCCATAATCTCCTCAGGTGTAGCTCCCAGTAATAAAGCAAGAGCATGACATCGATAGGTGGTAGTAAACCAGTGATTGGTTCCACAGGCTTCTACCACTGCAGTTTGTATGGCTTCTTGTCCTATATAAGAGTGAAAAAAACCCCCTATCTTTCCTTGTTGATAAGCAGCTTCTGCTCTTATTTCAAAATTACGAATCAAAAGCATCTTTTCCAAAGCCTGTACAAGCTTTTCCTTTCCAAGCTCTTGGAAAACTTTTTCTATGTCAAAGGAAAAGGGAAACTGCATACAAAACCTTTACCTCTCCTTTAAACGAATTATCCATAAAAAGGCAAGCCTGGAAACCTAGAAGTGAGAGCCAGGAATTCCTCCTGGAACCTGGGGAACGATATGGGGATTATTTGTAACGGGAACGGTTCGAAGCTCTTCTTGATCTCCATTACTATAAGCCTGAAAACAACCAGAGCAACAACCCAATAGAAAAGAAAAAATAAGTACCTTCTTTAGACTCTTCATTACCATAGAAAACCTAAGATCTTGCTCCAAAGATTTTTTTCCTCTATTCTATGCAAAGAAAGAAAAAAAGGGAAAAAGAAATGGCAAAAAGACCCATTTACTATGATACAGAAACTACAGGAATAAAGCCTGGAAAAGATAAAATTATAGAGATTGCAGCCTATGATCCTGTCTATGAAAAGTCCTTTTGTCATTTTATAAATCCTAAAATCCCTATCCCTGAGGAAGCTACCCGGATTCATGGAATTACGGATGCTATGGTCAAAGAAGCGCCTTCTTTTGAAAGTATTGCAAGAGAGTTTGCCTCTTTTTGTGAAGGAGAAACAGTGCTGATAGCTCACAATAATGACGCTTTTGACCTCCCTTTTCTACAGTCAGAGTACAAGGAAGCTTCCCTTTCTTTTCCTGATTGGACTTTTTTTGACTCCTTGAAATGGGCGAGAAAATATCGCCCTGATCTACCAAAACATTCTTTGCAATATTTAAGAGAAGTATACAAAATACCGGAAAACCGAGCTCATAGGGCTTTGGATGATGTAAAGATATTGAAATCAGTATTTTCCCACTTGATAGATGATCTTCCAATTGATACCGTGTTAGAACTTATGAAAAAAGAGGGGAAGATCTCGCGCATGCCTTTTGGAAAACACCAGGGAAAACCCTTAGACCAAATTCCCCAAAGTTATGTGAGCTGGCTGGAAAAAAGTGGGGCTTTTGAGAAACAGGAAAATGAAACTTTAAAAGAGGCCTTTCAAGAGGTGGGATTGCTTTAGATGCGCATCGCTATTTTAGGTTGTGGATATGTAGGAAAAGCCTTGGCCCGGTTTTGGTCTTTAAAAAAGGAATTTGTACTCACCTGTACTACCCGTTCTAAGGAAAATATTGCCCCTTTACAAAAAATTACCCAGAGAAGTTTTTTACTCAGTGGAGAAAACCAAGAAGAGATGCTTCGTTTATTACAAACTAATGATATCATCTTGGTGACAGTAGCGGCGGATTCTGTAGAAGATTATAAAAAAACCTACCTTAGAACAGCCCAATCCATCCATTATGCCGCTTCTAAACTCAAAGAGAAAAAAACTTTGTTTTATACAAGCTCTGCTTCTGTCTACGGAGATCATCAGGGAAAATGGGTGGATGAGACTTCCTCTCTTCTAACAGCCAGTCAAGAGGGAAAGATTTTGGTAGAAACAGAAAAAGAATATCTTTCTTTGACCTCTCTAGGATGGAAAGTTACTTTATTTAGACTTGCTGAAATCTATGGACCTGGAAGAGACCTCTCTCAAAGGGTGCGCCATTTACAAGGCCGCGTGCTTCCTGGCACAGGAAACTATTTTACGAACATGGTGCATATAGAAGATATCGTAGGCGTAATCCATCACGCTTTAACCCACCACTTAGAAGGGCTGTTTAACCTAGCAGATGATGATCACCCTACTCGGAAAGAATTCTACAACAAAATAGCCGACCATTTAGACCTGTCTAGAATCGTATGGGACCCTCAGCTAACTAGATTAAACCGAGGAAATAAAAAAGTATCCAACCATGCCATAAAGAGCTCTGGTTATACATTTATCCATCCCCATAGGGTGCTCCATATTGACTCTTCTTTAGAAAAAGAAAGCGTCTAACCTAAAGAATAGGGAAAGAGCCTTTAGTTTATAATCCTTCTCTTTTTTGGCAGTTTGCGTATCTGCAAGGCTCTTTTGCTCCTCTTTGCTTCTTGTGAAAAAGGCGTACCTCCATCTTGTAACCCTTACAAAGATTCATTTTCGGTATATCTTTCCCCTTAGCCTCCCCTTCTGCTTCTTCTCCTATGATCTTTTCCTGATACTGATTCCTAGGAAGCTCCCTATATTCATTCCCTTTTTTTGCTAAAATGACCCCTTCTTCTCGATCTATGGCAAAAAACCGAAATCCTTTCTGTAGAGTAACCTCAGAGGCTTTACGCAGTAAAGACCTGCGGGCTCTTTCACGCGAAAAATTCCCTGTAGAAGTATAGATCAAAGAGAACTGATTCTTCGAAAGCTCCTTTTGTATATAAATCCCTTCCCCTAAGTTCTCCGAGCTAGCCCCCGCTCTCAACTGAGATAAAACCAAAATAAAAAAGAAGATCTTTTTCATAAAAACCCCTCTTCTTTATTTTATTAAAAAAGAATTAAAACTCAAGTTAATTTGATTTTATAAAAAAATTAACTTATCTTTATTTAAAAAATACCTCCAGAAAGATTTTCTGTAATGGACTTATATTCAAGAATCAATGTCTTAATCTCCCTTTCTACATTGCTTTCTGTATTAAAGCGTTCCTGCAATACTTTAAAAAAGACTCCTTTTAAGTCTATTTGGCCGTAATAATCTTGAAGGGTTTCATAATGAAGCAGTTCCTGATGCATTTGTTGAAAAAAGGTCTCCTCTTCTCTTCTACAGATAAGAAGGATCTTTTGTAGCGTTTCTTCTTCTATCTCTTTTTTTATTTCCTCTAGAAAAGTTCCAGGGGGAATCAAGTCTTTAGCAATCTGCTGCTTTATAATCGATTCCAAGGCATATTCTCTTACTTCGGAGAGGGTAAATACATTTTCTACCTCAGCCAAACCAAGCTTGAAGAAAAGAACTACCTTTATGAGTTTTTCCTTCGACTGCCTTTCATAGAGAGGAAGGTATTTTTCTAAAAAGTAAATACTAATAGCCTCTTCTGGATATCTTTCACAAATCTCTTTTATCCTATTGACATGATCTTGTAAGACCTGAACTACTGAAAAACCTATATTTTGAATCTTTTCTTTTACCGGGCTAGCAAGAGCCATAGAAAACCAGCTTTTACTCATGGAGTAGCTATTAATCCCCCCTTCACGAACCGAAGTATCATAGGTTCTCTCTATTTCTTGTAAGGCAATCTCTTTGGAAAAGCCTATTAAATTTGTGGTAAAAAACAGTGCTGCTAGCAAAAGGAACTTTCTCATACACCCTCCCTTAAAAAGGGGAAAATCATAAAAAAGTTTCTTTTTAAAAAAAATCAAATTTTCTGAGGAAGAAAAAGGAAAAAGCTTGTATAAGCTAAGGAAATTCAGGGAGAAAAGTTATGATTTACTTTCTTTTGCCAAAGATCTTTTCCCTTTTTGCAAAGGATGAGATTGTCTATTCCGAGCTGGCAGAAGAGGCTTCCTTGCCTCCTCCTTCTCTTCTTGATATGGATAATTATTCTCATGCCTTTTTAAAAATGTTTCTCTCTCTTCTTTTTTTTCTAGCGCTAGCGGGTTTTTCCTTGTGGTTTCTCAGAAAGGTCCTGCAAAAAAGAAAAATCCCTTCCTCCTCTCACAAGATTCAGATCTTGGGGAAAAGGGCACTGAGTCCAAAGTCGATTCTTTACCTAGTTGAAATAGAAAATAAAAGAGTATTAGTTTCAGAGTCACAACTAGATATGAGAGTGACTTCCTTAGGAGAGCCAGAAAAAATGGAGCCCCTTCTTTCTCCTTCTGAAGAAGACCTCTTACAAGAGCCATTAGAAACTTCTCTTCCTGTATAAAGAGGTTTATTTCTCGTGGACTTTTTTTTAGCGCAAAAAAACTGGCTTCTGGCGATTCCTCGAACCCCTTTCTGGGACTGTTTTTTTAAACTTTGTGTCTTTTTTGACACGGAGTATTTTATTTTCGTAGTTATTCCCTTCATCTGGTTTGCTTTAGATCCGAAAAAAGGACTCCGACTTCTTTATATTTTGCTTTTAAGCGCCTTGGTAAACATCGTTAGTAAAAATCTTTTCCAACTTCCGAGGCCTTGCTCTTTGGACCCTGGGATCTGTCTTATCCGTCCCCCTTTAAGCTACGGCTTTCCCAGTGGAGCAGCTCAAACAGCCATGCTTTTAGGGCTTCTTCTTTTTTCCTATACTCGAAATATCGGGGTAAGGGTGTTTAGTTTTTTTTATATCCTTCTAGTTAGCTTTTCAAGGCTTTATTTAAACGTTCATTTTCCTATTGATATCTTGGGGGGATGGATCCTGGGAATCTTTTTATTCCTCTTCTACAAAAGAGCTTTTCCTATCTTAGAAATTTTTTTTCAAAAACAGTCCCCCCTTTCCCGCCTTAGATGGGGGATATTTATTCCTCTCATTATAGAATTTTTATATCCCGATGTAAGGATTCTTTATGTGATGCATTCTGCTATGGGAGTTGCTTTGGGTCTTTTCTTGTTTCAAAAAACGGCAAAAAAGGTAAGACCGAAGCTGTATAAAGGAGCCCTTGCTGTAGTTACCCTTTTTTTCTGGGTGTTCTTTTTGAAAATTTTTACTCCGCTTTCAGCAAGTTTTTCTGCTTTTCTACTTGGCTGTTGGATATCTGTCGGCTTTCCCTATTTTTTTGAACCTTCCCGGGGATAAAAAGATAAGGCTCTTTTTCCTTACCACTGAGCCGTTAAACCAAAGTGAATTTTACCCAACTCTTTTTCTTCAAAAGTATGAAGCTGAAAACCATAATCAATCCTTGCTTGAAAATAGGGAGCTATCTTCCATTTAACGCCAGGCCCTACACTCCACAAATAGTCCTTTTTCTTGTGAAGTCCTTCTACTCTACGATAGTTTCTTCCCCATCCTGTATCCATAAAAAGATAAGAGGTAAGTTCATTAGAAAACCAAGAAGAGCCAAAAGTATGGGTGTGTCTTAACTCTATATTTGCTAAGAGAGCCTTATCTGCAATGAAAACTCTTTCTGTATACCCCCGAACGGTTCCATATCCTCCTAAGCCAAAGGCCTCAGAGGGAAGAAGGGTTCTATTGGATACCTGAGTCCTTGCGTCCACATAAAGGGAGAAATGAGGATAAAAATCATAGACATAGCTAGCCTGAGCTTTTCCATAAAAATAAAGAGGTTTAGCTCCTGCTCGAATTAAAGAATAGAGGAGACTCTTTTGCCCTTGTGTTATTTTACAAGGAGAGCCAAAAACTTCCGTTTTAAAAAAAACTCTCTGATTAGAAAAGCTTTTTTGTAGTTCATACTCTAGTACAACCTGGGTAAGATCTGCCGCTTTTCTCTGTGGGGCGCTTTGATTTTCTTGAGAGGTAAAAAAAATGCTTGTGTTCATAGACTTATAGTCGAAACCCAAGGAAAACTGCTGAGAAAAATCTGTATAAAAGGGAGAAAAAGGGATTTGATAACGCAAAGAAATTTGAGAGCTTTTTCCATCACTGTAAAAACCCTCTCCTTCTGGTCTGGATCGAGAGTAAGCTCCATATAGTTGAAAAATATGCTTCCAAGGAAGATACCCATGAAAGCTTGCAAAGTGAGAAAAAAACCTTTTATACTCGTTAGAAACGGTAAATTGGTAGGAAAGAAGATCCCCTGTACCAAAAGCATTTCCCCATTGAAATCCTGTATAAATGCGGTGGTTTCCTGTATAGGAATTTCCCGTATTATCCATGCCCAGAGAAGGACTAATAGGAAATCTGTCTCTGATAGCAAATTCAATATCGGTTAACCCTTTTCTTGCCCCCGGAGAAAAAATAACATCTACATGACGAAAAGGATTTAAATTAACCCAAGCCGCGTTATTCAAAAGGGTCTTCTTTTGAATAAGTTCCCCCTCTTTTACGGAAAGATATCTAGTGTATTGCCAAAGAGGCATCCAGTAATTTCCTGTATAAGAAACTTTTCCCACTTTTGCACAGAGAAGACGAAAAGAGACTACTCCTTTTTCTATTTTTTGTTCTGGAATCTCTACCACTACAAGTTCTGGGTATTTTGAAAAAATATGAGCTATCTCTTGTTTTATTCTTCCTAGATTTTCTCTATTGATAGGTCTTTGCAAATAGCTACCAAGAGTCCTTTCTAGATTCTCTGTTTCTTTTTTTTCTGAAGAAACAAAACAAAAAATCCCTTCCCCCTTTGTAAGGGAGGGCCTCTCTCCTTCATAAACGATAATTCCTTGAAAAAGATTTTCTTTTTTTGTAGGAAACCCTTCTACTGGCAGGAAAAAAAAGGTAAGAAAAAGGAAAAAAAAATAATACATATAAAAACCGTTCTTTTTCTTGCTATACAAAGAATGGAGAATTTTTTGTAGTTTTTTCCTAAAAAATAAACCAAATAAGCTAAAAGAGCCTACCCTTACAAGGCCTTTTTGCTTTTTTTCCATTTCAGAGAAAAAAAGCTCTAAAAAAAGAAAAAAGTAGCTAGCCCCTCTTTAAAATTTAAAAGAAATTTGATACAACCTGGTCTTTGCCTGAGAGTTTTGGTATGGATTTTTCTTTTGATTCTCTTTTCTTTTCCCAACTAGTTCAAGCAGCTCCCGATGCTATCATTGTAATAAACCAAAAAGGGAAAATCTGTTTTGCTAACTACCAAGCCGAGGCCCTATTTGGCTATGGAAAAAATGAATTTTTAGGAGAACTAATCGAAAAATTAATACCTGAAGAATTTCATGTTGATCCTGAGTCTGCAAAGAGGCATTTACCTAAAATTTGTTCTAGAGGGAATCTTTTAGATCTCACTGCTTTAAGAAAGGATGGAAACAAAGTTCCCGTCGAAATCAGCCTAAGCCCCTTGGAATCGAACCAAGAAAAGTTTTTCCTGTTAGCAATTCGAAATACTTCAGAGAAAAAAAAACAAATTAAAAACCTAAAGGAAGCTAATGAAGAACTGGAGCATTTTGTTTTCATAGCTTCTCATGATTTACAAGAGCCTTTGACTACTGTTTTATCCTTAATAGAAGAAATGAGACAGCGCCTTGAGGAAAAATTGAGTACAGAAGAAAAAGATAATCTCAAAAGAATTGTGGCTGCAAGCCAGCGTATGAAAACTTTAATTGCCGACCTTCTCAGCCTTTCCCGAATCGGAAGAGTCAAAGAACTTTCGAATATAGACTGCCAGGGCTTGCTAGATGAAGTCTTGAAAAAACTAGAGGAAAAAATTAAAACGGAAAAAGCACAAGTGCGAATCTTAACTCCTCTTCCTAAATTATCAGCAATTGGAGAAGAGCTAATCCTTTTGTTTCAAATTTTGATAGAAAATGCATTAAAATTTCGCTCTCCTGATCGGGACCCCGTAATAACTATTGATGTAAAATCAGAGAAAAATATGTGGCATTTTTCCTTCCAAGACAATGGCATTGGGATAGACTCTAAATACTATCCCAAGTTATTTGCCATGTTTCAAAAGCTTCATGCAAGAAGTGAATATTCTGGAAATGGAATAGGACTGGCCCACTGCAAAAAGATTGTTAAAGCCCATAAAGGAGAGATTTGGATTTCTTCTAAATTAGGAGAAGGATCCACTTTTCATTTTACCCTTCCTCAAAATATAAAAACCCAGGAGTAGCCTTATGCAGAAATTAGGAAAAGTTTTGCTCGTAGACGATGATGAAGATACCTGTAGATTAATGAAGAGTTTGCTACAACAAAGTAACGTTTTTTCCGATGTAGTTGTATCTTGTAATGGGGAAGAAGCGCTAAAAAAGGTAAAAGAGAATCAAGATATAGTCTTTATCCTTCTTGATATTAATATGCCTCGTATGAATGGCTGGGAGTTTCTAGATTTGTATGAAAAAGAGAAAAAAAAGAAGGCTGTGGTTGTCATGCTCACGGTTTCTCAAAACCCTGATGATAGAAAACGTGCCCAGCAGAAAAAAGTGGGCTTCGCAAATAAACCTTTGAAGGCAGATGACTTGAAAGTGATCTTAGATACTTATTTGCCAGGAAAATCATAAGGTACCTATCAAAGATCTTCTGACGTAATCGCAAGGCTAAAAGCCATAGGGGCTGTCAAGTTTGACTCTTTCCTGGTATTTTTCCCTTCTAAAAATGGCTTGTTAGTTTTCAAGACTAATAAATACTCATTTTTGAAAGGTCCCCTATCTATTACAGAGAAAAATCACTTTTTTCTATTACTTCTGGCTGTCTCTGCTTTTTTTCTTCCAAGTTTGAATCTTCTCCAAAAGTTTGTCTAGAAAATACCTGTTTTTGTTTTCCCCACTTTTGAAAAGGCTCTACTAGGACTTTCTCAAAGGGAAAAAACCGGTTTATAAGATGAGAAAGAGATTGTTTAGTCCCTGACGGGGTTAAAAACAAAAATACCTCATTGCCTGCATTTATCCCCTCCTTATAAAAAATAGTGAAAGGATAAGAGGCGCTTCCTTCCGGATAATGAGCTCCCCATTTTTCGAAAGAGCTATTTTTCCCATGTAGAGAAGGAGCATAAATAGCCTGGTTAATGGTTTTGGGAAAAGTAGAGAGGGCTCTTTCTGAGGTAAAAAGACGTACTGCTGTTTTAGAAGCAAGTTTTAAATTTAAAATATCGATTCTCCCTTTTTCTTGAAGAGGACTCCTTTTCTCTTTTTGATCTACTACAAGGGTAATTTGTCCTTTTCCTGTAGTAAAAATCTCCGCATCTTCCATGGCTTGAATATGCATGCCTCCCATCAAGAGAATTTGCCCATCTTGGGAGGAAATGCTAGTTCCCTGCTTTAAAAAAACCGTATTTTCTTCTGCTAAAAGATGGATATTTCCCGTTTTGGTTTTGATAGAAACCTCTTCTCCTAACCATAAGATTCCGCTTTCAGAAAATGTCTTTCCCTGCCCCGACTGCAAGGAAAATATAAGACTACCTTCTTCAGAACTAATCTTGGTTTTAGGAAAAAAAGAAATCATAGCAGAACCTGTCTCTCTTTGAGGATCTACTAAACCGCTACAGAGTGGTTCATTTGCTAACACCTTCAAACTATGAGATCCCATGGAAATAGATTCTTTTATTTGAATGCTTCTACCTGCTTTTAAAACCAATTCTCCTGAGCTTTTCCCTTTTTGTAAAAATTTCAGCGGACTACTCAAGATGATATCATTATTTGCTTGTAAGGTGATGCAGGCTCCTGTAGACAAAAGTCCTTCTATAAACTGGGGAGTCATACTTAAAGTCTTTTCGGCTCCCTTAGTAAAGGTAATACAGTTAGGATTCGTAATTCCTACTCTAACTTTCCCTTCGGAAAAATTCTCTCCTGGAAATCCTAAGAGGTAGCTTCCGTTAAAACCATCCTTTTTTAAGACCACTTTTCTTTGAAAACAAGACTCATCTTGAACAAAAATGCTATTTGTTTCATCTATAAATCCATTCACTCCTTGAAGCTTATCTACTAAAGTGATGACACTTACCTTACTGCCTTTATCAGATTGTAAAAAGGGTTGTGATAAAATTACCTTTTTCTCAAAGGCTAGTACATTTTCTAAGGCTTCTGAAAACTGATCTACTCGAATGCCATACAAGCTGTTAGTAAAACAGGGAAAATTCTTTCCCTGTTTTACACAAAGTCCGCTTTCCCCATTTAAAAGAGTAATGGCTCCTTGCTTCTTTGCTACTTTTAAACCCGGAGAAGAAACTAAAAAGTGGTGGTTTTCTAAAGCATATCCACAAGCTCCTGTAAAATCTCCTTTTTCCTTTCCTATAAAACTGTTGGAAGCAGTGATAATATGTTCTTGCTTTTGTAAAATAGGTTCCCCTGTTTGCTTGGCAAAAAGTGTTACAGCCCCCCTAGCCTCTTTCCAATAAGGAGACAAAAGGACAAAATTTTGATTTTGTAGATCAAGGAAAAAAGATCCTACTCTGTCACCTTTATCCTCTCCGTAAAAGCAAAATTCTTTTTCTGGAAAAAGGTGCGGAGAAACCTTTCCTCCCCACTCGATTTTCTTCTCCTGAACATGAAAAAGAAAAGCACATCCCCTTTCTTCTTGCCAAAAAGGGGCTAAAATCAGAAGTTTTTCCTCGGTTAAAGGAACAACGGCTCCTTTTCCTAAAGACTTTCCCAAGTAATCCCTAGGAGAGATCCCTTGTAAGCTATTTTTAGAACTTACCCGCATACCTGGACCTTCTTTTCCATCCAGGAAAGAAACCCCATTTTTCCCATTTACTAAAGTAATAGCCCCTGCCTTTTCTATGCCATTTATGCTACAATCACCACTTGCTACTGCATAGTGGTTCTTTCCAAAGAGAAAAACCCCATCTTTTCCTACATTATCTCCTGGCCTTTCTCCTGATAAGCTGTTTGCCTCACTAACAAAAATACCGGCTCCCTTAGAAAACCATTGAAAATCTTTTCCTGAATCCCCTCTCAAAAGGGTAACGGCTCCCCTTCCTTCTTTCCAAAAAGGGCTTACTACCACATAGTTTCCATTTTCTAAAAGCTTAGCCCCGTGAGAACCTACTTGGTCATTAAAATGAGAGCCGCAAAGGCTATTGTTCAGAGAAACAGCGGTTCCTCTACCTTGGGAAAAAAACCGCATATCAAATCCTTTTTCCCCATTCATCAAAGTAACCGCCCCTGCCCGGAGGTTGTTTTCCTGATTCCAAAGAGGGCTAAAAACAAGATAATTTCCCTTGTTTAAAGAAAGCACTCCTCCACAACCCACTTGATCCATTTCCTGGATTCCATGCAGGCTGTTTTTTTCTGTAATAGCAAAGGCTCTTTCCCCTTTTGATACAAAAGTCACAGCCCCTGCTTGTTGTATTTCTCCATAATGAAAATGAGGGCTTAGAATTAGATAATTGTGGTTGGGTAAAATATGTATTCCCCCACTACCTATTCTGTCTTTCTCATGAGATCCATAAATGCTGTTTTCTTTACTTACTGAAAATCCTTTTTGCCTTTCAGATAAAAAGACAGGGGTTAGAGCTCCTATTTCTTTTTTCTCTTCTGACCAAGAAGGACTGGATATAAGTACCACTTCAGGAGATACTTCCCAAACTCCTCCTGAAGAAACCGCTTGATTTTGAAGGGAAACATCCCCTGTAATGCTATTTTCAAAACATACATAATTTTTATGTCCCCATTTGGGATGTCCCGTTTTATGATCAACTAAGGTAGCGGCCCCTCTTGCTTCAAACCAATCTGGACTGGAAATTATATAATCCTGAGAAGATAAGACGGTTATTCCTCCTCCTCCAATCCGATTGGCCAAAATGCCTCCTCCTTTACCAAAAGTAGCTCCTACCAACTGCCCTGTGAAGCCGTTAAACAGATAAACGGCTCCCTCTCCCACTTTGGAACGAGTAACGACGACGTTTCCCTCCTCTAAAGGGTAAATGCCAGCTCCAAACTCTCCTCCTATTTGTGCTGTAGGCTCTTTTATCTCAAATTGGGGATAGCGAACTTTTGCTTCCTCCGTAATAAGGATGTTTTTGGGGTCAAAAATAATTTCCCCGCTTTTTCCTGAAGGAGCATCTACTTGAATTATTCCTATATGATTTAGCTCTTGTTCAGAGGAAAGCTCAACGGATCCTGCATCCCCAGAAAGAGCTCCCCCCTTCGCTAAAAGGGTGCCCCCATTTTCTAAAAAACCTTTAGAAAAAAGACCTATTTTTCCTCCGTTTCCCTCTTTTTTAGCGCCTACATCTAGTTCTGTAGCCCAGTTCAAGAAAAGATGTGTACAAGAAATATCCTTAGCCGAAGTTCCTCCTAGAAAAAGAGAACCTTTTTCCGCTTCTACAAAAGCTCCTGCCAGTTCCATTTTTTCCGCGCGAAGAAATACCTCTCCCCCCTTTGGAGAAAAAGCCCCTATTTTTCCTGAAGAAAAAAAAGAGCTCCCTTCTTTTCCTAAAAGAGAAACACAAGCCTTCTCTTTACCTGTAACTTGTATAAAACTGCCTGCTGTATCGATATAGTTTTCAAAAATAAAAGAAATATCTGCCACGCTGGCTTCTACAGAACTCTTCCCAGAGTGGTACAGAAAAGGAAAGTCATATTCTAACTTGGCTCTTTCTCCTAAAAGAAGTACTTCCCCCTTTTGAAAAAAGAGTCCCTCTTCACAGTCTGTATTTATTTTTACATCTCCCTGTTTTACTAGGAGCCTTCCCAAGTGGGTAAAAACTCGATTTGCTTCTATAAGACTTACCCTTTCCTCTACTGAAATAGAAGAGCTCGGGAAAGTGGTAACCTCATCTGCAGATAGATAAAACTCTTTTGAAAGGATATCTCCCGCTATCTCTATCTCAGAAGATTTTAGAAAAATCTCTCCGTCCTTTTCTACAAGAGAATAGGCATCGGGATCTTTAGAAACTGCTAAATGGTAAGCAGATCTTTCTGCTTGCAATTCGACTTTTAATGCTTCAATTACGCTAGAACAAGAAATTTTTGCTTTTGTTTTAAAAGCTTCTACTTTCGGACGAATATGTAAAATTCTATTGGAGCTTGGCTTGATGATAATTTCATAACCGGCCCCCATGGATACAGAGCCCTGTAAGGCTTTTAGCTCTCCTTGGCTCTCTATCTTCCTGGCTAAAAACAGGATATCCCCCTCTTTAGCCTCTATTTTTCCAAAATGAGATATACCCTCTTCCGATCTACCCCTACAAACTAAGGGATCTCCCTGAACAAAAGACTCTACAGAAAAAGGAAGAGTGGAAACTACTAAACTACCTACCTCTACACTCGCTTCTTTGGAAAAGAGAACCCCCTGAGGATTTACAAGATAGACCTTTCCTGTACTGCTTATTCTTCCCAGAATATGGCTAGCTTTTCCCCCTACTACCTGATTTACCACGGAAGAAATCTCATTAGGCTGGATAAAATGAACCTTTTCCCCCTTTCCCAAAGAAAAATCCTCCCAATGGATGAAGGCCTTTTCACTGGTACTAATTTCCATAGAGCTTCCCTTTTCTTCTATATCAGCCCTGCCGAAAACAGGGGTAGCATTTTTTGGTAAAGCCCCTATGAAATCATAAATAACTAAAGATAATAGAGTTAAAAAAATTTTCTGATAAAACCTCATTATATTCTTCCTTTTTTTTCCGTGATAGACGGTAAAAGGTTTTTTTACTACTCATTTCTTTTTTATATAATTATTTTTTTGATAAATTTATATAATAATTATTTTTGTTTACATAAAATAAAAATTATATTATAATATTATTAGTTTCTAAAAATATTGGTAAAAACTATGTTTGCTAATTTAACTAATTATATTTCTTCTTACACCCAAGGGATTAAAAACTGGGCAGAGAAAAATGCGCAAGTAGCAGAAATAGAATGGGCAGAACAATCTTTTCCCGAATTTGCCAAGTGGAGAAAAAACCCCTACCTTGGATCTATTTCAAATAAAAGGGAAGAATTAGAAATCTTTCAAAAAACGGGGGCTTACGGCTTTTGGAGTTGGGCTGAAACTCTTCCTGCTTGTGAAAAGCAGTATATTTTAGCTAGTCAAGAAGAGTTTTCTTCGTTTTTAGCCGTTTTACAAGATGATGAAAAGGCATCCTTCTTTTCCTTGTTTAAGGAAACCTATGAAGAAATCCAATTGCTTTCTCCTAAGAAAAGGGTTCCTTTAAAGCTTTTTATAGTACTTTATAATAAGGTCTGCACCTCTACGGAAAATTTTGAGCTATTTAAAGACTATTTAACGGGCTTATTACAACAAAAAAAAGAAGAAGATCTTTTAAACTTGAAAAAGCTCTTAGAAGAAAACCCCGAACTTTTGGAAGAAGAGGATTCTTCTTTTAAGGGGCTTTCTCAAAAAATCGTAAAAGCAGGTGCTTGGAAGGTCTTTACAGCAGCGCAAAAAATCTCCAAATTTCTTCCCTCTTTTTCAGAAAAAGAGCTTTCCGTGCAAGAGCAAGAAGAAATAGAACAAGAGTTAGAAACAACTCTTTCTAAGGAGCCTTCTTCAATAGAAAAAATAGAGCTTAATCCTGTTATTGAACAAGCTGTCTTAAAAACGGCTAAGGTGGTTAATGAGGTAGGGCAAGCTACGGTATCTACTTTAGCAAACACCCGAATTGGAAAAACTGCCCTATCAAAAGGGTCAGATTTAATGGCTCCTTTATATGAAAAACCCCTGAAAATAATAGAAGAAATTTTTGCAAAACGAGTCGTAAGAAGAGGAGAAGAGCTTCCCAGCGGGGTCTTTAAATTAAAACAAGATCTAGTAAAAGTATCTACTCCTGAAAAATTTCTTCGACATCCTATAGATTTCGTGATAACCATTATCGTGAATTTTGTAAAAAAACTTCTTTCTCTAAATGTCTTCCAGCTAGTAGATAACCTTGTAGATACCATTTTAGATCCAGAAATCACTCAGATTTTCCTAGGGAAAAGCTTACAAAAGCTTCAGAAGGTGGCTGATTTATATGAAAAAGGGAATATTCCTGTTGTAACAGATCAGGAAAAAAAGGAACTGCTACAAAATATTAGCGCTACCTTAAGAGACAGCCCTAATCTACAAGAAAACCTTTCCCGACTTGGGAGGGCCTCGTTGCGGATAGGTGTAGATAAATTGGATGTAGCAAATAAGCTATTTAATATGATTTTTAGTATGACCGAGGAGCCTATTCGGAATTTAGTAGCAAAGGAAGGGGAAACCGAAGAAAATATCCAAGCTCTTCAAAAGGCTTTAACCTGTGAGGTTTTGCAAGCATTACAAGGTTGCTTAATGGAAGAAAAAGACCCCTCTCAAGAAGCTACGTTTTTACAAAACCAATTTGTAGAAGTAATACAGAGATTTTACTCAAAACAAGTGCAAAAAGTCTTGACGGAAGGGCTAAAAACGGAAGAGAGAGAAGCAATAGCCACTTTATCCACAGATTTTATAAAGACAGATCTATTCAAAGCTTTGTTTAACAAAACCATAAGAATTCCAGAGCATTTGAAAAATCTTTCAGCGCAACTAAAGATCAGCATAACCGGAATAAAACCCGAAAAAGTTTCTTTATCTGAAAGAGTAATAAAACAGGTAAGAGGAATCTTAAATAAGTGGAAGCTTATCCAAATAGAAGAAGAGGCAGCTCTTCATTCTGACTGGAATATCGTATCCCCTCATGCTGGAAATCCACAAGGGCCTATTTCTCCTTGAAAAATTGTAACTTTAAGAAGAGATCTCTATAGAAGATCCATGGAGATAAACTCTTTTTCATAAAATTCCTTAAAAAGAGACTCCAGGGCTCTTTTTTTCTCCTCTAATATTGCTAAAGCAGATAAAACCCTATTAAGCCTTTCTGAATCTAATACTCTTTCACGAATCATCAAAGAAGGACCGTATAGGATAAGGTGCATTTTTTCCCTACTTTTTTGTAGCGGCTTGCCCTTGCCAAGGTGTAAAAAAGAAAAAAAGAAAAAAGCCTGGGCCTGGCCTACATCAACAGCATCTTTGCAAGTAAAGCTTAAAGAATCTGGTTTTTGCTCTTCTAAGATTTTGCAGAAGAGAAATTGGTAGGCTATTTCGATAAAGTCGAGTCTTTCCTGCCTTGTAAGATCTTTCTTCTTATCAAAAAAGGCCTCTTGAATTTTAGGAAAAAGCTTCCTTATAAAAGGAAGGAGAAAAGAAGAATTTTCCGAGGAAAAAGAAAACCCAAATTCTTCGGGTTTTTCGAACTGCTCTAAAAACATCTTAAGAAAAGACTTTGTCTCGTTCGTTTCCCTATATTCCTGTTTTTGCTCATAAAAGTCTGAATCCTTGGAAAAAGTAAAAACAGAAAGGCTTTGATGAAACTCCGCCTGATGCTCCAAATTTTCTAGAGCAAAAGCTCTTCCCCTTTCCCTCCAAGAACTGCGATCTTGTAAGTTAATGAGTAAGTGACTCTTTTTTTCTTCCTCGTAACAGCGTAAAAATCCTAAGAATTCTTTATTTACCCATACTTTTCTTATTGTTTTCTGATAGGTAGGGGAAGGTATTCTTAATACTTTTATCTCTTTCTTCCCTGAAGAAAGACTATAGAGATGAAAGGGAATATTTCCTTGCAGAAGAGGGGAAAAAAAATCCTCATGATCTTCACTATCCCCTCGTATTACGTCCAAAATTTTTAATAAAGGTCCGCTCGGGTAAAAAGATAAGAGATAACTCATATACTCATTTTCTAAAATCCACTGCTGTAAAAAAGAAACCTCTTTTCCCTTTTTTTCTTTTGGAAAAACTTCCTCTCCCTTCCTAAAAATTCTATAAATCAATCCTAAAATTTCTGCTTTTACTCCAAAATTAGAAGTAAAAAAAGCCTCACAAAATTTATGGACCATCTTTAAAAGAAGCTTTCCTTCTTTGTTTTCCTTTTCAGGAGGATAAGCAATCCACTTGCTGTATTCTTCAGAGAAAAGAGCTTGCTGTAAAAAAAGGCGAAAATCCTGAAAGTACTGTACAGCTCTCTTCCTAGACTGATTCTCCAAGAGATGCTTTGAATCGGCAGCCAGCATTAAGGCCATAACGGCTCTATTTAGAGCCTGAATAAAGGCATTAGATTTTCTTCGAATTTTCCTTTCATAAAATATTTTTATAAGCCCTTCTGCCTCTTTCAAGATTTGTATCCCTAAGGAAAGGGTTAACTTATCTTTCAAATCCGCTAGAATTAGCAAGGGATCTTCTTCCAGAGAAACTTCCCTTTCTGAAACCTCCCAAACTAGCTTAATATTTCGGGTTAAGTGAGGGTGGAAAAAGGGCTTTCCTTCTTCGTTTTTCAAGTAAAAAAGATCATATTCCTGATCCCTTTTCACTGTCTCAAAATCTTTTAACCCCCTTTGACTCATTTCATAGAGTAAAAAACTTCTATATTCTAGCCATTCTTTAGCCCAAGACTTATCCCCTTGCAGGATTTCAGGGTGATCTTCTGCTAGACACTCTTTATAAAAGGAGGAGAACTCTATATACTCCTCTGAGTCAGAAAGGGCTTTTTTTCCTAATTTAGGATCCACTTTTTCTAAAATCTCATCTAGTTTCGAAGCAGAGTCAAAAGCAAGACTCATCAATGCTTTTAATCCTTTAACGGTACCAGGATTTTCCCAGTCAATTCCTTCTCCTTCTTTTAAGTTGAGAAGGGAAACATAAAGGGTTTGAAAGCATTTTTTACCGAGGGCAAAAAAGTCTTGTGCGCTATTTGAAGTAAGCCAAACTGCATTGGGATAAGATACTTCTTCCTCCTGCAAAACGATTTTTCGATCACTTACCACTCCAATACGATAAGGATCCTTCCCATCTACCTCAGGCAAAAGAGATAAGTTATCCAAAGCTTCTGAAAAGGTAAGAAAAGACTTTATCTCTGACATAAGACAGGCATCTCCCTTTTGGCACATCATACTTATTTTTCGAAAAAGCCCAAGAGAAAAAATGAATTATAAAAATTCTCGAAAAGCTTCTTGTCAGAAATATTTTCTATATTACATACAGAAAAATATGAGTTCTGTATTGAAAAATGTGACAGCCCCTATTGTCAGCCTCATCATCTTGATGACAGGAAGTGGTCTTTTTATGACCTTAGTGACCATAAGGCTTCGGCAAGAAGAGATAAATTCTATTATGATAGGCGCTGTTACAGCGGCCTACTATGCAGGCCTTTTTCTTGGTTGTTTCCGAGCAGAAAAGTTTATCATGAAGGTAGGGCATATCCGAGCTTATTCTGCCCTAGCAGCTTTTACTGCTATTATCTGTGTGCTGATGGGTTTTTGGATAAACCCTTGGTTGTGGATTTTGTTCCGTTTCCTAGGAGGCGCTTGCCTGGCAGGCCTTTTTGTATCTATAGAGAGCTGGCTTTTAGTAAAGAGTTCAGAAAAGACAAGAGGGTCTATTCTAGCAGTATACATGATCTCCCTATACGGAGCTTCTGCGGCTGGACAATTTTTATTAGATATAGCTTCTCCTTCCTCTTTAACTCCTTTTGCCTTAGTGGGAGCTTTGTCTTCTCTTTCTATTATTCCTTTGTCTCTTACTAAAAATAAAGAGCCTATGCTCGAGAGTCATTCCTTGCTAAGCTTAAAAAAACTTACCCAAGTTTCTCCTTTGGGTTTTATAGGAGCTTTTTTATCGGGTATGATATTAGCCGCTCTTTATGGACTTAGCCCCATTTATGCCCAGGAAATTGGGATGAACTTAAGTGAAATCGCAACTTTTATGGGGATCTCTTTATTGGGAGGCCTTACTTTGCAGTGGCCTTTAGGATTTTTATCAGATAGAAGAGATAGAAGAATTATCCTCTGTTTTGCGAGTTTTTCCTCAGCTATTCTTGCGATTTTAATAGCTCTTACAGGATATCACTTTCCCCACCTTGTGCTTTTATTTACCGCTTTATTTGGAGGTTTTTCCTTTACTCTATACCCTTTGAGTATCTCTCATGCCTGCGACTTTTTTCAGCCCAAAGATATAGTAGGGGTAACAGGAGCTCTTCTCTTGTCTTATGGAATAGGCGCTGTAATGGGCCCTTTAGTGGCTCCCTTCCTGATGAAACTATTTGATCCAGAAGGTCTCTATTACTATTTTGCAGCTATTTCTATCCTTCTTGGCTTGATTACCCTACTTAGAATGGCGCAAAAACCCCCCGTTCCCCAAAGGGAAAAGCTTCCCTTTACTAATATACCGAGAACCTCTCCTATAGCAGGAGAACTCGATCCAAGACAAGAAGAAGAATCCCCTTCTTCTTCCCAGAAAAACCCACCTTAAAACCTTATGAGTAGGATTGTTTATCCAAGGGGCTAGTATACAAGAGCTCTTCGCTTTTTGCTTACAAAATCTTTAAAAGTATTTAACAAAAAAACTGCTTTTGTTTTAATGAGCCACACTTTCCTGAAAAAGGGGTTGCCTTATGAAAAAATTCTTAACTAACAGCTTTGTTTTTATTATGATCTCTTTTATTTCCCTCAGCTGTCAGAAAAAGGGATCGAACCTGTGCCATAAAAAACACCTCAGCATGGGTTTTAATGCCAACCCTAAAACAGTAGATCCCAGAAAAAATGGAGATTTACTTTCTTCTTGTTTGATATTTTTGGTTTTTGATGGACTTACTCGAAGTCTTCCTGATGGAAGTGTAGTGGGTTCTTTAGCAGATTCTTATGAAGTTTCTCAAGATAAGAAGAAATATACTTTCCATATTCGAGATAACGCCTTTTGGTCCGACGGAGTTCCGATCACCGCAGAAGACTTTGTATATACCTGGAAGACCGCCTTAGACCCCTCCTTCCCTTGTCTATGTGCTTCCCTTTTTGCTCCTATAAAAAACGCAGAGAAAATTTCCAGAAGAGAACTTCCTGTTGATTCCTTAGCCGTTTTTGCCAAAGATGCAAAAACATTAGTAGTGGAACTAGAAAACCCGGCCCCTTATTTCCTCCATTTGGTAGGATTTTGTAACTTATTTGCTGTTCCAAAGCATTTTGTAGAAAAACACGAAAACTGGGAAAACAGTAAGGAAACCTTTCCTTGTTCAGGCCCTTTTATCATTGATACCTATAGAGAAAATGAGTTGATTTTGGTAAAGAAAAACCAAAGTCACTGGAAGCAGGAAGTAGTAGAACTTGAAGAAATAAAAATTCCCATTCTCTATGACCCTAACACAGCTTTTCAGATGTATGAAAGAGGAGAGCTAGACTGGATAGGGACAGCAACTTGTCCTATTCCCCAGGAAATTATCCCTAGAGTGATGCATAGAGCTGAGTATTTTTCGCAGCCCATGGCAGCGACTTGTTTTATTAGCTTTAATACGCAAAAACCTCCTTTTAATAATCCCAATATTCGCAAAGCTTTTTCCTATGCCTTAGATCGAGATACTTTGGTAAAAAAAGTTACTAAGGGAAAGGAAATCCCTGGAACCAGATGTATTCCTCCCGCCCTAATGAAGGGGGAGAACCGGCAAATTGTGCCCGACAACAATGAAGAATTGGCTAAACAATTTTTAGAGAAGGGACTCAAAGAGTTATCTATGACTCCTGCGGATTTTGGAAAGTTTGAGCTAGTATGCGGAGCTCATGCGGGAAAATCTGTTATAGAAGCCCTACAAAACAGATGGAAACAAGTTTTAGGTATTTCTCTTCTTATTAATCAGCTAGACTATTCCTCTTGTATGGAAAAACTCCATTCAAAAAACTTTGATATCGCTATAGGTGGTTGGTCTGCACAACTGGCAGACCCGATTAACATTTTGGACCGTTTCAAGTATCGAATGAATCCCAAAAACTATCCAAACTGGGAGAATAAGAAATTCATAGATCTTTTAGATGCTTCTTCTGAGGCAGCCTCTTCTGAAAAAAGGATGCAGATCCTAGAAGAGGCGGAAAAGCTATTTATGGAAGAGCTCCCCTTAGCGCCTGTCTATCACTCTGACTGTGGATATTTGCTCAAGCCTCATGCAACGAATATGGAAATAGCTCCTAATGGAGAGCTCCGTTTTGATTTTATGAAAATAGGACCTCATGAGCATTGAGATTTTTCCTTCTACATCCTCTGCAGAAAGCCTTTCCCCCTTAAAGATCAAACCTAATTTTGGGAATCCTGATGGGGGTTCTTTTATTTCTTTTTTGAGCTCCGTAGAGAACATTTTAAATAATCTTATTCCTCCTGCTCTACAAGAAGAGCTTTTAGAAACCACAGAAGAAAAAAAGCTAAGAAAGCTTCTCTGCGATTTGTGTAAGATGCTTCCTTTATTTTCTCATACCCCTTTAAAAAAAACTCCTTGCACTCTTTCCATTGCAACGCTTTGCCATTCTGATTATACCGATGGCTTAGGGAGATATTTTTGTGATATGTTAAGTCGCTGGCTCATTCCCGGGAAACAGCTCCCCTTACTAGGGGGAAGATCGTTATCCTTTCGATTCGTAAAATACGACAAACAGCCTCTATACTTCTGTGAGCAATTTGTAAAAATCTCAGATCCTTTAGAATTAGAGATTATAAAAAAGTCTCTTCCGAAACTTTTAAACGAGATGAAGATCAACATAGTGGCAGTCTACTATGCTCGCTACATTGTCTCTTTGAAGTCTCTTTCCCTGAGACAAAAGACGGTTATGATCCAAGACCATATTGAATCCTTAGTGAATAGTCCGGAAAAAATTAAAGATAGCAATATCTATGATCAAATGCAGCAGTTCTTGATTAAACTATCTGCAGAGGAAAAATTTCGAGAAATTAAGAAAAACATCTCCCGCCTAATTCATACAAGACCTAAAACTTTCGATCGGGATGTCTTTTTTGAAATTCGTAATTTTATGTCTTTATTTCGAGATAAATTTACAGCTAGCAGAGATCCAAGACATGTAAGTCGAGTGATTGCCTATCAATACCTTTTTAAAAAAAATATCTTGGCCTCTTTAGAAAAAGATCCGATGGAGAGGCATTTGAGTTTCAAATTACTACAAACGCAATACCTTTCTTCTAAGGTACTGGGTATTTTAATCACTCTACATTTTATACGAGAAACGGAACGTTTTGAAAAGAGGCATATTCTAGAAGCCATTCATACTATCTTGCCTTCTGCTCAGTTTGTTAAAGATTCTTATGTTCAAGGAAGAAGTGATGAAAAGGTGCGTTCTTTTTATCTAGAAGTGGAAAAGCCCCAGCTTTCTATAGAAGAGATCAGAAAGTTAAAAAAGCTTCTACCTAAGGAACTAAAAACCCGTGTAGAGAATGTAATCCACCCAATTTTTATGCCAAGAAATGAAGAGGAATTAATGAGGAATATGGTCCTTTTGAGTAAGCAGCTAAAATACTCAAGAGATCTTCCTCAAGCCATTATTTCCTATGATAGGCAAAATGATGAAGAGCTTTCTTTCCAGATAGTTCTAGCAAGGGTTTTAAAGCCGAAAAACCTTGCTTTGAAGGACATTTTAAAAAACACAGGCATGAAATTTTCTTTAGATGAAGTGAAAAAAGTGGGCTATGTAAAGCAGTATCCTAAAGAAGTGGGGGTTTTTCATTTCTCTCTAAAAAAACAACCCTTTTTTCGCAAGGATTTCTCTTTAGATCTGCAAAAAGCAAGACAACACACTGTACAGGTTCTTATGAGTGCTTTAGGAGAGTTTCGGGATTTTAATGGAGGCATGATCATCAAGCAAAACGAGGCTTTAGATTCTTTGAGAAGCTCTCTTTTAAAAGAGGAAAAAGAAAATGAATTTCTGCTGGAAAATTTTTTCTATTCCTTAAAACCTGCCTTTATGCAGAGTGTTTTAGAGACAAAAATTATAAAGACCCTTTTCTTAATGCTTTTGGAAGCTTTAGAGAAGGATTTTTCCTCTTCTCCCTATTTTTTAAAAACAGAGACTCTTCCTAGATATTGTCTTATTATTTTAAGCACTTCTAATGCAGATCTAAAAAAAGACGTTTTGCAAGAGATAAATAAGCTGGATTTTTCCTCGGGAAATCTTACTGTATCGGAACTGAATACTTACGAGATAAGTACGCTCGGTTTTATCCAAAGGGTAAATCTCCCTGAAACTTCTAATCTTTTACTAGAAACTATTTCTAAAGTCTTAACAAAATGGGCTTATAGCTAAGGCTTTTCTTCTTCTCAGATCTTTACTTTAATGAACGGTGAATCGTTTTTTAATTTTATTGAAATTGCCCCCTACCTTTTTTTTGTTTTGGTCTAAAAGCTCTATTTCTACGGTATGAGATCCTTTGCTGAGCCCATATATATAATAGGGGCCCCAACTAGTCAAAAACCGACTTTTTTTATTGTCTACCGTTAGCTTCACCTGATATCCATCTTCAGAAAGCTCACAATTAGATAGATAAAAATCTAAGAGAACGGGTTTTTTCTCGGAAAAAGGGAAAGAAGGAGAGGGTTGATTATAAGTCAAAATAGGTTCTTTAAGAGAGGGAAGCTCTTGGTTTATTTTTCTCTCTTCAACGAAAAAACGCCTTAAAGAGAAAGCTTGCTCTGTTTTTAGGCTTTCTCCAAAGGATCTTATCAAGAAAGCTCTGGCAAGATGCTCTCCTTTTTTCAAGGAAAAAGGAATTTTTACTTTAGAGCTGGCTTGATAGTAATTTTCGTCTTCATCAAAGGGAGACATAGTAGGACCTGTAAAAGAAAAACTGCTATCTTCATCGATAACTATCTGTATAGCTTGTCCTTTAGGAGAATTTACCAGTTCTTGCGCTCTATTCAAGTCTGGCTGCGTACCTAAAACAAACCCTTCTACCCGAAGTTGTAGGTAAAGAAAGTCTTTTTGTAAAATCTCATCGGTTTCAGGAAGGATAATCTCCAACTCAGTCGAAGAGGAATAGGGTGCTTCTGCTACTTTTACCACTTGAATTTCAGGAGATTTTCCCCAAAAAGCCAAAAACAAACCACAAGCCATGAAAAGATTCATATCAGGAAAGCTCCTTTTTCTCTTTTTTAAATAAAGCGGTTTTTTTGCCAAGCAGTTTTCTGTTTTTCTTGTAGAAAAAAGGGTCTTTTGATTCTATGAAAAAAAAGGTGGGAAAGATGGATCCTAGAAAGATTTTTAAAAATTTTTTGCTTTGCTCTGCTGTTTCTTTTGTTGTTTTTGGAGTTTTTATTTTCTCAAAAACAAGGTTAATTCATGCAGCAAATACTTCAAGACACTACTCCCTACCCTCTTTGAAACCCGGCTTTCACCACAAGGTAAAAGTACATCTTATGGTAAAAGATGGAAAGGACATAGATACAGCAAGAGTTATCTATGTCATCTTTAATGGGAAAGAAATCCCTTTAAAAAAAGGCTCTCCTCTCAGAGCTAACTATCATACTAGCTTAAAACCAGGAACTTATCCGATTGAGTGGTCTTTACTAAAAGCCAAGACAGGATTTACAAGGGAAGCGAATTTTCACAAGAGAGTAAAAATCAAAGAAGGAACCCCTTGGGTTGAAATAAAAATTGAGGGAGATGAGCTCTCTATAAACTAAATGGAACAAGAACAGGTAAAACCTTGGAAGTATAATCCTTCTGCTTGGAGTCAAAGAATTCCTGTTGCCTTAATAGGGGCTATTGCTTTTTTTATTTCCTTCTATTTGGCGCTGTTTCAATGGGGCGTTTTAGATGAGGTATGGGATCCTGTTTTTAAAGAAGGCACCAAAAACGTGCTTCTCTCGAAGGTTTCTCATAAGATCACTAGCTGGATTTTACTTCCTGATGCGGCTTTAGGTGCTTTAGCCTATTTAGGAGATATTATCTATGCTTTAGCAGGTTCTGATAGAAGATGGCAATATAGACCCTGGCTCGTAATTCTTTTTGGAATTGATGTCATCCCGTTGGGGATTGTGAGCTTTATTTTAGTTGTCTTGCAGGGAACAGTTGTGGGAAGCTGGTGTTTCTTATGTTTTATTACCGCGATTATCTCTTTAATTTTGATCCTCTATGCTTATGATGAGGTCATCTCTTGTTGCCTTTACCTCTATGAAGTGTATAAACTTTCCCGCTCTACAAAAGTACTTTTTTACACCTTCCTAGGAAAAGCTTCTTATGAGGCTTATGAAGCGGGAAAAAAGGTGTATAAAAAACGCTACGAAAAAAAATATGGAGCTTCTTATGTGGGCAAGGATTTCTGAAATCTTTTTTGCCCTATGGCTTTTTATCTCGCCTTGGGTTTTTGGGTCTTCTTCTTTTTTTCAAGAGGGGGTCTTTTCTTTTTTTATTTTCCTTTTCTCTGCTCTTTCTTTCATTCCCAAATGGAGCAGAATGCATTTAGCAAATCTTATAGTGGGATTGGTACTCTTGGGACTGACTCTCTTACAAAGAACCTCCCTTATTTACGCGGTAGAGCAAAACCGCCTTATTATATCTTTGTTTCTATTTCTTTTTGGAATTATCCCTTCTGATGCTTCTAGTCATCCTAGTTCTTGGATAGAATTTTACGAAAAAAAAATAAAAGAGTAGACTCTCTTGTCATGAAAAAAGCACTTGTAGTAGGAGCCAGTAGAGGAATAGGTTTAGAATTTTGTAAACAACTTCAAAATACCTATACTACTTATGCTACTTGTCGAAAAAGTAGCCAAAGTTTGATAGACCTTGAAATCCCCTTTTTCCCTGACATAGAAATCACTGATCTTGTTTGCTTACAGGATCTTGCGAAAAAGCTACCTCCTTTGGATCTTCTGGTGATCAATGCGGGGATTTTACTGAGAGACTCCTATCCTAAACTTTCTTATAACGATCTTTTGAAACAATTTGAAGTAAATACGTTAGGACCTTTAAAAGTAGTAGAAGCTCTTCGACCTCTTTTACAAAAGGGTTCTAAAATTGCTCTTGTTTCTAGTAGAGCAGGCTCTATTGGGAGTAAAATAGAGGGAAAAGGACTCTACGGCTATAGAATGTCCAAGTGTGCTTTAAATATGGCGTTTCGAAGTCTTTCTTTTTATTTAAATAAGGAGGGAATATCCCTCATTATCTTACATCCTGGTTATGTAAAAACAGATATGACAGAGCACAAAGGTCCTATCCTTCCAGAAGAATCAGTAAGGGGAATGCTTGCAAGAATAGAAGACCTTTCGCCCAATACCACGGGGCTCTTCTGGAATTTTTCGGGAGATATCCTTCCCTGGTAACTCTTGTATAAAACTCTTACTTGAGTACTTTTCTTTCTCTGGCAAAACGGGTAATTAATTCAGAATTACACAAGGCCATGAAATACAAGAAAAGAGCAAGTCTTTACTTTTTCAAGTAGGCTTTAACAATTTTTTGAGCCTCTTTCGGCTTATCTTGAAAATCGGTAGGTATCTTTTCTATTTTAGAAACTACTTCTATCCCCGAAATTACTTTTCCAAAAATGGTATGCTTCATATTTAACCAAGGGGTTTTTACCGTGGTAATAAAAAACTGACTCCCATTCGTATTTGGACCTGCATTGGCCATGGCAACGATTCCTGGCTCGCTAAAAATAAGATCGGCTCTCACCTCATCCGCAAAAGGTTTTCCCCAAATAGAAGAACCCCCTCTACCTGTTCCTGTAGGATCTCCTGTCTGAATCATAAATCCTTTTATTACCCGATGGAAAGAAATTTTATCGTAGTAGTGAGACTGGGTTAATCCAACAAAATTCTCACAAGCTTTGGGAGCTAATTTAGGGAAAAGCTCAATTTCGATAGTTCCTTGCGTTGTTTCTAGACAAATAATAGGATTTTTTTCTTGCACAAAAGACTCCTGGGTAAATGATTTTGAAAAAATAAGACTCAAGAAACAGAAAAAAACAGCAAATAGTCTCATAGATCTCCTTTTGGCTTTTGGATTAACTCAGCGAAAATAAAGGCTTCTTTAAAAGAAGAAAAAAGAAAATGCCCCTTTTTCTTATTCTTTGCCTTCTCTCCTTTTTTCTCTTTTTCTTTTTTTTTCTTTTCCATAACTACTCCTCTTCTTTTTCCGTTACAGAAAAGGCCCTTCTCATTTCTGTATCTGCCTTGAGATTTTGCCATTTTTGATAATCCAAGACAGTAAAATTGCCTTTTTGTAAGGCCTCAGAAATGGCAAAAGGGATCTGCGCTTCTGCCTTTTTCAAAGCAGCCTTGTTTTCTTGTTCCAAAGCAACCGCTAAAGCTCTTTTTTCTTCTGCTTTTGCTCTTGCAACGCGCATGTCTGACTCTGCTTGATCAGCTCTTAGCCTTGCCCCTATATTATCCCCTATCGAAATGTCTGCTATATCAATCGATAAAATTTCAAAAGCTGTCTGTGCATCCAACCCCTTTTCTAAAACGAGCTGGGAAATATTTTGAGGAGAAGCCAATACTTGTTGATGAGTTGTGGTAGAGCCGATCGAATTTACAATTCCCTCTCCTACCCTGGCTATAATGGTCTCCTCGGTAGCACCTCCTACCAACTGACGAATATTCGTTCTTACCGTAACCCTTGCCTTAGCTTTTAATTCTACTCCATCTTTCGCTACCGCAGAGATCATAGTCCCATCAGAGGGGCAGTCAATAACTTTGGGATAAACAGAGGTTTTTACTGCCTCAAAAATATCTCTTCCTGCTAGATCAATAGCCGTAGCCTGCCTCCAGTCTAGAGAAATACGAGCTTTATCTGCGGCAATCATCGCTTTTACCACCTCGTTGACATGTCCCCCTGCTAAATAGTGAGTTTCTAAATCGTTGGCGGTAATTTGCCTCAAACCTGCTTTTCTCGCGCTGATCAAAGCGGAAACCATAAGTCTGGGAGGAATCTTACGAAGACTCATCCCAATGATATTAAAAATAGAAACAGAAGCACCTGAAACCAACGCCTGAAACCATAAAGCTACAGATCGGGTCGCTAAAGAGCAAAAAACAACGAGACAAAAAAGAAGAAGTCCTAGCAAAGCATAAAAAATCATATCTCCTCCTCCACCTTTAAGATCTCTCCCTTATCCCCTACTACATTTATTTCTTTTCCTCTGAGGATATAACTTTCAGAAACAGCAGAATAGACAACCCCCTCTATTTTTATCTTTCCCATCGGGCGAAGATCACAAAGAACTACCCCTTTTTTTCCTATGAGAGAGGAAAAAGTCGTCTTTTTTTCTGCTTCCTCTTTTGGTAAAAAAACTTTTCTCTTTAAGAGTCTAGACGCTAGAAAACCGGTACAAAAAAGGCTAAAAAAAACTCCAAAAACTGCCAGAATAAAAAGAGAGGAAAAGGAAAAAACTTCGTAGAAAAAATACAAAGAGGCAAGCAAAACCAAAACCCCTAGAGCTCCCAAAAAAATACTAGGAAAGAAAAATTCTGTAAAAACAAACAAAAGCCCCACGAAAACTAAGGAAATGGCAAAAAACAGCATAGGGGCAATACTACATCGATCTGTCCTTTTCTAAAAACTCTAAAATAAGACCTTGAACTGTATCCAAATGTCCCTTGGTATGCGCAATAGACAAAAACTGAGCCTCATAGTAAGAAGGGTGTAAAAAAATTTTTTTATCGAATAGGAAAGAAAAAAGCCTTCGAAAAAAGAGCGTATCTTGTTTTTGTACCTGCTCAAAATTTTTAGGAGGACCTATTCCCGCGAATAGGGAAAAAAGGGAACCTATTTGTATTAAGCTATGTTGCTGTTTTTTCTCTAAGAATTTCTGGATGGGTCCTAAAAATTCGTGGGCTTTTCGATGGAGATCCTCATAAAACTGAGGTTTTTCTAGCTCCTTTAATGTTGCAAGCCCTAACCGAATAGATAAAGGATTGGCTGCAAAAGTTCCTGCATGAAAAACAGGCCCTAAAGGCTCGAAAAGCTCCATAATCTCTTTTTTCCCTGCTAAAGCTCCACAGGGAGCTCCTCCTCCTATTATTTTCCCAAGGCAGGTAAGGTCTGGCTCAATTTGATAGAACCCTTGAGCTCCTTGTAGCCCTAATCTATACCCTGTCACTATCTCATCGAAAATCAATAACGCTTTCTTCGATTTAGTAAGTTCCCGAAGAGTTTGTAAAAACTCTAATGTAGCTGGGACGACTCCCATATTGGTACAAACCGGTTCTAAGATGACCGCGGCAATTTCTTCTTCTCGTAAAAAAGTATCTAAAACCGCTTGGGTATCATTGAAAGGAAGAACTAAAGTATCGGCTTTTTCTTCTCCCGTCTTTACCAGAAAATCCTCTGCATGACCATGATATCCCCCTGAAAATTGGATAATTTTCTTCTTTGCTGTAAAAGCTCTTGCCAAACGAATTGCGGTCATACAGCTCTCCGTTCCAGAAGGGAAAAAACGGATTTTTTCCATAGAGGGAAAATGAGAAAGGATCAAAGAAGCCAGCTTTTCTTCTTCTTCTATGATGGTACCATAAGAAATCCCTTCTTCAGCAAATTTTGTGAATATCTCCCTAAAAATGAGGGGGGCATGTCCTAAGATAACGGCTCCATTTCCCATGCAAAAATCAATATAGGCTTCCTCTTCTATGTTAAATAACAGATCTGCTTTTGCTTTTTTGGCAATCAACGGCACTCTTTCTACTTTTTGGAAAGAACGCAAAGGAGAACTAACACCTCCTGGTAAAACCTTGCAAGCTTTTTCAAAAGCGCGCAAACTAGCAAAATCCATACAAATGCTCCCTTTAAAAAAAAAATTCGGGTAAAAGGAAAAAAAAGGACCTTATGACCCCCCGGATTGTACCGATTTTCTTTTTTTTGGCACTTTCTTTTTTACCCACTCCTTTACCCGCAGATGTTCTCTCTTATAAACCTATTTTCCTTGGACTAAAAGATACGAAAGTTTTACGAGAAATAGAGAAAAACTCGAACCTTGTTATATTGAGAAAAAAACCTCCTGCTTCTGTAAACGCGCTTCGATATCGTACTCAATCTGATATCCCTACTATGCTGAAGATCTTGCACGCCAATTCTTACTATGATGCTTATATTACTTCAGACATTGAAGAAGAAGAAGGCTCTCTTTTGGTCTATGTTTTCATTCATCCAGGACCTAAATACATTTTAGACTCTTATCAGATCTTTTTAGAAAACTGCAAAGAAGTTCTTTGCTTAAAGACGGAAAAAATCTCGCTTTCCAGACTGGGGGTTACCTTAGAAAAACCAAACCAAGCAGAAACTCTTTTACATTCAAGAACTCTTCTTTTGAAAGAGCTTGCTTGCAGAGGATATCCTTTAGCCTCTATTCAAAAAGAAAACTTTGTAGCAGATGTTGCGAAAAAAACCCTTCAAGTAGATCTTTGCTTAGACAAAGGGGCCCTTTGCCGATTCGGCCCTTTGATCCTAGAAGGATTGAAAAAAGTAGATCTTGCGTTTGTATTAGATAAAATTCTTTGGAAAGAGGGAGAAATCTATTCAGAAAATCTCGTAGAAAACACCCAAAATAATTTGATTGCTACGGATCTTTTTAGCTCTGTTTTAATTTCCCATCCAGAAAAACCGGATAAAGAGGGAAATCTTCCCATAAAAATGCGTTTTACTGAGTTAAAACCGAGAAGCCTTTCCCTTGGGGTAAGCTATGCTACAATAAATGGACCCGGTGTTAATTTCGGATGGACTCATCGTAATTTTCTAGGCAAAGGACAGCAAATCATTTTGGATGGGTTCTATGCAAAAGTATATTCTCAAGGAAGCCTCTCCTATAAAATTCCCGATTTTATCCGAGTCAATCAAGATCTTCTTTCCAAAGTAGAACTCTCTAGAGAACATATCACCGTATACACTTCTTTAGACTACGAACTACTTTCTCAAGTGGAAAGAAAGTGGGGGAATCGCCATTTTTTAACATTAGGCATCAAAGCAGAACACTTGATTGTCAAGGAAAGTATCCAAAATGAAAAAACAGACCTTCTAGGGCTACCCTTTTTTTGGCGCTACTCAAGAGTGAAAAACCTTTTAGATCCTACAGAAGGATTTATTGCAAGCTACAAATCTACCTACTACCACAAGCTTTTTGAAAAGCCTTCGGGCTTCTACAAAGAAACTCTTTGGCTCTCCGGTTATATCCCCATACAGAAAAAGGGAAAACTAGTTCTTGCTTTAAAAACTCAATTTGGTTCCCTGTTAGGTTCTCCATTAAGAGGTATTCCTCTTCCCAAACGATTCTTTGGAGGCTCCGATAATGACTTACGGGGATTTAAATTTAAAACAGTAAGCCCACTAAATGAAAAAGAGAATCCCGAAGGGGGAAAGTCGTATTTATTAAATTCGGTAGAGCTTCGCTACCGAATTTCTGAGTCTTTTGGATGCATAGGCTTTTGTGACTTGGGAACGGTAACGGCTAGTTCTTATCCAAATCCTTTTTCTTTATGGTATAAATCAGCAGGAGTTGGAGTTCGCTATTTTACCTTTTTTGGTCCTTTACGAATGGATATAGGATTTCCTATAAATCCAAGGCACATAGGAGGGAAACTATTTGACCCCCATTTTCGAGTTTATGTAAGCATAGGGCAGACTTTTTAAAAAAAGATACGTATGTTTGAAAAAAAAATTACCAAGGAAACAGTGTGAGAGGAAAAGGATTTATTTTCTATAGGATCTTTATCTATGGGACTATCTCTTTTGTTGTATTCACCTCCTTTCTTACCTTCTTTTTTCAAACTCGTTATGGAAGAGAACTTTTTTTGCGCTCTTTTAACAAGACTTTACAAAGAGAAAAATGGAACCTTTCTTTTGAGGATATGGGAGGGCTTCTCCCTTTTGTTTGGAATTTGCAGGGAGTAAAAATGACTCATAAAGAAAAGACTCTGCTGGAGGCAAAGACCGTCTATTTTCGCCCTTATCTTTGGAGAATTCTTCGAAAAGAACTGGCTTTTCATGATTTTTGGATAGATAAAGCAATCCTTTATCCTGAAAATTTTCCTCCTCCCCAAAAAGGAGCCTCTTTTGAAGAAAATTTTTCTGTCCGACTTACTTTCAAGTCCTTTAAAGCAAAAGAACTTTTTTTTTCTCCTTTAAAAGAGATTCCTTGGAATATCTCAGGCCGCTTACAAATTGGAAAACTTTTTGAAAGAGTAAAAGCCAAAATCAAATTGTATCGAGAAGGCTTTGCACAAAGCATCATCGAAGCCTCTTTTTATTCAGAAAAAAAACAAGAAACTTCGTTACAAGCCTCTATTCAGCTAGATCAGCTAGAGGCCTTTTCTCCTTTGATCCCTTTTACTTTCCCTATAAAAAGCGCTTCTAAATTAGAACTCAACGGAAGCTGGGAAGATTTTAAAGGCTTTTTTTCTCCCTCTTCCCCCAAAAAAGCACTTCAAGGAAAACTCTGGGGAGAGATAAGTTGCCTAAAATTTCCTAAGCCCTTTCTTTTAGATTCTTATCTTATAGCTCCCTGGAATCAAAATCTGACCTTTACCATATACAACGACTTTTCCTCGGATATTTCTTTTTTTTCTCTACTCAATCCTAACTTTACTATAGAAGGCTCTGCAAAACTCCAAGAAAAGGGTGAGCTAGATACCATTCACCTTTTTGTAAAAAGCCAAGATCTAGCCTCTTCTAATCCTTTTTCTTTTCCGTTAAAAGGGAAAATTTCCCTGGATGCTTCTATGCAAAAGAAGGGAAAAAAATACTGGCTCTCTTCTATTTTGCATACCCAAGAACTAGAGCTTGGCCACTATCCTTTTTCCAAAATGAAATGGAAGGCAACTTCTATTTTCTCGGAAGAAAAATCCTTTTCCCAAGTAGAAGGAGAAGCAGAACTTTTTGATAATGAATGGAGCACTTCTAGCGAAATTGATCATACTTCTTTCTGCTTTCTGCATTTTAAAGATCTTTTTATTTCTACTCCCTTTTTGCGGCTTGAAGGAGAGCTGTCTATACAAGATCAGAAGTGGTTTCTAGGGAAAAACCACTTTTCTGTCCAAGATCTCTCTCGACTAGAGCCTTTCTTCCCGAACTATCCCCTATTTGGAAGTGCAGAAGGAGAGCTTACCCTTGTAAAAGAGAAGAATAAGCAACAAATATATATAAAAGCAGATGCTTTTGATCTTTTTATGAGTCCTTTGCACTTCGTACAAGGAACTTTCGAGGCTAAAATAGCAAATCTTGACACAAAACCTTACCTAGAAGGGCATTCTTATTTACAGACAGTACATATTTCGGGGTTAGAGCTGGATTCCCTTTCTTTTGCGACAAATACCCAGGGGGAAAAATGGCCTTTCTTCTTAGAAATACGTGGGGAAAAAGATATTTTTATGAAGGCAGAAGGATTTTGGCTAAAAAAACCTTCTCTTCTCACTGTGGATCTACAAGGTCTTTCTGGTTATCTCTTTAATACTCCTATTTCTTTTGTAAAACCTGTTACCTTCACTTCAGAACCTTCCCATCTTTCTTTAACTCCTTTTAAGCTAAACCTAGCAAAAGCCTCGTTCTTTTGTGAAGCAGATCTAAAACCTCAAGAAGGTTCTCTTGCCTTGAAAATGGATCAGTTCCCTATGGACTTTCTCTCTTTTAATCCTTTTGATATTACGGTAGAAGGAATCTTGTCTTTAGATCTACAGTTTGTTCGCAGGAAAAAACAAAATACGGGCTCTTTAAAAGCCGTAGTAGAGAAGGCTTCTTTGATCGACCTTGGAGAAAAAAATCCGCTGAACCTAGAAGGTACTTTTGATTCCCATCTAGAAGGAAGGGCTTTTTCCTTTGCAGGAGAGCTTTTTATGGGACAAAAGGGGAAAACCTCTCTTTTTCTAAATGCTCCTATGGAGGTACAGCTTTTTCCTTTTTCCTATGAAATACCAGAGCATAGCCCCTTATTCGCAGAATTTTCCTACCAGGGCAAAGTAGAAGAAGTTTTAGATTACCTTAATTTTGGTCCCCATAGAATCAAGGGGGAAGCTGACTGCTTTATTAAAATGGATGGAACTAAAAAAAACCCTCATTTAGAAGGATCCCTAGCCTTTCAAAAAGGGCTTTACGAAAACTACTACACGGGGGCTCGCTTAGAAGAAATAAAGGCTTTATTCGAAGCAAAAAAAGGAAAGCTTATTTTAACCAAAGCAGAAGGAAAGGATTTGGATAAAGGAAAGTTTTCTGCTCAAGGGAGAATTGATCTAGATATAACACAAAAATTTCCTTACTGGTTTGAGGCAAAGTTTTCCGAATTAGAGATGGTAAATATCGATCTTGTAAGGGCAAAAGCAAATGGCTCTGTCCAGGTCAAAGGGGATAAAACCAGAGGTATTGCCTTTGGAAATATTGAAGTAACTGAGGCCGACTTTACCATTCCGGAAACACTTCCTACCTTTATTCCTTCTATTCCTATAACCTACATTCATGCAACCCAGCACCCAAAAGTACAAAAGGTGTTTTATGAAACGAAACCAGCCTATCCTCTTTACCTAAAGCTTCAGGTAAATGCTCCTGAAACTATCTTTTTAGAAGGAAGAGGCCTTACCTCAGAGTGGACTGGAAAATTTGCCATTGGAGGAACCTACAATGACATACAAACCAAAGGAAGTGTAAAAATTGTGCGGGGAGATTTTCTCTTTGCAGGGAAAAAATTTGAGCTAAACCAAGGTCTCCTCACATTTACTGGGAAGCCTTCAGACCTTCCTTACATAGACCTGTCTGCCTCTTTGCAAGAAAGCGGCATTACCGTGATAGCTTCTTTAAGAGGGAAAATTAATGGGCCCCATCTCACTTTTCGTTCTTTACCTCCTCTTCCTGTAAGTGCTATCTTATCTTACCTCATCTTTGGACAAGACATCTCTGAAATTTCTCCTTTGCAAGTGGCACAACTTGCTGCCACAGCAGCTAGCCTATCAGGCCAAGGCCCCGATATTTTCAGCCTTACCAAGAAAAAATTAGGAATTGATCGTTTAGCTGTCGTTTCTACTTCTTCAGTAGAAGGAGAAACGGTTCCCGCTTTACAAGTAGGAAAATATTTAGCCAAAGGAATTTTATTCTCGGTAAGCCAGGGAGCTGCTCCTTCCACCTCTAATGTAAGCGTAGAAGTGGATCTGACTCACGGGTTTATATTCCAAGCAGAAGCCCTAGTAGAACAAGAGCAAGGAAAGTTCAGTCTTAAATGGAATAAGAACTATTAATTCAAAAAATAATTCCCTAGTATTTTATCTTTTCTTTTTCCTAAAATGGATCTCTTTGTAAGAGGTAAAAAAAGGGAGTTTTTATATGGGTGAGCTTAATGCTTTAGGGGGATTTCCTTCTCTATTTGGAAAGGACTTTCCTAACATACACGACTACCATAATCAGAAAATTCATACCTTGCTGGATGAGGTAAGTCAAACCCAGCAAAATATGGCAGATTTGCAAAGACTTTTAAACCATTCTCCGATAGCGCAAGAATCCATAACGTTAGAGAGCCCAGAGTTTCAAGAGCTGAAAATGCTTTATGAAAAAGTCCAACAAGACCTACGAAGTAAGGACTTAGAGCTGGATCTTTCTCCTATAGAGCTCGAAGAGGGAAAAGTCTATCCTAAGGAAGAGATAGAAAAACGAATAGAGAAGCTACAAGGAAACCTCAAAACTTTTTATGAGATTCTCTCTTCCAAAAATCAGGTAAGCACTACTAAGATAAGTTCCTTGCAAGAGCTTACCAACTTGATTTTTAATATGTTTATTAAGCTTGTGCAAAGATATGACGATCACATTTCACGAATAAATCAGAGAACAAGATAGACATATGGGTTCTTTTTCGGCAGCTCATTATAGATTTTCTGAAGTAGTCTCAAGAAATACGGATCTCTCTAACGGTTTTTTCAATCTCTCAGAAAAGGCCGCTACCAAGGCCGCTACGGAAAAGGCACGCCTGGAAAGAGAGCTGAATGAGTTGAATGACAGCCTTCATTCGTTAGAGTCACGGAAAAAAACGCTTTCTACTTGGGGACGTTGCTTTTCTTCCCTGACAACTTTTATAAACCTTTCTTCAGCTGTTTCCTTAATCGGAACTACTGCAGGGGTGGTTCCTAATGCCGTTGCAGTAGCTGTTGTTGTTCATGAAGCGATAAAACACTTTCAGGGATGGGAGACTTTCTACACCTATTTCGCTTCTGAGCCTCTTGCAAAAAAGTTCGCTTTTTCTACTGAGATGCTCCTATCTATCCCCTCAGGAATCTATCTAGGCTCTTCTTTATTAAGTTCCTTTAAGACAGGCTCTCTTTTTGGCTCTTTCGTAGGGACCCTGCAAAAAGCGCTCGTGGTAGCGGACGGTTGCCTGTCTGTTTTGCGAGGAGAAAATAGATATAAGACAAAAAAGAAAGAAGCGCATTCCACTTTGTATGAAGATCAGCTAAGGCGCGTCTATTCTAAGGAAAGAGGAGCCTATAGCGATATTACTAAGACAAACCAAGTAGAGCATAGTCTTCTTAGAATTCTTGCAGAAATTAATGCGCGGTGTGCAGAGCTGCAACTTCCCTTTTACGCAGCTACACCCATTTAACCTATTTTACCAGGAGAAAAAAATGGCAAATGAACAATCCCTAATTTCTTTAAGGGTGCAAGACGCTCTTGAAAAGCAACAGGTTCTCTACCAAAGAGGGCTACTTAGTACTACAGCAAAGCAAAGGGCTCTAAAAAGCGCTTCTACTGAATATCATGAAAATATAGCTTCCTCTATGAGAAAAGAAGGGATAGCTAGTATCTTTACAGCAGCCCTTTCTGTAGCTGTTGTATCTTATTTTCTCTATCATCAAATGGATCTAAATAAAGCAGAGGTCTACATAAATTTAGCAAGTAGGATGGAAAATATACCTTCTAAGCTTCTTCTCCAGCCCTCTCAACAGAAATCCCAAGGAGAGCTTGAGCTAACCCGAATAGAGCAGAGGAATATAGATACAGAATCAGACGAAAATAGAAGGACCTTGCAGCACCTCATCGAGCAAGTTCGGCAGATGGCAAATAATATTCCTAGAGTCTAAGTTATCTTCTACTCTTCCTGCTAATCATACCTAAAAGAGGGTCCTTTAGATTTTACGGACCCTCTTTTCTTTTGACCCCAAATGGTTTTTTGCTACAATCCTGGAAAAAGAGGCCTTGTATGATTGGTGTCATAAGAAGTCAATTTCTCCGCTTTTTAGAAGCAGTAGGAAGATATGTCACTCTAATAGGGGAAGTTGCCTGGGCTGCTATCAAAAGACCCCCTGCTTGGCCTCTTTTACGAGAGCAGTGCTTTAGTATTGGTGTTTTATCTACTACTGTTGTAGCCATTACCGGTTTTACTACTGGGTTTGTTTTAGCAGCGCAATCTGTTTACCAGCTCAGTGAAAAAGGGCTAGCTGGAGTAACAGGTATTTTAGTTGCCAAGGCAATGATCACAGAATTAGGGCCCATCCTTACAGCTTTCATGGTTACGGGAAGAGTGGGCTCTGCCATGTGCGCAGAGCTTGGCTCTATGAAAGTAACAGAACAAATCGATGCCCTAAAATCCATGGCCATAAATCCAAATCGCTACTTAGTTGCCCCTCGTTTTATGGCAGGTATCATCATGGTGCCCCTTTTGACTATCTTTTCTATGCTAATGGGTATTTTTGGAGGGTACTTAATCTCTGTGCATTTCTTTGGTATGAGTTCTGCTACCTATTTCAATCCCATGCCCGTTCATATTACTCTCTTTGATATTTTTACAGGAGTTGTTAAGTCTTTCGTATTTGGAGTTATTTTAGTCACTGTATGCTGTTATAAGGGGATGAATACGCGAGGAGGAGCTGCTGGAGTAGGAAGGTCTACCACACAAAGCGTGGTAACAAGCTACGTATTGATTTTGATTTGGGACTTTCTACTAACTATGGCTTTAAACTCTATTCATACAGAGCTTACCTTGGATTCTCTATGATCCTCATAAAAAACTTACGAAAAAAGTATGGAAACAACGAAATCCTTAAGGGGTTAAATCTTGAGGTAAAAGAAGGGGAAATTCTCACTATTTTAGGAAGATCTGGAGTGGGAAAAAGCGTGCTTCTTCGTCAGATCTTAGGAATAGAAAAACCTGATGAGGGTTCTGTGGAGGTAAATGGAGTAAACATTTCTACTCTCAAAAAAAGGGAGCTCAGTAGTGCTGTAAAAGAAATGGGAATGCTATTTCAGGGAGCAGCTCTTTTTGATTCGATGAATATAAAAGAAAACACAGCCTTTTATTTAAGACAACATGGAGATCCTAATACAGCAGAGCCGATCTCTGAAGAAGAAATTGACCATAGGACAGCAGAAGCGCTCCGCCTAGTGGGTTTAGAAAATGAGCAAGAAAAGATGCCTTCGGACCTTTCCGGAGGGATGAAAAAAAGAGCGGGACTAGCCAGGCTTATCGTATATCGCCCGAAAATTCTTTTATATGATGAACCCACAACAGGACTGGATCCTATTACTGCACAGCAGATTAATGAGCTTATTGTACAAACCCAAGAAGATCTGAAAGGAACTAGTATTGTAGTAACCCACGATATACACTCTGCTCTGTATATTTCAGATAGACTGGCACTACATGAAGACGGAAAAATTTCCTGTGTATCCGATCCAGAAAATTTCCTGAGCATAGATAATCCCATCATCGCTTTTTTGAAAAAGAACCTAAAAGAGCATCCTAGGGCTCGCTCTTAAGGAAAAATTAGAGCTTTCCCTGAAAAAGTCTCTTTTTGCTATGGTAAAGAAAAGCATGTAGGGTTGCTGTGATCACCGATCGGGTAAAGAGCATCTTAATAGGTATTTTTGTTCTCTCCGCTATTGTAATTACTGTCTCTATTATTCTATTCTTAGAGCCTAAGATAGGAGATGGGAAAGAAACTCTTATCGTACGCTTTTCCAATGTAGGGGGTATCTCAGAGGGCACTCGAGTCACTTTTGCTGGAAAGCCTGTGGGAGAGGTAGCCAGTATTTCTACTGTAAAAGATCCCAGAAAGGCTAGGGCCGATGCCCAAGGAAACCTGTACTTCTATCAGGTTACCTTAAAGCTGGATTCTTCTGTTAAGATGTATAATACAGACGAAGTTACGGTTCAAACCACAGGACTTATGGGGGAAAAAATGATAGCCATAACTCCTAAAGAACCTGCAGAAGGAGTCACTCCTACTTTGGTAAAAAAGGGGGAAGTCGTCTATGCCGATTCAACCGATGCAATTCAGCTTGCTATGCAAAGAATTTCCAAACTGGGAAATAACATTAATAAGCTGGTAAAAGGCATAGATGATTGGTTCATTGAAAACAAGCAAGAGATTTCTAATGTAGTCTCTTTTCTCTCTGGTACTTTACAAGAGTCTGAAAAACTGGTAAAAAGCGTTAATGAACAAAAAGTTATAACCTCTTTAAAGCAGATGATCGATACGCTAAATTCGGATTTAGAACTGGTTTATCAGGCCTTGGATCTAATGCAACAAAATAATACCTGGCAAAAAATGGATAATGTGTTAGCAGGCTTTAACCAAGCTTTGGATTCTTTTAATCTCGATGGAAAACAAACCCTGCAAAATCTGCATATCATTACCCAAGATGTAGCAGATGGAACAGGTACTTTAGGCAAGCTAATCCGAGGGGATGATCTTTATTTGCGAATCAGCTCTCTTATGAGCAAGGCAAATACTCTCATGAATGACCTTAACCACTACGGGCTCTTATTTCAATATGATAAAGGCTGGCAGAGAACCAGAACCAAAAGAGCTAATTTACTGGGAGCTTTAGACACTCCCAAAGAGTTTAGAAACTACTTTGAAACAGAGATAGATACCATTACCACTTCTTTGTCTAGGCTAAATGTCTTAATGCAGAAAGCAGAAGATCCGAAAGAGAAAAAATTGGTTGTCTCTAGCGAAGCCTTTAAGAAAGACTTTGCGACTCTTTTAAGACAAGTACAAGGCCTTTCTAATATCTTGAAACTCTATAATGAAGAAATAGTAGATGAGGGAGATAAAGATCCTTGTAGCTGTGAATAAGTGAAAAGGACCTAAGTAAAACTTCGATGGCTAGTAATCGCTTTGGTAATTTTTTGCAAATTACCACCTTTGGAGAATCCCATGGCAAAGCCATCGGTGTTGTAGTAGATGGCTTACCCTCAGGGATATTTATAGAGGAAGATTTCATCCAAAAGGAGCTACAAAAAAGAGCTCCGGGTTTTTCTCCCTTCGTCTCTCCCCGTAAAGAAGTAGAAAGATTTGAAATTCTTTCCGGAGTTTTCAAAAAATATTCCACTGCAGCCCCTATTGCTATTGTAATCTATAATGGAGATGGGAAAAAAGAGCCTTACGAAAAGATAAAAAACCTATACCGTCCGGGGCATGCCAATTTTACCTATTTACACAAATATGGACTTTACGACTATCTGGGTGGCGGGAGAGCTTCTGCTAGAGAAACGGCTGCAAGGGTAGCCGCCGGAGCCTTAGCTAAGCTTTTGTTAAACCACTATCAAGTCAAAGTAATTGCCTTTATCAAACAGGTTCATAATGAAGTGCTGCAAACTTATCCAAGGTGTTTTTCTTCTTTACAACAGCAAAGGGAGAAAAGCGCTCTTTTTTGTGTAGAACCTCATTTTGAGGAGAAAGTTACCACTATTTTACAGCAGGTTAAAGAAGAGGGAGACTCCGTGGCCGGAGTGGTCGAGTTTTTTGTAGAAAACCTTCCTGTGGGAATCGGGGATCCTATTTATGAAAAAATAGAGGCAAATTTAGCTAAGGCCTTGATGAGCCTTCCTGCTAGTAAAGCCTTTGAAATCGGAGAGCCTATTTTAGAAAGAAAAGGATCAGAAAATAATGACTCTTTCTCTTTAGAAGGAAATAAGGTTGTCTTCTCTTCTAATCACGCCGGGGGACTTTTAGGAGGAATTACTACAGGAGAGCCTCTTTTTGGCAGAGTCTTTTTCAAACCCACATCGAGCATTCAAAAACCGCAAGAAAGCGTAGATTTTGTAAAACGAAAAAAGGTTTCTTTTACTTACGGAACCTTGGCTAGGCATGATCCTTGTGTGGCGATTCGAGCTACTGCAGTGGTAGAGGCTATGGTTGCTTTAGTATTAGCAGATGCTGTTTTAATGAACCGAGCCTGCAAATTATGAGTATTCTTACAGAAAAGGCTTTTCCCCTTTTTTTATACTCCGAAGTGTTTGAATTTTTAGAGAAAAAAGTCAGTAACTCCCCTGGGAAAAAAGCCCTTTTTTGTGATGAAACTATCTATTCTTTCTACCAAAGACCTTTGGAAACTTTACGAAAAGAAAATGCTTCCTTCTTCCTCTATGTTTTTCCAACAGGAGAAAAATACAAAAATAGAAATACGAAAGAAAACTTAGAAGACTTTCTTTTTTTGCATTCCTTTCAAAAAGAGGATATGCTCTTTGCTCTAGGAGGTGGGGTTACTCTGGATTTAGTGGGTTTTTTAGCTTCTACCTACTTAAGAGGGATAGCCTTTATTTCTATACCCACTACTTTTTTAGCTATGGTGGATGCTTGTTTTGGAGGAAAAACGGGAATAAATACTGCTTTTGGGAAAAACCTAATAGGCTCTTTTTATCCTCCTTTAGAAATATGGATAGACCCCTTATTTTTAGAAACGCTTTGTGAAGATGCTATCAAGGAGGGTCTTTCTGAAGTGGTGAAAAAAGGGTTGATTCAAGATGCTTCTCTTTTGGATGAGATAGATCTTTTGAGAGAAAACTTATTGCGAAAAGAGAAAAAAGCGCTCCTTTCTTTAGTAAAAAAAAGCCTTTTCCTAAAAAAAGAGCTCATAGAGAAAGGGGTTCGAGATCTTTTAAATTTGGGGCATACTGTAGCGCATGGACTAGAAGCTTTTTTTTCCTATCAAATCCCCCATGGCAGAGCTGTTGCTTGGGGTCTTTTAATAGAAACCTTTTTTTCTTATAAGCAGGGCTTTTTATCGGAAGAGGAACAAAAGAAAATTGCCTGCTTTTTACAAAGACTGGGTCTTTTATCCCCTCTTGCTCCCATCCAGATAGAAAGTCTTATAAAGACTCTCCATCTGGATAAGAAAAATCAAGGAGAAAGTATAGGATTTATTGCCTTAGAAAAAAGAGGAAAAGCCCTTTTTCCTGCCTACTTTTTGCCTTCAGAAAAAGTGAGAGAATATCTCTTTCTTTTCCAAAAGGAGTCTTATGCGAACTTTAGTCTTACAAGGTAATGTAAAAGAAATAGAAAAGGCGTACTACTCTCTTGAAGCACTGGTAGATGCTTTTGAGTTGAGACTGGACCTTATGGAAGATTTTTCCTATACCTGTTTGCAAAGGTTTCGAGAGAAAGTGAAAAAACCTCTTATTTTCACTATAAAGGGGAGGATTTTAGAGAAAAAAAATCTCCTCCTTTCCTGTCTAAAGCTATTTCCTACCTACTGTGATCTTCCTAAAGAGTTTCCTTTTTTTGATTTTTTAAAAGAAAGTTTTCCCGGTATAAAATGGATTCTCTCTTACCACAACTTCCGAAAAATACCTGAAAATCTCGAAGAGATAGTGCAGGAAATGGAAAAAAAGAAAGCAGATGTTCTTAAAATTGCTTGCCCTATAAAAAGGGCGATAGAAGCTTTTTCCCTTTTTTCTTTAACAAGAAAAATCTCTGGAAAAAAAGTGGTCCTAGCTATAGGAAGAAAAGGAAGATGGACACGTTGTCTTTCTCCTTTTATGGAGAATCAATTTCATTATCTAGCCAAGGATAAAAAAAGCGCTTTTTTGGGACAATATACAGTAAAAGAGTGGCAAAAATTTTCCTTCGTAAACAAACATACGAAGTTCTATGCTCTCCTAGGAAACCCTATTTCTTCCAGTAAGGGTGACCTATTTCATAACCATGCTTTTTTAGAAAAAAAACGAAATAGCCTCTATTTAAAAATTCCCTGTAACAAAGGAGAACTCGTTCCCTTTGTAAAGCAAGCTAAAAAATATTCTTTTGAAGGCTTTAGTGTAACTATGCCTTTAAAAGAAGAGGCCCTTTTCTTTGAGGGAGAAAAGTTCCCTTCGATCAATACCTTGGTTCGTCAGAAAAATACTTTCTTAGGGTATAACACAGACGTAAAAGCAGCTCTTGCTCTTTTTAAAGAAGCCAATATGCCCGATGCAACAAAAATCCTTCTTGTAGGAACAGGAGCTGTTGCCAGAGCAATAGGAGAAGCTTTTTTTCGAAGAAAAAAAATAGTTCACTTTCTAGGAAGAAACAAACTAGTTTTGGAAAAATTAAGAGAGCAGGGCTTTTTGACTTCTCTCTTTTCAGAATTAGAACTAGAAAAGTGGGAACAAGAGCTCTTTCTCATTCAAGCAACCCCTATAAAAAAGAGACTTCTTTTTCCAGAAAATTTTCTCCAACCTACCTGGACTATCTTAGATTTAATCTATGTCCCCGAAAAAACAGCTCTTTGTAAGGCTGCTGAAAAAAAAGGATGCAAAATCATATCAGGGAAAAAGTTTTTTCTCTTACAAGCAAAAAAACAACAAGAGCTTTGGGAGAGAATAAAAAAGCCTCAGGAGAGCAAAGTCTCGTGAGGCCAAAAACCTTCCTTTTATAAGAAGACCCTTTTTAAGAAAGGAACAGTAAAATCTAATGCTTTATAACCAAAAGACTTATATTCAAGAATACGTATAAAAGAAATTATACAAGATTTACTTCAGTAGCTTCAGGACCTTTTCGACCTGCTTTTTCAATATATTCTACCTTTTGACCTTCTCTCAGAGACTCCACATCTCCTTCTACATTACTGATATGGACAAAAAGCTCTTTTCCCCCTTGATCAGGAGTAATGAACCCAAATCCTTTTTTAGAATTGAAAAACTTAATTGTTCCCGTTGATTTTGACATATAAACCTCTTGGTTTGTTCTACTTGTTACTAAGAAAAAGAAAAATCTTTCTTTTATCCCCAAAAATAGCAGAGCTATCCTTCGGGACAAGCTAAACTTTATCCAATTTGGGTTTTTTTGTACCAGAGAATAAAGAAGGAGCGTTTTTTTTAGGCAAAAGATATATAAAGGAATTGCAAAGACAGGTTCAAAGTTTTTTATCGAAAGGAAGGCCTTGATAAAAAAGCTTTTCTAGGTTCAGTATTTCCCGCGCAAAAAGGACTTTGGCATGAGTCAGATAGTTTTATCCCCCCGACAAAAAAATGTTTTGAGAATCCATACAAAAATATCGGAAGTTATTCCCGAACAAGACCAAAAACTGAAATTATTCTGGGAAAATCAGAAGAAGAACATAAAAAAAATTCTTGAAAGCATTCCCTACATACAGGAGGAGTACCCCCTTTGTACCCTTCTCTGTTTGGGAGCTTGCTTTTGTCTGGATTCTAAACTGAAGTCCCTGAAAATCCCTCTGAGAATCAGAAATTTTTTTCTAAAAAATCTCTTTTTCAAAATGGGTATAGTAAAAAATTCTGCTGAAGAGATACGTCTGTCTTTGATAGAGTCCTCTGCTAGAATTATTTCTATTGAGGTACAAAGTGTTTTCCGTATTCAATCATTTTTTGAATTTCTAGAGAATTTGATTCAGTGCAAAGACTTTTTTTTTCAGCTAGATCCTAACCGTATAAAACAGATAACAAGTAACGTCTCTCTCTATAACGCGGATTCATATAAAGCTTTCTTACGAAAATTCTTGAGAGTATATCAAGTTCTCTACCCTGAAAAAGATATACAAAGACTGCAAAATGCCGCAGGAAAGAATAGACCGCCTCCTGAAAAAAGTTTTTCTGTAAGTACTCTCTTAGGGGAGTACGTAGAAGATCCCCTACTATTTCCTATTGGCAATGTGCTATTTAATATGCATACCAGAGGCGCCAATATTCGAAAGTTCTACCAAGAGCAGCAGGCTGCTATGAAACAACTCGTAGAGGGAATGCTTACCAATATAGAAAATCAAAAAGCAAAAGCTTATTTGGAGAAACATGTTGAGGGGTTTTCAGACATAATGCTTTTTCCACTACCTTTTCTTAAAAAATCTTTTTTCCACGCTCTGCTCTTTGTTATAATTGACATCCATTTTGTTCTTTTGGAAGGAAAAATTAAACAGGATGAAACTTTACGGAACACGGTTTTTCAGTTCCTATCTAATGCGTTAGAAATACTAGACATATCAGCTAGTAAAACAGATAAAGCCAAGCTTTTTGAAAATAAGGCCCTAAAGGACAAGCTAAAAAGCTTAAAAAGCTCTCTACCACAACTTTCCTATTTCGAGGAAGATTTATCGGATCCGCGTTTTAAAACTTATACTTTAGTTAGAAACTTATTCGAGCAAAGTTATGGAGAGAATCTGGAATCTCAGAGTCCAATTTGGTCCTTGCTAGAAGTATCTCTATCTCTCAATCAGAAAATTCACGATCTAATAGAAAAGATAATTCAGAATAGAGAGCGAATGAAAATGCTAATGAATTTACTTCTTCAAATTTTTTCTGGGGAAAATTTTGCTTCGATTATGGAAAAACTCAATACATGCACTAGCAATGTTAATAAACATTATCGGGAAAGTACCTACCTTGAAGAAAAAGAAGAGGATATTTTTAAAGGGGCTATGCAAGCAATTTTCTTCATAAGCCGTATCCCTTATAAAAATTTTTTTATTATGGCGCTGGATAGTATTCAAAGATGCTTTTCTGGGAACACTCAGTTTTTCTATTATCTAGAAAAAGTTCAACTAATGGCTTCTGATTATCTGAAACAACAAGAGACCATGCTAACAAACACCATTTCTTTCTACCCGAAAAAACAGAAAAAAAAACCCGCTAAAGGAAAATCTCAGGCAGATATAGCGAAAGAAAAACTTATCCAATTGTTTCAAAAAACCAAACCCTCCGTTCTGCAATTTTGTGGTTTAATTCCCCATCATACTAGCGAACAAGAGTTCGAAATTTGGCTAAGAGGGCAGAAAACTGAAATCAATAAACGCAATGCACAAAATAAAGAAAGCGAATTTATTGAAAATTTTCAGATCCTGAAAGAGGAAATGATAGAAAAGACTCCCGCCAAAGAGGCTCAAAGCGTTTTCGATGTTTTTGAACAGTTTTTACCCTTGTCTCTTTCTCTGTATATTGTCCTAAAAGATATAAAAATTCTTTGTAGCATTGCAAAAGGAGAAGAGGTAAAAACCAACTACTTCATAAACACCGATGATGTGGATCATTTTTTGCTTTTCTTCCCGGAAGAAGAGCCTTTGCTAAGTCCTAATAGGGAAAAGTCCCCAAAGGGGGATAAAACAAAACAGCAAGGTAAGATAGAGAAAGAAGAAACACCTTCTATAGCAGAGGTAACTATAGAAACTGAAAATGGTGTAGCTCCCTTTGAATTTAAACAACCTACTCCAGTTATTTCTAATAAAAAGACAGCTATAAAAGAGAAAGAAATAACAGAAAAACAAAAATCTAAAAAGGTAGCGCATTTAGCCGAAAAACTACAACTACTCAAGAGTGAAAGTTCTATTCATAATGTAACAAGAGAAAAGATATTAAGACTGGTGGATTACTGTAATCGAGAAATAAAAAGTTTTTTTAAAAGAGAAAGTTCCTATTTTCAAGTAAGAGAAGGCCAAAAACATACTCAAATTAGGGTAGGAGAAGGGAAAAACTCTTCCTTTACTACAGTTCCCAGAGGGAGTAAGGAAATCAAAAGAGCTACAGCAAAAAGTATCATAGAGACCATTTTTGAGGGATTGCAAAGAATGATTAAAGAGGAGGAAAGTTAGCAAAAGATTCTACTAAACTACACAAAGCTGAAAAATCTTGCTCTAGCTGGCCTATCAAGTTGACTTGTGCTTTAGATAAGGAAAGATACCTTTTCTTTCTCTCTGCGAAAGTCCTTTCAAAATAGGAAAGCGAGGCTTTTTTCTCCTGGGAGAATAACGCTAAAGGATTTTTATTCCATCTTTTCTTTAGTAAAGACTTTGTTGCATTTAGGTAAATAAGAACCCCTAGTTTTTGTAAAAAAGCCCTATTTCTCTCTTGCAAAAGGCTTCCTCCTCCTAAAGAAATGACGCTTTCTTTTACGGAAAGCAAAAGAATTATCGCCTTTTGCTCTAAGCTCCTAAAAAAAGACTCCCCTTCCTTGAGAAAGATCTGGGCCGCCGAGAGAACTTTTCCCGTTTGCTCTGTATAAAGAGCCTCTAAATTCCGATCTATATCTATGAATTCCTTCTTATACTTTTGCGCTAATAGCTTTCCCAGGGTTGTCTTTCCACAGTTTTTAAAACCATACAAGATCCAGTTCATTGCACTTCTACCTTGGCCCCTAGCTTCCTAAGTTCTTCAAAAAAATGAGGGTAGCTTTTTTTTACACAATCTATGTCTTCAATCTCCGTTTTTCCTTCTGCAAAAAGAGCAGCCACAGCAAGTGCCATAGCAATTCTATGATCTTTATGAGAAGAAAGAGAGGCTCCTTCCAAGGTAGAAGGAAAGCTGTGTAAAAAATTCCTTCCTGTTCTTATTTTAGCCCCCATTTTTCTCAACTCCTTAGAAATTGCCTCTATTCGATCTGATTCTTTTTCTCTTGCTATAGCGCCATTTTGCAAAAAAATTCCTCTTTCGCTAAAACACCCGAAAACAGCTAAGATGGGTAAGGCATCTATCGCCTTATTGATATCAAAACATCCCCCTGCAATAGGGCTTTTTTTCACCATAAATCCCTTTGCAGAACCAGAGCCTAAAACTCCCATTTCCTGTAGCCAGGAAAACACAATCTTATCCCCTTGGGGTTCAGAAAAAGAAAGATTAGAAAAGAGGACCTCTCCTCCTATAGCAGCAGCTACTGCCATAAAGGAAGCAGAACTAAAATCAGCTGCAACACAGTGGCTGAAACAAGGGAAGACTCTTCCCCAAACTTTGTAGTAAGAAAACCCCTTTCTTTCAAAGAGAACCCCCCTTTTTTTAAGCCAAGAAAGAGTCATTTCTATCCAAGGAGTTTCTCCCGGATTTGTTACAAAAATCTCTAGCGGCTCTTCTAAAATAGAGGCTGCAATTAAAAGAGCAGATACAATCTGGGAATCTTTCCCCTCTACTTCCATTTTTCCCGGAGAAAAGGGACCTTGTATCCAGAAGGGAAAATGATCTTTCTCCTCCGTACACTCATATTGGGCACCTCTTTCCTGAAGAGCTTCTAAAAGGGGTTTTATAACTCTTCTCTTTTGGACAGACTCATCCCCCGTAATAAAAATTTTTTCTAAACTCAAAGCACAAAGGGGAGTAAGAAAACGGGCAATAATACCTGAATTTCCTGCTTCAATCTTTTTTCTTTCAAAAAAAGGCTTCCCAGCTACTCCTTCTATTTGTAAGGGATTTTTTGCGATAATCTTAGCCCCAAAGGCCTGTACTGCCTCACACATAAGGTCTATATCAGGGGATGCTAGAGGGGAAAAAAGGGTACTTTTTCCTTGGGCCAAAGCCGCAAACAAAATAGCTCGCATAGTTTCAGATTTTGAAGGAGGAGCCTTTATTTTCCCTTGTAAAGAAGAAGGATAAAGCACAGCTTTTGCCATAAATATTTTTTCCCTATCTTCCCATTTGAAAAAGGTGCTATGATCTTCTTATCTACGAAATAGCGCAAGAGTTTTCATGGAGCTCAAGGAGTCTTTATCTATGTCTTTTCCTGATTACTTTAAACAGGAAGATTTCCAAGTTAGAACAGCAAAACTACAAGAAATTCGCAAGCTGGGGATAAATCCCTACCCTTATCGGTATGATCCGTCACACCTGGCACAACAACTACAAGATCTTTATAAAGACAAGGAAATAGGAAATAGTGAAGCAGCAGAAAAAGGCGCTACACAAAAAGAGCGGGTAGCAGGAAGGCTTGTTTTGTTCCGAGCTATGGGAAAGAATGCTTTTGGCCATATTCAGGATAGTTCGGGAAGAATCCAGGTCATGTTTAATCGGGATCACACCCAGATGGAGGGACTTGACCCTAAAAAAACGGATCTTACTTCCTTAAAATTTTTAGAAAAAAAAATTGACTTGGGAGACATCTTGGGAATCGAAGGCCATCTTTTTACTACCCAAAAAGGAGAGCTTACCCTTTTTGCAAAAAAAGTAACACTTTTAACCAAAACACTTCTTCCCTTACCAGATAAGCACAAAGGCCTTGCAGATAAAGGGATCTGTTATAGAAAAAGATGGCTTGATTTGATCTCTCATCCAGAAAGCTCTCATCGATTTTTTCTTCGCTCTAAAATCATCCAGATCATTCGAAATTTCATGGATCATTTACAGTTTCTGGAAGTGGAAACCCCTATCCTACAAAACCTCTATGGAGGAGCTGAAGCAAGACCTTTTACTTCTCACTTAAATGCCTTAGACCAGAATATGTACTTACGTATTTCTTTGGAGCTTTCTTTAAAAAAACTGGTAGTAGGTAACCTGCAAAAAGTCTATGAAATAGGTAAGATCTTCCGGAATGAAGGTATAGACAGAACTCATAATCCAGAGTTTACTATGCTAGAAGCGTATGCCCCTTATTGGGACTACACGGATATGATGCACCTTGTTGAAACACTCTATTTAGAGATTGCCCGAAAACTAACGGGAAAAGCAGAGGTGACTATAATGCACCAGGGAAAAGAAGTTAGGGTAAATCTACAAACCCCCTGGAAAAGACTGAGCATGAAAAAGGCTCTTCTAGAATATGCAGATATGGATGTAGAAAAGCTTTCAAATCAAGAGCTTATAGATATTTTAGTCAAAAATTCTACTGAAGAGGCGCTAGTAAAATCTCTTCCTAGAGGCTCTTTAATTGCCTATTGTTTTGAGGAATTCGTAGAAAAGCACCTCATACAACCCCACCATATAATAGACTATCCCTTAGAAACTAGTCCCTTAGCAAAACTTCATAGAGATCCCCTATTACAACAAGAAAGGATTATAGAGCGTTTTGAAAGCTATATTTTGGGGACTGAAATTGCTAATTCCTATTCAGAACTCAATGATCCTGAAATGCAAAGAAAACTCTTAGAGGAACAAAACCTTCTTCTCTCTCAAGGGAAAGAAGAAGCCCACCCCCTTGATGAGGAGTTCTTAGAGGCCCTATGCCAAGGCATGCCCCCCACCGGAGGACTAGGGATTGGAATAGATCGCCTTGTGATGCTTTTTACTAAGGCCTCTTCCATTCGAGATGTGATCTACTTCCCTCTTATGAGGCCTGAATCCCCTTCTCTTTCTAACTAGCTTTTTCTTATTATGTTAGGTGAGTTAAGGAAATTTCCTCATCTTTTACTATTTCCTTATTTTTCCCACTAAAAACACCTATCTATCTAAAAATAAGAAAGTTATAAAAATCCTTTTAATTTTTTTACAAAAAACAATAAGTAAAAAATAAACTTGACTTTTTAAAACAAATTAATTATAATAATTAAAGTTTCGTTAAAAAATTAAAATAAATAAGGAAGTTTAATTATGCACGACTGCTTATCTAAAGTAACTAATGGAGCTGCCAGGACTTATCATGTGGTAGCCTATCCCATCACACGATTTGCCGCCTTGACAAAGAGTGCTATTTCTAAAAAAGTAGACTCTATAAGGCAAGCTTCTTTAGCCTGTAAAGAAGGAACTAATGCTTGTTGCACTGCTGCTTATAAATCTTGCATAGCAGGTGTTGAAACGTGCGTAACGGGGGCAAAAGACTGTGCCTTTTCTGTTCAGCTAAGTGCACAAAACACCGCAGAACGAGTAAAAAAAGCTTTAGGCTACCTTGATAGAGGAACATTAGATCTTGTCTCTACAGTTAAGGATATACAGCAAGGAATACGAGAGAAAAACAACAAATTAATCTGTCAGGGTCTTTCCAAGCTCATGAGGGCAGCTTTAGTATCTGTCACTACAGCCTCTTTTTTAATCAAAACTACGGATTCTTGGGAAAGTGATCTACTACCTCTTACCACGGAAGAGGAAGTGTTTCTTGCTTTAACTGGCTCTTTGATTAACACTGCTTTGGAAACAGCGGACCTTTCTCGTGAATACAAACTGCTTCATAAAATTAAAGAAAATACTTCAGAACAAGTAGCCAATTTCTTTAGGGGTGAATACGCGCTCGAGGCTCAAGGAAATCCTTCTATTTATGATCGTACTTTCCCTGCTTCACTGACAGGGCCGCTAAGTACTCTTAATCCGACAAGCCAAGAAGCGCTAAGAGAAAAGCTCCTTGCTTTTTTAAAACCTAGAGCCTATTTCCGTATTACCACTGTTTCCCTTGCTGTAATAGAGCTATTATTAGCTTCGGCAGAAACAGTGGAAGAAACCTCTGGAAAAATAGGGGAAGAAGCCTCTTCGAAACTAGAAATAGCCTCTACCATTCTCCCGGGAGTAATTTTACTTCTCCAAGGGGTTCGTTCCTACGTCTTTTTAAGATCTTCAGTAACCCTTAAACAAAACATCCGTAATACCTTTTCAGATATAGAAGGTTTTACTAACGACCCATCTCCTTTTGCTGGAATTGAAGTCGTAACTACCCCAAGAAGCCCTCGTTTTCAACAGATATCTACTGATGACTCTACTACAAATTCTTCCGATACCGAAATTCCCAGCCCAAAAGAAAACGATATGGCTTAAGGAGAATCGTATGAGCCCCTTATCAGAAAAGGTACCCTCTTCTAAAGAATATGCTAAAGTTATAGAGACGTTTTATCACAAATGCAATGATGAAGATTTTTCTTTAGGGAAAATAAATCAAGCCCTTAGCCGGGTTCAATGGCCTAATATTGATGCAGATATAAAAAGATCTTCGAATGTCACCGTCAATTATTTTGGTACCTGTCTAAATTTAAAAAAGAAAGAAGACCAGCAAGATCTAAAAGATCTCTTGGAAACTGAAAAACAAAAAAAGAAACTAGAAGAAAATATTCCTACTTTAGTAGCTCTTTTCGACCAGGGAATACGGGGTCTTTGTATGAATGCATTGCAAGCTGCCTTTATCCAAGCCGAAGAAGCACATGATCCGGAAGCTTCTCCCTATCCTATTCTAAAGGAGTACCATATTGAAATATCAACTAGCTTACAAGGCGCGGAAAAAAAGGCTTATTTCCTCGCTAAAGGAATGATAACAAAAGGAATGCAAAAAGAGGCTTCTCAAATGGGAGAGTTTGAACAGGGATTCTCTTGTACTTTCGATAAAGGAAAAATCCTAGGTCTTGAGATAGAAGAGCCTGTGTTAAAAACTTCTAAGCCAGTGAAAACAAAAAGTAGCATTTCTGCCTTTTTTTCTACCTTCTTCTAAGATCTTACATCCTTACCTTTTTTTAACCCGAATGCCTTGAGGAGTGTCTTCTACGAAAAAGCCTTGCTGTAGAATTTCCTCCCTCAAAATATCCGATTTTGCCCAATCCTTTTCTTTCCTTGCCTTCTCTCTTGCCTCTACCAGTTTTTGAATAGAAGAAGGAAGTTTTTCTTCCTCAAAAGAAAGAAAAGCAAAAACCTCATCCCACTTTTGTAATTGAGCATAAAAAGCCTTTTTCCCTTTTACTCCGAGTTTTTTTTCCTCTAAAAATAGGTTCCCTTGGCGCATTGTATCGAACAAAATAGCTAACGCTTTAGCTATGTTTAAATCCTCTTGTAGCGCCTTAATAAAAGAGGTTTCCTGTTTTTCTAAAAACGAAAAAACTTCCTCCGCTGTTTCCTTTTCTGTTTTTTCTAAAAGCCTTTGGATAAAGTCCTGTAGACGCTTCAAAGAAATTCTTACCGCTTCCATCTCTTGAAAGGTGAAGTTTAAAGGGGTTCTGTAGTGGGTTTGCAAGAGCATATAACGAATTTCTCTTGCTGAAAAACCCTTCTGCAACAGATCTCGAAGGGTATAAAAATTGCCAAGAGACTTAGACATCTTTTTATTATCCACCTTCAGATGTTCCACGTGAAGCCAGAATCTCGCAAAAAGCTTTCCAGTACAGCTCTCTGTTTGAGCAATTTCATTTTCATGATGAGGAAAAATGTTATCCACTCCTCCGCAATGAATATCTATGGTATCTCCCAAAAAAGCTCTTGCCATAGCAGAACATTCAATATGCCAACCAGGCCTTCCTTTTCCTAAAGGAGTCTGCCAAAAGGTCTCTCCATCTCTTTTCGGATCATAGAGCTTCCAAAGAACAAAGTCAGAGGCATTATCTTTTTCATACTCGTCTTGCTGAATTCTTTCAGAAGCTCCTTCTTTAAGCTCTTGTAGACAAAAATGAGAAAGTTTTCCATAAGAGGGAAACTTTTGAATGGAAAAATAAACAGACCCATCCTTTCCCGTATAAGCAATCCCTTTTTCTTGTAGAATCTGAATCATCTCTACCATTTGGGGAATATATTCAGTTGCTTTAGGGTAAAAATTAGCAGGATCAATTTGCAGCTTTTCTAAATCCTCGAAAAAAGCTTTTGTAAAAGGCTCTGTATACTCTTGTAGAGAAATTCCTTTTTCCTTAGCGCAAAGAATCGTTTTGTCATCCAAATCTGTAATATTCATTACATGAACTACAGAAAACCCTAAATACCTTAAGGTTCTTTTTAAAAAATCTTCAAAAACATAAGCACGAAAATTCCCAATATGAGCAAAATGGTAAACGGTAGGCCCACAAGTGTAGAGATGGATCTTCTTTTTAGAGGTAAACGGCTCTTGTTTTTGAGATAATGTGTTATACAGCATCAAAGTCACGTTCCTATCTCCAACATTCCTTGTAATTTACGATAATCAATTTTCCCTGTTCCCGTAATAGGGATCTCTTGCAACTGAATCACTTTTTGTACTTTCACTAACCTGCTAAATCCTTTTTTCTTAAGAAGATGGTTAATCTCTTTTTCAGAAAGGCTTTCTGTAGTAAAAACAGCTAAAAAAGAAGGCTCTCCTTCTTTTTCTTGAGCACAAACAGCAAAATTATACTTTTCCTCTTTAGCGGGATAGGTCTGATTTAAAATCTCTTCAAGACCTCCTAAGCTAATCATTTCTCCTCCTAGCTTAGTAAACCTTTTTAATCTCCCTGACAAAATAAGGTTTCCCTTATCATCAAAGTGACCTAAATCTCCTGTTCTATACCAAGTCTCTCCTTTTATCTGGATGAAGGGAGAAGGAACCTCCCCTAAGTACCCCTCAAAAACATTAGGTCCTTTGACGCAAAGTTCCCCTTCCTGGCTATTTTGTAATAACTCCTTTGTCTCAGGATGAATTATACAAAACTCGACCCCTGGTAGAGGCTGTCCTACCCCTTTTGAAGGAAGATTAGGACGGTTTAGCGTAAGGATGGGAGAGCACTCTGTAATTCCATATCCTTCCACTAAGGATGTATTTTTTCCTAAAGCTCGTACCTTTTCATAAAGCTCCTTTGGAGTTTTTTCTGCTCCCGTTATAAAAAGACGGATCGTTTCAATCTCTTTTGAACCTGCTGCATGTAAAAGAGCCTTTAAAAAAGAAGGAGCACTACAGAAAACTGTAGCCTTCCACTTTTGGACAGCCTTAATCAAAGCAAAACTATCAGTAGGATCAGGGGAAAAGGCTACTTTTACTCCCGCTAAAATGGGAAAAAGTCCCGCTACAGAAAATCCAAAAGAATGAAAAGGAGGCAAAATACCCAGTAAGATATCCTCTTTATCTAAACGAACGCATTGCATTGCTGCGTTTTCATCAGACAAGATATTTTTGTGAGAAAGAGGAACTCCCTTAGGAAGGGTTTCTGTTCCCGAGGTGAACAAAATCACGCAAGGGTCCTTCTCCTTGATTGAAGAGAATCCCTTCATTTTCAAAAACAGACTCGTAGGAAGCTTTGAGAGAAAAAGGGCTTCAAGCTTTTCTTTTAAAGAGATTTTTTTCTTAATATCCTCCAAAAAGCGAATCTTTGAAGTAACCTCCCCAAATTCTACATAAGAGAGCCTCTCTAAAAAACGCCAAGAACTAATGACGATCTCCGAATGAGTTTGCGCTACTGTCTCATTGAGATATTTAGCCCCTAAAGTCCAATTAAGCATTACAGGTATCTTCTTGGCAAAAAGAACTGCTAAAATAGAAATATAAGCTCCCACAGAAGCAGGTAACATAATAGCTATGTACCTTCCTGAAACCTTTTCTAAACTCTTTGCTAAAACAAGGACCGCCAGCTTCAACTTTTTGTAAGATAAAACTCCCACTAAATCGTCAGATACCGCAGAAAATCCTTTCATCCGATCACAAGAGCGCAAAAAAGATTCCAAAATAGTCTTTGAGCAAGGAGCTTCTGCTGGAGGTCTGTGTATTTCTTTGGGCCATGTAGAGCTATCTTCTTCTTCCTCCCGGCCTCCTTTTTCTTCTTGGATAGCTGCTTGCAAAACATCCTGCACCGTACGAAGATTTTCAGGGAAAACCCCTTTTACAGAAAATTTCTCCGATAAAAAGGCAATAAGATGCGCTATATTTAAAGAATCCAGCCCTAAATCCAGCGCTAAACTCTCCTCTTCTCGAATCTCCTTTATCTCTTTGTGAGAAAGAAGAGAAAGCTCTTGATAAATTTCCTTTTTTGCCTTGGGAGGGACCTGCCTATACACGCCTTTTCCCTCCTTGGAAGGAGGAGGAAGTACCTTAGGAAAGTCTTGGTAAAGAAAGTTATGGGAAACTAAATATCTTTTCTCTTCAGAAAATCTCATTCCCTGTTTGCCAGGATATTGGTTATACCAATTTTCTAAATAGCGATTTAGCTCAATTCTAGAGCCATCCCAAGGAAAGTCAGAAGGATTTACCTCTATTTCTAAAATAACCTTCCTTCTCGGCGTGAAAAAAAAGAGGTTCTTACACAAGATCCATAAAGAGCGAACAACATTTTTATATACGTCAGGACTTTTGTGGGTAAGAGCCCTAGAAAAAATACTTCCCCAAAGACCGGTAGTTCTTATTAAAACTACATTCGCCTCAGGAATCTTTCCTAAAAGAGAATGAGTAGCCGAAGCCCCTCCTACTATTTCCTTTGCTCCTTCTTTGATCCTTCCAGAAGGATAAAGCAAAAAAGAACCCCCTCGCTGAAGCCCTTCTTCAATGGCTGCAAAAGACTGTTCTGCTTGCTTGAGTTTCAATTCATTGATCGAACTTTCAAAATTGGGGATAGGAAGAGCCTTGACCATTTTCATGAGAAAATGGACTCCCGCAAGCCTATACATGTAGTCCACTACTAAAGGTCTCATAAAAAACTGAGGCCAAAAGGAAAAAACGATAAATAAAGGATCAATGTGTGCAGGATGGTTGGGAAGAAAAAGAGTACCCCCCTTTCTATGTAGCCTTTCAGGAGTAAGTTTTTCCTTTCCCCTTATCTCTATTTTATACCGTAAAGAGAGAAGAGCCCTCCCTAAAAAACAAAAAAGCAGAAAAATCTTACTACGCGCAAAACGGTTCACCTCTCTATTTTCCCAATAAAAGACTTTTAAGAAAAGCTCCTTTTTCTCACAAAATCTTTTCATTAAGAGAAATATAATATTTTCAATATAAATAACTTAGAAAAATAGCTGTCATATCTTAGCTAAACGCAGGACGCTCTTTAATTTTCAAAAAAATCATGAAATTGACAAGGAAAATTAATTTTTATATAATTAAAAAAAGACTTTAATATAATTAAAATGGGATTTTTTTGATTTCAAGAATAAAAAAACCTACCGCTCCAGAAATATTCTCTGGTCTTAGTTCTCTGCTAAGAAGAGAAAAAAGCAAAATGGGCCGTCATGTTATTTCTCCAAATGGCGAAAAGCTCCCGGGTTCAAAAACAGCAGATCTAGTGACAAAAAAACATCTGCCTAGCCAAAACTAGTATACTCAATACCCCCCAATTTGATGAGTATTCCCCAGCATGAAATTCTCTATATTTGTATGAATAGACGATATTAGGATTAGATTTTTCTTGAAAAATTATCACACAAAATACCCTGCCATGATGCAAGTTGCGTGCTTAAGCATTCTAACTTAAGTTACGCAGTTTCGTTCATGAATTTACTTTTTACGATCTAAAACAGCAGAAAGTTGTCTTGTATAGGTATTAAGATCTGCTAAAAAAGAGTTTATTTTTTTAGACCGGTAATACTTCATTTGATTCTGAAAATGTGAGAGGGCAGCTTGCATAAAAAATGTCATATACGTTTTAGACAGGGCCTTTAGAAAAAAAATTTCTTCTCTCGGTTTAGTTTCAGTATCTATAGCAGTAAGCGCTTGATTTTCGCTTGCTAAATACCTATCAAATGCATCTATCCGACGCATACTCGCAAAATCACTAAAACAGGTAAGAATAGTTACAAACTCTCGAGGGCTATGGTTATAATAGTGAATATTTTCTAGAAAACGGTCCAGATCCGCTTCCATTTCTAGAAAATGTTGCCCAAAAAACCTGATCTGTAGTAAGGCTATTTCTTCAATTAAAGTTTCCCCTACCTTTTGAGATAACAGGTCAAGTTTCTTTTTATCCTTAAGAATTCCTACTTGTAAACCAATGGCTTCCTTTCTAACCATTACAGATTCGAGATCCTCACATCTTTTGTGTAAATCCAAAAAGTTCTTACAAATCTGTGAAAATTCTCCATACCACTCAACTCCTTCTGTCTTTGAGACTATTGTATTCCAAAAGATTTGATTGCTTGAGGTAGCTTTCTTTCTCATCTCCTGCGAAGATTCCAATTTATATATCCCCTCTAAAATTTCTGTAACATGGGTTATCGTTTTGCTTCTTTTTTGTCTCTGTTCTCCTTCAGAAGGCGCATTAATATTAGTATGTTGCATAGCAGTATTTTCTTGCCCTCCTGGAAAAAACTGAGTCACTAAGGTAACTAGGTTGAAGTTAAAAGCAAAAGAACAGCTATCCCTGCTACTTTTTTCGCAAGGTCTATTAGGAACGACAGGGGAGGCAAAATTTTCCTCGAACTGATTTCTGGTTTCTCTAGCGCCTTGCAATAAATTCTGATAAGTTGAAAAAAAATCCCCGGCTCCTATTTTCTTTAAACACTCCTGCATAAAAAAAATTTGTCTTGTTAAAACCATAGTCTCTATTAAATGGTCGACTTGCCTTGCTAACTCTTCTTCCAAATTGCCTTTCAGCTCAAATGGAACCGGTGCGCTAAAAGTGATGGAATCCTGTAAGTTCCCCCTAGAAACATCGGGGCTTGCAACTTGGCGTATTAGATTTGCAAGGGAATCTTTAGAAAAAAGCCGCAAAACATGAAACTTCTTTATCCCAAAAACTGTAATAGTCGAAAGCAGCGGATCGTTGGAAAAACCTTGTATTTTCTCTAAAAGAAGCCTTACTTTATCTTGCCTAATGCTGCTATTTTGCATAATTTGCCAAAAAGTTTCACAAAACTCATAAAAACTTGTAAAAAGGTTGTCTTCCGTTAGATCCGATTTGATCTTTTTCCAAATTCGTTGATTCGTTGTTAAAGCAAAATCAGAAAATGAAGGTAGTAGGCTAAGCTGTGTTACTATTGAATTCTGCTGAATACGTTCTTTAATTCTTTCTATTAGCTCAGGCAGCTCGTGAGGAGGTATCTCTTCTATGCCCCCTCTTTGCCTAGGACTGACCAGTATCATATTTTCTATACTCCCTTAAAATTATGCTAAAAAATGAATAAACGGGGGAGAGTTTAAGGCCTAACTCCTCTTTCGTTAAAGAAAAAACGGATTCTTTTTGAACTTTCTTAGCGGAAAATAGTTCAATAAAATCTTTTGTTGTTTTGTTTTTTTTGCTATAAATCTCGTAAGAAGAGGTTGCTAGTTTAAGGAGGTTATATGTCACAAACTAAAGGAGTAGGCCCCAGAGGAGAAGGTCCCGACTATCAAAAGTCCGATCCAAAAAATTCTCCCTTAAAAAGTTCTGCTTTCAGCATAAATAAATTCCTTCAGGGAGTTTTGCCTAAAATCCAACACTTTTATAAGGAGTTTGGGCCCTTTTTGAAACAAGGTAATCCCTCTCTACCCTTGCCAAAAAATATCTCTAAAGATCCCCCAGAGAGAACAAAGGACTTTAACCCTTTCTTCTAAGAAACCTATCCTAAAAAAGCCCCTCAGACGAGGGGCTTTTTATACTAGATGGAGGGGCTAGGAAGTAGCCATTTTCTAAGAGAGAGTATCCCTAAAAAAATCTTGCCTAAATCAGATAAACAAAAAGGGAAAATCCCCAGAGAAAAGGAAGAGCCCCATCCTACGAAAGAAGAGAGGTGCAATACACCAAAAGCATAGATCACAATTTGACCAAAACAAAGAAGAGCTAAAATAGAAGAAGTCTTTCTTACAGGAAAAACCTCTGTCCAAACGCCCAGCCCGCAAGCTGCTACAAAATAGCCTACTAAATATCCTCCTGTTACTCCGGAGAGATACGCTAAGCCTCCTCCTTGAGCAAAAACAGGAAAGCCCATTAACCCTTCAAACAAAAAAAGCAAAACCGCAAAAGAGGCTTTCCTTCCCATAAAAAAGGGTAGAAATAAAACCACAGTAGACTGAAATACGAAAGGAACAGGATTTCCAGGTATAAAAAGTTTTGCGTGAGAAAAAACCGCAATAAGATTTGCCGCAAAAACTATTTTTAAAAACTCTCTTAAAAAACGAGCGCTTATTTTTTTTGTGTAAAGCTTTTCAGAAAATAACATAATCTCTTCTCCTTAAGATAAAGAATTTGGGAAAGAAAATAGATCAAAAATTCTCTAACCTATTCCCTCTAAACAAGAAATGGCTTTTCCCAAAACTATCTTACTTTCTTCAAAAGAGACTTTTTCTCTAGCTCTTTTTAAAGAAAACCATTTCCCTTGCAAGATTTCTTCTTTTTGAAGTGAAGCCGTCCCCTTCACTTCTGCTAAAAAATAGACTACCCTCTTATGAATTTTTTTCCCTTCTCGTAGGAAAACGTACTTTTCTGAAAAAGACTCTTCCTTCAAAAGTCGTTTTTCTTTCAATCCTGTTTCTTCTAAAAGTTCTCTAAAGGCTGCCTGTTTATCTGTTTCTTTTTTCTCTTTATGTCCTTTCGGAAAACCCCAATGACCTCCCCTTTTATGCTGAACTAAAAAGATGAACCACTCTTCCCCTTGTTTTCTACAAGGTAGAATACCACACGAAAATTCCTCTAAAAACTCAGTTGCCATGGTAAGCTCCAAACACTAAAGTAGAATTATGTCCTCCAAATCCAAAAGAATTAGAAATCGCTACTTCTACTTCACACTCTTTAGCTCCTTCTTTCAAAATATCCATACCTTCTAAAATCTCTTCCGGCTCTTCCACATTGATAGTTGGATGTAATTTCTTTTTATAAATCCCCATAACGGTAGCAATAGCCTCTAAAGCCCCTGCCGCTCCCAAGCAGTGCCCTATCATTGACTTAGTGGCATTCATCTTAAGTTTTTTATAATCAGGAAATACTTTTTTAACCGCTCTTACCTCACAAAGATCTCCCGCTAAAGTAGAAGTAGCGTGAGCATTTATATAACTTACCCTATCTTTACCAACAGAGGCGTCTTTTAAAGCATTTTCTATACAAAAAGCAACCCCAGACCCATCTGCTATGGGATCGGTAATATGATGAGCATCGCAGTTCACCGCTCCTCCTAAATATTCTGCATAAATAGGCGCCTTTCTTTGAAGAGCATGTTCCAAGCTTTCTAATACTAAAACACCCGACCCTTCTCCCATAACAAAACCATCTCTATTCTTGTCCCAGGGACGAGAGGCTTTTTGTGGCTCTTCATTTCTAGTAGAAAGAGCCCTACAAGCCACAAAGCCCGCCAAACCAATTGGTGTTAAAGGAGCCTCTGCTCCTCCACAGAGCATGAGATCAGCATGTCCTTGCCTAATATGTTCTGCTGCCTGAAAAATACAATAACTACCTGTTGCACAAGCGGTTGAAATCGAATAATTCGGCCCTTGAAATCCCAAATCTATTGCTAAAAGGGCTCCTCCCATGTTGGTAATGATGTAGGGAACAAAAAAGGGGGATATTCTTTTAAATCCCTTGTCTAAAAGAGTTTCTACCCCTTCTAAGAAGCTCTTCATTCCTCCCATACCAGAGCCAATGATTATCCCAGCTCTTTTCTTATTTATGGAGGAAAGATCTTTAAGATCAAACCCCGCAGACTCCAGGGCTTTTTTCCCACTTACCATGGAATAAAGGATGAAAGGATCCACTCTTCTTGCTTGTTTTTTATCTACATAATCCCCTACTTCAAAATCTTGGACAGCCCCTGCAAACCTTGTCGGATATTCTTTTACGTCAAATGCTTCAATAGGCTTGATTCCACTTTTTCCCTGTAGCAAAGCATCATAAAATACATTCAAGTCTGTACCAAAGCAGCTGACAACTCCAAGACCTGTTATCACCACACGCTTTTTCTTCATAAAATCCTATCCTCTAAGAAAAATTATTTCTTGTCTTTTTCTAAAAAGAGTTCTTTCCTTGATAAAAGGCCCATTCTATCCCATTTCAGATTTATTTTTGCAGAAGTTTTCCCTACCCAACTTACGCTAGGGGGAAAAATATTGGTCTACTCACACAAAACTTTTTTTCCCTGAGAAGAAAGATTTTCCTTTAAAAGAAGCGAGAGCCTCTTTTACCCTTTCCATTCCTTCTAAAAAAGAGGAAACTTCCCCTAAAAAATGCAGGGCAAAAGAAGCATTTACTAAAATCCACTCTTTTGCTTTTCCCTCTTTTGATTCAAAAATTGCTTTGATATTTTCAGAAGAGGTAAGGGCATTTTTATAAAAAAAAGGCTTCCTCTTAGAACAAAGCCCAAAATCTTCAGGAAAAAGAGTTTCTTGCTTCAGGCTTCCCTGCTTTACATAAATTACCTGAGTAGGCGCATAAGGAGAAATTTCATCGATACCCTCTTCAGACCCTACTAAAGCAACCTCCCGAGGAAAAGAGAGGTTTTTAAGACAAATAGCTAAGGCCTTTCTCTCCTTTTCTTCTGCAACTCCTATGATTTGTTTTTCTACACAAACTGGATGAAGTAAGGGAGCCACTAAATCGAGTAAAGTAGGGACTCGAATGCTTTTGCGAATAGGAGAAAAGTGGGAAAAAATAGGGTGAGATAGAAAGAAAAAACCTATCCCCTTTTCTCGTAGATTTTTTTTCTGTTCTACTAAATCAAATAGAGAAGGAACCGCAAGTGCTTGTAAAATCTCTTGCGATCCACAGGAGGAGAAAAGGGCAGGCATAAAAAGTTTTGCCACTTTTACTCCACAAAGCGCTAGTAAAAAAGCTGCTGCTGTTGAAATGTTATACGGTTTGCCCTCTGCCCCTCCTGTTCCTGTAATATCCAGGCAGGCACTTGCTTGCAAAGCCTTAGGAAAATAAGAAAAAGCGCTTCCTATTTCTTCTGCACAAACCCCTTTCATCTTCAAAGCAATAAAAAAAGAAGCTATTTGAACCTCATTCAAATGCCCTTGCTCTAGCTGGGAAAAAAAAGAAAAAATCTCTTCTTGGGAAAGATCTTTTTTTTTCAGTAGTTTACGGAGCATCTTTTTCCTGAAAAAAAGAAAGAGCTTTCAATTCTAAATCTAACAATTTCCCCTGGGGCCAAATTTTCTCTAACTGATATAAATCCCGAAGTCCCGGAGCAAAAAGATGCACCATAAACTGAGGAAAATCTAAAACAACCCAATCCCCTACTTCTAGCCCCTCTACCTGCATAGGAATCTTGCCCTGATCTTTTAAGGCCTCTATAACTGCTTTAGCTATAGAAACTACATGTCTAGCTATCTCTCCTTCTGCTATAATCATGTAATCTGTAATACTAGAAAGTCCCCTTATATCCAAAGCTAACAGGTTGACACCCTTTTTATCGTAGATAATCTGAGCGGTTTTCTTTATCCATTTCATAGGCTTTTTTTGTATAAACCACGTTTTTCAATATATTGCAATACGGAGGAGAGCAAAAGATGCTTTACACATCTTCCTTCAAAAATACGCTCCCTGATTTCAGAACTACACACTTCCATAATTTTCGTATCTACTTTGGTAAATTTCGATGTGTTTCCCTTATACCTTGTCCCTACTAAAATCTTTGCCATTGCCATAATCTGAGGAGCTTCTTTCCAAGCTGAAAAGCCCTTTTCTCCCTCTTCTGTCAGAATAAGATGGATTTGCGCTTCACGGTATTTCTTATCCCTTTTTAAATGCTGCAAAGTATCTACCGTATAAGAAGGTTTTTCCTGGAAAATTTCCCAGTCTAAAAAAGAAAAATTAGGAAATTCCTTAGTGACTAACTCTACCATACAAAGACGATCCTTATTAGAAGCCTTCGGAGGAGTCCCCCACTTAAAAGGAGAGCAATAGGCAGGCACCAAAAGGATCTCATCTAGATTTTTTTTTTCTTGTATTTGAAGAGCGAGGTAAATATGCCCTAAATGAATAGGATCAAATCCCCCTCCGAAAAAACCTACTTTCCTCTCTTTCATTTCCTTTCCAAAAAGCGCTTAAAAATCTTCTTCTTCAAAAAAAGAAGAAAGGGTCTTTATCAGATCTTTTTCTGCCTCTACCATTTCCTGTAAAAGAAAAGCCTTAGAAAAATCTAGATTGGAAGAGGCTAAAATTTTACGATAAGAATCACACCTTTGCTTTGAAGCAACAATCCTTTGCTCTATCTCCTCTATAGAGCTTTCTCCTTTTTGTAAAAATTTCTCTTCAAGACGGGAAAAAAGATGGCGAACATAAAGCGCATCAAATCCTTCCATAGAAGAAAAATCTAAAGAACTTACTAAATCCTGGTACTTTTTTGAAAAACCCTCCGTAGAATCCTGCAAAAGAGCTAAAAGCTCCTGCTTTATCTCCTCTACCTTTTGGTGCTTCTTTTCCTCTTTTTCTTGTACTTGTCTTTTTAACTTTTCATAAAAAGGATCCAAACATCTCTTTAGCTGGTCCTTGCAGATCTTTATTTCCTTAGGAGAAAGAAAAAGTCCATTTAAGTCCTTTTCTAAAAGATCTCTTTCTTTTTCCAGCTCTTTCAAAGAGCCTTTTTCTTCCCCACACTTTTGGATAAATAAATCCATCTTTTCTTGAAAAATGGTATGTTCTTTTACCTTCCCCTGTTTTTTTTCGAGCAAATCCTTTTTTCTTAACCTCTCTTCCCTCTTCACAACATCCCAAAAAAGACTTAAAAGCTCTCTTACTTGCAAAAATACCCCGGGGGTTAAGCTAAGCTCTTTAGCACAAGTCTGTAAGGCTTTTATCTCTTGTAAAAGAACATAGCAAGGGAACTTACTGTGCAGCTCTTCCCCCTTTTTATTCTCTAATACAAAGGAAGAACAGGCTGTTTTAAAAAGAGAAGAAAGCTCTTCTATTTTTGCTTTTCTTCTAGGAAAAAGGGCATCTCCCAACTCACCCATTTCTTTAAAAAACTCATTTTTCTTTCTCATTCGCATCGGAGTTTGGATGACTTCTTTACGTAGAGAATGAAGTTTTTGCCCCAAAACAGAAAGGAGATAGATTTCCCTTTGTAAAGAAGAAATTTTTTCTTTTTCAGGAGAAAGAACCTTGCTTTTTTCAGAGAGAAAAACCCTTTCCACTGGGCAAGATAAATCCTTTACTGCCTCTAAATCTTTTCGCAACGCTTTTAAAGCAAGTTCAAGCTGCTCTACAGCAAATAAGGAATGTTCTTCTAATACCCCTTTTAATTTTCTGGCCTCAGAAGAAAGATCTATAAATTCCTTCCACATCTGATTTTTTATAAAAGAAACCCCCCTCTCCTTGAAAAGAGGAATAAGCTCTTTGCGAACTTCCCAAAATTCTTTAAACTGGGGAGAGTCGTTTTGAGAAAGGGCGCGCTTCATAAGATCTAAAAGATGTCTTATCTTTTCTTCCAAGGTGGGCTCTTTCTTACAATCCCCTTGCTTTTCCCGGGAAGGCATGCTTTCAGAAGTCATAACCCAAAACTTTTTTGCCATTCATATAACAAACGAAGATCATAGATCAACCCCCTTTAGAAAAGCAAATGGCTTTTCTAAAAAGCCTTAAATCCTTTGCTCATAATCTTGCAAAATCAGTTCTTTTACTTTTTCTTTGCCCAATTTTTCCAAATCAAGCCAACGAAACTGCAGCCTTTTACGAAACCAGGTAAATTGCCTCTTGGCATAGTTTCTAGAAACTTTTTTAAATTCTTGTAAAAAAACCTCTTCCTTCTCTTCTTCCTTTAAAAACTGCAAAGCTTGTTTGTATCCAATAGCTTGAGAAGCAGTAAGATTTTTCTCTAATCCCGCTCTTTTCAAAGAAGCTACTTCTCTCAAAAATCCTTTTTCTAGCATCTGCTCACACCTTTTCTCTATCCTAGGATATAAGATCTCCTTGGGATAATACAAAAACCAGCATCGGAAATTATAAGAGCCGACTTCCTTTTCTTGTTTCTGAAAATCAGACACTTTTTTTTCCGATAAAGTGATAATTTCTAGCGCGCGCACAATTTTATGACGATCTTTTTCCCCTATTGTTTTGGCATACTCAGGATCCAAAAGCTGCAACTGCTCATATAAAACAGAAGGACCTAATTGCTCCATTTTTTTCTCAATAACCTTTCTAAGTTCATAATCAGGAGGAGGACCCATCGGGGGACCTTCCATCAATACCTGAAGATAAAACCCAGAACCACCTACTACGATAGGGACCTTTCCTTTTCTGAAAATCTCCTCTATTACCTTTTTTGCCAGATGATAGTATTGTACTACATTGAAAGCAGAAGAAACCTCACAAACATCTATTAAGTGATGAGGAATTTTTCTTCTTTGCTGAACCGTAGCTTTGGCCGTTCCTATATCCATTCCTCTATACACCTGCATAGAGTCTGCGGAAATGATTTCTCCTCCTACTTTTTCTGCAATTTCTAAAGAAAGATCCGTTTTTCCTATAGCTGTTGGCCCCGTAAGAACCATTACCCTTTTTTTAGAAGAAAAAAGAGGTATCTTTTTCTTTAAAGGAAAATAGACCTGAGAGAAAAAAAACTCTACTTCTCGACTTCCTAAACAACTGTTGTCCACGAAACCTACTTATTTTTGCTGCAAGGCCTCTTTTTCATCCCTACAAATAAACAAAACTCTTTCAAAGCCCGCCATTTTTATGATTTTTAAAACTTCTTCAGAAATAGAGAATAAAATAAAAGATCCTTGTAAATGTTTTATCTTCTTTGTAGAAGAAAGTAAGAAGCGAAGGCCTGCTGAACTCATATACTCTACCTCGTTAAAATCCAAAAGAAGATGGATATGCTTTTCTTCCAGAAGGGACTCGATTTTTCTTTCCACTACAGGACAGGTTACTGCATCTAATCTCCCCTCTATACGCAAGACCACCTTTCCCCCTATCTTTTCTATGTGAATCTCTACTCCATAAGTCATATAATCCCCCTCTAAAGACCTGCTTTTCCAAGCTTAGAAAAAAACTATTTCTAGGCAAATTATTTTTTAAAGCTAAGAAGAAGATAAAACCCCCTCCCCCTTTTATTCAACTCTTATACTTATCCTATCTCCTTCTTTTTAAAAGAGCTAAAAAAGCTTTTTTCTCCTCATTGAAAAAATACAGCAGAAGAGGCTATAATCCCCTTAGGGGGTGGGTTTTTTATGAGTCTTTCCTATTTTGATCCTCATGATCTTCCTAATGGAGAGCTCAAAAGAGCGGCAGAAAGCCTACATAAGATGCTTACTTATAGAGCATTCGATGTAAAAAAACTGGAAAACTCCCTTTTCTATCTAGCTACCATCATGCACGTCGCAGAAAATCATATTCTTTCGAGAGAAGAAGAGCGCACCTTCTACGAAGAACTAAAGGCTTTAGAAGAAGAATTTCATGGAGGAGCCCTTCTTTTATCTTCCATAGAAAATACCTTGAAAGAACTGGTATATCACCTTTGTGACAACAATGCTAAGGCAAAAATCATTTATCTCTTAGTAGAGCTAGAACATTTTCTCTGTATAGGATGTCCGAAAGAACTAGAAATCCCTTTAGAAATCTTTCAAAAAATGGCAGCTCCCTACTTTGAGTTAATGCAGAAGCCTTTATCCACTATAGAAACTAGGAAGATTCACAAAAACCTAGAGGATATAGCTACCTTTTTGAGAAAAGAACCCCATAAAACCTGGGAAGCCAAAGAGTTATTTGAAAAAGAACAGGATTTTTAACTTCGAAGGCTCTCCTCTATCCATCTTAGGTAAGAAGGATTTCCCCTATCTACAGAAACCTGTAAAATCTCAGAAATCTCGTAGGAGCTTCTTTTTTGTATACATTCCATAATCTCTGATACCTTCTCCTTTTTAGTCTTCAGCAAAATCTTCACCTCTTTTTCCTTTTCTATTCTCCCTTTCCAAAGAAATAAAGAATGCACCTCAGGAAAAATGGTGATGCAGGCTACTTTTTTTTCCTCTAAAAGCTCCTTGCTTATCTCTTCTGCTTCCTGTTTATCTTTTGCCGTCCAAAATACCAAACAAAAAGAGCTGCCCTGCTCCATTTTCCTAAAGACCCCCTTGATTTTCGGCTCCCCCATGCTACTACTCTTTTTCTAGAAAAGCAAGATCGATAATTCTTAAGTCAACTACTTTCGGTGAAAAATACAGAGAGGCAGACTCCTGGTTTAAAGAAAGCAACTGAGACTCATAATCTTTGCCCATGGATTCATTTAAAGATAAAAAATGAAGCATTTGCTCCTTATATCCCTTCACTGGAAGCCGCAAATACTTCGGGAAAAAGCAGAGGATTTTTTCCCCTTTCTTTTGGATTTCTTTTTTCTCTATTAAAGAAAGAACCAGCTCTCTTTTCCCATAAGAAGAAAGAAATACTTGGGAAACATCTACTCTTTCTATCAAAAAAGGGGGGGGAAGAATTTCTTGTATCTCTTGTAAAACCTTTATAGCAAAATCCCACTTCTCCCCTGAAATAGGTTTTTGCCAAGAAAACTCTTGGCAAAACGGCTTTTCTAGATCGAGATATATTTCAGGAACTGTTTCTTGAAATATGTTAGCAAATAAAAATCCCTCTTTATCTACTAAAATGTTTTCCAGATCAAAAATAGTAGCAACAGGCTCTCTCAAACGATAGTTTATATATAATGTATTAGGTTTCATTTTCTTGATGATTGCCCCTTTGATAAAAGGAGAGCTTTTTAAAAGCTCTTCCCCTTTTCTTTCTTGAAAGAGAAAAATATTTTCTGACTTTTCTTTAGAAAGCCCCATTTTTTCTGCTAAATATTGCGTGGAGAGTCTTTTAGTTCCCTGACTGGTTTGCAAAATAGCTTCAATTTTATAGGTAGGATCCTTCCTTTTTTGCCAAAGATAGCTTCTATAGAAAAAGAAAGTGGCATAACAAGGTCCAGAGATAACTAATACGGAGGAAAAAATAAGAAAAAAAGCCTTGGGAAAAGCGAGCTTTTTCATCTAAGCTGCTTTGTCCCATCTCTTTGTTTTGCAAAAAGAAGCAGTCTTTTTACTAAATTTTCATAAGAAAACCCTTCTTTTTTCCAAAGAAGGGGGAATAAACTAATGGAAGTACAGCCCGGGAAAGGGTTTACCTCTAAAAAACAGAAATTTCCCCAATCATCCACAAAAAAATCAATTCTTGCCATCCCTTGTAAGCCCACTATTTCATAAACTCTTTTGGCTATATCCTTTCCTTTTTTCATCCACTCCAAAGGGATTCTAGCAGGTACTTGCGTTTTTATAGCCTCTTTTCCATATTTTTTTTCATAGGAATAAAATTCTCCCTCATTGAGAACCTCTCCTGCTACGCTCACTTGTATAGTCTCCGTCCCCATCATGGCAAATTCTACCATTTTCCCTGCAAAATGCTCTTCTATTATCAATGCATCGTCCATTTGAAAAACCGCTTCTATAGCATTTCTTGCTTGCAAGAGATTTTCTACGGGAAAAACCCCGAGACTCGATCCTAAATGGGCCCCCTTCACCCAAGAGGGAAAAGTCAGTTCTTCTTCCATTTTTTTCTCAAAAAAAGAAGCTCTATCCCTCCAACCTGACTTGGGTATGGTAATATATTTTGCGGTAAAAATCCCCTCTTTTTCTACCACTGACTTGATCCACCCTTTATGCATACTCAGAGAACAAGCTCCATAACCAGGTCCAACATAGGGCAACCCCAGTGTCTGTAAAAAACCCTGTATCATTCCATCCTCCCCAAAGGGTCCGTGAAAAGAAGGAACGATAATGTCACAAGCTTGTAGTTTTCTTAAGGTAGAAGAAGAAAAAAGGCTTTCTTTCTCCCAATTTCCTCTTTTATCGATAGGAAATAAAGTGACAGAAAACCCCAGTTTTTTTATGTTTTCCTCAAAAAAAGAAGCGGTTTTCCAGGAAATTTCATACTCCTTCGACCTTCCTCCAAAACAAATTCCTATATTCCAGGCTCTTATTTTAGGAAACACCTCTTCTATAATAGAGGAAGAAAAAGAAGAAAGATCGCCTGCATTGAATAAAAGAACCACATCGTAGGGTTGCAAATAGGTGGAGAGTTTTTGTAAAAGATCTTTTTTTGCAATATAGAAAAAGCCTTCTTTTTCCAGTTCTTTTCGTAGATTCCAACTTTTAGGTCTTTTTTCTCCGGCGGAAAAAACTTCTGTTACCAAAACAAGATCCGCTTCTTGTAAAATAGAGAAAAACTCTTTCTGAAAAGAAACAAAACGGCTGTAGCGGTGGGGCTCAAAGATAGCCACAACCCTTCTCGGAAAATAGGCTTCTTTTACAGAAGAAAGAGCTACTTGAATCTCTGTGGGATGATGAGCATAATCGTCTAGCAAGGTAGCATATTTTGTCTCTCCTTTAAGGTCCAAACGTCTAGAAACTCCGGGAAAAGCCTGTATGGCCTCTCTTACCAACTCTTCAGAAAGCCCCCATAGAATACAAAAAGCAAAGGCAAAGGCTACATTTTCTGCATTGTGCCTACCTATCAAAGGTGCTTTCAAAGAGGAAAAAGTTTTGCCCTGAAAAGTTATATCTACCGTAAAACCCGTTTCGGTTTGCGAAAAATGGGTTAAGACAAAATCGGCTTTTGGATCCCATCCTAAAGAAAACCCGTGAGGAGCTATTTTTTTCAAATTCGGATAATATCCAAAAATACAAAGAGAAGGATGCACTTTATGAAAAAATTTAGAAAAAGCTTCTTCCAATTTTATGTAACTCCCCCAAAAATCAAGATGATCCTCTTCCAAATTGGTAATAATAGCTGCTTTACAGGGAAGTCGTAAAAAAGTCCCATCGCTTTCGTCTGCTTCTGCTATAAAAACTCTTCCCTTACCTAACTGGGCATTTGTATCTTTCTTTTTCAACTTCCCTCCTAAAACATAGGTAGGATCTAATTGCAGTTCAGAAAAAATCCAAGCTAAAAGGGAGGTTGTAGTAGTTTTTCCATGGGTACCTGTAACTAAAATAGGCTCATATCCCTGCATCAAATGGGCTAAAAATTCTGCTCGATGAAAAATAGAGCTCCCCTGCTTTTGTGCCTTTACAAGATGAGGATGGGTCTTTTTTATAGCGGAGCCGTAAATAATCGTTTGCCCTTTTTCACAAGAAAAAGGCTCTTCTTCTAAAAAGATTTTTGCCCCCCTCTTTCTTAAAAGCTCTACATATTCATTGAGCAAACGATCTGATCCCTCTACTTTAAAACCTTTTTCTAAACAAATCCTTGCCAGAGCGCTAATTCCCACTCCCCCTATTCCTAAAAAATGATACTTCATCTTTTTCCTTAAATTTACTGAGATAATAGCTCAAGGACTAACTCAGAAAAGTCCCTTCCTTTCTGTTTTTTTTTAAACTCTTGAATAGCTTTTTGATGAACCAAAATATTTTTCTCGATCTCTAAAAGTACCTTTACCACGGCTGCTAAAGTTAACTCCTCTTCCATTAGCACCTTTCCCCCTCCGATCTCCTTACAAAAAAAAAGGGCATTTTCTTTTTGATGATCTAAACTAGCAAAGGGGTAGGGGACAAAAAGAGTAGGCTTTTCGTAGAAAAGCACCTCAGATAAGGTAATAGCCCCGCTCCTTGCTATCACTATATCCGCTTTTCTATATAAACAGGACATCTGTTTTTCGAAGGAAGACACTGTAGCTTGAATCTGGCAATTTTTATAAAAAAGAGAAAGCTCTGTTTTTTCTCCTGTTATATGAAATACTTCAAAATCTCTTCCCATTTTCTTTAAAAGAGCTAACCCCTTAGGAATTACCTGGTTTATTGTTTTAGATCCTTGTGATCCTCCAAATACTAAGAAGAAAAACTTTTTTTCTTTTGGGACTAGCTTGGGAATAGAACGGGGAAAAACCCAAGGAAAAGGTTTAACAGGAAAAAAATTTTCCTTCTCCTTTTTTAAAAAAGGCATCGCTACTATTTTGGCTTTTTTTGCAAAAAAAGCATTTACTTTTCCTAAAGCACAGTTTGGTTCAAATATAACCAGGGGAATCCTTTTGAGATACGCCGCCAATAAAACAGGAAAGCTATGAAAACTCCCCATACCAATAACTACTTCTGGTCTTTTCTTCTTTACAAGATAAAGGCAAAAACATACTGACTTAAATAAAAGAAAAAAAGCCCGAAAAATCCCAAGGGAAAAATTACAGCTTTTTACCTCTTGAAAGGAGTACTTTTCCTTAGAAAAAAACCGATTTTCTTGCAGGCCAGCCCCAATAAAAAAAGCCTTTTTTCTTTTTTCTTCTAAAAGAAAAGCCAGTTGTTCTGCTGGGAAAATATGCCCCCCTGTTCCTCCCACTGCAATCCAGACCTCTCCTGATTTCTTCTTTTTTTTACAAAAAGGAAGCATGTTCCCTCTCCTTCTTTTTTTTCCGGGGAACTGCGATTGAATAAAGGAGAAAAAAAGCACAAAAATTGACAAGTAAAGAGCTCCCTCCCTGGGAAAAAAAGGGGAGCGTAGTTCCCTTGCTCGGCAAAAGATTCGAAACTACTCCCAAATTCAAGAAAGCCTGAAAAACTAGTAAAAAAGTAATGATAGAAGCCAGATAAAAAGCAGCAGAGTCTCTCGCTTTTAAAGCAATCTGAAATCCTGCATAAGCGATCAAAATATATAAAACCAGCATAATACAAACCCCTAAAAAGCCCGTTTCTTCTGCGTAGATGGCTGCTATATAATCACTTTTTGCTGCAGGCAAATAGTTCAATTTTTGAAAAGATTCTCCAAATCCCCTTCCCCAAATCCCTCCAGAGCCTGCTGCTATTTTAGATTGATAGGGCTGGTGTCCTTTTCCCTTCAAGTCAAGCTCTGGATGCAAGTAACCTTGAATCCGGTTTGATACATGAGGCATGTGATACGCTAAACCTACTCCTAAAACACAAAAAATTCCCAGAGGAATTACCCAGTACTTTCCTTTCACCCGAGAGAGAAATAAAAGAACCGTAAGACTTGTCAAAATTAAAGCAGCCGCCCCATTGTCTGGCTCTAATAAGATAAGCAGTATAGGGATAGATAAAGGAAATAAAATAGCAAGAAGCTCTTTGAAACTAAGAAAGACACCCCTATCTTGCACTTTATAGATGAAATAAAGAGGAAGAACGAATTTAGCTACCTCGGAAGGCTGAACAGAAACTCCTAAAAAACTAATCCATCTTCTGGCTCCGTTGATCCTTTGTCCTAGCGGAGGAATAAAGACAAGAAGAAGAAGAAGGGAGATAAAAAAAAGAAGATAAGGGCTATAACCCAAGAGTTTTTGGTAACCAATTCGATAAAGAAAAACACCAAAAAAAATCCCGACAAGGCCATAGAGAAGTTGCTTAAAAAAAGCTTCTTGAAGATTTACCTTCAAAGACTTGTCTAAGATCTCCGCAGAAGTAATATTAAAAATCATCACTAAGCCGATGGAAAAAAGAAGAAATACAGCACTAGCTAATAAAAAAAAGGATCGTCCCATAGCCTTTTAACGAATACGTAACCTATCCCCTGGTTTTAACTTTTTTGCCTTTTTCTCATCTAATTCATTGAGCTTTAGCAGCTCTTCTACTCTCATGTGGTGCTTCATAGCAATAGTCCACGGGTTATCACCGCTTTTGACCTGGTAATACCCTCTTTCTTCCTTGTTCTCTATTTTCTTTTTTTGTTCTACTTTAGGCTCTTCTTTTTCAGGAATTGTTAAAACTTGTCCCACTTTTAAAAATTCTGTAGGTAAATTGTTTGCCTTTTGCAAAGCTCGAGCGCTACAGTGATGCCTTTTAGCAATTTTTTCTAAATTATCTCCCGGCTGAACCGAAATGGTGGCCCCTTTTTGTGAAGGAGCTTTTTCTTCTGTAAAAAGGGGTTTTTCCTCTTCTTTTTGTTTCTCAATAGGAGGAAGCTTATGTATAAGGTCTTTTAAAGGATTTTCTTCTAAAACCTTATCTTCTTTTATAAGAAGATCTTCCTTAGACTCTAAGAGAGTTATAGCATCCGGGGTAAGCTTAGCCAGGGAAGCTTCCCTTTTACACGTAGCAGGATCGGTAATAGCTACAGCAAAAAGAAGAATCAGAAGAGATGCATTTACGAATATGGCTGCTAAAAGCGTACGTTTTTTAGTCATAAAGAAGCTTCCTCTTTCATAATTTTCTCCACTATCTTGATGAATAGATCTCCTCTCTGTTCAAAATTTTCGAACTGATCAAAACTATTGCATCCAGGAGATAAAAGCACTATTTCCCCCGGTTTTGCCTGCCTAGAGGCTTCTTGCACCGCTTCTTCGAAAAGGGAAAACGTCTCTACCTCCCATCTGGATTGTAAAACGGTTTTGATTTTTTGCGCAGCAAAACCATAGGCATATATTTTTCTTATAAGAGTAGGAAAGTTTTCTTTCCAGGAAAGAAACGAAGCACCTTTATCCATCCCTCCCACAATTAAATTTAGGGGAGAAGAAAAATTTCTCAAAGCAAATAAAGTTGCTTCTTCGTTAGTCCCTTTACTATCGTTGTAAAAAAGAACCCCTCTTTTTTTTCCTATATATTGAATACGATGCTTGGGCCTTGGAAAATGATGAAGACTTTCTAAAAAAAAGTCCTGGCTGATTCCCCATGTTTCCGCTACCATCCAAGCCCCTTTTATTGTTTCCTCGGAAAGCCCTTCCTTGGAGCAAGAAAAAGGTAGCTTCTTCGGAAAATACCTTGCTTTAGGAAAAAGATGTCTCCACTTACTATCTGTCCAAATGATACCAGAAGGTTTTAAACAAAAAGATAACTTTTGCTTGGCCTTCGCATAATTTTCCATGGTTTTGTGCCAATCTAGATGGTTCGGATACAAATTTAAAAAAAGACCAAAGTCGAAAAAAGCCCCTTCCAGGGGTTCTAGCTGAAAAGAGCTAATCTCAAGAAGAAGAAGCTCCCCTTTCCGGGGTTTGTAAGAACAAAAAGGCTTTCCTACATTCCCTAAAGCTTTAGCAAAAAACCCCGCCTTCTGAAACAAATATTCGAGGAAAAGAACAGTAGAGGTCTTTCCATTACTTCCTGTAATGGCCAGAACCCTTTCCTTATTTTCTTCCAGCCCTAGTCCTATCTCTGAGGTAGTGGGAATTTTTTTCTCTAAAGCTTCTAAAATTAAAGGATGCGATCTTTCTACTCCCGGAGAAATCACCAATTTTTCTATCTCTTCCCATTCTATCTTTGCAGAAAAAGGTTCTTTATCATCATAGATACACGTCTGCACGCCTCTTTCTTGTAAAAAACCTTCTGCTGCTTTTCCACTTACACCATATCCTAAAATGAGTACTTTCTTTTTCATCATTGAAATTTTAAAGAGGCAAGCCCCATTAAGGATAAGAAAAGACCAATAATCCAAAAACGAAGCACTACTTTCGTCTCTGGCCACCCTTTATACTCAAAATGGTGATGGAGCGGAGCACACAAGAAAACCCTTTTCTTCCCCCGAAAACGAAAACTAACTACCTGCAAAATGACCGATAAGGCTTCCATAACAAAAACTCCGCCTACCAAAGCCAGAAGAAATTCCCTTCGTAAAAAGACAGAACAAACCCCCAAACTTCCCCCTAGTGCCAAAGACCCTGTATCGCCCATAAATACTTGGGCAGGATATCCGTTATACCATAAGAAACCAAGACAAGCTCCCGCCATAGCTGTCAAGAAAACGGCAATCTCTCCACTTCCTTCAATATACAAAACATTCAGATATTTCGCTATTTGTACATTATTCGAAAAAAAAGCAATCACGGCAAAAGTAGAAGAGGCTAATACCAAGAGCCCTGATGCAAGACCATCTAACCCATCTGTTAAGTTCACTGCATTAGAAGAGCCCGTTACCACAAAAAGAATCATAAAAAAAAGGAGTAAGAAAAAAGGTCCCTGCAAAATCAGAAAAGGCTTCTTTAAAAAGGGAAGATAAATCCTACTGGCATACTCCTTGGTGCTTAAAAAAGAGCCGGCCTCTTCTTTTTTGTGAAAGAGGAATTCTTTAGCCTGAGGGGCTTTTGTAAAAGAAAAAAATTCTGTGAATGGCGTCCACAAAAGATAAAGAGATAAAAAGCAGGAAAAAAGAATTTGTACTAAAAGCTTTTTTTTTGCTGATATCCCTTTTGCATTATTTTTTTTTAATTTTACGTAGTCATCATAAGCTCCCAAACCTCCTAAAATTAAAAGAGTAGCGAGTAAAATCCAGGTAAAAGTGTGAGAGAGATCCATGAAAAAAAGCAAAGAGACCCCTATGGAAGATAAGATTAATACTCCTCCCATGGTAGGGGTGTCTTTTTTCTTCCCGTGAAGTTCACAAAGCTGCGGGCAATCTTGGGCAAAACGTATAGGCTGTCCTAATCGAAGGGCATATAGCTTTCGGATAAAAGGTTTCCCTAAAAAAATAGTAAGGCCTACGCTAAACAGAGCCGCTAAAATCATCCTTGTCGAGTAGTAACTAAAAACAGAAGGAAAAGAAACACCCCATCTGTGCTGTAAAAAAGAAAGCAAAAGAAGAAGCATCTATACACTCCGTTCCAAAAATCTTTGAATTTCTTCTACTACCGTTTCCATCGAAAAAGATCTAGCTCCTTTTACTAAAACTACATCTTCTTTTCCTAAAAAAGGGAGAAGCTCCTTTTCCAAAGCCTTTTTTTCTTCAAAAAAATAGACCCTGGGATCTTTTTGGGAAAGATCTCTGTAACTTTCTCCCAGTAAAAAAAGAAAGTCTACCCTTTTTAAGGCTTCTTCAAAAATCGCTTTATGAAGCTTCTGAGAAAAAGAGCCCAGCTCTTTCATTTCTGCTAAAACGGCTATTTTTTTCCCTTTTCCCTTTGGAGTAGGAATATTTTGCAAAGAAGCTTTCATAGAAGCAAAGCTGGCGTTGTATGTATCATTGATCAACCAGGAATTACCCAAAGAGATTTTTTCAAATCTCCCTGGTAGAAAAACTTTTTGTAAAAAAGGAATTCTCTCTCTTATCTGCTGCTGAGAAAGCCCTAAAGACCGGGCTAGGGCATAGGCCGCCAAAAAGTTATACTGCAAAAAATTTTCCTTAAAAGGAGATGAGAAGAAAAAAGAACCTTCTTTTTCCCTGATCTCTCCTTCTTTTCTTAAGAAAAAATCGGCTGAAGGATCCTTTTGACAAAAACTTATAAAAGAACCTTCTTCCTGAAAACAAAAACGCTTTGGCGCTAAAAAAAGTCTTGTTTTAGAAGAAGAAAAAATTTCTTTTTTGGCTTGGGCTATCTCCTGTAATCCCCCTGGAAAGTTTTCTGCATGTGAGTAGGTAATCTCTGTGATTAAAGCAGCATAAGGCTCTGCCAGGTGAGTTAAAAAAGCGATGTCCCCCTTTTTTTTCATGCCCATTTCGGCAATGAAGTATTTTTGTTTTTTTCGATTTAATAAAGCAAGAGGGAGGCCTATTTCCGTATTATAGTTTCCCTCACTTGCTCCTACATCAAAATAGGGTGTTAAAAGAGTCTTAAGAAAAGCCTTAACGGTAGTTTTGCCAACAGATCCTGTAATTGCAAGAAGACAAACTGGAAATCTTTCTAAAGACTTTTTAGCTAGAGTTTGTAAAGTTTCTAAAACATCCTTCACTCGAATAAGAGAAAGACCAAAAGATTCGCCTGAATACCCTTCTTCAACAAAAGCAGCTGTTGCTTTTTTTTCCGCTACTTCCTTCAGATGCTGATGCCCATCTGTTTTTTTGCCTTTTAAAGCGAAAAAGATACATCCCTGAAAAGCCTTTCTACTATCAATACAGAATCCAGAAAAAAAGCCTTCTTTTTTCTGAGTTAAAGAAAGATTTGATAAAAGCTCTTGGAAAGAAGAAAAAGGCACCGCATTCCCTTTTGGGGGACACTCTAACTGGTTTTTTAAGAAAAGAAAAGTTTTTTTCCTCTATTTAAAGTTTAAAGAATGGAGAATTGACTCTTTATTATCTCCTCTCTCATAATGACTCCCTCAACCTCTAACTAAGGTGGCATAGCCAAGTGGTAAGGCAGAAGCCTGCAAAGCTTCCATTCCTCAGTTCGAATCTGAGTGCCACCTAGACTTAACTTCCGGGATGTTTTCTTGACCCTTTACCTTGTTTCTACTCCTATAGGCAACCTACGAGATCTCACTTGTAGAGCTCTTGAAATTTTAAAAAAAGTAGACTATGTCCTCTGTGAAGATAAGAGAAAAGCCCAGATCCTTTTCTCTTTTTACAAGCTGAAAAAGCCTCTTGTTCTATTCCATAAGTTTTGTGAAAAAAAGCAGGAAAAAAAGATTTTAGAAGACCTAAAGCAAGAAAAAGAAATAGCTCTTATTTCTGAAGCGGGAACCCCTATAATTTGTGATCCCGGTGAATCTCTTCTACAAAAAGTGATAGAGGAAAAGCTGGTCTTTGAGGTAATTCCTGGTGCCTGCAGCGTGATTACCGCTCTTTTAATTTCAGGATTTGACCCTTCTCGCTTTCAGTTTGTGGGATTTTTACCTAAAAAGAAAGGTGCCAGAAAAACTCTTTTACAAGAAATGCTTGCTTTTCCAGGAACTTCTCTAGCTTTTGAATCTCCTTATAGGATTATTGCAACGCTAGAAATTCTACAGACCCTCTCTGAAAATGCTTCCGTTGCTTTGGCTAGAGAGCTTACCAAAAAATATGAAGAATGTCTTAGAGGGACCCCTGCCTATCTTCTACAACATTTTGCCAGAAAACCTCCTAAGGGGGAGTTTACCCTTTTGTTGGCGGGCCCTTGTGCCTAAAATAAATCCCTTAAGAAAAGGGATTGGCCTTTATCTTGCGTTATAAGAAAAGAATTTCTATACAGACAAAAAAGAGAACTTTTGTGGAATTTCTATTTTCTTTTTCTGCACGAAAAAAACTACTAGAAGGCATTGCTAAGGTGGTAGATCCTGTAAAAAATTATTTCGGTACAGGAGAGCTTTCCCCTTTCTATGAGCTAAAAGAAGAGCAAGATCCCCTAGTAGCCTTAGGAACGCTTTTTGCAAGAAAAACTTTTGAAGCTCAGGAAAAATCCTGCTTTGATGGAAGAAAGCTTTCTCTTTTATTTTTCCAGGCTCTTGTTCAAGAAGGTGTTTTGTATTTAGGAAAAGGCTACAGCCCTTTTTTATTAAAAAAAGAACTCTTTCAAGCACAAAACCTACTTTTTAGCTTCTTAGAAAAAAGGGCTACTTTTTTTTCCGATCTCTCTTGGATTAAGGAAGGGTTTTTTTTCGAAAAAGAAGAATCTTCCTTTCTAAGAATTCTCTCTTCTGATTCAAAGAGAGAAAAAGTCTGCTTTATTTATACAGAAAAGGAACCTTTCTACTTAGAAGCAACGGGTCTTCTTTTCCCTTTTGGTTTTGGCAATTCTCTTTTCGCTTCAAGAAAAGAAAGTTTAGACTTAAAAAACCCTCTTTGCTTTGTGATAAACCAATTTACTGATCTAAAAAAGCTCTTTTTCTTCTGGGAGAATATAGGACTAGATCCTTTTCTACTCATTGCACAAGAAGTTTCCAAAGAATTTCTCTCTACCCTGCTTTTTCCAGTCTTAGAAAAAAAGAAGAAAGGGTGTCTTATCCTAGCCAAGAAAGAAAACCTCTCTCTCTTAGCCAAAGATTTACTCTTAAGATCAAAAGGGGATTTTTTCTTAGGAAAACTAGAAAGGGCGCTCATCTTTCAAGATAAAAGCCTTTTTTTTCTCCCTAGAAATCTAAAAAAAACCAAAGTTCATGCTTTTTTCTGTAACGATGCTCCAGAAAAAGAAGTTTTCTTCTCTCTTTTGCAAAAAACCTTAAAGGAAGGATTTATAGAAGGAGGAGCTTGTGGTTTGATGAGAGCCTCTTTTTTTTTAGAAAAAGAGCTATCTTCTCCAGGATCTACTCTACTGCAAAAAGCTTTCAAAGATCCTTTTTACCATCTAGTAAGAAACCATGCCAGAGATCCTGAAAAACTTTTACCAGAGTTAAAAACTAGAAATTCTCCCCACGGTTTTGATAGAAAAACGGGAAAAATAGAAAATCTCTACGAAAAAAAGGTATTTGACTCTATATATCTCATAAAAAAAGCCCTTTCTATAGCCCTGGAAAAAGCTCTAGAGATTTTTTTTACAGAGGGAGTCATTTCTTAGTTAGTGATAAAAAACAAGTCTGCTATAGAAAAAGAAAATACATAGGGCTTTTTTGAGATACTGGATTTTTCTTTGTTTGCCTCTTTTAGGATTTTCTTTTCTCTGCGAAAAAGAAAAGTCGTGGTTAGAGCAAAACTCCCTTCTTTTTGGAGCGAAGGTCTTAGCAAAAGGGGCTCAAAATGAAAGAAAAGAAGAGTCAGCTTATGCCTTTTGTAAACCTCTAGCTGCCTTGGATCTTTCTTCTAACTGGGTTGTTATAAATCCTCATTTTTTACAAGTTCCCAAAAACCAAAGTACCTTTTTTTATCTACAACAGGAAAAGATCTGGCAAATCCTGCAAGCTGTAGGCTTCGATGGGATTCACTTTTCCTCTTTGAAGCTTTCTGCAGAAGTAAAAAAAGTTCGAATAGATCCCAGTAAAGAAGGGGTTTCTGAGCCCATATCTTACCTCATTGATCCCTTGTTGGGAAGTTTCTTAGAATACGAAAAGATGGTGGAAACCATAAAAAAGGAAGGCTTTTCTCTAATAGGAAATCTCCTTCCTTTTCACACAGGTAGAGGCTTTGACTTTCAACTTGCTCTTAGAAATTATCAAGATTATCCCAGCCTTTATGAATTGATAGAAATTTCCGAAAAAGACTGGTCTCTTCTTCCTAAAATTCCTCCTTCTCAAGAAGGTATTTCTCTTTCTTCTTCTGATGTCATTCTTTTACAAGAAAAAGGGTATCCTTTGGGTTCTTCTATTCCACCTCACTATGCTTGTAGCAATGTTGTAGAAGGCTTTGATGGAATAAACAGAAGATGGATTTATCTTTACTATCAAACACCAAGCCAACCCCTTCTACGAGGTTTGAGTCCCTTTTTTTCTAGCCAAAGGGTTTTAGCAGGAAGTGTTCTTTCGTCTATTTATCATGAGAAAAATAGTCTAGTCCAAATAGCTTCAGTACCTCCTATGGGATTAGACAGCAAATATCCTACAGAAAAAACCCTTCCTTTTTCCTTAACCTATTCTGATCTTTTAGCCCAAATGAGTCGAAAAATGGGGGGGTTTTCTTTCCAAAAACTCACGCTCAGCTACCCTAGCATCCAAACTTTTTTAGAATATGGACCTGAATTTGTTTATGACTTTGCAGGAAAAAGTGCCTTTATCCACACACTTCTTCAAAAAAGGTGCGATCTTCTGTTTTATATCTATCGGGAACTTTTCTCTAAAAGCTTTCCTCTCTACCGCCTCATTCACTCCTTGCAAATCGAAGAGGGTCTAAACTACAACTGGGTGGATTTGCAACAGGTAGAGGAAGAATCTATCTTTTTTAAAAATAGGTTCCAGAAAAAAAAAGAGATTCGAAAGGATCTACTCTTACAAGATCTTGCTCTTTTAAAAGAGGGCTATCCTTATGTAGCTTTTTCTGATAAAGAAATTTTTTCTACTACCTTAGGACTTTTAGCAAGTTGTTTAAATTTTTGTGATCCCAGTCAGCTAAGCTGTACCCAAAGAGATCTTCTAAAAAAGCTCCACCTACTTTTTTGTTTTTTTTCTGCCTTACAACCGGGAGTTTTCTCTATCTCCATGTGGGACTTAGTAGGAGCTCTCCCCCTTTGCAAGAAAAAAGACTCTCTTTCTTCTGAAATAGGAAAAGGTGCTATCTCCCTGTTACCTAAAGAAGGAGATATTTTTTACTCCTCTACGATGAATGTAGCTACTTTGTATGCCCCTCTTTCTTTACAACAAAAGGATAAAAACTCCTTTTTACAAAAACTAAAGGCTATCTTAAAGGTGAGAAAGGGATATCACTTCGAAAGAGCCTCTTTTTTAGGCCCTGTAAAAACAGAAAACCCTCTTTTATTCGCTTATTTGCTAAAACTTCCCTCTACAGACTACCTCTCTTTGATTATTATAAATTTTTCAGAAAAGGAAGAAAAAGAACTTTTGGCTCTTCCTCAGCTTCAAAATGTTTCGGTAATCGATCTTTTTTCTAGAAAAGCAGAAAAAAAAGAACCCAAGGAAACCTCTTTTTGCCTAAAAATCCCCCCTTATGAAGGTCGGGCTTTTTTACTATTCCCTAAAGGACCTTAAGCTTCCTTATCCGAGCCTCCATCAAAAGGAAGGATACATTGGTAGCCGTTATTCAAAAAAAGAATTCACACTATTTCCAATCTAGCTTTTCCTTCTATCTGTAGATCTATCTGATTATCAATAAAATATACAAAACCCTTTCTTTAAACTATGTATTATCATGGATAACACCCTCTTATTTAGAGTTTAGAAAAAAAATCCTATTATTTATAAAGATTTTTTGTTAAAATGTTTCGCATTATATTTATAAACTATGTTGGAATCCAAATTATGTCACCTACCAAAGGTATTACAACAAAGGATATTTGTTCTCAGCTAAACCTGAGCGTAGTTCGTCTGGAAAATTCTGGCCTTGACAATATGACCATTGAAATCTTCAATGACGCCATGAAAAATCTGACAAGTTACATGATGAACCTTGCGATAAATGATAAAAAGAGGGGGCTATCTTTATCTGGGAAAATACTGACGATCCTCGATAACCCAAATTATTCTTCTTTTTCCTCTGTTCTTGGAGCCTTAAACGAGCTTGATGAAAAATTTTATTCAAAACAAACCGGATATTCCCAGTATAGATGGGGTCCCGAACAGGCCCTTCTCGAGGCTCTGTTTGAAGACCTATCAGTAAAACTTAAGAATTCTTCTGATAGATCCTGCGAACAGCTCCTCTATGATGTTTTTTACCATAAACAGGAGAGGAAAAAAGCTTTTCTTCTTATTTTGATTCCCATAGCACTTCTTTTAGGAAAATACTTTGGTTTGGTCAAGTTAGCCTTTCTCTCTCAACTGTTATTACCCATTATTTTGGGAAGTTTCTGTGCCTTTTTAGTAAAAGTGGGATATCATCAATATCAGATTAAAAGAGCTCAAGGAGAGTTCATTACCTTAGAGCTGCCTAAAAACCTTGGCTTACCGCAAATTCCTGAAGAGGACACCTCTGATTTAGAGTAACCAAACCAGTCTACTCTGCTATAAGCTCTTTTCCCAACACCTAAAAGCATAGTAAGACCCTCAAGCTTAGGGCATCTTCTATCTGTAACTTCCCTGAATCGTTTGTTTATATCGATTGTCAAAAAAAATTCATTCCTCTAACTTTATCTTCCTATGGGAAAGGTAGCCGTTTTCTGCGCAGAAGGGTTGGGTGATTCTTTAATGATGATGGTAGCCTCTTGCGCTTACCGAAAAAAGGGATATTCTGTCACCACTTTCTCCAATCAGCTTGGATATTTTAAGGATTGGTTGCCTGGCTTTTCCTTTCAAAAGAAACCTCCTATAGAAGATTTTTCAAAAATCCTTCCCTATTTTGACATAGTTCTTTTACAACATGAAAACTCTCCCAAAGCTAAAGCGGTCTACGAGCTAGGAAGAGAGAAAAAAATCCCTAAGTTGATCTCTTTTTATAACAACTACCGCAGCCAAAAACACTACCCTATAAGAAAAGGACTTGACTTTGCCTTTGATGAAAAAAAACCTATGGTGGAAAACGTAGCCGTTTCTCTACAAACCCTTCTCGGTCTTTCTCATCCACCTAAAGATATAGGATTGCAAATTCCCTCTACCCTAATTCATAGAAAACATAGGACGACTATTGTTATTCATCCTACTTCTAGCTCGTTCGTAAAAAACTGGCTACCTGGCAAATTCCTTCATCTGGCAAAAAGATTAAAAAAGGCAGGATTTCGTCCCATTCTCTCTTTAAAAAAAGAGGAAAGCCCCCCCTTTTCTTCCGCCCTAAAAGAAGGGATAGAAATTGCTGACTCACAAACCTTGAGTGAACTTGCTTCTCTCTTGTATGAAGCAGGATATTTTATTGGAAATGATTCAGGTCCTGCCCATTTGGCTTCTTACCTACACATTCCTTCTTTGGTGATAGCTCATTCTAAAAGGGGCATTACTCACTGGAGACCTGGATGGAAAGAGGCATCTATCGTACTACCTCCTAATTGGGTTCCTAACATAAAGGGAATGCGTTTTCGAGATAACTACTGGTCTCATTTAGTTTCCGTAAAAACGGTTTTAACGACCTTTTATAAAAAAGTCTATTCATTTAGTTAGGAATCATTTGCTATCTTTTAGTCTTGTCTACTATATTCGGCCAAAAGGAGCCTGTAGTTCATGAAAGATGAGTCCCACCATATGAAGTATCTTAATAAAAAAGTGTTAAAAAGCGTAAAGCAAATGGAAGAGGAATCTTCTTGGAAAGATCCATTTCGGAAACCTCTTACAGAAGAGCAGAAAAAAAAACAAAGAAAGGCCAGAATAAAAAAGGGGAAAAGTAAGAAGGTTCCCCATCCAGAAACCCCCGAAGAACGAAATAAGAAACTTAAGAAAAAGATCCCCTTTCACAGAAGTAAAGCAGATCAACTTCCCAAAAGATAATATGTTTTCCTTAGCGCATATCTCTGATCTTCATTTTGCGAAGTTTTCCTATAACCCCCTTCAGTTTTTTTCTAAAAGGTGGGTGGGAAATTTCAATTTTCTCCTCAATAGAAGAAATACTTTTTCTCACCTAGATTTACCTCGCTTTATCCTCTTCTTAAAACAAAAGAAATTTCAAAAAATTCTTATTACAGGCGACTTCTCTACAACAGGAAGAGATCCTGAGTTTTTGGCAGCAAAACACTTTTGTAAAGCTTTAGAAAAAGAAAATCTTCCGGTTATCTGTATCCCCGGAAATCATGATTTTTACACTAAGGCAAATGAAAAAAAGAAAAGTTTTTACCAATTCTTAGAAAATCCTTCTCCCTCTTTCTTTTCCCTAAAAAAAGAAGGAATAGAAGCGGCCCCTTTGTGGAAAGATTTTTGGTATATTGCCCTGGATACTTGTAAGGCAACTTCTCTTTTATCCGCAGAGGGATTTTTTTCTGAGACTCTTGAAAAAAAAATGGAAGAGCTTTTTTCTTTGCTCCCTAAAAAGGCAAAGATCCTTCTCCTAAACCACTTTCCCCTATTTTGCAATGATGGGAAAAAGAAATCGCTTGTAAGAAGTAAATTCTTACGAAAAGTTTTAGAGAAAAATCCTTCTGTCTTACTGTATCTTTGCGGACATACGCATAGAAGCTCCTTGGCTGACTTAAGAGAAAGGGGTCTTCCCATCCTTTTAGATGCGGGAAGTCTTACCTACCAAAAAAGAAGCTCTTTTAATGCTATCCATCTCTTCGAACAAAAAGTAGATGTAGAAATCTTTCAAAAAAAAAGCGCCTGGGAAGTAGTCAGAAAAGAACGCTTTACCTTCTAAGAAAACCAGGCATCTAGATCTATAATTCCCCCTCTTTGAAGAAGGATCAAAAAAATAGCTACGGGAGCAATCCACTTGGTAAAAAAAAACCACGTAGCAAAAATCTTCTGCCAACGAGTTCCCTGACAAAACTCCTGAAAACAATCCTTAGCTCCCACCTTCCATCCTAGAAATAAGGCTACAAAAAGTCCCGAAAAAGGAAGAAGCCACTCAGCAACTAAATCCACTACAGTACTAAAGAAAGTCTTTCCATAAACAGCCATCCAATCTGGAAAAAGAGCCTGAGAACCAGAAAGAGCTGAAGGAATCCCGAAAATAAAACCTGCTAGGGAAGTGAAAAGTACCGACTTAGTCCGACTCCATCGAAACATGTCCATAAAATTGGCCGTGATTACTTCAATCAAAGCTACGTTAGAAGTAAGAGCTGTAAAAACTAATAAAATAAAAAACGTAGTGGATAAAATTAACGCACCAGGCAGCTGGGCAAAAAGAACGGGAAGAGTCTTAAAAACCAATCCTACGCCTCCTTGAGCAGGTAGATTAAAGGTAAAAATAATGGGGAAGATCATTAAAGCAGCTGCTATAGATACAACAAGATTCACAACGCTTACGATAACCGCTGTTTTGGGAATATTTTCTGTATGCTTCATATAACTTCCATAGGTAAGCATAATGCCTTGACCCAAACTGAGAGTATAAAAAGCCATGCCTAAGGCTTCTAGAACACCAGAGACTCTTAGTTTAGAAAGATCAGGATAAAAAATAAATCGACAAGCCTCTTTAAAACCGCTTAATGTTATGCTATACAAAAGAAGAGCTAATAAAATGACTAGAAGAGTGGAGGTCAAAATTCTACTCCAAAACTCAATTCCCTTTTTCACCCCTTTTAAAACTACTCCTGCAGAAAGTAAAAGAAAAGCTACTTGCCAAAAGATATTGATCCCACTGGCCTTATGTAAAATGTCAAAAACTCCTGCTATTTCCTGAGAAGTTTTTCCTAGATAAAACTGATTTAGACACATAAAAACATAGTTTAGCCCCCATCCTGCGACAACGCAGTAGTAAGATAGAATCAAAAAAGAAATCGATACAGACAGCCATCCTGCTAATTTCCACCCCTCCGAATGGGGAGCTAATTTCTGAAAGACCCCTACAGCCCCTCTTTGCGCTTTTCTACCCAAAACTAGTTCTGCTATAAAAAGAGGCATTCCTATAAAAGCGGTAAAGACCAAAAATAGAATAACAAAAAGTCCTCCTCCATTTTGCCCCGTCATATAAGGAAACTGCCAAAGGGTCCCAAGGCCGATAGCAGACCCTGCTGCAGCCATAATGAACCCAAAAGTAGACGCCCAGTGCTCTCTCTTTTCTGTTTGCATAAAATCCCCTCGAGATATCCCTAAAAGTTCTAGCGAAAAGACTAAGGTTCTTTGATTTTTATGAAAAGGGCTTTCCTGTAGACTCCCAGAAAAAAGAAAGAACTCACCGTATCAAAATTTTAGTATTTTTAAGGATAGAAGCTAGTTTTTGAGAGGAAAACAAGGGAAAAGAGAAGGACATGCTACCCGTTTTCAATAACAAAAGATCAGCATAAAGAGCCAATCTAGCCCTTCTTGTCTTTGCTGTTCTGCTAAAGCTAGGGCAGGATCCTCTTTTTCTTGCGCTATACATCAAGGTCTACCTCCCTCTACAAAAACTCTTGGGAGGAGATTGTTATCAGCTAACAAAACCCTCTAGTGCAGAAGTTTTTTTTGCAAAAGGGAAAAAATAAACTCCCTACTTTTTTAGAGATTTACTCCAGATAACTCAATTAAGTTAAACAAAACTCCAGTTATTTTTATAGAAAATAGCATCCGAGAAAAGCCCTCTATTTACAAAATAGATAAACTTTAATATTAGATAGTAACGTCTTTTTTAGATTGATTTTCTTAAGGGTAAAGGTCCTGAAAAATTTCCCTAAAAAAAAATTCCCCCTTTTTTTTCCCTTGGTATATAACGGAGATACGAATGAAATCTTACCTGAAAAAAGAAAAAATTTTATTTGAAAAAACTCCTGCATTTGGCACAGGAGGAATTCGCGCTTTAATGGGAGAAAAACCGGGCTGCTTTCACCTGTTTGCCGTTTATAAGATTACTCAAGCTCTTGCTAACTACTTACACAAACAGTTTGAAGGAGTCCCTTTAAAAGTAGTTATAGGGTATGACAATAGAAAGAAGGCAAAATTCTTTGCCAGAAAAGTTGCCTCTGTCCTATCAGCCAATGAAATAAAGGCTTATCTATTTCCCCGATTAAGACCTACTCCTATGGTCTCTTTTGCCACAATTCATTACCAGGCCCATGCAGCCGTAATGATTACTGCCTCACACAATCCTCCAGAGTACAATGGTTATAAAATCTATTGGGAAGGAGGAGCGCAAATTGTTTCTCCCCACGATGTCGGTATTGCAAAAGAAATGAAAAAAATTACTTCTTTGGATCAAGTAAAAAAACAGAAAAAAAAAGAGTTTCTTTTTTCTATCCCTACTCATTTAGACAATCTATATCAAGAGTCTTTGAAAAAAAGCTCTTTAAGAATGCAAGAGAATCAATCACGGGGTTCCTCTTTACACATTGTCTATACAGGGCTGCACGGAACAGGCTGTGAAATAACCCCTAAGGCTCTTAAATCCTGGGGATTTTCTTCTCTCTCCTTAGTGGAAAAACAGTGTAAGATTGACCCTTCCTTTTCTTATGCAAAAAAACCTAATCCCGAAGAAAAAGAGGCTCTTGAAATGGGCGCTTCCCAGCTTTTGCAAGAAAAGGGAGACCTTCTCCTAGCAAACGATCCCGACGCAGATAGAATTGGGGTTGCTATCAGAGATAAAGAAAAAATACTACGCTTTTCTGGAAATCAGATAGCCTGCCTTTTGCTTTTTTACATTTTAAAGAATCATTCCCATCTTCCTAAAAATAGCGCCTTTATAAAAACCATTGTTACCTCTGATCTCTTTGATGTAATAGCTTCTTTCTTTCATAAAAAATCTTTTGAGGTGTTAACAGGCTTTAAATATATCGCAGAAAAAATAGCACTTTGGCAAAAAAACAAAGAGTATACTTATATTCTGGGAGTTGAAGAATCTTTGGGGTATCTAATGTATGACTCTGTAAAGGATAAAGATGGAGTACAAGCTAGTTGTCTAGTGGCAGAAATGGCCCTTTCTTGTAAAGAAAAGGGAAAAACACTTTATGATTTCCTCCTAGAAATATACCAAAAATTTGGAGTGTTTAGAGAAGATCAAGTCTCCCTTCATTTTTCCGAAGGAGAAAAAGGAATAGAAGAAAGAAAGATTTTCATGGAAAAAACAAGAAAGAATCCCTTTTCTTCCCTTTTGGGCAAAAAAGTACTTTCCTTAGAAGATTTTTTGCAAGATCCTCCTTCTGCTTTTCCTCCTTCTGATGTTCTTCGTTTCTATCTAGAGGATAAAACAAAAATAGTAATAAGACCTTCAGGAACAGAACCGAAGATAAAGATCTATCTAGAAGTGCAGAAAAAAGGCGTTTCCTTAAAACAAACTCTTAAAGAAAGTGATCTGTATTTGAAAAAACTAAAGGATTTTTTTAAGAAAAAAAGTGGGTAAAGCCAGAGAAGTCGAATGACTATTTTTTCTCTGGATACTTGATGCGGGCGTGGTAGGTGTGCATTAATGTTTTAATCAAGGTGCTCTTGATAACTTCTAGTTCTCGAAAAGTCAAAGAACAATCCTCAAACTGACCATCATCAAGCCTTTCCTTGACAAGACGATCCACTAAAGCTTTTATTTTTTCTTCCTGAATATCTGTTAAAGAACGAGAAGCTGCTTCCACTGTATCTGCAATCATAATGATAGCTGATTCTTTACCATGTGGTTTGGGTCCTGGATAACGAAATTTTTCTACTTCTACCTGACTTTCCTCTCCCCCCTTTAGCTCGAGTTCCTTGCAGTAGAAATAATAAGCAAGAGTCGTTCCATGATGCTCTTTAATTATATCAATGAAAGAAGGTGGTAGCCGATATTTTTTGGCCAGCATTTCTCCATCTTTTACGTGGGAAATAATTACCTGTGCTGACTCTACAGGAGTCAGAAGCTGATGAATATTCACTCCCCCCTGCTGATTTTCCGTAAAAAACTGCGGATTGTTAAGCTTTCCGATATCGTGATACAAAGTAGCTACCCTACAAAAAAGCCCATCGGCACCAATAGATTGCGCCATCGACTCTGCTAAGTTGCCCAAAACCAAGCAGTGTTGGTAGGTCCCTGGAATCTCTAAGGCAAGCCTTCTTAAAAGCTCATTGTTCGGATCCATATACTCCATGATCGTCATTTCTGTGACCACTTTGAACAGCGCTTCGAGAATAGGAAGAAGACCTACCACCAAGATAGCACTGACAAGCATGAAGATAAAAGCAGAAAAAAGGTCCCAAGCTAAAGAGCTACTCCATATGGTATAGCTAGCAAAATTAAAGGCAAATAAAACTGGAATTGCACTCAGGTAAGTTTTTCCACAAACTACAAAAACCTCTTTTCTTTTACGTAAGGATTTTGTGCAAGTGATAACCACTAAAGAGGTAACTAGATTCATGACTAAAAATCTGCTGTGATCTACTGCTAAGGTAATCGAGAGAATAATTGCTAAAAAAGAAGAAGCATATAAAGCTATACGTCCATTTAATAAAATACAGATTAAGATAGTAGAAAAGGGAATAATCAAAGGATAACGAATCGCTTCCATCATAGAGGTATTAGAGATAAGCACATACTCCGTCAATTTGGCAAATATCAGGGTAAAGATCACAATGGTAGCTAAAAGGGCAAGCTTTTGAAAAGAGCCCATCAACTCTGGATGGTTAATCTTAAAATAAAGCGCACTTAACCCTACAAAAATAAAAGCAAATAAAAAGCTAGAAAATATAGAAATAGGAGAGGTTAGTTTTCTATTTTCATTCATGGAGCTCTTCATGGACTGTAGCATAGCCACATGCCTATTGGTTATTTTTTCTCCTTGATCTATGATCTTGGTTCCCGCTTTAACACGGGTATACTTCTCTGGAATTTTCTTTTGAATTAATTGCCTCAAGTAGGATTCCGCTTGAATATCTTCCTCTAAAAACCACCTTTTGTTGTAAAAAAAAGAAACGACTGACTGTAGAATTTCAGGATCTAAGTCCTCTTCGCTTTCGGCTTTTTCTTCCATTTTATACCAAAGGGAATCAGGTAAAGCCTGTGCTTTTTCCAGTGAAGAAGGGGAGTAGAGTTGATAGAAAAAAACGTCCATATCCACCTCTTTTAGCCTTTGCAAGGTCTTCCCATCAGTAAAACGAGTTTTTAAAAGGATCTCCTCAAAAGAATCTGCTGTTTTATAAAGCGCTTCAAAAGAAGAGCCTGTTTGTTTTCCCCGATTTTGCACCAAATAGTTTTCAAACTCAAAGCGAACTTCTCGCACTTGTCTTTCATCAATCTTGTAGATAGGCCCTACCTCCTTTAAAGAGCTTTGCCTTAAAAGAATCGTAGATTCTTCATCGGGAAATTCAAAGTCAACCTGGCTTATCACAAATTTAGAAGCGTGAGAACCCACTTCCAGAATTTCCACCCTAGCCTCTCGGAAATGAAGAAAAACAGCTAAGAAAAAAATGGTAAAAAGCCCCACTAAAAAACGCCAGCCCAAGCGATCTTTTTGGAGTCTTTTTCTCATATAAAGGTATCTATCTTGCTTTTCCATCTCACTCATCCAGGTTCCCCATCTCTACCCATTGTAGCAGTATCGGACAATTTTTGAATCTCCTGTAGATAAATCTCTAGGATTTCGAGAAAAACTTCTGTCTTCTTCCAAGTTTAGCTTATACAGGTAAACTCAAAAAAATCCAACTAACCCTCTACCTTAAGATTTTTCACTACAACTGCTGTTCCTTCTTTACCAGAATCTGAAAAATCCAGTAAAAAAGAGGGAGTTTTAGAGGAAGTTTGATGGATAAATACTATAATTTCTCAAGAAAATACCGCCCTAAGACCTTTGCAGAAATAATAGGGCAAGAAGTAACAGTACAAACTTTACGAAATGCTCTTGCCAAAAATCGCATTGCTCCTGCGTATCTGTTTTGTGGGGGAAAGGGAACAGGAAAAACCAGTTTAGCTCGCCTTTTAGCTAAAGCGCTAAACTGTCTTCATAAAACAAAAACCTATGAACCCTGTAACAATTGTCAAAATTGCTTGGAGATTACTGCAAATAGTTCTCTTGACGTCATAGAAATAGATGGAGCTTCCAACCGAGGAATTGATGATATTCGAAGAATTAATGAAAATGCAATCTACTCTCCCTCTTCCTCCTATTATAAAGTCTATATTGTAGATGAAGTACATATGCTCACTAAAGAAGCTTTTAACGCTTTATTAAAAACTTTGGAAGAGCCGCCTGAAAGGGTAAAATTCTTCTTTGCTACCACAGAACCTCATAAAATCCCTCCCACTATTAGCAGCAGGTGCCAACGATTTGATCTAAAAAGGATTTCTCCTAAAAAAATACAAGAAAAGCTCCTTTTTATTGCCCAAGAGCTAACCAGAGAAATTTCTGAGGGGGCTTTAGAAAAAATCGCTGTACAGGCAGAAGGAAGCCTTCGCGATGCAGAATCCTTGCTAGACCAGATTTTTTGCTATGAAGAAGGCCCCATTACAGAAATGGTTGTAGAAAAGGCCCTAGGAATTCTTCCCTCCCTTTTTCTATGGGAACTCGATTCCGCTGTAGAAAAAAAGGACCTTTCTTTTGCTTTTTTGTTAATAGAAAAAATCTATCAGTCAGGAAAGGATTTTCTTTCCTTATTAGAAGGCCTTTGTACTCATTATAGGACTCTTTTATTTCTTTCCTATCAAGAGAAAGTACCTGAAGCCTACGAAAAAAGGGTAAAAATCTACTCTTCAGAAGAGCTTTTATTCTTGTTAGAGCTTTTACTAGAAAATCGCCATAAAATGCAAAAAATGGGATTAGATAGAGTAGAAATGGAGTTTTTATTATTGAAAATCTTACAAGTGAAAAACCGCCTTCCTCTAGATCTCATTGCAGAAAAACTCCTTTCTTTAGAAAAACGAGTGCTTGAAACCCCTTCTCCTATAGAAAAAAAGACTCCTATAGAGGAAAGTCTTCCCCACTTAACCCCGGTAGAGTTTTCCTTGGACCCTTCTCCTGCTTCGAAAATAGAAAGCCCTTCTCCAGATCCTCTACAAAAGGTGCGCTATGAAACCCTTTTGCAATTTGCCTCAGTGGAATTAGATGCTTCTTTGACAAAACTGTTTTAATAATCTGAATTCTGTATTTAAAAAGAGCCTACTAATTTATCGAAGTAGGCTTTCTTATAGCCTGCTTTTACACACTGCAATAACTCTTGTGAAGAACCAATTTTTAATGCTTTGTCGGCTATTTTCCTACATTCTGCAAAACTTACCTTGCGAACAATCTTTTTAAAAAAAGGAATATTCGGTAAAGATAAGGAGAAAGCGCAAAGGCCCAGTCCTATCAGGAGAGGCACGTAAAAAGGCTGCGCTATCATTTCTCCACAGAAAATTAACTTCTTCTTCTGCCGTTCACACGAATTTACTATGTTTTTTATCAAACGAATCAAGGCAGGATGTAAAGGATTGTGTAAAGAAAAAATAAAAGGATTGGTTCTATCAATACCTAATACATGCTGCGTTAAATCATTACTTCCAATGGAGATAAAATCTACTTCCTTACAAAATTCTTCACAAAGAAAGGCGGCAGAAGGCACCTCTAACATCGCTCCTAAATGAGTAATCTTTTGAAAAGGAACCCCTTCTTTCTGCAAAGACTTCTCTGCTTCCTTTAAAAAAAACTTCACTTTTCTTACCTCATCTATTTCTGAAAGCATAGGAATCAAAAGACGGATATTTCCCCTCTGGTTTGCTCTTAAAAGAGCCCTTAGTTGCGTTTGAAGAAAAACGGGATACTTTAAAAGAAGCCTTATTCCTCTACATCCCAAGGCCGGATTTTGCTCTTCCTTATGCAAGGGAAGAAAAGGCTTGTCACCTCCTAAGTCAAAAAGGCGAATTACTACAGGGCTTGAAGGAGAAACCCCTTCTATTAACCTTTGATAGGCTCTTATCTGCTCTTTTTCGCCTAGCATTCTTTTTTTAGAAAACAAAAGATACTCTCCTCGAAAAAGCCCTATTCCTTCCGTCTGATACGGCTCAATAGAAGAAAGTTCTTCCCAATTATCCACATTGGCCATAATAGAAAAGACCTTGCCATCTAAGGTCTTGGCCTCAAGATGTACCTTCTTTCTAAGAGAAAAAAAGTTTCTTTCCTTCCGTTCTTTGATTTTCCTGTATTTCTCTTTAGTTTTTTCTTCTGGATTCAGAATTACCTTTCCTTCAAATCCATCTATAATCACTTCAAATATTTTTGTTTTTTCAAGACTCGATATTTCAATCCCCGTTACGTAAGGGATCTTTTTAGCTCTGGCTATTATGGCTGCATGAGAAGAGATCCCCCCTTGCTGGCTGATAAAACCAACCCAAGTTTTATCTTCTACTTCCATAGCAATAGAGGGAGTAAGTTCTAAAACAACCAAAATACTTTCTAAAAGCACGCTCTTTTTTTCTCCAGAAGGTAGAAGATGGGAGAGAACTCTTCTATAAATATCTGAAACATCTTGTACTCTTTCTTGAAAAATCGGATCAGAAGAGCTCTGCAACCGATTTTTCAAAGCTCCCATAGTTTCAGAAAAAATATAGGCAGAGTTTTTTTTCGCATTCCGGATTTCTTCTTCAATCCCTTGCGTAATCAAAGGATCTTTTAAAATCTGAAGATGTGCTTCTAAAATAGAAGCAATTTCCTTGTTTTCTTCTTCTCCACAGTGGGATTTTAAGGTAAAAATTTCTTTCTTGCTTTTAGCAAGCGCCTTTTGATAATGCCCAATTTCTTTTTCCACTTCTTCCGAAGAAAGTTGATATTCGGGGACAACCGCTATATCAACAGGTGAGAAAAAAGGAGAGCCTATGGCAATCCCGGAACTGACAGCTACTCCCTGTAATTTTTTTTCTGAAATAGGCAATATTTTTATTTCTTTTTTCAAATCTCCTTCATCCCTTCTTCAAAAAATTGCACTAAACGATCCATTACATCCAGTGCATCTTCGCCTTCTACTGTCACAGTAATCTGAGCATTTTTACTTACCGCTAAAATAAGAATACTCATAATGCTTCGTGCATTGATTGTATCTTTTTTATAAGTGAAGTAGACAGAAGAGCGAAACGCTTCTAAAATCTTTACAATTTGCGTTGCAGGCCTTGTATGCAGACCTAACTCATTTTTTACCTTAAATTTTTTAGAAAGTCTCATTCTATACTCGTTGCCTCTTCCCTTTTTCCATTAAAGTCTTCAGCAACTTTGCATTAAATTCTTTTGCTGAATGATACCCCATCGCCTTTAATTTGTGATTGAGTATTAAAGCCTCCATCAAGAGCACTAAGTCTCTTCCCGGTTTTATAGGAAGCATGTAATAGGGAAGGCTTACGCCCAAAATTTCCGTAGATTTTTCTTCTAATCCTACTCGATCGTAAAAATGGGCCCTATTCCATTCTTCCATCCGAACTACCAGATCAATCCCCTTACTCTCTCTTACGCTAACAGCTCCGTAAAGATGGGCTACATTAATAATGCCAATCCCTCTAATTTCAATTAGATGTCTCCCCAATTCAGGTCCTGTTCCCTCTAAAATAGACCCTTCCTTTTTTCGAATGCGCACTAAGTCATCTGAGACAAGCCTATGCCCTCTTTCAACAAGCCCTAAAGCCGTTTCACTTTTCCCTACAGAGGAAGGACCTTGAATCAAAGCACCTACTCCAAAAAGCTCTACTAAAGTAGCATGTAAAGAAAGTTCTGGAGAAGTTTCTTCATTCAAAAAATAGCTCATTTTACTAAAGCAAGAAGTAGCTGTATCGCTTGTGGCAAATAGAGGGATCTTTTTTTCTTCACATACCTGGAGCATTTCCTTAGAAGGAGTAGCTCTTCTTGCTATGATGATAGCCGTAATTTTTTCTTGTAAAACGTCCCGAAGACGCTTGAGACGCAGCTCTGCAGAAAGCTCTTTTAGATAAGAAATTTCCACTCTCCCAAATAACAAAAAGCCTCGGGTAGCCATATTCTTTAAATAACCAGAAAGACTAAGACCTGGCCTATATATCTCTGGTCTTTCTACTCTTCGAGAAAGCCCTCTCTTATCTGTTATTAGCTCAAGTCCTATAGCTTTTTTGTATTTACGAAAAAATTCCTCTAGGGTAAACGGCATAAACCCTTCATGTTTCTCTCCCTTCTAAATAAAAAGCAAGCCACTTTGAAAAACTTTCAAAAGCCAAATCCTCTTCTGCTTTCACTACCTTGGAGATAGTATAATCTACTCCTGAAAAATAGACATTCCCTATTTCTGAAGTAGGGTACCATTCTTTAAAAAAACACTGAAAGGAATGTAGGCCAAAGCACTCATAAAAAGGAATTAAAGAATCCCTTTCGTAAATAATAGAAGGAGTGTACCTTTTTTGAGAATCCAGCAAGATTCTTTCCAGTTGCTTTTGGCACGGTATAACTTGTTCTAAATGAAGGATTCCTATGTCATTATGCCTTGCAAAACCGTTGTGAATCTGAAAAAAAGCCAAATAATCTTTCGGTAGAACATGCTGCAGCTGCTGATTTAAAGCCTGGATGGATCCTTCCCTTGCAAAAAGCCCCCCTCGAAAAAAACAAGCCTCATTCTTTAGACTATAGATAAACTCAAGTTGCCATTTCTCCTGATTTTTCGGCAAAAAAGCATAGATTCCCACGTCATCTAGTCCTTGAAAAAAGCGGATAATTTTAGGATGTGCTTTCGGAACAAAAGGAAGAACTTTTAACCAATACTCCTTAGTAAACTCAATTCGATCTGGATCATTTAAACAAGAAAGTTCATACCACCCCTTAGGGAATTCAGGAATTTTCTTCTTGGTCTCCTCCCAGGAAATCCTATCTTGCGAGAAAAAAAGCACCTCAGAAAAAAGCCCATTTGACTTTTCATAGTGGTTTTTCACTAAAGAGTTCACCGAAAAGAAAACCTCTGCCTACCTTTTCTATCCTAACAAGGCAAAAGGATTATTTATAGAACAAAAGCTTTTCCAGGAAAAAAAGCTTTTTTCAGAAATTCATTTTGCTATATTGGAGAACAAAAGGAATCCTTAACATGGCATATTCGAGAGTATTGATTATTGGAGGCGGTTTTGCAGGACTGAACGCTGCAAAAAAACTGGGAGGAGAAAAGTGGGACGTATGGCTTCTTGACAAGACAAATCATCATCTATTTCAACCTCTTCTATATCAGGTAGCCTCTGCTGCTTTGTCTCCAGCAGACATTGCTATGCCTATCCGAGAGATTTTAGCTCCTTACCCCAATATCACCGTAATCATGGGAGAAGCAACCAAGGTAGATAAAACCAATAAACTCGTCACCCTCCAAAACGGGGATGAAATTGGTTATGATTATCTCATATTAGCAGTAGGGGCCAAACATTGCTATTTTGGAAAAGAGGAATGGGAAAAATTTGCTCCAGGAATCAAAACCTTATCTGATGCCTTAAGAATCCGAGAGAGAATTTTGATCTCTTTTGAAAAAGCGGAAAGATGCGACAGCATTTTAGAAGCAAAAAAATATCTCAATTTCGTTATTGTAGGAGGAGGTCCTACAGGGGTAGAGCTAGCGGGTGCTCTAGCAGAGATTGCCCATGATACTATGCTGAAAAATTTTCGTCGTATTGATACAACTCAGTCTAAGATTTACCTAGTAGAAGGCTCTCCCCATATTCTCCCTGTATATCCCGAAAGACTCTCCCAGAAAGCCCAATATTACCTGGAAAAATTTGGGGTAAAGGTAATTTCTGGAAAAAGGGTGACGAATATCAATGAAGAGGGGGTTCAAATTGAGGAAACCTTCATTCCTGCAAGAAATGTTATCTGGGCGGCAGGCAATCAAGCGTCTCCTCTTCTAAAAACCCTAGAGGTACCTTTGGATAAACAAGGCAGAGTTTTAGTAGACAAAGACCTTGCTATACCCGATCATCCAGAAGTATTTGTGCTAGGAGATGCCGCTGCTTTTTCTGTAAAAGAGTCCCATTTTTTACCCGGCCTTGCACCCGTTGCTGTACAACAAGGAAAATATGTAGCAAACCTTTTAAAAAAAAATCTTCCCAAAGAAAAAAGGCCTGCTTTTCGCTATCTTGACAAAGGCACTATGGCAACTATCGGAAAAACTCGAGCTATCGGCCTGTTTGGAAAAATTCAATTTCATGGCTTTTTTGCCTGGTTTGCTTGGTGTTTTGTGCATATTTTATATTTGATTGGATTTCGCAATAAGTTCATTGTGTTATCCCAATGGCTTTTCGCATATTATACCAACCAAAGGGGTGCCCGTTTGATCAACCGAAGTATCGAGGAAGAACTAAGGAAACGCTCCAAAGACTAGCCTACTTCTGGAAAAAAAGACCTGCTTTGGTATCTGGCCTTTCTTTTGCCCTAGGAGGAGCTTTTATCAAGAGTCTTTCTCCCTGTTTTTTAGTAGGGTTTTCTGCCCTTTTCTTACCTCTTATTTTCTTTGATAAACAAAAGCTTTTTCTCGCCCTATTTTGTTTTCTTTTAGCTCTATTTCATTTTACTCGCTTGCCCTGTCCTACTCCTTCTGGGAAGATAGAGGGTTTTTTTAAAATAAAAAAAACCACTCTTTCGGCTACTTCTTTCGGGCAAAGAAAGCAGTATGAATCCTCACTGATTTTTTTAGAAAAACAAAAATGGAAAAAACTCCCCGTAATTATTTCCCGAACCAAACCTCCTTTTCTCTCTTCTTCAAAAATATATGCAGCAGAAGGTTTTTTACAAAGACAAGAGGATCGTATTGTTTTCAAACCTCTACCCTCTTCCTTAGTGGCTATAGACTCTACCTTTTCTTTTGATGCTATAAGAGTGTCCCTGAAAAAGAAAATCTACCAGTTTTTATCTCATCATTTTGAAAAAAAAGACCTGGTGGACTTTCTTTATGCTCTGTTTACTTCAGAATTAACAAATCCCTATCTTCGCTTTACTTTTTCTAGATTAGGACTCTCTCATCTCCTAGCCATTTCTGGGTTTCATTTCTCTCTCCTTTCCCTTTTCTTCTATTTTTTGCTCTCCCAGTTTCTTTCTCATCGAAAAAGCCTTTCTCTTACTTTTTTCTTTACCTCCTGTTATTTTCTTTTCCTAGGGCCTCTACCTTCTGTTTTAAGAACTTGGTTTATCCTGCTTTTTTATTTTTTAGCTGAACTTCTCCACAAAAAAACCGATTTTTTAAATCTTTTAGGCGCCTCTCTTTTTTTTGAACTCCTTCTCTTTCCCCATTACCTTAGCCATCTAGGGTTTCTTTTGAGTTTTTCCTGCTGTATAGCTCTTTATCTAGGAACCCCTGTCTTGGATAGACTTTGGGGCTCTTTTTTTGCCCTGAAAGACAAAGAGGAGAAAAAAGGCTTTTCTCTCTTGGAAAGAGGAATCTATTCACTAGGTTCTTTTTACAGAAGAGCTCTCAGCATGCAAGTAGCCCTATTTATGATGACAGCACCTATTCTTCTCTACAAATTTCAGAAGGTTTCTCTTTTTTCTTTTCTCTATAATCTATGGGTCCCCTTTTTCATAATACTTCTCCTTCCCCTTCTTTTTGTAATTATGACTTTTTTCTTTCTAGGCGATTTTCTCTTTCCTCTTCTTTTTCTTGTAAAATGGCTCTCTTCTTTTTTACTTTGCTCTATTTTGCACCCCCCTGTCTGCTATGAATATTTCCTTTATGCAAAAAGCTTTTCTCTTCCTCTTTCTTTCTTCTCCTGCCTTTTTTTCTTCTTTTTATTTCTTCTTCGGCGGAGCTCTTCTGCTTCAGCTGAGAGAATATTCACTTCAAAATAATCTTTTTATTGGTAAAGCTATCCAACCACAAAAAAAGTCGAGTACGGTCTACTTCTTGTTTTAGATCATCCCCTACTTTTCCTCATTTTCAACACTTATCAACCTAAAAAAGAGAGCATTAGATCAATTTATTTGTTGAAGCTAATTGCCTTTAGTTGGCTTTTTTGAAAGACTGCTGTCCCATTTATGTCCCTTGGGATTGCACTTATTTACTTATTTAAGTAAAATAACAAAAAAAGAGGTAAAAATCATGCAAACCAAGATGATCCGTATGTCCATTGACGTTCCTTTTAAAGATCATAAAAGAATTAAAGTACTAGCAGCTGCCGAAGATGCCACTATTAGAGATTTTGTAATAGACTGCATCCACGAAAGGATCTATCCTAGCAAGACACCTAAAAAGCTCACTAAACAAGCTATAGCAGATGCCAGAAAAAGAAAAACCTCTAAGTTTAAGGATTTTAATGATCTTTGCGACCATTTAGGCATTTAAATGCTGGATCTTGCAGTTACCAATCAAATGAAAAAAGACCTTAAACTATCCAAAAAAAGAGGAAAAAATCTATCTAAGATAAATTCTATCATAGAGCTTCTAAGGCAAGGTTATCTCTTACCTCCTAAATATAGAAACCATCGACTTTCAGGAAATTACAAAGACCACTGGGAATGCCATATAGAAGGTGATTGGCTTCTTATTTACATTTTAGATTCAAAAACACTTACTCTCGTCAGAACAGGAACCCATGCAGATTTTTTTGAATAATTTCTATAGACTTCAAGACCTCCCAAATAGTTTAAAGCTACTGTTATTTTCTACAATAAGTCCGTAAGAATCTTCTAACTTTGAAAAACGAGCCTCACAGGATGCTTGTATTACCTTCCCTCCCTTGGGATTTATCCACACGAACTCTCCTTCTTTATTTACCAAAATATTATGGCCTCCAAAGTTCCTATTAATCTCTTCAAAAATGATTTTTTCAGGAATATGTCTTGAAAGTCTAAATTTATTTTTCATAGAAAAAATTCACCCAGATTCAACTATTCCAAATAATTTGTCTTTTTAGATCTTCTTCTTACTCGAATTAAAGAGTGAATTTTTGGTTTTTTTATACGAAGCTTCCATAAATCTAAATGCATCTGTGCATTCAACCAAAAATCGGGGGTAGTATCTAAAGCTGCTGCAAATTTCATAGCCATTTGAGGGGTAACTGAAGCTTTTTCATTGATGATCCGGTTAATTACTTTGTAATCACATCCAAGATGAATTGCAAACTCTGCTTGAGTAATTCCTAATGGTTTTAAGAACTCTTCGAAAAGGATCTCTCCAGGAGAGGTAGGTTTTCTTCTCATAATACCCTTCAAATTTAATGATAATCTATAATTTGTACATCATGCGGGGCGTGATCCCATCTAAAAACAATCCGCCACTGATCATTCACTCTGATACTATAGTGGCCTTTAAAATCCCCTTTTAAAATCTCTAGCCTATTATTCGGTGGACTCTTCAAATCTTTTAGTTCTTTTGCATAGTGTAGCATATCAAGCTTCCTCTTTGCTATATTGCGACATTGATCCCATCCTCTTTTCCTAGCTCGAATACCTTTTTTGAAAAAAAGTTCGGCATCTTCATCAACAAAGGATTGAATAGCCATCACTACAACTCAGTTAAGATTGATATACCTTGACAAGGTATATCAATAAAAAGCTTTTTTCAAGAAATTTATATAAATAAAAACTTTAAGTAACCTTTAATGCTCTACAAAAAGTCCTAATGTAATAGAAAAACAAGCTATGGCTCAGAATATTTTCAGAGAAATTTCCATTGGAGAATGGGGGCAGTTAGACTCGAACCAACGGAGACTGCAAGCAGAGGGATTTACAGTCTTTTGAAATCCCACTCTCTCCTAACAAACTCAACACTTATCAACCTAAAAAAGAGATTCTTAGAAATCTTTATTTATTGAAACCTATTGTCTTTAGTTGGCTTTTTTGAAAGACTACTGCCCCATTTGTGTCCCAAAAACTTGGCAAATTACTAATTTTAGATATACAATGTATATACATTTGGAATAACTTACCCTAGGATGGCGTGTATGAGTATTACTAAAAAACTAACAAAACACGGAAATAGCTACGCCCTTATCATAGAAAGAGCTATCTTGGATCTCTTAGGAATAAACGATCAAACTTTACTTCAAGTTTCAACCCCTGATGGAGAGACCCTTCTTATTACTCCTATCAAGAAAAAATCTGAAAAGAAGAAATTTAGTGAGTCCATGAAAAAGGTCAATAGAAAGTATGGCAAAACTTTGAAATGCCTGGCCGAGTAAGGGATGAAGTTATATTTTCCTTCTTTAGAGGAGGTTTTAGAAATTACATATCGATCAAATCAGATTTTACGGAGGTAAATTGAACTTCAGATAACTCTTTAAGAAGGACTAAATAGGCTGCTTTCGTTTTGCTCTTTTTTTTCGAATTAAAGTCTTTGAAGGAACCTTAGTTACAACGTATTTCACCTTACTACTCTTTACAGTGACTATTATGTTATAAAGACTAAATTCAAGAGTCTGTTGATCTATAGAAGATTGAACTTCATCAAAAACAACACAAAGCAATTCTCCTGAATTAGAGAAAAAACCTACTCCAGCTCCTTTTTTAGCTTCTACAGCATCTCCTTTAGGTCCTGAGCTCCAGGAAATGGTTAAAGTTCCAGACCCTTCAATTGGATTGAAAAAAACTTTTCCTTTTTTCATGGTTTAATTTCCTTTAAGTTTTTATGAACGTTTCTAATTGAAACCCCTGTACTATACATAGTTGAAAAATAATTTCCGGTTGAGACTTTCTTTATAATTACAACTAAATATTTCCTATTTTCAAGTCGATAAAAAAGATGGTATTGACTTTGCTTCTTCTGTTCAAAAATTTTAGTGGGATCTTTTAAAATCCTTTCAATTAATTCCAGTAAGATATCTGAAGGAAGCATTGGAAAATGCGTTTCTATAGCGTGTCTAAGTTCTTCTTCTCCAACTACAATCCTATCCCCAGTGACTGCTGTAATAATTGCTGCAATTTTCCTAGCCACACACACACCACACACGATACCCTTATTTTACTACAAAAATTAGATTTAGATCAAAAAACCATTTATGAACCTATCCTAATTAAAGTTTGAATTTGATATAGTTTCCTTTTTTAAGGAGATAACTATGAAAAAGCCCTTTACTTGTCTTTCTGATTCTCAGTGGTCTTTAATTCATCAGTCTATGAACTGGACACCTCCTCCCGTTCGGGGTGTTCCTAGAGCTGATTTTCGTAAAATAACGAAAATGTAGAAGATTATTAATGAGATGGGAGAGAAATCCTATCGCCTGGAATTCTTTTGCTTTTTTAGGGCTTATTTATATGTGGCTAGAGACTTTATTAGGATAGGTTCATAGCTTTTTCTATTCCATGTTCTCTGATTTTATAAAGCCTCATCGGTTCTAAACGCAATATCTACTACACCTTCAGGATCAAACATAGCCAGGAAATGCTTTAGCATTTCTAATCTATCTTTCTCTGTATTAGCTTTAAGAAGTAGTTCCTGACTATAAATGGCAATATCTTCTACGATACGCTCATGTCGGTAATAGGATGAAGCTGCTCTATCTATTTTTACCTCTCTGTATCCCTTGTAAAAAAACCTCTCTTGCATTGGCTTATTCCAAACATTTCCCACGCCTCCTCCTATAAACATAAGATCACGCTCTTTGGGCGCCATAATAGGATCATCCCAATCTACTATGTAAATATGAGAATGATCATCTAAGAGTACATTACCGCCATGAATATCAGAATGACATAAGACAAAAGGAAGAATGGTGTTTTGAAGCTTTTTCCCCAGCTCTTCAGCTCGTTTTACTAACCTCTGAATTGCTACCCTATTTACCTTCATAAAGGAACCAAGTTTTAAAGCTATTTCATCATGGGGAGAGTTTGCTTCAATATGAGAGTAAATTGACCCAACAACTTTTCGCCATTTATCAGAATAAGTCTCTTTACGGATTTTTGTTTGAATAGATTTTGGCAATGCTATTTCATGAACTTGCTTAAGTGCATTGCCCAGTTTTATCCACTGCTCTTCTTTTAAACTCTTATTAAATCCATTCTGACCAACAACAAAGGGGTATACAATAAGAGTAAAATCATTCAAGGATACCATTCCTTTACCTTGAACGGTTTTAATAGGAGGAATGACTTCTTTGATACCCGCTAGGTATAGTATCTCTACTATTTCAGCGCTGACATCATATTGATACCCTCGCTTGATTTTTACAAAATAGGTTTTTTGATCAAACGCTTGCGCTTTAAACAAAAAGGCATGGATATCTGCTCCAATAGAAAGAAATGCCAAAGAAATAACCTCAATGCCATAGTCTTTCTTTAAACATTCGGCTATTATTTGATCCGAGAGAGAGTTTTTCCCTGGCATTTGCAATGCTTAACTCTTTCTCTCTTCTAGAGCTCTTAACCTGGAATTTAAATCTTCCATTTGCTGAAGAGCTGCTATACCAAACGAAGCTAAATTCCTTTCAAACTTACCTATTATATCTTCACCAGAAGAGACAGAAGCTTGGTTATTTTGTGTTACACTTTTAGAAACTTGATCCTGAACTTGCGCTTGAAGCTGATCTCCCATCTCTATTTCATGAGTAGAATGATCACTACCTCTTCCTAAGGAAAGCCGCCTTTGAAGAGCTTGTATTTGCTTTTGTTGAGTTTCAAGGGCTTCTTTCAGATTTTGTAATTCTTCTGCATGACTTAAAGAAGCTGAAGCAAGATGGCTTCCCCGCCTAATCGCACTATTACTTCTAGCTAAACCTATATTTGAAACAAGGAAGTTTACTTTTTCAGGAAAACTACCTAGAGCTTCTTCCCTCTTAAGAATAGCCTTAATAAGCTTGTCAACGTGCTTTTCAACAAGCTTGGATATATCTTCACCTTTTGTTCCAATTAGCCCTTCATTAGCATAAGCAAGTCCTCTTGCTACCGCTTCTGAAAGAGCCTCTATTTCATGATGCTTACAAAACCTAGCTATTTTTTTTAAGTGATCCTTTTTCAGGCGATCAGCGACCTCTTCTGCTACTTCTTCCACTGCTGAACCAATCGAATCGGCCATACCACCCACTATAGGGAAGATTCTCCCAAACATTGTGAAAGCCTTAGCGCTTAACCTTACACCATTTAAAGCTGTGGTTAGTGCATTAAAACTTACGCGAGGTCTTACACTAAATATATTAGAAAAAGAAACCTGGGCAGCTAAAAGAACACTACCTAACATTAAATCCATTTCTCGGTAATACTCTGAAACCCTCTTATTTTTATGAGAAAGTAGAGCTTGCACAGCTCCTTCTAAATCACGGCTTCTTCGATTATTTCTAGAAGTTTCTATAATATCTTCTCTATATTTACCTATCGCTCTCATAAGCTCTATACTAGCACGAAGCTCTTCTTCATCTATAGGCTCTCTTCCTGCCGCAGCTATTTCTCTTCTTATTTCTTGGATTTCAGAGTCAAGCATCTTCCTACGAGGCAAATGCTCTTGGATAGTTACTGAAGAGGCTTGGTTAACTTCAAAATTATCTTTCTTGTCTTCTTCAAGTACACTTAGACTTCGGGAATTTTTCTCTACTGGAGGGTCTAGGCGGAAAATAAAAGGAGAAGAACCCCTTTTGCTAGAGCTTGCTATGAGATCAGGATTTATAAAAACTGCTACGGATCTATCTTCAAAAGCTACTCTTGTAAACCAAATATCTTCCTCAATCTTATTTGGATTATTCCAGCTTATGCGATCTATAAGATTTAGCCCCCTACCCATCCAATGAACATGAAAAGTATTGTTTTTATCGCGAAATGAAAGAAGAAAAGTTTGTCCACATAATCTCAACAAATTAATGGGTAAAGAAACTCCCTCTATTATACAAGTTTTTAAGGGGTTTTTTTGTACAAGATTGTTCCCTTCTCGATTCCAAGACTGAATAAATAGAGAACTAGAACCATCTTTAAATAAAACTCGGCCAGCGGCAATAAATACCCCCCAAAAACTCCCTAGAATACCTTGATCTAGCACTACCAAAGAATCAAAATACGCAGCAGCGCACTCAGACTGACCGTGAGTTTTTTCAAAATAAGTCGAACTAAGAGTAAAAAAACCCTTGAATTCAAAAGTTTCAATATTAACACGCCCAATAGAGTCGAAAGGAAGCTCAGGGAGCCCTCTTTGAATTCCTAAAAGCCCGATCATTTGGCTTTCTACTATTTTTGATAATCTGGTTTTCTGCTCCATTACACAAGGCCCCAACACTTTCCTAATAAAATCGCCAGAAAAGGGAGCCCACTTTTGCGTGTTATAGTATATTTTCTCTGTGTTATTAATCGGTACTGTAGTAAAAAAGGTATCGCTAAATACCTGAACACAACGTTTCAACCCAGCATTGTGTACACTAGGGAGCGCATCTACAGCACTAAAATTAGCTATCGGGAGGTTATTGTGTTCCATAGAATTGGGAAAACTCTGAGAACGTATTGTTTCCTTCCACGATCGCTCTGGCGTAATAGATAAAAAATGGGGTGAGAATCGAAGAGGCCTTTCCTTCGACAAGTCCGAACTAACATTTGAAAGATTTGCCTCCCAAACAAAAAGTTTCCCCTCCTGTCCTAAAGTAAGAAAGCGTACTTCAAAAGATTTTCCAATTCCATCGTATTTATAAAGACGTTCTATTTTAACCACCTTTTTGTGGGGCGTCTCTATTGAGCTGTACCTTTTTAAGCACGTTCTTGGAAAATCCAGTTCAAAACAATCTATAAGAGAAGAATCAAATGGATTATTAGCTAAAAATACTTCATATGAAAGACCAGCTAAAGCTGTAACACAACAAGCATGGCTTGGTTGCGCCGTTCCAATTACCTCATTATATTTGGAATGTGCTTTTTTTAGATCTTTTCCCCAGTAATAGTTTGAAACATTTTCGGGATAGTCTAAACGAAAAATCGATCTTTCAACAGAACAATAGAAATGAATTTGGCAATAGCCCCGATCACCTGTATTCGGTCTTCCAGTAAAGTATATATCCTTTCCGTGACCACTTTCATCATATTTATCCGGCTGGTAAATAGCGTGGATTTCTCCATCTCTAAGCTCTTGTGTTCGGTATTCTTCAATTTTTAACATAAAACAACTATCCTATTGAAAAGCCGAAATTCTATAATAAGTCTTCTTTTTTATATGTTATTTTTTTTCAAAAAAATTATCTTTATGAATGCTAATATGTCTGTCCAAGCAACTATTTAATTTTTTAATACATGCTTTTCTTAACGCAAGAACCTATCCTAATTAAAGATTAAATTTGATGTTGAAGGGGCTTCATGATGGAAAAATAGATCTATCACAGATTGCTATAAATGGATCTTTTTTTCCCGGGGCCTGGGTGAGGCAAAGAAGTGGATCATGGTTATAAAGGAAAAGGCTCCCTTCTTCATCTGGTTGTAGACAAAGAAGGGAACCCACTTTGGATCACAACTACCTCTGAGAAAGGTAATGAAAGAGATCAAGCACTAATATTGCTGAAATCTATTCGTCAGATCCGCGACAAAAAATAACAAACCAATGAGTATCTGTGAAGCAGATAAAGGATATGATGCAGATGCTTTTAGACAAAATCTTTTACATGAGGGATATTTTCCTGTGATTGGCTGTCGCCAACACAGGAAAAACAGAATAAACACACAAGAGATTTACGATTATCTCAAAGTACCAAGAAGGAGATGGGTAGTAGAAAGAACATTTTCCTGGTTGAAATGAAAATATAGAAGATTATTAATGAGATTAGGAGAGAAAATCCTATCGCCTGGAATCCTTTTGCTTTTTTAGGACTTATTTATATGTAGCTAGAGACTTTATCAGGATAGGTTCAATGATCTTTGAGAAGGGAAATGACTTTGTTTCGTAAAACGTATCTGCTATCTGCTATTTTATTTGTAAAGTTTTGCAATCTTAGATATAGTTTTTGTTTTCTTTAAGATGCAGTGACTAAATACGATGCAGAAGATAGGAGAGTACCTTAAGATTAGAGCAGCTGCAGACTTGATTGGTGTTTCACCAAGTACACTTCGTAACTGGGAAAAGTTAGGAAAACTGAAAGCCTTTCGTAATCCTCATAACAAATATCGACTATATCGTAAGCAAGATCTTCTAGCCCTTTTGGCTGAAATTGGAGACTCATGCAATGAAGGAGAGAGCAAATGAAGTGGGATTTTGAAGAGCTTCTGTACCGATTACAAACCAGAGATGAATATCAGAGAATTGAGGCAAAAGAAGCGAAGAATTCTTTAGGGAAAAGCGCTCTTGAGACGATTTCAGCCTTTTCTAACGAACCCGATCTTGGGGGAGGCTATCTAGTTCTAGGGTTGAGGAAAAGAGAAAATGGCTCTTTGGGAGAATTCTATGAAATTCAGGGAGTATCTCAACCAGATCTTTTGCAACAAGAAATTACAAATGCGTGTCGAAATCATTTCAATAGAAGGATTATTCCAGAGATCTCGATTCATTCGATAGAAGACAAGTTGTTGATCGTAGCGTTTATTCCAGAAAGTTTTTGTAGGGATAAACCTGTTTACATCAAGAGCAAGGGAGAAAAGGAAGGTGCCTATCGAAGGATCGGATCTAGTGATGTGAGGTGTAGTGAAGAAGACTTAGATATCCTTTATCAATTACGCCATCAAAGATATTTTGAATCAGAAATTCTTCCCGGTGTTTCTTGGAATGATATTTCTTTAGAAGCTATTACAGAATACCGACGTATTCGCTCTAAAGTTGATCCAAATGCCTCCGAGTTGAAACTTGACGATCAAGGGCTTTTGGTTGCTTTGAAAATGGCTGTCAAAAATGAAGAAGCTGTCATTCCAACAGTTGGAGGTATCCTCTTTTTTGGTAGCAGGGCTTCTTTGCGAAGAGAATTTCCTATGGCATCTCGCGTTGATTATATTGTTGTAAATGGCACGAAATGGGTAGAAGATCCTTCAGCTCGGTGGGAATTAGCTTTAGAGTACATGGAGTCTTTAGTTACTTTACTTCCTCGTTTGCACGCGCAAATCATGAGAGATATTCCGAAAAAGTTTGGACTCGAAACAGGGCAATTACAAAGAACAGATATCCTTCAAATACCTATAGATGTTATTCGAGAGGCGCTTCTTAATGCTTTAATTCACCGAGATTATAGATCTCATCAACCCACGCAAATTATTCGATATTCAAACCGTCTAGAATTTAGAAATGCAGGATATTCTCTAAAATCTCTTGAGGATTTTGAAGAACCCGGCTCAAAACCCCGAAATCCCAACATGGCAGCTGTTTTTTATGATCTTGATGAAATAGAGACTAAAGGCACAGGAATCCGAACGATGAAAGCAGAAATGAAAAAGGCGGGATTATCTACTCCTCCTATTTTCGAATCAAATCGCGAAGCTAATGAATTTGATCTTATTCTTTTACCGCATCATCTGCTAGATAGAAGAACTTTAGAATGGCTTCAACAGTTTAAAAAGGACACCTTAACAGATGCCAAATTGAGAGCATTAGCATTTGTAAAAGAGATAGGTGCGATTACTAACCAAGATTATAGACAACTCAACGGGGTTGATACTTTGGTGGCAAGTATGGCTTTAAGAGAGTTAAGAGACGCCGAACTGTTTGTTCAGAAAGGCAAAGGACATCAAACCTATTATCAGTTGAATCCTTACCTTGAAGAATCCTACAAATCTGAGGGGATAACCCCCCAGGTTAGCGGTCAATCTGAGGGGTTATCCCCTCAGATTAGCCTCCCAGGTAAGGGTATAGACGCTCTATTAGAGAAGTTTCCAGATTTGCCTGATAGCTTAAGAGAGGAAATCGAAGCCTTGTCTATGAAACGCTCTCGGGAAAACCTCAAAGAGCTTATTAAAAAGCTCTGTTCTCTCGGGCCTTTACAACCTAGTGAATTGGGACGAATTTTAAATAGAAACCCCCAATATTTGAAGTCTGATTTTCTCTATAAAATGATCAAGAAAGGTGAACTAGTGTATTTCTATCCTGAACAGCCAGCTCATCCGGGGCAAGCTTATAAAATTCCAGATTCAGGAGAGGAAATAGAATGAAGGCTATCCTTTTGGCTCAAACTTTATCGGATTTTCATAGAGAAATGGGGGCGGTTGGACTCGAAACAACGGAGACCGAAGTCGAGGGATTTGCAGTCCCTTGCTTCGCAAATCCAAAGAAATTATTGCTCTTTTCGCTTATGCACAGAATCTGGATAGGCACCAGGGGATCAGGCTTTATCTGTAACTTCCCTTCCCACAAGGAAATATTTCTAGATTCTATATCCAGAAACCTCTATTTTGCAGGGCTAGTTCTGAGCTCGAATTGCATTAAATTTCAATCAAAACCACCTTAAATGTAAACTACCTTAAAAATCATTAAAAACACCATTATTTCTATCTTTTAATTTTGCTGAATTATTTTTAATTTTACTTTCAGTGAGCTTACATTCAATTTCTTCAATAGTTGGCAAACTTGATTTTATGTCTTTTGGAACAGATTCTATGAGCTTCGTCGTATAGCTGGCCAATCCAATGGGACGTCGACTATCTTGAAGAGTGTACTCAACCATAAGTCTTTTTTTTGTTTTACAAAGAATCATCCCAATCGAGGGTGCATCTTCGGGTTGTTTGAGTTGAGCATCTACTGCAGCCAAATAAAAGCTCATCTTTCCCGCATACTCGGGTTTGAATGGGCCATTCTTGAGTTCTACAACCACAAATCGTTTAAGTTTAAAGTGATAGAAAAGCAAATCGATTGAAAATTCCTCTCCATCAACTTCAACTCGATGTTGCCGAGCCACAAAAGCAAAACCAGTCCCAAGTTCGATAAGTACTTTTTGAATGTGTTCAACCAGCCCTGCTTCAATTTCAGCCTCATCAGCTTGTTCACGCATCCTCAAGAAATCAAAGCAATAAGGGTCTTTTAAAGTCGCGTTTGCTAGATCAGAATCTAACTGAGGAAGAGTAGTTGAAAAATTTGTTAATGCTTTTCCCTGCCTACTATAAAGATCTGATTCAATCCACATCTCCAAGACATTTCGACTCCATCCGTTTTCAATTGTCTTCTGGGCATACCAAAGTCGTTTATTCAACTCATCCAATTTGTCGATGAGGACCATGTTGTGACCCCAGGGTATTTTTGCAGCAGCTTGCTGCAAAATTGAAAATTCTGGATAAGCTTCTGCAAATTGCTTCATATAGAATAGGTTACGAGGAGAAAATCCTGCCATTTGAGGAAAACTGGTTTTAAGATCCTTGGCCAGGTTATCTATCACTTTAGTCCCCCACCCTTCTTCCTTTTGTCTTTGGACAATCTCGAGCCCGATTTCCCAGTAGAGTTTCACCAGCTCTGTGTTTACGGAAATAGAGGCTTTAATTTGAGAAGAACGGATCTTTTTCTTTGGGAATATTGAGCAACTCGACGTATGTGGAAGGGATGAGTTCTGATTCTCTAGTTGATGTATCGACCACTGAGGACATTCTTGGTTAAAAAAATCTTAATCGAGACTACCAAAAACCGATAAAATTTTCTAAGCGTATTTTCTTTTTATGTCTCTCCACTCCTCAGCATTGAGACCTTTATTTGCAAGTTTACCGATGCCCACTGCCAGGATTCTGAAAGCCTCCAGGTTCTTCGATCAGAGCAGGAGCGCATTCAGAAACGGTTGAATCAAATCTATGACGACAAACTCGATGGCTTGATCACGGAAAAGATGTATCTGGAGAGAGTCGCCAGCTACAAATCTCGGCAAACTGAAATCATCGAACAGATGGGACGACATGAAAAGGCTGACCAAAATTTTTATATCACAGCAAACCTGGTTATGAACCTCGCGGCTCGCGCTCGAGAAATTTTCGAGAGTTCTGAACCTGATGAAAAACGATAACTTTTAGATTTAGTATTTCAGAACTTGCTATTGAAAGACGGAAATCTCTCAGTTTCAGCGAGAGAACCGTTCTTAACGATGCCGGACTTTAAGAACCGTCCAGGAAAATGGGGGCGGTTGGACTCGAACCAACGGAGACCGAAGTCGAGGGATTTACAGTCCCTTGCAATTGCCACTATGCGACACCCCCTTCAGAGGATTTGCTGGCGAAAGGAATCGAACCCTCAACCCCCTGATTACAAGTCAGGTGCTCTACCAATTGAGCTACACCAGCAAAAAGATAAAGGGTTTATAGCAAAAAGTATGTTTTGCTCTCAACTGGTTTTGTCAGACTCGCTTTTATTTTCCTCTGGGGGATTTTTGTTTTCTGAGGCTTCTTCTCGAGGTTTTTCTGGAGCAGTATCCTGAAACAAAGAAGTAAGATTAAACTTCCCTGAAAACTTCTGGGTAAGATCTTGTGCAAAATATTTCTTACCAAGCATCTTGTTTTCACAACACTTCTTAAACTTCTTTCCACTTCCACAAACGCAAGGGTCATTCCTACCAGGTTTTTTCATATAGTTTCTTTTTTTGGGGGAGAGTTTACCATATACGGATAAGCGCTGTCCATGCTAAAAAAGAAGAGTTATGACAGCTTTTGCCCCTATAGCATCCCCTCCTTGGCCCCTCTTAGGAAGACAGATAGAGAGTAAAATCAGAAAAGCTCTCCACGAGTACGAGATGATTCAGAAAGGAGAAACTATCTCCGTTGCTTTAAGTGGAGGAAAAGATAGCTTAGCCCTTCTTTATTTTCTGCATGCTTTGAGAGGAAGAGGTCTTCCTTTTTTTGACCTAATAGCCATACATGTAAAAGGAAGGTTTTCCTGTGGAGCTGGGGTTAGCGTCCCTTTTTTAGAAAGAATTTGCCAAGCCCTTAAGATCCCTTTTTTCATAGAAGAATCTTTTTTGAAAGAAGAATCCCTAGAATGTTATAGCTGCTCCAGAGAAAGGAGAAAACTTTTATTCGAAAAAGCAAAAAAGGAAGGCTCTTGTAAAATTGCCTTTGGCCACCATTTCGACGATAGCAACCAAACGCTTTTATTAAACCTACTACATAAAGCAGAGTTTGAACCTATCCAGCCTAAAATTTTTATGTATAACTTCGGGGTAACTGTTTTGCGTCCTTTGATTTTTGTAGAAGAGGAGAAGTTAATTCGCTTTGCCCAACATTATGGATTTCAAAGGGTCACATGCCAATGCCCCTATGGACAAAATTCTCATCGTAAAAAAACAAAAGATTTAATAAAAAAACTGGAAGAAGTATTCCCAAATACTTCACAAAATTTGTTTTTGGCAGGGAAAAAATTAAACCGAGGCAAAGCCCTAATCCCCTCTTTAAGAAAGGAAATATGACCTTAGAGCTTTTTATCTTCTCTTTTTATTTCTTGCTCCTTTTGTGCATTGGGATTTTTGCTTCTAAAAAACAAAAAACCGATACCGACTTCATCTTAGGAAATCGCTCCTTGAATTTCTGGCTAACCGCTCTTTCTGCCCATGCCAGTGATATGAGTAGCTGGCTTTTTTTAGCGTATCCTGCTCTTATCTTCACGGGAGGGATTTTTTACGCTTGGGCTGGAATTGGCCTTACTTTTTTCATGTTTTTAAACTGGCAGTTTGTAGCACCTAATATTCGCAAGGCAACGGAAAAAACGGAGAGTCTTACTTTAAGTACCTATTTTGAAAAAAGATTAGCAGATTTTTCTGGAAGGATTCGGCTTGTTACCTCTTTGAGCTGCTTTCTTTTTTATACCATCTACATCTCTTCAGGCCTAATAGGGCTTGGCTACCTGGTAGAAACTCTTTTTAATCTTCCCTACTTTCTTGGCATTTCCATAGGAGTTTTGATCGTAACTATCTATGTCTTCTGTGGGGGATATAAAACAGTTGCTTGGATCGATGTATTTCAAGGATTTTTCCTTCTAGGGGTTATTCTCTTCATTCCCTTATATCTCCTTTACCTGATAGGGAACATCTCTTTAATAAACCAAGCTGTAGAGAAAAAACATTTGTTATACTCTCTGTTCCCCGACTTTTCAGGATATACCTTATACCAAATATTAGCCCTTTCTGCCGGATGGGGACTTGGGTATTTTGGACAACCTCATGTGATTACTAAATTTATGGGCATTAAGGAAACTTCTGATCTAGTGAAGTCCAAGATTTTAGGGATTAGCTGGCAGATACTTGCCATCTGTGGTGCTACTTTGGTGGGATGGATTGGTATCTACTATTTTGCCACTCTTTCTAACCCAGAAATGGTGATTTTAGAACTGGTAAAAAAGTTTCTAACTCCCTTTTTCTCAGGGCTGGTTCTTTGTGCTATCTTAGCTGCTACTACCAATGTTATGGCAGCTCAAATTTTAGTAGTCGCTTCTTCCTTAGCAGAAGATTTTTATAAAAAAATCTTTCGTCCTCAAGCAAAAAGTAAAGAACTTCTCCTTATTTCTCGCCTCAGTGTTTTATTTATCTCTTGCGTAGCTTTTATGATTGCCTATTTTAAAGTAAGCACTATCTATTCTTTAGTTCTTTATGCTTGGTCAGGTTTAGGCTCTTCTTTCGGCCCTTTACTTCTTTTTTGTTTATTTTCTCGAAAGATCAATAAGGAAGGAGGTTTTTGGGGAGTGCTCGTAGGAGCTTTCCTAGGAGCTTTATGGCCTTATCTATCAAGAAACCTACCTGGGGATATTCCTGCTATGTTCCCTGCCTTCTTATTAAGTGCCTTCACAATATTCTGTATTTCCTATATTACAAGAAAAAAGAGCTCACATCCTAATGATTCAGGAGGAAAATTTTTATGAAGCCTAAAAGGCCCCACATTTTAATTATCAATGACGATGGAGTTCATGCTCCAGGAATCCGTTACCTTTATAATGCTATAAAAGAGCAGGCAGATTGCACTGTAGTAGCTCCCCTTGCCGAAAAATCAGGAGCCGCCCTTTCCCTTACACTTACAAAACCTTTAAAGATTTCTCCTGTGGTGTGGGAGGGAGCAGAAAACGTTTTTCATGTAAATGGTACCCCTGCAGATTGTGTGAAGCTTGCCCTGAATTCTTTGTTAAAAATTCCGCCTGATCTCATTGTCTCAGGTATAAACCGCGGCTCAAACGCAGGAAGAAATGTCTTATATAGCGGAACCGTTGGAGCTGTGATTGAAGGATTATACCGAAATAATGTTCCAGGTATCGCCTTTTCCTGTAGTGATTTTGAAAACCCCAATTATGGAGCTTTCACAAAGTATATTTTCCCTATTGTGGAACACTTTTTGAAACACCCCCTGCCCCAAGGATCTTTCGTAAATGTCAATTTTCCTTCCCCTTCTAAAGAGAGAGTCCTGGGAGTAAAAATGGCAAAACAAGGCAAGGGATTTTGGACAGACAGACCCGATAGAAGAATTCATCCAGGAGGAGATCCCTATTTTTGGCTGGGAGGAACCTGGAAAGCCTGTGAAGAAGAAGAGGAAAGTGATGTAAGACTTTTAGAGGAAGGATACGTAACTTGTGTTCCTATCTACGTAAACGAATTAACTGACTCTAGGCTTTTACAGTATCATAAACCTTTATTCGAAAGTTTGTTTAACAGTCTTCCTACAGAAGATCTAAACTTTGAAGAGCTTTCTTAGAAAACTCTTTTCAAAAATTTTTTATATGTAGATTATGAAAAGGGTGGTATAACCAAATTTTACAAGGGGTTTATGTATGAAAAAAAATCGAGAAACAGCAGCGATGTTTCTTTTAATCTTATCTGGCATATTTTGGGGCTCCATGGGCCTTTTTCAGTTTAATATCTTGGAATATTTCATAGAGACTTGCTGGTTCACTCGTCTTGTCTATTTCCTCTTCGGAGCTGCTGCAATCTATATTTTGATCGAATGGCGTATCTTGAAAAAAAGGAAAAGATAGCTCTCTTACCCTAAGGCCTCTTACTTAAGATTCTCCAGTGAGAGGTTCTTTGGGCAGAAGAAGAGCCGCTTCTTTTTGAATCCTTTCTAAGATCTCTTTTCCTCCTGGGATCTCGTAGATTCTCAAAAATTCCCTGTAAAGGTCTAGACTGGTTTTGCTTGGCTCAGGATTAAATAGAAGAGGCTCTTCTATAAAAGATTCGGAAGCTTGTTTCAACAGCTTTGCTATTTTCTTGTAGTTTTTTTTCAAAGCAGGAATTTTCTCTATTAGATCCTCTTTACAGGAAACCTCTTTTAAATCCTCCACCATTGCCTCTTGAATTTTTTCTGCCTTTTTCTGAAAACCTTCCTGATCTGGTAAAGAGCAGGCTGCAAAACTAAAAAATAACAAAATAAGAGAAAAGAAAAATAGATCGGAAATTTTCCAGCCTCTTTCCCCAATAAAGAAGCGTTTAGCTCCTACCTTTTCCAATTTTTCCCCCTTCTGTAACCCTCTTCTCGCGTAACTTAAGAAAATTAAAATATTTTTAGTTATCCTTTTTGGGGGATCTTATAATTAACTAGGAAAATATATCAACCTCGACTTTATATCTTTTTATGCTTTTTTTACCGGAAAATTCCTCTCTATTTATACAAATTCTCAAGGTTCTTCTACCAAAACTCTTGTAAAATATGGGTCATAGAAGGTAAATTGTGTATCTTTGGCCGGGCGTATAGCTCAGTTGGTAGAGCTCCTGTCTTACAAACAGGCGGTCATAGGTTCGAGTCCTTTTGCGCCCATTTGCGCTCTTTTGCGGGAGTAGTTCAATTGGTTAGATCGCCGCCCTGTCACGGCGGAAGTTGCGGGTTCGAGCCCCGTCTCCCGCGTTTTTCTGTGTAATAATTCTTAGGAAGTCTATATGGTGGGATTGGTATGAAACACTCTTCTCCTAAGTCAGTAGACCAGGTTCTTCTTTCCTATTTTTGGATGACAGTGGGCGCCTTTTTGGCTGCTTTATCTATCCGGGTTTTTTTATTTCCCAACCAACTGATTGATGGAGGGGTAATTGGGCTTTCCTTGATTTGCGCTAGACTTTTTGGAGGAGCTTATCTTTCTTTCTTTTTAATTATTTTTAATCTTCCCTTTGTCTACTTAGCTTACCGTTTTATAAGAAGAACTTTCGTGATCCAAATGATGGTAGCTATTGTGCTCTTTGCGGCCTTTTTGGCTCTTTTAGAAAGTCTTCCTTCTTTCGATGCAGACCCTTTAGAAGTAATCGTAATCGGTGGTGCCATCTTAGGCGCTGGCGTAGGACTAATTATCCGAAGTGGTGGTTGCACAGATGGAACAGAGATTTTGGCAATTTTGATTAACCGAAAAAAAGGATTCACGGTAGGACAGGTCGTTCTTTTTGTGAATATTTTTATCTTTGCGGCTTACGGTCTCATCTTTTTAGACTGGCATATAGCTATCCACTCTTTGATGACTTACATAGTTGCCTTCAAAATGATCGATATGGTCATAGCAGGCCTGGAAGAATTAAAATCGGTTCTAATCTTATCTTCTAAACCGAAAGAAATTGCGGAGATTGTCGTAAATGAACTAGGGCTGGGACTTACCATCTTAAAAGGAAAAGGAGGCTATACGGGAGAAAATCGGGATCTTTTGCTTGTGATTGTAGAAAGACTTGATCTTGCCGAATTAAAGGAAATTGTCCTTCGGAACGACCCTTCTGCTTTTATAGCTATTGAAAATCTTCATGAAGTAGCCTATGGTAGGCAAAAGAGCCTCTCTTCCCAAAAAAAAAGGGGCTCAAGAAGAAAAAACAACTCTATATAAAGACCTATGCAAGAGCGTTCTGATTTTCCTTTTCATAAAAAAATGCACGCTTTGGATTCTTGGCGCATTTTTCGTATTATGGCTGAGTTTGTAGATGGATTTGAAGCAATGGTTTCCTTAGGTCCTTCTGTAGCTTTTTTTGGCTCTTCGAATGCAACACCCCCCTCACTAGAGTACTATGAAAAGGCTACTATTTTGGCAAAAAAGATTGCAGAAAAAAAGTTCGGGATTATTACCGGGGGAGGCCCGGGCATTATGGAAGCAGCTAATAAAGGAGCGCAACTTGCCAAAGGAAAATCCTGTGGTCTCTGCATTAATTTACCCAATGAAGCAACTCCCAATACTTTCATTGACGAGAAATTCCACCTAAGTCATCGTTACTTCTTTATCCGAAAGGTAATGTTTGTTCGCTATGCTCAAGCTTTTGTAGTTTTTCCAGGAGGGTTTGGTACTTTAGATGAGCTCTTTGAGGCTCTTACCTTGATACAAACTAAAAAAATCACCTCTTTTCCTGTCTTCATGATTGGCAAAAAATATTGGGAAGGCCTTATAGACTGGCTGAGCAATACCGTAGAAAAAAAACAAAACATAGAACGAAAAGATTTACACCTTTTCACTCTTACTGACGACATTGATCTTGTAGTAGAAAAGATTGAGAAGCATTATCAAAAGAACCGCTCTCTAGAGAATTTCTGATTTCTTCTTTTACTATCCTTCGTAAGTAAGCCCCATATTCGCTCTTTTCATAAAGAGTGGCCTTTTTTTGTAAAACCTCAAGAGAAATGAACCCTTTTCTATAGGCAACTTCTTCTAAGCAGGCAATCTGAAATCCTTGCCTTTCTTGTAGGGTTTGTACAAAAAAGGAAGCTTTTTGCAACGACTCAAAAGTTCCCGTATCCAACCAAGCAAAACCCCTTCCTAAAATTTCTACCTGAAGCTGCTTTTTCTCCAAGTATTTCTGATTTATATCCGTTATTTCCAGTTCCCCTCGAAAAGAAGGAGTGAGATTTTTTGCAAAAGAAATGGCCTGTGCATCAAAAAAATAGAGCCCACATACAGCGTACTCTGAAGGGGCCTTTTTTGGTTTTTCTACGATCTGCAAAGGAGTAAAATCTTTAGCAAAAGCTATTACTCCATAACGAGAAGGATCTTTTACAGGATAACCAAAAATAAGAGCTCCATTTTCTAAGCCAGAAGCCTTTTGGAGCTTTTCCTCCAAAGAGTTTCCATAGAAGATATTATCTCCTAAAATCAAGGCCACGCTACTATTTCCAATAAACTCCTCTCCGATCAAAAGAGCTTGAGCAATCCCTTCTGGTTTTTTCTGCTTCTTATATTGCAAGCGCAGCCCAAAACTTTCTCCTGACCCAAATAGCTTTTCTATGCGGGGCAAATCCTCTGGAGTAGAAATAATCAAAATTTCTTGAATCCCTGCTAACATTAGCGTGGATAAGGGATAATAAATCATCGGCTTATCATAAACAGGCAAAAGCTGCTTACAAAAAGCAGAGGTAACGGGGTAGAGCCTACTGCCTTTTCCTCCCGCTAATAAAATTCCTTTCATACATCCGTATGGGGAGGGGGTGAGACAAAACTCGTACCCTCTTCTAAAAGAAGATCTACATAATCCAAAGCGTAATCTCCTTTCATAAATTTTTTGTCCCGTAAAATAAAAGAATGAAACCCAATGGTAGAATGAACACCTGTAATATGAAATTCCTTCAAAGCTCTTTTCATAATCTGAATCGCTTCCTCTCTTGACTTTCCTTTCACAATCAGCTTTGCCATTAACGAATCATAATAAGGAGGAATTTTATATCCCGAATAACAAGCTGTATCTACCCGAACGTGGGGACCTCCAGGAGCAATGAAATAGTCCAGTTTTCCTGGGGAAGGAGTAAAGTGGTTTTCAGGATCTTCCGCATTAATTCGGCACTGTATGGCATGCCCTTCAAAAGTAATATCCTTTTGCTTAAAGGGAAGTTTTTCTCCTTTGGCTATTTGAATCTGCTCCCTTATGAGATCAATCCCAGTGAGCTCTTCTGTAACAGTATGCTCCACCTGAATCCGGGCATTTACTTCCATGAAATAAAAATTGCGGTCCTTATCTACCAAGAACTCTACTGTTCCTACAGAATGGTATTTCGCTGCTTTTACCAAATTTAAAGCAGCTTGCCCCATCTTTTTTCGAATAGAAGGAGTAAGATAGGGACTAGGCGCCTCCTCGATTAATTTTTGTCTCCTTCTTTGAATAGAGCAATCCCTTTCTCCCAAGTGAACATAATTTCCCTTTCTATCCCCTATTACTTGAATCTCAACGTGTCTTGGAGAAACAATCATTTTTTCCAAGTAAACTTCTGGATTATTAAAGCTCACCTCCGCTTCAGCTTTAGCTGCTACAAACTTTTTGGCAAAATCCTGGTCATCAAAAGCAATCCGAATCCCCTTGCCTCCTCCCCCTGCTGTTGCTTTAATAAAAACAGGATATCCTATTTTGTGAGCCTCTTTCAGTCCCTGTTTAAGATCTTTTACAATTCCCTCGGAACCTGGAATCACAGGACACTTTACACTTCTTGCTATCTCTTTGGCCCTAGCTTTATCCCCAACAAGGGCAATAGAAGTAGAAGAAGGGCCGATAAATTCTAAACCACAGCTTTCACATATGGAGGCAAAATTAGCATTTTCGCTTAAAAAACCATACCCCGGATGAACCGCATCTGCGTGAGTTATTTCACAGGCAGAGATAATATTGGGAATATTTAAATAGGACTTTAAAGAAGAAGCTTGTCCGATACAAATCGCTTCATCTGCCATGAGAACAGGCAAAGACTCCGCATCTGCTTCAGAATAAACGGCAACGGTCTGCAGTCCTAAATCATGACAAGCCCGGATTATGCGAACTGCAATCTCTCCTCGATTTGCTACTAATACTTTTTTCATCGTATCTTAAATAGTTTAGTCCCAAATTCAACGGGCTGCCCATTTTCTAAAATAACTTCCTGAACAACTCCTGCTAAACCTGCTTTTACCTCATTCATTACTTTCATAGCTTCTATGATACATACTACTGTATCTGCCGTAACTTTATCCCCTACTTTCACATAAGGAGGCTGGTCTGGACCTGCAGCGGAATAAAAAGTTCCTACCATAGGCGATTTTATCCATTTCTCTTCTTGCCCCTTTGGGGAAGGAACTTTTTTTTCAACAGAAGGCTTGACACTTACCTCTTGAACTAATTCCCTTGTATAAGAAGGCTCTTCCCCTTTTTTCTCTAGCAAAAGCTCGAAACCCTCTTTTTTATAATGCAATTTGGTCAGCTTACTTTTTTCTAATAAAGCAATCAGCTCTTGGATCTCTTTTATATTCACCTGCCTTATCTCCCTTCAAATTCTTTGTACAAATTCACTAGAATGGGTGTCTATCTTAATAACATCCCCTGATTCAATAAAAAGAGGAACTTCTACCCTTGCCCCAGTTTCTAAAATAGCAAGTTTCGTCGTCTGAGTAACAGACAACTTTCCCTCTTCTACATTATCCGTCTTGGCTACCATCAGTTCCAAAAACTGGGGTAATTCCACGGAAAAAACCGTTTTCCCATAGAAAAGGGCACGGACAGAAATCCCTTCTTTCAAATAGCTCACCTTATCCTTCAAAATGGTAGAAGGGACCAAAATTTCTTGCAAATCCTCTACATCCAAAAAAAGAAAATTCTTTCCCTCTGGATAGAGATACTCTAACTTATGATCTATTAGGGAAACTTCCTGAATCTCCTGGGAAGGGTTAAAACTCTTTTCTGTAAGTCGATCTGTAACAAGATCTCTTAGACTCATCTTTATAAAAGGCGCTGCCTTCGCAACAGCTACTTTAATACTGGATTCTACTCGAAATATTTTCTCCTCTATCTCCACCGTCATCCCTGGTACAATTTGACTACTAGCCACCATGCTCTACCGCCATACTTTCCTTTTTTTGTAAATAAGCTACTGCTTCTTTAAAGCTGTGTACTTCTTTATCGACATACTCAGACCAAGGAGAATAAACTCTTCCTCTTCCCCATTTCATTTGGATCGTAAAGATACCCAGCTCTTTAGCAGGCTTCAAGTCTACCATAACTCTGTCTCCAACAACACAACTTTCTTGAGGGGGAATCTGCAGTTCTTCTAAAGCTTTTTGATACAACTCTTTTTTATCCGTTTTTGGAGAAATAAAAATTTTATGAAAAGAGGAAAGAGGAATTTTTGCTTCTAGCAATTTTTTTTTCTGAAACTGGCTATCCCCCCTAGAGACAATGGCTAAGGTATGTCTTTTACAAAGCTTTTTTAAACCTTCCAAAACAAAAGGAATCGCCTTTACATGAAGATCTCCAGAAGAAATCCCGGAAAAAGTTTCTAATCCAATCTTATGAAAAGAAAAATCTTTTTTATAAAAAGCTAAAAAAAGACGCAGCGTTTCTGAAGCACTTTGGGTATTTTGATCCAGGGCCCACAGGTGAAATAAGGCTCTCGCAGGATCTTCCAATTTTAACCCTTTTCCCTCCATAGCTTGTAGGGCCTTTTTCCATAAAGGCCTAGTGATAAGCCTGGTCGTATCCACTAAGGTGTCATCTATATCAAAGATTATTAACAATCTTTACCAGCTCCTCTGCTAATTTCTCAGAACTATGACGAATCAAACTCCTCTTGACTAAATCGTTTTGATTCGGACTTACTAAAGGTCCTAAAAGATCTGCAGAAATAACTCTAGGATCTTCTAAATCGTTAGTGACAAGCTCCCCTTCTTCAGAATATCTTTCTATCAGATGAGAAGGGGGTTTTCCATTATTCACTAGAATGTAATCCAGAAGGTCTCCTCCTAAATGCTCTATAATTTCTTTTACATAATTGCTCGCCTTAAACCCTGTAGTTTGCCCTTTTCGATTCATCAAATTTACGACAAAAATCTTCTTCGCCTGGGTCTCTTGTAAAGCAGCTCTAACTCCTGTCACCAAAAGATTAGGAATTACAGAAGTATGAAGCCCCCCCGGTCCAAGCACAATTAGGTCTGCATTTTTAATCTCATCCAGTACCCTGGGATTTACCTTTGAAATTGGCTCTAGATAAATATGACTATATCCTTTATCAATCTCTCTGGAAAGATAAATCTCTTTTTCTCCTTCCAAGACTCTCCGGTCTTTTAAGACCATTTTTAAATGGACTTGGTGGGTGGTAATAGGTAGAACCTTGCCTCGGATGTATAAAATCTTTCCCGCTTCCTCTACTGCTTTCTCAAAGCTCCCCGTTACCTTCTCTAAGGCAGAGAGAAGAAGATTCCCAAAGCTATGACCTCCCAGATTCCCGTTTTCAAAACGATAATTCATAACGTTTCTTAAAAGACGGGAAGAGTTAGAAAGAGCTACTAAACACTGCCTTACATCTCCCGGAGGTAATACTCCCAGCTCATCTCGTAAAATTCCTGTACTGCCCCCATCATCTGCCATAGAAACGACAGCTGTAAGATCAAGATCATATTTTTTTAATCCCCGAAGAACCACAAAATTCCCCGTTCCCCCTCCTATTACAATGACCTTTTTCATAGGTTTTCTTTTTCCTTATCTCGTTTTATCCCCTATCTTAGCTTTTGTATTCCTAAGCTGAGATCTCTTTCTGCAAAAAGATACGAACCTGAAACGAGGCAGCTAGCCCCTTTTTCTTTACAAAGACGCCCCGTTTCCTCATTGATACCCCCATCTACTTGAAGGATTGCTTTTTTTTCTTCTGCCATCTTTTGCAAGATGTGAGAAGCATCCGCGATCTTTTCTAAAACTTCAGCGCGAAATGCTTGCCCAGAAAAACCAGGATGAACTGTCATAAAAAGAAGGAGATCACATTGATCTAAAAAAGGAACTGCCATAGAAAAAGAGGTATCAGGACAAAAAGCAAGGCCTGCTTGTAAATTGCACTTTCTAATATAGCCTAAGGTGTCTAATACATTTTCTGTTGCCTCAAAATGGAAGGTAATCCTGTCAGCCCCTGACTCAGCTAAAACTTCTATAAAATCATATGGATTATAGATCATCACGTGAACATCCAAAAATAGTTTTGTCGACTTTCGGATTGCTGAAACTGCTTTAGGACCTAAAGTGAGATTAGGAACGAAATGCCCATCCATGATATCGATATGGATACCGTCAGCTCCTGCTTCTTCTAACCTTTTTGCTTCTTCTCCTAATCGGGAAAAATCAGCGGATAGTATGGAAGGAAAAACCTCAATTTTTTGCTTCATATTCGCAAACCTTTCCTCAAATATATCGAATCATTTGTCCAGAATGCAAAATAAAAAAGGTCTGATTAAAAGCGTAAGGCTTTTTCTATAGTTTGAAAAAAGAGCGTTTTTTTCTCTTTCCCATCAGACAATAAAAGATACCCTTGCACTTTTTGTGCCTCGATAGAAAAACTAATTAGCTGATAAGAGGGTATTTGTAGCAAACTCATACTTTCAGAAAGAAGTTTTTTCAATTGCAGCGAATCAGTAAAAATAAGGACCATAGCTCTTTTTGCTTCTTCTTTGTAGTAAGCCTTGGGAAGGGTATTTATTCCCTTCTTCTCTTTTTCTATTGCCTGTAAAAAAAGGAGAAAAAGTTGCTTAATCGGCTCTATTTCTAAAACACTTCTCATCTCTACAGGAAATAGGGAGTAAAAGAACTTTTCTAGCAATAGCTCGTGTTTTTTCCCTAGGATCCCAAGGGAGGCTTTTAAGGCTTTCAACACCTGCGTCTCTCTTAGGATCATTCCTCCGTTGTAGTCTCTTACCTCTCCAAAAGAATTTTGCAAAATAGCTAGCACATCCTCTCTTGCTTTATATAAGTCTATAGAACGATCTCTTCTTAAATATTTTTCAGAAGCGAGAGCAAGGCGAAATACTACAGCCTCCTTCGCATACCTTCTACGTAGCGTCCCCAGTTTTCGAGTTCGGTCTATTCTTAATTTGTAGTTAGAGGGGATTTTTTCTAAGATTTTTACAGCAGGAAGCTCTTTTGGTCTTAAAATACGCAAAAAAATCACGGTAAAATGTAGCTCCTCCTGCCTTTGCTGCTCAAAGGAGATAATCACTTGAGGAAGATCTTTTATGTACTTCAATTGTCTAGAAAGAGCCATGATATTTTTTAAAATCTCTTCCTCATTTCTAGGCATGAAAATGGGATGCATAAGCCTTTCTATGCTTCCCTTCAAAGATTCCGGAAGATGCTTTCTCAGTCTTTGAATTTCTTCCAAAGAAAATTCCTGTTGATTTTCTTTTTCTATTTCTAAATACAAAGTCTGGGCTCTTTTGTCTGCTGCCTTATCCATGAGAAAAGAGTTTTCTATCGCCCTTGTACCCGGTAAATGAGTGCTTATAGCGCTCATTAAATGTTCCTGCTCAAAGACTTCATAGTCACCCAATAGATTAAGCCCTACCAAGATACCTAAAACTTGTTTTTCTTTTTTTGGAAGATAAAGTTTTGTCTTCAAAAGCTTTAAAACAAGATGCCTCTCATTGGACGCTTCTTTTCTTTTCTGCGCCAAAGTCTTTTGCACTAGGTATAAAATAGAGATAATGCGGCTAATGTGATGAGAATCTCTACTAACCTTAAAGTCCTCCCTACAAGTCACCAAAAATCTCTGCATTTGAGAGAAAATTCCTCTATCAAAATTTTCTTCTCTTCCTCGCATTAAAGAAGCTATTTTTTCTTGAATTCTAGCCGTTTTTCCATCAGGAGAAAGGCTTTTAAATTCTAAAATACGACTCGCATGATAGGCGCAAACTACCCCCAATTTTAACTCTGTCTCCAAAGTTTTCCAGCTTTGTTTTGCTTGTTTTAATATCTTTTCTTCGGAAAAATGAATTACTAGCTCTGCTATAGTAAAAGGCTCTTGTACTCTTCCGGGAAGAGTAAAGTCAGAAGAGAAGAAAAGACCTATGTTTAATCTCGTAAAAGGTATAAGCCAGCGACTTACCATATCATAAAAAAAACTCCCTGCTCCCAAACGATATTTACCAAGAAGCATAAGAGAGAGACAAATTCCTGAAGGGGCAAAGCTCTCTTCCCATTTCAAATAAGGCAACGATTCAGATGAGCCTTTTTCTTGTAAAAGCTCTTGTTTTAAGCAAGGAATATCGCGGCCTATTTTTTGTAAAAGTTCCTCCACTCTTTTTTGATAAAAAGGGTGAGGTTTTTGTTGATTTACCAAAACAGGCTTGGGCCATTTTCTTTCTACTTTCATAGGCAAATTTTCTGTTTTTTCTCCTCAAATTCCATTTCAAATACCGGAGGAGATTTTTCCTTTTTCTCCCCTATGAAAGTTCCCTGATTTACAAGTTCTTTATTGGAAGAAAAGGTTTCGTAAGAGAGAACCTGCAAGGGAACCTGATTTTCTTTAGCAAGTTGTACCGCTCTTTTATGTAATACTCCATCTCCTTGTAACAAACAAAGAGCCTCATCATAGGTCATTTCCAAAAATTTTTTTGCTTCTGGATTTTTTTTAGGATCTTCTGAATAAATTCCTTCTACATCTTTGTAAAATTCTACCTTCTCTGCTTCAAGCGCTATTGCCAAGGCTACTGCACTCGTATCAGACCCCCCTCTTCCTAGGGTGGTAATCTCTCCGTTAAGGCCTACTCCTTGAAATCCAGCTACTACTACTACCTTATTTTCCCTTAAATGAGGTAATAACCTGTGAGGTCTAACCTCTACAATTCTTGCTTCCGAATGTCTCGCACAAGTAATGATACCAGATTGGCTCCCCGTAAAACTAATAGCTTCCTTTCCTAAGGCCTGTAACGCCATTGCTAGCAAGGAAACACTGATTCTTTCCCCCGCTGAAACAAGCATGTCTAGTTCTCTTTTAGCAGGGTTAGGATGAACTTTATGGGCCAATTGAAACAGCTCCTCCGTCATATCACCCATAGCGCTTACTACCACAACAATCTGCGAATATTCTTTGGCTCTTTCTGAAACAATCTGAGCCACCTTCGAAAAACTCTCCGGAGTAGAGACACTCATACCCCCAAACTTTACGACTAATATTTCCATTTTTTTTCTAACGTCCCAAAAAATTTTTTTCAAAAACCTCAAAATCTTTGATAAAAAACCTATAAAGCTTTTTACACCTTAAATTACATTTTTTATTGACCTTATATATTTATGTCCAAAAAAAAATTTAAAAGACCTCTTTTTCTCTAGGAAAAACATAACTTATCTAGTTTATAATTAGAAATTTATGTTGTTTTATAGAGAAGCAAAATAAATTTATTTTCTTTTGTTTCTCTAGCTTTTTCATTTTTGTTTCAAAAAATAAAAAGATCTGTTTCTCTTTTTTTTTAAATTTTACAAAAAAAAGAAGGCGATTTTTATCTGTCTTAAGATAAAACTTTAGCAAAACTGCCTCAGTATGAAGACAAGTCCAGAAAATAATCAGATCCAATTATACTTCAAGGTCCTTATGAATTGCTTTAATTATGACTTTTTTGTTAAACTCTCTCCTTTAACAACTAGCAGGAGAAACCCTTAACATGACAAAACAAGATTGGAACGGCAGTAACATCCTGGACAACACTGCCTACAAAGAAGAAGAGGCTCAAATTTTCAAAAAACTCTTGAACGAAGAAGATTCCATGGAAGAAGAGAGCAAGATGAGCACAGGCCAAATCTTGAAAGGGCAGATCGTAGAGATAACAAAAGATTTTGTTGTTATCGATGTAGGACTCAAATCGGAAGGGCTTGTTCCTGTCTCTGAGTTTGTCGACTCAGAAGAACTATCTTTAGGAAATGAAGTAGAGGTTTTTTTAGATCAAATGGAAGGTTCGGATGGACAAATTGTCCTTTCCAAAGAAAAGGCCCGTAGACAAAGGCAATGGGAACATATCCTAACAAACTGTAAAGAAGGTTCTGTGGTCCGAGGTAAGGTTATCCGAAAGGTGAAGGGAGGTCTTATGGTAGATATTGGCATGGAGGCCTTTCTACCTGGTTCCCAGATTGATAACAAAAGAATCAAAAACCTCGATGAATTTTTGGGGAAATCCTACGATTTTAAAATCTTGAAAATCAATATTGAAAGAAAAAATATTGTAGTTTCTAGAAGAGAGCTTTTGGAGGAAGAGAGAGTCTATAAGAAAGCAGAACTGTTAGAAAACATTGAGGTAGGAGATCTTTGCAAAGGCGTGGTAAAAAATATCACCGATTTTGGAGTCTTTCTGGATCTAAATGGAGTAGATGGTCTCCTTCACATCACTGATATGACCTGGAAAAAACGCATTAAGCACCCTTCTGAAATGGTCGAGCTAGGTGATACTTTAGAGGTAAAAATCTTAAGCGTTGACAAGGAAAAAGGGCGAGTTGCTCTGGGATTGAAGCAAAAGGAAGAGAATCCCTGGGAAGAGGTAGAGAAAAAATTCCCTCCTGGAACTAGGGTGAAAGGGAAGATTGTAAATCTGGTTTCCTACGGAGCCTTTATCGAGATTGAGCCGGGTATAGAAGGGCTCATCCATGTATCTGAAATGTCTTGGACCAAAAATATTACAGACCCTAGTGAAATTGTAAACATAGGAGATGAAGTAGAGGCTATTGTTTTATCCGTCCAGAAAGAAGACGGGAAAATTTCTTTAGGGATCAAACAACTCGAGCATAACCCTTGGGAAGATGTGGAAGCAAAATATCCTGTAGGGTCTTCTGTAACCACAGAGATTCGCAATCTGACTAACTATGGAGCTTTTGTAGAGCTGGAACCTGGAGTAGATGGGCTTATTCATATTTCTGACTTGAGCTGGATAAAAAAGGTTTCTCACCCTTCTGAGGTTTTAAAAAAAGGAGACAAGGTAGAAGCGGTTATTCTCTCTGTAGATAGAGAAAGTAAAAAAATCACTTTGGGAGTAAAGCAGCTTAGCAATAATCCTTGGGAAGACATAGAAAGAACTATGCCTGTAAATTCTTTAGTAAAGGGAGAAATAACGAAAACAACGGCTTTTGGAGCCTTTGTTCAGTTAGAAAATGGTATAGAAGCTTTGATTCATGTTACTGAGCTTTCAGATCAGCCTTTTGGAAAGGTAGAAGATGTGGTGCAAAAGGGGGATGTGGTTACTGCTAAAGTGATTAAGCTAGATCCAGAGCATAAAAAAATCGCTCTTTCTATCAAGGAGTATTTGGTAGAGAAAAACCGCGTTGATCATGACAATATCGTAACTGGGAAAAAGGAAAAGAAGAGGAAAAAAGAAGACGAATAGAGGCTTTCTTATTAGGTAGAGCCCTTCTTTTTTACAACCATCGTTATAAAAGGCAAAAAGAGATGAATAAAGATTTAGTAGCTATTTTTGAATACCTAGAGCGAGAAAAAGGGATAAAAAGGGAAATCATCATCCAAGCAATAGAGGAATCTCTTCGAGCAGCAGCAAGAAAAAGTGTAAAAGGCGTGGGAAACATCGATGTGCAAATCCATCCTAAAACGGGAGACATCGAAGTAGTTACCCAGAAAAAAATTGTAGCCGAAGTGGAAGACCCTCAAGAGGAAATTTCCCTAGAAGCGGCTTTAGAAATGGCCCCTGACTGTGAAGTGGGTCAGTGGCTTGAGATCTTGATCACTCCGCAAGACTTCGGACGAATAGCAGCACAAACCGCTCGCCAAGTTATTGCGCAAAAACTCCGAGGCGCAGAAAGGGATGTTATTTATGAGGAGTACAGGCACAGAAAAGGGGAGCTTATATCGGGTTCTGTAAAGCGCTTTTTCCGAGGAAGTAACATGGTGGTCGATTTGGGAAAAGTAGAAGCGCTTTTACCAGAAAGATTTTATCCCAGGACAGAGAAATATCATGTAGGAGAAAGGGTACAGGCTCTTTTGTGGGAGGTTCAAGACTCAGATAATGGAGGAGCTGAACTCATTTTAACAAGGAGCCATCCTGATTTTGTGGTAGAGCTTTTCAAGCAAGAAGTTCCTGAATTAAGTGATGGGATTGTGGTTATAGAAAGAATTGTCAGGGACGCTGGATATAGAACAAAAATTGCCTTGAGCTCTAATGATTCCAAAGTGGATCCCGTCGGGACTTGTGTAGGAGTAAGGGGAACCCGTATTAAAAATGTAATTCGCGGTTTAAATAACGAAAAGATTGATGTAATGCCTTTTTCTGAGGATCGGATTGTTTTATTACAAAATGCCCTTTCTCCTGTTGAGATCAGAAAACTTAAAGTAGAAGATAACTTTTTTACCTTGATTGTAAATGACGAGGACTACCCTACTGTGATCGGAAAAAGAGGTATGAATGCCCGTCTTTTGGCGCAACTCATTGATGCGGAAGTGGGAGTGCAAAAAATTACCGAATATCAAAAGCTAGTAGCAGTGCAAATGGCAGAGCTTTCTGAGGGAACCTCAGAAAGACTCGATGAACCCTTAAAGATCGAGGGAGTAAGCTATCTCATTGTGGACAATTTGGTTCAAGCGGGATACGACACTATACGAAAAATTGCTCTTTGTGATCCTCAGGTTCTGACAAAAGAAGTTCCTGGCTTTAATTATTTTGACGTGGCTGATAAGATTTTAGAACAGCTGAAGAATGAATCTCTCTCTTAACCCCATCTTGAGGTGCTCTTTTGGTAAAAAATCTGAAAATAAACATAAAGAACAGTCAGTTAGCGCAAGCTTTAAACATTGACTCCTTATTAGACAAAAAAAAGAAGGCTCCTTTAAAAAGGCCTGTTAAGAAAGGCAAAGAATTAGAAAAAAAGGAAGAATCAAAAAAGCCAAAAGCCCGTATTGTGGCTCCTCCTTCTTCTAAAAAAGAAGAGCAAGAAAAAAAGCCCGCTCTGCCAGAATCTTCAGAAGTAGCGCAAGAAAAACCGGCTTTGGAAATCCCTTCTGTGAAAGAAGAACAAGAGCCTGTAAAAGAAGTTGTTGAAAAGACAGCTGTAGAGGAAAAAGAAGAAAAAGATCTTTCTACTACTTCGGAAAAGAAGAAGAAGAAGGGACCTTCGACGACGGAAGTTCCCCCTAAAAAAGGGGTATTTCGGGATAACTTAAAGAAGAAGACTTTTGTAAAAACTTTTGACTCTAGAGATAAGCAAGGCCTGCGAGATCTAGAAGACGAGAGGTGGCGAAAAAAAAGATCTTTTAAATCTCCTAAGAAGATGGTAGCCGAAGAAGAAATTATTCGGCCTAAATCTTTAAAAATACGGTTACCTATTACCATCAAAGATCTTGCTCAAGAAATGAAGCTAAAAGCATCCCAGCTCATTTCTAAGCTTTTTATGCAAGGACTTGTTTTAACCCTAAACGATTACCTAGATGATGAGACTACAACGCAACTTTTGGGTCATGAGTTTGGATGCGAAATTTCCGTGGATTTCTCTGAAGAAAAAAAATTACGAATTACTGATAAGACCATTTCAGAGGAAATTGCTGAAGTATCCTCTGACCTACTTTCCCACAGGCCTGCTGTAGTAACTTTCATGGGACACGTTGACCATGGCAAAACTAGTTTAATTGATGCTATCCGTAAAAGTAACATAGTCTCTCAAGAGGCAGGCTCTATTACGCAACACATCGGCGCTTTCAAGGCAAAGTCCCTTTCAGGAGAGAGTATTACGGTTTTAGATACACCGGGTCACGAAGCCTTTTCTTTGATGAGAGAAAGAGGGGCCCATGTTACCGATCTTGCTGTTTTGGTTGTAGCAGGAGATGAGGGAATGAAAGATCAATCTATAGAAGCTATGCAGCAGGCTAAAGAAGCAAAGGTTCCGATCTTGGTGGCAATCAATAAGTCAGATAAGGAAGGATTTGATGATCAAAAAGTGTATCGGCAGCTAGCGGAACAAGATCTTTTGCCCGAAGCCTGGGGAGGCGCTACTATCACGGTAAATTGTTCTGCTACTACGAAAAAGGGTATTACCGAGCTTTTAGAGATGATTGCTCTACAGGCGGAGGTATTAGAGTTAAAAGCGAATAAAAATGCCAGGGCTAGAGGTTCTGTCTTAGAATCAGAAATGCACAAGGGAATGGGTGCTGTGGCTACAGTTTTAATTCAAAATGGAACTTTAAGAAAAGGAGATCCTCTAGTATTGGGACATCACTGGGGTAGGATAAAAACAATGCAAGACGAACATGGAAATGCTTTATTAGAAGCAGAACCTTCTACTCCTGTAAAAATTACAGGTCTTTCTAATGTAGTAGAGGCGGGGGCTGAATTTATTGTAGTTTCCACGGAAAAAGAGGCAAAAGACTTAGCGGAAGCTAGACATGCAGGCAAAAAACATCAAGCCCAGCTTTTGAAAAAGAAAGGATCTCTAGAAAGTCTTTTAGAAGAGAAAGCCTCCTCTCAAAAGATTCTTCCTCTGATTTTAAAAGCCGATGTTCAAGGCTCTTTAGAAGCTTTGAAACAGTCTTTATTTAAGCTGCCTATGAAAAAAGTAAGAATTGAAATAGTTTCTGAAGGAATTGGAGAGGTCTCTGAATCAGACGTCGAGCTTGCAGCGGCTTCTAAGGCAACTATTTTAGGCTTTCATACCAATTTGGAAAGTAGAGCAGAGCCTTTGAAAAAGCAAAAGGCTGTATCAGTAAAGCTTCACGACGTTATTTATCACGCTGTAGAAGACATAAAAAGCTCGATGGTAGAGCTTTTAGATAAAATCCCTGAAGAAAGGGATATGGGCTTGGCCAAAGTAAAAGCTACTTTTAAAGCTTCTCAACTGGGAACCATTGCAGGATGTCAAGTTACAGAGGGAACCATCCATAGAAGTCACCTAGTAAGAGTTCTTCGAGAAAAAGAGGTAGTTTGGAAAGGAAAGATAGCTTCCCTAAAGAGGGTAAAAGAAGACGTTAAGGAAGTCCAAAAAGGAACAGAATGCGGTATTTTATTGGAAGGCTTTAATGAAGTCCGTGTGGACGATCTTATCCAAGCTTATGAAATCATCTATCATATTCAAACTTTAGAATGAAAAAAAAACGAGTAGAAAAGGTAAATTCTCTTTTGAAAAAGGTTATTTCAGAAGTAGTCACAAAAGAGGTAAAAAATCCTCATGTGGCTCCTCTGGTTACCGTAACGCAAGTTTCTGTTACAGCAGATTTAAGACAGGCTAAGGTTTTTATCAGTATAATTGGCAAGGACGAAGAAAAACAGGGGACCATAGAGGCTTTGAATTCGGCAGCAGGCTTTATCTCTTGCCAAGCCTCAAAAAAGGTAGAGCTTCGTTACTTCCCTTCTCTTACTTTTCACTTAGACACTTCTGTGGACAAACACATTCGTATCGCAGAAATCTTACATAAAATTCATAGTGAAAAAACTCCCTCAGATGACCCCCCTTCTGAATAAATCTTCTTTAGAAGGCCTTTTGCTAGTTGATAAGGCTCCGTTGGTTTCTTCTTTTTATTTAGTCAAGCTTTTAAGGAAGATAACAGGGGTAAAAAAGATTGGACATGCAGGGACGTTAGATCCTTTAGCGGAAGGACTTATGCTTCTTTTAGTAGGAAGAAAATATACCCAAAAGGCCTCCTCTTTTATTAACTTTGATAAAGATTACGAAGCAACACTCTTTTTAGGAAAAAGTACAGATACGTACGACAGAGAAGGAGAAGTGGTAGCCACTTCTTCTAAAGTTCCTTCGTTGGAAGAGATAAAAGAAGTTTTAGAAACGAATTTTCAAGGAGAACTACAGCAAAAGCCCCCTATGTATTCTGCAAAAAAAATAGGAGGGAAAAAGCTCTATGAGCTTGCTAGAAAAAACATTACTCTTTCTCTAAAACCTTTTTTGGTAACCGTTAAGACACAGCTACTACAGTATGACTATCCTTATATAAAATTGTTTATTCGCTGCTCTAAAGGAACTTATATCCGATCTATAGCACAAGATTTAGGAGAAAAGTTAGGTTGTAAAGCGCATCTTTTTCACTTAATTCGGCATAGAATAGGCCCTTACCTTTTGCAAAATTCTATTTCTCAAAAAAGCCTGTCGGAAAAACCACATCCCCTCCCTTTTCTACACGTATGATCCTGTATAAAACAATAAAAGTTCCTCTGATTGCAGAAGCAGAGAGCCTAACTATCGGCTTTTTTGATGGCCTTCATTTGGGACATAAATTTCTTTTAGACAATTTATCTGCCTCAAAGGGAAAAGGAAAAAGCGCTTTAGTTACTTTTTCTAATCATCCTCGCTCTTTTTTTTCAAAAAAAGCCTTTCCTCTTATTTCTTCTTTAGAACAAAAATTGACTCTTTTACAGAGCTACAAGATTGATTTTCTTTTTTTACTTCCCTTTGACAAAAAAATTGCGGACACTCCTTTTTCTGTTTTTCTGAAAAATATTCACACTGTTTTTCCGTTTAAAAAACTGCTTTTAGGAAAAGGGTCCGCTTTTGGGAAAAACCGAGAGGGCACGGAAGAAGCAGTTAAAAATTTGGCTCCTTCTCTATCCTTTACTCCTTCCTACTTTGCCCTGCAGACACAAAAAGGATCTTCTCTTTGTAGTTCTAAAATTAGAGAGGAAATACAAAAAGGAAACCTCTCTTTTGTGGAATCTTTGTTAGGAAGAAGGTATTCTCTTTACCTAAATAGCCAAAACTCTTTTGAAGGAGAAAAAAAGCTGTTTTCTATAAAGGATTTATGCCTTCCTCCTGAAGGGGATTATGTCTGCTCCAAACATAACTTTCCCCTGAAGATTTTGAAAAAATCCCTTCTTCAAATAGAGCTTCCTAGTACTCAAGATATCTCTTACCCTGTAGAGATCTTCCCCCAAAAAAAGAAGAATCTCAACGAGAAGGTTTCCGTCCCTATTTTCATAAAATAAATCTTGGATCTTTCAAGGAAAAATGCTTTTTCTCTTACAAGTTTGGGAAAAACCTGTTATGCTCACCCGGGTGACAAGGGGCTGCTATTTATGAAGAATGGATTGTCTTGTGGTATCGTGGGACTTCCCAACGTGGGAAAATCGACTCTGTTCAATGCTTTAACTAAAAATCAAATTTCTGCAGAAAACTATCCCTTTTGTACTATAGAACCCAATGAAGGAGTGGTTCCCCTCCCTGATGAACGCCTGGAAAAGCTCGGAAAAATTTCTAAAAGCAAACAGGTAGTTCCAGCTCTAGTTACCTTTGTAGATATAGCAGGTCTTGTAAAAGGAGCCTCTAAGGGAGAGGGCCTGGGAAACCAATTTTTATCCCATATTCGAGAAACAGATGCCTTATTGCATGTAGTAAGATGCTTTGAAGAAGAAAAAGTCCTCCACGTACAAGGAAAAATAGATCCCGTATCCGACATAGAAGTAATCGAACTAGAGCTTATTTTAGCCGATATCCAAATGGGGGAAAATGTTTTGGCAAAGCTGGAAAAGCAAGCTAAGGGGAAAAAAGAAACAGTCCCTGTTATAGAAACCTTAAAAAAAGCAATCCTCCACTTAAACCAAAATAAACCTTTGCGTGCCCTTGACCTTTCTCTAGAAGAGAAAGAATCTTTAAAGATTTATCCTTTTATTACAGAGAAAAAAATTCTTTATATATTGAATGTCTCCGAAAAAGATTTACCCTCTCTAGAGAATGAATATACAAAGAAAGTAAAAGAATATGCAAAAGCACAAAAGGCAGATACTCTCTGTGTATGTGCTAGGTTGGAAGAGGAAATAGCCCAGCTAGAACCAGAAGAAGTAGAGCCTTTCCTGCAAGAGCTTGGACTAAAAGAAACGGGACTCTCTCGTCTTACTCGAAGAGCTTTTGAACTTCTTAACTTAATTACGTTTATTACAACAGGAGATATAGAAACCAAAGCTTGGACTATTCAAAAAGGAACGAAAGCTCCTCAGGCAGCGGGAAAAATTCATACTGATCTACAAAATAAATTTATCCGGGCAGAAGTGATCTCTTATGAAGATTATTTACAGCAGCAAGGAAGAGTACAAGCCAAGGAGAAAGGAAAGGCCCGTATGGAAGGAAAAGATTATGTGGTACAAGATGGAGATGTTATCCTGTTCTTTCATGGATAAAGCCTTTTACTAAAGTCAGGACTTTAAACTGCCCGGAAAAATCCGTTGGCAAAAAAAAGAGCATCCGAAACTATGGGGAAGAGGGGTTTTTTATTTTAACCCCCTAACGTATGGCAGAAAAAACCGAAAAAGCAACACCCAAGAAGTTACGAGATGCTCGAAAAAAGGGCCAGGTAGCAAAATCACAAGATTTTCCTTCTGCTGCTACTTTTATTGTGTCCATTGTAGCTACTTTATTTTCAGCAACTTACATATATACCAGCTGTGCTTCTTTCATTATAAGTTCTTTTCGTTTTGTCAAAGATCAGTGGGATAATCCTATGCGTCTTATCTCTCTTTTAAAGGCTTCTTTAGAAATCATTTTGATGGTTAGCCTACCTATTCTAGTCGTAGTAGTTTTTGTAGGGGTTTTGACTAACTTTCTCATAGTTGGACCTGTATTTTCTTTTGAGCCCATGAAATTCAATCTGAAAAAGTTAAATCCCGTGGAGGGAATAAAACAAAAATTTAAATTAAAGGTACTGGTAGAGCTGTTAAAATCTTTAGCAAAGATCTTAGGGGCTGCTATCATCATATATTATACGATCAAAGCTATGCTTCCTGTCGCTTTAGGAACCGTTGCTATGCCTGTCACTGGATCTGCTATGGTTTTGGGGGACTTTTTGCAAAAAGTCTCAATTAGAGTGGGAATTTTTTTCTTCTTAATTGCTCTCTTTGATCTTTTTTTCCAAAGAAAGACTTTTAATAAAGAGATGATGATGGAAAAATTTGAAATTAAGCAAGAATTTAAAGATACAGAAGGAGATCCTTTAATTAAGGGAAAAAGAAGAGAAAAATACCGAGAGATAGCCTACCAATCAGGCCCTTCTTCTGTAAGAAATGCAAAAGCAATTGTTACCAACCCAACTCACATTGCTGTTGCCCTTCAATATGAGAAAGAAGATCCCGTTCCTTTGATTTTGACTATGGGAAAGGGAATTATTGCCGAGAAAATTATTCAAGTTGCTTTAGAATACAATGTACCTATCATGAGAAACCCTGCCCTGGCAAGAGATCTTTATGCCAGGGGGACTATTTCTGAGTATATTCCTGAGGACACTTATGAAGCTGTTGCAGAGATTTTAAAATGGGTAAAAACTTTAGAAGAAGATAAAGACGTGAATTTGGAGATCTTTCAATGAATACCTTTTTTCAAAACCTGGCCCGCTTTTTAGGAGGAAGTAGAGCCCTTCGCACGATTGCTGGATCGAGTGATATTGTGCTCGCCTTTGTAATTATCAGCATCTTAATGATGTTGATTTTTCCTGTATCTCCCCATGTTATTGATCTTTTAATTGCAGTCAATTTAATGGCTTCCATATCCATCATCTTCGTGGGACTTTATATCCAAAAAGCCGTTCAATTAACTGTTTTTCCCTCCCTTTTGTTACTTACTACCCTGTACCGATTAGGGGTGAACATATCTTCGACTAGACAAATCTTACTCCACGCTAATGCGGGAAAAATCATTTTTTCCTTTGGGAACTTCGTAGTAGGGGGAAATTACGTAGTAGGAGCCGTTGTCTTTTTAATTATTGTCATTGTTCAATTTATCGTAGTTACAAAAGGAGCAGAAAGGGTAGCGGAAGTAGCGGCTAGATTTACCCTAGATGCCATGCCTGGAAAGCAGATGAGTATCGATGCAGATCTTCGAGCAGGCGTCATTGATACGCATCAAGCCAGAGAGCTTCGTTTAGCCTTGACAAAAGAGAGTCAGCTCTATGGTGCTATGGATGGAGCGATGAAATTTGTCAAGGGAGATGCTATTGCAAGTATTGTGATCGCTCTTGTCAATATTATAGGGGGACTCATTATTGGCGTCTCTATGATGGGTATGTCCTTGGGACAAGCTGCCAAGGTTTTCTCTCTTCTTTCTATTGGAGACGGCCTTGTTTCCCAAATCCCTTCCATCATGATAGCAATTACAGCAGGTATTGTAACTACTAGGGTTTCTAGTGAAAAAAAGGACTCTAATTTAGGAAAAGAAATTTCAGAGCAAATTTTAAAGCAGCCCAAAGCCTTGATGATAGCAGGAGCTGTTTTAGTATTGATGGCTTTTGTTCCCGGATTTCCTGCGACTCCCTTTCTTCTACTGGCTGTTTTAGTAGGAATTGCAGGATTTGTAATCTGGTATAGTAGAAAACAAGCTGCCACAAAATCCTTGGTAGGGATGGGAGCTATAGAAACAGGGGTAGAAGGACATGCTGTATTGCCTGGAGGAAAGGAAGAGTACTCCCTCACGCTCCCTGTGATTTTGGAAGTGGGAAAAGCCCTTTCTTCTTTGATAAAAAAAGATAGAAATGGAATGACCTTTATCGACCAGATGATCCCGAAGATGAGACATGCTTTATATTTAGATCTCGGAATGCGCTTTCCGGGGGTTCATGTGAGAACAGATTCTCCCAGTTTACAAGAAAATGAGTATGCTATTCATTTAAATGAGGTACCTATAACGAGAGGAAAGATCATAAAAAACTTCCTTTTAGTAGCGGAAACAGAAGAGCTTTTGCAAAGGTATCAAATCCCTTTTGAAAAAAAAGAAAATATAGCAGGATTTCCCTCCCTTTGGGTAGAAGAGCGTCATAGAGATCTTTTAACCCAAGCAGAGATCAAATTTTGGACTCCTCTGGAAGTGATCATTTTGCACCTTTCGAAATTTTATAGACAATACGCGGCAGAATTTTTAGGCCTCCAGGAAGTAAGAGCCATTATAGAGTTTATGGAAAAATCTTTCCCTGAGCTTATCAAAGAAATCACCCGCCTAGTTCCCATGCAAAAGCTTACAGAGATCTTTAAAAGGCTTGTTCAAGAGCAGATTTCTATAAAAGACTTACGAACCATTTTAGAGTCCTTAGGAGAATGGGCTCAAATGGAAAAAGATACGGTCTTGCTTACAGAATATATTCGTTCTTCTTTAAAAAGATACATCTCCTATAAGTATTCTCAAGGGAAAAGCATCCTTTCTGTCTACATTTTAGATCCTGAAATTGAAGATATGATTCGAGGAGCTATTAAACAAACTTCTGGGGGTTCTTATCTTGCTTTAGATCCTGACTCTGTACAGCTTATCTTGCATGCCATGAGAAACACTATTACCCCAACTCCTAAAGGGGGACAACCGCCTGTTTTAATTACGGAGGTGGATGTAAGACGTTTTGCCAAAAAACTGATTGAAGGAGAGTTCCCTGACCTCCCCGTCGTTTCTTATAAAGAAATTGTTCCCGAGATTCGAATTCAACCTTTGGGAAGAATACAGCTTTCTTAAGCCACTTGCTATTTCATTGTGCCTTCTAAATGCTTGCCCGTTAAAATAGACTCTTTATGGAAAAAACCGATGCAAAAATAGGAGTTGTTTCCCTAAGCTTGGGATCTATTCTCCTCATAGCAGGCACCTGTATTGGAGGGGGCATGTTGGCCCTTCCAATCGTCACAGCTCCAATGGGAATGATCTTTTCTTCTCTTCTGTTTTTTCTGACATGGCTCACCATGACTTCTACGGCTTTTTTGATGGTCGAAGCTTCTTTAAATATGCCAGGAAGCAATCTCCTTGGCGTGTCTAGGCAAATCCTCGGTCCTTTAGGAGAAATAGTTAGCGGGACGTCTTATCTCCTTCTTTTGTATTCTCTTATGGCAGCCTATATTTCTGGAGTCACTTCTCTTATCAGTCCTTTTGCCTCTGTTCAAGGGGGAAATTCTCCTTGGATATCCCTTTTTTTAACAGGTGTGATTTGCCTTTTCTTACTTTGTGGGATTAAGATGGTAGACTATCTCAACCGAAGTCTCCTTCTTTGTACTGCTCTTTGCTACCTATTTTTAGTTTCCCTATTGTATAGACACCTACATACTGATACATTCACTTTCATAAGCAATACCTCTATGCTTTCCTCCTTACCTGTCTTGGTAACTTCTTTTGGGTTCCATATTATTATCCCTTCTTTAACCAAATACCTAAAGGCAAACCGAAGAATCATTCATACTTGTATCTGGATAGGTTCCGCGATCCCTCTTTTGTTCTACTTAGGATGGCAACTAGCCATTTTAGGCGCCTTACCTATCCAGGGAGAAGGGGGAATTTTCTCCATTTTACAGTCTCAGGATCAACTGGGCAGTTTGATTATTTCTATAGAGAAAACTACGCAAAGTTCTTTTTCTTCCAAGGCAGCTTCTTTGTTTTGTATTTTTGCTATTTTCACCTCTCTTTTAGGGGTTGCCCTTAGCTTATGGGATTTTTTAGAAGAAGGTCTTTCCTTCCTAAAGGTTTTTAGTAAAAAGCGCTATCTCTCTATGGCTACTTTTGTCCCTCCCCTTCTATTGGTCATCTTCCTTCCAAGTATCTTTTCCTCCCTACTCAGTTATGCGGGTATTTTTGTGGCGATCCTTTTGGGAATCATCCCTATTTCCCTGGTTCATGTAGGTAGAAAATCTCCTACCTGGGTATCCCATAATTCGAGATTAACGAAAAAATCTAACATGGTTATTTTAGCCCTATTTTTTCTTCTTGTAATCGCAGCTGAGGGCTTACAGGGCCTTTAGTTACCAGGATAGGCAGACAAAGGAGTTTTCAAATAAAGACAAAATAAGCTATCTCCTAGAAAAGGATAGAAACCTATGGCAGAATCCGATATTTCCCCTATCTCTCCCCCTGATCCTGTTTGGAAGCAAGAGGTAAGAGCGCAGCAAGCCTTTGAAAAAGGGCTTATTATGCAGGCAGAAGAGGCGCAAGAAGACTTTCAGCAATGGGCAGAGCAGGGCTTTAACGGAGTTCCTACAAGACGTTTTCGTAATTTGAAAGAGCAAAAAGAAACTCATGCCAGAGTGAAGGCTATTGAAAAAAAAGAAGAAGCAGAAGATCACGACAAGGTAGAAAAAAGAGAGAAAATAGAAGAGATTGCCACTAGTTTTCAAAATAAAAATCCTGAATTAAGAGCCCGTACTTTACAAATCCTTCTTAGTACGCTTTCTGCAAGGGACACTGCTGAGACTTTACTTGCCAAAGTTCTCCGTTTTTATCCAGATCCTTTTCTAGCAAGTGAGGCTTTAGACTTTTTGTATCAAGTAACTAGAGGGCTTTTTCGGGAAAAAGTCTCTGGGGCAAAAGCCCTTTTAGAAAAAAATTATGAAAGAGAAATTAAAGCGGGAAGAAATATCTCCCTCCACGCAAGAGAATTTTCCAAACAGGGACTGGGAGATCCCAATGCTTTAAGAGATCTTTATCGAGACATTACGGGAAATCCCAGAGATGCCTATACCTTATTTGAAGAACTTTTTGCTCATTTTTCTTTTCCTAAAATGAAAACCGTAGCTCAGTTTTTACTCCATTCTTTAGGAGCTGATCTAAAAGCAAAAGGTCCTTCCATAGCTAAAATAGAACTGGCCAAAATAGTAGAAGATATTCGGATCATACAGGCCCTTTTGGGGGTTTTTTTCTTTTTCCAATCCAGAATTCCTCTAATGAATCGCCTTTTTAAGCAGTACCAAATAGAGCTTCCTTCCCGTCTTCATTTTGAAAATCTAGCCAGAGAATTTTTAAAACTTTTGCAAGAGAGATACCTATCAGCAGATAGGATCTTCCAAATGGGAAGAAATTTAGGTCTTTTAGAAGAGGAAATAGCTCAGATTATCGTTTATACACAAGTAAGAGATGCTGTAAGGCAAATCGCTCCTAGACTTTATAAATCTAACCAACACAAGGAAGATCTATTGGAAGCTCTTATGGAAGCTTTAGAAGAGCTCGAAGAGGAAGAAGAGGAGGAAGAAGAGTGAAAGAGGTCTTTGAAGAGCTAATAGAGAATTTAGGAAAAGCTTTAGGAATTGCTTTAAAAGTGGATAGAAAAGGGCACTGCATTCTTTTAGTTGAAGAAAAAATAAAAATCCAAATAGAGAAAGAACAAAGAGGAGAAGGGTATTTGTTAGGTGCTATGTTAGGTTCTCTACCACCTGGGAAATACCGAGAAGAGGTTTTAAAAAACAGCCTGAAGGAAAACCACTTTTATCCCAAGGTGGGATCTTTGGCCTACAATGTGCATAATGACCAATTAGTTTTGTTCCATTTTGTAAAGGAGAAACATGTCTCGGCAAACGCCTTTTCCGAAATTTTCTCTTCTTTTGCTGCAAAAGCCCTTTCCTGGAAACAAGCTTTAGAAAAAAATGAGGCCCGTCCTTTTTAAGGAAATTTCTTCAGGTAAAAAACTTAAGCGTCCCTCTATGGAATTTTTACAATCCCTTCTTTTAGAGAAAAAAACGGCCTCTTGTTGGGAAAAGATTCCTTTTAGACCTCACCATGGTATTTGTGTTCCAGTTTTTTCTCTAAAAAGCTCTTTGAGTGAAGGAATAGGAGATTTTTATGATCTTTTTCTTTTGATTCAATGGGTAAAAAAAATAGGGATGGATCTCATCCAAATTTTGCCCATAAATGACACAGGTCTTGCAAAAAGTCCTTACAGCGCTCAAAGCGCTTTTGCTTTGGACCCTGTCTACATAAGAATTGCTTGCTTGCCTAACATGGAATCAAACCCCTTTTGGAAAAAAAAAGGAGAGTTGCTTCGAAAAGAATTACAAACAAAGAATGTTTCTTTTTCTACAGTAAGGAGAAAAAAACTTTCTTTTTTATACGAGTATTTCCTCTGCTTTTTTCCCACACTATCTCAGAAAAAATCCTATCAAGACTTTGTTCAAAAGCACTCTTGGCTAAGTGAATATGCCTTATACAAAGCTCTTCGTCATAAATTCCGAGAAAAACCCTGGTATGAGTGGCCGAAAAAATATAAAAATCCTCAGGAAAAGGATCTTTTTTTGTGGAGTAAACAAGAAGAAGAGCAGGTTCTGTTTTATACCTTTTTGCAATACCTTTGTTTTTCCCAGTTTTTCAAAGTAAAAAAACTAGCAGCAGAAAAAAAGATCCTCTTGATGGGAGATATTCCTATTTTAGTAAGCTATGACTCGGTAGATGTCTGGTTTTATAGAAAAACATTTCGCCTCGATCTTCTAGCAGGAGCTCCCCCTGATATGTATAGCCGTGAGGGACAAAACTGGGGGTTTCCTACCTTCAACTGGGATTTTTTAGAAAAAAATAACTATTCTTGGTGGAGGAAAAGAATAGAGATTGCCTCCCTTTTCTACGACTTATACCGAATAGATCATTTAGTAGGATTTTTTCGTATATGGAGCATAAAGCCTTTTGAGCTAGCAAAACAGGGAAGATTTGTTTCTGAAAACCGTCTCCTATGGCCTTTTTTAGGCGAAAAAAGATTAGAAAGCCTCATTACTATGTCTTCTATGCTTCCTATTGCAGAAGATCTTGGAACCATCCCCCACGAAGTCAGGCCTATTTTAAAGAAACTCGGAATTTGCAAGACTCTGGTAGCAAGGTGGGAAAAAACAGAAGAAGGAGAGTTAATTCATCCTAAGGACTATCCTTACTTAAGCTTTTGCTGTTTGTCTACTCACGACTCAGAGCCCTTTGAAATCTGGTGGGAAAATAACCCTTTAGAAGCAAAAAATTTTGCAAAACTCCATAACCTCTCCTACCGAAAAAAGCTTTCTCTTTCTTCTAGAAAATGTTTCTTCAAAAAGATTCATAGCTCCCCTTCTTTATTCCATGTAAATCTTTTGCCTGAATATCTAGCTTTAGCTTATAAGGGGGAGGGAAAAAGCAGAATTAATACCCCGGGCACTATCTCTTTTAAAAACTGGTCTTATAGAATGGAACCTTGTTTAGAGAAGCTTCTTTCTCATACCTCCTTAATACAAGCAATCAGGTCTATTACAAAGAAGGAGAAATGAAACACAAAAGCTTGCTCTTTCTCTTTTTTACTCTCTTCTTTTTACCCTGTTTTGGGAAAGATCCTTCTGATTTTCCAAGCTCTACTGAAATAAGAACCAAGTTTGCCAGATTGAATCCCTCTTCTTTGATCCAAAATTTGGCTTTCTATGAGCTTTATCCAGAAACTAAAGAAGGACAAAAGGCGCTACAAAGGGCACAAGCATTAATTCATAAGGAAAAAAAAGAGATCCCGTTACTTCCCATCTCTCTAAAAATCTTAGAGTCGATGGTTTATTCCTTTTCTGAAGAGATGGAACCTCTTTGTGAAAAACAACTAGAGTGCGTGCAAGAAATAGGAACCTTTTTGGCAAATCGTTCTTTAAAAGGATATCAAACTTTTCAAGAAGCAGAAATTCTTTCTCTTAAAGAAACAGAAATCGATATAGCAAGAGCTACACTTTTACTTACCCATCCTGAAAACAAAGCTATGATCCAGACCTATGAAGCTTATTTGGATTTTATGGCGCTGCAAATTCTAGCCTCCTTGCCTAAAAATGCTTGTGCAGAACAGAAAATTGATGCCATAAATCAACTTCTTTTCTTTGATCTTCACTTCACTTTTCCCGCAAACTCCTCTTGGTCAAATGATATTGGCCATTATACTTTTCTCTCTTCTGTTATGGAAAAAAGAAAAGGGGTCTGTTTAGGAGTGTCTATCTTATACTTATCCCTTGCCCAAAGATTGGATATTCCCCTAAAAATTGTAACACCTCCAGGGCATATCTTTGTAAGATATCAAGCGGAAGAAGAGAGAAATATAGAAACCACAGCTCGAGGTATTCATATCTCTTCTGAAAATTATCTCAGTATTGAAACTCCTATTTTGCAAGAGAGGACAAAAAAAGAGGTAATAGGCCTTGCTCTTATGAATGAGGCCTCGACAAAATTGGAGAAAAAAGAATATGAAAGCGCAGCTCTTTTGTATGAAAAAGCCCTTCTATACATACCAGAAGATCCTTTAATTCAAAAGTTCTTAGGATATACCTATCTCTTCTTAGGAAAAAAACAAGAAGCCCTCCCTCTTTTGAAAAAGACCCAAAATACCCCCTCCCCTTATATGATCTACTCAGATCATATTACGGAGGATTTTTTAGAGAACCAGGTTGATGAAAAAGGCATAGAAGTAGTGCTTTCTCAAGTGGAAGAAACGAAAGAATCTCTTCTACAAAAACAAGAAGCACTTTCTCAAGTACTTCAAAAATATCCTCTCTTCAAAGCGGGGCTTTTTCAACTAGCCTCTACTTATATGCAGCTTCATAAAGAAAAAGAAGCCTTACACGTTTTAGAAAGGCTGTTTCTTATCGATAAGGAAAATCCTACGATAAACTACTACTTGAGCTCTTTATATCTTCAAAGGGGGAGCTACCTACTTGCTTGGAAGCATTTTTTTCTTCTAGAGCAGTTTTTACAAAAAAAGAACCACCACCCCAAAATCAAGGAAGAGCTAAAAAGAGCCCTGTCTCAGACAAGCTTTCAACCCCCTCCTTCTTTTTTCCTGGTTCCTCTGTAATTTTTTCTTGTTCTAATTCACTTTTTTTTATTAATAAGAAGATAAAAGCTTTTTTATGAGAAAATTCATTTTTGTCCTGTTCTTTGTGGCGAGCGCTTCTTTACTCTTTGCCTATAAAAGCTATTCTCCTACAAATACGCTAGATACGCATATGACTCCTTCCGATCAAAGAAAGACAGGAGTCCACAAACTCTCCCCGGAAGAAAAAAAGGCCCTTCAGCAATGGATCAATAAACATCATATTAAAAGACCTGGAACTCGTCCCAATGAATACCCTGTCATTTCTGAGGTAATCAGTGGAGGAGCTTATTTAAGACTCTCTGATGGCTCCATTTGGGAAGTAATTCCTGCTGACTGGGCTATTTCCCAAAGCTGGATTACTCCTGTAGAAATTATTCCAGAAAAAGAACCTCATTCTGAGGATCTTTATATTTTAACTAACTCTTTAACAGGCTCCACTATTAGAGCCAAGAAAATCTCTTCCCTTCCTAAAAGCGCAGAAATAAAACCAAAAAAAACTTCTCCTCCAAAAAGAAGAGAAATAGAAGAAAATATCCCCAAAGAATAGAACTTTTGAGTGCATACTTTAGCGGTTCGGTCCCCCTTTCAAGGAAATGCTACTATAAGGAGAAGCTATAACGCTTTGTTGTCAAAAGCCCGGGGAAAATCTTACTTGTGCCTAATTAAGAGCTATTCATACATGAATGGATAAAACTAATTTGAATAAAGAGAAAAGGGCTATTTTTTTCTATAGATTCTTCTCTTCTGTTTAAGACCCTCTTGTTTAATTGGAAGGAAGCTGTTACAATGGCGCTTGATTTTTTAAGGAGCAGTATAAAAATGCCAAGACAGTGCCAGGTTACCAAAAAGAAGTCCTCTGTGGGAAAACGTTATTCTATCCGCGGGATTGCAAAAAAGAAAAAAGGGATTGGTCTAAAAATCACAGGCATCACCAAAAGAAAATTTTCTCCTAACCTTTTCAAAAAAAAATTTTGGTTTGCTGAGGAAAACCGCTTCGTTTCTATTCGTATCTCTGCCCATGGAATGCGTGTTTTGGAAAAAACAGGGCTTGCTAGAGTAGTCCGGAAAATGCGAAAAGAGGGAAAAAGGGTATAGCTTCCTTCTTCTAAGAAGGATTTAAAAAAAATTTACGGGAGGCTCCTTCATCCGAAAGAAGTTTTTTCTCTTACTTGCCGTAGTCTCTTTTTTTTATACTTGGGTCTTTTATTACGCTCGTACTCCAAGACTTCCCCAAGCAGATTCCCCTGTTCATCTTTATTCAAATCAGTGTAGACAAGATCTAAAAGTAACTATCTTGAAAGCGATAAAAAATGCGAAAAACTCTATCTATTTGGTTATGTTTGGTCTTACGGATACTTCTGTCTTACATACACTCTATGAAAAATCGCTACAAGAAATCCCTACTCAAATTTTTTATGACCCTACTGCTTCTTTATTTTTAGATACAAAAATCCAAAAGCTAGAAGCCAAACCCATGGAGTGTGAAGGACTTTTACACCAAAAACTGTTAGTTCTGGATGACTCTTTGGTTTTTTTAGGATCTGCTAATCTTACTCGCAGTTCTTTGAATATGCACGACAACCTAATGATGGGCCTTTTTAGTCCCCAAATAGCTTCTTTTTTAAAAGAAAAAGCGCCCTACTCTCAAGGTCACCTAAAAACTAGGGTCGCAGGGCAAGATATCGAAATCTGGCTTCTTCCTGATCCTAGAGGTCATGCTCTACAAACTATCCGCCATCTCATACGAAAAGCCCATAAAAGCCTCAAACTGGCCATGTTTACCCTAACTCATCCTCTACTTCTAGAAGAGCTTTCCTTAGCGCACAAAAGAGGAGTAGAGTTAAGCATTGTAGTAGACCACCAATCAGGCATGGGAGCCAGTAGTAAAGCCGTAGAGTTTTTACAGAAAAAAGGTATTTCTGTTCGTTTTAGTTCGGGAATGAACCTTTTACACCATAAATTTCTCTACGTCGACGAGAAAAATCTCTTATTGGGTTCTGCTAATTGGACCAAAGCCGCCTTTCATAAGAATCGGGATCTTTTTGCTATTTTATACCACCTCAATTCTTCTCAAAAGCAGTTTATGGAAAAGCTTTGGACTAAAATCCTCTATGAGTCAAAACAAAAACCTTAAATATTCTTGCTTTTCCGATCCTTTTTTTTCTACTATCCGGAGAGTATGATCCAACTTGCCTATCTGTCCTTTACTCTTTTTTTACTGATGGACTCTTTTGGTAATATCCCTTTTTTCCTTTCTTTTTTAAAAGGAATTCCTAGGAAAAGGCAAAGGTGGATCATTTGTCGAGAAATGCTAATTGCCCTTATTACTATCGTCCTCTTTAATTTCTTAGGGGAAGCTCTTCTTCTTTTCTTACAAATACAAACCTTTACTGTACAAGTAGCGGGAGGAGTTATCTTATTTATCCTCTCTCTACGCATGATTTTTCCTGCTCCGAAAGAGCTGGGACTGGAGCAATCACGCGCAAAAGAACCTTTCATTGTTCCTCTAGCAGTACCCTTAGTAGCAGGTCCTGCTGTATTAGCTGCTGTAATTTTATATTCCCAACAAACCTCTCTTTGGATTATGAGTGCTGCTATCTTTTTAGCTTGGATGGCCTCTTTACTTGTTCTTTTAATCTCTCCTTTTCTCCAACATCTCCTGGGAAATAAAGGAGTAACTGCTTTAGAAAGGCTTATGGGACTTATCCTGATCTTGATAGCAGTACAAATGTTTTTAAGTGGTTTTTCTAGCTGCTTTACCCCTTCTTCTTAAAGAAAAGAAACTCTTTCTTCTTCTCCTATCTTTTTGTTACAATGTTGGCTTTGCCGGGAAGAGAGTAATCTTTATGGAAAGAAATGGACCTTGTTGGTGTGGAAGTGGCAAAAAATGGAAAAAATGTCACTATCCAGAAAAGCCAAATTTGAATTTGCAGGCTTTATATCAAAAAAAATATGGGATCCTACTAAAAAATAGGGATGAGATAGCCAAGATTCAAACCGCCTGCGAGGTAGCTTCTTCTATTTTGCTAAGGCTTTGTGAAGAGGCAAAAGAAGGAGTTACTACTCGGTATTTGGATGAACTATCTACGAAACTCCATAAAGAAAAAGGCGCTACTGCCGCTGCTTTGGGATACGGGTCTCCCCCTTTTCCGTTTGGGATTTGTACTTCCTTAAACGAGGTAATCTGTCATGGATTTCCAGACAATATCCCTTTGAAAAAAGGGGATATTCTAAACATTGACGTAGCCTCTGTAGTAGAGGGTTTTTTTGGAGACTGCTCTGCTATGGTTATCATAGAGGAAACCTCAGAAGAAAGACAAAATGTTGTAGATACGGCTTATGAAGCTATGATGGCAGCAGCTCATATCTGTGCGCCTGGTGTTTACATGGAAGAAATAGGAAAGGTAATTGAAACCATTGCCAAAAAAAAGGGGTGTTCTGTAGTAAATCAATTTGTAGGACATGGCGTAGGTAAATTTTTTCATGAACCTCCCCAAGTTTATCACCACTTAGTTTCTAGTAAAATCCCTATGGCTCCCGGTATGACTTTTACCATAGAGCCGATGATCAATGCCGGAAAAAGAGAAGCTCTCATTGATCCCAATAACCAGTGGATTGCTACCACCATAGATAAAAAACCAAGCGCTCAATGGGAACATACTATTTTAATCACAGAAGAAGGGCACGAGATTTTAACTAGAATTGTTCCTTAAAAAATTCCTGCAGAAGAAGTATTTCCTCTTCATACTGCTCTTGTAAAGAAAAGGCAAAGAGAAGCTCTTCTGAAAGGCCTTGTTTTTCTAACGAGTTTTCTTCTTCTTGTTTTTTCTGAAAGAGCAGTTTTCCCTCTAAAGAAAAAATCTCTTTTTTTGCCTCTTGTAGAATTCTTTTTTTCTCTTGGAATTGTTTCTTTAGCTGCTCATAAGAGGCATAAATTCTTCGAAGAAATTCTAGTTCCTTATTTTGCGTTTGTAAAAGAGCTTTTAATTCCTCCTCTCTTTTACTAAACTCTTGATTTTCCTCTGCTGTTACTATAGGTTCCGCCTCTTCTAGCCCTTTTTCTTCCTTAAAGGGGAAGGTTTTCTGCTTTTCTTTTACAAGAAGCCTTTTTTCTCTTCTTTCTTTTCCTATTTCTAGAAGAAGTTCTGTATTTTCTTCTAGAAATAGGGCATGGCTTCTCTTTAGAGTGTCTTTCAATTCTTCCAAGAGTTTATATTCTTCCCTTTTTTTAGCGAGCTGTTCTCTTAAAGCCTTTTCTTTTTCCAAGAAAAAAAGCTCCTGTTTTTCCCATTCTTTTTGTTTTTGAATAAAGGTTTCTTCTTTTTCCTTTAGAAAAGAAAGGCTCTCTTCTGCCCTTTTTTCTAAAATACCTACTTCCGTTTTAATCTGACCTAGACAGAGTTTGGTAACAAAAAAAGCTAAAAAAAAAGAGCTTTGCAATCCGAGTTCCCATAAGGGGCTTTTGGATAAAAAGCTGTAACGAAAAAAAGCAAGACAGATTATAGCAGAAAAAGCGAGCCTACTTCCTTTTTCTGGATATTTTAAGAGCAAGAAAAAAGAAGCAAAAACCACTATCCAAAGATCTAAAGAAATACCTTGGTAAAGGTGAGCTACTACCAAGCTTAAAGCTAGAAAAAAGGGCCCTAGAATAGCTAAGAGAAAAAAAAGCACTCCTTCTTCTTTTTTTTCTTTCCATACGTTAAGCATACTTAGAAAACTGATCCACCAAATTCGCTACAATTAAAAATCCTTTTTTGAAACGATCCATATCAAAGTTTTCGTTAGGAGCATGGATATTGTCTTTGTCTAGCGCTACTCCCATAAAAGCTATTTCTGCCTTAGTTTTTTGAACTATTTCTCCGATAATGGGTATGGACCCTCCCGAGCCTATAAAACGCACTTTCTTTTGAAATACCTCTTCGTAAGAACTTTGTAAAGCTTTTATCAAAAAAGAAGATGCATTGCCTTTGACAGCAAGTCCTCCTCCCTTGTTTTCTATCCGCATTTTTACATGAGAGGGAAGGTTTTTTTGTAAAAACTGAGAGATAGCAGAAAATACTTGTTTAGGATCTTGATTATACACCAATCGAGAAGAAATTTTAGCCTTACTTTTTGCAGGAATTACCGTCTTAAATCCCTCCCCTGCATAACCCCCGCAAATGCCATTAATTTCAAAAGTGGGACGCAGCCATATAGCTTCTACCGAAGCCTTTTTTTCTATAGGCGTAATCTGCAATCTTTTGAGCTCTTTTTCTACAGTAAGGGAAAGATCCATTGCCTTTTTCTCTTTTTGAGACAAAGGTTTTACCCCTTTAAAAAAATGAGGAATCTGAATATTTCCTTCAGCATCAACTGCTTTGGATATCATCTCCACTAAAGCACGATTTGGATTATACACAACTCCCCCAAAGTGCCCCGAATGAAGATCTCTTTTTGAAGAAGTAAGCTCTACCTCTAAGGTGATAATTCCTCTGGTAGAAACTGTAATAGCAGGTTTATCCAAAGAGGGAATATCCACATCAGGAACCAAAATAAAATCACAAGCAATTTTGGGAATTATTTTAGAAAGAGAAGAGCTTAAACCTTTGCTAGCAGACTCTTCCTCTCCCTCTATTAATAGCTTTATGTTAATAGGATACTTTTTTTTCAAGGCCCTATAAGCCCTTAATCCATTCAGAGTATAGAAAAGTTGTCCCTTATTATCGGAAGCCCCTCTTGCAAAAACTTTTTTCCCTCGAAATGTGGGAGTAAAAGGAGGAGAGTCCCAAAGATCTATAGGATCTACAGGTTGTACATCATAGTGCCCATAAATCAAAAGGGTAGGGGCCTCTGGCAAAAAAGGAGTGGATCTGGCAAAAACTAAAGGATGCTTTTTTGTAGGGATAACCTCTGCCTCAAACCCCATTTTCTGCAAATAAGTAAAAAGCCAAGAGGAACACCGTTCCATTTCTTTGTTATACCTAGGATCTGTGCTAATAGAGGCAAAAGAAAGCAGTTTTTTATAATCCTGGATAATCTGATCGTACTCTTCATCAAACCATTTGTGAAATTTCATCAGAAAACCTCTAGGATTTAATATTCACAGAAATCTTCAGGCCTTTGAAAAGTAGATTGAGCACTTTCTAGTAGATAGGAGGCTAAACCCTCATCCCCTTCATAAGAAAGCTCTACCTGCATCTCTCCCTTTTCAGAAGGAACAGAACAGGTAATGAGTACATAACAAGCATGGTTTTTTTCAAGTTCTCTTTGAATGGCTTTACGATCAAAAGTCTTTCCTTTATCTCCATAGAGAGCAAGTTTAGCCATAAGTTTTTCCCATCAAGAATTTTATCAGATTCATCTCACAAATAGGAATATTCTGTAAATAACTTTGCCAAAGAAAACTTCTTTTTCGCTCCAATAAATTCTAAAATTCCTTTTAGCCCCAGATGGGAAAAGCTTCCTTGGAAAGAAACAGCTTCTTCTTTAAAATGGGTGAAATCAGGGGTTTTTTGTGCGTTACTTTCTTGCTTTGTGTTTTTTTGCCTGCTCTCTTTTGGCACAAGAGCAGCAATTAGAGCTATTCTCTGATTGGGGTCCAAGAGAAATGGCTTTTCAACAAGAATCAAAAGATCTTTTTTCCTCCCTCTATCAAGAATCAAAAAAAAGAAATTTGCATCTAGTTTTGAAAAGCTTAAGAGAAGAAGAAAAATTACATCCATCGAATACCTTAAAAGTCTTAAAAGACTATTTTTTTGAATCCCAAAAGGACGCCTTTCCCAAAGAGGTTGCGGGAAAGATTTTCTTTAACATAGAAAATGTTTATCAAAACCTTGATTTTACTAAATATCCTAAAGAGAAGTTAGTTCTCTTCTTATGGGAGCCCCCTACAGTTACCCCTTTTTGTTACGAGAAAAAATTCCTCGAAAATTTTGGAAGAGTTTATACCTGGGACGACTCTTTGGTAGATGATAAAAAATTCTTTAAGTTTTATTATCCCGAATTAAAAGAGCCTCTTGAAAAACTCCCCTCCTTCCAAGAAAGAAAGCTTTGTACTTTTATTTCTGCAAGACTCCAAAGTAGCTATGCTAGAGAGCTTTACTCTGAAAGAGAGAGGGCTATCCAGTTTTTTGAGAGGTATCCGGAAGATTTCGAGTTTTACGGAAGGAACTGGGCCAAAAGAAACTACCAAACCTACAAAGGCGCCCCTGAAAACAAACTAGAGGTTCTAAAGAACTACCGCTTTTGTCTCTGTTATGAAAATACTAAAGACATAGAAGGCTACGTTACAGAAAAGATTTTTGACTGTTTTTCTACTCTCTCCGTTCCCGTTTACTACGGTGCGTCCAATGTAGAAAAATATATCCCCAAAAAATGTTTTATCGATAAAAGAGACTTTTCCTCTTACGAAGAGCTCTATCACTATTTAAAGTCCATGTCAGAAAAAGAATATCTCTCCTATCAAGAAGCGATTAAAAAATTTTTACAAAGCAAGGAAGCCCAAAAATTTTCGGTGGAAAACTTTTCTAATACCTTTTCTGAAGCGGTAGAATACGTTTCAAAAAACTAAAAAACTCTTTTAATGCGCTTTTTAGTAAACTGAAGCAGAATTAGCAAAAAGAGGCTTTTATGGGAATGTTTAGACGCATTTTTCTTTTTCTTCTCGTCAATTTTCTAGTGATCATCATGATCTCTTTTATCTTAAACCTTCTCAATGTTAGACCCTACATAGAAGAAACAGGTCTTAATTACAACTCTCTCATCCTATTCTGTCTCATCTGGGGTATGGGAGGGGCTTTTATCTCTTTATCCCTTTCTAGGGTCATGGCCAAATGGATTTTAAAAGTAAAAGTAATTGATCCTTCTACGCAAGATCAGGAAGAAAAAAAACTTCTACAAAAGGTGGAAACCCTTGCTAAAAAAGCCTCTATTCCCATGCCAGAAGTGGGAATCTATTTCTCTAAAGAAGTAAATGCCTTTGCCACAGGCCCTACACAAAAAAGATCTTTAGTTGCCCTTTCTTCAGGCCTTTTAGAAAAGCTTTCTCAAGAGGAGATCGAAGGGGTACTCGCTCATGAAATCTCCCATATTGCTAATGGAGACATGGTAACTATGACCCTTCTACAAGGAATCATCAATGCCTTTGTCATGTTTTTATCTCGCATTTTAGCCTTTGCTTTATCTAGAACCGGTAAAAATGAAAGAAGCAGTGTTTCCTTAGGTAGTTACATGGTTTTTGTTTTCGTTTTTGAAGTCATCTTCATGGTCTTAGGCTCTTTGGTAATTGCCGCTTATTCTAGATTCCGAGAATACAGAGCAGATAAAGGAGGAGCTTTTCTTGCAGGCAAAACTCCCATGGTCCACGCTCTACAATCTTTAAGGGTCCTTCAACAGATCAAAGATAAAAAAGCAGAGGTTCCCGCTTTACAAGCTTTTAAGATTTCTCATCAAAGTAAGGGAGGTCTCACTGCTTTATTTGCGACCCACCCTCCTTTGGAAAAAAGAATTGAAAGACTCCAAAACGAAGCATGAAGAAGAAAAAAGTAGTAGTTGCTTTGTCTGGGGGCGTAGATTCTGCTGTTTCTGCTTTCTTGCTAAAAAAGCAGGGCATGGATGTGGTTGCCTTGTATATGAAGAACTGGAAGGATTGTCCTGAAAAAGAGTATGAAGATGTTGTCTCTATCTGCTCTCAATTAGATATCCCCTACTACACCATAAACTTTAGTAAAGAATATGAAGAAGAAGTTTTTTCCCATTTTCTACAAGAATACCAAAAAGGAAGAACCCCCAATCCTGACATCTTGTGTAACCGAGAGATCAAATTTAAGGCCCTTTTAGAAAAAGCCCTGCAAATAGGGGATTTTCTGGCAACGGGACACTACTGTCAAATTAGTAGTTCTTTCGAGCTCCTCCGAGGAAAAGACCCTTCGAAAGACCAAAGCTATTTTTTATATACCCTTCAAAAAAAGCAGTTAGAAAAAATCCTTTTTCCTATAGGACATCTTCTCAAGAAGGAGGTAAGAAAAATAGCAAAAGAGCAAAACCTTTCGGTACACGATAAAAAAGATAGCACTGGCATTTGTTTTATTGGAGAAAGAAGGTTTAAAGAGTTTTTAAGCTCTTTTATTGGGTTTCAAAAGGGAAAGTTCGAGAATCTAAAAGGAGAGGTTTTGGGAGAACATGATGGCATGGCCTTTTATACTCTAGGGCAAAGAAAAGGAATTGGACTGGGAGGAAAAGGAGAGGCTTGGTACGTAGTGGATAAAGATCCAACTAGAAACGTCGTTATCATAGAACAAGGAGAGAACCACCCCCACCTCTATAAAGAAATGCTTCTGGCTAAAGAGCTTTTCTGGGTAGACAAAGAGCCTTCTCCCTCTTATTCTTGCACCTGTAAGATTCGTTACCGAAGCGAAGAGGCTCCCTGTCACATAGAGAAAAAAGAAAACGATTCTTGGAAGGTTACCTTTTTACAAAAACAAAGAGCGATTACTCCCGGACAGTCTGTTGTCTTTTATGAAAAAGAAAAGCTCCTAGGAGGAGGGGTTATTAACTAGGGTGTTTTCTAGTAAACCAGACCCTATACGTGTTTAGTTTTTCTTCCCTGTTTCTTCTTTTCTTGCTTGTAACTTGCTTACCTGGGAAGATAATCTTCCAATTTCTTCAAGCAATGAATGCATTCTTTCAGACTGCATACTTAGCTCTATACCCAGGCTAGCCACAGGATCCCCCTCAAAAGCAGAAAAGAGTCCTTCTTGAGGAATTCTGCTTCTGCTCCGGTGGAGCTTTTTAGAAACTAAAAGTTGAACTTGATTTCCACCAGCATATATTTCAGAGCTATCTTGTTTTTCGTCATCCCCCTCTAGCTGTTTCTTAAGAGATTGTACTTCCGTTTCTAGCTTTTTTAACCTTTCTACCAATTTATCCCTTTCTCCAATAGCTAAAAGATCAAAATTTGAATCTTGTTTAAGCATTTGGCGAGAGTGATTATTTGACTTCACACTATTAACAAGAAATTCTACTTTCTCTTCTAAGGTATTGATGGATTTCTGAGCAAAAATGATAGACTTAATGAGCTTTTGCGCATGTTCTTTGGTAAGCTTGGATATATCCAAGTTTGTTGTTTCAATGACACTCATATTGACATAGGTAAGCGCTCTTGCTACTCCTTCCGCAAGAGGGTCTATTTCAGAATACTCACAAAACCGAGCTAACTTTTCCAATTGAGCGTCTCTTCGACGACAAGCAGCTTCGTCTGTCCCTTCTTCTACCGCTGAACCAATCAAATCGATCAAACCACTTACCAAAGGAGTAGAGATAAGTTTTCCAAGCGCTTTACCCCCCTTAGCACCTAATCTTATAGCATTCAAAACTGCAGTCGTTTTATCAAAACTTACACGTTGCCTTACCTTCAATATACGGGGAAAGCAAGCATGAGAGACTAACAGCATACTACCAAAAGTTAATCGCATGTTTTTGTAGTACTCAGAGACATTTTTGTTTTTATGAAAAAGTAAAGCTTGAATGGCTTCCTTTACGACACGGTTTTGTCGATTTCTTATAGAGACTTCTACAAGCTCCCTCGTATATTCACCTAGCACTCTAATAAGACCTATACTGGAACGTATTTCTTCGTCGGTGGCAACTTTTTTTCCCTGTTTAACTATTTCTCTTTTTATTTCTTGGATTTCAAGACCAAGATCCTCCTTCGGAGCAGATACTTCCTTAGGAGGAGAATAACCAGGAGGAGGTGGTGGTAGTTGTGGTGAAGGCTCTCGGAGAGCTGATGAAGAGTCTTTTCTATCTTTAGATCTCCGTACAGCTTTAATTTCTGAAGAAGATTCGGAAATGGATTTTTTCTCCTGAGAATCTACCTCTTCCTTTTCTTCACTTTCTTCTTTTTCTGACTGCTCCTCTAATTTTTTCTCTGAAGGAGCATCCTTGCGAAAAACAAACGGAGAAGAAGGGCCTTTACTAGAGCTTGCCATAAGGGAAGGATTTATGAAGATTGCACTAGAATCACCATCATAGTAAGGCAATTCTGCAAACCACATCTCTTGTTCTATATTCTCTGTATTCTCCCATCTTATATGATCTAGAGGCGTTAAATCCTCCCCCATCCAATAAATATAAAAATGCTTGTGCTCCTCATCACCAGATTGGTATTTTTCGTAAAAAGTAAGAAGGAAAGTTCCATTTTCTAAATTCACTAATCTAGCAGGGGAATTATCAGCATAATTTGTTATTATGCGAGTCTTAAGTCCTTTTAAAGATGAATAAGGCATTTGCTTATTCTTCGCAGATTGGACAAAAAGATAAGCAGAACCATCTTTAGATATAGATCGACCAGCAAAAATCAAAAATGGTTCGAAATCATAACTCCCTGCATTCATAACTGCTATAGAATCAAACAAAACAGCAGAAGGTGAAGATAAACATTCAAGTCCTCCAGAAAAATCGAGCTCCCTAACAAAATCTTCGTGAGATTCTTGAAGGATAATTTTATCGAAAGGATGCTCAGGCAATCCCTTCTGAATAGCTACCAAGTATTTATCTATATTACACCGCCAATGAAGGTATACAATTTTGGAGATTCTCTTGTTCATCTTTCTTATGGAAGATCCAAATAGGCGTTTACGAAGATTAATGGGAAAAGGTCTCGAGTATTGGGTGTCATAGTATACCTTATTCCTACCAACTGGAACCGTAGTAATAATTTCTTCAGAGTCTTTCCTAAGGTAAGACCTTTCCCCATGATATTTAAAGAGACAAGTCATTGGAAGACTGTTTTTGCCTTGAAAACTCCGATAGAATTGAGAAATTCTCATTTCTTTCAAAAGTTTCCTCGGATAAGTAGATAAACGAGTTGATAAAAATTTAAGCCCTCCTTCGCGAAAAGGACTGGAACCTTTAATTTTCCGACGGATATTTCGAGTTTTTGGGTCAATATCCCAAGCAAAAAGGTCTCCTTCTGATCCTAAGGTAAAAAATTTATAACAAGGATCGTTCTCTGTACTTAAAAAAGCTTCTATCTTAACTACTCTTTCATGAGGTGTTTTTATTACACCATAGGTATAACCTCGCTTAGTAGAAATATTTTTAAAATAATCTATAACAGAACTATCAAATGGATTATTTGCTAAAAGTACTCCAGCTGCAAGCTCAGCTACGGTCATAACCGGACTAAGAAAACTTGACCTATCTTGCGATTGGTCTGCTTCAGAAGCCAGTCTGTTAGAATTCAAATGGGCTTTTCCCAAACCTTTCTTTTTATACCAATCTGAAACCCCCGGGGGATGTTTAATAAAAATAACCGAATGCTTACCAAATTCGTAGATTAGAGTATAGATTGTAGAATACCTCCATTCCTTTTCAATTGTTCCTGGCTTTTCCGTTCCAGTAAAAAATAGCCTTCCAAAAGAATTCTGAAACAGCGTATCGATCTTTTCCCCTTCAAAGCGCTCCTTTTGAAACTTTTCCAAGAAATCTATGGTTCTATTGGAGCTACTGCTAGTAATACTATTTGGGCTACTCACGAAATTAACTCCTTCCAATAAGGTCGCAGGGATTTTAATAAAAGTTATGTTTTAGATCAATTTTTTAGAAAAGGTGAAATTATTTTATAAAAAAACAGCAATAAAATTTTTGTTAAAAAGATTTTTTTGCTAATTTCATGGCAGATTTTTAAGGGATAGCAAAAAAAAGTAAAACATCAACTAGAAGCTGAAGCAGTATACCAACTAGTTTTTTTACGAGTAATACTTTTGACCCTTTGGGAGAAAGAAGCAATAAAGGAAAGATCCTCCTTGGTAAAAACTAAAAAAGCAGAACCACTTCCTGTCATTACTACTTTATCCGCTTTCTGCAGAAGGGTCTCTTTCAATAAAAGAAGCCTTGGCTCTAAAGAAAAAGCAGCTTCTTCTAGATCATTATGAAAATTTTTTTTTTGAAAAGCTTCGTTGGAAGGGGTATAGCGAGTAAAAACCTCTTTCGTGTTTATGCCAAAAGAAGGTTTTACAATCCAAAACTCCAATGGATCTTGTTTAACGGGTGTAATTTTTTCTCCTCTTCCCTCACAAACTGCTTGCCCATGAGAAAAGAAAAAAGGAACATCAGAGCCTAGTTTTGCTCCTAGCCTTTTTAGCTCTTCTAGGGAAAGAATCTGCCCGCTTAGTTCATTTAAAGCCCAGAGAAGGGTAGCTGCATTACTACTTCCTCCTCCCAATCCTGCTTGCAGGGGAATTTTTTTCTCTAAATGAATTGCTACGGCAAATTTTCTTTGGGTATAAAGCCGAAAAAGATCAACTGCTTGAAAAATAAGATTAGAAGAATCCCACTTTAGGGAAGGTTCTGTAGAAGAGTAAAGATCCTCTCCCTTTTTCTCTTGTACGGTTAGAAAATCTCCATAATTTACAGTATGAAAAAGAGAAGAGATATCATGATAGCCGTCTTTCCTTTTGCAGATAACCCTGAAATACAGATTCACCTTTGCAGGTGAAAAAAAGAGCATCTACTCTTCTTTGGCCTCTTCGCTTTGCTGCTCAAATTCTTTCAGCTTCTCTTCTTTGCTCTCTTCCACCAAAGGAAGCCTTACTCCTTCTTCTGGCTCTACCACAAGCTGCAAAGAAGACATAACCCCTTCTTTTAGCCTTAAAGAAATCTTAAAAGATCCCAAAGTCTTAATTGGCTTGGGAAGCTGGATATACTTCTTTTCCACGCCTTCCACTTTTTGATTCAAAAGGGCTTCATAAATATCTTGGGCGCTTACTGAGCCGTATAGATGTCCCTGCACATCTATCTTAACTTTGACAGTTACACTAAGTCCTTCTAAAGAACCTGCCATCTCCTCTGCTTCTTTTCGGTCTTTTTCGGCCTGGATAGCTCTTTCTCTTCGCAGTTTTTCCTGCATCCGAATTGTTTGCTTACTAGCCACAACGGCTTTTTTCTGAGGAATCAAAAAATTACGCCCATATCCCACTTTTACAGCTACAATCTCTCCTGATCTACCTAAAGCCTCTACATCTTCCAATAAAAGCACTTTCTGTTTCATGATATCCCTCTCTTATCTCTACTGTTCCGCAACAAAAGGTAAAAGAGCCACATGCCGAGCCCTTTTCAAAGCCACCTTAAGACGCCGCTGGAAGTATTGAGATACTCCCGTAATTCTTCTGGGAAGAATTTTCCCCCTTTCAGTAACAAATTGTCTTAGCGTTTCTAGATCTTTATAATCGATCTCCTTCATGCCCGATTCTTTGAAGGGACACGATTTTTTCTTTTTGGAAAAAGCTAAGCCAGATGATTTTCTATTCATGGATTCTCCTTACATTGCCGCTTTTAACGACTTAAACTCTAATGTCTCTCTTACTTTCTCTGTTTGAAGGGTCATAAAACGAAGCATATCCTCATGTAGGTTATATTCCTTCCAAAGCTCCTCTATAGCAGCAGGGGAAACAGAGAAATACAGTAAATAATAATACCCCTCTTTTTTTCCCCGGATAGAGTAGGCTAGTTTTCTTCTTCCCATATCATGGATTTTTTCTATGGATCCCCCTTTTTCTGTAATCCCATTTAAGACCTTCTCCAAGGCCTTATTCCGAGATTCTTCACTGAGAGTAGGGGTAAACACATACATTCCCTCGTAAAGTTTTGTTTCCATCTTCTTCATTTATCTCTCCTATTTAGTCGCTAAGAGTAAATCTCTAGCCACTTTTCCATCTCTCGTATAGCTTTTTCGGCAAGGTTGGGGATCTGCCCTTCTTCCTCTTCCGTAAAATTTTCCAAAACAAAGTCCGCTAAGGCCCTCTGCTTAGGCCTTCCTATTCCCCACTTTAGCCTAGCATAATCCTTAGATCCTAAAGCTCTTTCTATATCTTCCAGTCCGTTATGTCCTGCACTGGAACCCTTTTGCCTCAAACGAAGGGTCCCAAAAGGTAGATCCGCATCATCTACTACTACCAAAATATGGTCCTTGGGTACCTTTAAAAAGCGAACCCACTTTTTTACCGCATCCCCACTTAAATTCATATAGGTTTGAGGCCAGAGTAAGAAAATAGTTTTCCCTTCTTTTTCAAAAAAAGAATAGAGAGCCTTCTTTTTTTTCTTTACCTCCGAAACTCTATACTTCTGCGCTAGCTCGTCTAAAACCCGAAACCCAATATTATGCCTTGTATGCCCATACTCCTTCCCGGGATTTCCTAAACCTACAATCAGAAAAGAGTTCATCTGTTAACGCTTGACTACTGTAACTAACACCTCTTTTAACTTTGCCAGGGGCTTTATAGAAGAAGGTAGAGTAATATCTAAAAGCCTTTTAGATTCCCCCATATCCAAACCAGAAACATCTAGTTTAAAGTTAAAAGGAATATCTTTAGGTAGACACCTTACTTTCATTCTACGAACAATTTGACGAACCATTCCCCCTTTTTTTACTCCCAAACAGTCTGCCGCTCCCTCCAGTTCTATAGGTACATTTAAAACCACAGGTCTTTCTTCTTGAAGAAGATAAAAATCGATATGCTCTACTTTATAGCTAGTCCTATGATATTGAACCTCTTTTATAAGGCCTTGGAATTTCTTTCCTTCTAAAGAGATCTCTATTATTTGTGTGGACAAATGCCCTGGCCTAATGCTGCGCAAAAACGCCTCGAATTCCCTCCCTTTCACAAAAACGGTTTGGGATTCTCCCTTTGCTGTGCACAAGACAGCAGGGATATCCCCCCCCTGTCGAATTTTGGCCAGTTCGCTTTTCTTCTCTTTTGTTCTTTTATAAACCGCTAGCTTCATATGTTCTCTTTTTAAGTTATACAGTTTTTCATCCGTTTTTGTAATAAAGGCGCTACCGAAATTAGCTCCCTTTTTACAAGGCCTTCTTCTTCCACTGTATCTGTGGAAAAGACTAAGTCCACAGAAGGAAATTTCGCAGAAGGCAAGAGGTGAGTTACCAAGGCTACCACCTTACTAGCACCTCTTTTTTTCCCCTCTTTGGCTACTTCTTCTAAAGTAGCCCCCGTCGAAGCTATATCATCTACTATGACCAGCTCCTTGTCTTTTACCTCTTCTTCAAAAGAAAGAATTTTTACTCCCTGCTCTGAGTTCCTTTGCTTTTGCAAACAAAAAAACCTCCAGCCCAACTGCTTTGCTAGACACTCCCCTCTCTCTCTTCCCCCCTCGTCAGGAGAACACAAAACAGGATTTTGCCAGCGCCTCTTTTTTAGCTTTTCCAAAAAAAGCTCCGATGCCTCCAGGGTAAATAAAGGAACTTCAAAAAATTCCTCACCCCTTCTTGAGTGCATCTCTATCGTAATCAAAGAGGATATTCCCGACTGCTTCAAAAGTTTTGCTATATACTTTATAGCAAGCAGCTCTCCCTCTTTTTTTTTGTCCTGCCTAGTATAAGCTAGATAAGGAATTATCCCAACTATCTCTTTCACTTTTTCTTGTTTTAACGCTTCTACTAGAAACAAAAACTCAAGCAAACTCCGATTTGGATCGACCGAAACCGTTTGGATAACAAAAACTTTTTGATCAAACACCTCCTCCTGTATCTGGACCCGGATTTCTTGATCAACAAAACTTTTAACCACTCCTTTTCCTAGAGAAATTTGAGGGTCTAAAGCAACTTTCTCTGCCAAAGCCTTCGATTTTGATCCTGTAAATAACAGGCACCTTCCCTCTCCAGGCTGCTTCATAGCGCATATCCACACAATCTTGGGGTGGAAGGATTCGAACCTCCGAGTGGCGATACCAAAAACCGCTGCCTTACCACTTGGCTACACCCCAATAAATTCCCCCTTCATACTAAGGAGACAAAAGAGATGTTAGCCGAGTATTAGAATTATTTGCAAGGCAAGCTCTTGACTCCAAAAGAACTAAAAATTTCTCTAGAAAAAAATCTTAACTTCTCTAGATAGAAAAAAAAAAATCGGGCATGGTCTGAAAAAAGGGTTCTTTACGTTTTGCGTATACTACACATTGCCTCAGAAATGGCTCCTTTTGCTAAAGTGGGAGGGCTGGCCGATGTAACCCATGGGCTAAGCAAAAAACTCCAGGAGAAAGGAGAAAATAACTTAGTTATTCTCCCCAAATATTCTTTTATTCCTGCTTTTAAAAATACGAAAGAAGAAATCTTTTCCTCTTTTTTTGAAAACAAATGGGTGAAAAATAGAGCCCTTTCTTTTTCCTTTGAATCCGTTCCTATTCTTTTAATAGAGCCCTTGGAGGTCTCTTTTTTTTCTGAAAAAAGCCTATATACCCAAGAAGATTTAGTGAAATTTCTCTACTTTTGTAGAGCCTGTTTAGATTACTTAGCACAAAAAAAAGCCTCTTTTGACATCTTACACCTTCATGACTGGCATACAGCTTTTTGTAGCTTCTTAGTAAAAACTCTTTTTCTTACAGCTTCCTTTTCCATTAAAAAAACTATTTTAACAATTCACAACCTTCTTTACCAAGGAGTAACTCCTTTCCGTTTTGTACAAAAAATAGGGGTTTTACCAAAGCAGGAAAAAGCGCTTTTTCCTTCTCCTTCTTCCTCGAGATCTTCCCAAGTAAATCTTTTAAAAATGGGAATAATCCATGCCGATTGGGTTACAACAGTCTCACCTAACTATGCACAAGAAATTTTAACGGCAGAAAAAGGCTGCGGCTTACATCCTCTTTTAACGCAAAAAAAACAGAGCCTCTCTGGTATTTTAAATGGCCTAGATGAAACTGCTTGGAATCCTGAAAAAGATGCTGCTTTAGCTTTTCCTTTCTCTTCTAAAGAACCTCTCGAAAATCTTTTAAAAAAAAAAAGAAAAAACAGAGATTTTCTGGAAAAAAAACTAAAACTCAACAGAAAAAAAGGCCCCTTGGTGATTGCCGTGTGTAGACTCGTAGAGCAAAAAGGGCCGGAGCTTCTTGCCTATGGAATACGTAAAAGTGTAGAAAGCGGGGCAACAGCCCTGCTTTTAGGTTCCCATCCAGGAAAATCAGAACTGACCCTCTTTAAAACTTTGCAAAAAAATCTAGAAAAGGGAAGTTTTCACTTCCATTTTTTCTATGACGATGCTTTAGCCAGGCTCTCCTTTGCTGCTGCGGATTTTCTCTTAATCCCTTCTCGATTTGAACCCTGCGGTCTTACACAATTCATTGCTATGCGCTACGCTACTCTTCCTATAGCTAGAAAAACAGGAGGACTTGCTGATACGATTTTTGATGCAGATGACCCTAATATTCCGGAGAAAAAAAAGAATGGTTATCTCTTTGAAGAATATGAAGAAACCTCTTTAGATAAGACGTTAGAAAGAGCCCTTTGCCTGTGGTATGAAAACCCTAAAAAGAGAAGGCTTTTGATAAAACAGGCCTTATCCTTTGACTCTAGCTGGGAAAAAGCGGCAGGGCAGTACCAAAAACTCTACCAGAGATTACTTAACTAGTCTGCCTGCAGCATCTTCTTGAGGTATTTCCGATTGGCAAAAAAGTAGTCTATCGTAGAAAAAGCCGTGTAGATAGCTACTACAGCTACCAATGTGGAACTAATCGTATGAAGCATCTTCTGAGAAAGCCCTCCCCAAAAGAAGAAAATCATGCTAAGGATAATCCCATAACAAGCGCCTCCTTGCAAAATCGCTTTTAATTTCCCGCTTTTTCTTGCTGAAAGGGCATATCCTTTCAAAGCACACACCGTTCTTAGGGCACTTACTAAAAAGTCCCGATATAAAAAAATGAGAACCCACAGCATAGGAATACCTACAACCCCCTTGGTAAAGGTAAAAAAGATCGTAATGTGGGTAATACTATCAGAGATGGGATCCAAAATTTTACCAAGATCTGTAACCTCTCCCTTTTTCCGGGCAATAAACCCATCAAAAAGATCCGTAAATTCTAGGAGAGTAACAAGAATAAGAAGGAAAAAGGGCATCACCTTTTCCGAAATCCCTAAAGAAGGAGAATAAAAATAGAAAAAGGGAAATAAAGGACTAGCAATAATCCGAAAGAAGGTAAAATAAAGAGCTGTACTCACCATAACAAGTCCGTCCCTTAAGGAGGTTACCGCAGCTTAAGAAAAACTGCAAGAGGCAAAAAGCGTCCCTCTCTTGTGAAAAAAAAAGAAATCTTTCATTGTAAGTCAAAAGAGAGGTCTTATGCTTTTTCATCCTATTGTACAAGGATTTCAAAAGTTTTATCTTTGGTTTATCTCTTTTTTTTCCCATTTGCAAAGCGCCCTCTTGCTTCTTTTACGAATCACCTGGGGACATCAGTTTTTCCTAGTAGGTCTTTCTAAACTTCATAAAATAGAAAGAACGATGCAATTTTTAGATTCCCTATATATACCCTTCCCTCCTTTTTCTGCCTTTTTTCTTGCCTTTCTAGAAATCATAGGAGGGTTTTGTCTGCTAGTGGGGCTGGGCTCTCGTTTCTTTGCTCTCCTTTTATCCCTTGCTATGTTCGTAGCTTATGGAACAGCTCATGCACATGTTTTTAAAGATTTCCATTTTGTTTTTGACCCTTCCCTCTTGGTAAAAGAGGCTCCTTTTCCTTTCCTTCTAACCTCTCTTATCACTCTCGCCTTTGGACCCGGAAAAATCTCCCTGGATGGGTGGATAAAACGATGGGTAAGACAAAAAGAGCGATACGGCTAACAATCCTCCAAACACAGAAAAAACGGCTATCCTAGCCAGCACTTCAATGGAAAAAACACCTTTTACCTCCTATAAGGGAGATTCCAAATTTCCCTCTTGAATTTAGGACAATCTAAAGTTACACTTTAGATTATCTAAGATAGCTAACTGTTCAAAAGTCTGTTAAAGACTTATATACAAGAACTTGCTAAAAAATATCCGTAACCTTATTAGGCTCCCACTAATCTCGGAAAACCACCCTTGTCAAAGCTGCGTTCCCTCACGGACCTTATGTCAATAGGTAAGATGCTGAAAATAGAGCCTTGGCTACCAAAGAAAAGAAGTTGACCGAAACAAACTCTCTCGGCTTTGATGGATGGGTGGAGGAAGAAAATGCAAGGATTTTCTAAAGAGAGTCTAGAAGTCTTACGAGAAAAAATCGATCTTGTAGAGGTTCTCTCCTCTCATATCAAAATGCAAAAAGCGGGGGCCTATTACAAGGGTCTTTGCCCTTTTCATGAAGAAAAAAGTCCTTCCTTTGTAGTTGCTTTAGGCTCTAATCATTATCACTGCTACGGCTGTGGAGCTCATGGAGATGCTATCCAATTTTTGATGAACTACTTGGGAATGGGCTTTACAGAGTCTGTGAAAGTATTAGCAGAAAAATTTGGGGTAACTTTAGAACAGGAAAAAGGAGAGGCAGGATTTAGCAAACAGTTTTTAAAAGAGCCCATGGAAGAAGCTATGGGTTTTTATCATTTTACCCTTTTGCATACTAAAGAAGGAGAAGCCTGCTTAAGATATCTCTATGAAAGAGGGATAGATCTAGAATTTATCCAAAAGTTCCATCTGGGATACGCCCCTCCAGGCAATCTTTTACAACAATATCTAAAAGATCGGTTTTCTAAAGAAATTTTGGAAAAAGTGGGTCTAATTAAACGACTTCACTCAGGAAAAATAGCAGACTTTTTCACAGAAAGGATGATGATTCCTATCTTAGATGGACTGGGCAATCCAATAGGATTTTCAGCAAGGAAAGTAAAAGAGGGGACCTTTGGCGCCAAATATGTTAACTCTCCAGAAACACCCCTTTTTAAAAAATCGAAAGTCTTATTTGCCCTGTTTTACAGTAGAAAAAGAATAGCCAAGGAACGAAAGGCTCTTATCGTCGAAGGGCAAATAGATGCTTTTCGTTTAATCCAAGAAGGGTTTGATTTCACTATATCCTCGCAAGGAACCGCTTTTACTGAAGAGCAAGGGAAAGAGCTTTTGGGACTAGGAGTGGATAAGGTTTATATCGCTTTTGATCCAGATGAAGCAGGGCTTCACGCAACAGATAAGACAGGAAATTTTTTTCAAAAAGAAGGAGTGGAAGTACAGGTAGTATTATTCCCTAAGGGATATGACCCCGATTTTATTTTAAGAGAAAAAGGACCTGAAGAGATGAAACATTTCCTACAACAAAGCAGCGACTTTTTAACCTTTTTAGTAGAACAAGAAAAAAAACGCTACAATCTAAATTCCCCTGCACAAAAAACAGAGCTTGTGCAAATTATCGCCAAAAAAATCCGGTCTTGGGACCATCCCTTGATGGTTCATGAAAGCCTTCGAAAGCTGGCAAAACTAACACAAACTCCAGAAGCTCTATTACATTTAGAAACACCAGGAGAAAAAATATTTTTCCCTAAAGCGGCGGAAATAGCTAAAGAAAGCGCTTCAAAAATTGATCCTGATCTCATTTTAGAAAGCGATTTTATAAGATGGCTTTTCCTTTTAGGAGAGGAAAAACCTTACTTAATTGAAATAGCCAAGAAGAATTTGCAAGAAAGCCATTTCAAAAACACCGAATGTTTACAACTTTATAAAACCTACCTCGATCTGTATGAGCAAAAAAAACCTTTGGATATCCTTTCTTTGCGCGCTGCTTTAGAAGAAAAGAGCTTACAGGACTGCTTAGCTAAACTTTTGGAAAAAAAAGTCAATCCTTCCCGAGTAGAAGAAACCTTTTTGCAAACAATACAAAAAATGTTAGATCGCTCTTGGATGGAAGAGAGAGAAAAGATCAAAATCAAAATCTTCGAAGGAAAATGCAGTGAGGAAGAGATTATGCAACTTGCCAAGAAGTTTGATCTTTTAAAGAAGGAACGACCCCAGATCTTAAAAAATCCCTAAAGCTTAAACCAGCTTCTTTTCCAAAAGGGAAACAAGATCCTTTATAGCAACCCTTTCTTGTTGCATCGAATCCCTTTCACGAAGAGTTACTGTACCCTCTTCCAAGGTATCATAGTCTATAGTAACACAATAAGGAGTTCCTAGCTCATCCTGTCTTCGATATCTTTTCCCAATGGCTTTTGAATCGTCATACTCTATTTGCCATCTTTTTTGAAGAAGGTTTTTTACCGAAAGAGCTTTTTCTACAAGAAGTTCTTTTTTCATTAAGGGGAAAATAGCCACCTTGATAGGGGCTACTTTGGGAGAAAAGTGGAGCACTACCCGAGTTTCTCCTCCTTCCAAAAGCTCCTCCTCATAAGCATCACATAAAAGAGCTAAA